>CAVXCS010000007.1:0-1160386 GCA_963760375.1 uncultured Flavobacteriaceae bacterium | reverse complement strand
AACATCTGCAATCATCTCGGACGATTCCAAATAGAGGGAAGTCGCGGGGACACAAATCGCCATGAGAAAAGGCTCGTGGCGTAAACAAGAACCGGGAATTGGCCGAATGTGTCCGAAATGCAAATGCTAAAACCGAGGCCCCAATTCCGAGCATGCGCCCTGCCAGAGGAAGTGGAGAAAGGCGGTCGCAAGACGCATGTGGCGTGGAGTCAAACAGTGCGAAAAGGATTCATGCCGAACCTCCTTCCCTTTTTGGTGCATAGTTTACGAAAGTTGCTGAGTTCTTGTTCGTCGATGTCACCCGTTTCAAGCAGGTTCACCATGGTTGCGGTCACCGAGCCGCCAAAAGCACGGTCGACCGATCGCTGAGCATGCTCTCGGTCGTCTCTTCTTCAGGGATGATCGCCTCATAGAGGAAACTCTTCCCCTCGGTGCGCTTCAGGTATTCCTCTCGGTCATGATGTTCATGATGGTGAGGACGGAGGTGTAGGCGAGCTTTCAGAAGGACCGGATCTCCTCGCAAACATGTTTCGCGAGTGAGGCCCACTCCCGCCAAAAGACTTTAAGGATCTCGAGCTCGAGTTCGGTGGGGTGCTGTGAAGAGGGTCGTGGCATCGGTGATCCGGTATCATATTTTAATTTATTAAAACATATCCCTCACAAGTGGCTTGTCAAGAGATATTCTAATGAATTAAAAAAGAAATTGAGGCCCAAATTTTAAGGATGGATCGAGGATCCGGGATCGACTAGCCGATGAACAGCAACCATGCGACCCAAGACCCGAAACCCTGACATTAACCCGCTCAGCCTCCATCTTAGTTGCCAACCGCCAAGTCACTTGGCGGAGACCTCAAAGATTCACATACGGTTATACAAGACCTACACTTCGCCATATAACGAAATGTAGCTCGAGTCAATATTCCCGAGTGAAGTAGCAACATAACCGTCATCAGACTCTGGAACCCATCGAGAAGGAAATGAAGGATGGAGACGGAGCCGTCGAAACGGGAAGTACCACTGGGCAGGAAAAACACCTCAACGTCTTCGAACGATACCTCAGCCTATGGGTCGCCTTATGCATGATCGTGGGTGTGGGAATCGGGAAACTCCTTCCAGGTTTGACCGAGTCCTTAAGGGACATCGAACTCGGCGCCGGAAGTCAGATCAACATCCCCATCGCCATTCTCATCTGGCTGACGATCCATCCGATGATGTCGAAGGTGGACTTCCCCTCGATTATGCGGGTCGGGAAAAAACCCAAAGGGCTGCTGATCACCCTCTTCGTCAATTGGCTGGTGAAACCCTTCAGCATGGCATTCTTGGGTTGGGTCTTCTTCAAACACCTCTTCCTCCCGCTTATCGGTCCGGAACTGGCCGACCAGTACATCGCGGGTGTCATCATCCTTTCGGCGGCTCCATGCACCGCAATGGTTTTCGTCTGGAGCTACCTGACCGATGGCGACCCGGCTTACACCTTGGTTCAGGTCTCGGTCAACGATCTGATCATGTTGGTGTTGTTCGCGCCGATTGTGACCTTCTTGATCGCGGGAACATCCGCTCTGACCGTTCCCTTCGCGGTGCTGATCTACGCGGTGATCTCCTTCATCGTCATCCCACTCGTCGCAGGAACGATTTCCCGGGTTTGGTTAATCCGATCCAAGGGTGAAACCTGGTTCAATGAAGTATTCCTTCCGAAATTCCATCCCGTCGCAGTCATCGCTCTTCTCGCCACCCTCGTTTCATCTTCGCCTTCCAGGCAGAGAACATCACCGGACGGTCTTTTCATGCGATCCTGATCGCCATCCCAATCCTGATCCAGGTCTATTTCAACTCCTCTTTGGCGGATGGTCTGATGCAAGTAATCTTCAGGTGGAACACGCTGTGGCGGTCCTGGTGCCTTAATTGGGGCCAGCAACTTCTTCGAACTCGCTGTCGCGACCGCGATAGCCTTTATGGTCCAGAATCCGGAGCGGCTTTGGCGACTGTCGTTGGAGTGTTCGTCGAGGTCCCGGTCATGCTGTCGGTGTGCGCATTCTGTAATCGGACGCGGGGTTGGTTCGATGGGATAAGGAAGCAATTGAAACGGATACGAAAAAAGGAGTTCAGCATGTCTGAAAGGAAAAATGTTGGCGCTTCCGGGTTTCGTGTGGGCGGGTCAGCCGGGGCGCGGTTCTTCATGCGCGCGTGATCGTCGGATCCCTGCCGGATAAAGGTCCAATCCACCGAGGTGAAACATGATGATCGTTTTGAATCGTTCGGGGTTGCGATAGCCGCAAGCCCACTTCTTTAACTTCTGGATTTTGGCGTTCAGACTCTCGCAGCGGGCGTTGTTTCTTTTCAGGACGATGGCGTTGATAATTCCCCATAGATGATTCTTCACCGTCTTGGCGGCTTTCCTCATCGGGTCTCAAGCCGACAACGTTGCGCCCAAGCGAGCCAGCCCTTCCACGCCTTCACCGCCCAGCCTCGACTCACATAGTCCCACAACGTCATCGCGAATTCCTTGATCGCCCACGCTCGGGCGGTTCGCAACGCGCAGTCTTTCAGTCCTTCCAGAGACCACCAATCCTCGTCCTTCATCTTTTCCGGATTGCGCAACCAAAGATACTTCGTCCCTTTCAACGTTTCGTCTCCTCGACCGGTCAGTTGTTTGTGCTCCTGGCGGCGCACCTTATCGACCGCCTCTCCCAGGTGCATGGCCACATGAAACTTGTCGAAACAGATCTTCTTTTCGGCTACAGCAACGTGCTTGAGGGTGCTCTGAATATACGGTTGGTGCATGTCCATCGAGACCGACTCGATGCGCGAAAGCCGCTCTCTCCCCAGGGTTTTGTAGAAATCGTCCAGGCTTTCGCGTCCCCGACCCTTTCCGACATGGAGCACATGACCGCTCTCCTGGTCCTGAACGACCGTGACATATTGGTGTCGCTTCTTGAACGAGGTCTCGTCCACGCCAACATGCTTCGGAGTGGTCTCTTCCCGTCGATCCAATCCCCGCTTGACCCCGCGTTTCATGACGCCGTCGATCTGGTCCCAACTCACCCCGAGTCTCCGCGAAACGGCGGCCATGGAGGCCTCCCGCAGCCAATCGATCACCAACGCCTCGAACAAAACCGTGAACCTCGAACCGGGTTCGGCCCAGGGCACGTCCACCTGGCGGACGCCGTGTTCGGACACCGACAACGAGGAATCTCCGCGACCAGAATCGTCTTGTACTGGCACGTGTCCAGGTGACGCCAACGCCGCTCACGGGTGTCGTAACCGGGAACCTCCGCTCCGCACTCAGGACACCGCAGCCCACCCTGCGGGTCGTAACACACATGGACACAGACCTCGCCTTCTTCAAGGTCGAGATCGACTTCTCGGACAACCCAAGGATGTTGGATGCCCAGGATCTGCGCGTACAAATCTTTGTCTCTCATGACGACGCAAATCCTAGCAAATCCCAGCGTCCCGCCCACACGAAACCCGGAAGCGCCAAAATGTTTCGGGACGATCTTCCCAGGTTTGGAGGACTTGGATTGAACACGTCTACGAAGGGTCAGGTTTTTACAGTGACCCTCCGGAGCCAAGGTATCGGAATCCAGAGTAAAGAAATCGCCACCGATCTCGAGGCATGGGAACAATGTGAAGAATGTGAACAGTTTCGATCTTGCTACGATCTTTCGGTGGGAAGACTGGCGCTGGAGAACGCCATCCAATCCCGATTCTAGTTTGGGTGGCACCAGATTTGTCGGGGCCGATGATATGGTGGCCATCGCCTACCCAATATCAGAAGACGGCGGTGAAGACATAGACGCCACCACATGCCGCATGAACTCGACCTGCGGCGGTGGGATGGCTATCACGGTCCGATGGTTCAAAAACAGATTGAGTCTCCCTTGACAGGGACGAGACTCATAATTGATACTTCGCCAATAATCGAAGTATGTCCCGCCCAGATTTCAGGAGGCCTTTTCCAATGAGAAATCGTAAGGCGGCCCATTTGTGGTGCCCGCAACCTTGATGCTCGCGATTCCTGTAGTTCGCTCAGGAAGTCGACCCCTGGTTCGAAGACGATCGGACCTCTCAACCGGCGGTGTCCAACCCGTCCCAGAGGTCGCATCCGGTCCACCCACCACCCTTCCCGATACCAACAAGGGAATGGCGGCTATAACGCGCGCTCAAAATAGCAATCGTTATCTGTTTTTATTCTTTATGTCGGTACAGGACCAACCGACTGTCGCGATGTGGAACGTGTTTCAGGCCACGATGTCGAAGGTGGCAAACCGGGCAGACCCATTGGCGATCAACATCCTCGATCCGAACGAAAACCGGTTGTGGATTTTTATGACGTGAGCCGAGCGCCGATGCCTATGGTTCTTTCGGTGGCTCCCGAACGGCGCCGCTCACGGCGGGGACTCCCGGTCGTCCCTCCACCGAAACCCAACTACTTCAGTCCTTTGGCATCCTCCCGCACGGACAGCTCAATGAAGGCGCTTCAAGCGAGAAAACTTGTCCTCCTCTGGTATTCAAAATCAGGCCACACAATCGAATGAGTCGGCAATGGTGGGTGTCAATGGGATTAAGATCGGACCCACAATTGGGACCGATTAGTGAGACCGTCTTTCTGAATCCGGCCGACCCAGCGGAAGGCAGGTTTCTATCGCAGTTACAAATCGATCCAAGTGTCACCGTGGCTCAGACCGTCTTCATGGCGCCTCCAGGTGCGGTGATCGGTAAATTCATGGGGGAACCACGAAGACCATGCTGATCTCAAAACTGCAAGCAAGCAGTGCCTGCGGTCCAGGCGGTGCTTGTGGCCCCGATGGATGTGGGCGAGGATGTGTGGCGCCTCCGACGGTATCTCGTCCCAACCTAACCCCAGAAGAAGGGAATCATCGCGAAGGTCAAATCAGTTTTCGGTAGATGAGAAGGGACTCTAAGAATGAACATCCGCACCCTTGTCTGGAAAGAGATCTTCGAACGGAAGAACCAGCTCATCACGAGTTTCCTTGCAATCCTGCTTGGAATCACCGTGATCGTAGCCATCAAGAATATCTCCCACTACTCGGAGATGGCGGTAGCGAGAGAACTCGATGCCTTAGAGCAAACGCTCTCATTGTCCCCAAATCCGTGACTCTCCAGGACTGACTACACCGCTGACATGCAGAATGAGGAACTACCCGAACAATACGTGGCACAAATAGCCATGTCAGACATCCAGAGGTGTAGACAACCTCTCTCCCTAAACTCTCCGTTACAACGAATTTGGGGGGAACAGGATATCATCTTGACCGGTATTCTTCCCAAGAGCGAGTTTCAAGCCAAAGCCGCATGGGCCGGAGCAGGAATATTTACTCGACATATAGGTTGCGGTGCGGATGTTCCTGGTTTGGCGAAACTCCTGCGAGTAAGACTCTCTCGTTCGAACTCGCGTGATCGATAATCTGGAACCCACCGAAGCGCTTATCGGCTCCGAGGTGGCTGAGACGGTGGGCCTTAATGAAGGGGATTCGGTGGATCTACTCGGCAGGACCTTCAGCATCATCGCTGTCCTCCCGAAAACGGGAACCGTAGACGACTCACGAGTATTCGCACACCTCCACGCCGTACAAGAGATGGCCGGAAAAGGGGCGGTCATTAATGCTATCGAGATCGTCGGATGTTGCAGTGAGATCACCGGCGGATGATCGAAAGTCTCAACAAGCTCCTACCTGATGCCAAAGTCGTAACCATCACCCAGATTATCGATACGCAGATCCAGACCAATCAAATGATGGCAAGCCTTTCGATGATCTTTCTCGCAATCATTGTTCTCGTGGGTGGAGCATTGCGAACTACATGTACGCCAATGTCATGAAAGAAGACGAGAAATTCAAATGTTAATGGCCCTCGGCGCCGGCTCCAAAGTCGTCCTTAAGATTTTTCTGATGAAAGCGCTCCTGCTCGGTTTGGCCAAATGAACGATTTAGGGGCCAGTTTGACCCGGATCGATTATATGGGCGGAAGGGATTATTTCAACAACTTCCCAGGGGGTACTTTTAACGGTACTTGGTCAAGGACGTACAGTAGCCAAGGGGTAGGTATGTTCACCAACATCTCCAACCTGGAACTGATCAACGATACCGGAAGCATCAACTACGATTTTCACGTAGGGGTGAGCAAGGTGATGCAAGCACATACCTTGATGCTATTGGTTGATTATCTTGGAAAAGCGGCATTTTCACAAACCAATAATCCTGCAGAATTTCCTGCCCCATTATTGGATGACGGTCCTGCCGTTTATGCGTCTGCCTACCAATTGTTGGACGAGGCCCAAGCATTGTTGAGCACTGCACCATTAACACAAGGCGCCACGGATTTTTTCTACGGAGGGGATACCGCCAAATGGATCAAGTTGATCAACACGATCCGTTTGAGGTCTTATTTCGTAACCGGAGATACTGCTGCATTCAACGCGATCATCGCGGGCAATAATTTTATCAGCTCGAATGCCGATGATTTCCAGTTCCAGTACGGTAAAAGGGAATTGGCACCAGACACCCGGCATCCAGACTATGGTACGGACTATACCCCGGCCGGAGCCAATATTTATCAGTCGAACTGGACTATGGAAACCATGTTGAACTTGGATGACCCCAGGATTCGGTATTATTTTTACCGACAGGAAAGCGTCACCCCAGGTGCCGACGGAGAACCCGCAAGTGAGGAATTCCTGGCTTGTACCTTGGTGGTACCTCCCCAACATTATATCGATGGCGGGTTTACCTACTGCAGTGTGCCCAACGGCTACTGGGGAAGGTCACACGGTAATGACGAGGGTACGCCTCCAGATGGCTTTAAGAGAACTGCATCAGGGGTATACCCTGCAGGTGGCCGCTTCGATGACGACAGTTTCGATGTCGTAGGTCTTGGATTAGGTGGCGGTGGTGCAGGTATTGAGCCCATCATCCTTGCCTCCTATGTCGACTTCTGGAGAGGTGAGGTAGCAAGCAGTGATGCCCAAAAAGCCGCCTTCATGAAAGCGGGAATGGAAAAATCGATCGCCAAGGTACAGACCTATGCCGCTTTGGACGCAACCTCCGACAAATCGTTTGAGCCCACCGCAGCGGAAGTAACCGCTTATGTGGACGGGATTGTGGCAGATTTCAATGCTGCGACAGGCGCTGCCAAAGAGGACGTCTATGCTATCCAATATTGGATTGCTTTGTTTGGCGGTGGTGCGGAGTCTTACAACTATTATAGGAAAACAGGATTTCCGGATACATTGACCCCGAACTGGGAGCCCAATCCAGGAGCCTTCCCAAGATCGTTCCTGTATCCTTCGGATGAGGTGATCACCAATTCGAATCTGACTCAGAAATTAACGCTAACAGAACAGGTATTCTGGGACACAAATCCCGCAAGCCCTGCATTCCCACCGGCCAATTAATAACCTAAAAAAGCAAGATGATGAAAATTAATTATAAATATTTTAGTGTATTGGCACTGGCATCGCTGCTGTTCAGCTCATGCGATGAAGGGACCGCCGTGGTCGACGATATTACGGACAACACCTTAAGGGGTGCGATTTTGAGGACGGTGAATGTCACTTCCAACGAATTGCCCATTGGGGTTGCAGAAGGCTTTTTTGGAGTTGAACTGGAAGTCCAGGACGTTGAAAATGGCAATCTCGTTGAAACTGTAGACGTGTTCGCCAGTTTTAGGGACAATACGCCAGATAACGGCAAGGGAGCCAGCACTTCCGACATTTTGGTCGGAACCGTACCCAAATCAACTTTTACGGTTGGCGAGTTTGGCTTTCCAAGATTTGGCTATGAAATAACATTGCCAGAACTTTTAAGTGCAACAGGCGTTGCTGAAAGTGAGATTGATGGCGGTGATGAATTCAGGGTTCGTTTTGAATTGGTCCTAAGCGATGGCAGAAAGTATTCTTTTGCACAGAACTCGGGAACCTTGACAGGATCTTTCTTCGCTTCACCATTTCTTTACACGGCAACGATCGTTTGCCCACCAACACCTCCCACTGCAGGCACGTGGATTTTCTCCACAACGGATGCCTATGGGGATAGTTGGAACGGAGCCAGTTTAAATGTTTCATTGGATGGCGCAGCCCCAATTATAATTGCCAATGAAGATGCCGATGGTGTTTCACCGGCTTCTGAGACGATAGAATATACAATTGATGTACCCGTTGGAACGGAGACCATTTCGATCACGTTCACCTCAGGCGCATTTGACGCTGAAGTTGCTTACACAGTTACTTCGGCCAGTGGTAACGTCGTAACATCGCAAGAAGCCTATGCAGCGACCACCCCTCCTCCGGGAGTGGAACTGATCAATTACTGTATCAAGAACTTCTAGGTACAGCTATATCTTATTTAAAGGCCCAAACTTGGTTGTTTGGGCCTTTTTCTATTCCTATATCCCAAGCTCAAATACCGCTATACAAATACGACTTATTGAAGAATACTTCGGTATACCCGCAAAGAGTAGCACTTTTCAAAAATATCAACTATGGCTTTAATCGTTTGTTCCTTCCCTTGTTTAAAGCCAAAAACCAAACAAGACACCCAAAAGACCGAGATTCTTTAATGTAACTTGACCTAGCTTTTCAAAACACCGGTCATTGGTTAAAAAAATGGCCTAGACTAAATCTGCCTCACTAAGTAAATGCGCCACGAAGAAAGCCCGTTACATCATTGGAAAGGCAATCTTACATGAAGATTTCCATCTTTTGGAATATTAAGGATCACATCTTTCAAAAGCCCTATCACATAGCTTATATATTGCCTTTGCAGTATCACAAATATCAATAGGACCCGACAATAATCCTTGAAATAATCGTATTTTTGAAAAAATTTGCAATGATGAAAATTGGCTTTCTCTTTCGTCCCATGGCGGTTATGGTGCTGATGGTTATGATGCCCGGGTTACAATCCTGTTCTACGGATAACCTTGCCGGAGTTGACACTACACTGATAAGCAATGATTCCATTCCGATAGAACCGGAGATTCCCATTGACGAAACACCGGACTTTATCCCCGAGGGCGTTGTAGAAGTATTCAATGCCGACAAGACCGACGAGAATTATATTCTGGTCAATAATGCCGGTGCCAACCGGGTCTTCCTGATGGACAAGGAAGCACGTTTACTGTATGAATGGACCCTGACCAACAATATAGGCAATGATGTTTTCCTTTTGCCAAACGGAAAGCTATTGGCTTCCTTGGAATCGGATGACCCCCAGATCCAGTTAGGCGGCAAGGGCGGTCGATTGCAATTCGTAGCGCCTGACGGAACTGTGGATTGGGATTTTATATATTCCACCTCGGAGGGGGAAACCCACCACGATGCCGAATTATTGCCCAATGGGAACATTATTGCCATGGTCTGGGAAACGATCTCGGCAGAATTGGCGGCACAGGCAGGTTTTATGTTGGAGGAGGGTGTATTTCCAGAATCCATCATTGAAATTGACCCTTCCACTAACGAAATAGTATGGGAATGGCATTCTTTGGACCATTTGATCCAAGATCATGATGTAGCAAAGGACAATTTCGGCGTCATAGCCGATCATCCGGAACGCATTGATATTAACTATGTTCCAAAATCGGGAAACTCTGTCGAAATCAAGGGAGATATCATGCACGCCAATGCCATAGCTTATGATGAGGTGAACGATGTGATATTATTGAGCGTAAACTTTTATTCAGAGGTCTGGGCCATCGATCATAGTACTACCAAGGAAGAAGCTGCTTCATCCACTGGTGGAAATTACGGGAAAGGAGGCGATCTTATTTATCGTTTTGGCAATCCCGAAGCCTATGAAAACTCAATGGGTGACCGAATGTTCCATAATCAACATTTTCCAAATTTACTTTATGGGGCAGACCAAGGCAAAATGCTCATCTTTTCAAATGGAAATGACATTGGCCAATCTGCCGTTTTTGAATTGGAACTGCCTTCTGCCTATGACCTGCAGGCGAATACGAACAATGAGCTGAACATAACCTGGAGTTTTACGGATCCCGACCTGTATTCAGAGAAAGTTTCCGGCGCCGTGCTGCTTCCAAATGGCAACATCCTGATCACCGAGGGTGATTTTGGATTCTGGGAAGTGACCCGGGAAAAGGAAGTAGTATGGAAATTCAAGGCCCCGGGGTTCTATTGGAGGGGATACTCTTATTCTAAAAGTGCTCCGGAAATCCAAGCTTTGGACCTGCCTTAGTTTTACTAAAGTTTAAATGGTAAAATCCAGTCAATGAGAATATTTTTGTTAATACCACTTTTTATCCTTTTCTGTCTGGCATCGTGTAAAGAAAAAACAATAGATACTCCAGATGGCCTTGCCACACTCAAAAATGGAAAAACGGTAACAGTTCCAGTGTTCGAAAAAGTAAGGAGTGATTCAAGCCATCTGTATTTTTCCAATGATATTACCGAAAACGTCGAGACCTTGGAGAACCTCTTCAATTTCGACTATTTCTACAATGGGGCAGGCGTAGGCGTTGAAGACCTGAACAACGATGGCCTTCTTGAGGTCTTCTTTTGCGGCAACCAGGTCGACAATAAATTGTTTCTGAACGAAGGGAACTTAACCTTCAAGGATATTTCGGCAAACGCCGGCATCAACACCGGTAAAAAATGGTCGAACGGCATCACCTTTGTCGATATCAACAACGATGGTTTTAAAGATATCTATGTTTCCCAAGGAGGCCCGAATACCCGATACGACCGCAAGAACCTGTTGTTCATCAACAAAGGTGACCTAACCTTCGAGGAACAGGCCGAAGCCTACGGCCTGGCCGATATGGGAATAAGCACCCAATCCGCCTTTTTTGATTATGACCGGGACGGGGACCTCGATTGTTTGGTGATGAACGAAAACGAACTCTATGGTCTCGATCCCATCAGCCTGTACCGAACAGTGGGCAACGATCCCGAAAAACGTTATTTCAACAGTTCCCATCTATACCGCAACGACAAGGGCAGTTTCGTGGATGTCACCAAATCTGCGGGCCTTGAACGCCCCATATTTGGCTTGGGGCTCTGTATCAGCGACATCAACAATGATGGCTGGCTCGATATCTATATCGCCAGTGATTATTACATTCCCGATGCCCTGTTCACCAACAATGGCAACGGCACCTTCACCGACAGCGTCAAAGATTTTACCAACCACACCTCCTTCTATGGCATGGGCCTTGATATTGCGGATATCGATAACGATGGCCTTCAAGACATCTTTGTTTTGGACATGTCGTCAAGTGATCATGTACGATCAAAAACCCTGATGGCTTCCATGAGCAATTCACGCTTCGACTATTTGGTGAACAAAGCGAATTTTCAGTACCAGTACATGTACAATACGCTGCAGTTGAATCTGGGCAATGACAAATACAACGATATTGCCCAGCTCACCGAAACCGCCAATACCGATTGGAGCTGGTCGGTGCTGATGTCCGATTACGACAACGACGAGGATGCCGACATCTTCATCACCAACGGTTACCGACGGTATGCCCTTGACAACGACCTGCAGATCAAGGTCTTCGAAACCAAGAAAAAGGTATGGCAACAACCTGCCCTTGGAAATCAAAAAACAACTGTACAACGATATGCCTTCGGAGAAACTGCCGAACATCCTCTTTCAGAACAGCTTGGGCCTTGAATTCAATGAAAAGGCCAGTGAATGGGGCTTGGCCGATTTTTCCTTCAGCAACGGGGCCGCTCAAGGCGATCTCGACAATGACGGGGACCTGGATCTAGTGGTCAACAATATGGACGAAAATGCCTTTTTGTACCGGAATACCACGGTCGACAACGCATTGGGCAACTATTTAAAGGTGTCCACTAAAGGGGAAAATTCCGATCCCTTTGCGAAAATCAGGATTTCCTACGGGGGCAAATCGCAGACCAAGGAGGGCAAAAGAGTCAGGGGCTATATGTCGGCCCAAGACCCGACCATTCACTTTGGCCTGGGAAGGACGGAGGTGTTGGATACGGTCACCGTAATCTGGCCAGATGGGAAAGTCGAAAACAAGTATGGCGTCAAAGCCAATAGCACCCTAGCTTTCGAACATCGGAACGCCAAGGCAACAGATACAAAAAAGGGAGGACCCGAAAAAACCCTTTTCGAAACCCTCGATGCCCGAAAATTAGGCCTCGACTTTGTACATACCGAAAACTATTTCGACGATTTTGAGACCGAAGTGCTGCTGCCCTACAAACAATCGACTTTAGGGCCCTTCATGTCCAAGGGCGACCTCAACGGTGATGGCAAGGAGGACCTGTACATCGGCGGTGCCTCCGGACAGGCCGGTCAGTTATTCCTGCAGGGCGACAAGGGCTACATCAAGCTCAAATCGGCCCTTTTGGAAGCCGATAGGCAATATGAAGATATGGAATCGGTTTTTTTCGATTTCGACAACGATAACGATCTTGACCTTTACGTGGTGAGCGGTGGCAACGAATTCGGCACCAATTCTTCCTATTATGCAGATCGCATTTACCTAAACGATGGAAAAGGCAATTTGAGCCGATATGAGAGCAAGGTGTTGAGCGCCTTCCCGAAAAATGGAAAATCGGTCTCCATCATCGACTTCGACCATGATGGTGACAGCGATATTTTGGTGGGCAATCGTGTCATCCCCCAAAGCTATCCCAAATTCAGTCCTTCAACGTTATATGAGAACTTGGGCGGGGAACTTAAGGAAGTGACCCTGGAAAAAGCGCCGGCACTGGCCAATTTCGGCATCGTCAACAGCATCATCACCACCGATTTCGACAAAGACGGCTGGGACGACTTTATTGCCGTGGGAGAATGGACGGGTATCGGTTTTTTCAAAAATAACAAAGGCACATTTTCCCTGCTTCCCCCAGATAGTACCTGGAACGACAAGGGTTGGTGGTTTTCGATCCATGAAACTGACATCAACAATGACGGCCTTAAGGATTATCTGGTGGGCAATGTGGGCCTCAACCTCAAGTTTAAGGCAAGCATCGATAAACCCTTTAAGATCTTTGCCAATGATTTTGATGATAATGGGGTAAACGATGTGGTTTTGAGCAAGGAATACCATGGGGAATATGTGCCGGTGAGGGGCAGGGAATGTACTTCCCAACAAATGCCGTTCATCAAAGAGAAGTTCGGCACGTATTCCGAATTTGCAAACGCCACCATGACCGATATTTATGGGGAAAAGCTCAGCCAATCCTATGAGGGGGAGGTAACAGAATTTAAATCGATTTTGCTGCTCAACAAGGGTAACGGTCAATTTGAAAAGATGGCCTTGCCCATTTATGCCCAGCAGTTTCCCCTGTTGAGCGTTGCCTTCGCCGATTTTGACAAGGACGGCTTTGAAGATTGCATATTGGCCGGAAATCTCTATGAAATGGAGGTGGAAACCCCCCGCCTGGACGCCATTTCAGGCCTTGTCCTGCGTTCTAACGGCAAAAATGGGTATGAGGCCATGCCTTATGAAAAAACCGGTCTCTACCTCAACGGAAACTCAAAAAATATGACATGGATCACTTTGAACGGGGAAGCCTTTTTGCTGGACGCTACGAACAATAATCGATTAAATGCCTATAAATTCATCCCAAATTAACTTCCCGTTAAGGTTCGGCAACAACTTATTCCTTATTTTTACACCGCTTACAAAACAAAATGTGATGAAAAAGTTATTTTACCTAATCCTTCCCTTGCTGGCCGCCCAGATTGGTCTGGCGCAATATTCCGGACAGGTCGCCTCAAACCTCACCACCGGGGGTAATTCTATTGGAGGGGTTTCCGCACAGATCAACTCTTTATTGGGTCCTACCTATGAAAGGGCCGAGAAACTAAAAAATTATTTTGATGATTTTCAAGGATCGCCCTATGTGTCCAATACATTCTTGCCCACGACCATGTTCTACAAAGACGAAAATCTGGGCAGTATGTACTACAGGCACAATGCGCTGAATGAAGAGATAGAGATCAAAAAGTCGAATTTGGAGGAAGAAGGCGTTAAGAGTTTGGCCCGTGACAAGAACATCAGTATTTTGATCGATGGCAAAAAAATGGGTTTCAAGACCTTCGTGGACGCCAAAGGAAGGACCATGAACGGTTACCTGATTACTTTGCTCGAAGGCGATACCTATGATCTGTATAAAAGAACCCATGTGAAGTTTACGGAAGGGAAGCCCGCAACCAGCTCATTTACCAAAGCGGTGCCCAGCAGGTTCTCCCAGTTCACCGAATATTATTTTCAGAAAGAAGGCGTGAACCGAATGGATGAAATCACGGTCAAAAACAGCAAACTGATCAAGCTCATCACCGATGTCACGGCAAAGGAAAAACTGAAAGTATTTTTAAAAGAAAACGAGCTCAATGTCAAGGAGGAGGCCGACCTGATCAAAGCCATTGAATTTTTGAACACACTCTAAATAAAACATACCGATATTGTGAAAACCATCCCGTTTAAGCGGGGTGGTTTTTTATTTACCTTTACCCTATGAAAGAAACCACCCAAATATTCGGGATCAGAGCCCTTATGGAAGCGATCCATGCCGAGGAACCGATCGATAAAGTGTTTATCCAAAAAGGGCTGCGTGGCGATCTTTTTAGGGAATTGGAAACCTTGATCCGCAAAAAGGGCATCAACGCTTCCTACGTGCCCATTGAGAAGTTGAACCGGCTCACCCAAAGCAACCATCAAGGGGTGGTGGCCAATATTTCCCCCATCACTTTTTTCGAACTGGAAGCCCTGGTGGAAAAGGTAATGAAAGAAAAAAAAGCCCCTTTATTCCTGCTGCTCGACCAGCTTTCCGATGTGCGCAATTTTGGCGCCATCATCCGTACCGCCGAATGCACGGGGGTCGATGGGATCATCATCCAAAAAAAGGGCGCCGCTCCGGTTACCGCCGATACCATAAAGACCTCTGCGGGCGCCGCTTTCAAAGTCCCCATCGTGAAGGTCGATCATATCAAGGATGCGGTTTTCTATTTACAGGCCAGCGGCGTACAAGTAGTGGCGGCTACCGAAAAGACAGACAACAGCATCTACGACATCTCCTTTTCAGAGGCCTGCGCCATCATCATGGGATCGGAAGACAGGGGCATTTCCCCCTCAATTTTAAAAGTGGCCGACCAGACGGCGAAATTGCCCATATTGGGCGAGATCAGTTCGTTGAACGTCTCGGTGGCCTGTGCCGTATTTTTGTATGAAGTGGTGCGCCAACGCCTTTATGTGAAATAGCAATTCCTCTCAGTCTTCCTGACCGGATTTCGGATCTTTTTTAAAGGTATAGACCACCTTGACCGGTTGATCCTCCAAGGGATGGTCGTCGGCTTTTTTTTCAATGAAATTTCCGTCCGCATCAAAATGCTGTAGAAAGGGGTCATCGGCCTCATTAAAATCGTCATGTTCCCAGGCATACTTTTTAGGGGAAGGAACATTTGACTTCACGAAGAACGCCAAGGCAAGTCCGCTTAGGAAACCCCCGAGATGGCCTTCCCAAGAAATTCCGTCTTCAATAGGGAAAATATACCAAAGCATGCTCCCGTAAATAAAAACCACGATCAAGGATAGCGCAATGAGCCTATAGTACTTGGTGATCAATCCCTTGAAAAATATAAAACTGACCAAAAGATAAATAACCCCGCTCGCCCCAATATGGTAGGAGGGCCTTCCGATGGCCCAAGTGATGAGTCCTGAGGCCAAAATACCCAAAACCAGGACCTTAAAGGCATTGTCCCTATAAAAATAGAACAGACCGGCCATGAGAATGGCCAAGGGAATGGTATTGTTGTACAGATGCTCCACAGAACCGTGTATGAATGGACTGAAAAGTATACCTCTTAAGCCTTCGAAGGTGCCAGGGTAGATGCCATAATCATTAAAATTGGTCTGCAACCGCAGTTCCAGCCAAAAGATGGTCCATATGGCCAAAACCGAAATTAAAGGCGCAATGACTACCGCATTCGTGAATTTAAAATAATGATGATCGGTCATAGTTTAAAATTAAGTGTAAATCTGCAATAAACCGACCACAAATGGGAAACATGAAATATTGTCATCCTAGGATTTATCTTAATTTTACCGAATGAACGAACCGCTAGCAGAAAGGATACGCCCCAAAAGTTTGGAAGACTTTGTAAGCCAGCAGCACTTGGTGGGCAAAAACGGCTCGCTGACGCACCAAATACAAAAAGGCATCATCCCCTCCCTCATTCTATGGGGGCCTCCGGGTACCGGTAAAACCACTTTGGCCAATATCATCGCCAATGAAAGTGGGAGGCCCTTTTATAGCTTGAGCGCGATCAACAGCGGGGTAAAGGACATTCGTGAAGTCATCGATAAGGCCAAACAAAGCGGTGGCCTGTTCAC
This sequence comes from uncultured Flavobacteriaceae bacterium, assembly GCA_963760375.1. Taxonomy (GTDB): domain Bacteria; phylum Bacteroidota; class Bacteroidia; order Flavobacteriales; family Flavobacteriaceae; genus Pelagihabitans. The sequence goes on along the minus strand of CAVXCS010000007.1, from coordinate 1,144,030 downwards.
TTCAAAAAACCCCATACTGTTCATTGACGAAATACATCGATTTAGCAAGTCTCAGCAAGATTCTTTGCTCGCCGCTGTGGAAAAGGGGTGGGTCACCCTAATTGGTGCGACCACCGAAAATCCGAGCTTTGAGGTGATACCGGCCCTATTGTCGCGATGTCAGGTGTACATTTTGAATCCATTCGGAAAAGAAGACTTGGAGGCGCTTCTGAAAAGGGCACTATCACAGGATACCCTCCTAAAATCAAAAAAAATCGTTTTAAAGGAAACGGAAGCCCTCTTGCGCCTATCGGGAGGAGACGGAAGAAAACTGTTGAATATTTTTGAATTGGTGGTGAATTCGGAACCCTCCAACAATGTCACCGTTACCGATGCCTTGGTCATGGGAAAGGTCCAAAAGAACACGGTTTTATACGATAAGACCGGAGAGCAGCACTACGATATTATCTCCGCCTTTATCAAATCGATTCGGGGAAGCGATCCCAATGCCGCGGTATATTGGCTGGCGCGGATGATCGAAGGTGGGGAGGACGTGAAGTTCATCGCGCGTCGCATGATCATTTCGGCCTCGGAGGACATCGGCCTGGCGAACCCAACCGCCCTGGTGATCGCCAATGCCTGCTTTCAAGCGGTGACCACGATCGGGTATCCGGAAGCGCGGATCATCTTGAGCGAATGTGCGATTTACCTGGCCACCGCTGCGAAGAGCAACACCAGTTATATGGCCATCAAAAATGCGCAACAGAAAGTGCAGGAAACGGGAGATTTGTCCGTGCCCCTCGAATTGCGGAACGCACCGACCAAACTTATGAAAGATCTGGGATATGGGGAGGAATATAAATATGCCCATGATTATGCGCACAATTTTGTGGCGTTGGAATTTTTACCGGACGAACTGTCGGGAACATCATTTTATGAACCTGGCCAAAATCAGAGGGAACAGGCCATCAAAGAATTTCTTAAAAACCGCTGGAAGGATAAATATGACCATTAAAATTTAATGTCCAATTCTTCCAAGAGGAGCTTGTCGCCTTCATAGTATTCCAGAAGCCACTGATCGTTCTTCCTGTAAACCAAGCCATTCCCTTGGCCCATTGAGGCCATATAGACATCGGGCAATGTGGTTTTGAATATCTTTAATCTGACCGCAGGGGTACTATCCACCAATTGATACCCATTCACAATTTCCTGGGCATAGAGGATTCCGACATCGCCTAATTCCTTCATGGTAAAACCTTGCCCAATGGACTTTTCTCCATCCGCGGCTTTTCCCGATTTCCCTGAATCGGCAGACCCATCGTCGGGATTTGAAATGGTGTCATTGCCCTTCACATAATCGGAATCCACCGGTTCTACACTTTTATAGATATGCCTGTCCTTGGTGGCCTCTCTAAGCTGAACCGCTTTATCCATTTTATCCGTATGCGATACCGTGTCGACCTTGCCCTCTCCTAGGCTTTTTACGTCGTTTTTAAAATTTAACGTCACCGGTTCCGGTCTTTCGCCTTTACCGCTGTATGAATAGTTCAAGGTATCGAACGACTCGAAAGCTTCCGTGATCGCTTCATTGTATGCGTCCTTGTATATCTTACTTTTGCTTCTGCCCTCCTGCGTCATGAATACTTCCCGCCCTTTACAATCTTTGAGGATCAAAAATGTTTTTGTCATGAACATGGAAGATTCATCGCCCAGGGATACATAAAGTCCCAGACAACGGTTGCTGTTCAGGTCATCGGGATATGTATCGTCATAGACCGTGGTAAAACCCTTTTTGGAAAACAGGTATTTGACCAAGGTGCTGGTCTGGTGCTGGTTTACCTCCGAAAAAATATCAAATTTCTTAGGTACGACAATGTATTTGTAGTCATCCAGTTGCGCATAGGCCTGGCTTGCAAAAATGCCCACCATTACAATGGTAAATATTGAACTTTTCATAGGTTATATTCGATTTGATTACAAGGGCCATAGGCATTTGCCTTCTGCCCCATTCCTGTAGTTTTAAGGTCTCTCAAGGAAGTACAATGAAATAAGCGTGCCAAAAACGAATGTCACGCTTCTTTGAGTGAATTTGTTAGGTTAATTTCCGCCCCAAGATATGATATTTAAACCTAACATAAAAGAAGCATAGTTGGTGTCGGCAATGTTGCGATACGCCAAGAAATTATCGGCCATCACATAAAAATTCACCGGACCGGCCTGTACGCTGAGTCCAAGGCCAATATTGGAATAGGTGAACTTATCGACCGTATAGGTGGCCTTGAGGGCCATTACATCCCCAAAACGCCGGTGATAAAAAGCGGTCAGGGCCATTTGTGGGCCCCTAGGTCGATTGATCACATACAATTGACCCCCTACCCCGTTGGCATAGCGATACCGCATTGCGGTGTCCGAGGTGAGATCCGAACATTCACATGCTTGTCTTGAAGGCATCTCCTCCCCGAAATTGTAGCGCAGGGAGGCATATAGTTTTGTTGGACGAAAGGCAATATAGGCATTGTTGTTTTTCTCAAAGGGAAGAAAGGCCTCCACCTCGTCGATCAGGTCTTGCCAAAAATCGGTATTGGGATCGGATAGGGCATCGGGCAATATTATTTCAACGCCCTCGACCGTGGCACTGCCCTTTAAGGTATAGTTTTGTACATCATTTGCATGGTAGACAAAACCAAGGTCCAGCAGACTGGCTGTGACCACCCATTGTTTGGAGTATTGATATGTAAGGCCCAGGTCAAGGCCAAGCCCCAGGTTTCCCCCAAAGAATCCCCTTTTGATGATGGTACCCGCAAGACTGCCATCATCATTCGCATCGGACAAAGCATTGAAGCCGGAACTCCTGAGCTGCATATCGGCAACCACCGTACTGGCCAATAAATTGTTCTGTCCCGGCGTGGTGACGAAATAGCCACTGTTTCTTGTACTGTTGAAATCGAAAATGCTGGAATAGATTTTACCGCGCGCGCCTGCGATAAGATTGTTTCTCAGCCTTCGGTTGACCCCAAAATGAAAAACGTTCATCAGTTCCCCCCTGGTCTTCAAATGTCCCAGATCGAAGCGACGGTTCAATTGGTTGGCATTGCCGTCAACGGCCAATATCGCGTAATCCTTGAACCAGTATCCGATGCCATCCCCTTCGGTATAGATACCAAAGGAATACAGGTCTCCAGACTGTTTGCCCCGATACCCTGCATTGAGGAGCTCCACTTGAGCCGTACCGCTCACCTCGTCGCGTATTGTCATACCCCCTAGTGCCCTGTCGCGCACCTTATCATTGATGTCCAGACCATCGTCGGCAAATATATCGTTCACCGATAGGCCGCTCGACCCTCCATGTATGGAAATGCCAGATAGCAAGGGGATGCCGGCATACCATTCGAAATCGCTCTCTACCCCGGGATTCACCATTAAGGATTGGGGTATCTCCGAGAAATCGTACAAAAGCTGTTTGTTTTGTCCAAGCACGGAAAACCCAGCACAGCACAGGGCCATACATAAGATGGTGTTTTTTATCATTTTACCCTGACTCTGAATTGGCCGCTGGATTTAAGGGTGATCTTGGGGTCTGGAAGACTGGAGGTACTTGTATTGTCTCCAAGGTTCAGGGCACTGACACGTATACTGGAGGTATTCTTAATGATCTCTATACTTCGGCCCCCGGGTCCATAAAAAATCTCTCGCTGTAGCACCGCTGTGGGTGCCGGGGCCACAGAGAACGATTCAGTGTCCAAAACATTACCCGCAGCATCAAGGAATTCGACCACGATATCGAGCGCCTTGCTGGTCGTATTCTCTACCTCGTAGACAACGGTGCCCTCGATAACCCTTTCGGAGAATATATTGTCGCTGAAGGCATCAAAATTGAAGTCACGGGTATAAAAAGTGTTTTGGGTCACCAGGTTGATCGCCCTTTCCGGCGCCTCCATGTATAGAATACTGGCCTCCATGATCGGTTCCAGATCCAAGGCCTGGAACTGGTCAAAATCCTGTTTTTCCGAACAGGAGAGGAATAAGGCAAAACCCACGCCCAAACCCATTACTTTTAGCACTTTTTTCATTATCGAAAGCTTTGTGAACGCATCCAAGTGGTGCAGTAGTGTTTCTCAAATAATAACTCTACAAATAGTCTTTTATTTCACCTAGACTATGGATCATCTTGCAAAAATCGTGCTTTGGTTCGTTATTGGGGTTAAAATGCAATGTATGGAAGCCAACGGCAAGGGCTCCTTGAATATCGGCTTCCAGACTGTCTCCGATCATAATAGATCGTTGCTTGGAGGTTTTTGCCCTATCCAATGCCAGTTCGAAGATAATGGGGTTGGGCTTTTTAACACCCGCCATTTCCGAATTGATGATCTCTTCAAAATAACCATGGATATTGGCATTTTTAAGTTTTTTGTCCTGTATTTCCTGGAATCCGTTGGTAATGATATGGAGTCGGTAATTGGGCCTGAGGTAATCCAACACCGAAACGGTATCGGGAAATAGATGGTTGAACGAGGACAAATGCCTGATATAATCTTCCGCCAGGGCATTGATGGTCTTGTCGGGTACTGGATATTTCAAAGCATCGAAGACCGATTTCAACCGTTGGTATCGCAAATCTTCCTTGGTAATCCTTTCCTCCCTGTACAGCTTCCAAAATGCAAGATTGGCGGGCACATATACCGCCAAAAAATCATGGAGGTCTACCCCTATTCGATGTTCGCCCAAAATTTTCTCAAAGGTCAGGGCAGAATTTTTCTCAAAGTCCCACAAGGTGTGGTCCAAATCGAAAAAAACGTCTGTTACGATGTCCCTATACATGATATGCGTTTAATACCGATTCGTAGAGTTCCATCCAATTTACAGGATTGTCGCTGCCGAGAAGTTCGTTGGAAAAAATGGTCACCAATTCCCCGTTGACCCCTTTCACCTCCCTATATAGGCCTTCGATCTGCCCCATGATTTCTTCTTTGCCCTTGTTGTTGGGGAAGGCATAATCGTGTACCGCAAAGGGATGCAACTTAATGGGTTGTTGGATTTCCAAATTGAGATCGTAAAAATAGAAGGGCGTGCAGGTCGATGCCCTAAATCCAATTTCGTGGGTATATCCCATGGTGTAGTCATCGGTAAATTCGGCCTCGACCAAATTGCGGTAGGTTTGGGGCACATCTACCCGGTTATAGCGCATGCGGGAAATATCAATGGGTCTGTGGACCACATTCGAAAGTTGCTTTTTTTCCTTTTTGAGCAACACTATGTCTCCAAATGAACTATAGGATGCCGCTAAGGCAATGGCACTGTAGTCTGCGATCGACTTGATCAAAAACCTGAAACGGTTGCTATGGGGCGAAACGTTCTTGTCGAAAGTGGAATAATCGGCAAATTGAAAAAAGAACATGCTATCGACCTGGTACTTTTTATGGAGCTCGATCAATTGCGAAAAGTTGTCATAAGGGTCGCTCGTAGGGTCTATCCACGATTTCACACGCTCCACCAGGCGTTTTGGTTTAAACGTGAACAGATCCAGGAAGAAACCCGCGCCGCCCCTTAAAAATCCGCGATGCGCATAGCAATGCGAAGTCGTAACATCGATGATGGAGGTATACCGGTATTCCCTTGTCCCATGTTCCAGATTTGGAAACCTTAGCTTGAGTACTTCCAGGAATTTGAATGCCAACATATCGACCACGGGCAACCTGAGAAAATCGTTCTTGAAAGCCATGCTCTCGGTCGGGGGAAACCTACCATGAATGTCCTTTACATGGGGCAGGTATTCCTCGTACCTGCTCAGCAGATAGAAACAGGCCGAAAAAATGTCATAGGGAACATTGGATCGTTCCCCAGCGGTAAAAAAGCATGGAACACCGTCCCAAGCCCCAACATTGATCTGAAGATCGTTGATTCCCTTTTCGAACAACAGGTCGTTGCTCCTGATGAAAAACTCGTTCTGCAATGGCTGTTTGGTATAGGTGATCTTTGGGCCGTTGTGTTTGATGAAGTCTTCGACCTTGGTGGTGAACAGGATTTCAATGCCCAATATCCTCGTCAGGATATGCTTCATGATATAACTGAAGCGAGGTGTGATCTTATGGGTATAAACGAGCAACATAGGCTATATTACTTCCAAATTCCAATAGGAAATTCCTAAAAAATGGGTCGATTCTAAAGTGCGTTTTCGTCGGCAAAACTAAAATATTCCTTTTGGGTAACGATCAAATGATCCAATATTTTTATATCGAGTGCTTCCGCCGCCAATTTTAATTTTTGGGTAATGGTTCTATCGGCTTCACTGGGCTTGAGTGTGCCCGAGGGGTGGTTATGTGCCAGTATTAGGGCCACAGCGCCCAATTCGATTGCCTGTTTCAAAGCGATGCGCACGTCGACCAAAGTGCCCGTAATGCCCCCTTTGCTCAATTGTCCGGTGAAAAGTATTTTATTGGCATTGTTCAGGTACACGATCCAAAATTCCTCATGCAAAAGGTCACCCATAATGGGTTGGAGATGTTCATAAGCATCGCTGCTGCTTCCGATCCGAGTTATTTTCAATGCCCCTTCTCCCCTTCTTCGGCGTCCTATTTCCAATGCCGCCGCAATGGTGACGGCTTTTGCTTCCCCTATTCCCTTGAACTTCATCAATTGCTTGATGCTCAATTTGCCCAGTTCCCCAAGACTGTGGTTCGCCGAAGCCAGCACCCTTTTCGAGAGGGCAACGGCACTTTCATCCTTACTGCCCGACCCGATCAAAATGGCGATCAACTCCGCATCCGAAAGTGCAGAACGGCCTTTCCGCAGCAATTTTTCCCTGGGTTTGTCGTCATCCGACCAGTGCTTGATCGAGAAGGAATTAGATTTTTCGGCCATCTGTTAAAGATAAGAAACTAATAATTTTATCGTAATTTTCGAACTCAAAATCGCTTACCACAATCATGAGATCAATCTTTGAACCCGACACTTTAGAGGAATTGCTGAAACGAATCGACGCCCTTGACGAAAAGGCCCAAAGGCAATGGGGCAAGATGAGTCTTGGACAAATGCTGTGGCATTGTCAATTTCCTTTGGCACTTGGCATTGAAAACAAAATTTCAAAAAAAAAGCCCAATTTATTGGTGCAATGGTTCTTTAAAAAATCGATGTACAACGATAAACCATGGCGCAAAAATCTTCCGACTTCCCCAAAGATCAAGGCCAGAGAACCCAAAGCGTTTACCGAAGAACTGCCCAAGCTCAGGAAGTTGGTTGAAGATTTTCATCAATTGAAAACAAGGGAAAACTGGAACCCCCATCCCTTGTTCGGCGAATTGAGAAAAGCACAATGGGGCATGATGCAATACAAACATTTAGACCACCATTTAAAACAATTCGGGGTTTAAAAAGCTCTGACTGTGTCCAAAATTTGAAGGAACAATGAAATACCCTCCAAAACATCATCAGGAAAGCGACTTCGACAATGTGATCGAGGTGGTCAAAAATTTTCCTTTTGGCACCTTGATCACCGTCCAGGGTAACGAACCGCTCATCACGCACATTCCCATTGTATATGAACAGGATGGAAGTGCCTTTGGAAAGCTGGTGGCCCATATCGACAAATTCAATCCCCAAGTAGCCACCCTTACCGATGGCGCAGTGGTAACCGCCATTTTTTACGGCCCCGATTGCTATATTTCACCCTCGGTGTACAGCAGCAGGCAATTGCCGACCTGGAACTATATTTTTTCCCATTTGAAGGGGACCGTGAAAGTGCTGACCGACAAGGAAACCGTGAAACGGACGATGGTGCGCATGACCGCCTTCTTGGAAGGTGAAAATCCAAAATACGTGCTATCGCAGGAAGATTCGAGAATGGAGGGCCTGATCGATTATATCGTAGGCTTTGAAATCAAAATTACCGATTGGGAAGGAAAATTTAAATTTTCACAAGACAAGTTGAAAAAAGACCAGGACTTGGCCAAAAAAGCCCTGATTGAAAGTCAGCGGAAAGATATTTCCGATTTTGTCGACAGGATCTATGCCAACCACAGGAACGCCCAAAAAGAACTACCATAAGTGCCTGTTCCCAAGCGCATCCACATCCGTTTTTTTATGCTGAAGCTCCATGGGTTCCCGGCCCTGTTTGACCATTCTGGTTTCCTCCAAAATGACATTCGAGATACCCGGGCATAAAAGCCATCACAATAATCGAGGCAGATCGTTTAAACCTCCAAGAAAGGTGCTTTTTCAAGCCTTCGTTTTTCTATCTAGGCAAGCTAAAAGAAAGTCAAATTTGGGTCCAAAATTTTGACCACAGGCATTTATTCAGCTCATCGTAAAACGGTTCAACCCAAAATCTTTTGTTTCAAAGCCCCCAAATCAAGCCCACCATAGTTTCCGGAGCTCATCAAAAGCAGCACGCTATCCTCAAAATTTTGTTGAAACAGGTAGTCGCGGAAGGCCTCAGCCTCCGTAAAGACAATGAGGTCTTTGCGGTCGAAGGCCTCTGCTATCTGTGCTTTACTTACCGCCGATAGACGTTTGATTTTTACTGATTCAGGCAAATAAAAGACCACTGCAGTGTCTGCATTATCGAGCGTTCCCTTGTATTCCTTCAGGAATTCGGGATTAAAACTGCTATAGGTATGGAGTTCCAAACAAGCGATGAGCCTTCGGTGGGGATATTGTTCCCTGACCGCCAAAGTAGTGGCGGCCACCTTGCTGGGCGAATGGGCAAAATCTTTATAGGCCACTGCCGACTGATGCTCCGCTATTTTTTCAAGACGTTTGGAAGCCCCTTTGAAAGAGGCGATCGCCTCATAGAAGTCGGCTTCATCGACCCCCATGTTCTGACAGATCCACTTTGCGCCCGCAAGATTGCCCAGGTTATGCCGCCCAAAAATTTCGATAGGCATAGGGCCTTCGGGGGTTTCCAGAAACGTTTGTCCGTTTTCAACAAAATAATCCGGCGTGCGATAGGGAAATTTTCGAATGGCGCCTTGGCTCGATTCCACCAATCTTTTTACCTCCGGATCTTCGATATTATAGGTAATGCTCCCGCCCTGTACGATGCCATCGATAAAAATCCGGAACTGTTCCACATAATTTTCAAAAGTGGGAAAGACATTGATATGGTCCCATGCGATCCCGCTCAATAAAGCAATATTGGGACGGTACAAGTGGAATTTTGGTCTCCTGTCTATGGGTGATGACAAATACTCATCCCCCTCCAAAACCATAAAATCATTTTCTTCGGTCAGATGCACCATTCGGTCGAATCCTTCCAATTGCGCCCCAACCATATAATCGACCGATCTGTTGTGGTACTTCAGCACATGCAGTATCATGGAAGTGATCGTCGTTTTGCCATGGCTGCCGCCGATGACCACCCTGGTCTTGTTCTTTGCCTGCTCATATAGAAATTCGGGATAGGAATATATGGTGATTCCCAATTCCTGGGCCCGAAACAATTCAGGGTTATCGGCCTTGGCATGCATGCCTAGGATCACGGCATCCAAATTCCGGTGAATTTTTTCGGGGAACCAACCGAATTGCCCAGGTAACAGGCCTTGTGCGGCCAACCTTCCGGCAGAAGGTTCGAATATGACGTCGTCGCTTCCAGTGATCCCGTATCCCTTTTGATGGAGCGCCAAGGCCAGGTTGTGCATGGCACTGCCACCTATGGCGATAAAATGAATTTGCATGTATCCGGGTTTATCGACCAAAGATAGGCATTGAAAAGAGCAACAACAACAGCCCAAATCCCGATTCATATTTTTATCTTAGTAGAAGAAAATCTACAATGGACTATCACTTGAACAACATTGCCCCAAAAGAGATCATGCCCGGTTACCATGGCAAATTGATCCATGCCGAAAATATGAGCATCGCCTTTTGGGAAGTAGCCAAAGATGCAACCGTTCCTGAGCACTCCCATAAAAATGAACAACTGATGCAGGTGTTGGAAGGGAAGTTCGAATTCACCCTTGATGGAGTCACCAAATTATATGGGCCAGGGGATCTCGTCGTAATTGCACCTTATCAAAAACATAGCGGCAGGGCATTGACCCCCTGTAAATTGATGGACGTATTTAGTCCGGTTCGCGAAGAATACAAATAACGGGCAAACTGCCTTCCAAGAAACCTAATATGAATATATCCCTTAAAGGAAAGAGGGCCCTGGTCGGGGCCAGCAGCGGAGGCATAGGCGAAGCCATAGCAAGGCAATTGGCCGATAGCGGGGCCAGTGTGACCCTGATGGCCAGAAATGAAAAAAAAATGATGGCCGTGTTAAGCAATCTTCCCAAAGGTGAAGGGCAGTCCCACGGTTACCTATTGGTCGATTTTTCAGCCTTTGACGCTTTTGAAAGGGCGATAACGGACTTTTTCAAGGCCAATACGATCGATATTCTGGTCAACAATACCCAAGGCCCAAAAGCCGGTTCGGCCTTGGAAGTTTCCATTTCGGATTACCAACAGACGTTCGACCTGCTGTTCAAAACCGTGGCTTTGACCACAGAATTGGCGCTGCCACATATGATCGGCAGGAAGTGGGGCCGGATCATCAATGTTGCCTCTGTTTCGGTAAAGGAACCATTGTCTTATTTGGCCTTGTCGAACAGTATTCGCTCGGCAGTAGTCACTTGGGCGAAGTCACTGGCAACGGAGGTCGCGGCTCATCAAATTACAGTGAACAGCGTGCTCACCGGCTATTTTGATACCGAACGTATCGCTCAGCTGAACGCTAAGAAAGCATCGCAACTTGGCATCCTGGAATCTGAAGTAAGGTCGGAGATGGAGGCCCGCGTTCCCGCAAAACGTATCGGAAAACCTGAAGAATATGGATATTTGGTGGCCTTTTTGGCCTCTGACAGGGCGTCTTATATCACGGGTTCACAAATCCCCATTGATGGCGGCCTGTTAAAATCGCTTTAAATTTTTCCAATAGGGCCAATCGGTTCGGCATACAAAATCCCTTTCCGGCCAAAATTGCCAAGGTTCAACGTCTAATTTTTGGAGGATATTTGGCGAGCACCTTATCTACCACTTCCTTGAGCTCAAGCTCTTTATCGGCCGGCGTCCCCTTTTCCCTAAAATTGGCCACGCTGATGGCCTGCCAAAAAAGCGCATCTTTTTGATTGTCGACAAAGTCAAATTGAATTTCACGTTGCAACTTGTTTCCACTGACCGGTATTCCCACAGAAACACCACCGCCAACGTTTCGGCCCGCACCCCCGAGGCCTACCCCTACCGCATTGTTTTGTGGGGCCTGAAAAACGGTGCTTTTAATACTGATATAAAAATCGGGTTCTTCGGACAGCAGCATTCCTTTTTCCCTCATTTTCGCATCCAATACCTGCAACAACCTTTTGGTATCGAAATCGTTCATTCCAGTGTCCATCTCAGGATAGTAATTGTAGGTATTGTAGTTGCTGAAATTGGTGTTCTTGTCATAATCATAACGAACGCTTAGCGCGCCACAGGAAACAAAAAGCAGTAAAACAGCAAGTTTTGCCAATCGATACATGGGGTTCCTTTTTTCACTAATTTAAGGAAAATATGGCCTTGATGGTCCCGAGCAAGGTATTATTCGATTAACTGTTGAGCATGGCCCAAAGCCGATCCTTCAATTCCGATAACCCTTGTTGGGCTACCGAGGAGATGAACAAATAGGGAACCGTTTTGAAATCATTATCCAATTCCATGCGCATTTCAGCGATGAGTTCCTCATCCAACAAATCGCTTTTCGAAATGGCGATAAGCCGATCTTTATGGAGCAATTCTTCATTGTATCGGCGCAGTTCATCCAAGAGAATTTCGTATTCTTTGCTGATGTCCTTGCTATCGGCCGGAATCAGAAAAAGCAAAGTGGCGTTGCGCTCAATATGTCGAAGGAAGTAATGGCCCAGTCCTTTTCCCTCCGCGGCGCCCTCGATGATACCGGGAATATCGGCCATCACGAAACTTTGGAAATCGCGATATTCCACAATGCCGAGGTTCGGTTTCAAAGTCGTGAACTCGTAGTCGGCAATTTTGGGCTTTGCGGAGGTGACCACCGACAACAATGTTGATTTTCCTGCATTGGGGAAGCCCACAAGGCCAACATCGGCCAGGACCTTAAGTTCAAGGACCACTTCGGTTTCCTTGCCCGGTATACCGGGTTGTGCATATCTGGGGGTTTGGTTGGTGGCGCTCCTGAAGTGCCAGTTTCCCAATCCGCCCATTCCGCCCTCCAAAAGTATTTTTTCTTCACCGTCTTCGGTAATCTCAAAGCGTATATCGTTGGTTTCAAAATCCCTCACCACGGTACCCAAAGGCACCTCCATGTAAGTATCCTCTCCTTCGGCGCCAGAGCTCCTGTTTTTGCTGCCATGCTCGCCATGTCCAGCCCTGAAGTGCTTTTTGAACTTAAAGTTGACCAAGGTCCATAGGTTTTTGTTCCCCCTTACGATCACATGTCCGCCACGACCTCCGTCACCGCCATCGGGCCCTCCTTTTGTGATGTATTTTTCACGATGTAAGTGCGCAGAACCCTTACCTCCATTTCCGGATTGGGCATACACTTTTACATAATCCACAAAATTGCCTTCGGTCATTGGTTCGTTTCGGTTTTTTAAATCATTTGGACCGATAATATCGATCGGAGCGCTTTACCGCAAAAGTAATCAATTAAGCCCTAGTTAAGTTGCCCCACCAAAATGGAAATGGCGTTTATGGCTTTGCCCAAAAAAAGGCCTTCTTTGGTTCTTTCGTCACCGAGCCGACAATGCCCATCGATGCGATGTATTGGATGTGTTATGGGCCCGTTCGAACAGCGGTCCAAGGAAGCAATGTAAAAAGTTTCCGCAGCGTGGCATGGTTTTTATTTAACAAAGAAATGCCCATTGCGATGCGCTAAAGACCGTCGATGACTTTGGCCAATCGGCCTGTAATTTCCGAGATGCTTCCAATACCGTTCACAACATGGAACTTGCCCTGCGATTTGTAGTAGTCTCTCAGCGGAGCCGTTTTTTCGTTATACTCCTCGAATCGATTGCGAGTCTTTCCCACATCCTGGTCATCGGTTCGGCCACTGACCTTACCGCGTTCCAACAGTCTGGAAATCAAAACCTCGTCATTCGCTTCCAGGGCGATGGTGGCATTTATTTCCATATCCTTGGTCTCCAAAAAGAAATCCAGCGCTTCTGCCTGGGCCGCGGTCCTTGGAAAGCCATCAAAAATGAAGCCCTTGGCCTCCGGATTTTTCTCAACCTCGTCTTGGAGCATCTTGATGGTCAGCTCATCGGGCACCAAATCGCCTCGATCCATAAAGGCTTTGGCCTGTTTGCCCAACTCGGTTTTGTTACTGATATTTTTCCGAAAGACATCGCCGGTGGATATATGGAAAAGCTTGTATTTTTCTTTTAAAAATTCGGCCTGGGTACCTTTTCCGGCACCAGGTTTTCCAAAGAGTACTAAATTGATCATTTGGTATTGGTTTAGTTGGTATACTGATCTAAGGTTCCTGCCCAATTCTTTGTAGTCAAGTCCGTAACCTACGATAAATTTATTCGGAATCTCCAAACCGATATAGTCAATGGTATATTCGCCGTTGTAAGTACCGGGTTTATAAAACAGGGTGGCAATTTTGAACTCCTTCACATTTTTGTTCGCGAACAAATGCACCAGTTCCTGTACCGTTCGGCCCGTATCGATGACATCCTCCAGGATGATCACACTTCTGCCTTCGACCTGTTCCGGAAGGTCCAACAAGGTTTTTACGATACCGGTGGAGGTAAGACCTCGATAGGAACTCAACCGCACAAAGGAAACTTCACAAGGATACGGATAGGCCTTCAGGAAATCGGAGACGAACATGAAAGCGCCGTTGAGCACCCCCACAAAGATCGGGGTTTTATCTTTATATTCTTCCGCCACCTGATCGGCCACCTTTTTTACCGCCTTGAGAATGTCTTCTTCGCTGATGTACGGAATAAAAGATTTGTCGTGTAAATTCATTGGATTGCCCCACTTTTAGGAAAAGGTAAATATAGTATTTTGATTTCTCTTTTTGGGAAGGGGGCGTTCCGTTTTAAGAATTCGACGTATTTTTACAGACAAGCGCAGCTAGCCGCATACAATATGACAAATTATTTTTCTTCCGATTTTAAACTGGGAATCCTTGGGGGGGGACAATTGGGAAAAATGCTCTTGTACGAGACCCGCAAGTTCGACATCGATACCACCGTGATGGACCCTTCTTCCGAAGCCCCGTGCAAAATAGCTTGCAACACCTTTGTCCAGGGAGATCTGATGGATTATAAAACGGTGTACGAATTTGGAAAAAGGGTTGATGTCCTGACCATTGAAATCGAAAACGTAAATCTTGATGCCCTTGAACAACTCGAAGATGAAGGGTTGAAAGTGTATCCACCCACCCATACCTTGCGCACGATACAGAACAAGGCCCAACAAAAATTATTTTATATCGACCATAATATCCCAACCGCCGATTTTCATCGATTTGCCTATAAGAGCGAGATCGAGGACAGCCTCAACAACGGAGGATTGAGCCTTCCCTTTGTCTGGAAAGCGGCCCAATTCGGGTACGATGGGCAAGGGGTAAAGATCGTCAGAAAATTGGAAGACCTGGAGGGTTTGCCTTCTGGGGAGTGCATCGCCGAAAACTTGATCAATTTCAAGAATGAATTGGCCGTAATCGTGGCCAGGGACACAGATGGCCACGTAAGGACCTATCCAGTGGTGGAAATGGAATTCCACCCGGAAGCGAATCAGGTAGAATATGTCATATGTCCTGCAAGAATCGATGGCAAAGTGGCCCAAAGGGCGATTGAAATAGCCTTGAAGGTTTCTGATAAAATGAAACATGTAGGCCTTTTGGCCGTGGAAATGTTCCAGACCAAAGACGATCTGATATTGGTGAACGAGGTGGCGCCCAGGCCCCATAACAGTGGCCATTACAGTATCGAGGCAAGCTATACCAACCAATTCGAACAGCATCTGCGCGCTATTTTGGGCCTCCCGTTGGGAAATACAGAAAGCAAAGTGGCCGGTATTATGGTGAATTTGGTAGGTGCCGAAGGGTATACGGGCGAGGTGGTCTACCAAAACATCGAGGAAATCCTGAAACTCGACGGGGTTACGCCACACATATACGGAAAAAGGCAAACCCGTCCCTTCAGAAAAATGGGACACGTGACCATCGTAAACCAAGATTTGACAGAAGCGCGCAAAATTGCGCAACAAGTAAAGGAAACCATAAAAGTAATCAGCAAAACATAAACCATGGGGAAAGTAGCCGTAGTCATGGGTAGCACCAGCGACCTGCCGATAATGGAGGAAGCCGTTACCATTTTAAAGGAATTTGGGATCGTGGTCGATATCGATATCGTCTCTGCCCATAGAACCCCCGACAAACTTTTCGATTTCAGTAAAAATGCACATAAAAATGGCTATTCGGTAATCATTGCCGGAGCCGGTGGCGCAGCCCATTTGCCAGGCATGGTAGCTTCACTGACACCCCTGCCCGTCATCGGGGTTCCCGTAAAGAGCAGCAATTCGATCGATGGTTGGGATTCCATACTATCGATCCTTCAAATGCCCGGCGGGGTACCGGTGGCCACCGTGGCACTCAACGGCGCAAAGAATGCCGGTATTTTGGCCGCACAGATCATTGGCAGCGCCGACAAATCGGTTCTAAACCAGATCATTGCCTACAAAGAAAGTTTAAAAGACAAGGTCATCCAGAGTGCCAAAACATTAAAGGCCAAAAAATAAGGATACCGATGCACACCGGTTCGCGATGTCGAACAATAACAACCATAACACTGCATGAATCCCATTAAAAAAGAAAAGAAAATCCCGAATACTGAGATGAACCCCCTATTAAAACCCTTCGATTCGGCCCCTTTTTCACAAATAAAAAACGAACACTTCAAACCTGCGTTCGAAAAAGCGATCGATGAAGCTCGAGCGGAAATCGATGCGATCACGGCCAATGCTGCCCTGCCCACATTTGAAAACACCATAGCTGCCCTTGATTTTTCGGGGCAACCCCTAGACCGTATTTCGAGTATTTTCTTCAACTTGAATTCTGCCGAAACCAATGAGGAAATCCAAAAAATAGCGCAGGAAGTTTCCCCGCTGCTCACCGAATTCAGCAACGACATCACCCTGAATGCCGCCTTGTTCGAAAAAGTCAAGGCTGTATACGAACAAAAAGACCGCCTACAACTCACCGAAGAGCAGGCGACCTTGTTGGACAAGAAGTACAAGAACTTTAGCAGGAACGGGGCGAACCTGCCCGAAAGCAAAAAGAAACGCCTCCGTGAAATCGATGCCGAACTTTCCAAACTCAAGCTGAAGTTCGGGGAAAATGTCTTGGCCGAAACCAATAGATATGAAAAGCATTTGACCCTGGAATCCGATCTCGACGGACTCCCAGAGGGCGAGAAAGAAGCCGCAGCGCAGTTGGCGGCTACAAAGGGCAAAAAAGGTTGGTTGGTAACACTCGATTACCCGAGCTATCTCCCTTTTATGAAATATGCCAAGAACAGGGCCTTGCGCAAAGAACTTTCATTGGCATTCGGCGGTAAAGGATTCCATGGCGATGCCCTCGACAACAAGGCGAACGTGCTGAATATCGTACAACTTCGACATGAAAGGGCCCAGCTGTTGGGCTATCGTACCCATGCCCATTTTGTGTTGGAAGAACGAATGGCCGAAACACCCGAAAAAGTGCGGGATTTCCTCAAAGAACTCCTGGAGAAGGCCAAACCGGCCGCGGAACGGGAATTCAAGGTTCTGGAGACCTTTGCGAAAGAATTGGATGCCATCGACGGCTTACAAAAATGGGACGGCAGCTATTATTCCGAAAAATTGAGACAAAAGCTTTTTGATCTGGACGACGAACAGTTGAAGCCCTATTTTAAATTGGAAAATGTCATCGCGGGGGTTTTTATGGTTTCGGAAAAACTCTTTGGCCTGAAATTCGAGGAGGTTTTTGATATCGAAAAATACCATTCAGAAGTGAAGACCTATCGCGTAAGGATCTCAAGGGCCGATTCATTTCCCTTCTTTATGCCGATTTCCATC
Source organism: uncultured Flavobacteriaceae bacterium (assembly GCA_963760375.1). Classification (GTDB taxonomy): domain Bacteria; phylum Bacteroidota; class Bacteroidia; order Flavobacteriales; family Flavobacteriaceae; genus Pelagihabitans. Next base: position 1,126,993 of record CAVXCS010000007.1, on the reverse strand, counting down.
CCAGGGCCGGTAAAAGGGGCGGGGCTTGGATGACCTCCTATAAGCATCAATACAAGCGCAACGGGGAGAACGTAAGGCCCCAGATCTCGATCGTTTGCAATTTCACCAGGTCTACCCCCACGAAGCCTTCGTTGTTGACCTTCAACGAGGTCACCACCCTGTTCCACGAATTTGGCCATGCGCTTCATGGGATGCTCGCCAACACAACCTATCCCAGTTTGTCGGGCACCTCGGTGTATTGGGATTTTGTGGAACTGCCCAGTCAGGTGATGGAAAATTGGTGCTATGAACAGGAAGCCCTGCAGTTGTTCGCCACCCATTATGAAACCAACGCGCCCATCCCCATGGCCTTGGTCCGAAAAATAAAAGATTCTTCAAACTTTCAGGAAGGTCTGGCCACCTTAAGACAGTTGAGCTTTGGGTTGCTCGATATGGCATGGCATGGAGCAGATCCAACGGGCATTAGCGACGTAAAGGCCCATGAAAAAAAGGCCTTTGAAGGCACCGACCTCTACCCGGATACGGCCGAAACGTGCATGAGCACCGCCTTTTCACATATCTTTCAGGGCGGGTATTCCTCCGGCTACTATAGCTATAAATGGGCCGAAGTGCTCGATGCCGATGCCTTTGCCTACTTTAAGGAAAAAGGGATTTTCGACCAGGAAGTGGCCACCAAATTCAAGGAGGAGATCCTCTCCAAAGGGGGGACCGAAAAACCGATGCTGCTCTATAAAAGGTTTAGGGGAAGTGAACCCAAAATCGAGGCATTATTGGAAAGGGCGGGATTGTTGAAGGTGAGTTAAGGGAACTCATCACCATGAACATGATCAATTAGGGTTGGCTTTCTTCCAGGCATCGTAACCGCCTTCGAGGTTAACGACATGTTGGTACCCCAGGGACTTTAATTTTTCCTGGGCTTTTAAGCTCCTAACCCCCAATTTACAATACACGAAAATGGTCTTGTCTTTATCGATGGCCTTGAACCGATCGGCAAAATCGGTATCGTACCAGTTGATGTTCGTGGCATTATGGAGATGTCCGGCCGCAAACTCCTCCGGAGTTCGCACATCTACCAAAACCGCTTTATTGAATTCCTCTTGTGATACTTCCGCAATGGGTTTCGAATCATTTTGGGCACATCCAAGGTTTACGAACAACAATACAAATAGTAATCGATGTAGTTTCATACTGCTATGGGTTTGGTTTAAAGTTAATCATATTCGCCAAAATTCCATTACTTTTGGTTCCGCTAAACGATAAAATGGCCGAGCACCAGTTATATCCCGAACTTTGGGTCGACAATTATGCAGATTACCTCTTCAATTATGCGATTGGAAGGGTAAGCGACGTTGAGGTCGCGAAAGATCTGGTTCAGGATACATTCGTGGCCGGTTTGAATTCTGCGAAAAATTATAAGGGAGACGCCGCCGAACGCACTTGGTTGATCGCCATCCTCAAACGCAAGGTCATCGATCACTACCGAAAGATCAATTCCAAAAAAGGGAAGGCCGAGGTGCGTATGAACTACCGATCGGCCTCCGATTCAGAAGGCGATTGGCTCGAAGAACAGGTAGCCGATCCCTCGAGCGTCCTGGAAAATGATACCATTGAGAACGAGGAGCTTGGTTCCGCTATTTATGAGTGCATTTCAAAACTGCCAAAAAAACAGGCCTTGGTGTTTAACATGAAAACGATGCAGGGCATCAGCACGGAGGACATTTGTAAGGAACTCGATATCAATCCGTCAAATTTGTGGGTAATGATACATCGGGCGCGCACCGCGCTGATGGGATGCCTCAACCAAAATTGGTTCAACCTATGATTAGTTGCGAACAAGCCGCTTTGATCTGTAACAAAGCACAATACAGGGAAGCTACCTTTTTGGAAAAGGGGAAATTGAAGCTACATATTCTGTTCTGCAAAACCTGTTCCAGATTTACCAAACAGAACACCGCATTCACTTCACTTTGCGATAAAGCCAATCTTCACGGCCTTTCTGAAGCCGACAAGGACAAAATGAAAGCCGAACTTCAAGAAATCGAATAATTTCAGAACGGCAGCAATAGCAGCACCAACCACCAAAAAATGGGGATGGCCTCAACCCAAAACGAGGCAAAATACTTGGATTGATGCTTTGGTGTTACCAACAAAACGATCGCCACTGCAAAAAATAGAATACCCTTGCCCATAATTTCATGCCACGGTACATCATCCTTGAAAAAGGTCAGTAGAAAAAAAGGAATCGTGGCCATGGCCCCGAATATTTTGGTGTTGGAAACCCCAAACTGTTGGGGCAATGATTTCAGCGCCAATTGGTCATGCGCCAAATCACGAATGTCGAAGGGCAACATTAGGAGTAGCACCAAACCAAACCTTTGCAGGCTTTCGATCCCAACATCCCAAGAAAGGGTTCCCGTCGATTCTGTTACGGGAAGTATCACCGTGGCCCCGGTCCAAACCAATGCCACGAGAAATATTTTAAAGCCGGCCAGACTTCTTAGGTTTTTGGCCCCCGGTAAAACCGGAAGGGCATACAAACCTGTCAATATCAAGAGGATCAACATTGCAATCCAAGTCCTAAAATTTAAAAAAAACGCATGGTAGAGTGCCAATGTGCAACTGATAAGGCTAATGATCTGTATGTATTTATGGTATTTTTTGACGACCCATATGTACTTTTCGGCCTCGACACCGTATTTAATAAAATTATAGCCCCCTATCGCGCCGAAAAACAGAAATAAAGCCAGGTGTCTGTCCGGTGAAATGTTTAAGCCAAGGGCAGTGCCATAGAGGAGGGAAAGCAGCGCCAAAGCCACATGTACGCTGGCATTAAGGTAGAAATCGAAAATAATCCGAGCCCACTTCATTAAACAAAAATAGCCAAACTGTTTATAACCCCGTTTTTTGGTTAAAAACTTTGGCACAGATCATCGATAAAGCTTCATTATTCAGGGAATTAATCGCTAATTTTGCCATCATTTTTAACCCTTTAGAACGATTTATGAGGACAGACGTTTTTGCTTCGCGACACATCGGAATTGCAGAAAACGACCTTCAGTTAATGCTGAAAAAGGTTGGCGTTCGGAGTTTGGAACAATTGATTGAAGAAACCATTCCAGGTGAAATCAGGCTCAAGCAGCCTTTGCAGCTCGATGCGCCGCTCAGTGAGCACGAATTTCTTTCACACATCCAACATTTGTCGGAAAAGAACAAGGTTTTCAAGACCTATATTGGCCTGGGCTATCATGAAGGACTTACGCCTTCGGTCATAAAAAGGAACATTCTTGAAAATCCAGGTTGGTACACCGCTTATACCCCCTATCAGGCAGAAATTGCCCAAGGAAGATTGGAGGCCCTGTTGAATTTCCAGACCGTCGTGGCCGATCTCACGGGAATGGAAATCGCGAACGCCTCGCTCCTCGATGAAAGTACGGCGGCGGCGGAAGCCATGACCATGTTGTTCGATCTGCGCACCCGCGACCAAAAGAAAAATGGTGCCGTCAAATTTTTCGTCTCCGAGTTGGTGCTTCCCCAAACCCTCTCCCTATTGGAGACCCGTTCGGTGCCCTTGGGCATCGAATTGGTAGTCGGCGACCACCAACGGTTCGAATTCGGTGACAACTACTATGGAGCACTGTTGCAGTATCCGGGAAAACACGGACAGGTTTTCGATTACGCCCATTTTGTCGCCAAGGCCAAAGCAAAGGACATCAAGGTTGCAGTGGCGGCAGACATCCTGAGCTTGGTACTGCTGACCCCTCCCGGTGAATTTGGGGTGGATGTTGTGGTAGGCACTACCCAGCGTTTCGGGATACCCATGGGCTATGGAGGGCCGCATGCCGCATTTTTTGCGACAAAAGAAGAATACAAGAGAAATATCCCCGGCCGCATCATAGGCGTAACAAAAGACACCGATGGCAAAACCGCATTGCGTATGGCCTTGCAGACCAGGGAACAGCATATCAAACGCGATAAGGCTACCTCCAATATCTGTACCGCCCAAGTGCTGTTGGCCGTAATGGCGGGGATGTATGCGGTATATCACGGACCGAATGGACTAAAATATATCGCCAAAGGCGTGCACGCCGCGGCGAAAACGCTTGGCGAAACTTTGGGGCAATTGGGCGTGGTGCAACAGAATACCTCCTTTTTTGATACCATCAAATTGAAGGCCGAAACGCAAAAGGTAAGGCCCATTGCGGAGCGTTCCGGGGTAAACTTTTTATATATCGATCAGGAAACCATCGCCATCGCCGTGAACGAAGCGACCTCCCTGAAAGACCTGCAACAAATCGTGGATATTTTTGCGGAAGCCCTAGGGAAAAAAACCGTGCAAATCGCAGGATTGTCTTCAGGTTCTGCCATAGATGCCGCGGTGCATCGCAGGGCGCCATTTTTGGAGAATAAGGTGTTCAATTCATATCATTCCGAAACCGAACTGATGCGCTATATCAAAAAATTGGAGCGGAAAGATTTGGCCCTAAACCACTCCATGATCGCTTTGGGAAGCTGCACCATGAAGTTGAACGCCGCTACCGAAATGCTGCCCTTGAGCTGGGCGCAATGGGGCAACATCCATCCGTTTGTCCCCATTGAACAGGCCGAAGGTTACCAGATCGTGCTCCAGGCCTTGGAAAAACAGCTCAATGCCATCACAGGTTTTGCAGGCACCTCGCTGCAGCCCAATTCAGGCGCACAAGGCGAATATGCCGGATTGATGACGATCCGGGCCTATCACGAATCTCGGGCGGAGGACCATCGCAACATATGTATCATTCCCGCCTCAGCCCATGGTACCAATCCGGCTTCGGCCGTTATGGCGGGCATGCAGGTAGTGGTTACCAAAACCGATGAAAAAGGAAACATCGACCTTGCCGACCTGGAAGAAAAGGTTTTGCAACATTCGTCCAATCTTGCGGCCTTAATGGTTACCTATCCCTCAACGCATGGGGTTTTCGAGTCCTCGATCAAAAAAATCACCAAGCTGATCCACGACCATGGCGGTCAGGTTTATATGGACGGAGCCAACATGAACGCCCAGGTAGGATTGACCAATCCCGCCACGATCGGTGCCGATGTTTGCCACCTGAACCTTCACAAAACCTTTGCCATTCCCCATGGCGGTGGCGGCCCTGGCGTAGGTCCTATTTGCGTGGCACCACAATTGGTTCCGTTTTTGCCTGGAAATCCGGTCATCAAAACCGGCGGTGCACATGCGATCACCGCCATTTCCGCAGCCCCTTGGGGCAGTGCCTTGGCTTGTTTGATTTCCTACGGATACATCAAAATGCTAGGGGAACATGGCCTGAGGCGTTCTACCGAAATAGCCATTTTGAATGCCAATTATATCAAACATCGTTTGCACGGAAAATATGATGTGCTCTACACCGGGGAAAAAGGAAGGGCAGCCCATGAGATGATACTCGATTGCAGGCCATTCAAGCAACATGGCATCGAAGTGACCGATATTGCCAAACGATTGATGGACTATGGATTCCACGCGCCCACGGTATCTTTCCCCGTGGCCGGTACCGTAATGATCGAACCTACGGAAAGTGAAAGCCTTGCGGAACTCGACCGGTTTTGCGATGCCATGATTTCGATTCGTTCGGAAATTGAACAAGCATCGGCCGAGGATGGCAACAACGTGCTCAAAAACGCGCCACATACTTTGACCATGGTGACCAGTGATCAATGGGAATATCCCTACAGTAGGGAAAAAGCGGCGTTCCCGCTACCTTATGTTTCAGAGAATAAATTTTGGCCAGCCGTAAGAAGGGTCGACGATGCGTATGGCGATCGTAATTTGATCTGTACCTGTGCCCCCATTGAAGCTTATGCAGAAGCCTGAAAAACCCAATAAAATTGGGATACCAGCGCCTATCCGATACCATTTGGGGCTTGGATCGAAAATCAATTGGAACCGCAACCACAACTTGAACATCGTAATAAGCCTTATGCGCGCATAACAAAACAAAGCGTTCGACGTATCTTGAACAGAGCAACACATGATTTTAACAATGAGCGCAGCCATTACGGGAACCGGTTCCTACATTCCCTCCAAAAGTATCAGCAATGCCGATTTCAAGGCCCATGAATTTCTAAATTCGGACGGCAGCCCTTTTAAACATGAAAATAATGTCATCATTGAAAAATTCAAGGCCATCACCGGAATTGAAAATAGACGTTATGCCGAAAACAACCTCAATACCTCCGATATCGCCTTTCTTGCCGCCGAAAAGGCCATCGCAGATGCGGGCATAAACAAGGAAGATCTCGATTATATCATTTTTGCCCACAATTTTGGGGATGTTGCCCATGGCCAATCGCAGGCCGATACGGTACCCAGCCTCGCTTCCCGGGTAAAACATTTGTTGCGCATCAAAAATCCAAACTGCGTGGCCTATGATCTGCTTTTTGGATGCCCGGGTTGGATCGAAGGCCTCATCCAGTCGCACGCCTATATCAAAAGTGGAATGGCGTCAAAATGTTTGGTGATCGGGGCGGAGACCCTATCGAGAATCGTAGATCCCCATGACCGCGACAGTATGATCTATTCCGATGGCGCCGGGGCCACCATTATCGAATCCAAGGAAAGTTCTGGGCAGATATTGGCCCATGCCAGCGCCACCTATGCTTTTGACGAGGCCTATTTTCTGTTCTTCGGGAAATCGTTTGCGAACGAAAGCGCGGAGGAAACCAAATACATCAAGATGCACGGCAGAAAAATATATGAATTTGCCGTGACCCATGTGCCACAAGCCATGAAAGACTGTCTTGATAAGAGCCAAATGGGAATCGACCAAGTCAAAAAAATATTTATCCATCAGGCCAACGAAAAAATGGATGCGGCCATCGTGAAAAGATTCTATGGCCTGTATAACCGTGAGATGCCCCAAGGCGTGATGCCCATGAACATACACGAAATGGGAAACAGTTCGGTGGCGACCATTCCAACACTCTACGATATGGTTAGAAAGGGAAAAATGGAAAATCAAGAAGTGCGGAAGGGAGATGTTATTATCTTTGCAAGCGTAGGTGCGGGCATGAACGTGAACGCCATCGTTTATCAAGTTTAACATGTACGAAAATACCTTTCCGAACAAAAGATTCCGTCAAACCCTAAGCTTTCTCCAAAAACATATCCCCACCGAATACCCAGTCTTGGACCTGGGGGTGCCGAATCCATTTTCCAAAATGATGGGCGAACATGGGTACCTTGTTGAAAACACGGGAGGAGAAGATTTGGATGTCGATTTTTCCACGGTCAGAAAATCCCAGGCCAAGGTGGTCACGGCCTTTGAAATATTTGAACACCTCCTTGCTCCCTTCAATGTATTGCGTGAAATCAAGGCCGATCATTTGGTGGCAAGCGTGCCTTTGCGTTTATGGTTCGCCAAGGCATACAGAAGCAAGACCGATCCTTGGGACCGCCATTACCATGAATTTGAGGATTGGCAGTTCGATTGGTTGTTGGACAATGCGGGCTGGGAGATCATCGCTACCGAAAAGTTCAGCAATCCGGTAAAAAAATTGGGGCTGAGACCCCTGCTGCGCCGTTTTACCCCAAGATACTATTTGGTACTCGCAAAGCGTAAAACCAAACAGCAAGTACCATAGCTCAAAAAGAGACCATAACCATGTCATCTGAAACGCCCTGTATAAAATTTGAGCCCTGATTTGGAATATTATATCGTCATACCCGCCCATAACGAAGAGGATTTTTTGGGGCAATGCCTGCAATCGATACTGAAACAATCGCTTGTGCCCAAAAAAATCGTCGTGGTCAACGATCATTCCACCGATGGCACGGAACAGCTGATCGATCGCTTTCTCGCTAAAAACAAGGCCATCATAAAGGTAAATGCCGCTTCTTCGGCCGCGCACCTGCCAGGGAGCAAAGTGGTCAACGCCTTTGGCAAGGGCTTGGCAAAGCTTGACGAAGATTATGATTTTTTGGTAAAGCTCGATGCCGATGTGGTTCTTCCCGAGCACTATTTCGAGCGTATCGGCATGATTTTCAAAACCCATCCGGAAGTTGGCATAGCAGGAGGCTTTATTTTCGAACAGGACGGGAATGGGGAATGGCTGCGCAACCATCCGATGGACAACGACCATGTCAGGGGTGCATTCAAGGCCTATTCCAAGGCCTGTTTTAAAGCGATCGGAGGGTTAAGGGAGGCCATGGGTTGGGACACGGTGGATGAACTCTTGGCGCGATACCATGGTTTCGAAGTGCAAACCGATCCGGAACTGAAGGTGAAGCACCTTCGGCCGACCGGGAATGCCTATAATGCCAAGGCAAGACTAATGCAGGGCGAAGCCATGCATGGCATGCGATACGGCTTTGTGCTCACATTGATCGCTTCCCTTAAGATGTCGTGGAAACATCGAAAACCAGGCCCACTCTTTTACAATATAAAAGGTTTCCTGATCGCAAAGAAACAAGGAGATGCTTATATCGTTTCAAAGGAAGAGGGCATGTTCATCAGAAAGTTGCGATGGAACAACATCAAAAAAAAGTTGCTGAACACTAAGCCTTAATGGTAGTTCATGTTTGGCCATAAAAAATGCCCCACCATGGTGGGGCATTTTTTTAAGGATAAATCTTCTAATTAGATCCCTAGTTCTTTCTTCACTTCAGCCAATAAATTTTTACCGTTGGCCACGATCAAACCGCCGCCTGGTTGGGCATCGACCACGTAATCATAGCCTTGGGCAGCAGCAACTTTTTCGATTGCGGCTTTGGCCTTATCCGAAATGGGGGCGAAAAGCTCCGATTGCTTCTTTTGTAATTCCCTTTGAGCGGCTTGTTGGGCCTCCCCTATGTTCTTTTGGATACCTTGCAACTCAATGGCCCTTTTCTCGTTCTCTTCTTTAGATTTTGAAGGTGCTTCGTTCTGGTACTGGGTAGCCTTGTTCTGAAATTCGGTAATGGAGCTTTCGATATCGGCATTGTAGGTCTCTGATAATTTCTTCAATTCGGCCTCGGCATTTTTCATCGCTGGCATGGCCGATAAAAGCTCTGTCACATCGATATGTGCTATTTTGCTCTGTGCTTGCGCAAAACTGGTAGCAGCTACGAACAAAACTAGGGCTAAGGCAATTGTCTTTAAGTGTTTCATGATTTTCAGTTAAAATATTTGAGTGTTAATTTTTGTTTTATAAATCTGTTCAATTAATAGTATCCTTTGCTATATTTTCTATTTCCCCTTCCTTATTTTTTTTCTTGGCGTCGCGCTCCTCCAATAACTTTTTTCTTCTTTCTTCATAGGCCTTTTTACGCTCTTCCCTCAACTTCAAGGCATCTGCCCTTTTCTCATCTGCCGTTTTCTCACGCGCTTCCTCTGCCTGTTTTGCCCTGATCTGTCGCTCCAACAAAGCTTCTGTTGGGGCTTCCTCCTCTTCTACTTCCTCGGCATCGTCTTCAAAACTATCGAGTGCGCTTCTGGTATCCGCTTTTTTGTTCGGGGCACTTACCTTTCTTGTTCGGGCTATTCCCCTCAAAATCAAGTCGCTGATGTCGTGCCTTTTTTCGGAGTACAACATTACGACATCCGCCGATTTATCAAAAATAAAATCATACTTTTTATTGGCCCCGATTTTTTGCACTTCATTGAACACCTGATCCTGAATCGGCTGGATCAATTGTCGCTTCTGTAATACCAAATCGCCCTGAGGGCCAAAACGGTCTTGTTGGTATTCCAACATTTCCCTTTCCAGTATCTGTATCTCTTCTTCCCGCTCGGTTATCAATTCTTCGGTCAGCAATACCTTCTCGGCCATCAAATCTTTTTTCATCTGGTCGACTGCACCCTGCTTTTGTTCTACCTCAACCTTCCATTTCTGTACCTTGCTTTCGAGCTGTTCGCTCGCCTCCCTGTACTCTTCCACATTTTCAAGGATATACTCCATGTCAACATAGGCAATCCGAACCCCACGCTGTGCAAAGGTATGGGCAGAAAACAATAGGGCTGCGGCCACTAAAAGAACGTTTGCTTTTCGCTTCATCTTATTTTCATTTAATACCATAGAAAATATCGTGCCAAAAATACTAAATATTTTAAAATGAATTAGTTAGCATTTGGCTTCGATACACAATTTTAAGTTATGTTAAAACTGTTGGCCAATGATGAAGTGTGTTTGCCATCCGCTCGGACCTCCATTCGGGTTGACATAGTCCGGGTCGAACCCGTATCCAAAATCTATCCCTAAAAGTCCAAACGCCGGCATAAATATGCGTAGCCCCACACCGACCGATCGTTTTATTTCAAACGGATTAAACTCCTGAAAATTGTTGAAGGCATTTCCAGCTTCCAAAAAAGTGAGTCCATAAATCGAGGCCGATGGCTTTAAAGTTAAGGGATATCGCAATTCCAAAGAATATTTATTGTACACGATACCACCTTCCGCCCTACCGGTCAACGGGTTGGTCGGGGTCAGGGCCTGGTTGTCATAACCCCTTAATTGAATAACATCCCTGCCGTCAAGGGTGAAGTTACCAAGGCCATCTCCCCCTACGAAGAAACGCTCAAAGGGAACATCTCCGATATCGGTATTGTAGCTTCCCAAGAAGCCAAATTCGGCATTGGTTCGTAAGACCAGGGATTTATCATCACTGCCCACCAAGGTGGTATACCAATCTCCCTTAAATTTGATCTTATAGTATTCGAGCCACTTAAAACGTTCCTCTTCCAAGCTTTCCCTTTGTGCGTTCAAGATGGCAATTTGAGGGTCGTTCGCCTGCAGGCTGCTCAATTCGGTGAGCAGTCGATCGCTTTCCTCCCGTATGGGCTTATAATCTTTGCTGGAAAACAACGAGAAAGGCGGTGTGAATTTGGCGGTGATTTCGAAGTTAGATCCCGATCTCGGGAAAATTCTGCCCCCACCTACCGCATTTCTTGAGATGCCCAAAGTATAGGCCAACGAATTCGATTTTCCGTTCCCGAAACTGAAAAGGCCAATATTGTAATTCTTAAAATCATACAATTGATAGCCCACGGAATGTGAAATGGTGAAAAAATCGTCTGGCCATTGCACCCTTTTTGCCAATCCTACCGTAATACCGGAAATCGAAAATTGTTGCTGCTTGTTGGGTTGGAACCGACCGCGGTTATCCCTTGTGATACCGAATTGCTGTGTTCTTGATAGGTTTAAGTTGAACCGGACCGGTTTCTTGCCCCCTAGCCAAGGTTCGGCAAAATTGACACTGTATACCCTAAAGGTCCTACTGGCCTGGAGCCGAAGGGCAAAGGTTTGGCCGTCTCCCATGGGAACGGGCTTGTACGACTCGCCCTTAAAGAGGTTCTGGATTGAAAAGTTGTTGAACGAAAGCCCTAGTGTGCCTATGAAACCGCCCCCACCATAACCTCCTTGCAGTTCGATCTGACTCGAACCCGATTCGACCAGATTGTACTTCACATCGACCGTGCCCTCATTGGGGTTCGGGTTTTGTATATCGGGTTTGATCTGTTCGGCGTCGAAAAAGCCGAGTTGCTGCAATTCACGGATGGTGCGGATGATATCGCTCTTATTGTAACGTTGTCCGGGCCTGGTGCGCAGTTCCCTATAAATCACGTGATCATTGGTACGATCATTGCCTTCTACCCAAATATGGTCTAAAAAGGTTTCCTTGCCTTCTATGATCCGGATCTCGAAATTGATGGTGTCGTTCTCGGCCGAAACTTCCACGGGGTTGATGGTTGAAAACAAATAGCCATTGTTCTGGTACAGACTCGTGATGTCTTGGGCATCGGGCTTGGTATCGTCCGCGATACGTTCGCGCAACAATACCCCATTATAGGTGTCTCCCTTTTTAATCCCGAGGACCCGGAGTAACTGACGGTCTGTATAAACCGTATTTCCCACAAAGTCGATATCCCCGAAATAATATTTATTCCCTTCCTCTACGGTAAGTTTGATGTCGATGTTGTTTTCGTCCACTTTGATGACAGAGTCGGAAACGACCCTGGCATCCCGAAAACCGTTTTCGGCATATTTATCGATCAATGAGGCCAGATCGGTCTCATAATCATCTTCTATGAATTTTGACTTTTTCCAAAAACGACCCGGTTTTTTTTCCTTGGTCTTTTTCATCGCCGTTTTAAGCTTGCCCCTGGAAATCTGTTCACGCCCAGCGAACGTGATTTTTCTTATTTTGACCTTATCCCCCTTTTTGATGTTGATCACCATGTTCTGGGTATTGGCCTCAGTGGTATCCTTGGCAGTGGCGATCGCTACCTTTGCATTGAGATATCCCTGCTTCTTATACTTGTTCTCCAAGTAATTTTTGGTATTGGCAATAAGGCTTTCGGTAATTTTTTTACCTTTTTTCAAATCGGTGTCATCTACAATTTCCTTGAGCTTTCGCTTGGGAACGCCATAGATGACCACATTGGCCAAGGTTGGCCGTTCGGTAATGTTCAGTTCAAGGTATACCTTATCGTCCTCGATGTTGGTGATATAAAAGGCGATATCGGTGAACAGTTCCAGTCCCCACAATTTACTGATCACCGCGCTGATTTCTTCCCCGGGAATGGTAATGGGCTGACCGACACGCAGGCCGGTATAGGTTTTCACCGTCTGCTCGTTGTAGCTTTGCAGCCCTGACACTTCCAAACCTCCCAAAATATATTTACTGCCATCGTCATAGGAGATTTCTTGGGCCGAGGTAAATATGGAGCTAAAAAGTAGTAGGAGGGTTAATGTGAATCCGAGCGGTATGAATCTTTTCGCACCACTAGTTAAGTTGTTCGCTTGTTTTTCCAAATCTTCGTTCTCTGTTCTGGTAATTTTTGATGGCCGCCACCAAGTGTTGCTCTTCAAAATCGGGCCAAAATACGTCAATAAAATATAATTCGGCATAGGCGATTTGCCATAGTAAAAAATTACTGATCCTGTGTTCCCCGCTGGTGCGGATAAGCAGGTCTACATCCGGTAAATCATGCGTGTAAAGATGAGTATTTATAATGGTTTCATCAATATTTTCAGGAGAAATTATATTATTTTTAACTTTGATTGCGATGGCTTTTACCGCATTTTTAATCTCCTCTCGGGCACCATAACTCAGGGCGAGCGTCAACGTTAATCCGCTATTTGATTTTGTTTTCTCCATTACTTCCAGGAGCTCTTTGTAAGCTTTTCGGGGAAGGGAGGAAATATCCCCTATGGTATTCAGGCGCACATTGTTTTTTTGAAAGGTAGGGAGTTCCCTTTTTAGCGAGGATACCAATAATCTCATCAAAGTGTCAACTTCCCTTTTTGGACGTTTCCAGTTTTCGGTGGAAAAAGTGTAGAGCGTTAGATATTCGAGTCCGATTTCAACGCTTTGTTCAACGGTACGGCGAACGGTATGTACTCCGTGTTCATGGCCAAAAACCCTGAGCTTCCCTTTCTGTTTTGCCCATCTGCCATTACCATCCATGATAATCGCGATATGCCTGGGAAGATTTTGGTTGTTTATTTCTTCACTTGTGTCCATAAAAAAATTACTCGAAACAATCCCTACATGGTTTTCTGCCAAAGGTATAGGTCAGGGTAAGTCCGGAGAAGACGTACCAGTCGTCACTATTAATGTTGCCAAAGGTAACATCAATTTGTTTACTAACGTTGGCTTTTTCCGGATTGTTGGCATCCAAGTTGTCGGTAAAGGTATAGCGTGCGCCAATTTCAGCCCCTAAGATGAGGTATTGGTTCAAACGCAACTTGGCCCCTACCGTCATCGGAATGGCCAAAGCACCGTCTTTTTGGTTTGCGTTCTGCAATTGGCCCACGTCAAAATAATTGTAGTCGTACCTGAAATAAGTGAAACCCGTATACAAATACGGCGTAAAAGCGGGCCCTAAGTTATGGAGGTTATAATCGACGAAGTTGAACTCCAGTCCGGCCGAGGCTTCCAGGACAGAATTATCTACCACATAGCCCCTTTGTTTTCTTGACGGACTGCTCGACTTACTGTCATCGGCGGTAAAACTGCCGTACATCATACTGGCCCTCCAGGCATATCGTTTGCTTTTGTTCCATTTGAACAGCCCTCCAAAGGCCAAACCGGAAGGCATAATATAATTGGTCCTTCCCACATCGCCAATATTATTGGCGCCACCCGCAAAGATGCCAATTTCATAGGTCTGTGCAGTGGCGTTCACCGCAAAAAAGACCAGTATTATCACAACATATCGCTTCATTGCTTCCAAAAGTTTGCAAATATAATAAGAAGGAGTAACCGCCCCTTAGCCTTAAGCAAGGTATTCTATGTTCTAAAACAGCGATTAATCCCTTTTATTGTTTTGTGGAAGTTTCAATTACGGCGGTCTTCGCCCCATAGTAATTTGTTGCGAAGCGTTTTAAGGAAGCTCTCGGAAGTATATTCGATCAATTTAATCGTAAAGGCTGCTTTCCGTACCATGATCTCTTTCCCATTTTCGAGGGAAGCGATCCTCGAATCAAGGGACACAAGGTGGTTTTCTTCCCTACCCGATACTTTTAGCCGAATGATGGTGTCATCTGAAATGACCAAGGGCCGGGCATTTAAGTTATGCGGTGCGATCGGGGTCAGTACCAAGGATTTGGCGGTCGGCACGATGACCGGACCTCCGCAGCTCAAGGAATAACCGGTTGAGCCCGTTGGGGTACTTATTATGAGCCCATCAGCCCAATACGAGGTCAGGTACTCGTCATTTAAATAGGTTTCTACGGTAATCATCGAAGTAGTATCTTTTCTACTCACCGTTATCTCATTGAGCGCAAAATTGAGTTCTTCGAATTCCGGAATCGGAAAATCAGCAAGTACTTCGACAAGACTTCGATCCACGATGTGGTAGGCCCCATTAACAAATTCCTGCACCACCTTGCGCACCTCTTCCTTCTTGAAGGTCGACAAAAACCCCAAGCGGCCCGTATTCACGCCGACTATTGGAATCCCAAGATCGCGTACGAAGGTTGTGGCCCTTAAGATCGTGCCATCACCACCAAAACTCACAAACAGGTCGAAGGTACTGTCCAAGCCTTTGGAATGGGTGAAGGTGGGATAGTTTACCATTTTGCCGCCAAGTCCTAAATGGGTAAAAAATTCCTGTTCTATGGCAACGCTGGCCGAAAATCGACTAAGTTCGTCCAGCAGTTCCCCAACGTAGTCCAGGGCATTTTCTTGATAGGTTTGACCGTAGATGGCGACCTTCATCCCTGCTATACGTTTAGATATTTGTCTAGGTAGTCCGACCGTTGTTTAAGGTCTTCCAGGAACTGATCACTGTTGTTCCCGAACAGGATATTATAATTGTATCGCCTGAAGGTCTGGGAAATCTCGTTAAGGTTCGTGGTGCCAATTTTAATGGTGACCTGAACGATATCGTTTGAATTATCGGATATAAAGCCCCCTATAAACCGGCTGTTATTGCTTTCAACGATTTGGGCAATTTCACTGAATGAATAGTCTTTCACCCCTTTGGCCACAATGAGCACCGCACCGGGCTCCTTGAAGAATGGGGTGTCGATGAAAACATTGATGACCTCCTCGAGGAGGTAATACCCTTTCACCTTACCATCTTCGTCCAATACCGGTACAAGATTGGCTTCATTGATGGCAAAAGAAGCCAATACATCGACCCAAGTGGTGTTTTCCCTCACGAAAAAACTATCAAGATTATATCTATAGGCCTCTATTTTTTGGTGATTTTGGAAGTCTTCGAGGTCGTTTCCGCTCAGCAGCCCCATAAAGAGTCCGTTTTCGGTAACCGCTACATGGGAATAGGAATCATCCTTGAAAAACCGGGTGGCTTTTTTCAGGGAATCCCCGATATTCAATACGGGGAGATTCGAAATGATATGGTCTTGGATCTGCATAACTTTATTGATAACGCAAAATACTAATAAAAATTTCTATGAACCAGCATTGGCCCTTCTATTATTTTTAGGGCAACGCCCATCGATCAAAAACAACCTTCATCGGATTTTAATCGATCCGCATTTTAAGAATACCCATGAAATGGTACCATGCGTAAGGATATTGATTGGGTTATCGACCTGAATGTCCGGTATACCGTTCAATTCTTTACCAACAAAATATCAAAAGGCATGCCTAATTTGTATTTTTGTAAGCTTTAACCCAAGAAATAGGGCAAATGACAAAATTAAGCGTTAACATCAACAAAATTGCCACCCTGAGGAACGCCAGGGGCGGAAACATGCCAAATGTGGTACAGGTCGCCTTGGATATCGAACGTTTTGGGGCGCAGGGCATCACGGTACATCCCAGACCCGACGAACGCCATATCCGTTACCAGGATGTACGCGATCTAAAACCGGTTTTGGCCACGGAGTTCAACATTGAGGGCAATCCGGTCGAAAAATTCATCCATCTCGTACTACAGGTGAAGCCTGATCAGGTTACCCTGGTTCCCGATGCTGAGGATGCAATCACTTCCAACGCAGGATGGAACACCTTGAAACATGCCGATTACCTCAGGGAAGTCATCGCCGTTTTCAAGGCTGAGGGCATCAGGACCTCCATTTTCGTGGATCCCGACCCCGACATGGTGGAAGCTGCCGCAAAAACGGGGACCGATCGGGTAGAACTATATACGGAGGATTACGCCAAGGCCTATGCCAAAGGCGATAAAAGCGGCGTTGAAAATTTTGTGCTTGCCGCAAAAAGAGCCCACGAAGTTGGCCTCGGCATCAACGCCGGACATGACCTCAGTCTGGAAAACATCAAATATTTCAAGGACAAGGTTCCCCATCTCCAGGAAGTATCCATAGGCCATGCCCTTATTTGTGAGGCTTTGTACTTTGGACTCGAAAATGTGATCAACATGTATTTAAACAAACTCAAATAATGTCGATACTACATTCGAAAATCTTGGGCAGCGGCTTTCCCTTCCTCATTTTACACGGCTTTCTGGGCAGTGGCGATAACTGGAAGACGCTCGGCGCACAATATGCCGAGGTCGGCTTTGAAGTACACCTTATCGACCAACGCAACCATGGTCGAAGTTTCCATTCGGATGCATTTAACTACGACCTGCTTTCAGAAGACCTGAAGGCTTATATGGCGCACCATGGATTGGGGGAGGCTATCGTGATGGGCCACTCGATGGGCGGTAAAACGGCCATGCAATTTGCCTGTAATTATCCCGAACGCACAAAAAAATTGATCGTGGCAGATATTGCCCCCAAATATTACCCGGCACATCACCAACAAATCCTTGAAGGATTGGCGTCGCTCGATTTCGATCAAATCGGATCCCGTGGGGAGGCCGACACCTTATTATCAAAAAAGATCAAGGATTTCGGTACCCGTCAATTTCTGCTCAAAAGTCTATACTGGGTCGACAAGACACACATGGGTTTAAGGTTCAATTTGCCCGTTTTGGCCCAAAAAATGGAAGAAATCGGTGAAAATATCGGCACAACTGCCTATGTACCGCGGACCTTCCCTATTCATAAAGGGCGATCGGTCTGAATATGTGACCTTGCAGGATATGTCAGAAATTCA
This sequence comes from uncultured Flavobacteriaceae bacterium, assembly GCA_963760375.1. Lineage (GTDB taxonomy): Bacteria > Bacteroidota > Bacteroidia > Flavobacteriales > Flavobacteriaceae > Pelagihabitans. The sequence continues at coordinate 1,109,502 of CAVXCS010000007.1, read as the reverse complement.
AAGACATTTTCCTTCGGCTATCTTGGAAACGGTCGACGGGGCCGGGCATTGGCTCCATGCCGAAAATCCGGAACAATTTTTTGACAAAACGCTGGCCTTTATCAAATCTTGAAAAATTTGGACGATTTATTATGCATGCATAATTTTTTAGGCCTTCTTATTGCGAGTGTCATTATTTTCTTTAAATTTGGATTTACCATAATCCCAACTGATTAACCCAATACTTAGAAGCGATGAAAAAGACAATAGCGTTGTTGGCATTTTCCGGAATATTTTTGATTTCCTGTACTGATGACGACCCCATAATCCCTGGCCCGGTTGAGCCGACACCTGAAAATTATAGCAGCGGATCTGCCGATTTTACCAAATATGTCGCCTTGGGGAATTCCGTGACGGCAGGTTACTCCGACTTGGCCCTTTTTGTCGATGGACAAATCGCTTCCTATCCCAATATGCTCGCTACGAGTTTTGCCTCCGCCGGTGGTGGTACCTTTACCATTCCGTTCATGGCCGACAATCTTGGGCGGTTTAACCTTAAGGGCAGCCCTTACCCGGATTTGGCAACAGACTTTTCCTATCTTTTGCCAGCGGATCCAAGTGACCCATCTTCGCCTTCACCGGTTCCAGTTCCGGGATCTGGCACGACGGAAATTTCTCCAGTACTCACCGGGTCCTTTAACAACATGGGTGTTCCCGGAGCCACAAGTTACCATTTGGTGGCCCCTGGCTATGGCAATGTCCAAGGGGTACCCTTGGGACTTGGCCAATCCTTACTTTGCGAGATTCGCCTCCTCATCGGAAACCAGCATATTGCAGGACGCCGCCGCCCAAAGCCCTACCTTTTTCCCGCTTTGGATCGGCAATAACGATGTATCTGGGCTTTGCCCAAGCAGGGGGTGATGGAGTTGATCAGGAAGGAAATATAGACCCAAGCACGTATAGCCGTAGTGATATAACCGACCCCAATGTATTTGCCAATGCCTGTAATATTGTATTACAAGGGCTTACCGCCAATGGGGCCAAAGGCGTTATCGCCAACATACCAGATATTACCAAATTACCATATTTTACAACTGTTCCCTTTGACCCTTTAGACCCGACCAATGCCGATTTTGGCCCTCAAATACCGGTGTTGAATGCAACCTTCAGTTTATTGAACCAGGTATTCGGTGCATTGAATGTTCCCGAAAGGGCGATTGTTTTTTCAGAAACGGCTGCCAGTGCCGTGGTAATCAAAGATGAAACCTTGTCCGATTTATCTGCAGAAATAACACAGATTTTGTTGAGTTTTAATCAAGACCCGGGCACTGCGGCCGTGGTTGGTTTTTTATATGGGCAAGCGCGACAGGCCAATGCCGATGATCTCATCGTACTACCTGCCAGATCGGCCATTGCCACTTCGAATGCCGAAGCCTTTGCCACCTCCCAGCAACTGGGCCTTCCCCCTGCGGAAGCCGGCCAACTTTCTGTTAATGGGATTACCTATCCCTTGGAGGATAAATGGGTGCTTACTCCTGAAGAACAATTGCTTGCCAACCGCAAGCGATAAATTCAACACACCATTGAAACTTTGGCCAATGCATATGGCCTTGCATTTTTTGATGCGGAAGCCTATTATAATAATCGTTGACGATACGGGCATTCCCTTAAAAGACGGAAGTACCGTAACCGCAGCATACGGCACTGGAGGCGGTTTTTCCTTGGATGGGATCCATCCTTCCCCCAGGGGCTCTGCCCTTTTGGCCAATCAATTTATCTTGGCCATCGAGAGCAAGTACGGCGCTGCGCTTCCTGAGGTGGATCCTTTGGAATATACCGGACTCTATATCAATTAATAATATTTTAATTCCTACTTTTAAAGGTGTCGAAGCATTTCGGCACCTTTTTTTGTTCAAGTTAAACCCAAACCAAAATGAAACTGATTTTAAGAGTATTGCTGACAGCCCTGGCGGTGGTCATTTTGTCAAAAGTCCTTCCACATGTGGAAGTAGACACCTATCTGACCGCCATCATCGTCGCCATCGTGCTGGGACTGCTCAACTTTCTGGTCAAACCTATTTTGGTCATCCTTACCCTCCCGGTGACCATCGTCACGTTCGGACTCTTCCTCTTGATCATCAATGCGGTCATCATCTTATTGGCCGACTATTTCATTGCCGGATTTTCGGTCGACGGCATTTGGTGGGCCCTGCTTTTCAGCTTGTTGCTGTCGTTGCTCCAATCGATATTGTTCTCGGTTCTGAAAGAAGAATAGCCCATCGGCCACCCTGTCGATCTACTGGATCAAAAACTTGCTGGAAGATTTAAATTGTGCTATTTTTGCATCCCTATTTAAGAAAAAGAAAATGAACATTACCAAAGAACAGATCGATGAGTTGAATGCCGTGGTAAAAGTCGCCATCACCAAGGACGATTACCAAGATAAGGTAGAATCGATTTTAAAGGATTACCGGAAACAGGCCAATATTCCCGGTTTCAGGAAAGGTCAAGTGCCCTTGGGGCTGATCAAAAAACAGTATGGCAAAGCGGTATTGGTCGATGAGGTGAACAAGCTTCTCCAAGACAACCTCAACAAATACCTCACCGAGGAAAAGCTCGATGTTTTGGGCAATCCGCTTCCCAAGCAACAAGACAATTTTGATTGGGACAAGGAAGAATTCGATTTTGAGTTCGAACTGGGATTGGCGCCCAATTTTGAAGTTTCCCTAAAAACCAAAAAACCCATCACGCACTACAAGATCGTGGCCGATCAAAAAATGATCGATGAACAGGTCGAACGCTTCCAAAAGCAGTACGGCAAGTTGGTAGGCAAATCGGAAGTGGGCAAAAAGGACGAGCTGTCCGGAACCTTCAAAAATGAAAAAGAGGAGATTATGCACAAGTCGATCCTTGAACTCGACAAAATCGACAGCAAAAAAGCGATAAGTAGCCTGGTCGGCAAAAAAGTAGGCGATGTCGTCACCTTGAAGACCAAAGGTCTGCTCAAAGAAAACTATCTTTTGGCCAGTGCCTTGGGCATCCCCGCGGAAAAGGCGAAAAACCTCAATATCGAAGTTGATTTTGAAATCGCGGAAATCAATGAAAGGGAGCCAGCTACCTTGAATCAGGAACTGTTCGATAAATTATACGGACCTGACACCGTTAAGTCCTTAAAAGAGTTGAAAGGACGCATCAAGGCTGATTCGGAGAAACAATTCGAGCAACAATCAGAGCAGAAATTGTTGAACGATGTTACCGAATATTTTATAGACAATACCAAATTCAAACTGCCTTCAGGGTTTTTGACCCGTTGGATACAAATGACCGGGGAAGAACCTTTGACCCCTGAGCAGGCCACCGCCGAATATGAAAAATCGGAAAAAGGGCTTCGCTACCAGTTGATCGAGGGCAAAATCATCAAAGACCACAATATCAGCATACAGTTCGATGAACTCAAGGATTTTGCAAAAGGTTTCATCAAATCGCAGATGGCACAGTTCGGACAAATGAACCCGAAAGAGGAAGAACTCGACAACATCGCGGCGAGGGTATTGGGCAATCAAGATGAAGTAAGAAGGCTTTCGGAACAACTGATGAGCCAAAAATTATTACAGCTTTATAAGGAAAAGGTCAATCTAAAGACCAAAGAAGTCACCTATGAGAATTTTGTGAAAGAGGTGTACGGGTAGTTTTCCAAAAAATATTAAGTATCTTTACGGTGCCGAAAAATAGAATTTTCGGCACCTTTTTTATCAAAAATATCGAATCGGAAACCATGGATTACGGAAAAGAATTCAAAAATTACGCAATAAAGGACCAAGGGATCAGCAGCACCTATTACGACAAAATAATCGGAAGCATGTACCCCACGAACATGACCCCCAATATCATAGAAGAGCGTCAAATGAACATTGCGGTCTTCGATGTTTTCTCGCGATTGATGATGGACCGCATCATCTTTCTGGGCACCGGCATCAACGATCAGGTAGCCAACATCGTTCAAGCGCAATTGTTATTTTTAGAGAGCACCGATGCTTCCAAAGACATCCAGATATACATAAACTCCCCAGGAGGTAGCGTTTACGCCGGATTGGGCATCTACGATACCATGCAATTCATCAAACCGGATGTGGCCACGATCTGCACCGGGATGGCCGCCTCCATGGGCGCAGTATTGCTCTGTGCAGGTGAAAAAGGAAAGAGAAGCGGACTCACCCACTCCCGGGTAATGATCCACCAGCCAATGGGCGGGGCACAGGGGCAGGCGAGCGATATTGAGATTACCGCAAGGGAAATCTTAAAGTTAAAGGATGAGCTTTACCAGGTCATTGCAAAACATTCGGGCCAAACCTTCGAAAAGGTAACCGACGACAGTGATCGGGACTATTGGATGAAAGCGGACGAGGCCAAGAAATATGGCATGATAGACGAGATATTGGTAAGGGATCGTTAACCGATTCGACCAATGACATCAGGCAAATGTACTTTTCGACCCAGAGTACAAACCAAAAACCCAATTATTACGTTAGCATAACGTAAGGAAGAAAAAAACATGGCGAAAGATAATTTAGAATGTTCTTTTTGCGGAAGGAAAAAACCCGAGACCAATTTATTGATCGCGGGATTGGACGCCCATATCTGTGACCGTTGCATAGAACAGGCACATGGTATCGTGGCCGAAGAATCGAAGCAGACCAAGACAAAGGACCTCTCGAGCGAACTCGTTTTAAAGAAACCGCAGGAAATCAAGGAGTTTTTAGATACTTTTATCATAGGGCAGGACCGTACCAAAAAAGTGATGTCAGTAGCAGTCTACAACCATTACAAACGCTTGTTGCAGCCCAAAACAAAAGACAACGATGTTGAAATCCAAAAGAGCAACATCATTATGGTGGGGCAAACCGGTACCGGTAAAACCCTCATGGCAAAAACCATTGCAAGAATGCTCAATGTGCCCTTGGCCATCGTTGATGCCACGGTACTGACCGAGGCAGGCTATGTGGGGGAAGACGTGGAAAGCATATTGACCAGATTGCTTCAAGCGGCAGATTACAACCTTGAAAAAGCCGAGCGCGGCATCGTATTTATCGATGAAATAGATAAAATTGCCCGCAAGGGCGACAACCCTTCGATCACCAGGGACGTTTCCGGTGAAGGGGTGCAGCAAGGGCTGTTGAAACTCTTGGAGGGCACCATGGTGAACGTACCGCCCAAGGGAGGACGAAAACATCCCGATCAAAAATTCATTGAGGTCAATACCGAAAATATTTTATTTATCGCAGGTGGTGCCTTTGACGGCATCGAACGTGCCATCACAAAGCGTTTGAACATGCAGGCGGTAGGTTACAGTGCCTCCAAGGCCGATGAACGTCTCGATGAAACCAATATCCTACAATATATCATTCCGAAAGATTTGAAAGAGTTCGGGTTGATCCCCGAAATCATTGGAAGACTGCCTGTACTCACCTATATGAACCCCTTGGACGAGAAGACGCTTAGGGCCATATTAACCGAACCCAAAAATGCCATCATCAAACAGTACGAAAAACTGTTCAGCATGGATGGCATCACCTTTGAAATTACGGAACAGGCATTGAATTATATCGTACAAAAAGCGATAGAGTACAAACTTGGGGCACGTGGGCTGCGTTCCCTGTGCGAAGCCATTTTTACCGATGCCATGTTTGAACTCCCCAGCAGTGGCGAAAAGGAATTTAAGGTAACCAAGCCCTATGCCGAGGAAAAGATCTCTTTTGAGACCATCAAGAAATTAAAAGCGGTCTCCTAAAGATCGGGTGCTTTCAGAAGCCTGTAAAAATCAAATATTTTTGGGATTGGGTCGAGTAGCGGCAGGCAAGCTGCCTTTACAAATTCAAAACGCGCTGCTATCCGGCCTTCTTGGCCTTGTGTTCCCGTTCCAAAACCGCCGACAGTAGATGTTGGCATACTTTGCCGATAATTTTTTCGTCGGCATACAGCTCATGTCCGAAATTGGGCACGATTTCCATTTCAAGATCGAGCTTTTCAGACCAATGGCCATCGGGCCTGAAGGCATCGTTTTCCCCAAAGATCAGTTTGGTTTTACAACAGGGCTTGAGGTCCTCAAAACGCACCCGTGTTGGAGAAATCGCGGTGAGCGACTTCATGTGAAGGCCTTTTAAATTGGCCTTCCAAGCAATGGTACCCCCTGTGCTGAATGCCAGATAATGGCTCGGTTCACTTTCCTTTTTGATGAGATGTGCCACTGCGGTATCGATACCCCCATCAACAAAGGCCCTATGCAGATTCTCCGGCGACTTTATCTCCACGTCGATATTCGCCAATTGTTGGATGTCATAGAAAGCAATATCGTAATATTGCTGTAAGTAGCCGAGATAGGAAGTAATCCACAGTCCTTTTTTAACCCCCCACATGTCGGACAATATCACAAGTCTTTCTGAAGTCATTTGGTATCAATTTAGTAGTTCGGTCGCATTGAGAACTCTAAATTGAATATTAATGGTCAGTCTACCTCATTTATTGGTTCATTTGGAGCAATTCCTCGATGTAGTCCCTTTTATTCGATAATCTTGGGATCTTATGCTGCCCTCCCAATTTGTTTTTGGATTTCAGCCAATCGTAAAAAAGGTTTTCCCTGGCAATATGCACTTTGGGCATCGTCAGCGTAATATTGTTGTAGCGTTTCGCCTCATAGTCAGAGTTCAAGGATTTGAGGGCATCGTCCAAGGTATGGGTGAAGCAATTTAGATCCGAGGGCCTGTTCCTGAATTCGATGACCCATTCATGGGCGCCCTTCTCCTTGCCCTTCATAAAGATCGGGCCAGCGGTATAGTCCTTGATTTCGGTTCCGGTCCGTGCACAGACGTTCCTGAGCGCCTCCTCGGCATTTTCAATGATCAGCTCTTCACCAAAAACATTGATATGGTGCTTGGTGCGTCCGGTCACCTTGATCCGATAGGGAGATATGGAAGTAAAGCGTACCGTATCCCCAATTTTATAGCGCCATAAACCGGAATTGGTTGTGATGATCACTGCGTAATTTACATGGGTCTTCACTTCGGCCAAGGGTATAGTAGACTGTGTTTTTTGACCGTAGGTGTCCATGGGTATGAACTCATAAAAGATGCCATAATCCAACATTAGGAGCAGGTCATCGGCATCGTTGCGGTCCTGAATGGCGAAGAAGCCTTCCGAGGCATTATAGATTTCATAATACCTGAAATTCTTCCTGGGCAATAATTTTTTGTATTGTTCCTTATAGGGGTTGAAACTCACGCCGCCATGGAAATATACCTCCAGATTTTCCCATACCTGGAAGAGATGGTCTTTTCCGGTCTCCTCCAGCACATTGTTGAGCAATACCAGCATCCATGAGGGCACGCCCGCCAAACTGGTCACGTTTTCCTGGGTACTCTCGTTGATGATCGCCTTTAGCTTGCTCTCCCACTCGCTCATCAAGGAAACCTTGCTGCTCGGCGTGCTGCTGAATTCTGCCCATAGGGGCATATTGTCGATCAATATGGCGGAAAGGTCCCCAAAAAACGAACCGTTGTCTTCATACAATTCCTTACTTCCCCCGAGCCGAAGGCTTTTGCCGGTGAACAACTGGGAATTTTCATTATTGTTCAAGTACAGGCACAACAGGTCTTTTCCGGACTTATAATGACAGTCTTCCAATGCTTCGGAACTTACCGGGATAAACTTGCTCTTTGCGTTTGTAGTGCCACTGCTTTTGGCGAACCATTTGATGGTGGTGGGCCAGAACAGGTTCTGTTCCCCTTTGCGGGTGCGCTCGATCATCGGTTCTATTTCTTCATAGGAAACGATGGGCAACCTTTCCTTAAAGGTTTCATAGCTGGTGATCGATTCGAAACCATAATTTCTTCCAATCTCCGTATCTTCGGCCAATTCCAACAATTGGAACAGTACTTCCTGCTGCACTTCCCCGGGATATTTTAGGAAAAGCTCGATTTGATGGAACCGCTTTTTAAGCAGCCATGAAGCGATGGAGTTGAACAGCGGTATGGGCATTTTAGGTATCTTTAACCTGCTAAATTTAGTTTTAATAAAGATCATTTTCAAATAGATTCATCAATAGACCAATATTTATGCAGTACGAAGGCGTATTGAGAAAAATGCAGACCGAAATTGGAGATCCCATCCAATATTATCTGGTCTTCGAAAACGACTACCTGAACCTCAACCAGGTATTGGATAAAGAACTCCAAATCGAATTCCTAAGATACCAATGCCTTAATTGCGGGGAAGACCGCCCCATATTCAGGCAGGGTTTTTGTAAAAGTTGTTTTTTCGACATCCCCGCAGCGGGCGATTGGATCATGCGACCGGAACTGAGTACAGCCCATTTGGGCCGGGAAGACCGCGACCTGGAATATGAGAAGCGGGTGCAATTGCAGCCCCATATCGTGTATTTGGCCAACTCGAGCAATATCAAGGTCGGGGTGACCAGAAAAACCCAGGTCCCAACGCGGTGGATCGATCAAGGTGCCCATGAGGCCATAGAGATAGTGGAGGTCCCTAACCGTTATTTGGCCGGCATTACCGAAGTAGCCCTTAAAGATCACATCGGTGACAAGACCAATTGGAGAAAAATGCTCACCAACGATGTGGAAGATGAAGATTTGGTCGTTTGGCGCAATAAGCTAAGGCCCTATATCCCTGAAGAAGCCAAGATCTATTTTATTGAAAATAAGAAAGAAACCCATTTGCACTTTCCGGTACTGGCATATCCCAGCAAGGTAAAAAGTCTGAATTTAGACAAGACGCCTGCCTATAAAGGCCTTTTAAAGGGCATCAAAGGCCAATACCTGATTTTCGAGGACCATACGGTTTTCAATATCAGGGGAAGTGAGGGCTATGTGGTAGGTTTGGCCGTCAGTTGACCGAATCTTTTTTCTTTTTGCCGCCCAAAAGACCCCCCAATATATTCTTTGCCTTTTCCTTTACCGCATCGTCCCCTTTCTTGGCGGGCAGGGTATCGGTCTTCATCTTGGTGGAATCTTTGGCCTTATTGCCGGCCAGAATACCGCCCAAGACTTCTTTAACGTCTTGCTGTTGCTCCTTGCCTTTCTGGGTAGTATCGGTTTTGGTCGATGTTTTTTCGAGCAGCCCCCCGATCAGGTCCTTGGCCTTATCGGTACCCTTATTGATCAATTTCTGCTTTTCGATCTCAACGAGTTGTGTGGTGAGGTTTTTGATTCCTGAGGTAAAATCGGTGGTTACTTCCGGACTTTTATAAAATCCGCCGATATTGGCGGTAACCGGAATCGTAAGATTGGTAAGCGCTTTGTCATCGATCCTGGCGATAAGGGCATTGATCTCCTTTCCCAAATATTTTGAAGGCACCTGCATGGTGGCCTTGTAGCTCATCTTTTGATCGAAGGTATGGCTGCCATCCACGTTTATGGCAATGTCTTTATAGTTCAACGTAAAGGGTTTTACAGTAACCACGCCATCCTTAAACGAAAGTTTCGTTTTCAATTCATTGAAGTTCAGTTGCTTCAGGTCGATAAAGTTCAGCTTTGTGGCCACGGCAGAGAGCAACGGGGCGGCCTGGGTATCGAGCTCATCGGTAAGGATGTCTGCCAAAATATTGCCGCTGAGCGAGTTCAGATCCGGTGAAAAATCATCGGTGAGGTTCCCCGAGAATTCGAGTTCCGAACTCAATTTCCCTTTAAATATTTGAGCAATGGGCGCAACCACCTTGAACAGGTCGATGGCCTTGAAGGTCTCCCCGATCATGAGTTTGTCCAACCCAAGTTTCATGGAGAAGGTAGGGGTTTGCTCTTTGGTGGAAACCACGCCATCGAAGCCCACCTTACCGCCGAACATCGAGGAGGTCATGTTGCTCAATATCGCCTTTTCGTCCTTGATCCTAAGGTTCCCCTTAACGTCGGTGAGCGTTAGGTTGTCATAAAGCACCGTTTTGGCGGCAGCATTGAGATTGATATCCAGAAAAGAGGGGATTTTTATTTTTTCGTCCGCAACTTTGGTACTGGCATCCGCAGTACCGGTGCCTTCCGTGGTACTGGTCTCGGCCACCATGAAATCGTCGACGGCGAAGGTATTCGATTGCAGGTTAAAATTTCCTTCGACATTTTCGTTGTTGAACATAAAACCCAAGAGGTTGTTGATGGTGCCATTGACCGCAAAATCGGTCTTCCCCGTTGAACCATTCAATTCATTGAGGGTTACGGTGGTTGGGTTAAAGGTCAAGGCCGTAGATTTTAATACGATGGGATTAGGAAACTCGTCCGATTGGTATACAAAGTCCCTCAGGTCGATCTTGCCACTGGTCTTTGTTTTTTCGTACTGTTTCTTTTCCACGGAGGCCATGTCGAAGGCCGTGGTGACGTCGGCAGTTAGCATGCCTTTCAAATTGAGATCGGCAGGTACGGGATAGGCCTTTGAAATATTGGCCAAATTCATTTTTCCATCGATATGGGCGTTTACCTTGGTATTGCCCATAAGCTCTCGAATGTTGGCCTTCATGTTAAATTGGTCTTCATCGATCATGAACGAAAGCCGGTCGATATCTACATAGGTATCGGCAACGATCCCCGTGGTATTGGTGATCTTGGTGTCGATATGCACGTTGCGCACCCCTTTGGGCAAATCGGGATATTTAAAGGAAGCGTTGTCGGAATTGATCATAATATGGAACATCGGAATGTGATCATCATCGACAATCCCATTAAACCGCCCCTCCACGATAAAATTCCCCGTGGTTTTCACATTCTCGATATTCTTTGAGTAGGTTTCTGGGATTACCGCCAAAAAATTTTTGAAATCGGAAGATGGGGTCTTAAAACTGATATCGACCTCTTGGTTATCGTCGTTCAGTTTTACAAATCCTTCAAATACCAAGGGCAATTGGTTCAACAATGCCTCGTTCTTTAAAAAGGTGTATTTGAATTCCTTCAGATCGATACCTATCAGTGCATCGAGCTTGATTTTATTTTTGTTCAGATAATTGGTGCTGTCCATTTCAAAGGAAACCAACGCTTCGGTCAGGGTCTGCAATTGGGATTTTTCCAAGGAAAGGTCGCCTGTTCCACTATGATGGATGTCGTAAAGGTTAAAAAGCATGCCCCCGGCCTTGTCATCGTAAGTGATGTTCGAATTGGTGATTTCATAAGACTGCATATCGAGGGTAAAACCCTCCGTTCCCGAGGGTGACGACTCGGCAGAACCGGTATCCTTGGCAATATCGTAGTTCGCATTCTCGGCTTCATCATACCTGATGTTCAGCTTGGCCCCATCGATAAAGAGTCGTTGGATGGCGATCGGTTCGCCCGCGCTCTTGAACAGTTCGCGAATGCCCATTCTCAACTGTACCAAATCGGAAGAAAAAAGGGTGTCGCCCGCAAAAGGTGCCTTGTTGATCAAGGTAATTTGTTTCATCGAAACCTCGGCATCTGGAAAACTGCTGAAAAGGCTTAGATCGGCCTCCGCAAAATCAAGGGTGGCATTGATGTTTTGATTGACGTTGGTCTTGATGAGCTCCCCGATCTTTGCCTCCAAAATAAAGGGCGCCGCGATCAAGAGTGCGATGACCAAAAAGAGGATGACCCCAACAATCTTTAAAATTTTCTTTCCCATTTTCGTTGAATGATTCTTTTGTACTGTATAACTCCCGGAATGGGGTTATATTTTTTAGACTTCCAAATATATTTCTTGCCCTTCCTTAAGGCCAAATCGTTTTCTAAGGATATATACGAACAAATAAAGGAAAGGGGTGTCGAGAACCGCTATAAATACTTTAAAAAGAAAACCGCTGACCACCAAACCGTAGAACAGGTTCCATGGGAGCACTTCAAAAACACACAGCAGGCCAACCACGGTGAAAGTGTCGATAAACTGCGACAAAAAAGTGGAGAAGTTGTTGCGTAGCCATAGGTGTTTGCCTTTGGTGACCCCTTTCCAAAAATGATAGATCGCGATGTCTATATATTGGGCGAACAGATAGGCGATCATGGAGGCCAGCACGGCTATGGGTGATAGGGCGAAAACCTTGCTGAACGTGGCATCGTCGATCGGGGAAGTGGGCAGGGCCGGCGAAATCTTGGCCAGCAAGATGATTCCCATCGAAAAGAAGGACGCAAAAATACCTGCCGTCACGATTTGGTTGGCCTTCTTTCTCCCGTATATCTCGGAGATAAGATCGGTGATCAAAAAAGTGATGGGATAGGGCAAGACACCCACTGAAATCTCGAACAGGCTGGCCCCCAATACCTCGATCTTTCCAAAAGGGTGCCAATAAAAGAATTTTTGGAATATCAGGTTCGATACCACCAAAGAGGTAATGAACAGGGCGCCCAAATACAAATAGATTTGGTAAGCCAATTTCTTGTCCTTTAATGTCATCTATTATCTAATATCCAGGGCGAACGGCATTCTGGCCTGCACCCCTTTCTGTTGCATGATCGATTGAAACTGTTTAAGAATGGCGTAAAACTCCGTGCCGATCTCCTCTTTGATCAAATTGTTTTTCGTTTCGGTACTGGCCCCGCCCAGGTCTTCCATTAATTTTTCAAATCCGGTTTTATATCTGGGGTATTTCTTGATGCCATATTGTCCCAGGTCGGCCAAGCTTGCCGCCCCGGCAATGGCATCGTCCAGCCCGCCCAGTTCATCAACAAGCCCCAGTCGCTGGGCATCGACGCCGCTCCAAACCCGCCCTTGGGCAAGGCTGTCGGCCTGGGCCACGCTAATGCCGCGCCCGTTTGCCACCCTTTCCAAAAAAGTAGCGTATACCTCTTCAATGCTCTCCTGTACGGTAGCCCTGAAACTGTCGGTCATCGGTTCAAAAAAGGAATAATCCACCGCATTTTTATTGGTGCCCACCTGTTCGGCATTGATCCCGATATCCTTGGCCAAGCCAGTGATGTTGGGGATGGTACCGAATACCCCGATCGACCCTGTGATGGTGGTCGGTTCTGCATAGATCTTGTCCGCGGCCACGGCGATATAATACCCGCCCGATGTAGCCATGTTGCCCATGGAAACCACCACCGGTTTTTTCTGCTTCGCCAGATCGATTTCCCTCCATATGATATCCGAGGTTAGCGCACTGCCCCCGGGGGAGTCGACGCGAAACACAATGGCCTTCACGTTTTTGTCCTCAATGGCCTTTCTGATCGCGCTGTTGATGATGCCCTGCCCGATCACCTCTTTGCCCCCTTCCCCATAAAGGATTTCCCCTTGGGCAAAGATGACCGCAATTTTGTCCTTTCCGGTCTTGTTTCCCTTCCGGTTCGACCTTGCCAAATAATCTTCGAGATAAACGATATTGATCTCCTTGTCTTTCTCAAGCGCAAGTGCCTTGCGCAAGCGGTCTTCGTACTCGTCATAAAAAAGGGCCCCATCGATCAATCCTGCATGTTTGGCCAGGCTGGGCGAACGTCCGCCCAACGTATCGGCGATGATGTTCAGGTCATCAATGGTAATACCACGCCCTTCGGAGATATCTTCCAGCATTGAATTCCACAACGAACCGATGAGCGCTTGGATCTGGTTCCGGTTTTCAGGGCTCATTTCATTGGAAAGAAAAGGCTCTACGGCACTCTTATATTTTCCATGGCGTATCACTTCCATCTTTATCCCTGTTTTCTCCTGTAGGTCTTTAAAAAAAAGCACTTCGGAAGACAGGCCCTTAAAATCGAGCACCCCCACCGGATTTAGGAAGATACTGTCGGCCACACTGGCCAAATAGAAATCCTTTTGGGCGTAAAAATCGGCATAGGCGAAGATGAACTTCCCGCTTTCTTTGAAATCCTTGAGGGCCTTTCGAATCGATTGGGTCTGGGCCCATCCCGCCATCATAAAATTGTTGTTGATGCTGATGCCCTTGATTGATTCATCGTCCTTGGCCACCTGAATGGCCTGCAGAATTTCATCCAAGCCATGTGCCGTGCCGAAAATATCGCCAAAAGGGTCGTTACCGGTATTCCCGACATAATCGCTGATGGGTGCCTGCATTTGAAGTTCCAATACGGCATTCGTTTTAATGGTTTCGGTTTCCTCCATACTCCCGACCAGGCTCGCGAATATGATGAACATCATGAACAGGATGCCAAATGCTATAAGACTGCCCAGTATCGCCGCCAATAAGTTTCTTAAAAAATTCATTCTTTTCCTACGCTATTATTATCCCCCAAAGATAAGGAACTCCACTTGACTTTTCGTTACTTTGCGATTGATTATGGCCGAACCAAAAACCGCATATCTTTCCCTTGGTAGCAATCTCGGCAACAAGCCGGCTAACCTGCAATTCGCCCTCTTTCAGATCCAGAAAAAAGCAGGGAATATCGTGAAGATCTCGCCGGTATACCAGAGTGGGGCCTGGGGCTTCGAGGCGGAGGATTTTCTAAACCTGTGCATCGCCGTTGAAACCCATTTGGACCCCAAGCAGTTGTTGGTCACCCTTTTGGATATCGAACGCGATATGGGCCGGCTTCGGCGGAAGGAAAGGGGTTATGAACCTCGACTCATCGATATCGACATTATTTATTTCGAAAAGGAAACCATCCATTCCGACGAGCTTGTGGTACCCCACCCCGAAATGGAGCAGCGCCGTTTCGTTTTGAAACCCCTGGCCGATATCGCACCACAGTTTTACCATCCCATTCACCAAAAAGATACCCGAAACCTTTTGCAGCAATGCAAGGACAAGGGCACCCTGCATAAAACGGGTTTCCGACTGTTCAAAGACCGTCAGCAACTTTTTGCACACCAGGGTTTTATAGCTATTGAAGGCAATATCGGCGCCGGCAAAACAACCTTGGCCAACAGGATGGCCGCTGAGTTTAATGCGAAGGCCGTGTTGGAACGTTTCGCAGACAATCCCTTTCTGCCAAAATTCTATGAAGACCAGAGCCGGTACGCCTTTCCCTTGGAGATGTCGTTCCTGGCAGACCGCTACCAACAGTTCACCGATGACACCTCCCAATTCGATCTTTTCAAAAGCTTCATGGTCAGCGACTACGACATCTACAAGTCATTGATATTTGCCCAAATCACCCTGCAAAAAGAGGAATTCGGACTCTATCGAAAGCTCTTCCAACTGATGTACCGGGAAGTCAAAAAACCCAGGATCTATATCTACCTCTATCAAAATACCGACCGCTTGATCGACAATATCAAAAAAAGGGGTCGGGACTATGAACAGAATATTTCGAGGGACTATCTTGAAAAGATCAACCATGGCTATCTCGACTTTCTCCGCAGCCATCCCGGCCAAAACAGCATCATTCTAGATCTTTCGGAAATGGATTTTGTGGAAAGTGCGGAAGATTATGAATCGCTCCTGGTTCAGATCCAGGACTTTGCCATCGGTTTGGCCGATTGAACCCATTCATTGACAAGGGGTCATCGATGCCACTTCGCCCAAAAGTCCCAAACCACGATGCCAACGCTCACCGCTATGTTCAGGGAATGTTTGGTGCCGAATTGCGGTATTTCCAAGACCCCATCGGCAGCATCGACCACCTCTTGTGAAACGCCCTTCACCTCATTCCCGAAAACCAGGGCATATTTTTTGTTCCGCGCTACATTGAACGTATTGAGCTTGATCGCCTTTTCTGCCTGTTCCACCGCCAAAGTGGTATAGCCTTTTGCTTTCAGTTGCGCTACCAGGTCGACGGCATCGGGGGCATATTCCCAAGCCACGCTTTCGGTCGCGCCAAGGGCCGTTTTATGGATGTCTTTATGGGGCGGGGTCGCGGTAATGCCGCAGAGGTAGATTTTCTCGACCAAAAATGCATCGGCAGATCGAAATACCGAACCGATATTGTTGAGGCTCCGCACATCGTCGAGAATGAGGGTCACAGGTAATTTTTTGGCCTGTTTAAAGGCCGCAACATCCAATCGGGGCAGTTCCTCATTCTTAAGTTTTCTCATGGCGTTGCAATTTTTTAAAATCAATGGTCCGGGAACTATTGCACCACAGTCGGCGGCCTCACGAACCGGTGTTCCCTACCTGAATGCCATGGCCTTGGCGCGTTTAAGATTTGTCTGGGGACATTTGCGATAAGGGGCACATCGACTTATCCCCAAAATATCAACAATGCTGAAATTTCCGTGAAGAAATTGGTACATTCGTTCCGAAGGGCTCGTGCAAAAATAGACTAAAAAAACACTTTGGGAAAAGCGGAAAAAAACAAGAGGGTAACACCTTTGATGCAGCAATACAATACCATCAAGACCAAGTATCCTGATGCCTTGCTGCTTTTTCGCGTGGGTGACTTTTATGAGACCTTCGGGGAAGATGCGGTCAAGGCCTCCAAGATATTGGGCATTATCCTCACCCATCGCAACAACGGCGGGGACCGCACCGAATTGGCGGGATTTCCGCACCATTCCCTGAACACCTATCTGCCCAAATTGGTAAAGGCGGGGCTGCGCGTCGCCATCTGTGACCAATTGGAGGATCCCAAGCTCACCAAGACCATCGTAAAGCGCGGCGTTACCGAATTGGTTACCCCGGGCGTGGCCCTGAACGATGACCTGCTGCAGGCCAAATCGAACAATTTTCTGTGCGCCATCCATTTTGGCAACCAAAACTTGGGCATTTCAATGGTCGATATTTCCACCGGCGAGTTTTTGACCGCAGAGGGATCGCAGGAACAAATCGACAAATTGCTCCAGAACTTCGCCCCGAACGAAATTTTGATTTCCAAGCGGCACAAGACCGATTTCCTGGAAGCCTTTGGGCGGCAGTTCCATACCTTTTTCATGGAAGACTGGGTGTACCAAGACGATTATGCGCTGGAGACCCTGACCCGGCATTTCAAAACCAAGACCTTGAAGGGCTTTGGGGTGGATCATCTTCGGTTGGGCATCGTGGCATCGGGAGTGGTCCTGCACTATCTCTCGGAGACCCAGCACAACCAATTGAGCCATATCAATGCCTTAAGGCGCATCGCCGAGGAGGAATATATCTGGATGGATCGCTTCACCATCCGAAATCTGGAACTGTACCAATCGAACAACCAAAATGCGGTCACCCTGCTCAGCGTGATCGACAAGACCATCTCGCCCATGGGCGGCCGGCTGTTAAGGCGTTGGTTGGCCCTCCCTTTAAAAAATCTGGAAACCATAAGAAGACGTCACCAAGTCGTGGCCCATCTGTTTCAAAAGGAAGAGCAACTTCAAAAATTGCAACATTGGATCAAGCCCATCGGAGATCTTGAACGCCTGATCTCGAAAGTGGCCACGGGCAAGATCAACCCCAAAGAGGTGGTACAACTGAAGAATTCACTGGAAGCCATCGTGCCCATCAAGGCGCTTGACCGAAAAAAGTACCGATGCGGCCCTGCTGTCGATCGCGGTGCAACTGCATTCCTGTGATGCGCTGAGGGGCAAAATAAAGGAAATGCTCGACGAGGAGGCCCCGGTACAATTGGGCAAGGGCAAGACCATAGCGGAAGGCTATTCCCGGGAGCTCGACGAACTTCGTGGCCTTTCGTTTTCAGGGAAGGATTATTTGGATAAAATGTTGGATCGGGAGATGCACCGCACCGGTATCTCATCCTTGAAAATCGCTTCGAACAACGTGTTCGGCTACTACATTGAAGTAAGGAACACCCATAAAGACAAGGTGCCCCCGGAATGGGTACGGAAACAGACCCTGGTGAACGCCGAACGCTACATCACCGAGGAACTGAAAGAGTACGAAGAAAAAATCTTGGGCGCGGAGGAACGCATCCTGAGCCTGGAGCAACAATTGTTTTCCCAGTTGGTGGTCTGGATGCAGGAACATATACTGGAGGTGCAGACAGAACGCCCAACAGATCGCGCAGCTCGATTGCCTTTGCGGGTTTGCCCAACTTGGCGAAGGAAAACCGTTATGTGGCGCCCCAAATGAACGATTCCACCGAAATCGTCATCAAGAACGGTCAGGCATCCCGTGATCGAGAAACAATTGCCCTTGGGCGAGCCCTATATCGCCAACGACCTGCTCCTGAACCGGGAAGCCCAGCAAATCATCATGATCACGGGGCCCAATATGAGCGGCAAGTCGGCCATTTTACGGCAAACGGCCCTGATCGTGCTCTTGGCGCAGATGGGCAGTTTCATTCCCGCCGAATCGGCGCAGATCGGTTATGTCGACAAGATCTTCACCCGTGTGGGGGCCAGCGACAACATCTCCATGGGCGAATCGACCTTTATGGTCGAAATGAACGAAACGGCCTCCATTCTCAACAACCTCTCCGAACGCAGTTTGGTGCTGTTGGATGAAATTGGCCGTGGCACCAGTACCTACGACGGCATTTCGATCGCCTGGGCCATCTCGGAATACCTGCACGAGCATCCGGCACGGGCAAAGACGCTCTTTGCCACCCATTATCACGAGCTCAATGAAATGAGCGCCACTTTCGACCGCATCAAGAACTATAACGTATCGGTCAAGGAACTCAAGCACGACGTGCTTTTTCTCAGGAAGCTCATGCCCGGTGGTAGCGAGCACAGTTTTGGGATCCATGTGGCCAAAATGGCGGGCATGCCGCAGCAGGTGATCCACAAGGCCAACAAGATCCTCAAAAAATTGGAAAAATCGCATTCCAGTGAAGAACTTACCGACAAGCTGCAATCGGTGGGCAATGAGGTACAGCTCAGTTTTTTCAACCTCGACGATCCCTTGTTGGAACAGATCAAGGAGGAGATCACCCACCTCGACATCAACACCCTCACCCCGGTGGAAGCGCTGATGAAGCTCAATGAAATCAAGCGGATGCTCACCAAAAACAAGAAAGCCACTTCCTGATATGGGGCACTTGCGGGCGCAAAACGCTTTTACCGCATTTGTCAATAATTTTCTTTGCCTTTTACCAAATTGTATTAAATTTGCATCCGCATCAATGGATGATGCCTAGTTCTTTAATGCGAAAATAGCTCAGTTGGTAGAGCGCCACCTTGCCAAGGTGGAGGTCGCGGGTTCGAATCCCGTTTTTCGCTCAAAAACGCTGCTTGTCGGCGTTTTTTTGTTCATGCCGATAGCTGTCGGCAGCCCGGTTGGCTCGAGTGGTGGAACTGGTAGACACGTTGGACTTAAAATCCAATGGCCATTAGGCCGTGCGGGTTCAAGTCCCGCCTCGAGTACGGATAGATAAAAACCAGTGCAAATGCACTGGTTTTTTGTTTGCGAGCCATGCCTAAAACTTGTTTTGGTAAATGGGGGAGCAAACAAAAAACAAAGCCTTTAGGCTTGGTTTTTATCTTCAAAACGTTCGGGCGGGACTCACGGCCGAAGGACGTAATTCCCGCCACTTGAATACTCATATCCAAACTATGCCGAATGAAAATCATGGAATAATGGATTTTCCACTTCAAAACGTTCGGGCGGGACTCGCCGAAAGGAAATTCCCGCCATATATATTCCCCTTCATTTTGCCTTGATGCAAATACGAAATATTCATGAATTCCTTAAAACGAATTAGAATTCACATGAATAAAACGAAGCAAAAAATCAAGAAGGTTTTAAGGAAATTTTTGGCAACGGCCAAAACCACAAATGCCGCGTACCGCTATATGCTCTTTTTCGCCTTGCGAAACGCACTTCCGCTGGCGGCATTGTTATTTCAGAAAAACCTTCATATGACCAATGGTGACCCAAGTCTAAATACACGGCTTTCCTTTTTCAACTCTGTTGCACAGGGGTGTCACGCGCCCAAAGGAAATAACTCCCGGCTTAACCCAGTTACGCTCTCAAAAAGTTCGGGCGGGACTCACGGCCGAAGGACGTAATTCTCGCCATATGTGCTTTCCTCTCATATCTTTTGCTTGCCAAAAAGAAATGCGCAGCATTCATGAATTCCATACAGTAAAAAAGATCTTACATGAATAAACGAACCAAAAGAAAAGGGCACTTTCTCGAGAGGCAATTTTAATGCGCTGAATTAAAACCGGGGCCCAGCTCCTAAATCGCTTCCAAGGCTTCAGCGATTCTTAACGGAGCCAGGCCCCATATATCAACAAGAAGTTTTGAAACCCATCTATTCGAGTACGGAAGTGAAATTTGGACGTTCAAATTCTATTGGAGCATGGTTCCGCCAAAACAACCGAGATATATGCCCATGTAGCGAACTAATCATGCAAGAACATAAAGGATTTATTATCTTAGCTCATATTAAGGATATCTAGCTAACAGCTATATCCAATTGTTGCAATACATGGCAAATTAGATTATGCTTAATACAAAATGAAATATTTTCTTCTCAATGTAATTGACTCGTTCTATTTTATTTTTAAACATTTTATCCCGCTTAAAACATATCGATATGCGGTTTGCGGAAGCAGCAATTTAGTGTTAGATATTACTTTATATTTTCTTTGTTTTCATTTCCTTTTAAGTAAGCATAATCTTGATTTATCCATTGTAGTATTAAGTCCACATATTGCCTCTTTGTTTATTGTATTTCCTATCACTTTTTGTGTTGGATTTTTACTAAACAGATATATCGTGTTTTCCGAATCAACATTACCAATGGGCACACAATTCATAAGATATTTAACTACTGGGATAGTGGCCTTGCTAATTAGTTATTTATCAATGAAACTACTTGTAGATATCTTTCTTTTTTACCCAACGCCATCCAGATTCTTTACAGTTATTGTATCTGTCATATCCAGTTACATAATGCAAAATAAATTTAGTTTTAAAGTTCAATGAATGGGTCCCATAATTAAGGGATTTAGGAATTTAAAAATTAGTATCGGTTTCACTTACATTGATTTGAAATTCCAAAAATTTGTTTTTCTGAAATATTGAGCAGACAGAAACAAAAACCATTTGGCTTGGTTTTTATCTTCAAAACGTTCGGGCGGGACTCGCCGCAAGGCAATTCCCGCCAAAGTGATACCCAAATAAATTAATTTCTAAAAATCCATGCAATGCCTGCTTTTGTATGTCCAAAACGTTCGGGCGGGACTCACGGCCGAAGGACGTATTTCCCGCCATGTGTGCTTTCCCCTCATTTCTTTTGCTTGCCCAAAACAAACGAGGCAAAGAAAAGGGCACTTTCCCATGCTCCGCTTTAAAGATAAATACCAATGGGGCACTCCACAATTGGCCATTTGATCATAACTTGACATTGGCTTGTGATCTTATCAAAAAATATGGGCTGCTAGAGCCATTTATAAGGTACTTTAACATTTTTTTAAGTATATTGAACCATTCCCCTTTAATCTTATTATTTCTTACCTATTTCTTGGTTTCCATTTTACTAAGTTTCTTAGTAGATAAGGTTATTTCATTTTAAGACCAACCAGATAATAAAAACAAACTTTGCAGATCAAAGAATCCGGAAAGCTCAAACTCCTTTTTGGAAGAAGCGGTTCAGGATTTTAGGTCGTTTCAGATCAATGCGTTGTTTTTTTAGAATTAAAAGCCATAATTTATGTATGAACTCTACAGCACTTACAGCCAAATATTTGATTCGAACAATAATTATGACGGCAAATATGTAAAGAAGTACATTGAGCGTTTGGAAGAACTGAACAATTATCTTCCCCCACTCGAATCCTTTATCCTCATCACCAATACCTCAAACGGCGGCTATGAATTTATCAGCAAAAATTTTGAAAAGACCCTGGGGCTTGACAGGGAACGGATGATGAAGGAAGGCCTGAATTACTACCTCCCTTTTTATCATCCGGAAGATCTGCCCTTACTGCTCAAGTTATTTGAGGAACTAATGGTTTTTACCATGGAATCGCTCAGTTTGGAGCAGCGCAAGGAAGTGATCTACACCTGGAAGTATCGCATCCGAAACAGCACGGGGGTTTACAAGAATATGCACGTACAACAGACACCCATCTTTTTCGACCCTAACGGAAGACCCATCATCGGGTATTCGCACAATACCATCGTTGGGGAGGAAAAACCGATCCCGATCATCGGGAGTTGCAAATTGTTGAATAAGCAGAACGAATATGAGACCATCTTCAAAAAAAATTATTCAAAAGAATTCTTCCACGATGCACTGTCCAACAGGGAGACCGATGTGGTAGGGTTATTGGCCACCAGCAACTCCACCAAACAAATTGCGGACAAGCTGAGCATCAGTCCCAGGACAGTGGAGGTACACAGAAAGAATATCCTGAAAAAACTCGATTTTGAAACGACCGCGGAAATTATCGAGTACTGTAACAAATACCACTTTTATTAAAAGGACCAGTTTACCGGTAGCCCAAAACCCCTATCCAATAAATGATTTTGTAACTTCTCATTTCCAGTTTTTGCAAGATCCTCTATGAGAGAATTCAAAAAGAAAACTTCATTCTCCAACGTTTCTATCCAAACCATATCTCCATAAATTTGGACATACCGCTCAAATTCATCGATAAACGACCCATTACTGATTTGGAAATACGTGATTTTGGGTATTTCACACCTCCTATGATTGAAATATATTCGAATAGCCTGAATCTTTAATCATTTCTTCTAGCGATCGCTTTAAGAAATTGCTGGTATCATAAAGCATGTTGCCATTGCTTGTAACATACATCACAAGTAATTGAACTTACCTGAAAAATCGCACTCCCCCTTAAGCGTATTGGATGACTTTGCTTTGGTCTAAAAAACCGAATAAGCAACCAAAATGAGAAATCTAAAGTTACTCGTAGCCATTATCTTTTTACAGAGTGCATTCCAGACCCACGCACAGCAATTGGAAAACGATACGTCGATTGGTACACAAAACCCTGAAACGCCCCTTTATCAGAACAGAAGGAACCTCCTTAAATTTAATTTAACGAGCATCGCTTTTGGCAACTATCAATTTCAAGCCGAAAGGGTGCTTACCAGGGTAATATCGATAAGTTTTACATACGCCAATATTCCAGAGGGCAGTAGTATTCCATTCAGAGATCAAATATTGAAACGAATAGATGAAGAAGATGAAGAATTGGTCAATATGCTCAATGCTATGTCCGTAGGCTATATTAGCTATATACCTGAAGTTCGTTTTTATTTAGGCAAAGGATTTGGAAAAGGAATTTATCTCGCTCCATTTTACAAGCACTCAAAATACAATATAGAGAACGCAGAAATTCTAGAATTTGAGCGGGATGATGGCACCTTTGAAATGTTGGTTACCGCGGGTGATATTTCTGCAAATACTTTTGGGGTTTTATTGGGTACGCAGATGAATTTTGGTCAAAGAATTGTACTGGACTGGTGGATAATGGGGCCAAATTTTGGCACACATAGCGGTGAATTGTCAGGCATACCTAGTAGACCTTTGTCTGTTAATGAACAACAATTATTAAAAACCGAATTGGAAGATATCAACATACCCCTCAGTGAGACTACAATCGAAATTTCCAGTGAGGGAGTAGAAATGGCTAATAAAGGCAACTGGGGTGGGGTTAGGGCTGGTTTTAATTTAGGTGTGCGCTTTTAGCCCTGACAACCCTGCTATTTAAAATTTAACAATAAAAACAGTGAATCATGTATAAAAAAAAGAAAATGTCCCTAAAAAATATTACCACAACCAAGCTATTAAAATTATTCTTTTTTGTAATAGTCATAACTCTGAGTGGCTCATGTGAAAACGAAGACACAGTAGTAACCATTAAGGATGATGACTCTTCGGCGACGGAGCAAGTTGAAAATCAAACTGAACTTTTTGATGGTTGGGCTCTTACCTACTTCGAAAACACTACAACTCCATTTACATTTGTTAATACGGATGGTATTATAGCCACTGTTGTTGACGAAGATTTGGATGGCTTATTTGACGGTACTTTTGTAAAATCCAATGATGAATTTATGCTTCTTAAATTCGACGAAGTCACTCAATTACCCACTCAAATAACGACCTCTGAGAACGAAGTTTACTTGTTTCAGTTTAAGGAAGATTATAGAAAACTTGATATCGCATATTTGAAAGAAGGTGATTTCCAATATTTCAGAAACATAGAATTAGATGAAAATGATCCAATTTTCAAATCTACATCATCCAAAGTGTTCAATGGAAAGAATGCAAAGTCAGAAGAAGATTTGGTGGATGGATTTATATTTGCCAGCGAGCTACTAAGTGTAACTCTCGGTGGCATATTTTGTACTACATCGATTATAGCTACATTGGCATCTGCGGGTACTGCATTTCCACTACTCACTACTTGTGGTGGGTTTGCAATTGGATTCGGATCACTCTTGATAGATAGAGGTGCTGTGGAAGCTGATCAAGATATTTTTAACGGTTCTCAACTTCTTTCAGCTGGCATCAACATTGTCCAGTGTGCGCCACCAACTCCAAATTTTGCGGCATGTAGTGAATTCTTTTTATCTGTAATTAAAGAATTTAAAGATGTTTTAGATTCCGTAAATCAAGAGAATGAGGATAATATAAGTGCAGCCCTAGG
Organism: uncultured Flavobacteriaceae bacterium; assembly: GCA_963760375.1. GTDB lineage: Bacteria > Bacteroidota > Bacteroidia > Flavobacteriales > Flavobacteriaceae > Pelagihabitans. The sequence continues at coordinate 1,085,133 of CAVXCS010000007.1, read as the reverse complement.
TGCTTTGAATACTGGCTTTGGTCAAGTCAAAGTAACTCTCACATGGAACTCTGTGGCCGATGTAGATCTGTGGGTAACAGAACCAAGTGGAAACAGGATTGATTATTCCAATCCAGGTTCTGCTTCTGGTGGTATTCTTGATGTAGATGATGTCGATGGCGGTGGTCCAGAAAATATTTATTGGGAAGAGAACGCACCACAAGGCACATATTTAGTACAGGTAAATCTTTTTGATCCTAATGGATCAAGTCAGAGCAATTATTTGGTACAGTTAGAAATAAACGGAAATGTTAACTCATTTGCCGGTTCACTTACTGCCGAAGGTCAGGTAAATGATGTCACATCTTTTCAAATCAGCTTTTCCAATAAAATATACGTAAGCGAACTGTCATCAAAATACATAAGTGAAATCAAGACGATTAAAAATTAATTCAACTTGTTAATTCATTGAGATTTCATCAAGTTTCATCTAGGAAGTAGACAAAACCTAGAGTATCAGTATTTATTCTAATAACATAAGCCTATCTAATGTATGTATTTGGGCTTGCATTAATGGAAAATTTCGAAAGCCCTTATCAAATCGTAAAAATTTTAGATAATCAAATAAAAGCAACTCGGTTATGAAAAAAGTACTACTAATCGTATTAACAGTTTGCTTTACCGTTTCAGGGTGGGGGCAGATAAGTGAATATGTCGATAATAATGGCAACACCTATGAGTTTGGACAAGCTACAAGTCCAGAATTTGTTGAGTTTGATGGTGAAATGTATTTCATTGCTGATTTAGGAACTTCAAACAATACCGACTTTATACTTTCATTGGATCAGTTTAATGACATTACCTTGGTCTATGACCCATCGTCCGGCGGTGTCTTTACGGATCAATACGACATCATAGCATTGACCGTATTTGAGAACGACCTTTATTTTGCAATGGCCAATCAAACAACCAGACCGGGCGATTATTTTTTATATCGATTTAATAATGGTGTTCCACAGATTGTTGATGGTTCTGCTATCATTGATGAAATATTCTTCAGCGAAATGATAGTTTATAATGACAGACTTTATTTTCCAGGTAGGGCAAATGCAAGTATTGCCGAAGTAGGACTCTTAAGTTATTCTCCAGGTGAAGGTGTTTTAACGGTTAACACAATAGTTCCAGGGGTAGATTTTGCTCCATTACGCTTCCAAAAGGCCAACAATAAACTATACTTTTTTGTAAAAACAGGAGATGTACCTTCCTCTTTCGAAGACTTTTTTCAACTTTATGGTTTAGACACTAATAATAGTGCCAACATACTTTCTACAGTAGGTAATATAGACTGGGTAGCTAGTGTAGGGCCATCAGTTGCTAGTTTTGAAAACCAACTTTATATAATTTCAAAAGATGGCGTAAATAATGCCGTAAAGTTCTACCGCTTGAATTCCAATGAACAATTTGATTTCATCCCAACTGTTGGTCTATCCATTCGAAGTTTTGAGGGAACAAATCGATCAAATAAAGGGGCTATGATTTATAACAATCAACTTGCATTATTATTTAGCGACGCAAATAATAATATTGAAGATACCATAGTCTTATTCTCTACTGCTGGAGGAAATACTTTTTTTGGTGTTGATCTTGGTAGTTTGGATGCTCAAGAATTCCTAGGTGTTTACAACAATGCCTTGATTTTTAACGCAATAGAATCAGGTGATGAAAAGCTATTTGAACTTAGAGAATCAACTTTCTCCACAGTATTGCCAAATGTAAGACCCATCATTCCTTCTTTGACCCAAGACATTAGCCCACTTTTTGGCAAGGTATTCAATGATAGGCTTTATTTCTATGGTAACCCCATTAATGCTAGCAATGGTAGCCTAAGAACATTAAATTTCTATAATCCCAAAATCTTGAATTACGACCCAACCTTAAACAATCAAGAACATGTGAATTTTTTTGGGGGTCTAAGTTATGAAAGTATTGTAGGCTTTCAGTTATCAATTCAGGACGATACCTCATTCAATGGAGGAACACCAATTAGTTCAATAGCACCCCTAACCACGCTGAAACAAATACCTACTACCGTATTATCCGATACTCAACTAACAAACCTATCTGGATTTGAAAATTTAGAAAGTATTGCTGATATAGAAATTTTTAACAACCTCATCCTGGCAAACTTCTGTGTGCTTCAAACTTGGGCATCTAATAATCCTGGTTCTTCCTCTGATTGGATTGTTAATGGAAATGCCTACAATCCGACATTTTCACAGTTGCAAAGTACCAGTTCTTGTGCAGTGGTTTGTACCCCAGTTTCTCTTTCGGATCAAAACCTTAAGGCATTTTTCTTGGATCCCGGTAATGCCTCCAGAATACTCGATGTTAACGGCAGCCCTGTTACTGGGCTAACTGCCGGTGGGGAGGTCTGTGCTGAAAAAGCTTCCGAGGTCTATGCGATCGATCTCGATGGAGGCTATAACAATACGCCCATTACAAGCCTTGGTGGTCTAGAGGACTTTACCAATTTAGGCGAACTAAGAATTACCAATGCACAATTGTCCGGTGCAATCAATTTGACCTTACTGCCTTCTCTGGAAATATTCAATGCCGAAGAGAACGGCATTACTTCCGTTACGGCCTCCAGTGCCAATACCGTGCTGAGAAGAATTTCCATTTATGGGCAAGGGGCCAATGACAATGTTTTAACATCGGTCAGCTTTATTGGTACAATGCCCGCCCTGAACAGCTTGGATATCAGCGATAACAGTAGCCTGACTTCCATAGACCTGACCAGGACACCGCTTTTGGACACCTTCCAATGCTTTGGTACAGGCATCACAAGATTAGATTTCACAGCCTTACTAAGCGCAGGGGCCGGCAATTTCTTTATTTCCGAAACCGGTGGCAACGGCACTCTAAACCAAATTGATGTGAGAAATTCAAATACAAGCTTTGATACCGCAAGCTTTGAACTCGATGCTTCCGGGCATCCCAACCTTAGCTGTGTCCTGGTGAACCCCGGAGATCTCACCACAGCACAAAATAACATCACCAATGGCATCTGGATCTTTGATAATGCCGATGTCGTAAAAACTGAATGCGATACTTTCTTTGACCTGGACAATGACGGGATTGCCGATGAGGATGATAATTGCCCATTGGAAGCCAATGCCGACCAAGCAGACTTGGACAATGACGGACAGGGCGATATTTGTGATTCGGATATAGATGGAGATGGGGTGGACAATGGTATGGATGCCTTCCCGGAAGATCCTTCAGAATCTGAGGACAACGACAATGATGGAATAGGTGATAATGCTGATACCGATGATGATAACGATGGGGTCCTGGACAGTGATGACCTATGTCGTTTAGAACCCGGACCGGCGGAAGACAATGGATGCCCAACTGATATTTTCTTTGATCAAGAAGATATTCTGGTTATCGTTTTGAATGAAACATGTGCAGGCCAGAATAACGGAAGTATAGAGATTATCATTGAGAATGAAGACTTCACATTCGATATGTTCCTGGATGGGACAGCAGTTGGAACAGCTGATTTTGATAATTCCCTTATCATTAATGATTTGGCCGATGGGTTGTATCAAATCTGCGCACGAATAGGCGCATTGCCAGATTTTGAACAGTGTTTTGGGATCAATATCAGCACATATGAACGCTTATCAATAGATTCAAAAGGTTTTGATGCATCCACCCTAACGGCAAGATTTGAGGTGTCGGGAAGCAAATCCTATGAGATTCTGGTGAATGAAATTACGTTTAATTACCAATTCGCTTCGAAAGACAAACAAACCTTAATTGTCCCTCTCGAAAAAGGGCAAAATAAAGTAACTATTACCGGAGAATCTGATTGTCAAGGAATATATACAGATACCATTATTATTGGCAATATTACTATCTATCCCAACCCGGTCGCAGAAGTTTTGAACTTCGATGGATTCGAAGCGCAAGGCAATGCAGAAATATTGGTTTTTTCCGTAGGTGGGCAATTAGTAAAACAAGTGTTGACGGACTTAATAAATGGCTCTTTAAAGATATCGTTCAAAGAGCTCCCCAATGGCCTGTACCTTGTTAAGGCAATTACCAATAAAGAGACCATTGAATTCAAGATCATTAAAAAATAGGCACTATGAGAAACGACATTGAAAAGATTTCCAAGGCCACAAAACAAATGACTATTTAATATAATAAAGACATAACCATGCGATTACTACGAATTCCAATACTCATCATTCTAAGCATATTATTATGGGCTTGTTCTCGTCCGGATGGTCCTCCTCCCCCAACAAAGAATACCTTGACCAAGACAAATCTGGTATCTCCCGCAAACAATACGCAGTGTTTTGGCACAAAGGGCAACTCGGAAAAAATACTTGTGCAATTTGATTGGGAGGATGTGCCTGGTATCAGTTCCTATCTCTTGGAATATAAAGAATTGACTACAGGGGTCTCCAATTCAATTACAAGATCGGAGTCCTTTGCTCAATTGGAATTAGAACCCGGAACGCTTTACAGTTGGACGGTGACCATAAGTGATGCGAATGGAAATTCTGTAATCAGCGATGAATTTAATTTTTATTCGGAAGGCCTATCTGAGCCCAACCATGCACCTTTTCCTGCTGATATCGATTTTTTCGACAATGGGGATGGGACGGGCACTCTTATCTATGACACATTTGACCTGGATAATGACATCGATCATTACCAAATCTTTTTTGACGTCTGACCCTCCTGCGGAGCTGGTGCCCTCCACGAATGAAATCTTTATGACAGTAAACATAACATCGGGCATTACCTATTTTGTCAAAATCAGGACCTATGATTTGAACGGAAATTTTTCCGATGCTACAAAACAATTAACTTCTAAAATCGTATTTGACCATGAGTACACGACGAATCCGAAAATGTCTATTAAACGGCTGAAATCCCCGACCTTCTTCCTTGCAGCCCTCGTCCTTTTTCAAGGTTGTGTAATTTATCATAAAACCCCGTCAACTCTAGAGCAAGCTTCGAAGGAACTTATCAAAACCAAAATTACGGCCACCGACATGGAAACTCACAAGTACAAATATGTCATTTATGATCAAGGCGTATATTATGGTGTAAATAAAAAATCCGGTGAAATTATCAAGACGCCTTTAAACCCAGAGGATATTTTAAAAGTCGCAATCAAAAACAGATCGGCTTCTACCTGGGTTACCATTGGAGCATCAATACTTCCTATAGGTCTTATAGTAGCCATAACAACCTATACAATTCTTGTTCCTGCTCTTCGCGTTTGATAAAAATGAGAAGATTGCCAATGTTATAAAAAATAATGCTGTTGCGTAGCCGATAAAATAAAAACGGCACACAACATTGTATAAAAGCAATAGTGGGTGAAGTACTTAACGAAAGTATGTTACATTTTACTAAATTGGTAGCGGTTTGAAAGCGATGTGCTTTAAAGCCGCTTTTGCTTTTGTAATAACCTTTGTGTTTCATTAAAACCTATGATATTATCGAAACTACATCACGCTTGGCGCGATCAATGGTCCGGCAGACCTTTGGTTGGGATCGCTCCGCCGAAGGCGGACACGCGCTTGCGGATCAATTAAATTGAACCCAGATACTATGATTAAATTCTTTAGACGCATTCGACAACAATTGCTCACCGAAAACAAATTCAGCAAGTATCTATGTACGCCGACGGGCAATCGGCGTTGGTCGTGATCGGCTTCTGAGGCCCTTAGGTCGGCCAATAGAGCAATCGCACAAGCTCGAATTATTTTGAACCCACTTCACATTTAGACTTCAAAACAAAAATTAATCGTTAATTTTCAAAGACAACAATTGGGAGCGTTGTGAATATTATTTTGAACAACGATAATCAATCATTGCCCTTTCGATACTTAAAAATCATTTTGAAACGAATTTCAATACAATTTCTTCAGGCAGTCATCGTGCTTATCGGTATAGTGGCACTTTCCATCATGGTTCGGTTTCCACTGACCGAGGGAAGAGCCGAGCACTTAGACCTGTTCAGCATTTACTTTGACCCATTCATCTTGTATGGATATGCATCCTCAATCGCTTTTTTTGTAGCGTTGTATAAAGCATTCAAATTAATGGGAGCTGTCCGACAAAATGAAATTTTTTCACCAAACTCGATAAAAACTTTAAGAAGTATAAGATATTGTGCAATCGTATTGGGCATTTTAATTGTGATGGCAGGACTTTTTATTCTGCTATTTCATAACAAAGAAGACGATCCTGCCGGTTTTCTTGCCATGTGCCTCATAGTAACGATTATTACTATCGCCATTGCAACTGCAGTGGCAGTGCTAGAAAAAATATTGCAAAATGCCGTAGATATGAAATCTGAAAATGACCTAACCATTTAAGCTATGCCAATTATTGTGAACTTGGAAGTGATGATGGCGAAGCGAAATATTTCCCTGAATGAACTTTCTGAAAGAGTTGGTTTGACATTATCCAACCTATCCATCTTAAAGACAGGAAAGGCGCAAGCGATTCGTTTTAGCACCTTGGACGCAATCTGTAAAGCAATGGACTGCAAGCCAGGTGACATTTTGGAATATGTGAATGACGAACAAAAAACAACCAACCGATAGCAATGGCAATACGTAATACCGGATAAAGGGCCAACATGAAAGCAACTAAAAAACAACAAAACCAGCGGCACAGTGCCTTAATATGCGGCACTACGCATAACCGAGGCCGTTAGCCTTCATTATCCCTACGCTGAAGCTTTGGAATAGAAACTATGACCAACCCATAACCTATGAAATTATCGAAACTACATCACGCTTGGCGCGATCAATGGTCCGGCAGACCTTTGGTCGGGATCGCTCAGCCAGAGGCGGACACACGCTTGCGGATCTATTCAAATTGAACCCAGAAACCATGATTCAGTTCTTTAGACGCATTCGCCAACAATTGCTCACCGAAAACAAATTCAGCAAGTATCTCATGTATGCGATCGGGGAAATCGCGTTGGTCATGATCGGTATTCTGTTAGCCCTCCAAGTCGGCCAATAGAGCAACGACAAAGCGCGCAGAACGCTTGAGAAATCAACCTTGACCGAAATACAGGAATCATTGGACACCGATATTCTGACACTCCAAAATCAAGTCGAAACCCAGACCTATTATTGGAGTCAAATTGAGAAACTCATCCAAGAATTAAAGACCAATGAGGAGCAGTCAGAAGCAATTGACAGTCTTTTGATTTTTCCAATTACAGACAATATCGTCAGTTTGAACTCGTCCGCTTTTGAACTTCTTGAAAATCGGGGAATCGATTTAATATCTGATGAAACCCTACGAAAAGAGATTGTATCCCACTTCAAATATGACCAACAAAGACTTTTAGATAAATCCAAGGCTTGGCAAGATATACTTTTGGATTTTGGTCTATGGTATGATGTTTTTCTTGACCCTATTATTGATCGGGAAGAGATAAAAAATTATACACTTGGATCAGAAAGATTTAAGACTTTGAATTATGCGGATTTTCGCTCCAATCCGCTTTTAATTTCCAGGCTCAAATATCGAATACACCGAAAAATCCGGGAAGTTGAGCTCATCAAAGAATTCATCAAAAAAAAGGAACGGCTCAGAAGCTTGATCGCCGAAGCAATTTGATCGCGCCATCACATTTTAAAAGCTTGCAAACAGCATGGTGGGACTTATAACGAAAAATGAATGGCTTAGGGAAGTAGTTAAATGCTGGTTGAAATGGCAACGAAATCATTCAGCGTTATTGCCTCCATAGCAATGGCCGTCACCCTAATGGTAGCAATGCTCGGTATCCTTGGTATTCCGATCACCAGTCTTTATCCGGGCATTATCGTGTAGTTTTTAGTGGCTCTGATTCCAATTGCTTCGCAGTTTTACGCTAAACAAATCGGGGGCAGGTCCAATGATTTTCAAAGAAATCTGCACACCGGAGCCACGGTTATCAATCTGCTTACCATCCTTGTGGTTCTATGGATGACGTTCGTAATGGTACACGACCGTGTTCTTAAAGATTGTTGTTGATCACAAACGATAACCTTGGCTATTGGTTTGACACGGATCGGTTCGCAAATTGGACAAGAAAAGATCGTTGTGGCAAAAAATTCCACTTCCAAATCAAAAAAAAGTTGTCCTCTTTTTCCAAATCTATTAATATCTTGTGGAAAATCTTTAACTTGTTGTCTTATTAACCAATTTAAACCGAGATACAATGAAATTCATCGATAGCGAAATAAACCAATATTGGGTCCACTTTCAATCAGGAGGCACCAAAAACAATCTTACTTTCCCACGTGCACTGGTAAAATGTTATCATAATGATGATTTTGTGTTACAGATGAGCTTCTATCCCGACAATAAGAGCGTGCCGGAAAACCATTATGACCTTACGTCCAATTTGGTATACCTGCGCTATCCCATTTCGATGTACGCCAACGTCATAGACATTTTGAGAAACGAAAAACCCATTTATTTCAGTTATTCCGAAAAATCGAAAATGGGCTACCTAAGAACCGGGAAAGAACCCATAGGGGAAGGAATCAATGATGCCGATTTTACAGCAAAATAGGAATTATACCAATGCCTTCATGCGGATTTGCAGTTCGGTAAAGATCTAGATCGATTACATGAGGAAAGGGCATAAATAAGACATTCGATGTCACTTTGGCAATCAAACAATAGAACCAGCGATTTTCGCTGGTTTTTTTTATGCCTGGCCTAGGTTCTCAGCTGTCGGATATCAGAACAATTCATATCCTTAAAATATTGTAGCTATTGCTCTATATCCCTGGCCTCAAAGCCCTGCAGTTCATCATCCTCGAATTCGGGGGTCACCTCAATGGGGTTGCAACATACTTCACAATCCTCCACATAGGTCTGTTTGGGCACCGAAGGATCCAGAAGCATGGAGATTTCTTCCCAGCAATAGGGGCATTGAAAGAAGTGTTCGTACATTTTCTACAGTACAGATAAGTCTTTTAAAAATCAACGTTCAACAATTGCCCGGTCAACTGCAACAGTTGCAGTTCGGCCAATTTTGCGTCGTATTTGGCCAGGTTCTTGTTGGTCTGGGCATTAAGGAGATTGATCTGCGCCTGTCGGAATTCGATGGAAGTGATCCTGCCCAATTGAAACTGCTCCTTAGATCGGTCAAAGTTGTTCTCGTTGGTGATCACGTTCTGTTCCTGGATATCATAGATCGTCAACAGGTTGTTGTATATCGCGAGCGCATTGGCAATGTCGCGATCCACTTCCAAGGCCACTTGTTTCAAGAGCAATTCCTGATTTGCATAGGCGATCTTCGAGTTTTTAACACGTACCATGGTCCCGCCACCATCAAAAAGGTTCCAGGTGAGGCTCGCCCCAAGATTGACACTTGCCGTATTGGTGTTGATACCGGGGAAAACCGCTCCCGACAAGAAGGCGGAAGGGGCACTTTGGTTCCGGTTCCAGCCATAGCTTCCGACGAGTCCGATATTGGGCAGATAGCCCGATTTGTTCACCTTGATGTCGTAGGCATTGATGGCCAGGTTCTTTTCGGTCTGCAGCAGGGCCACATTGTTTTTCCGAGACTGGGTCAGATAATCCTCCAGTTGTATCTGTGGGATAAATTGAACCAGGGTATCAACCTGATAGCTTTCGTTCAGGTTTTGGCTCAGTACCACATTGAGATCGCGTTTGGTATTCTGCAATTGCTGCCTTGCGCTCAAGAGGTTGATGCTGTCGTTGGTCACGTCGACCTGCGCGTTCAGGATATCCAATTTGGTGTTCTGCCCGAATTCAAAGGCATATTCTGCCCTGGTGATACGGTCTTTGGAGATTTCAAGGGCCTGTTGCAGCACCGCTACGTTCTCGGTGAGCCTGGCGATTTCGAAATATACACTGAACAGCTGTAAAATGGTGTTCTCTATGGTCTCCCGTGCCTGCAATTCACTGAGCTGGTATTGCTCCTTGAGGCGTTTGTAGTTATAAAAGCGGCCCATGCCATCGAATAGCGTATAGTTCAGGTTCAGGCCCGAATTGTAACGCTGGCTTTCCGCATTGTCGATCGAAATGTCGGCCCTGGGAATCCCATTTTCATCGACCTGGCCCGGAAACGCCGTGGTACTGCTATTGTTGTTATAGGTTGCCCCGGCCGTTCCGGTGAGGCTGGGCAGATAACCGGAATTTAAGAGACTTTGGTTGTTGTCCGCTATTTCGACCTGGTTTTGGGCCACCTTGATCCCAAAATTGTTGTCGAGGGCCAGAACGATGGCCTCCTGTTTGCTCAACATTTTTTCTTGGGCCAAAAGCGGGAAAATTCCCATTATAAATAATAGGGAAACTGGTAAAAGATTTCTCATGTGTTTTCGGGATTCTTTTTATTCGGTCTCTTGGGGCGTTTTTTTAGTGGAAACTGCCTTATCGGAAACTTCGTGGTCTATATGGGTTTTGGGCGAACCGTTGATGTGGTGGTTCAGGCCAACGCTCATATGAAGTTCCTCTTTCTGCTCGATAATTGCACGCTCTACCTCTTCCTTGGTCACGGCGTTACCGGTCCTGAGCCATTTGGTACCCACTTTGAACTTATTGCCGAATGAGAGGAAAATCGGCAACATGATCAAGGTCAAGACCGTCGCAAAGCCGATTCCATAGGCTATGGAAATGGCCATAGGTATCAAGAACTGCGCCTGTCGGCTGGTTTCCAACATCAATGGGGCAAGTCCGGCTATGGTAGTGATCGAAGTCAAGAATATGGCCCTGAAACGGGATCGTCCCGCATCGATTAGGGCATCGTCGAAGGGCATGCCTTCCCTGAGGTTATTGTTGAACTTCCCGATGAGCACCAGGCCATCGTTCACCATGATCCCAATGAGGGCGATTACGCCCAACATGGAAAGGATATTGATGGGGAAATCGTGCAACCAATGACCCCAGGCCACCGCGGTAATACTGAACGGCACCAGTAACAGTAGCATCAGTGGCTGGCTAAAACTTCTAAAAGTGAACGCAATGGTGATATAGATCAGTAATAATACCGTCAAGCCGACAGACTTCAAAGAACGCAACAATTTACCGGCTTCCCGGTTTTGACCCTCGTAAGAAGCGCTCACTGTGGGGTACTTCGATTGGATTTCGGGCATGATATCGTTTTGAATTTCCAACATCACGTCGGTGCCACTGGTGGTTTTTTCATCCTTAAGATCGGCGGTCACCTGAATTTCGCGCCGACCGTCCAAACGGTTGACCGCCACATCGCCCCTTTCGATCGTGTACGTGGCAATCTCCTTTAAGGGCACCCTGCTGCCACTGGGGGTCAAGATGCGCATTTCGTCAAGATCGGTGATGGATGATCTGTTTTCGCGATCGTACCTTACCCAGACCCTGATTTCATCCTGCCCTCGTTGAAAACGCTGGGCCTGTGCCCCGAAGAAACCAGCCCTGACCTGATCCATGATGCTACGCAGATCCAGTCCCAACAAATAAGCATTGTCTTTCAGCTGTAATCGTATTTCCTTAATTCCTGCGGGATCGTTATCGGCAACATCCTTCAGGGCAGAATTATTGAGCATGGCGGTTTTTAGCTCCGTTTTTGCCGCCTTCAGCTCCTGAATGTTATTACCCAACAGTGATACGGAAACGGGGTCTCCGCCGAAATTGCCGCCAGAACCGTAAATAACACTTTCTGCGCCAATGACCGGGCCAACAAGTTCCCGCAGCCGATTTGTAATCAATTCAGCAACGATGGCATCGGGCCGTTCCTCTCCTGGAAGCAGGTTTATGGTCAGGGTCGCCGCGGAAGAACCCGGTCCTACATTTTTAATGACGTTCTCAAAAAGCATCTTGTCGGTTCCTTTCAAATATTGCTCGGTGAGTTCCTCATTGACAATAAAGGATTTCTCTTCGATCAAGCTGATGATCGAATCGGTGACCTTTTCGTTAGTGCCATTGGGCATCAGCAATTCTACCTGTACCCGGTCGCTGGCCACCCTTGGAAAGAACGCGGTGCGGATAATGCCGCCACCAATGGTTCCAAAGGTGATGATCAAGGCTGAGGCAAAAAAGGCTAAGGTCAATATTTTGTGTTGCATCGCAAATCGGAGCGTAGGCGAATACAGCCGGTCGCGCATCCAGGCCATCATTCGGTCCCCGAATTGATTGACTGCCCTAAGTTTGGCAAAGGCCTTTGCGATGCCCTTCTTGGGCTTGGTATCCAAGGGTTGCAATGCCTTGGAATGGGCCAAATGCGCTGGAAGGATCAACAAGGCTTCCACCAGGGATACCGCCAGGGTGAGCATCACGATGACCGATACCTCGCTAAAAAACTCCCCGATTCGGCCATCCAGAAAAAGGAATATGGAGAATGCCAACATTGTGGTAATGATGGCAGAAACGATCGGTGGGATCACTTCCATGGTGCCATCGATGGCCGCTTGAATAGGGCTCTTCCCCTTTTCGTAATGCTGGTAAATATTTTCCGCGATCACAATCCCATCATCCACCAAAATACCGATGACGATGATCATACCAAAGAGGGAGAGCACATTGATGGTAACATCGAAGAAACCCGCAAAGATGAACATCCCCAAAAAGGAGATCGGAAGGCCAAAAGCCACCCAAAAGGCCAATCTGGTATTCAGGAACAAGGAGAGGAAGATCAAGACCAACAGGATACCCATAATGGCATTCTCGGTCAACAGTTCGGTGCGCTGGATCAAAGTGGTCGATTGATCGCTGACCACGCTCAACTGCACGTTGTCGTATTTTTGATTGAAATCGGCAATATATTCCTTCACCTTTTCCGCGGAACCGATCAGGTCTTCGGTATTGGTACTGGTGATGGTGGTACTAACCGATAGATTTCCGTTAAAATAGGAGGCGTTTGGCGATTCGGCAAACCTGTCGCGAATTTGTGCCACATCTTTTAGCCTTACCGTTTGGCCCGAGACATCGGCCTTCACGATAATATTGGAAAATTCATCGCCATAATATGATCGGTTGTTGGCACGGATCAGGTACTCTTCGGCATCGGTCTTGATGTTGCCACCGGTGACCAAAATATTGGCATTGCCCACGGCCTGGGCCACTTCGGTAAAAGAAATATTGTAGGCCAACAATTTGCTCTCATCGACGGCGATTTCGATTTCTTCCAAAGGGAAGCCCGTAATCTCGATTTGTGAGATGCCTTCGATGGCCCGGATATCGTTCTCGATTTGCCTGCCAATTTGTTTCAAAGTCGCCAAAGGAATGTTCTCCCCGCTGATCGCAAAACTGATCGTGGGCCGCACGGCCTCCAATTTGGAAACGATCAAAGGTTCCATCCCGGCAGGAAAGGTGGGCACCCTATCGACGGCATTTTTGACCTGCAAAAGCATGAAGTCGATATCCCTACCCTTCTCGATCTCCACGTTGATGCTTCCGCTATTCTCGCGAGAAGTTGAGGTTATCCGGTCGACGCCCTCTAATCCCTTGAGGTTGTCCTCAATTTTTAGGACAATCCCTTCTTCCACTTCCTGCGGCGAGGCGCCGGGATAAGTGACATTGATAAAAATGTTTTTTGAGTCGGAAAGCGGAAAGAAGGACGACTTTAAACTGTACGCCCCTACGATACCAAAAATGGTCAAGGCCAGGATAAAGACGTTTACCGCTACGTGGTACTTAATGAAATAAGCTATAAGGTTTCGCATTATCCGTTGTTTTTAGCCATACTGTCCTGAAAAACTTTGACCGCCATGCCGGTATAGGCCCCGATCAAGGGCTTGGCCATGATCACGGTGCCGTTGGGCACCGCTTTGAGCACTACGGTCTTGTTGGTAAAATATACCGGTTTCACATCGATCAAATCGAGGATCGTATCCCTTACCACAAAAATTTTATCATTTTCCAAAAGCAGGCTGCGATCGATTTCGATGGCATCGGGTTCTTCCCTGGCATCGAGGCGCGCTTCCAGGTACATGCCTTCCCTGAGCCTCTCGTCTTTTACCTCGATATAAGCCTTGATGGTCTGGGTAGCCTGATCGACACTGCCGTTGATACGCGCTACCATGCCCTTGTAGGTATGGGTCCCGTCAAGATTGGTAAGGGCTACCCCTTCCCCTATCTCGAGCAAGTCGCTATAGGTTTTCCCTATCGCCACCTCCAATTCATAAACATCGGTGTTGATGAATTCCCCTAACTTTTGCCCCGACCTGATCAAGGTGCCCTCAGTGACCAATGCCTCGGTCAATACCCCCTTAAATGGGGCACTAATGCGATACTTCGCCAGCCGCTGTTCGAGGTTCTTCACGTTATAGTAAGAGGTAAGGATTCCCCTGCCGCTGATAAAGAATTTTTCCTTTTCGGTGGTCATCTCGGGCAAAGCGGGCGTCGTGGCGTCCATGTCAAAACCGTTGAGATAGGTCTCCCATTTGGGGAAAATATCGGGATAATCGAGTCTCAGATCGGGCATAATGGAGGTCAGCAGATTGTAGAGGTTGCTTTTGGCCGATTGTACGCTGGCCGAATATTCTGAAGCATCTATTCTGATAATGGTCTCTCCGGCGTTGTAAGCCTGCCCCACTTTGAACAGTTTATTTCCGCCCCTAAAAACCCCTTGGACCTCTGCATAGAGCTCTACCCGGCTTTTGGCCATTAGGTTGCCATTGGCACTTACCACGATGGGTACGGTTCCATTCTGCACCACCTGGGTAAACACGGTCTTCACCACCTTCTCGGCCTTGGGCTTGTAGGCCGTCTTGCTGTTGACGATGTACCGCGCCATGAAGATGGCTGCAACAATCAGTACGATACCAAGCAGCGCTAGTGTAATTTTTCTCATAAGTTGGATGTTAAAAACAAGTTGATTTCTAGATTATTGCTATGGCAGCATAGACCGGCCCGATTTTGGTTTGACTTCCATATTGAAAAATTGTTTAATCGGGACATGTTAAATATTTGCTAAAATGAACCTTTGATGCAATCTACAATCCCTTCCATGGGGTTATTTCCTCGACCAATTCAAGATGCCCCACAAAATTAGCCTGCACCCTTTTTAGGATGTCGATCATTACGGCTTTTTCTTCCAAAGAGATATTTTGTTCCATCATGAGTATCAATTCACGTACCACTGGCCTGGTTTGTTGAAATACCTTCTCCCCTATTTCGGTCAGGTATACCTTATTGATCCTTCGATCCTCCCTGCACTGTTTCCTGATGATATATTTTTTCTGTTCCATTTTGGACAACAGCCTTGCCAAGGATGATTTGTCCCTATAGGTCAATGCCGCCAGTTCATTTTGGTTCAGGCCATCCTCGTCCATCAATTTTTTCAAAACGATCATTTGTTCCTTGCTCAGGTCCAATCCATGGCGAGCCATGGCCTCTTGCATATGATGGTCCACTATTTTTGTGGTCTTACCGATCCAAGGGCCTATCGAATTTTCAAAATCAATAGGGCTATTTTCCATTTTGAAGGCCAAAACTAAGTAAAATTGAATTGGTTGCACATGCAACCATTGTTAAATGTTTATTAAAATATTATTTAGATCAAACAAACTAAATCGAGCTATCCGAAGTTTGTTTGGGGCAGCTGAGCCGCGCCCCATTATTTCCTTACCTTTAACCCAAGTTTGCAAGCTGCATGAAAAGAAGGTACTTCAAATTATTGGGGTTGCTCCCCCTAATTGGCTTATTGACCCTTATCGTATGTAACTACACCATCAACCGTTCGGCCGAAGGAAAGACATTTTCCACTATCGAAAGCGTTCCGAAAAATAGGGTGGGTCTGGTACTGGGCACTTCCAAAAGACGTACAAACGGACAACCGAACCCCTACTATACCTATCGCATCGACGCTACCATAGCCCTTTTCAAAGCCGGTAAGATCGACTTTGTTCTGGTAAGCGGCGATAATGGCACCATTTACTACAATGAACCGACGACCATAAAAAAGGACCTCGTAGAGGGGGGCATCCCGGAAAACAGGATCTTTCTGGACTACGCCGGATTTAGGACCCTTGATTCCATGGTTCGCGCCAAAGAGGTGTTTGGCTTGGAGCACGTGACGGTGATTTCCCAAAAATTCCACAATGAGCGGGCCATTTACCTTGCGGAAAAGAAAGGCCTGCATGCCATCGGCTTCAATGCTACCGATGTTTCCGGTCAGCCCGGATTGAAAGTGAAATTGCGGGAATATTTTGCACGAGTCAAAGTATTCTTAGACCTGGTTTTCAATACGCAACCCAAATTTTTTGGTGACACCATCGAGATTAAATAGCTTGGGAACCAAGCATCCAATGACATGGTACCCGCATATAATTCCTATCGGACGTATATTGGAAAGGCCGTATCGGTCGGCATGACCATTCTGATATTTAAACTTGGAAATCCGCCGTCGCAACTACCAAAAAAAGAATTAATTTAGAACTACCAACCTCCCAAAATGTCAAAATTCAAAGCCTTCATCAAAAGCCTCGGACCGGGGCTTTTATTTGCCAGCATGGCCATAGGCACTTCCCATTTGGTACTGTCGACAAAGGCCGGAGCCCAATATGGCTGGATCATGGCCATACCGATCATCCTGGCCAATGTTTTCAAGTATCCCTTTTTTGAATTTGGGGTACGTTATACCCACGTCACCGGAAAAACGCTCATTGAAGGCTATCTGAACCGGGGAAAAGGCTATTTGTGGTTTTATGCCGCCATTACCCTGATCACCACCTTTACCATATTGGCGGCTTTGTATACCGTCACGGCAGGCCTGTTCATCAACCTCTTCAAAATCTCCGGAATATCGATCGCCCATATTGCCTTGGCCTTGTTTATATTGATCAGTGGCTTGCTGATCATCGGCCGTTACAATTTTCTGGAGCATTCCCTGAAGATCGTGGTGTCGATTTTGTTCATCGCCCTGATCGTCACAACCGGACTGGTGGTATTCAAAGGACCTGTGGAGTCCGTGCAAGACTTTCGGCCCACACCCATTTTCAACGAGATGGGAATCCTTTTCCTGATCAGTCTCATGGGGTGGATGCCCACTACGGTGGAGGCCTCGAGTTGGGTGAGTCTGTGGAGCATTGAGAAATGGAAGAACAAGGCTGGGAAACCCAGTTTAAGGGAATCGCTCCAGGAATTCAATTTTGGATATTTTATGACCGCCTTGCTCGCCATATTCTTCCTGACCATCGGCACCATGACGCTTTATGGCACCAATACCGAACTCAGCGGGAACGCCGTGACCTTCGCCGATCAGGTGGTCAGCCTGTTCACCACGCACATCGGTCCATGGGCCTATATTTTTATAGCGATTTCCGCCTTTGCCACCATGTTCAGCACCTGTATGACCGCCCATGATGCGGTGGCCCGTGTGGGCCTCGACATCATTGGCCTCTTAGCGCCCAAGTCAAAGATCAGGGGCAAAAAGGGCTATTTTGCCCTTGCAATCAT
Source organism: uncultured Flavobacteriaceae bacterium (assembly GCA_963760375.1). Lineage (GTDB taxonomy): Bacteria > Bacteroidota > Bacteroidia > Flavobacteriales > Flavobacteriaceae > Pelagihabitans. The sequence continues at coordinate 1,067,706 of CAVXCS010000007.1, read as the reverse complement.
TGTGCTTGCAGTGTTCAATTTTGTGGTGATTGCCACATTTTCGGCCAATATGGGACAATTGGTGGCCCTGGCCACTTTCGTTTCCTTTGTCGTAGCGCCGATCATAGGATATATGAACTTGAAAAATGTGATGAGCTCGGACCTGCCCGAAACGTTGAGGCCCAAAAGATGGTTGCAGTTACTCACCTATGCAGGCATCATTTTTTTATCCTGCTTTTCTTTGCTATACTTTTGGATGGTGGTCTTTTAAGGTAGGGCGGGGATATCATTTTTTGTTGAACCGCTTCAACGATCCAATTTTCAATCCTGGTAAATTACTGGTCTAGATCGCTGATATTGAGCACTTCGATGAGGGTCCTAATGTTCTGGTCGTGAAGAAAATCGAGACAATATACCCCGTTGGTACAACTGTTCAAAATCTGTTCTTCCCCCATTCCAATGGTCCCTTCCAGGTTTGCGGAAGCAACTCCCTTATTGAGCAAATACGACCTTATCGCATCTGCCCGCCTTTGGGAAAGCTGTTTGTTGGCCGCGTCGCTGCCCCGACTGTCGGTATGTGAAATGATCCGCAAGCGTATCTTGGGAAATTTTTTCACTACCTCGACCACTTTGTCCAACTCGATCGCCGACGTTTGCAAGATGTCGCTCTTACCCTTGTCGTAAGTGATTTTGCCCAGTTTTAGCACCTGCATATTTTCCCGCTCCTCCACAGCATCGGCGATGGCGATCATATCAACATTCAAGGCGGTATTTTGCAGTGCCTCCAATGCTTGACTATCATATGATTTTGAAAAGGCAGAATATCCCGATTTAAATATGTCAAGGGAAACGGCATCACGCCAAGGGATTTCAACCTGATAGGCGCCTGTTTCGTTGGTAAAGACCTCCTCTATCAGGGTTTTGTCGATTTCGAAAAGGCTTACCGAAGCCCCGACAATGGGCGTTCCGTTGGGTTTGGCCACCACGCCCCGCAATAAAAGCGTTTTTAGGCCAGGTAGGCCCGCCGCTTTGAAGCCATAAATATCGTCACCCCCTTTACCCCCACTCCTATTGGATGAAAAATATCCTGAATAACCCCCGTCACCGCTTTGTTTGATGATAAAACCGAAGTCATCGGCCGTTGAGTTGATACCCTTGCCCAAATTCACGGGGATGCTGAAGCCGCCGTTCGATTGAAAATTTGTTTTATAGAGGTCCATCCCGCCCAAACCATAAAAAATGTCGGAGGAGAAGTAAAGACTGCCCTCGAAGATAAAGGGGGCGATCTCATTGCCTGGGGTATTGATGCGCGGCCCCAAATTGATCGGTTCGGACATGATTTGGGAATTCGCGGTGTTCACATAATAAAGGTCCGTGCCCCCATAACCATCCGGAAAATTGGCGGCAAAATACAGTCGATCGGTCGATTCCTCAAAAAATGGATAATAAAACGACGTGCCCAGATCCTTCAGAATGAAGTTGAATTTACCATCCTCATTGACAATGCCCAGGGAAAGGGCGTTTTTCCCATTGTCGTCGAACGCCAGTTCATCGCCCTCGGTATTGGACAGTACATAGAACAATCGATTCAACGATTCGCTGTAATAGGGATTGGCCTTATGGTACTCCGAGTAGGGAATACGATCAAAGGGTGTAGGGTTGAGCAAGCGCCCATCCGCGGAAACACTTGCGATATAAATATCGAAGTAGGGTTCCCCGGAAGGTGCATATATTTTTTTCGATTTCTCCGATCTGCTGCTGCTGAACAACAACCTGTCTTTGTAGAAGGCCGGAGAAAAATCGGCCTGCGCACTATTGCCGTTCATGTTGAAGACCGTAAAGCCGGCTTCATCGGCCCTATTGCTTTCCAACAACTCGTAATTGAAGTTGGCATTCTCCAAAAGTTCCTGTGAAAGGGATGCGCTCTTCGATTGCAAAAATGCCTTCACCCGATCCAGTTCAGAGGTCTTGGCCAAACTTTGCAACATATTGTTGAAGCGGTTGTTAGACATGATCGTATCGTTCTTATGGATATCGAGGTAAAATTTTGCGGCGTTTTTATAATCCCCGGTCTTGAAATAGGCATCCGCCAAATTCAGGAACTGATCATTGGTCATCATCTTGCCTTCCTGCAGTTGTTTTTGATAGGCCTTGATCGCTTCCCCGTACGCATAACCATAGAAGAATTTATCCCCGTTCGACGTGATGTCCTGCCCATAACATATAATGGAGGCCAATAAAAAAATCAAGACGGAAATTCGGTTGCGCATCATAATGCTAATTTAGAAAAATCTTGGGGTATCGATCTGTTTGGGTTTGCCTTTGGCTTTGTTCGATTTATCCCTGCTCTTGGACTGGCCCGTTCTACCGAGGTAAAATTTGAGCACGAACTCGGGGGTGCCATTGTTGTATTGGCCCAACTGATTGGTGTCATAATCATAGGATACCCCAAAAAAGACCGGATTGGAAATCTGAAACCCGGCCATGGCGCTTACCGCGCTTTCCAACCTGTAGGAAGCCCCAATGGTGAATTTATCGTTGATCAAGAAATTGGCGGAGAGGTTGAGGTTCACGGGAGCCCCGCTCAGGTAGTTCACCAAAAAGGCAGGTTTGAATTTAAGGCTTTCGGAAAGGTCGAATACGTAACCCCCGATCAGGTTGAACTGTATTTTATCGTCGATCACCGTCGCCACTTCTTCGTTGTAGATGCCGTCGGTGAGAAAATTGGGGATCGAAACGCCCAAGTACCAGTTCTGCTGGTAGAGGAACATCCCGGCTCCTATGGTAAAATAAAAATTATTGATGTTCTCCTGTCCCAAAATAGGTTCTCCCGGGTTCTCAAAAGTACCTTTGGAAAAATCCACGTTCAACAAAGAACCGCCCACATCCATCCCAAAAGACAGTTTGGTGTTCTCCGATACGTTGAATTGATAACTATAGGCCAGATCGATATAGGTTTGTGTCACCGGCCCCAGCTGATCGCTGATCACATTGAAGCCCATCCCGTTTTTTTCATTGGAGAAGGGGAGGTTGGCCCCCAATCGAATGGTCTTTGGCGCTCCCGGGATACCCAGCCATTGTGCCCTGTACATGCTGGTGATCTCAGGATTTTCGGTACTGCCCACATAGGCAGGGTTAAAACTCCCGATGTTGTACATATATTGGGTATACTGTGGTTCCTTTTGGCCTTGGGCCAAAAATAGCGTCCCCAAAACCAGGATGCCGAAAGCAACAAATTTTATATGGAGGGAAGTATCCTTTCTATGGGCCATTCGTTTTATCATCTTATCAGTTGGATCCAGCCTTTTTGCACTTCGGTGCCATCCCCTAGATTAAGGACATAAAAATATGTGCCCTCCGGCGCTTCCTCTTTTTTATAAAATCCGTCCCAAACTTGGTCATCGGTCATGTTCCTGTTCTCGAAGACCAGTTGCCCATAGCGGTTGTAGATTTCGATGGAATTGTTTGGAAATAAACCAATCGATTTGATCTTTAAAAAGTCATTGGTGCCATCATTGTTCGGTGAAAATTGGTTAAATATGAAACCATCTTCCGCCGGGGTCGGGGCACTTACAATCACCTGTACGGTGGCTTCGTTGTTTTCAGGATTGCCATCGGCCGGGGAAGATCGCACCAGGCTTGCCGTATTCTCAAAAGTACCTTGCATTGGTACCCGAACGGTAATCTTCAGTTGGGCCACTTGGTCTTTCAAAAGGTCGGGGATGAGCCAAATGCCGGTATCCCGGTCATAGGTGCCGAGATCGGCGGTATGCGACAGGTATTCAAAGCCGCTGTCATCGGCAATCACTTCCCTGATCTGGATCTGGGAGACATTATCGGCAACGGACTGATTGGTCACTTTGATGGTAAAAACCACTTCATCGCCCACCAAGGGTCTTGCGCTCAGATTCTATTATTAGCGGTTTTCTGCTCACCAAAAGATCGATGCCCTCCGGCAGATCGATGCTCAATGTGACTGTATCCGAATCGTTGTCGGCATTAAAGTCATCCGGGAAAGAATCGAGCAGTTCGGCCGTGTTGGAATACACCCCGCCCTCGATTACGTTCGCCCTAATATCCAAAGTAGCGGACTGCAAGGGGCCCAATTCAAAGATGTCCCATTCGCCGGTGGTACCGCATCATAATTGCCGAGGGAGGCGGTCGCGGAAACAAATTCGAAACCGCTTTCCAATAGATCCCCTATCAAAATGCCCAACACTCTACTGTCGGACAAGTTGTTGACCGTGACCCTGAACACCACTTCGGTGCCAGGCGCCGCATTTTCATTGTCGACCTCCTTGGTGATTTCCAGATCGATGGGATCGGGGGCGCAATCGGGAGTAAGGTTCGGACTGCAGGCATCGAGGGGGTCGCTGCCATTGGCGATCTCTTCCCCATCGGTGATGCCGTCACCATCGGTGTCGCAGAGGCCGTTGGTATTGTCGGGGATACAGGGATTGTTATTGGCCGGATCCAACTGATCGACCACCCCGTCCATGTCCTGGTCCAGGATATTGGAATCCAGGGCATCGATGATACCGTCGCTGTCTTCGTCCAAAGGATTGAGAAAATCCGGACCTACCTCCACCCCGTCTTCTATGCCGTCTTCATCGGAATCCCTGTTGTTGGGATCGGTGCCGAGGGTGGCCTCCGGGCCATCGAAAAGTCCGTCCCCATCGGTATCCACATCGCAATCGTTCACTGAAATGGTCACCACCGATGATACGTTGGTACAGGGGGCCTGTGCGCCCTGCCGTGGTAAAGGTGAATACATAATTGCCGTCGGGCCGGCCCACAAAATTCACCACATTTCCAGCGCCCACTGTAAGGCTTCCGGAAGGATCGGTGGTAATCGCCCATGATCCGGCATCCTCCCCGGCAAGTCGATCGTCGAGGTCCACGGTGGTAGGGCCATTGGCCGCAACGCTGCAGGAGGAGGCATTGGTGGGCGTACCCGCAGAGGGCTGGTAGGCGACCACCACGCTTACCGCTTCCCTTTCCGAGGGACAATTGTTGAGGGTGGCCTCCACATAAAAAGTATAGGTGATGGCCGGGCCGCTGGTGGTAGGGGCCGCCAAATTGCGGACAATACTTGCGCCAGTAGCAATGGGCGTACCCCCAACGTTGGTGGTGTACCAATTAAAGGTGGGGTTGGCGGTACCGGTGGCAGATAGGGTCACCGGTCCGGAACCGCACAATTCAGCAGGACTGGCGGTTACCCCTGTTACCGTTGGGGTGGTGTTCACCACGATACTGATGGTGGAAACAGGACTGGCACATGTGTTGACCGCATCATAAAAAAATACATAATGATTACTCAGCCAGGGGAGGGTTGAATTAACCTGTGCACGTGGGTCAAATGGTTACCCGTATTCAAGGGATTCGAATCCGTGCTCCAGGTTCAAGGTGATTCCCGAAGACGGTGGAATACTAGTTGAATAAGCACTTAAATTTCGGGTAATTACATCACAAAAGACCGTGGGCACGCCGCCATTGATGGTCGGGGCCGTTGTACCCGCGTTACAAGGTGGAACCACGGTAAACGTAGTGCTGGGACCGGCAGCAGGTGCTAGGTTGCCAGCGGAATCGCTGGCGGTACCTGCTGCAATGGAAATGCCCAGGGTGCCATTACCACTTATTGAACTTATGGTTACGGTTCTTGCCGCATTACCACTTCCTGTTACGGCAAGCGTGCCAGTAGCCGTACCCGTGGTGTTCAGGGTGATATTACCGACTGCCAAGGTCACTGAACTGGCACCGGTATAGGCTACTGTATAAGTCACTGGGCCCGTATTCGTAGTGCCCACACTAGGGCTGCCAATCGAAATGGTCGGCGCTGTGTTATCAACAATAAATGTGGCACTTGGCCCGGCGGCAAGTGAGCGGTTTCCCAAAACGTCCCGGGCCGTATCATCGTCGAGGGAGATGCCAAGGGTGCCATTGCCCGTAATGCCGCTGATGGTGACCGTTCTGGTCGTGGTTCCGGTGCCCGAAACCGTGATCGAACCATCGGCGGAACCCGTGTCGATCAAGTTTACATCGCCATCCGACAAATTCACCGTGCTCGCGCCGGAATAGGTTATGGTATAGGTGACCGGCCCCGTATTGGTACTTGAAGCGCTGGGGCCACTGATAACGATAGTAGGGCCCGTATTGTCTACGGTGAAGGTGGTGCTGGGCCCAGCAGCCTCTGCGGTATTGCCCGCCGCATCGGTAGCACTGCCATCAGCGATCGAGATGCTCAGGGTGCCGTCGCCGGTAATGTTGTTGATCCTCACCTGCCTGGTTGAAGTACCACCGCCCGATACCGCTATGGTTCCCGTGGCAGTTCCGGTAGAGTTCAGGGTCACTTTTCCACTCAGGTTTACCGCACTCGCCCCAGTATAGGTTACAATAAAATCTATGGGACCGTTATCGGTGAGTGCTGCGCTTGGGGCACCTATTGCAATCGTTGGTGGCGTTGCATCCTTAGTCGACAAGGAAAATTCCGGCAAACCGGTACCAAATCCATTGGTAAGGGTAAAGCTCAAGGTAATTACTCCATCCGCAAGGCCGCTTAAATCAATATCTTCTATTTGGCCGTCAGTAGCTATTATAGTTCCAGTGTCCGTAACATTAACACCTCCTCCTGAACTACTGAATATATAATTATAAGTGGATAAAAATTCTGCGCCCGTATATGTAAAACTCACCGCATTCTGGTTTGCAACATTAATGGGATTTTGATCGATCACGACCGAGTAACCGGATGGTACTTGGCCAAAACCCGTCACATACCATAGAAGGGCGATTCCTAAAAATAAGTGCTTTCTAAAACTGGCCAAACCCTTAAAAAATATGGCCCCTACATTAAAGTTTCTTTTTATTTCCATAGCAATGTTTCGGATCAAAATCAATCCCATAAACTAAGAGGTAGGGACTCCGATAAATGGGCCTCAATATTACAAAAAAAAACGCCCACAACTTAGGATAAAGGGTTTAAGTACAGGTTTTTTCGGGTGAAAATCAATGTTACGGCCCTTGGACCACTGCGGCAGCGGTCTGCGCCTCCGGAACAATCTTTTTGACCAACCCCTGCAACACGTTACCGGGGCCCACTTCGGTGAACAAGGTCGCACCATCCTGGTGCATTTGTCGCACGCTCTGGGTCCATCGCACGGGGGCGGTCAATTGGGATATCAGGTTTTGCTTGATCTTGTTCGCATCCAGTACCGCCGTGGTCGTCACATTTTGGTAAATGGCACAGTTGGGTTTGGAGAAGACCGTGTTTTCGATGGCCGCGGCCAACTCTTCCCGGGCCGGCTCCATCAAGGGCGAGTGAAACGCACCGCCCACGGGCAACATCAAAGCCCTTCGGGCCCCCGCCTCTTTTAGTTTTTCACAGGCCTGGGTCACAGCCTCCACTTCCCCCGAGATCACGAGCTGGCCGGGGCAGTTGTAATTGGCCGCGACCACGATCCCGGACGTTTGTTCACATATTTTCTCCACGATGCCATCTTCGAGTCCCAGAACGGCCGCCATGGTGCCCGGGCGCATTTCACAGGCCTTTTGCATGGCCATCGCCCGTTGCGAAACCAATTGCAACGCATCCTCAAATGTGAGCACCCCGTTTGCCACCAGTGCCGAAAATTCTCCCAGCGAATGACCGGCCACCATATCGGGTTTAAAATCACTGCCCATTACCTTGCTCAAAATCACCGAATGCAAAAAGATGGCGGGTTGGGTCACCTGGGTTTCCTTCAGGGCTTCGGGCGTGCCCTCGAACATGGTATCGGTGATACGGAAACCGAGTATTTTATTGGCATTCTCGAACATTTCCTGGGCGATGGGATGTTTCTCATAAAGGTCAAGTCCCATCCCCACGAACTGCGCGCCTTGGCCAGGGAAGATGTATGCTTTCATCGTTTGTTTTTTTTATTGGTGCGGCAAAAATAAGGATTATTTACTGGAAAAAAATTTGGAACATGGCTTTTGCGCCAGAGATCTTTAGTGCGTAAGGCGCTTGGGAACAAGTGGCCCTCCAAGAGGGTTCTGTCATATCTTTTGGCGACCACCGGCCAGAAAAAAATTCCCGATCCTATTTGAACCAGCCCGAATATTTTACATAGCTATCGGCAATCCGATCAATCTCCCCCGCACTGAGTTCGGGGCTGATATCCTTGATCTTCCTCGCCGGCATTCCGGCAAAGACCGTACCCGATAGGTACATGCGTGCCCTTGGTCACCACCGCACCGGCCGCGATGATGCTATGGCTTTCGATCACACAATCGTCCATCACGATACTGCCCATACCGATCAGCACATTGTCTTTAATGGTGCAGCCGTGCACGATGGCATTGTGCCCTATGGAGACATTATTGCCAATGGTGGTGGGTGACTTCAGATAGGTGCAATGGATTACCGCCCCGTCCTGCACGTTCACCTTATTGCCCATTTTGATGAAGTGTACATCGCCCCTTAAAACGGCATTGAACCATACACTGCATTGGTCGCCCATGCTTACCTCGCCCACAATGACAGCGTTTTCTGCTATAAAACAGTCGTTTCCGATCAGAGGGGTCTTTCCGTTGATGGTTTTGATGATCATGTGTCAATGGTTTTATCGCCCCCTGTCGGGACGGGATCTAAAAATACGACAACAATTCCTGTTTTTTGGAAGCGGAAACCGATAATTCCTTGCCATTGGAAATCACCACACTGCCCCCTTTGCCCTTTTTATAGCGCATCACGGCATTTATATTCACCAAATAGGACTTGTGGACGCGGACAAAATGAAATGGAGACAATGCCTCTTCAAAATATTTCAAGGTCTTGCTCACCACAATGCGCCTATCTTCAAGATAGACCTCGGTGTAGTTGTCATCTGCCTTACAATAAAGGATGTCCTTGACATCGAGCACCTGAAATCCGTCTTGCAGGGGAAGGCTGATCTTGCCGGGCACCGATTTGAGTTGCGGTTGTAATATCTTGTCTTCCAACAACGCTTCACGTTTCTTGATATCGATGACATAATTCACGCCCTTGATCAATTCATCGATGGCGATCGGTTTCATAAGGTAATAGGCCGCATGGTTGTTTAGGGCGTCCATGGCATATTTACCATAGGCCGTCACGAATATGGTCTCAAAAGTACGGTCGGGCAACTGGTCCAGCAGATCAAAGGCATTGCCAAAGGGCATCTCAACATCCAAAAAAACCAGATCCAAAGGATGTTCGTCAATGAGTTTCAAACCTTCCTTTACGGAAGCGGCCTCTCCCTTTAAAGCAACATCGGCACAGTACTTTACCAGATAGTTCCGCAATATTTCGCGGCTTTGGACCTCATCTTCCACGATGATCGCATTCAGTTTCATCCGTTACGGTTTTTTACGCATGTTGTTTTAGGGTTCAAAATCCCCTATTCGATTTTTCCTTGCTTTCATAATGGGCCTCAATCTTGCCTTAAAATCAAGGTGATCTTGGTGCCGGAGCCATCCGATTCCAGGTCAGCAATGCTTACCTCCACCTTATCCTTGTACATTTGGTTCAAGATCGCGATGCGTTTGCCGATGTTGCCCATCGCCTTCGACTTCTGATTTTTTTGGTTTTCCGTCTTCAATTGGGCCGATTTGGTCCTGCCTATCCCGTTATCGGAAATAGTGATTTTGAGGCTGCCGCCCGCTATCGGTTCCAAATCGATTTGAAGCCACCCTTTATCCTCCCTATATCGCAAACCGTGCCAAATCGCGTTTTCGATATAGGGCTGCAACAACATGGGCGGGATTTGATACGCGCCTACCTGGGCTTGGTCATCGATTCGGATTTTGTAATCGAATTTTTCCGGAAATCGCGAATGTTCCAATTTCAGGTACAGCTGCAACAACTCCAATTCTTTGGTCAAGGGAATAAAATCTTCCTCCGAATTTTCCAATACGGCCCGCATAAGGCCCGAGAAATCGCTTAAATAACGATTGGCGCTGCGTTCATCGTTTTTGGCGATATAATTGTTCACAGAGTTGAGCGCATTGAATATAAAATGCGGATTCATCTGTGTCCGTAACGATTTGAGCGCCAGTAGATTGTTCGCGAGCTGTTGCTGCCTGTTGCTTCGGTAAAAAAAGAAAACCGCCAACCCCATCAACAGCAGCCCCAAAATCAGCGAATAAATGATCCATTGCTGACGCTTGTTGCTCTCGAACGCCAATTTTTGCTCGGCAAGGGCCAGATCATATTTGCTCTGCGACAATTCCCGTTCCTGTTCGAGGCCCTCGATACGGCTCTGCTTGGCAGCGATTTCCCGATTAAAGCGTGCCGCCCTCATAATTTCCTGTTCCTTTCGCACATAAAGGGTATCCACGACCGACACATAGGCTTGATAGGTTTTCAGCGCATTGGTATAATCGCCCTTGAGCGCGTATACCTCCGAAAGTTTTCGGGTGGCGTCTTTTTGCACCACCAAATCGTCTTCCGCATCGGCCTCCACGATGCTTCTCTCCAAATAGGGGATGGCTTCCTCCATGCGTTCCTGTGCGATATAGGCCTTTGCGATCTTAAAATTGATCTGTTGCGCCGTGATGGTATCTGCTTCCGTTTCGATTGCAGCGCCTGCACTTGCAGATTTTCCGATTTTCTGAAGTTCATCCAAGCTCTTTTTCCGTAAATCGATCTCTTCGGGATACCTGCTTTTTTTATTGTAAAAGTCGGCCACCTTTTCTTTCTCCTGGATAGATCGTTGCGGGGGTTGGGATGCGGCCAATTTTAGGGAATTGCCGTAGAAGCCTTCCGCCTCAACACTTTTTCCTTCCTTGGCAAAGGCATCCGCTATTTTGGAATTGAGGTCGGCCAATTTTGGCGCAATCCGATTCAACTCTGCAATCTTCAGCCCCTGCTGATAATAGGCCACCGCCTCGGCGGTTTGTCCCTGTCCCAAATAAGCATCGCCCAGCAACTCATGAACCGCTACCTGTTGGTAGGGTATCCATGTCTTTTGTTCCAATAAGGGTTTCAGTAAGCTTTCCGCATCTTGATAGTTGGTGTTCAATAGGAATGCCTTCCCCAAAAGCAGGGCGGTACCCATCGTTTTGTTGGCTGCCAATGCATCCTTGTAACTCGCTATGGCCAAATCGAGTTGGTTATGGTACTGATACACCTCCCCAAGCATGCTGAGCGACCGCGCCAGTTGTTTTTTGTCGGCCCTGTTCCCCAGACCGGCAATGGATTGGGTAATGAAGTCGATACTTTTTTCAATGCTGATCTTCTTGAAATAGTCGGCGGAATCCAATAGCGTTTGGTGCTGCGAAGCACCGATCGTTTCCTCCCGATCGGCCCGAATCGAATTAAGGTCCTTTTCCTCTCGATCCTCCTGGGAGTGCATGGTAAAAGTGACCAATAATAGCAGCGAAATTAAATGTTTCATCCTTGCCATAATAAAGCTAACACCTTGTAAACTTAGCAGTTTTAAATGGCACAAAAAAATATGGAAAATCGACGGACGGCGCCTTCAAAGGGGCTTTTTTGCACTTTACGCGATCAAAGGGCACGGTCACCCTTCAAAAAGGCCCGTTCCCTCAATGGTGGTTTTTTATGAAAAAGTTTGGACCTAGTTTTATCGGTGAAAGAAAGCCATAGATCTAAGGGAAAAACGGCTTTTAACCCACAAAATCAATAACCCATAAATTAGAAACAAGATGAAAAAAGTAAACCGACATTTGGCCATTATCGCCTCGGGCTTGATGATGACCGCCGCAGCCCCTGCCGATTTGGCAACCTTCGACAGTAATCCCCATATAATGACAACACCGCCCTCCGGACAGGCGACGAAAACCTCGGACCAAACCGTCAAAATAGCATTGCTGTTGGATACCAGCAATAGTATGGATGGTTTGATCAACCAGGCAAAAGCCCAACTTTGGGATATCGTGAACCAGTTCACGCATGCCAGATGCGGTGATGAGGGCCGGCCAAGGTTGGAAATTGCACTCTATCAATATGGCAACGACAACCTTTCCGCCCGGGAAGGGTACATCCAACAGGTACTTGGTTTCAGTAGGGACCTTGATGAAATCTCTGAGAAGCTTTTTTCGCTGTCGACCAATGGAGGGGAAGAATACTGCGGGGAGGTGATACAAACTTCTTTAAAGCAACTCGATTGGGGCAGGAATCCCGATAACTTGAAAATGATCTTCATCGCAGGCAACGAACCGTTCGATCAGGGCAGGCTCTCCTATAAAGGGGCCGTATTGAACGCCAAGGAAAAGGATGTAGTGGTCAATACCATATTCTGTGGCAGCTATGAAGAAGGGATCCATACCCACTGGAAGGACGGTGCCAGGCTTACCGGGGGAGAGTATATGGCCATTGACCATAACCGCCAGTTGGTCCACATCAGCACCCCCTACGACGACATCATCATCAGGCTCAACGGCAAATTGAACAAAACTTATGTTTCCTATGGTGCCCTGGGCGCCGCAAAGCAAAACCAACAAAGCGTACAGGATGAAAATGCCATGGAAATGGAAGCGTCGGTAGCCGTAAAAAGAGCGGTGAGCAAAAGTTCGAGCTTATATGCCAACGAATCATGGGATTTGATCGACGCCTCTGAAAGGCCGGGTTTCAGTGTGGCCAAAATCGAAAAAGACCAATTGCCCGAAGGCTTGAAAGATAAGTCAAGACCCGAAATCGAGGCCTTTATCAACGAAAAGAAGTCGGAACGCGGCAAGATCCAAGCAGAGATACAATCGCTGAATACAAAACGGGATGCCTACCTCCTAGAAAATCAAAAGGAGGCCACCAAGGGCGAACTGGAAAGTGCCATGCTCGAAGCGATCAAGAAACAAGCCGCCAAAAAAGATTTTAGCTGGGACTAGACCGGTCTGAATTCTTTAAAAAAAGGGTGATGTATGGAATGGGCCACTTCTTCAACGGGGTAGGCCCATTTTATCATTGGGCCGCAGGGCAATAACAATCGTACTTGCGTTCGGATTGGCCAAAATCATATCCAAGGGTAATCTGGTGGAAACCACCATTCGAAAGCCTTATGGCGCCAGACTGATAAGAATAGTTATAGGAAACCATGAAGTTATTGATATTGGCCCCAATGATCGGGGTGAACAACTGCAGTCTTTGTTCCCCAAACGAGTTGCCGTCAACGAATTGGGCACCATCAAAGCTTCTTCGATAAGAAAGACCGCCCCAAATACGGCCAAAATCGACATCTTTATAAACCTTGGCATTGATATCTATGGTTTTCTCCTTGGTAAAATCGGTCATTTGAAAGAGTACCGAGGGCTCTACCTGCCATTCATTCCTTCCAAATATATATCCTGCCGAAAGCAGATAACGCCGAAGATTGTCAACCACCGGCACGTTCGCGGGATCTAACCTGCCCACACGGTAAAGGCTCCTTTCAGTGGCCAAAACGTTAAGGGTGGCAAAATGCGCATAGAATTCCATCAGGTTATAGGACATCCCGATGTCTACATTATAATAGGCGGCGCTGATATTGGTGCCGGATATGGCGGGATCCACTATCCCCCCCGGCGATAAAAATTCACTCTCATCCAATCTGGTCTGCAATAAGGTGGGACTGATCCCGAAGGAAACCTGATTGAGGTACCTTGCATCTCCCCCCAGTTTTAGATGGTGGGCATAGGTAAGCTTCACCCCTGTTTGGGAATGGTAGCCATTGGCATCATTGAAAATGATGGCCCCTACCCCGCTATTGGTTTCACCGATCCTGAAATGGGCGTTCAAGGTCTGTAAATTGGGCGCATCCTGAACATCGAACCACTGTTTGCGAACGGTAGCCCTGATTTTTCCGCCTTCTCCGATTCCTGCCATAGATGGATAAACCAAATAATAGTTATCGGCCAAATAATCAAAATAAACGGGGATTCCTTCTTGCGCATTGGTTTGAAAACCGAAAGCAAAAACCGAAAGCACAACTAATAAACGATATCTCATCTAGGTCAAGGGAATGTATTACATCGACTAAACATAAAGTATAACGGTTGAAATACCACATTATTATATGGTGGTCAAATAGGAAATTCATCGTATTTTTGCTTAAAATAAACTGTTATGAAGGAGTTCGTGATCACGGTGAAGGAAACCACCAATCCGTCGATATTGAAGTTTGAGACCAACCACTTTCTTACCCAGCATCAAAATTATGAGTATAAGAACATTGATGAGGCCAAAGATTCACCCTTGGCACAACAACTGTTTTACCTCCCATTTATCAAGACCGTTTATATTTCAGGAAATTTTATAGCGCTTGAACGCTATGGCATCGTGGAATGGGAAGATGTAAAAGACGAAGTTGCCCAGCAATTGGTAGAGTACCTCAATGCCGGGGAGCCCGTGGTCGTGGAAGCGGAAATGGTCAAGAAAGTCGCCGTTACCGTTTATGCCGAAGTAACGCCCAATCCTGCTGTGATGAAATTTGTAGCGAGCCGAAAAATCGTACCCACCGCATTGGAATTCAAGAATATAGATGACGCCAAAGATGCCGCTCTTCCGAAAGCATTGTTCCATTTTCCCTTCGTCAAGGAGGTTTTCATGGACGAAAACTACGTTTCGGTGACCAAGTACGACATGGCCGAATGGGAAGAAGTTACCCTGGAAATCAGGGAATTCATTCGCGACTTCATCGCAGAAGGCAAGGAAGTGGCCAGCACCCAAAGCATTGTGCAAAAGGCCAAAGCCGCACCCTCCAACAGTGGCCAACCCGCAACTTTGGATGATACCTCCCAACAAATCATCGACATCCTTGAAGAATATGTGAAACCGGCCGTGGCAAGTGATGGAGGTAATATATTGTTTCAGTCGTATGAAGTTGAAAGCAAAAGGGTGAATGTCATTCTTCAGGGCGCCTGCAGTGGATGTCCGTCTTCCACCTATACCCTGAAAAACGGCATAGAGACCATGCTCAAGAACATGATGGGCGACAAGGTCAACGAAGTAGTGGCCCTGAACGGCTGATCGAAGTGGACCGCCCTGTGAAATAACCATTTTATTTGTTATCTTGTGGGGAACCTAAAAATAGAAATCATATGTCAGTTCTTAAAGTAATTGAAATCTTGGCCAGCTCCGAAAAAAGTTGGGAAGACGCCGCACAGAATGCGGTAGCGGAAGCCTCAAAATCGGTAAAAAACATCCGTTCGGTTTATGTGCACGAACAAAGTGCCGTGGTTAACCACGGCAAAATCGAACACTATCGGGTGAACGTCAAAATTACCTTCGAAGTAAAATAAAATGGTATCCCCATAAAATGAAAGCATCTGTCTCCCGACCGGTGCTTTTTTGTTTTGTTTACATTCGCAGAAGCATCGTTCGCATCCCAGCAGCGGTTCGCATACCCTACAACATCTGCAAAAAATACTATTATGAAGCCTAAGTTCACCAATGCCCTGATCCATGAAACCAGTCCGTATCTATTGCAGCATGCGCACAATCCGGTGCACTGGGAAGGTTGGCATCCCGAGGTCTTGGCAAGGGCCCAAAAAGAAGATAAGCTCTTGCTCATCAGTATTGGTTACGCTGCCTGTCATTGGTGCCATGTCATGGAACACGAATGTTTCGAAGATTCCGAGGTGGCAAAGACGATGAATAGGCATTTTATCAACATTAAAATCGATCGGGAAGAACGGCCCGATGTAGATCATATTTATATGGATGCACTTCAAATGATGACAGGCAGTGGCGGCTGGCCCTTGAATATAGTAGCCCTGCCCGATGGCCGTCCGTTCTGGGGCGCCACTTATGTCCCAAAAGAAAAATGGATCGACGTTTTGGTACATCTTTCAGCGCTGTATCAAAACGAACCTGAAAAGATATTCGATTACGCCCAGAAGATGGCGGAGGGCATTAAGGCCATTAATTTGGTCGAGCACCAAACCGATACCGAAGTTTATGGCATGGGGCAGCTGGTCGAGGCCGTGAAAGACTGGTCTCATTATTTCGATGATTATTTGGGCGGATACAAACGTGCCCCCAAATTCATGATGCCGGTGAACCTTAATTTTCTAATGCATTTCGGGACCGTACAAAACGATTCCAAAATCCTCGATTATGTACATACCACCCTCAGGCGGATGGCATGGGGTGGGATTTTCGACCATGTGGGGGGCGGCTTTTCCCGATATTCGGTGGATGTGAAATGGCATGTGCCCCATTTCGAAAAAATGCTGTACGACAATGCCCAACTGCTGAGCCTTTATGCGCAGGCCTATGCCGCTTCAAAAAGTGATCTTTATCGGGAAACGGTGGCGCGTACGATCGACTTTGTCAAGGCCGAACTGATGTCGGATTCCTACGGTTTTTATTCCGCCTTGGATGCCGATAGTCTGAACGAGGCGGGCATTTTGGAGGAGGGGGCATTTTATGTTTGGAAGTACGAAACGCTACAGGAAGTATTGGGAGAAGACTTCAACGTTTTCAAAGACTATTACAGCATCAACGATTATGGCCTTTGGGAACATGATCAATATGTCCTGATCAGGGATGCCACCGAAGCCGAGATCGCAAAAAAACATGGCATCGAGACCGAAAAATTAAAGCAAATCGTCGATGCTTGCCTAAAAATATTAGAAAAGCATCGCGACCAACGGAAACGGCCCAGATTGGACGATAAAATACTCACTTCCTGGAACGGCTTGATGCTCAAAGGGCTGGTCGACGCGTATCGCTATCTCGGCAATGAAGCCTACCTCGATCTAGCTTTAAAAAATGCCGACTTCCTGCAAAAATATATGACCACCACAGCAGGCGGCCTCCTGCACAACCACAAAAACGGCAAAAGCAGTATAAACGGTTATCTCGAAGATTATGCCACGGTCATCGAAGCGTACATGGCCCTTTATGAGGTCACCTTTGAAGAGAATTGGCTCACCAAGGCCAAATCCCTTACCGAGTATTGCTTGGCGCATTTCCATGATTCCGGGAGCAAGCTGTTTTATTTTACCCAAAAACAGGATGACTTCCTGATCCGAAGGACCCTTGAAACTGCCGATAACGTGATTCCCGCCTCGAACTCGATCATGGCCAAAAACCTGTTCCGTCTCGCTCACTATTTTCCATTGGAGCCCTATAGGGTACTGGCCACGCAGATGCTTGTCAACATACAGGTCAATTTCTCAACGAATGCACAAAGCCATGCCAATTGGCTCCAATTGGCGCTGCTTTTAAACCTTCCGTTCCATGAAGTGGCCATAGTAGGTTCTCAATATGCCGAGAAGGCAGGTCAAATGCGTCAACACTATTTACCCCATACCCTCTTCACCGGCACCTACAAGGGCGGTACCCTGGCGCTTTTAAAAGACAGATATGTGGAGGGCAGAACATTGATTTACATCTGTGAAAGTGGCAGCTGTCAATTACCCGTCGAAGCGGTATCGGTGGCTTTGGAACAGTTGCAGGCCAGCCTGAACCCATAATTTTAACAAGAATTTAATTGATAAATGTTGATGCCAGCCATTAATTTTGTTAGGTTTCACAGCCAAACTTAAAACCCTATGAAAGAAATTTCCAACTACCAAGAATATATTGATAAAGGCATTGCTTTAATTTGGGAAATCCTCCCCAATTTATTGACCGCGACCCTCATTTTCGTGGTCGGTCTTTGGATCGTACGGTTCATCAACAGGATGGTTCATAAGTTCTTCCAAAAGAAAGATTATGACCTTGCACTGGAATCCTTTTTGCAAAGCTTCATCAGCTTGGCCCTCAAGGCCTTATTGTTTGTGTTGGTGATTACCCAACTGGGGGTCAAATCCTCCTCGTTGGTCGCCATTGTCGGTGCCGCAGGTCTGGCTATAGGTTTGGCGCTGCAAGGTTCCTTGGCCAATTTTGCGGGCGGGGTACTGATCTTGATCTTCAAACCTTTTAAAGTCGGGGATTTTATCTCGGCACAGGGCGTTGAGGGTACCGTTAAAGAAATCACGATTTTTACCACCAAGCTCAATACCTTCGGCAATCAGGTCGCCATCCTCCCAAACGGCCAATTGAGCAATAACAACATCATCAATTACAACACGGAGACCACACGCCGTGATAAAATTGATGTTGGAATCGGTTATGGATCAAATATCAAACAGGCGAAGGAAATCCTGCTTCAGATTTGTGCAGAAAAAAGCAACATCCTGAAAGAACCGGCTCCTGAAGTCTATGTGGGCGAGTTGGCCGATAGTTCGGTGAACCTTACCTTGCGCTTCTGGGCCCAAAACCAGGATTTTTGGAACGCCCATTTTTATGTCATGGAAGAAACCAAGCACCGTTTCGATGCGGCCGGCATTGAAATCCCCTTTCCACAAAGGGTGGTCCACGGCCTCAAATAAGTTAAAGGCACAATATAATCCCAAAATTTGTAACTCCTTGATTTTTAGCACGGTTTTTGCTATCTTTAAGTATTACTAAATACTGAATCATGGAAAAAATGTTGATGATACTGCTGTTTTGTACTGCCATTTCATATGGACAGACCAACGGCAATGGCGATGGAATCACTACCGATACCCAGGCGGGAATCGTGATCAGGGAGGTTCCCATAGAAGGTTCCCGTTATATGAACGAGCTTTACAAACAAGGGGAAACCATTATCAATGGTTCCCAGCAAACCGCTGCCTTGATGCGCTATGATGCACTGAACGATGCCGTGGAACTATTGGACAATAACCAGCAGCCCCGCAAACTCTTGAGAAGGAAAAACATCTGGGCCACCTTTGATGGGAAGACCTATGCCGTGCTCGATTACAAGGATGGAAATCGCGTGAAAGAAGGCTATTTTAATCCGCTCAATGTAGGCAAGATCGTACTCTTGTTCAAGCCCAAGAAGAAGTTCAGGCAGGCCGAAAAACCCGATAACGGATACGATACCTATGATCCGCCCGCTTATTTGGACGTTTCGGAATACTACCTCAAAAAAGGGGATGCCCCCGCTCAACTGGTCAAACTCAACAAAAGGAATGTACTGAAGGCCATCGGTGGCAATACCGCCGAACTCAAAAAATATGTTTCCCAATACGGTTTGAACCTTGGCAAAGAAGAAGATGTGGTGCAACTGCTCGACTATTATAACAGTATCGTGCCCCCTGCCAAAAAAGGAAGCAGCCAAGGTAGCAGCAGTTTGGGCCTATAAAGCCATTGTTCTCAAATGGAGTTATTTGTTCCTGAACCTCTTCAAATAAAAAAGTCATTCCTACTTGCATGGCTTATCACTGTTCATGCTTTTGGGCATAAACCCGCAACTGCTGCCAGTTGTACCGGAAACGCATTTAATGGCGATGGTCCGATAATCGGTAACCCTTAGGGTATCGTCTCCATGTGTTTTGGAAGTGGCGATTTGCGTGATGTGGGCTACAATGCCCAGCAAAATGTAATCGAATTTTTGGATAAGGACAAAATTCCAAGGGAACTGCCTCCATGATCATGCCTGTTTCTTGGTGATCAAAAAGTCTTTTAAATAAAAGGGTTCAAAATAGGCGACGTCCTCAAATTCCTTGGTGAGGAATTTTTGGTAGGAGAGCGATGCCATTTCCCTGGCAGAAGGAACCGCCTTGGTATTGAAGACCACATTGGGTTCCGTGAGCACTTCCTTACATTTTTCGGCCCCGCTGCCCAACAATAAGACTTTTCCTTTTTGAAGGAATTCTTTGAAGGAATGTTCATCCACGATTTCGGCCCTGGTCTCCCTTACCCTATTCCGGTCTTTATCAAAAACTGCGGAGTAGACCTCCATACGACGGGCGTCGAGCAATGGAATGATAAAGTCACCCGCTGTTACCTGTTGGGCCATACTTTCGAGGGTAGGGATGGCGATCAGCGGAAGGTTTAATGAAAAACAGAGTCCCTTCGCTGCCGATACCCCGATACGCAGTCCGGTATAGGATCCCGGACCCTTGCTAACCGCAATGGCATGAAGTTCCCCTAAATCAAATTTTGCCTCGGTAAGCACGGCTTGAATAAAAACGTGCAATTGCTCTGAATGTGAGTAATTGGGCGTGTCCTCTTCCTTAATGGCCAATAATACGCCATCTTTGGCCAAGGCGACCGAGCAGTTGGTAGATGCGGTCTCTATGTTTAAAATAAGGGCCATTGGCTCTATTGCTTCACTAATTCAACTCAATGGGAATCCCGAAGAAGAATTCAAGTAGTTTTATCCTAAAAATATAGTCGTACTTGGTACGGATCACTTCCGCTTCGGCATTATCGACCCTGGCTTGAGCCTGGCTAAAATCGAAGGCGTTCAAGACGCCAAGTTCGTATCGATCCTTGCTATACTGGTATGCCAAACGACGGGCTTCCAGGCTTTTTTGTGCGGCCTCATAGGCCATGGCTGAATTGTTCACATCGACATAGGCTTGGTTTACCGTATTTTCCAGGTCCAATTTATCCTGTAACAGTTGCAATTCGGCCTTTTTGACACTGATCTTTGACCTTTTGATGTTGTTGTTGACGCTGAAGCCATTGAAAATCGGAATATTCAATTGTGCACCATACGATATACCATCGTTGAGGTATAATTGGTCTTTAAAACCGATAAGGGCTCCGGACACCGGATCAAAATTCTGATCGGAGTACCGCGTATTGTAATTGAAAAATGCGCCTAATGTTGGAAATAGTGCCCCTCTGGTAATTTGAAGATCTTTCTTGGCCAATTCCACATTGGATTCCGAAAATTTTATATCGTTTCTGAAAGTCAAAGCCTTTTCAAAGATGGCCTTGGGGGAATTTTTCGAAACTTCACTCGGTGGTACTTCAAAAGACTCATCGGCGATATCGAAATATTCGTAATCGGTGATCTGCAGCAATTGTGCCAGGTTGATCCTCGAGATCAACACCAAATTGGTACCGTTGACGATCTGTTGTTGCTGGCCGGCGGCTGTGGCTTCTATTTCCAAGAGATCTCCTTGGGGCAAAACGCCAGAATCGACCAATTCCTTGGTACGTTTCAAATCCTGTTCGGTTACGGCATATTGTGCCTTGGCCACTTTCAGGGATTCTTTGTTGGAAAGGATGGAGAGATAGGCATTGGCCACGTTCAAACGTATGTCGTCCTTTAAGTTATCCAAGCGGTACTGATTCGCGATGGCATTGAGCCTGGCCCTGTGCAATCGATTGATGTTGCGCAGCCCGTCGAACAAATTGATGGAAGTGGTGAGGTTGCCCGAAGAGGCAAGGATGGTGGTCGTCACCGGGTTTTGGGTGGTAGGGTCGAACGAAAGCCCCGTATTTCCAGATATACTGAATTGGCCGTTCAAATCGGGTAGCATGTTCCCTATGGCGTCCGATCGGTCGATGGTGGCATTTTCCAGATCCAGTTCGAACTGTTCAATGCTCAGGTTATTTTCCACCGCATAGACCACGCATTCCTCAAGGGTCCATTTTTTTTGTTGGGCCGAGATCAACCCTATGGAAAATACCAGCAGTATTGCCGTTAGTGTAACTTTCATTTGATTTATTTTTGATTATTGCTTGATTGATGTTTTGCACTATGATTCACTGTCCTCCGAGCTTTCCTCGTCATCTTCCCCTTTCTTGATCGGTTCGGTTTTGTTCCATTGCTTCACCTGATCTTCTTCGGTAATCCCGGAAATGATTTCAACGTTTACGCCATCTGAGATCCCTATTTCCACGTCCTTGCGTTCAAATTTTTGTTGGGCCACATCACCGACAGCGACTTCAACATAGGGTTTTTCGGTATCCTTATCGAATTGCAGCAAGGCTTCCGGGATTACCAGAATGCTGTCTTTTTTCTCCAGTACCAGAGAGGCATTGGCACTGTAGCCCGCACGGATGAAAATATCATCTTTCACCTCCACATCACCTTCGATCTTGAATTGCACCGCGCCGGCCTCTTCTAGGCCTTTAGGAGCAATAAACTTCAATTTGGCCTCCAATTCTGTACCTTCCACTGCGCCAAGACTTATTTTCAATGGCATTCCGACCTTTAATTTTCCGACCTCGCCTTCATCTACCTTCCCTTCAAAAATCATTTTGCTCAAATCGGCTATGGAAGCGATGGTAGTGCCATCGTTGAAGTTGTTGCTCTGGATCACCTGATCCCCTTCCTTCACGGGAATTTCCAATATGGTACCGGAAACGGTCGCCCTAATATTTGTATTGGCCGTGGTAGATCCCCCGGCAGATCCCTGGCGAATGATCTGATAATCGGCCTGTGCGTTCTTCAGTTCCTGTTCGGCCTGTTCAAATTGAAGCTTGAGGGTATTGAAATCCTGGCTTGAAATCACGCCTTTCTCAAACAGTGCCTTGTTGCGATCATATTCGATTTTAACATTGCCCAATGACAACTGGGCGGTACGCACCCTCCCACTGGCCTGGTTCAAGGCTTGCTCATTGGGCACCACCTTGATTTTGGCGATGAGGTCTCCTGCTTTCACTTTGGTACCTTCTTCCAAATAGATTTTATCGATAATTCCCGAAATCTGCGGTTTGATCTCTACCTCGTCCTCCGGGATCACCTTGCCCGTGGCCACGGTTTTCTTTTCGATATTGGAAATGAAAGGCTTTTGTGTTTCATAGGTAATGGACGATTTGCTGTTCGATTTTATAAAGAAAGCAGCGGCCCAAAGTGCTCCGAGCACTAATAATCCGATGAGCACATATTTTACGATTTTGTTCATTTTAAAGTGTATTTGATTATCTATTGGTTTTCAGTTTATTCTTCCCTTAATGCATCTATGGGCTTGATACTTACGGCCCGTTGGGCCGGTATGAGCCCTATGAGCGTTCCCAGTACCACCATTAATCCCAATGCCCCGAGCACATATGGAATGGGCACGGTTGGATTGGTATAGGGGAAATCGGTGCCCTGGGTAGCCATATCTATCAATTTCAGGGTGAGTGCCCCAATGATGATTCCAATGATACCTGCCAAAAGGGTCAGGAACAAGGATTCGATGATGATCTGGTTCCTCACTTCTGCCGGAGTAGCCCCCAGCGCCCGCCTTACGCCCAATTCCCTGGTGCGTTCCTTTACCGATATCAGCAAAATATTACCGATCCCGATTACCCCTGCCAAAATAGTGGCAATACCTACAATAAGCGACAAAAAGGTGAGACCATTCGCAAAGCCCATGATCCGGTTGAAGATTTCCCCTAGGTTAAAAGAGCCAAAAGCACGTTCATCTTTGGGATCGACCCGATGGATCTGCTTCAATATCGTCTTTACATCCTCTTCTACCTTAATAACATCGGCATCGTCATAAGCAGCGATGGTGAGCCAGGAAACATTGTCGCCGGTGTTGTACAATTTTTTGAAGGTGGTAAAGGGAATATAGATGTCGCCATCGGACTCAAAACCTCCGCCCGGCGTGAATTTGTGTACGCCCACAATCTGGAAGTAGACATTATCCAATCTGATGTATCCCCCGATGGGATTTTCATCCTTTTCAAACAACTCCTTTTCGGTACGCTCCCCGATCACGCAGACCTTTCTCGATTGCTCGATGTCTTCATCATTGATGAAACGACCCCCGTCGTAAATTTTCTTGGTGGCGATGCGGGTAAAGACCGGATAATCACCATAAATCGCGTATGTGCCTGATTTCAATCCCCGTACCACGGTCGCCGCAGTATCTCCAAATACGCCTCTGGCATTCCGTGGCGCGATGTACTGTATCTCGGGTATCCTATTCTGCAGGGTCTGAACATCCGATAATTTCAACTGCAACTGCCTACCCGTTTTATAGCCACCATAAGGAATGCTGGTACTTTGGGCCCAGGTAAATAAACTGTTCATCGCCACAGATTCGAACTGTTTTTCAAAACCGTTATCAAGGCCCTTCGATGCCCCTGAAAGACCGATGTAGATATAGATACCCACGAATACACCGATCATGGTCAAAAAAGTGCGGATTTTGTTGCGCTTGATCGACTGAAAGATCTCTTGCCAGGTATTGCTGTCAAATAATTGTCTCATGTTATTCGTCTCTTAAGGCCACAATGGGTTTAATTCGGGCCGCTCTGCGCGCTGGCACATACCCCGCGATGGTGCCACAAATGATCAGCAGGATCGTCGCAAAAATAGCCGTCCACGTATCGATAAAAGGGTTGGTGATAAAATAATCGTCCGCTAGCTTATTGCCGATGAAATTCAGCATGCCAATGCCCAGGAGCATGCCCAAAATACCAAAAACGGTGGTGATGAATATCGACTCCAACAGGATAGTACTGGTGACAATCCTTGGCGTGGCGCCCAATGCTTTCCTGATACCGATTTCTTTCGTCCGCTCCTTGACCACGAACAGCATAATGTTACTGATCCCGATAATCCCGGAAATGATCACGGCGAAGGCTATTCCCGAAATAATCAATTGTAAAACCCCGGCGAACTGCTGGTTTTGCTTTAATTGATCGGCAATATTTCGAATAAAAAGTCCGTTGGGATCTTTCGGACTGATGATCTTTTTACTCCTAATATACTTGTCCAAGCTCCTTTCAAAGGCCATGGCACCGGCATAACCGATTTCGGGTTTAAAGGCCAAGATGATCTGATCGATCTTGTCGTTGTTCTTTTCAATCAATTGCCGAGTGGTATAGGGAATGTAGATCAACCGTTCCTCATTGTCCCCCCCGTCGTCCTGGAACACTCCGATGACCTTAAAAACACTTCCCGAAATGTCGATGAATTCACCAATGGCATTCTCTCCCTTGAAGAGGTCCTTGGCCACCAAACGGCCTATGACCGCATATTTTGCCTTATCCTTTATATCCGTTTCGTTGAGGTACCGCCCTTGCATCATAATGGTCTTCTCAGCGAATTGATGGGCAGGACCAACGCCCCGGCTACTGTAGTTGTTCGATTCTTCTTTATATTTCACCAATCCAGACCTACCGATCCTAGGGGTGATATATTCCATGAACATGGCAAAATTCTTTTCAATATCGGCCAAATCCTCATTTTCGAACTCGATGCGCCGATTGGCCTTATAGCCTTTATAGGGTAGGGTGGTCTGCCCTGGAAATAAATAGAATACGTTGGTGGCATCTTCCCCGAAGAACTTGGCGAAAGTATTATTGAGGCCATTACCCATGCCAAAGAGGGCTACGAAAATAAAAATGCCCAAGGCCACCGTAAAACCTGTGAGGAATGTACGCAGTTTGTTTTTTGCGATGGTTTCAAATATTTCCTTCCAGGTATCCCTACTAAACATATGACGATGCCCTTACCTGTTTAACTTTTTTATCTTCTACGATCACTCCATCTTTCAAGTGCACAATACGTTTGCACATCTGTGCGATATCCGCCTCATGGGTCACGATCAAAATGGTATTGCCATCATCGTTGATCTTTTGGATCAGTTCCATGACTTCAAGGGAGGTTGTGCTATCCAAAGCTCCGGTAGGCTCATCGGCGAGCAATACCTTGGGTTCTGCCGCCATCGCCCTGGCAATGGCCACCCTTTGCTTTTGGCCCCCGGAAAGTTCACTGGGCAAATGCGTCGCCCAGTCCCTGAGCCCAACACGTTCAAGATACATTAAAGCCTTTTTTTCACGTTCCTTTCTGGGGACACGCTGATAATACAATGGCAAGGCCACATTTTCCATGGCCGTTTTATAATTGATCAAGTTGAAAGATTGGAACACAAACCCCAAAAACTTGTTTCGATAATTGGCCGCTTTCGTTTCATTGAGGTTCTTGATGGGCACGCCATCGAGGGTGTATTCCCCTGAATCGGCCTCATCGAGCATCCCGAGTATATTCAAGAGGGTTGATTTACCGGAACCCGAAGAGCCCATTATGGCGACCAACTCGCCCTCTTCAACCGAAAAGTTGATGCCTTTAAGAACGTGAAGGGAATTGCTTCCCATTTTATAGGATTTGTGAAGATTTTTAATTTCAATCATGCTGCTTTGGTTATTTATTGGGCATTGCAACACCCATAAGCCGGGTATAGGACACACAAGGTGTCCATTTGTTACAAGAAATGGTACAAAAATTATGTTAAATAAAGTTAACCATTGAATTCATCGGGCTTCACTTCATTCCAAACTTTAATTTTGTCGTCTTTGGTGATGCCCGATTTTATTTCCACAAAGATGCCGTCGCTCAGCCCTAATTCAATTTCAGTACGTTCAAATTGCTGGTTTCCTTTTTCGATTTCGACAAAGGGTTTTTTGGTCTTATCATCGAACTGTACCAAGGCTTCCTTGATGGCCAAAACACTATCGGCCCTACCCAGGATGATGGAGGCATTGGCGCTCAAACCGGCACGGATAAATGTACTGTCCCCTTTTTTGAGCGAGCCCTTGATCTCGAACTGAATGGCACCATTTTCGGCATTGCCTTTTGGCGCGATATAGTCCAGCACCGCGTCGAAAACCTTGTTTTCAATCGCCCCAACCGTGATTTCAAGGGGCAGGTCTTCCTTGATCTTGCCCACTTCAGACTCGTCTACCTTCCCCTCGAAGATCATTTTATCGACATCTGCAATGGCGGCTATGGTGGTTCCCTCGTTAAAATTATTGCTTTCTATGACCTGGTTCCCCACTTCCACCGGGACCTCCAGTACCATACCGCTTACGGTGGCCCTGATCTGCGTGTTGGCCGTATTTCCATAGCCCTGCGTGGTACCGGTCTTTACGATGTCGTAGCGTTTGTTGGCCGCGGCAAAGGTTTGATTGGCCTGATCTAGGGTAAGTTGTGCCCGTTCCAAATCTACTTTGGACACCACCCCTTTTTCAAAGAGGTTTTGTTGTCGCGCAAAATTTCGTTTTTGATCATCGAGGGCTATTTTGGCATCTTCTATGGCATTTCGTGCATCATTGAGTGCTGTTAAATTGGGGACCACTTTAATACGGGCCAGAAGATCTCCTGATTTGACGTAATCGCCCCCTTCCACAAAGATTTCTTCGATCACTCCCGATATATTGGGTTTGATCAACACCTCCTCCAAGGGCAAAATACTGCCTGTGGCGACCGCCTTTTTGATAATGGTCTGTGTAGACGGTTGCTCGGTCTGGTAAACTACCGGGTCTTCCGCGTTTTTTTGGTACAGGTAATACATCGAGCCCCCAAAGGCCAATACGATAAAAATAAGAATACCGATGGTTACTGATTTTTTCATAGGATATCAACTGGTTAATATTTTATTTTTTGGTGTTACTGGCGATTTTGTTAGTTCAATGTATAATGGCTTTCGCTTTTATATTTCCCTGCTACTCTGTTCTCAGCGCTTCTATGGGCCTCACCTTGATGGCACTTTGTGCGGGAATATATCCCGCCATAAGACCCGAAACGATCAAAATCAGCAAGGCACCCACCACTACCCCCACACTAACACTGGGGTTGCTGAACATATCTACCGGCCCTACCGATTCCAAAAGGGAATTGATCCCAAATATGAAAAGTGCCCCAAATACGATTCCCAGCATCCCTGAAATGATTGTCAGGAATATCGACTCCATCAGGATCTGCTTTCTGATCGATGCCGGAGCTTCCCCCAAGGCCCTACGGATACCGATTTCCTTGGTGCGTTCCTTCACCACGATCAACATAATGTTGCTCACCCCAATGATGCCCGAAAGCAATACCAGAATACCGACGAAATAAGCAATGAACCGCATGGCGCCGAAAAGACTTTCCACCCTATTGTATTGCTCATATAAATCGAAATAGCCCACGGCCCGAAGGTCGTCGGGATGTATTTTTCTGTTCCGTTTCACCACATTGACGATTTTTTCCTTGACACTGGTAATGGAAGTACCATCGTTTGCGGTTATGGCCATCCAGCCCACATCGTTGCCCCGGTTGAAAGCCTGGGAAAAAGAGGTGAAGGGAACAAAAATCTGCTTTTGCCCTTCTTCCCCATCCCCATCGCTGGTTTTCTTTTTATAGGTGCCGATGACCATAAAGTTCACCCCCTGAATCTTGATATATGATCCGATCACCTCTTCTCCTTTATCATAAAGTTCCGATTTTACGCCCTCCCCAATGATGGCGATCTTGCGCTTCTCGTTGATGTCGGATTGGTTGATAAAACGGCCCGAAGTAATGGTCATCGGATCTTGGTTGATGATTTCCGGATAATCGCCATAAACATTGAACGCCCCGGTATTCATCCCCCTGACGACATTATTGGTGCCCCGAAAACCGCCCAGTTGATTTCTGGGGGAAATAAACCGCAAAGTGGGGACGGCATCCTTGATAGATTCGACATCCTCAAGCTTAAAATTATAGCTTCTCCCCTTAGGAAGGCCTTGGTATTCCTTGGTGGTATTCCTTGACCACATAAACATGGTATTGGTGGCAATGTCCCCAAAATCGGATTTAATGCCATTTTCCAAACCCTTGCCGGCAGCCAATAGAATAATAAGGATCAAGATGCCCCAAAAAACACCGAAAGCGGTCAATACCGTACGAAACCAATTGCCCGTAAGCACCTCGATAATCTCTTTCCAACGGTCTTTGTTAAACATTATTCAGTTTTAAGATAGCTTCATCAAATCGGTAACAACATCTATTGACCTTTCTTATCCCCATATTGCGCTTATTGATCCCGCAATGCCTCAATGACATGGATATTCGCCGCCCGCCATGCCGGGAAAAAACCAGCCAGGGTTCCCGCCAAAATCAATACAAAAACAGTGGAGAGCGCCACGTTGAAATTCACTGATGGATTCAGGATATAATCTACTTCTATCATAGGCCCCACCAGTTCCAAAAGTGCCATGCTAAAGATAAGACCGGTAAAACCGGAGATGGCGGTAACAAAAATGGCCTCGTGCAGGATCATCGCTACGATAGACCTCGGTTTGGCACCCAAGGCCTTGCGAATTCCGATTTCCCGCGTCCGTTCCTTGACCACGATCAACATAATATTGCTCACACCGACCACCCCGGCAATGATGGTACAAATTCCGACGAACCAGAAAAAGAACTTGATACTCCCAGTTAGCGTATAGAACCTTTTGGCCTCTTCCAACGTATTGAAGACATTGATGGCACTCCCATCATCTGGAGCCACGGAATGGGCCTCCTGCAAATAGGATTTCAGTTCCTTTGAAAACTGCATCGATTGGGAAACCGCCTGTTCAAAGGTTTCGGCTGGCTGTAGGGTATATGACAGATTGTGCACCTGGTTTGACCCGTTAAATACCCGTTGCGCCGTCGTAATGGGGATGAACATCCTATCTTCCTCGCGTTCGCCCCCAGCATCGCCGTACACCCCTATAATTTTGAATTTTATTCCGGAAAGGTCCAAATAGTCGCCTAAGGGATCCTCTCCGTTTTTAAAATATTCCCTCTTGATCTTATTGCTGATGACGATCACTTTGGCCACCGATTCCTCATCGCTCTGGTTGATGAACCTGCCTTGGGAAAGAAACTGGTTCTCGATGAACTGGAATCCCGAAGCTATCCCCTGAACGCTATAACCGATGGCCTCGTTCTTGTAATTCACCAACACGTCGCGCACGCGATAAACAGGCGATTTACGGTCCAGCCCTTCCGAGTACCTGATGCTTACGTAATCGTAATTCTCGTTTCTAAGTTGAATGGGGCGGCCCGGATTCAGACCTTTATATTCCTTTGTGGTGACTTGGGTCCATACCCAAATACGATTGCTGGCATCTGCCTCGAACTCCTTGGCAATACCATTTTGCATGCCTTGGCCGAACCCCAATAAAATGACAAGTATAAAAATACCCGAAGCCACGGAAAGGCCTGTAAGAAAAGTGCGAAGTTTGTTTTTCCGGATGGTGTCAAAGATTTCCTGCCATCTTTCGAGATCGAACATAATTTTGGACTGATTGATGAATTGGGCCGAGGGAACCGTACCTACATAAGACTTGCCCCAATCAAGATTGTTACAGTAGCAACCCTTAAAAAAGTGTTAAAATTGGGCCAAAACTAGGCCCTCATCTTGCGATAGACGAAGTAAAACAATACGCCCACCAAGACATACGGGATGGCCATCAAATAAACAATACCGTTGTTCACCCCTTCCGCAACGGCGTTATTTCCTTCACTTTCCAAAACCGCCCTGCACATGGCACACTGGGCCATGACAGTTTGAGGCTGAAGGAGCCAGAGGAAAACAACGATAACGAACTTCCTGAACATTTTTAGATATTAGGGATAATAGGGTGAAATCATAAAATAAACGATGACCCCGGTAACCGCAACATATAACCAAATCGGAAAAGTGATCTTGGCCAATTTGCGATGTTCGGCGAACTTGTTCAAATAGGCCCTCATATAGGTCTTCAGGACCAAGGGGATGATCGCAATGGATAACAGCACATGGGAAACCAAAATAAAATAATACAAATACCGCAAGAGGCCCTGCCCTCCATATGAGGTAGAATCGGAAGTCATATGATAGGCCACATACATCACCAAAAACAGCAGCGATAACATAATGCAGCCTGTCATCAAGTTTTTGTGAAGCTGCCTCTTCCCGTTTTTAATGGCCCAAACCGCCAGTATCAGTAAGAGGGCCGTAATGCCGTTGATGGTGGCATAAATGGGCGGCAAAAATCCCAGCCGATCTACATTGGGTATTTTCACCCCAAACAAAATGGCCACTACCACTGGAATGATGACCGAGACCACGTTGATCCATATATTTAATTTCCTTTCCTTTTGTAACAGGGTATCCATCTATTCTTGCAATAATTTTTTTATGTCTTCCTTCAAAATCGAAATCTGTTCTTTTTCCCCCTCTTCATTGGCGCCTTGTGCCTCGGTAACCGTCCCTCGATAATATACGATCGGGTTTCCGAACGAATCGACCCGGGATCTCAAATAGCCATTCTTATCGACCAGTGCAAAAAGTCCCGAATGTTCAAAACCGCCGGCAACTTCAGGTGCTTCGGCAGCAAAAATATAAAACCCGGAATTGGCCAAATCCAATATCTTTTCACTGTCACCGGTCATCAGGTTCCAATCAAGGTCGGTGATGCCATTTCGCTCGGCGTATTCCTTGAGCACCGATGGGGTATCGTAATCCGGTGTGATGCTAAATGAGGCAATGCCGAAATAATCATCATCCTTAAAGGTGTTTTGTATCCCTACCAAATTTTGGTTCATGATGGGGCAGATCGAAGGACAACTGGTGAAGAAAAACTCCACCACAAAGACTTTTCCCTTATAGTCTTTATCGGTCACAAGAAGGCTGTCTTGATTTAAAAAGGCAAACGAAGGGACCTTTCTTTTCTTTCCGTTCATGAGCACATAAGCCAGCGCATCGTCCTTTGGCATCACGTTCATCCTATCGTTTTGCACGATCGTACCCCCTTTTATCCTATCGATAATCCGCGGAATGAAGATGATCCCGAAGACCAGAACGACCAGGGAAACCCAAACATAAGTGTATTTTCTTTTTTCCATTATTTTTCCTCAATGCCCCGACGACTGATGCTTGTATTGACTCAGGGCCAGTGGCCTCACTTCGACCTATAGGCGTTGTTTTTCTTAAGTGCCAAGCGATATTCTGCCAAGATTATTTTAACGTCGTCCTCCATTTTATTGTTTAGATCCGCCACCGAGGTGGTGTCGAAACCATATTTGGTCCCTTCATCCTCATCGTTTTTGCGACCCCTCAAATTCAAATCTTTATCGATGATGAATACATAGGGGGAATACAGGTCCTGATCTAATGAGAGATCGGTTTTTAAACCGTTGAATAACGCTTTGATCTGATCGTCATCGGCATAAATGAAAAACCATTTGGCCGTATCGGCCAGGTTGCCCAATTCCTTTTTCAATGCGGTCACCTGTGCCTCACCTTCCTTAGGAACAACGATTACGAACTGGAAATCATTGAATTCATAGAACCGTTTGTATATTTTTTGGTTGATGTTGAATACATTTCCTTTTTTATTGGCCACATCCCTGCCCAAAAAGCCCAAGACCGTGATCTTGTTCTTTAAGGAAAAAGCAGGGTCGAGTATGCTTACATCTTTCACGTTTTCGGTAAGTATGGGCAGTTTCCCGAAGTTGTTCACCCCAGAAGCGAAGAATAGGTAGGCAACGATAGGTAGCACGAACAAAACCAAGAGAACAAGTGTCTTTTTCATCAAGCCAATTTCTGTGCAAAAATAAAAAAGACGGTTATGAAACCGTCTTATAATGCTGTTAATTTTAGTGGTTTTTTGGGCTTAAAAATTCCACTTTACGAAGCCTTCCTTGTAAACGTTGTATACGTAGTCGGCTTCAAACAAGAGAATAAATACCAAATAGGCAACCAGAAAGATCGGCGTCCATACGATAGCCCTTCGAAGCGAGGAACGCTCATCCCTGAGGTGCATGAAATCCCAGGCGATGTAATAAGCCTTCACCAAGGTCAAGGTAATGAATATCCAATTGAGCACCTTCATTCCCAAAAAGTAAGAATGTGTCAAAGAATGGGGTTTGGTGATCCCCAATACCACTTCCACGGCGGTGACCACGGTTAAAAACACCAGTACTCCCCAAATCTTTTGGGTGTTCGACTTGAATTTCAAAAGCCCCCTAAAAATCTCTAATTTATGTGCGTGTGCCATTTGTTATATAACTTATTAAGCAATCTTTTCTAACTCAATCAGGTCTTGTTTTGTGCTAAACAAGGTAAAAGAAGGTGAATACGAATACCCACACCAAATCTACAAAGTGCCAGTATAATCCAACTTTTTCGACCATTTCATAATGGCCACGTCGTTCATAGGTCCCCAAAATCACATTGAAGAAAATGATTATATTGATCATTACCCCTGAAAATACGTGAAAACCGTGAAAGCCCGTAATGAAGAAGAAGAAATCGGCAAAGAGTCGGCTGCCGTATTCGTTATTGATCAGGTTGGCTCCTTCGACCACCAATCTGGCCTCCTTGATCTTTTCGAGCGAAGCTTCCCTCGTAAGCACCGTTTTATCTCCTTCCTCGTTGATTGCCTCGGTACGGATGACGATATTGGGATTGGCCTTAAGGCCTTCCGCAACTTCAGTAAGCGAGTATGAGGGCAAAAATCCTTCCTGCTGAAACCAAAGCCCGTCGTTACGTTCGTTCCTCTCGCGCTCTGATGGAATTGTTTTGGCAAAATCTGCCAATGCTGCCCTTTCGCCCGAATCGGCCTTTACGAACTGCAGTATCCTTCCACCCTGTGTCTCAACGGCCCCATAATCGCCACGAATGAAAGTGGCCCATTCCCAAGCCTGTGAGCCTACGAAGATCGCGCCTCCGATAATCGTCAGGAACATGTACCAAATCACGGCGTTTTGTTTCATTTTGTGCCCGGCATCCACCGCAAGCACCATAGTAACCGAGGACATGATCAGGATGAAGGTCATGAACGCCACATAGTACATGGGATAATTTCCATGGAAAAAAGGAACGTGGGTAAAGACTTGATCGGCAATGGGCCAGGATTCGATAAACTTGAACCTGGAAAAGCCGTAGGCCGCCAAAAATCCCGAGAAGGTGAGCGCATCCGATACCAGGAAGAACCACATCATCAATTTGCCATAACTGGCACCCAAAGGCCTGTTACCGCCTCCCCAAACGTTTTCTTCCGTAGCTGATGTCACCGTAGAATCCATATATTTAAATGAAAAGTTAAAGTTGCCACAAATTTACATTTTTTTCGTGCATACAAAAGCCGAAAAGGGGTCAAAACAAACTTTTATGAAAAATATTATTTCACAAAGGTCATGAACAGCACCAAATATACCCATAACAGGTCCAAGAAGTGCCAGAAGGTGGCGCCCAAAGACATTCCCAAATACGATTCGGAGGTATATTTTCCTTTCAACTGATTAAAGAGCACGACGGTCAATGAAATAATCCCCGCCAGCACGTGCACGATATGTACCGCGGCGATCAAAAAAACATAAGACATTTTTATGCTACTCGTCGGGCCCGTGAAGTAGTAGCCATAGGATAACATCTCGTTGAACCCCCTGAACTGCAATACGATGAAAGCCACTCCCAAAACCAATGTGAGCAATAGCCATGACGTACATGCTTTGGCACGGTCGTGCCCAATCGCATTTTTTGCCAATATATAAGTTAGGCTACTGAGCAGGATCACAGCGGTACTGATGTAAAAGTAATACGGAATCTGTAGATCGGTCAACCAATCTTCCCGGCTACTGCTCACGATATAGGCGCTCGTCCAGCCGGCAAAGCCCATTAACAAGCTGGCGATACCAAACCACAGCATCATTTTTTTCGCCCTTTCATTTTTCTTCCTCTCGGTACCTTGGGTCAAATCCATAGTTTCGAATTATATTAATTTGTCAACAACATAGACAATTTGCATCAGCGTGATATAGGTTACGCTGGCGAGCATCAATTTCTTGGCTGAAGCGTTGTCTCTTTTTTCATATAGTCGGAAGGCGAAGAACAACATCACCGATCCCATCAAAAAGATAATTATCGCCGCCGCGACGGAGAGTTGCAGCCTTCCCGTAATGCCGAAAACGGGAATTACGGAAATGACCATCATCCAAATGGTATACATGATGATCTGCAAGGCGGTGCCCTTATCTTTTTTGCCCGTAGGCAACATTTTAAAACCGCCTTTCCTATAGTCATCATCCAACATCCAGCCCAATGCCCAGAAATGGGGGAATTGCCAAAAGAATTGAATCATGAACAGTGTGCCCGGCTCAATTCCAAAATCATTGGTGGCGGCCACCCACCCCAACATGAAGGGGATGGCACCAGGAAAGGCTCCCACAAAAACCGCTAGTGGCGTTTTGGTCTTCAGGGGCGTATAAACACTGGTATACAAAAAGATGGAAATAGCCCCGAACATAGCTGTTTTGGGGTTAAGGATATATAAGGTAACGATTCCCAAAACGGTGAGTGTTATGGCGATCGACATGGCGCGGCCGACCGTCATTCTACCCGAGGGAATAGGGCGGTTTCGGGTACGGTTCATCAGGGCATCCAAATCCTTTTCGATCACCTGATTATAGGCATTTGAGGCCCCGACCATACAATAGCCCCCAAAAGCCAGCAACAATAAAGGGACCAAGGTCAATTGTTCCGCACCCAAAAAATAGCCCGCAATGGAAGAGAAAACCACGCTGATCGCCAGACGGGCTTTGGTAATTTCCTTAAAATCAGAAAAGACCAGGGCCCATGAACTCGTTCTTGCAGTGTCCACTGCGGTTTTCATCCATTGTTTTTTACGGCTGCAAAGATAGGCCGCTATGCCAATTTCTCCAACGAAATGCCTATGTTTATCTTATCTTTTATGCAATTAAAAAATCAAGATGAAGACAATCCCTTTTATGTTATCCATGGTCATTTGCCAATTTGGATTCTCGATACTCAAAGCTCAAGAAGCGCCGGTGAACATTTCGGTCGATACCCTTTCCAAACAAGTTTATATGCTCACCGGTCAGGGCGGCAATATTGGTATTTATGTGGGTGAAGACTATGTTTTTATGATCGATGACCAATTCGATCGTTTGAGCGACAAGATCAAGGCGTCGATCGCCACCCTGAGCGACAAGCCCATCGCTTTTTTGTTGAACACCCATATGCACGGCGATCATTCTGGCGGTAATGCCAAATTCAATTCGCGCGAAACGGTATTGGTGGCCCATGATAATGTAAGGGACAGGATCGGCAGCAATCAAAAAACGAAACTGGAGGCCCAAGAAATTACCGAGGAAGAATATGAGAGGATGTTGCCAGAGGTCACTTTCTCCAACGACATCACTTTTTTTGACGGAGATGAAAAAATACTGGCCTTTCATGTCCATAATGCACATACCGATGGGGATGCCATGGTATATTTTGCCGAAAACAATGTGCTCCACATGGGCGATACTTTCTTTGCGGGCCGCTACCCGTATATCGACCTGGGAAGCGGTGGCAGTGTCAATGGTCTTATCGAAGCCCAAAAAAAGGCGCTCATGCTCATCAATGCCGATACCAAGATCATCCCCGGCCATGGCCGGCC
Source organism: uncultured Flavobacteriaceae bacterium (assembly GCA_963760375.1). Lineage (GTDB taxonomy): Bacteria > Bacteroidota > Bacteroidia > Flavobacteriales > Flavobacteriaceae > Pelagihabitans. Next base: position 1,031,834 of record CAVXCS010000007.1, on the reverse strand, counting down.
TTCCACAAGATTCGAATTGGAAGCTTTTTTGGCCATGTTGCAGGACATCAAAGCAAAGGTACAATCGCAAATCGATGCGGGAAAAACCTTGGAAGAAGTGATGGCCGACAAGGTGCTCACGGCTGAATATGACGCATCTTTTGGAGGTGGGTTCATCAACCCTGAACGCTTGCGAGAGACTTTCTACAACAGTTTAAAGGGGCAGTAGGCGGTCGCGATAAAATCTTTTTGCCAAGGAAATGTAATCTCCCATCAACCTTTGCCCATGGCGATAATGCATCATACAAGCGATGGAATATCAAGGCCATGACCGATGCCATCAAATAAAAAAACCAGGACAAGTCCTGGTTTTCTATTATAAAATGATATGTTTTCTATTGTAGTTTGAAAGTGATGGGGATACTGAATGGCACCCTTACCGCCCTACCCCTTTGTTTTCCAGGGGTCATTTTTGGGAGTTTGGCAATAATCCTAGCGGCCTCTTCCTCTAAATTTTTGTCGGGGCCCCGCATCCTAACGTTGCCGATGCTACCGTCTTTCTGAATCACGAACATTACGTTTACCCTACCTTGAACACCCATTTCCTGAGCGATTTCTGGATAACGGAAGTTTTTACTGATATGCTTTTGCATCATGGAATTAAAGCAGGCCCTTTTGTCCTTTTCATTTTCACAGCCTGGAAAAATAGGCACATCTTCAATGACCGCAAAAGGCACGTCGATATCATCTTCGACTTCCTCAGTCTGCACGTCGTCAACACTGATCACTTCTTCTTCTTGGCTGGTTTCGGTCGACTCGATCACCGTTTCCTCTACCTCTTCCTCATCTTCGACCACTTCAATGATTTCAGGTGCTGCCGGAGGCGGTGGTGGTGGTGGGGTCTTGATCTGTTCGGTCATGGGCACTTCTTCATCCAACTGATCATCAACGTTCAGCGAAATGTCATATTCATTTTCCTTATCATAGGTTTTCCACTCCAATGCCTGCCATGTGACCAGCATTACAACGGCCAAACCAATCACAAAATAAAGACTACTGTTTCGTCCTACATCTGCCTTGGGACTCTTTTTCGCTTCCATATTTATGCTTTTTAATGTTCGCTAATTTAATTAAATAATCCTTAAAATAACAATTAATATTTCCAATTTAATCGTCTTTCCCCTTTAAATATAAATACAATGGTCAAAATACCGGCCAAAGTGCCAACACTGTTGGCCAAAACATCAAAGATATTGCCATCCCTTGATGTGGTGAAACCATACTGTAATACCTCAATAACCATACCATATATGATCATCAGGAACCCTATTATACCAATAGTGGGTTTCAATCCTTTTTCGCCATGGGTACGTTCCCTGATAAAAAGACAGCCCAAAAAAGTCGCCATGGCATAAAACACAAAATGCACCAGCTTGTCCATATTGGGAATGCCCAAATCCGGCAATTCATTGTCTTTAAAGGAATGGAGACTGAGAAAAGTAATCAGGCCCATCCATATCAAAAATACTATGGTGAACCCATTTTTTTTAAGCACCTATCAATTCTTTGTAAGCCTTTGCACTGAGTAGATCGGCAAGTTCGGAAGTGTTCGCTATTTTTATCTTTACCATCCAACCTTCACCATAGGGATCACTGTTCACTTTTTCGGGCTCCTGTTCCAATAAGGTATTGAATTCAATGACTTCCCCGCTCAACGGCAAAAAAAGGTCAGATACGGTCTTTACCGCTTCCACAGTGCCGAAAACCGCCTCTTTTTCGAGGGTTTCATCAAGGGTCTCGACCTCAACATAGACGATATCGCCCAGTTCCCCTTGGGCAAAATCGGTGATTCCTACCGTTGCGATTTCCCCTTCGACCCTGACCCATTCATGGTCTTTGGTATATTTTAATTCCGATGGTATGTTCATTTTGAATTTTATTAACGAACAAATGTAAATGATTAAATAGAGGTATTCAAGAAAAAAAAGCCGGTGCCGGATTATTCGAAAATAGGTTCGGCCCATGTGATGGGAACCAGACTTTGAAGATATTGGAATTGCTCGTGTGCATTGACAGCCCTCTCACCAGCCTCAATTGCCGAAATTATAGCGCAGGGTGAACCCGGTGTTCACGGTAGTTTGGGGAAAAGCGGTAGAAACGGCAAACTTGGAAAACGAATGATCGTAGAAGAAGAGCGCGTTCAGGTTTTTGCTCAGGGCATAATCGGCCGTAAACTTTATGGAAAGCAGGTTCTGGCCAGAGGTAATCTGGTTGTTGTCGATATCCAAATTCCTGATGATGGTAATATTATCCCTTAAACTCACGTCGGCCTTGAGGTTCAAGTCGCCCTTCAAGCGGGTCTTATTGCCACCTATGTTGGTCACAAACTGTACATCCTTGATCCTGTAACCCAGCCCTACCGTATATTCCCTGCCATTGATCTCGGTCATGAGGTTGTTGTCGAAACTCAAAGACATCGCTCGGTCTGTGCGCACTTCGGCAAGTATGCTTACCGAGTTCTGCATCTCAAAATCGACCCTGAGCAAAGGGTTGAACTGGTCGGTCAACACCACGTTGTTCAAAATGAGGTCGGGCAAAAGATCGTTGTTTTCAGTATCTGTAGGGCTGATGCCATCGTTGATCAGCTGTTCCTTTTCCAAGTTGGTCTGGAACGAATTGATACTGTAGGCTGCCCTGTAGCCGTGTTGCAATGAAAAGCGCCTAAACTTTTTCTTGAACCATTTGTTGCGCATGAGGCCGGTATATTTGATGTTCCAATTGGGAATCGGTATCTGTCGGAACACGTCCAAATTCACTCGATCGACATCCTGCCCGGTATAGGCCGCAAAAAAGGCGGGCAATAAAACATCTTGACTGGTCTTTCCATAAAATTCCGGAAAACCGTCGGCATCGATGGTGCCAGGGGCTTGGCCACGATCGCTCACCAAGCGGTTGGCGATGGTGATCCTGTTTTGTTTGAAAATTTCGAAATAGGTCGAATCGAACTCGTCGCTCTTGCCAAAAATGGTGCCTATCATCATGGTCGAGATGCTGAAATTACCATAATTATTGCCCAATTGCTGGCTATACCGAAGTTCTCCATCTTCTGTGATGATCTCGAAATTTTCCTGATAACTGTTCGAATATTGCCGATCTGCCGTAAGGTCTATGGTCAGGTCCTGTACCGGCTGTGCCGTGGCGGTAATGTTCAGTTGCTTGTTCGTCCTCCTTATAAACTGTTCATTAAAATCTGCGAATTGGGTCAACCATCCATTACGGGCGGCATCGAAACGAACGTCGGCCTGACTTCCGAACACAAAACCCAGGGTGGGCCTTGCCGAGCCAATAAAACCAATGCTCTGGGTGTAGCCCGGCAACACCGTACCGTTGCTTTCGTTATAGTTCACGTTCAAACGCTTTACCATGGTAATGACATCGACCGCCGTATTCCAAAGCCCACTCGTTTTATCGGGTGTTTTTTCGGCAGATTTTGAAGGGTTCCCCGCCTTGTCTTTTCGAATTGCCGCCTGACTTGCCAAGACCTTTCCATCGTTCTTCTTCAGGCCCAAAAGATCGTAGAATTTCTGGAGGGTAAGGTTGGAGGTTAGGTTATGGGTGCTGGCATTCTGAACGGTATTGATAGCGGATCCTGCCACTTCGGTGAGGGCATCCCCCCCACGTTGCCAATCAAAATTACTGGTATAACTATACTGTGCCGTAATGAAATCAAGGGCTGGAATCTTATTGAAAGGCACTTCATAGTTCAATTGCATTTGTTGGGCATGTCGATTGGGCTCGCCAAGATCCCAAAAACCGTCCCAGAGGCTCAGAGCCTTATCAATTTCCGAGTTGGGGTCGTTCTTGTCTTCCAGATAGTTGCGCACAATATGGTTGTTCGAGGCCGTGAGGTTCAAGCGAAGTGACTTGGTTAGGCTGTAATTTACGGCATACTGCCAATTGAACAGATAGTTCCGCTGTTGCAGTTCGGGAAGGGCCAAAAAGTTGTTGGGATCTTCCCCGGCAGGAATTACGTTCCTGAAGGTTTGCCGGTTAAATTGCCGGTTGATATTGGAGTTGACCGAAACACTCGTTGGCAACAAACTCAAGTTCAGCTCCTTCAACCATTGCCAGTACTTGCCGGTGAACAGCGAATCCTTTTTCATAAAAGGAGCAACCTCAAAGGGTTTAAAATTATGGGTATACACCATTCCTGCCACCACGTTCTGGTCTTGCAGCTGCTGTACTTCAAAATCGCGATGGTCGGTTTGGTTGTAGGAATAATTAAAGGTGAAATTTTCTATATCGAAGAAATTGGCCTTGGCCTCTTCTCCCCGATTCTTTCTTACGCCGATCAGGTTGATGCTCGTTCTTTTGGTATAGTCTTCAGCCCGCTCCCTCAGGTTGTCGGCATCTTCCTGGTCGACTGCGGTATCGATCAGATCGTTGAGTTTGAGGTCATCGAATTCGGGATCGAATTCGGGTGTGATCTTTTGTTCGGAAATACCATAATTAAAGGGTATCTGTATGCCCCACTTGGGCGGCAGCAATTGGCCAACGTTAACATTGGTGACCACATCATAGGAAATCGCATCTTCACGGGCCCGCTCGTTCGGCATTTGATCAATCGCGCCAAAACCAGAGGTGCTTTTGCTTCCGGTAGCGGAAACGTTCGCAAAATCGGCGATGTTGGCATCCATTGCCAAGACCGAAGCCCAACCGCCATTGTTGTCGAGGCCTGCAAGGCGGAGTTCATTGAACCAAACCTCCCCGTTGGTGGCAAGGTCGCTGACATTTTTGATACCCACCATCATACTTCGAATATTTCCCAAAGAAGGATTTCCCCGGATACCGATCCGTATTTTGCCTTCCGATCTTGGTGCAAATTCGCTTACCTCAACCACTTCCCCGTTTTCCACTTCATAATAACGGAGCTCACTTAACGGAACCCCATCATTTCGGATATTGATCCTCAACGATTTCACCTTTTTTAAATCGGCCAAGGCAATGGTCATCCTGTTCGCTTCCGGCCAAATATCATTTTCACTGCGAGCCCCAAATTCCGTAAATTTTAAGGGCAGCTCTATTTGGTAAAAGTTTTCGGTGAAATCGGTCCCGATCCTTAAAAATCCTACCAAAGGTGCTTCCGAAGGGTTTAGGGCGACACCCACTTCTTCGGCATGCAAAAACATTTTAATCTTTTCGTATTGACGAAGATCGATGTTCAAATTTTTGAACACTCCCCTAGAATCTTGGGGTTCGAGATTTCGCACCAATAGAGAAAGCGATTGTTCGTTTTGTTGGATTATCGTATTGTTATTGTTCAGTTGTTCCCTGCGCACATCGGGCGGGAGCACATAGGGGATGGGCGTACGTTGCTCGTTTTCCTGGATGTTCACGGCATTGACCTCCAGGGTAGTGGCATCCAAAGAAGGATCTTCACCGTCGGCCTGTAATGTTTTGTTGTAGGTTCGCCAATCTCCGCGTACCAGGTCCAGGGTGGCGAACCGAAGGACCACATCATCGGAAAAACCCGTCAAGTACATCCGCATGGAGCTGATCGATCTGAAATCATTGATGCCCCCGACCGATGCGGTAAAATCGCTCAAAGGAATTTTATACTGTATCCAACGCGTCCTTACCGAGCCCCCATCAGGTATGCGGTTACCACTGAGCACCAAGGAATCCCTGATATCCGTGACATATTGGTCGTTGATACCGGTACCAGGCTTGATATCGACTTCATAACTGTAATAGCTGTCTACGGTGGTCATGGTCAAATCCCTGTCGATGTCCTCCACATCGGGTAGGGTCGTATTCCCACGGTTATCGTTGGTGACCTGTACGGGCGAATTTCCCTGGGGATTGTTGAAGTTCAGGTACCGGTTGAGGATGCTCCCCTCGCGCTGTAGGAAGTACTCATAATTATCCCTGGCGGGATCTTCCGGGGGACCGTTATAAACCGGGGCCGTACCGCCTTCGGGAATAAAGGTGGCCTCCTGTGCGTCATCCAAACCATCGAAACCTACATCTTGTGCCCTTCTGGTCGCTTCATCCACATCGAAAGCATAGACCAGGGCCTGGGTTTGTGGTACACTGCCCCATTCGGTACTACGGGTTTCATTGCTGTTTGGATCCAAGGGTAACCCGTTTTCGTACTGTTTCCGGCCGTCTGGGAGAATATCTTCGGTAATGTTGCCCAAATCGATGACCAATTTTCCCGGTCCTGTACCTATGTTGTCGACATAGGGATCCATCACCCAAAACTGGATAAATTCAACATTGGCCTGTTCAAAATTCGTACTGCTCAATGAACGCATGATCCCTGCCCATTTCTGATCGGGCAATTGTTGTTCGAAGCTTTCAATGCCGTTATCTACCGGGGAAGCATTGTATGGGCCCCTTACATTGGGATAATAGGCCAAGTCAAGCGTGGTCTGCTGTTGGGTTTGGCCCTGTGCTATTTCGACCTGTGGAAAAACCTCATCGACAAAAATGCGCCTGGTCTCATTTTTTGAAATATCGCTGTCGCTGATGCTCGAAGGCCTTTGGTTGGTATAAAAAATGGGGTCGATCGTATACCAGGCGAGCTTGGCGCGTTTGTATCCCTTTCCAATGGAAGAGGTTGCCAAATCGGCGATTTCCTTTGGCACGCTGGCCAAGGTCCATCCCAAGGAAGAACGGATATCGATCAAGGCCTGTGACCCTTCGAAATCATCCAAATAGGTGGTGGTCTCCCCTTCGAAATCTGCATTTTTCGGTGAACTCGGTTTTAGCCAGGCAATCTCGCCCCGAAGGGAAAGGTTCGAAGGCACATCGGTATCGATATTGGGGAGTTTGTTGACCAAACGGGTCAAAAGCGGTATTTCGGTCGAAAAATTTCCATTGAGTCCGAAAACGGTATTGTTCACCGGTTCAACCCCAAAATTGGATTTTTGTGTCAGTGGCCTCTCATTCAAATTGAGCAAAGTGGCCCCCATCACGAAGTTTTTATTGATTTGGTGCTCTACATTGACCCCTGTAAATCGCCTCGTCTGCTGACCGAAAACCGCATTGTTTTCAACGGATATGTTGATGGGCGTGTTCGAAGCTTCCAAACTCGGGTCGAGGATCTGTACCGTCCCGGCCTGATAGTTTACCGTATAGTCGATGCCCTCCTGCAATTGCCTTCCGCCTGCGGTGACCCTGACAGAACCCCTGGGAACATTGAACGCACCGATGGGAATACCGTTGCTGCCTTCCGATTTGTACCTACCCTTCAAGATGAATTTGTTCTGTTCCGGATTTTGGAGGGCGGCCGCCTTGGTGAGCGCATACATATCGCGGAAAACATAGCGCTTTTGGTTCTCGTTGTAATCTTGTTGGTTGGGGGAGTCATAATTACCGGTCGTGCCCTGCCCCAAGCGGTTGAACAAAAATTCCCCGAATGGTTCTACCTTGGTAAAGATGATCCTCCCTCCCCTGGTATCGACCGTGATGCCCGGCACAAAATCAAAAAAACCGTCCCCGCCGGGTTGCAGGTCGTTATAAATATTGAGGCGGTCAAAATTGAACACTTCCAAAAGAATGCGTTCCTGAAGGGCATCCGGCCAACCGGAACCCGGACCTTCGAGTATTGGAGTGATATAGTTTCTAGGGGAAGGATCGGAATAGAGGATGTTCAGCTTGAAATCGTCTTGGCTCAATTGAAAGGCCCCCGTGGCGTAAATATTTTTCATCATCAGGTCCCATATGGGATCGTTGATGTTGGTAATATTGCTTTTTAGAAGCTTGAGAACAAGGGTATTGTTGTTGATCACGGGATTGACACCTCCCGAAACCGTCGTGGCATCGAGACCCCCATTGGCAAACTCCCCAACCTGAAAAACCTCTCCATTGTAGATATACTGAAACGCTACCCCAAGTACCTCGTCATTGCTCAGGCGTTGGTTCAAAGAAACGTATCCCAATTGGGAGTTGAAATCGTAATCCCTTCCCTGCTCCAATTTTCGGGCATTTTCCAAAATGGCAAAATCGGTGCCTTGGGAAGCCTGGTACCCGGTAGGGATATTAAAACCGTTGTCGACCGTTGCGATATCGCGAATGTCGGCCGTCAAAACCCCCTGCCCGGTGGTGATCAGCCCAGGATCATAATCGTTGGCATTGTTGCGGGGCAGTGCATTGTTGATGCCCAAAAAGTTATAAAAACCTGCAGGATCTCCATTGGCTCGCCCGATTCTGGTTTTATCGGGATCTGATTCCCCCAAATCCTGGATGGCCACGATGTTTCTGACGTTCAAGGTTTGCTGGCTCCGGTTGGTGACCCAGACTTCCAATCTGGTAATCTGTACCTGACTTTTGATAAAAGGATAATTCTCGAGTGCGGTATCGTAGTTATCCCTGAAATATTGGGCAAGGAAAAAGTGCTTGTCTTCATCGTAATCGAGTGCCAACAACGAAAAATCGTTCAGGGTACCCCCGCCTTGCGCCACAACGGTATTGTTCTGTGATCGTTGTTCGGAGAAGACCGCCGTAACGGTGGTCCTGCCGAATTGCAGTTCTGTCTTAACCCCAAAAAGGCTCTGTGCCCCCTGAATGAGGGAACTGTTGAGCGGCATGTTCACGTTGCCCACCTCTATCTTGCGAATGATATCGTCGTCGGTAGGGGTATAATCCAATTTTACGATATTCTGGAAATCGAAGGTGGCTTCCGTATCATAGTTGGCCGTTACCTGAAGCCTTTCCCCAATTTTGCCCAACATACTGAGGCTGATCCTTTGGTCAAAATCGAAGGCCAGGTTGGTCCGGTTTCTCGGGGAGAGGGCCGGATTATCGTTCTTTTGCCAGATAATGCCAAGATCCATGGCCACGGATCCCTGTGGAATCACTTCAATGGTATTGCCCCCGAATACGGACTGAAAGAAGTCGTTGTTCACATAAAAATTGGGCAAAAGGTTTTTTCTGGCCTCTTCGCTTCCTTCCTTCTTGCCCGCGTAGGCATCTGATTTTTCTTTGAAATAATCCTTGATGCCCTCTTTTCGAACCAATTCCAAATATTGTTCGGGGGTGAGGATAATGGGGTAGCCAATATCGAAATCGCCAACCTTCGAAGAATAGATATAACTATCGAGTTTGGGATCGTAGATGTATTTTGAAACAATGCTTTCGGGATTTTTGAGTCGGAGCCGGCCCAGTTCAAATCCTGTCTTAACCGAGTCTATTTCCTGATCTAGGGAGTCGAGCTGTTGCTCGTTGCTGGGTTCTTCGTCTTGGGCAACGGCAGTATTCGTTGCCAATGAACATAGCACGAATAAGAAAATAAGCTTAAATGAAAATTTAAGAATTGTTTTTGCCCCTTTTTTCAAACTGATTACAAGTTTTTCAGCGTCTGTTTTATGATGTTCTCAACGCTTAGCGAGGGATCTTGGGCCAATACCTTGTCAACAACCCTTTCGGCCTGCTTTCGTACGAATCCAAGTACCTCTAATGCAGATAACGCTTCATCTTTATTTGTATTGTTTGAAATGTGGGAAACTTCGTCTATTCCGTAGATTTTAAGAATTTTGTCTTTTAGGTCCAAAATGACCCTTTGTGCCGTCTTGGCGCCGATACCCTTTATGGCCTGAATCACCGGTACATTCCCGTTGGCGATGGCATCTCGAATTTGGGTCGGTTCCATGGAAGAAAGCATGGTGCGGGCGATACTCGATCCGATACCTGAAACGGAAAGCAAAAGGCGGAAGATTTCCCTTTCGGATTGTTCCGCAAAACCAAACAAGGTATGGGCATCTTCCTTAATCTGTAAATGGGTGAACAACAGGACTTGTTCCGAATCGGGTATTTTGGAGAAGGTATGCAGCGATATGTTTACAAAATAGCCCACACCGCCGCATTCGATGACCACGTGGGTGGGATTTTTCTCCACCAGCTTGCCTTTTAAATGATTGATCATGACTTGGGTTAGATGGTTGTTTTTGTTTTGGTTCAGCTCTATTGTCTGGAGCGGCATCATAGGGTTCAAATCAACTCCCTATGTTTTGGCGGTTTTGGCTTTCTTTCTTTTCTCCCTTTCCTGGGCATCGATGACGGCCACCGCGGTCATATTCACCATTTCGTCAACACTGGCCCCAAGCTGCAAGATGTGGACCGATTTGCTCAGCCCTACCATGATGGGCCCGATCGAATCGGATCCATTCATTTCCTTGAGCAGTTTATAGGTGATATTGGCGGCCTCCAAATTAGGGAATATCAAGGTGTTCACCTTTTTTCCGGCCAATTTCGAAAATGGGAATTGGCTTTGATGAAGTTCCTTGTTGAGTGCGAAATCGATTTGGATCTCCCCATCTGCCACCAATTCGGGGTTACTGTGGTGCAAAATCCTTAGCGCCTCCCTTACTTTGATCGCATGGGGGTGGGATGAAGATCCAAAATTCGCATAGGACAACAGGGCCATAACCGGATCAAACCCAAAAGTCATGGCCACATTGGCCGTCATCAAGGCGATCTCGGCGATTTCTTCCGCATTGGGGTCGATATTGATCGAGGTGTCCGCCAGAAACATGGGTCCACGGTCTGTGATCATGATGTTTACCGTGGACACACGCTTCACGTTGGCCGCTCTTCCAATGACTTCAAATACAGGTTTTACCACCGTGGGATAGGCCCTGGAATATCCCGAAATCATACCGTCGGCATCGCCTTCACGCACCATCATGGCCCCAAAATAGTTGCGTTCCCTCATTTTGAGTTTGGCACTGTACAAGGTAGTACCACTTCTTTGGCGTTTTGCCCAAAAATTAGTGGCATATCGGAGCCTCATTTCATCGGAGGATTCGTCGTTGGGATCTATGATGGCCACATCACTGTCGAATTCCAACTCACGTTTCAATTCCGTGATGATCTCGGTATTGCCTAGTAAAATGGGTATGGCAATCCCTTCCTCATAGGCTATTTGGGCCGCTTTCAAAACATCCAGTTGATCGGCTTCGGCAAAAACGACCCTTTTGGCGTTGGCCTTTGCCCTGCTGTGAAGCAACCGCACCACCTTATTGTCCTTGCCAGATCGTTGCAACAACTCTTCCCTGTATTTGTCCCAGTCCTCAATCGGGGCTTTTGCCACGCCGCTTTCCATGGCCGCTTTGGCAACCGCCGGTGGGATTTCGGCGATCAATCGTTGGTCGAACGGCTTAGGGATGATGTATTCCTTTCCAAAAGTGAGCCTGGTTTCCCCATAGGCTATGTTCACTTGTTCCGGCACCGGTTCGCGGGTCAATTTGGCCAAGGCCTTCACCGCCGCCATTTTCATTGCCTCATTGATCGAAGTAGCGCGAACGTCCAAAGCGCCCCTGAAAATAAAGGGGAATCCGAGCACGTTGTTCACTTGATTGGGATGATCCGACCGGCCCGTGGCCATGATAATGTCTTTGCGCGTTTGAATCGCTAGGTCATATTTAATCTCCGGATCGGGATTTGCCATCGCGAATACGATGGGGTTTTTGGCCATCGATTTGAGCATTTCCGGGGTGACGATATCCGCAATCGATAGCCCGATAAAAACGTCGGCATCTTTCATGGCTTCGGCCAAAGTGTCTATTTTGCGCTTCGTTGCGAATTCTAGCTTGGAAGGTGCAATATTTTCAGCATCCATGCGAATGACCCCTTTGCTATCGAGCATCACAATATTTTCCATCTTCGCGCCAAAGGCCTTGTACAACTTGGTGCAGGAAACGGCAGCGGCCCCGGCCCCGTTGACCACGATACGTACCTCGGAAATCTTCTTTTTCGTGATTTCCAAGGCGTTCAACAAAGCGGCTGCAGAAATAATGGCGGTGCCATGCTGATCGTCGTGCATCACGGGTATGTCCAGCTCTTCTTTGAGCCTTCGTTCAATTTCGAATGCTTCGGGGGCTTTGATATCCTCTAAATTGATGCCTCCGAAAGTTGGGGCGATCATTTTGACGGTCTCCACGAATTTATCTATGTCCTTGGTATCGATTTCAATGTCCATTCCATCGATATCGGCAAATATTTTAAATAGCAGGCATTTGCCCTCCATTACCGGTTTGGAAGCTTCGGGGCCGATATCGCCCAAGCCAAGTACGGCGGTACCGTTGGAAATGACGGCTACCAGGTTGCCTTTGGCGGTATACTTGTACACATTGTCTTTCTTCTTTGCGATTTCCAAACAAGGTTCAGCGACTCCCGGAGAGTAGGCCAAAGCAAGGTCTCTTTGGGTAGCGTAAGGTTTGGTGGGCACTATCTTGATCTTCCCAGGTTGGGGCTTGGCATGATAAATTAAGGCCTCCCGTCTTTGTTTGCTCTTGCTCATCTGCGATTGTTTTGGTTAGCAAATTTAAGGGTATTCTTCAATAAACCCGCCTCTTATGGATAATCCTTTTTATAACGATGAAGTATCGGTAACCCTGTTGGTATCCCGATTAAAATGAAGGAAAGGGCCGGACCGATCAGACTTTGTCTGCCGGCACTTTCAATCTTAAGGCCAACAACGAGGCAATAATAAAAAATACGCCCCCAAAAAGAATGGCATTGATCGCATTGTTACCCAGAAGATATTTAAAGATTGGGCCGAAAGTAAGCGTTTCAATACCCATTGGAATGACGATCATCATATTCAATATGCCCATGTATACCCCTCGGCGTTCCTGTGGAACTATTTTTGAAACCATGGTATAAGGAATCCCCATCATGGCTGCCCAACCGATGCCGAACAGCACCATCGGAAACAAGACGAAAATAGGATCCGCAATAAAGGGTATCGCCAATAAGGCCAGCCCAGTGCCAAGCAAACTGGCGGCGTAGATCTTCTTTCCTCCATATTTCAATGTCAACGGTACCAGGGCCAACGCCACCACAACGGTCACGATATTATAGGTGGTACTCATTTTTGCGGCCTGGGCCGCAGCATTGGAGGTATCGTATCCCATGGTCAGCCTAAAGAGGGGCACGATGAACTGCCAGTACACGAACAAAGCGTACCATTGAAAGAGGTATACCGCGGAAAGTTTCCACATAAAGGCAGGCATCTCTTTGATCGCCTTTGAAATCTCGATAAACGGCATTTTGAAGCGTTCCACAAATGGCAAACCCTTATGGGCATTTATTTCCGCCAATTCCTTTTCCGAAGGAGGGATTTCGGGTGTTTTTAAAACAGACCACAAGATGGTGCTCACCGATAAAACCGATCCGATAAAAAAGGAATAGTACAGCCATTTTGGTATGGATCCCACCGCATCCACGGTGCCGTCCACACTAAACCAATCCTGAAACAAAAAAATGGATGCATTCGCCAAAACAATACCCGCTCCCACAAAAAGACTCTGCATCTGATATCCCAGACTCAATTGTTTTATGGGTAATTTATCGCCTACAAAGGCACGATAGGGTTCCATTGCCATGTTGTTCCCAACATCCAGGATCCAAAGCAGCCCAACGGCAAACCAGAGCACGGGGCTCAATGGAAAAGCAAACAAACAGAGACTGCCGATAATGGCTCCAATCAAGAAAAAGGGTTTTCGCCTGCCCCAGCGCGGTGACCATGTTTTATCTGAAATAGCACCGATGATAGGCTGAATGACCAAGCCGGTAACCGGTCCTGCAATGTTCAAAATCGGCAACATATCTTCCGGTGCTCCCAAAAAAAGGAAAATTGGATTGATCGCGGTTTGCTGCAATCCAAAACTGAACTGAATGCCCAGAAACCCGACATTCATATTAAAAATTTGCCAAAAGCTTAATTTGGGTTTGCTGAAGTTCATTTTTCTAAAGTTTGGTCGCGGTGGTTCAAGCAGTCAATATAGTATTTTATAAGTCTTGTTTCAGGAAAGTGGATCGGAAAGTTTGCAATAATCATTACGAAAACGTTGGCGTATTTTTGGAATGTCAATGGCTAGTCCTTCAAGAAATCTAGGTTGCGTTTGAGACCCGAATATTTGGTGCGTTTTACGGCTGATTTTTGAAAGACCTTTTTAAAGACATCTTCGGTGATTTCGTCCCAATCCTTTTTGGTGAGGGACAACAATTCCGGATGGGGTTCGAAGAGCGGCTCCATGTGGGGTTTGGAGAAGCGGTTCCAGGGGCAAACATCCTGGCACACATCGCAGCCGAACACCCAATCATCGAACTTTCCATGGAATTCATTGGGAATCTCGTTTTTCAGTTCAATGGTAAAATAAGAAATGCACTTGCTGCCATCGACCACATAAGGTTCAACGATGGCCTGGGTCGGGCAAGCATCGATGCAGGCGGTACAAGTGCCACAGTGGTCGGTGACAGGGGCGTCATATTCCAGTTCAATATCCACGATGAGTTCTGCGATAAAATAGAAAGAACCCACTTGTTGGGTCAAAAGATTGCTGTGTTTGCCCATCCAGCCCAGGCCACTTTTGGCCGCCCAGGCCTTGTCCATCACCGGTGCGGAATCGACAAAGGCGCGGCCGTTGACCTCTCCTATTTCTTCGGAGATAAATTCCTGCAACTGTCGAAGTTTCGACTTGATCACGTGATGGTAATCCTGCCCATAGGCGTACTTGGAAATTTTATAACTGTCCGCAGATTGGGATGCCTCCGGATAATAATTCAACAACAATGAAATCACCGACTTGGCCCCATCTACCAGGAGTCGGGGATCTAAGCGCTTGTCGAAATGGTTTTCCATATAGGACATTTCGCCCTGCATATTGTTCTTCAACCATTTTTCAAGGCGAGGGGCCTCTTCTTCCAAGAACCCGGCCTTGGAAACTCCGCAGGACAAAAAACCGAGGCGTTTGGCTTCGGTTTTGATGAGTTCGCTATGCTTTGCCCTGTTGTTCATAATCTAATCCCCAACTTGGATACGGGACGCTGTTGATGGGTAAAGGTACAAATCGATTGGCGGATATTAAACGCTTTTTCCAAACACGATTATCGACAATAACAAATTAAAAACCGGAGCGTTGGACTCCGGTTCATTAAAAGGATTCAATAATTATTCCACAAAATGGAAATTTGGTCCCTTAATTAGGGCCGTGCTTCAAGAATCAAATTAAAAGGAGTCTCTGCAGCCCTTCTAAATCTGGTAAAGCCGCCATTCATTGCCACTTCCCGAAGTCGTTTCTCACCCGCCTGTGCCCCAAGGGCAAGTCCGACTTCTTGGCTCATGGAACTGGGGGTGCACAACATGGTCGAGAAGGAATAAAAAGCCCGACCCACCGGATTCATGTTTTCCAACAAGGTGTCATTGGCGAATGGCTCGACCAAAAGACAGGTGCCATCCGGTTTTAAAGCTTTTCGCACATGTTGTAAGGCCCCTACCGGATCGCCCATGTCATGTAGGCAATCAAAAAAGGCAACCAGGTCGTAATCCTTTCCGGGAAAGTTTTTAGCGTTTGCTACCTTAAAGGCAACATTCTTAATTCCTGCTTTTTTTGCATCTGCTGCCGCATGTTTTACGGAGCCCTCATGGAAATCAAATCCGATAAACTCCGATTTTGGAAAAGCTTCGGCCATAATCGTGGTGGAAGCACCGTGGCCGCAGCCAATATCCGCGACCTTAGCGCCTTTTTTCAACTTGTCAACGACGCCATCCAAGGCGGGGAGCCAATTGGAAACAAGGTTGGTCTTGTAGGACGGCCTGAAAAACTTCTCTGTGCCACAGAAGAGACAACTGTGATGATCTCCCCAAGAAACGCCCTTTCCAGACTTAAATGCCTTTTCCATGATTTCTTCATCATGGTACATTGAGGAAATGGCATAGAACGCACCCGTCATTAACACCGGGCTATTCGGGTCGCTGAACACCATGGCCTGTTCCATGGTCATAGAAAATTGTTCTTTTTCGGGATGGTACTCGATATAGCCCGATGCCGCCTGGGCGGCCAACCATTCCCTGACATAACGTTCACCGGTTCCCGTGGCATCCGCCAATTGTCGAGACCCCGTAGGGCCATATTCATGAAGGGCTTTGTATAGGCCCAGTCGATCGCCCAGAATAATGAGGGGGCCTATTGCGGCCGCTCCCATTTCCGTAACCATTTTACCTAAAAGTGCATGCAGCTTTTCTTCATCCACCTTAGTGGATATTTTTTCATTTACTTCCATAATTTTTTTATAAAAAGATTAATTTAAGTGGGATAAATACATCAAATATCTTGTAACAAGCTAGGAGGGAACCCAAGAGCGAGGACGTTACAATGGTACCTAGAAAGATGTAAAGGAGGGAACAACGTTTTAATTTACGAAAAGATGGGAGATTGGCGAAATTTTTAACACCGTAAACTCCTAAAAAAAAGTCAAAAATTAGAGTCGTGGCAAAGGTCGAAGAATATTATTCCTGTAAAATTTTTATAAAGGTTTATCCAGACAATCAACAACCGAGGCGTTTGGCTTCCGCCTTGATCGCTTCTATAGATCGATGTTTTTAATTTCAAAGTTTTATCTTTTGATAAATTTGATGGGAATCGCTTTTGGTTTTAGTGAAATCAGCGGATTGATCTCCACCGTTTCCAGATCGGTCTGCAACTGAAATCTTTTTAGGACTTCCGCTACAGCTATGATCATCTCGTACATGGCAAAATTGTTGCCGACGCACATTCTGGGGCCGGCGCCAAAGGGAAAATAATACTCTTGGAAGTCCTTACCGTTTTCTCGGTCAAAACGTTCAGGAACGAAATCTTCGGGGGCTTCCCAAAAGTGCTGGTACCGGTGCAGTTCATAGATAGACATCAAGATCATCGTATCCTTTTTTATGGTTCTCCCATCGAAGTTATCGTCGGCAATCGCAATTCGGTCAATGACATAGGCAGGTGGATAAAGGCGCAACGCTTCTTCAATACATTGTTTGATATAGGGTAGTCGGGAAAGGTTTTCCATGATATCGCCGTCTTCCAAATCGAGCTTTGATACTTCCTGAAATGCCTTCGCCTGCACCTCCTTGTTTTTCGCCAAAAAGTAAAGGGTAAAGCTCAACGCGTTCGCAGTGGTCTCGTGCCCTGCCGTAAAAAGAATGAGCACCTCGTCGAGCAATTGTTCCCTCGACATGGGGGTGCCATCTTCATAATGGGCGTTCAGAAGCATATCCAACAGATCATCGCCTTCGATGCCCGACCTTAAACGATCTTCAATAATGGTATTGAGGATGTGCCGCCCTTCTTTCGAAAGGGTCAAATGCCTCTTTATGGCCCCGCTCAAATGAAACCACCAGTTCAGATAGGGTTGGCGCATTTCACGGATGAGCATTTTCTGATTGCGTTCGGTAATTTGCTGTAGCCGTTGCATGGGGCCCTCAATATCGGTTCTGCTAAAGAGGGATTTCGCGACCACTTGAAAAGCCAAATCGCCCATCAGCGGCGGCACATTGTTTACCGCATCCGATTTGATCGCTTTGAGCGCATCTCTTATGGCCAATTGCATGATGCCCAATAAACCCATCAATTTCTTTTTGTGGAAAGCCGGTTGTACCATGCGCCTATGGGTTCTCCAGTGGTCTCCGTTCGATGTCAGGATACCATGGCCCACATATTTGGCCAATTGAACCGTTTGCAAAGGCGATTTTTGATAATTCTTGTGTTGTTTTTGCAGCACATGTTTGATCAAAGCGGGGTCTCGGGTAAAAACAATCGACTTGCCATAACCGATCTTTACCCGGAAGGCATCTCCAAATTTTTGAAAATTACGATGGTGGAAAGGCAAGGGATTTTTTAAGATGTCCTTTCGGTTCTTAAAAACTTCATACTGTGAAACGGTCGGGAGATCGTTCATTGTTCTTCCAAAAACCATTCGATATGGCTGCAATCGGCACAGACATAGCAATGGGCACTTTTGTTGGCCCAATCAACATTGAAGAAGGTGGCCCGCCTGGTATTGAGCTGGGCCTTCCTGTGAAAAAATAGATCATGCCCGCAAATACCACATAGCATCGATTTGTCCTTTACCGTTAGCTGCTGGGCCGGTTTTTTTTCTGATAACATAGGCTTGGTTTTATTAAAAAAGGCCAGGTTGAATCCCTCCTTTTATTTTGCCCAGATGCTTATAGGCCAATTCGGTCACTTCCCTGCCACGGGGAGTGCGCATGATAAAGCCTTGCTGGATCAAAAAGGGCTCGTACACCTCTTCGATGGTCTCAGCGCTTTCTGAAACCGCTGTTGCCAAAGTGGTTATCCCTACGGGGCCTCCCTTGAACTTATCGATGAGGGTCGACAAAATTTTATTGTCCATTTCATCCAATCCATGGGTATCCACGTTCAAGGCCTTTAGTCCGTACTTGGAAATTTCCATGTCGATTGCACCATTGCCCTTGATCTCCGCAAAATCACGGACCCTTCTCAACAGGGCGTTACAGATTCTTGGGGTGCCCCTGCTCCTGCCAGCGATTTCAATGGCCGCGTCGAGGGTGATGGGTACTTTCAATATTTCCGCACTGCGTTCGACAATGGTCGATAACAGTTCGGTGGAATAATACTGTAATCTGCTCTGTATTCCAAATCTGGCGCGCATGGGGGCGGTCAGCAATCCCGATCTTGTCGTAGCCCCGATCAGGGTAAACGGATTGAGGTTGATCTGCACCGAACGGGCATTCGGGCCCGTTTCGATCATGATATCGATTTTATAATCTTCCATGGCGGAGTAGAGGTATTCTTCGACAACGGGACTCAAGCGATGAATCTCATCGATGAAAAGGACGTCCCTTTCCTCCAAATTGGTCAAGAGTCCAGCCAAATCACCAGGTTTATCGAGTACCGGTCCCGAAGTGATCTTGATGCCCACCCCCAATTCGTTGGCCAGAATATGGGCCAAAGTTGTCTTCCCCAAACCCGGGGGGCCATGGAAGAGGGTGTGGTCCAAAGCCTCTCCTCGGCGATTTGCGGCCTGCACAAATACCTTTAAATTTTCCAAAACCTGTTCCTGCCCCGTAAAGTCCTCAAAAGTGATAGGGCGCAAAGCCCTCTCGATATCGATTTCCTCTGGGGAGAAATGTTCGCCGGTGGCATCCAAAAATTCATTCATACACAAACAAAGATACTAAAAAGAGCAGCTGGCCAAATGGAGATGACCAAAAGAAAAGCAAATTGAACAAGCTGACATTTGTCATCTTTTTTTCTCCCTTAATGATCATCTTTACCCGCAACTTTACATTTAAAACCAAAATGATGTCAAATCCATTCAACCTCAAGGCCTACGGGATCAATACGGAAACCATATACAGAAACACCAGCGTACCGATACTCTATGAACTGGGCTTACGCTTGGAAAAGGGTACCGCCATTTCCGATGTGGGGGCCTTGATGACCTATTCAGGTGAAAAAACGGGAAGGAGCCCAAAAGACAAACGGATCGTGAAACATCCCGACTCTGAAAAGAATATCGACTGGGGCAAAATCAACATAGGGCTGGATGAACACACCTTTATGGTGAACCATGAACGTGCCATCGATTATCTCAACATTTGCACCCATCTTTATGTCGTGGATGCCTATGCCGGTTGGGATCCCAAATACCGCATCAAAACGAGAATTGTCTGCACCCGTGCCTACCATGCGCTTTTTATGCAGAATATGTTGATCATGCCCACTGCGGAAGAGTTGGCCAATTTTGGGGAACCCGATTATATAATCTTCAACGCAGGCGGATTTCCGGCCAACCAATATACCTCCAACATGACCTCAAAGACCAGTGTGGATCTGAATCTGGAGCGCAAGGAAATCGTGATTCTGGGCACCGAATATGCCGGAGAAATGAAAAAAGGCATTTTTTCCATCATGAATTATCTGATGCCCTTACAAAATGTACTGCCGATGCACTGTTCGGCCAACGTGGGCGAAAAAGATGATGTGACCATCTTGTTTGGATTGTCGGGCACCGGAAAAACCACTTTGAGTGCAGATCCCGCAAGAAGATTGATCGGTGATGATGAACATTGTTGGACGGACGATGGCACCTTCAATATTGAAGGCGGGTGTTATGCCAAAGCCATCAACCTGTCCGCCGAAAACGAGCCCGATATCTTCAATGCCATAAAATTTGGAACCGTACTTGAGAATGTGGTCTATAACAAACAGACCAGGGAAGTCGATTATACCGATACCTCCATCACCCAGAACACCAGGGCTTCATACCCCATACAATTCATCAACAACGTGCAAATGCCTTGTATTGCCGGACATCCAGAGAATATCATATTTCTTACCTGCGATGCCTTCGGTATTTTGCCCCCGGTGAGCAAACTCACGCCCGAGCAGGCAAGCTATCACTTCATTTCGGGCTATACGGCCAAGGTCGCCGGTACCGAAATGGGCGTGACGGAACCACAGGCCACCTTCAGCGCTTGTTTTGGCGCGGCCTTTATGATGTGGCATCCGAACAAATATGCTGCACTGCTCGCCAAAAAGATAAAGGAGCACAAGGTCAATGCCTGGCTGGTGAACACCGGCTGGACAGGAGGTGCCTATGGCAAAGGCTCCCGAATCAAACTGAAATATACCAGGGCCATGATCGATGCCATCCATCAAAAGCAGTTCGATGACGTTGCCTTCGTCAAGGATGAGGCATTTGGATTTCAAATTCCAATGAGCTGCCCCAATGTGCCCAGCGAATTGCTTCTCCCCAGAAATACTTGGGACGACAAGGAGAAATACCAAGAGGTGAAAAACAAATTGATCACGCTTTTCAATGAGAATTTCAAGCAATTCGAAGCCAATGTAAATTTTGAAATCCTGGAAGCCGGACCGAAGCACAAAGAGAAACAACCTTCCTAGCAGCAACAAAACCGCGATATGAAAACCCGACACCCAGGTGGCCGGGTTTTTCTTTTTTCACAACATAGGGTTTGCTGGATCGGAATTGACGCCAAATTCGTAAATTAAGCCAATGAAAAAGAAAGCTTATTCCGCTGGCACCCTCCAATACATCCCCTTTTTTTACGTCATCTGGTCGGACGACCTTTTATCCGCATCGGAAGTCAACGTCGTACGCAAGGCCATCGATATTGACCCAACTCTTGACAACGATGATAGAGAGACCCTGCTGAAATGGCTCGATGTTGACCGCCCGCCCCAGGATAGCGTTTTCAAGCAATGGAAACAAACCATCAGCCAGTCTGCCGTGAAATTGGTGGAAGGCGATACCTATCCTTTGGCCACTTTCAGTCAAAAGGTGGTTTGCCATTATGAAGAGGTCTGCCCGTTCAATACACAATTAAAACAAATAGAAGTGAACCTCGGCATCCAACCGAACCACTACATTCATTTATTCGATGTGGCGGTAGAACATCAACCCACATCCGATTTCTACGATGCCGGCGAAATTGATACGCTTCTAAAAGGCAAGCACAGCCAGTTGATCGACGAATTTCGCGAACTGTTGGCCCATCGGAATTTTGCTTGGGAAGTAACCCGCGATAAAAAGGCGTACCGAGAGCGTGTATTGAATCAAGTGCGCTTCCTGGCGGATCAAAAATATGGCGCACTTGCTTATCCTCCAGCTTATGGAGGCACTGGCAATATGGAGGGCTATGCGACTATTTTTGAGAACCTGATGTACGTTGATGGCAGTCTTACCATCAAATTTGGGGTGCAGTTCGGCCTATTTGGAGGCAGCATCCAAAAATTAGGGACCAAAAAGCACCACGACCTTTATTTGAAAGATACCGGGGAAGCAAAGCTGCTCGGCTGTTTTGCCATGACCGAAACCGGCCACGGTTCAAACGTTCGCGGCATCAAAACAACCGCTACCTATGACCGACAGACCGATGGGCTTATCATCCATACTCCCGGGAAAAACGACAACAAGGAATATATCGGCAACGCCCTGCACGCCACCATGGCCTCCGTTTTTGCACAGTTGATCGTGGATGGCAAGAATGAAGGGGTACATGCGATTTTAGTGCCGCTTCGAAATAAAAAGCATGTACTGTTGCCAGGAATAAGAATAGAAGACAATGGCTATAAATTGGGATTGAACGGGGTGGACAATGGAAAAATCTGGTTCGACCAGGTATCGGTACCTCGTGAGAATTTGCTGAACCAATATGGTGATATCGCAGCGGATGGCACTTACCATTCAGCAATAGGCAACCCCAACAAAAGGTTTTTTACCATGTTGGGCACCTTGGTCGGAGGCCGTATCTGTGTTGCCAGGGCGGGATTGGGCGGCGCCAAAATGGCATTGGCCATTGCGGTGAAATATGCCTTGAAAAGAAGGCAGTTCAATGATAGCATCAAAATGCAGGAAGATCTGCTGATGGATTACCCTTCACACCAATTGCGTTTGACCCCATTGGTGGCTGCTGCCTACGTGTACCATATTACCCTGGATAAAATGATGGAAAGTTATTGCGATACCTCCCAGCCCGACAAAAGGGAGGTTGAGACCCAGGTCGCGGGCCTAAAGGCCATCATCACCTGGTATGCCAACGATGCCATTCAGGAATGCAGGGAAGCTTGTGGTGGGAAAGGATATCTCCTTGAAAACAGAATCGCCGACCTCAAGGGTGACGTCGATATTTTTACCACTTTTGAAGGGGATAACAATGTACTGTTGTTATTGGCCGCCAAAGGGGTATTATCGGACTTCAAAGCGGAATTCAACAGTGCCGGATTTACCGCGGTCTTGAAATTATTGAGCACCCAGATAGCGGATCGGTTAACGGCCATCAATCCGGTGTATGCCAATAAGGTAGACCCCGAACATCTTTATAATCCAAAATTCCATCAACATGCCTTTGAGTACAGGACGCGAAGATTGACTTTTTCCTTGGCCATGCGGATACGGGATTATGTAAAAAAGGGAATGCCGTCTTACCAGGCCTTCCTAAAGGTGCAAACCCACTTGCTCGCACTCGGCAAAGCCTATAGCGTTGAATTGGCCTATCGTACATTTTCCGATTATACACCAACGATTTCTGATGAAAAGAACAGGCTGTTGTTCCAAAAACTGGGGGCATTATATGCTTTGCATCAGATTCGGCTCGATGCTTCCTGGTATTTG
This sequence comes from uncultured Flavobacteriaceae bacterium, assembly GCA_963760375.1. Classification (GTDB taxonomy): domain Bacteria; phylum Bacteroidota; class Bacteroidia; order Flavobacteriales; family Flavobacteriaceae; genus Pelagihabitans. The sequence goes on along the minus strand of CAVXCS010000007.1, from coordinate 1,008,902 downwards.
GAACAAGGGTATATCGGTAACACCAAATCCAAGGCGATACGACAAAGGGTGGAGCGGCTCAGTACCGAATTGAGACCCCATCTAGGGGTTTTGGTAGCCGGTTTTGGTATTCCGGATGCCTGCATGACCGCACCCATCGGACAATAGTTTATTCCTCTTTGTGCAGTTCCGACTTATTCAGAAATTCGGTAATGGTGATCTTGGGATTGCCGTAAAGGAAAGTTTGGGAGGCTCCTTGGGAGGAAAGATCCAGATTGTCCCGAGCATAAATTTCGGCACGGGGCGACTCTTGTAAATTGATCCTTACGTTCACCGCTTCAAACTTTTCGGCCTTTAATTTAGCATCGTTAAAAAGGTTGGCAGTGAGCAGTTCCGTTGCCCCTTCTATTCTTGCAGAGGCGTTTTGGACCATATCGATGGAAGTACTGCTGTTCAAGGAGTATATTCGAACATCTGACCTATCCTTTAAATTGATGTGGAGGGAATCGGTCTGAATGTTCAATTCTCCAGAGCTTATTCCTTCCATGTTCACATCAACGAGGCCGGCGTTGATGTTCATCATCAGACGAGAAGTACCGGTCTGTTGCACGGTGAATACATCCGTTGTAAAATTGTTTTCCGATTCGATTTTTCCTTCGCGCAAATAAACCGATATCAATTCGCTGCAATCGACAACGATGTTCAATTTTTTCTTGGACGTCACTCTGTAAAAGGAACTGATCGACAAGGTACTGTCGGCCACCTTGAACCTAAACACATTGATCAAATTTTCATCTGCCGTAATCTGGTAACCGTACTCATTTGAATTTCTGAGGGTAATATCCAAATCGTCATTGAGCTCGATCTTATTGAAGGCAGACAGACTTTCCAGTGACTCGACGACATTTCTATTGCCCTTTATCTTTGGCTTCCGCTGCGCGAGGCCATGAAAACAAATGACAAGTGCCATAAATATTAAAACTCTTTTCATAAGGGAAACATTTTGTAAAAAAATTGATTCACCAACGGATTATCAAGCCAGGCATTACTATTGGCCAACTCGCAACTTCATTTTTCAAAATAAAAGGGAAGAAGTTCGAATTAAATATATCAAAAAAATGCCCAACCTGAGAGGTTGGGCATATTAATTTGGTATTGGGAAACCTTAATGGTTCAATTCTTCCTCGTCTTTTTGCAATGGGACCGTCTGCGGCACAAAATCCTGTCCAGGAATGATGTATTCCCCATTTTCATCCACTTTGCTATAGTCATATGCCCAGCGGTGTACGTGGGGTATGGGGCCATCCCAGTTTCCATGGATGTGCTTCATTTCTGCTGTCCATTCCAATGTATTCGATTTCCAGGGGTTTTTGGGCCCTTTCTTGCCGTAGAAAATACTGTTGATGAAATTGTAAAGGAATACCAATTGTGCCAAGCCCGCGATGAGGGCAAAAACCGTCATCAATACCTGCACATCGGTCAATTCGTCGAACATTGGAAAGGCCGTATTTTCATAGTAACGCCTGGGTACCCCCGCCATGCCCACGAAGTGCATGGGAAAGAAAACGCCGTATGCACAAATAGCGGTCACCCAAAAATGTACGTAACCCAAATTCTTGTTCATCATTTTTCCCTCGAACATTTTCGGGAACCAATGATATACCCCGGCGAAGAGGCCGTACAAGGCCGATATTCCCATAACCAGGTGAAAGTGGGCTACAACGAAATAGGTATCGTGTACATTGATATCCAAGGTGCTATCCCCTAAAATAATCCCGGTGAGTCCCCCCGTAATAAAGGTGGAAACCAATCCAATGGAAAACAGCATCGCCGGATTTAACTGTAAATTGCCCTTCCAAAGGGTCGTGATATAGTTGAATGCCTTCACGGCTGAAGGAATCGCTATCAACAAGGTAGTAAACGTAAACACCGACCCAAGAAATGGGTTCATTCCCGAAATAAACATATGGTGGCCCCATACGATGGTCGACAAGAATGCAATGGCCAAAATGGAGGCGACCATGGCACGGTATCCAAAAATAGGTTTACGGGCATTGGTAGACATGACTTCAGAAGTAATGCCCAACGCCGGCAGCAATACGATGTATACCTCCGGGTGTCCCAAAAACCAGAATAAATGCTCATAGAGTACGGGTGAGCCACCTTGGTAGTGCAACACTTCCCCTTGAATGAAAATATCGGAAAGGAAGAAAGAGGTTCCAAAACTTCTGTCCATGATCAACAACAAAGCTGCAGACAACAATACAGGGAAAGAAATTACCCCGATGATTGCCGTTACGAAAAATGCCCAAATGGTCAGTGGCAACCTGGTCATCGACATCCCTTTGGTCCTAAGGTTGATCACCGTGACGATGTAGTTCAAGGATCCCAATAGGGAAGAAGCGATAAAAATGGCCATCGATACCAACCACAGGGTCATTCCCATACCCGACCCTGGTTGAGCCATTGGCAGGGCGCTCAGTGGTGGGTACACTGTCCATCCCGCGGCAGCCGGACCGGCTTCCACGAACAATGACAGTATCATGATGACACTGGATACGAAGAACATCCAATACGATAGCATGTTCAAAAATCCCGAAGCCATGTCGCGTGCCCCGATCTGTAATGGAATCAATAGGTTACTGAAGGTACCGCTCAATCCTGCCGTGAGCACGAAGAATACCATAATGGTTCCGTGTATGGTAATCAAGGCCAAATAAATATTGGCATCCATCACACCATCCGGGGCCCATCGACCCAAGACGGCCTCAAAAAGCGGGAAAGATTGGCCTGGCCATGCCAATTGCATCCTAAAAATCAAGGACATGGCGATGCCGATAAAGCCCATGATCAAACCTGTGATCAAGTATTGTCTGGCGATCATCTTATGATCTTGACTGAAAATATATTTTGTTACAAAGGTTTCTTTGTGATGGTGGGCGTGATCTTCTGAATGATCTTCTACATGTGCATGAGCTGTTGCAGACATAAGTTTTGAATTTATATTAATTTTCCTTTTATAGCCGTTTTTTTTATTGCATCGAAGCCATGGTTTGGCCAAAAGACTGCTGTCCTGCCATCCATGCATCATATTCTTCCTGGGTCTCGACAATTATCTTCATTTGCATATTGTAATGTGACTTACCGCAAATCTTGTTGCAAAGCAAAATGTAGTCAAATTCCCATGGTTCCGAATTGTCCTCTCCATTGGCCGCCCTTTCAGCCCTGATGGCATTGGTGCGTTTAACCTTATCCACCACATCGGGATTCAATCGCATTTCCTCCGTGGTCTTTACCGGGGTGAACGAAAATTCGGTGATCATTCCGGGGACACAGTTCATCTGTGCCCTGAAATGGGGCATATACGCCGAATGCAATACATCTTGAGAACGCATTTTAAAATTCACCTTTCTGCCTACTGGGAGGTGGAGTTCCTTTACGATCACGTCATCGGTCGCATAGGTATCCGATTCATCCAAACCAAGGACATTGGCCCTATCGATATCGATCATCCTTACATTGGCACTTCCCAACACGTTATCGGCACCGCCGTATCTTGCTGTCCAGTTGAACTGTTGTGCGTAAAGTTCCACCATCAATGGGTCATCTTCTTCATTAACATCCATAATCGTCGTCCAAGTATATAATCCCCAAAGAATCAATCCTGCCAAAACGATTACCGGAATGATTGTCCAAATAAACTCGAGACGATCGTTATCGGCATAAAACAGGGCTTTCTTGTTCTTCTCGCCCCTATATTTATATCCGAAGTAATGCAAAAGCAACTGGGTGATCGTCTGCACTACAAAGATAATGATCATTGATATCAACATCAAATAATCATAATCGCCACCATGGGCCGAGGCGGCTTCGGGAAGCAACACTTTGGTATATTTCCAAAAACTGAATATGGTAATCCCGTAGATGAAAATCAAAAAGGCAAACAACATGTACCCGTTGTTCTTGTTATCGGTATCGTTGGCGATTTCGTTGTGTTCTGTTTTCAATCGGGACAATTCGAAAATCTTGGTCATTTGCCAAATTGCAATCGCCACCAGAACCAGAACAGTTAATATCAGTAATGTCGTCATCGTATGTTTTACTATTGTACGTTAAAACTCCTTAATAATGAAAATGCTTGCTTTCCTCAATGAACGGGCTACGTTTAGGCTGCAACGGCGCGGTCGATAGCGCCCGGAAGACCCAAAAAATGAACAAGCCCAAAAAGAACATAACGGCGCCGATCTCGGGAATGCCTATGTACCACTGGTCTCCCACGGTGGAAGGCATGATCATATTGAAAATGTCCAAATAGTGTCCCGCTAAGATGACCAATCCTGCCATGATCACGAACCAGTTCACCCTTTTGAACTCGCTGTTCATCAGAATAAGTATCGGAAATACGAAGTTCATCACCACCATGGCGAAAAAGGGCAATCTGTAGTCTTCGATCCTGGTCACGTAATAGGTGACCTCTTCAGGAATATTCGAATACCAGATCAGCATGAACTGGGAAAACCACAAATAGGTCCAGAAAATACTGATGCCGAACATAAATTTTGCCAAATCATGGATATGGCTGTCGGTAACTTCTTCCAGATAACCTTTTGATTTCAAATAGATGGTTACCATGGCGATCACCGTAATGCCGGATACGAACATACTGGCAAACACATACCACCCGAACAAGGTGCTGAACCAGTGGGGATCCACACTCATGATCCAATCCCAGGACATCATCGATTCAGAAATGAGATAAAATACCAGGAAACCTGCCGAAATCCTAAAGTTCAACTTAAAATTCGTATTGTCCCCGGCCTCATCCTGTTGCAAAGAAAGCTTTCTGGAATATTCCCGGTACAAGATCCATCCGCCTAAAAATATGGCGGCGCGTATCAAAAAGAATGTGGGGTTGAGGAAACCCGATTTTCCCTGCAGCAATTTGTCTTCCGCGACCACATCGGCATCCATCCAAACGAACAGATGGTTCATGTGCATCACTGAAAGCAAAAGGATCACAAAGACGATGATTCCCCCCGGCACGATGTAGGAAGTGATTCCTTCCATCACCCTGAACAAAAGGGGCGACCAGCCCGCTTGGGCAGCGTGTTGTATCGCGTAAAATGCCAAGGCCCCCAACGAGATCATAAAGAAAAAGAAGGCGGCCACATAGAGGGCGGCCCAAGGTTTGTTCTGCAATTGGTGCAGCAGGTGTTCGTCGTGCGACGTACCGTGCCCAGCCTCTGCATGATCTCCCCCATCAGCCATGGCACCGCCGTGCTCGGCAGCTGCAGCTTGGCCCGTTTCTGCGGCATGTTCCCCACCATGACCGTCATCGTGTGCCGCGACCATTGCTTTGGCCTCCTCGACCGTCTTCGGGGCCGAGACAAAACCAACCCCAATGGCAAGCAATCCTATGGCCATTAAAATGAAGGAGGTTATTTTTAATCGATTTGAAAAAGTGTACATCGGATCTATGTATTATTTTGTTAGGTCTTGTTTCAGTTTCATCACATATTCTGAGACTTGCCACATTTCATGGGTGTTCATCTGGGAGGCATATGACCCCATGGAGTTAATTCCGTACTGCATGGCATGAAAAGTAGTGCCCAGTGTTACGTTTCTTACCGCATCGTCATAGCTCGGTACCCCAAGGATTTTTTCACGTTCCACAAGATAGCCCTTCCCATCCCCTTTGTTGCCATGACATATGGCACAATAAATTTCATAAAGCGCCTGGCCTTCGGACAGGTTCTTCTCTCGATCGAGGGAATCTAAAGGACTGGTCTGCAAGCGCGCCAATTCCTTGCCCTCCGGACTGTTCTCATAGTCATAGGGCAACCATCCCCGATTGATGGTATTGGCCACCGGAAGTTGTGCCTCGGAACCTTTGGGCAAAAAGTCTACCTTTTCATAGGTCTCATAGCCCACCGGCATATACATGTTGGGCATGTACTGGTAATTGGGCCTGCTTTTGTCAAAACAGGAAACCATCCCTAATAGGATACCCGATATAATAAATATTTTCTTAAAACTGTTCATAATCAATGACTGTTTTTGATGATGTTCAATTCCACCGCACCGGTATCCAATAATAGGTCGGTGAGTTCCTTTTCATTATCATGTACCTCAATCTCCATGATAAAATGGGCGTCCGTGGTTCTTACATCCGGATTTTCGGCTTTTTTGAACGGCCATAAACGGCTTCTTAAGTAAAAGGTGATCACCATTAAGTGGGCCGCAAAAAAGACGGTCAACTCGAACATGATGGGCACGAAGGCGGGCATGTTCTCGATATAGCTGAAACTAGGTTTGCCACCGATGTCCTGCGGCCAATCTTGGATCATAATATAATTCATCATTACGATGGAGACTGCAAGGCCAACGCAGCCATAGATAAAAGAGGTGATGGCAATTCTTGTCGGTGCCAATCCCATGGCCTTGTCCAGACCGTGCACGGGAAAGGGGCAATACACTTCCTCTATATGATGCTTGGCCGCTTTTACTTTCTTGACCGCATGCATTAAAACATCGTCGTCATCGTAATAGGCATGTATAGTTGTAGAAGCCATAATTATTTATCCAAGTTTAAAAATTTTCTTGCCTGCCCGGCCCAATCGTCACGTTGTGCCCTGCCCGGAAAGGTTTCCGTTAGTGCGTCGAGCATATCGTACTCTTTTTCACCCATTTTGCTTACCTGCAAAAAGCTGAATATACCGAGTTTATTCAATGTTTTTTCCATTAACGGCCCAATACCCTTTACCTTTTTAAGGTCATCGGGACTACTTTTTGAGGGATCGAACGACCCGATGCTTTTCAACAAATTAAAAGCCGGCTGGAGGGGCGAATTTCCTTCCTCGGCCAAGCCGACGGTTTCCCCTTCCGTGAGGATCGTATGCCTTACCTTACCGCCCTTGGTAATGGTGTACAAAGGTTTCCCTTCCGCGCGAAGTACCTTGTACCGCTCGCCCGATGACTTCAAAATAGATTTCACCTCTGCCTGGGCGATTACCGGGAAGGTTCTCGCGTACAATAAGAAAAGTACAAAAAAGAAGCCCAGAGTTCCTATAAAGATTCCGATATCCACAAAAGAGGGCGAAAACATGGTCCAAGATGAAGGAAGATAATCCCTGTGCAAGGAGGTAACGATGATTACAAAACGTTCGAACCACATCCCTATGTTCACGATAACGGAAATAAAGAACGAAAACATGATGCTGGTCCTCAATTTTTTGAACCACATGAATTGGGGTGAGAACACATTGCAGGTCATCATCGACCAATACGCCCACCAATAAGGTCCGGTGGCCCTGTTCAAGAAAGCATACTGTTCATATTCCACGCCCGAATACCATGCCATAAAGAGTTCGGTGATGTAGGCACACCCAACGATGGAACCCGTGATCATGATCACGATGTTCATCAATTCGATATGTTGCACGGTGATATAGGCTTCCAAATGACAGACCTTTCGCATGATGATGAGCAAGGTGTTCACCATGGCAAACCCGGAGAAAACCGCTCCCGCAACAAAATATGGCGGGAAAATGGTCGTATGCCATCCCGGTATCACCGAAGTGGCAAAGTCAAAAGATACGATGGTGTGCACGGATAGTACCAAGGGGGTCGCCAAACCGGCCAAAACCAAAGATACCTCCTCAAAACGCTGCCAGTCCTTCGCACGACCGGTCCATCCAAAACTCAATAAACCATATATCTTTTTCTGGAAAGGCAATACCGCCCTATCGCGTATCATGGCAAAATCGGGCAATAGACCCGTCCACCAGAACACCAGGGATACCGAAAGGTAGGTCGAGATCGCGAATACGTCCCAAAGCAAGGGGGAATTGAAATTTACCCAAAGGGAACCGAATTGGTTGGGTATCGGAAGCACCCAATAGGCCAACCAAGGGCGACCCATGTGTATGATCGGGAACAAACCTGCCTGGATCACCGAAAAGATGGTCATCGCCTCGGCAGAACGGTTGATCGCCATTCTCCATTTCTGACGGAACAAAAGGAGTACCGCGGAAATGAGCGTACCCGCATGGCCAATCCCTACCCACCAAACGAAGTTGGTGATATCCCAGGCCCAGTTCACGGTCTTGTTCAATCCCCAAGTACCGATACCCGTTGAAATGGTATAAATAATACAACCGACTCCCCATAGGAATGCGGCCAGGGCAATTGAGAATACTATCCACCAATGCTTATTGGCCTTTCCTTCCACCGGAAACGCTATGTCTACCGTTACATCGTGGTAGCCTTTGTCTCCAAGTACCAGGGGCTTTCTTATAGGTGCTTCGTAATGCGACGCCATAAATATTTATTATAGTTACTTTCTACTCTTTTGCTTATGCTTCGTTGGTGTTTCTCACTTTCACGTGATAAAAAACGTTGGGCTTGGTGCCCACATGCTCCAATAAATGGTACATGCGTTCGCTCTTCGACAATGAGGTCACCTGGCTTTCCGGGTCGTTCACATCGCCAAAAACAATGGCGCCATTGCCACAGGCCGACGAGCAAGCCGTCTGGAATTCCCCATCCTTGATCAAACGGCCATCCCTTTTGGCGTCCAAAATGGTTTTTTGGGTCTTTTGGATGCACATCGAACATTTTTCGATGACCCCTCGGGAACGTACGTTCACATCCGGGTTGATGACCATTTTACCCAAATCGTTGTTCATATGGTAATCGAACTCTTCGTTATTGTTATAAAGGAACCAATTGAACCTTCTCACTTTGTAAGGACAGTTATTGGCGCAATAACGCGTGCCGACACATCTGTTGTAGGCCATGTGGTTCTGGCCCTGTCTGCTGTGCGAAGTCGCCGCTACCGGACAAACCGTTTCACAGGGCGCATGGTTGCAATGCTGGCACATAACCGGCTGAAAGGCCACCTGTGGATTGGCCGCTGGATCTTCCAATTCGCCAAAACCGCCCAATGAACCTTTAGGCCCGGAAAGACCATCGAATTCCTCTTTTTTAGTATCATCCTGAAGGAAAGTATCTTCGGAGGAATAATATCGGTCGATGCGCAACCAATGCATGTCCCTTGATTTCCTTACCTCTTCCTTGCCCACTACCGGAACATTGTTCTCGGCATGACACGCGATCACACAAGCCCCACAACCGGTACAGGCGTTCAAGTCGATCGACATGTTGAAATGGTGGCCAATGGAACGATCGAAACTGTCCCAAAGGTCAACGGTCGTCGCGGGTACTTCCTGATGGTTCAATGAGACCATCGGTACTTCGTTCCATTCTGCGTGGTCTTTGGTATTAAAAATTTCCAAGGTGGTTTCCTTGATGATGTCGCCCCTGCCCATCAAGGTCTTGTGCAATTGCATACAGGCAAACTCATGGTTGCCGCTTGATTTTTCGACGGTTGCCGATTGTATGCTGTTAAAGCCATGATACAGCGCAAAGGCATTCACGCCTGTCTGCATTTCGGTCTTCATGCCCACTTTCTTGCCATAACCAAAGGCAAGTCCTATGGATCCATTGGCCTGTCCGGGCTGAATGATTACCGGCACTTTGTCTACGGATACGCCATTGACCGTTATTTTTGCATAGCTGCCATCAAGGCCGCCATTGGCCACGTTTACGTTGACCAATCCCAATTTTTCGGCATCACTCTTTGAAATGGTCATATAATTGTCCCAGGACACACGGGTGATGGGGTCCGGAAATTCCTGCAGCCATGGATTGCTGGCCTGCTGGCCATCTCCCATGCCCACTTTGGAATATAGGGACAGTTCCATGCCTTCGATGCTGGATGCCGCCAAACTGCTCACCGCAGTTGCGATGGACAAGGTATTGGTTTCCGCGGCTACGGATGCATCGTTTCCGGCCTCCTTATCGGTCGGTTTCTGGACGTTGGTTGATGGATCGGCCATTTCGGTATCGGACACCGTTCCTACGGGGACACTAAAAACGCCTGCCTGAAGGGCCAGGTTCCAGCTCGCCCCATTGAGGATACCCGTACTCCAGGTATCTTTTATATAATCGTAGTATGTTTTGTCGCTTCCCATCCATTGCAACAGGGCAGTTTGAAACTGTCGTGTATCGAACAATTGCCTGATCGTGGGCTGCATTAAACTATAATGTCCTTTTTTGATCTGTGCGTCACCCCAAGATTCAAGGAAGTGATTGGCCGCGGCGGTGTACTGTACCACTTCCGTAGTTTCATTCCAGTTGGTGGAAAACGCCACGGAAAGCCCTACCTTTTCAAGGCCTTCCTTAAAATCGGCGGCATTCGGCAGCGCGTACATCGGGTTGACACCGTCCATGATCAAAGCGCCCACTTTCCCGGCCTTCATATCGGAGATCAGGGCATTGACCGCATTGTTATTCCCCTGTCGTACATAGCGCGGCGATTTTGCATCGAACGCATTACTGTTCAGCATTTCGTTGATGGCCAAAACCACTGCTTGGGCATTGACATCATCGATGCCCGAAACGACCACTGCGGCCGAGGTATTCTTGCGAATCTGTTCCACCACTTGGTCGATTGCCGTTTCAGCCTCCCCCAGTTCACCGCTTACGGTACTACCGTTCAATTTGGCATATAGTTTGGCCAACGCGATCTTCTGCATGCTCGGCGTCAATGGAACACGTTTATCGGCATTGGCTCCCGTTAGCGTCATATTCGATTCGAACTGTACGTGTCGCGACATTTTGCCGTTCCTGGGCACGCGTCCTTTTGAATAACCACTATCGTAACCTCCCCCTTGCCAATCCGACAAGAAATCGGCACCGAACGAAACAATGAGTTCCGCCTTTTCAAAATCGTAATCCGCCAAGGCCCTCTCGCCATACTTGGCCTCAAATGCGCTCAAGGCAGCATCCTCGGAGATGGCATCGTAGGTAACGTGGTTCACGTTGCCGTACATTGCCGAGAAGTCGTTGATCAATCGATCCGTGGAAGGACTCGCATAGGTCTGTGTCAAAAAGGCAATCTGCTGTTGGGTATTTTGAAGGGAACCCAATTTGGCTTTTACCGCAGCATCCAAAGCGGCCCACTCAACGGGCTCCCCATTTGATAATGGACCTTGGATCCTGGTGCTGTCGTATAATCCCAAAACGGACGCCTGAACCCTTGCATTGGCATGGCCCCCTATTTTGGCATCGGTATTATTTTCAACTTTAATGGGCCGGCCCTCACGGGTTTTGATCAAGATGCTGGAAAAATCAAATCCATTGGCGATGGTGGTCGCATAAAAGTTGGCCACCCCGGGAACGATGTTCTCCGGCGCCACAACATAGGGTATCGATTTGATGACGGGACCTTCGCAAGCGGCCAAAGAGGCGGCCGCGGTACTGAAACCCACATACTTCAAAAAGTCCCTACGATTGGTATTACTGCTGGCAAGTGTTTCCTTATCGCCCAAAAACGAATCTACCGGAATCGCTTCAACAAATTCGTTGTGCTTTAGCGTCTCAACAATGGAATCGTTGGGATTTAACTCCGCTTCGTTCTTCCAATATTTCTTGTTTGATGCCATACGTATATCTCTGTAATTAGCTGCTTAATGAATGGATTAATAATGACACTTACCACATTCCAAACCACCCATCTGTGCGGCGGTAAGATTGTCAACCCCATATTTCTTTGAAAGTTCGGCGTGTATTTTTTCGTAGTAGGCGTTGCCTTCTACCTTGACGTTGGTCTCCCTATGGCAATTGATGCACCATCCCATGGTAAGCGGGGAATACTGGTACATGATTTCCATTTCCTCGACCGGGCCATGACAGGTCTGGCATTCGATGCCGGCTACCGAAACGTGCTGTGAGTGGTTGAAATAAGCGAAATCGGGCAGGTTGTGTATCCGCACCCACTCCACCGGTTGTGACTCGCCGGTATATTTTTGGTTCTCTTCGTCCCAACCGACGGCCTTGTATAGTTTTTTGATTTCGCCCGTGTAGAAATCGTTGGTATAGCCATTGGCCAAATCTTCTTGGCTGGGCCCTTCCGGATTGCCCTTATATTCGTAAATGGATTTATGGCAGTTCATACATACATTGAGCGACGGGATTCCGGAATGTTTGGAAACCCTGGCCGAGGAATGGCAATATTTACATTCGATTTTGTTCGCACCCGCATGGATCTTGTGGGAATAATGTATGGGTTGGATCGGAGCGTACCCTTGATCTACACCAACCTGCATCATCCAGCCATAGGCGAAATAAGCACTTCCCAACAAGAGGAAAATCACCGTTACCAAGACCAAAAATTGATTGTGGGCGAAGGCTTTCCAAATCGGGGTGCGCTTTTGGGCGGCTTCCTTTTCAAGGACCATGCCATTGGCTTCCGCGATACGTCTTAAGGTGTTGTTGACCAAGATCAACATCATCACCAATAAGCCGAAAATAAGGGCAAGTGCCCCTAAGATGACCTCATTGGATATCCCGGAAGAAGCGCTTGCGCCACCCGTTGGGGCGCCCGCAGGGGCCGCCGCGGCCACAGGAGCCGGTGGAGGCGCTGCCGTATAGGCCAAAATATCATCGATATCGGCATTGGACAGGGTCGGGAAAGCGGTCATTGCCGCTTTGTTGTATTCGTTATAGATCTTGTTGGCGTAGGCATCCCCGGAGGAAATCATCCCGGAACTGTTTTTGATCCATTTATAGATCCATTCGCGATCTAAGCCCTCACTTTCCGACAACCGTGATTCCACATTGGCCAGCGCTGGACCGGTCATTTTGCGATTCAGTGCATGGCATGCGGCGCAGTTCTGGGTAAACAGGGTTTTTCCCTTGTCAACATCCCCACCGGTACCGGCATCAGCGGCAACTACCGCTTCGGCTTGGACGGCAACGGCCGCATCCTGAGCAGAGATCGGATTGGAAAAGAGAAGTGCAATTAGGAGGCTTACACCTAAAACGCTTGAAAGGACAACACGGTACAAAACCTTTTTCATGTGTTTATATCATTTTTTCGACGATAGAGAAAATTCCAAAAAAAATTGGAAGTAGCTGCATTACAACTTGGTACAACATACTTCGCAAGGACTGGATTTTCCCATGAATCGTTTCTGTCTCGATTTTGGCACGATATTTTAGGGTCTTTGCGGATTGAAAGACACTTTATAGGTGCCGAAATTGTTGCCAAAAATACGACATAGACTTTATTTGGGAAATGTTAAGGGATTGATAATTTATAATTTATAATTATTCTAAATAAGGATTTTTAACAACGGGTTGTTCCTTAAAAATTTACTTTTGCGACAACGACTTGAAACTTAAGTTTGCGCCATGATGAAAGCAATTTTTATTATAATGTTCATGACCTTCGGCCTTGGTACGGCACTGGCCCAAAAAGGCCAGATTAAGATTGAACAGGACCAGAAAATCAAAACCTTGCTGGATGCCTACAAATCGCTGAACGAGAATGCCGATTATTACAGGATTCAAGTCGGATTCGGATCTTTTGACAAGGCACAAAAAATAAAATCGGAAGTTGAGATCGATTTCCCGGACTTGCCTTCCAAAATAGATTTTGATTCCCCTACCTACCGCGTTCGGGTGGGCCAGTTCAAAAACAGGTTGGAAGCGGAAAGAAAATACAATGAGGTCAGGCAGAAATATCCTGACGCCATGCTCCTAAAACCAAAAAAATCGACCAATTAAGTCGATTTTCTTTTGGGTATTTATTGATTGGGAACAGGGCAACCCTATCCGCAAAATCTGTTACTTCAATTTCTTCTTCACCGCTACTTCCTGGAAAGCCTCCACGATATCCCCTTCGACGATATCGTTATAATTCTTGATCTGCAGTCCACAATCATAGCCCTTGGCCACTTCCTTCACATCATCCTTAAATCGTTTGAGCGAAGTCAGTTCTCCCGTATAGACCACTACTCCATCGCGGATCAGTCGAATGCCAGAATTCCTGAATATCTTGCCACTAGTGACCATACAACCTGCGATGGATCCGATTTTAGATATCTTGAAGGTTTCCCGAATTTCGGCGGTTCCCGTAATTTCTTCCCGGATTTCCGGTGACAACATCCCTTCCATGGCATCTTTAAGGTCGTTGATCGCATCATAGATGATGGAATACATGCGGATGTCTATTTCTTCTTTTTCCGCAATCATTTTGGCATTGCCCATTGGCCGGACATTGAAACCTATGATGATCGCATCGGAGGCCGAGGCCAGCAAGACATCCGATTCGGTAATGGCACCCACTCCCTTATGGATGATGTTCACCTGAATTTCGGCGGTAGTAAGTTTTTGGAAAGAATCGGTCAAGGCTTCGACAGAGCCATCAACGTCACCTTTGAGGATAATGTTGAGCTCCTTGAAGTCGCCCAAGGCGATTCGCCGACCGATTTCATCGAGTGTGATATGGCGTTGTGTACGCACCGACTGTTCCCGCATCAGCTGTGCCCTTTTCGAGGCGATTTGCTTAGCTTCCCTTTCGTCGAGCAGCACATTGAACTTATCCCCTGCTTGGGGCGCTCCGGCCAAACCGAGTACCGAAACCGGCGTAGCTGGGCCAGCGGACACGATTTCCTTGCCACGTTCGTCCTGCATCGCCTTCACTTTTCCACTATGGGTTCCGGCGAGCACATAATCCCCGATATTCAGTGTTCCGCCCTGGACCAAAACGGTGGAAACGTAACCGCGGCCCTTATCCAAAAAGGCTTCGACAACGGTGCCTGAGGCCAATTTATCCGGATTGGACTTCAATTCCAAAAGTTCGGCTTCCAACAACACTTTTTCCAACAATTCCTTTACCCCTGTACCTGTTTTGGCTGAAATGTCATGGGATTGTATCTTACCTCCCCAATCTTCCACCAAAAGATTCATCTGTGCGAGGCCTTCCTTTATTTTATCCGGATTTGCAGTGGACCTATCTATTTTATTGATGGCAAAAACCATGGGAACCCCAGCCGCTTGAGCATGGCTAATGGCTTCCTTCGTCTGTGGCATGATATCGTCATCGGCCGCAATCACGATGACCGCGATATCGGTCACCTGTGCGCCCCTTGCCCTCATGGCCGTAAAGGCCTCGTGGCCCGGGGTATCCAAGAAGGTGATGCGTTGCCCATTGTCGAGCATAACACTGTAGGCGCCTATGTGTTGGGTGATACCACCACTTTCCCCAGCGATCACATTGGCTTCCCTTACGTAATCCAAAAGGGAAGTCTTCCCGTGGTCAACGTGTCCCATGACGGTAACGATCGGGGCCCTGGGCTTCAAGTCTTCCGGCTTATCTTCGGTTTCTTCGATCGCTTCTTCGATTTCTGCGTTGACGAACTCAACCTCATAGCCAAATTCATCGGCCACGATCGAAAGCGTTTCGGCATCCAAGCGTTGGTTCATCGTAACCATGATGCCCAAAGACATACAGGCCGATATAATTTCGGTGGTGGAGACGTTCATCATGGTGGCCACTTCACTGGCAGTTACGAATTCGGTCACCTTGAGCACCTTGCTGTCCAGTTCCTGTTGTTCAAGATCCTTTTCGGTTTGTTGCCGGTGCTGATCTCTTTTATCCCTTCTGTATTTTGCGCCCTTGCCCTTTTTAGATTTTCCTTGGAGTTTTTCCAGGGTTTCCCTTACTTGTTTTTGTACATCTTCCTCGGTAGGCTCTACTTTTGGGGCGCCATAACGCTGTCCAATACCTTTTCGTTGTACTCCGCCTCTGCCGCGAACTGACGAATCCCCGCCTGAACCGCTTCCTGGCGAACTTATGATGCGTTTGCGCCTTTTTTTCCTGTCGGATGACTCACCGCCCGCCTTTGATTCCTCTTTCTTTTTCTTGGGTTTGTTGAACTGGGTCAAATCGATTTTATCGCCCATTATCTTTGGGCCGCTCAACTTCTTGTATTTCGTGGTGATCTTCTCCGCCGCCGGTGTCGTTTCCTCGGTTTCGGTTTCAGTTTCAGTTTCGGCAACAGGGGTTTGCGGTTTTTCAATTTTGGGCACAGCGGCTTTTTCGACCTTGGCCACAGGTTCTTTAACCTTCTTTTCTTTCTTTTCCTTGACGGGCGCCTCCTCGGCCTTTACAACGGGCTTTGGTTTTTTGGCCGCCTCCAGATCAATTTTGCCCACTTTTTTCGGACCGGTGATTTCACCTTTGGCCCTTATTATTTTTTCGGAAGCTGCCGCCCGCTTTTCCCTTTCAAGTCGTTTGTCTTCCTGTTCCTGTTCGAGCTGTATTCTTATGGCCTCTTTTTCCTTCCTTTTCTCCTCCCCCACTTCTTGGGATGCAACCTTCTTGCTCATGTCGGTCTCAAACTCATCCTGAAGCACATGATATATCTCATCGGAAATCTTGGCCGTCGGCCTTGCTTCGATGGTAATTCCTTTTGACGCAAGATAATCGACCGCCCTATCCAATGAAATATTAAGCTCCCTAAGGACCTTATTAAGCCTTATGTTTGCATTTTCTGCCATAAATATCTATTCCCTAAATTCTTTTATTTCGATGCTAATATAGCTAATCTTCCAATTCTTCCTTGAGAATGCGAACAACTTCCGCTATGGTTTCTTCCTCCAAATCGGTTCGTTTTACCAGCTCATCGATGTCTTGTTCCAGAATACTCCTTGCGGTATCCATCCCTATTTTTTTGAATTCCTCGATGATCCAGGCATCGATTTCATCGGAGAACTCGGTCAATTCCACATCCTCCTCGACCCCTTCCCGGAACACATCTATTTCATAACCGGTCAATTGCCCGGCCAGTCTTATGTTATGGCCGCC
This sequence comes from uncultured Flavobacteriaceae bacterium, assembly GCA_963760375.1. Lineage (GTDB taxonomy): Bacteria > Bacteroidota > Bacteroidia > Flavobacteriales > Flavobacteriaceae > Pelagihabitans. The sequence continues at coordinate 992,206 of CAVXCS010000007.1, read as the reverse complement.
CCGACCGATTGCTTTGGATACTTCTTCCGGCTTGAGGTAAACCTGGGCCGTCATTTTTTCATCATTCAATTTTACAGAGGAAACCCGGGCAGGGCTCAGTGCCCTTGTGACCATCAATTGCGGATTTGCCGTCCAGTTGATCACATCGATATTTTCATTGCCAAGCTCCCTGACTATTCCATGGATCCTCGATCCTTTCATCCCCACACAAGCCCCTACGGGATCGATTCTATCGTCATAGGAGTCCACGGCAACCTTCGCCTTCTCCCCTGGTATGCGCACCACCTTTTTAACGGTGATCAGGCCGTCAAAAACTTCAGGGATTTCCTGAAAGAACAATTGCTCCAAAAATTTGGGGGAACTCCTTGACATGATGATGGTGGGTTTGCTTCCCTTTAATTCGACACTTTCGATGATTCCGCGTACATTATCTCCCTTTCTGAAAAAGTCGGAAGGTATCTGCCTGTCTTTCGGAAGGATGATCTCATTCCCTTCATCATCCAATAAAATAATCGCCTTATGGCGAATGTGGTGTACCTCGGCCGTGTAGATCTCGCCTTCAAGGTCTTTGAACTGCTTATATACCGTGGTATTATCGTGCTCGTGGATCTTGGAAATCAAATTTTGGCGAAGGGCCAGAATGGCACGCCTTCCCAAATCGATCAATTTTACCTCCTCCGACACATCTTCTCCCACTTCAAAATCGGGCTCGATTTTTCGAGCCTCCGAAAGCGATATTTCCTCATTGGGCTCTTCGACGGCGCCGTCCTCGACAACCACTCGGTTCCTCCAGATCTCCAAATCGCCTTTATCGGGGTTGATGATGATATCGAAATTATCATCCGACCCAAACTTCTTTTTGAGCGCATTTCTAAAAACATCTTCCAGTATCGCCATAAGCGTTACCCTGTCGATAAACTTATCGTCCTTAAATTCAGAGAATGATTCGATCAACGCAATATTTTCCATGGTGCTACAATTAAAATTTCAATAATACTTTTGCTTCCTTTATTTCCGAAAAATTGATTTCCTTTTTTTTCTGAACGGTGGTTTTGCCCTTGCCTACGGCTTTGGGCTCCCTTGCCTTCCACTCCAACACGATTCCCGAATCGGAGATGGAGGTCAGTTCGCCTTCATAACTCTCTTCTGAGGTACTCACCGATAAGGTGCGGCCGATGTTCTTGCCATACTGTCTGGGCATCATCAGGGGCGCGGCAGCGCCGGCTGAGGCCACCTCCAATGCAAAATCGAACGCCTCACGATCCAAATTGTGCTCAATGGCCCTACTGATCTTCATACAGTCTTGAAGCGTCACCCCGACATCTCCATCCAAAACAACTTTGATCTTATGGTCTGATGAAACCGTGAAATCGATCAAAAACAATGCAGGTTCCAATGCAAGGGCCTCTTCCAAGAGCTCGGTTACTTTATCTTTCAGCATAGTTCCAAGAAACAAAAAAGAGGACTTAAAGGTCCCCTCATGAATACTTTGATATCCGTTCAGTGTGGCAAATATACAACTTTATCTCAAACCCACAATAATCGCAGTTTTATCCTAGGGCCGTTTTTTGCATGGCCATAATCCTTGCAATTATTTCTTAATATTGGCTATATTCATCCCCTATGAATTGACCGCTAAACCATTACTTATGGACATTTTTTCTTCCTATAACCTGATCATCGAAGCTTCGGTCATTGTAATCCTATCATTTTGGTTCAATGGCATCTCCAAAAAAACGAATATTCCGGCGGTGCTCATGCTGATCGTATTGGGGATCATCTTGCAGTATGTGATGAAATATATGGTGCCAGCCCTCCCCGATTTTAGGGCGTCCCTGGAAATTTTGGGTATCGTGGGACTGATTATGATCGTGCTGGAAGCGGCCCTGGAATTGGAACTCAGGCGCGATAAGCTGGTGCCCATCCTGAAATCAATGGCCATCGCCTTGATCGGGCTGGTCGCCTCGGCATGGGTGGCCGCCTTGATCCTTTTCGAGCTGATTCCGGATATGGACATGCAGTCGGCCTGGATATACGCAACACCGATTTCCATTCTTTCCAGTGCCATCATCATCCCCAGTGTTAGTGGGCTTGCGGAGCACAAAAAAGAATTCCATGTTTATGAGAGTACTTTCTCCGACATCATGGGCATCATGATGTTCTACTTTTTGGTCGGTGGCCTTAACCCTGCAGAAGATGCCGGTGTAACAGGTTTTGCCATCAATATTGTGCTGACCATTGTCATTGCCCTGGTGGCCAGTTATGCCATTATTCTCATTTTTCAAAGAATAAAAAGTCAGGCCAAATTGTTTCTCTTGATCGCCGTTTTGCTGTTCTTGTACGCCATTGGGAAAAAAATGCATCTATCGTCCCTGATCATCATCCTGATTTTCGGATTGGTCATCAAAAACATTAAATTGTTTTTTCCTGGAAAGATGAAAGCATTCCTCGACAAGGACAGAATCGATCAAATCTATCACGAACTGCATATCATCACCCTTGAAACCGCATTTGTGGTACGCACTTTTTTCTTTGTTATTTTTGGATTGACCATTGTGATGGCCTCCTTGCTAAGTTTTAGGGTCGCCCTGATCAGTTTGCTGATCATTGCTTCGATCTATGCCATCCGATTTTTGATATTGAGGATTTTTTTGGGAAAGGATATCCTTCCCCAACTTTATATTGCGCCAAGGGGATTGATCACCGTTCTTCTGTTCTACGCAATCCCGGCCGAGGCCCAAGTGGAAACCTTTGAATCTGGAATTTTGCTGTTCGTCATCATAGCTACCAGTTTGGTCATGACCTGGGCCATGATCAAGGACAAAAAGAAAATGGGCACCATACTCGACGAAATCGATACGGAAATACGCGCAAGAAATGAAGCCGAGGACCACATTCACCTAAAAGGGGCAGGAACCATCCTGAATACCTTGCAGGCAGGGGAAGACAACCCAATTGAAAATCCTGACCCAGATTCGGATGATGCCAAGAAATGACGGCTTTGGTCCAAATAAAACAACCGCTCTAACCGCAAATAAGGCTATTTTACGGTTCCCTTATTTTACTGCATCTGCCTCCCCGGCAAGGGTCTAGGCCGGTCATATCCAAAACACAAAGAGGAAACCCACCACCGATGATTTTGGCATAAAACAGAAATCCCGATACCTCTCGGCATCGGGATTTGTTATCCATAAAGTTGGCCTACAAGGACTCGAACCTTGAACGACTGGACCAAAACCAGCTGTGTTACCAATTACACCATAGGCCACTATGGCATTTGAGCGTGCAAATTTAGAACAAAGTTTGGTATGCACAAACATTTTCGTTTACAATAATCTAAAAACGGGCCCTCTTCATCGTTAAAGGTTTATCAAAAATGTATTCCCATATCTATATTAATTAGTAAATTCGCCACATTGCTTAAACCACCGCCTTCATGTTTGCAAAGAACTTCGAGAAATGGGACACCATCCTAGGATGGATCGTTTTTTTTATTGCCCTTATGGTTTATGCCATTACCGTGGAACCCACCAATAGTTTTTGGGACGCCGGGGAATATATAGCCACCTCTGCCAAACTTCAGGTTGGGCATCCTCCGGGAGCCCCTCTTTTGCAGATGATCGGCGCCTTTTTCTCCATGTTCGCATTGGAGCCCGACCAGGTGGCGCGTATGGTGAACTATGTTTCGGGGGTGTCGAGTGCATTCACCATTTTGTTCATGTTTTGGACCATTACCAACCTGACCCGTAAATTGCTTTCCGAGTCGGAAAAATTAACGGACGGGAAGGCCATTGCCATTTTGGGCAGCGGACTGGTGGGCGCCTTGGCCTTTAGCTTTTCCGACAGCTTTTGGTTCAATGCGGTGGAAACGGAGGTTTACTCCATGGCAAGTTTCATCATGGCGCTTTTGTTGTGGCTTGGCCTGAAATGGACCGATAATCTTGACGATCCCAGGGGCAACAGATGGCTGGTGCTCATTTCCTTTGTGGTCGGACTTACTTTCGGGATCCAATTTATGGGCTTCCTCGCCATTCCTTCCATTGGCCTGCTCTATTACTTCAAGACCTATAAGACCACTACCGTAAAGAACTTTTTACTGGCCAATATAGGAGTCGTCGCCATTTTGATGCTGGTGTATAAATTCTCCCTGACCTATGTCTTGAAACTGTTTGGCTGGAGCGAGGTATTTTTCATCAACAGCATCGGGTTGCCTTTCAATTCGGGCACTTTGATCATGGGGCTTTTATTTATTGGCGTTTTTTATTATGCCCTCAACTATACCCGAAAAAATGGCTACAGGAGGGCAAATACCATCACACTCTGTTTGATGTTCTTGATTTTTGGATTTTCTTCCTGGCTCATGCTTCCGATCCGGGCAAATGCCAAGGTCGTTATCAATGAAAACAATCCTGAGGATGCCAGGGCGCTTTTGGCGTATTATAACAGGGAACAATATCCAGGGGTCGACAGCCCTATTTATGGGACATTTTATTCCGATATGTTTGCCCCCGCGGGAGAAGATGAGGATGAAAAGCCCAAGTATGAAAAAGATATGAAACTGGGCAAATACGTCATTGTCAATTATTATAAAAATGCCTTGCAGGGACCCAACAAAAAACATGTGGGTTTCTTGCCACGCATGTGGAGTTCACAAAATGCCGAGAATTATATGAAATATTTCGGCGCGCTCGATTTTAAGATGAAACAGTCGAACGAAGAGCTGAGAAAGGCCGTTGATCAAGTCAAAACCGGCTTTGCCAATGGGGAAATCGATGCCGATCAGTATATCAGCTTCCTCAGACGATTCAGTGATTATCTAGAAGTGGAACCCCCAACGATTTGGCAGAATATCCGTTACATGTTCGAATTCCAGTTCGGATATATGTACTGGCGCTATTTTATGTGGAACTTTACCGGAAAACAGAACGATGTACAGGGCCGATATAATGGCGATGGCAACTGGCTCAGCGGTATCGGTTTTATCGATAGTTGGCATTTGGGAAGCCAAGACAATCTCCCTACGGAGGTATTGGACAATAAAGGCAGGAACACCTATTTCTTTTTGCCGCTGATATTGGGCATCATAGGATTGATATTCCAGGTCACGAAGAACCCCAAACAGTTTTGGGTGCTTTTCGTGTTCTTTTTCTTCACCGGACTCGCCATACAATTTTATACCAACCCGTCCATCTTTCAACCGAGAGAGCGCGACTACTCGCTGGTGGGATCCTTTTATATATTTGCACTTTGGATCGGAATAGGCGTGTATGGGTTATTCGATGAGTTCCGAAAAATGTTGAAACCCAAGGTTTTGGCTCCATTGATTACCCTAATCTGCCTTTTGGCCGTCCCTGGGGTCATGGCTTTTCAGAACTGGGACGACCACGACCGCTCGAACCGTTATACGGCCAATGCCTCCGCCAAGGCCTATCTTGATTCTTGCCAGGAAGATGCCGGGGCCATATTGTTCACGATCGGGGATAATGACACCTTTCCTTTGTGGTATGCCCAGGAAATTGAAGGATATAGGACCGATGTCAGGGTCGTTTGCACCAGTCTTTTCGAAACGGATTGGTACATCGATCAAATGAAGCATAAAGCATATAGCAGCGACCCCATACCTTCGCAGATCGGTCATGACAAATACCGATGGGGCTCAAGGGATGTACTCTATTACCAAAACGTAGATCCCCTTTTCAATAAGGAACTTTCCGAGAGCAGATGGGGCATTAAAGATTTTATCAATTGGGTAGACAGCGATAATCCGCAGACCAAAATAAAACATATCCTTGAAAAGCAAAATGCCGATCTGGAGGCCTATTCCGAGAACAACCTCAACATCGTTTATTACCCTACCCATAAAATCAGGATTCCGGTCAACAAAACCAATGTCATGGAAAGCGGGCTGGTGAAGGAAAAGGATACGGCGCTTATCGTTGATTATATCGATGTCGACCTACCCAAAAGTGCCATCACCAAGAAAAGCATGATGATGCTCGATATCATCGCGAACAATGATTGGAAGCGACCCATCTACTTTTCAGGAGGAAGCTTCGACGATGCCGAGTTCATTTGGATGAAGGATTTCCTACAATTGGACGGAATGGCATACAAGTTGGTACCCATCAAAACCACCAGAAAGAGCTCTTTTGAAATGGGCCGCATCGATACCGACTTGATGTACGACATCGTCAAGAAATGGAACTGGGGAAATTCCGGTAGCCCTAAAATTTACCACGACCCCCAAACGCGGATCCAAGGCCTCTCCTATCGCGGTAATCTCGCCAGGTTGATGGAGGCCCTGATCGACGAAAACAAAATTGAAAAGGCCAAAGAAATCATTGAAATGGCCATGCACAACATGCCAATTGCCTATTTTGGCTATTACACTTTCGTAGAGCCTTTTATCGATGGGTACTATAAGGTTGGGGAAACCACCAAGGCCAGGAAGCTGTTCCAAGAATTAAAGACGATTTATCAGGAAAGGCTTGGGTATTATGCAGGCACCACCCTTGATGAACAGTATTCAAAAATAGACGACATCATCGCCGACATGGAGGCCTACAGGAGAAACATCGATATTTTGATCACCAACAACGACAGGGAACTCGCGGAGAAGGAGACCCTCATTTTCAATGAATATATCGATAAGTTCAGCCACTTTTACAAAGACAATCTTCAGGAAGAAACGCCACTTTTGGAGGGTAATCCGGATGTTGGGGATACGGTGCCTGTTTCTGGATCCGACGCCCTGGAGAACACCACAGACGATATCATAAAGGATTCAATTTTGGCGCCTGAAGAGTAGGCGTTTTGGCAACGAATTACTGTGGCTCAAGAGATGGCCCCATTTTACCAACTGGAATGGTCAAATAATCGCCCTTTTCCCGAAGTTCTTAAAACCTTGGTTCAGATATATTCATTCAATATGCCGATGAGGGTATTGGCATCTTGTTCGCCGCTTTGGCGCCATACCATCTCCCCTTTTTTGTAGATCATCAAAGTAGGTAGGCCTTTGACGCGAAGGGCTTGGGACAATTCCTTATTTTTATCAACATCTATCTTGATAATCTTGCCCTTATCGCCCAAAGCGGCCGCAACATCTCGCAGTACGGGATGCATGGCAGTAGATTGTTCGTTCCATTCCGCATAGAAATCGAGCAGTACCGGAACCTTGGCATCTATCAGTTCACCAAATTTTGACATATTTGAATCATTGGGTTATTGACCAAATGTAGTAAAAAATGTTAAATCGCTCTATCCTTGGAAAGTTTTGTGGTTTGGACAGCAAGTTAAAATCATGTTAATGAGCTCTTTTTTAAAGTAATCACGGTGATTTCGGGCCAAATACCCACCCTCCCGGGATAGCCCAGAAAACCAAATCCACGGTTAACGTTGATGTACTGCCCCATCTCCTCATAAATGCCAGCCCATTGCTTATAGCGCCATTTTACCGGACTCCATTTGAACCACCCGGGTATTTCTATGCCGAATTGCATCCCATGGGTATGGCCGCTGAGTGTCAAATGATAATGATAGTCGTCCGGGAGAACGACCGCCTCCCAATGTGAGGGATCATGGCTCATCAAGATTTTGAAATCGTTTTTATCGATGTTGGCAACCGCCTTTTTGAGGTCGCCCGCTTTCTTAAATCCGCCCTTGCCCCAATTTTCGACCCCGATCAAAGCGATTCGATCGTTCCCTTTTTGTAGGTACCTGCTTTCGTTCAACAAAAGATCAAAGCCCAGTTCGCGTTGCAGGCTCTTTAATTCAGCTAAGTTTTGTGCTTTTTCCTCCGGCGTATCCCAGTCGTAATAGTCGCCGTAATCATGGTTCCCCAGTACCGAAAAAACGCCATCTTTCGCTTTTAAGGTGGCAAATAGCGATTTCCAGGGGACCATTTCCTCGGTTTTGTTGTTTACCAAATCGCCCGTGAACAAAATCGCGTCGCTTCCCTGTTCGTTTACCAAATTGACGGCATATTCGAGCTTTTTCCTATTGTCGAAGCTACCACTATGGATATCGGATATTTGGGTAATTTGATAGTTGTGAAAGGCCTCGGGCAAGTCATTGAAAGCCATATCATACTTGAGCACCTTATAATTATATTTGCCCTTGTACATGCCCAGCAACAGTGCCCCAAAGGGGACTACCGCGATTCCCATGGCGATCAGACTCAAAAAGCGTCGTCGTTCAGGGAAAGTGAATTCCTTGGTCGTTCCGAATAACTTGGTATACATCCCGGCAAGTAGCCTGAACAGGTCTTCCGAGAACAGGAATATCACAGTGATGACATTGAAGGTAAGCATGGTCAGCAAAAAGCCGAACGCATAACTTTTGGGTCGGCTCAAAACCCTTCCGGTTTCATCGCCGATCGTAAATTGATAGACGAAATTGGCCAGCACCAATAAGGAGAGCGCAATAAAGGTATAATACACCCATGGATAACGGGTCGTGGTTTTTATGGCCTGCAGGGCATAGAAGCCCAGTATTAGATAAATGGCGATAAAGATGACCCAACGAAGCATTGCTTTTTATTACAAATATATTTGTTTGGAGGCGGACATCGGGTCTTTTTCATTTTATTTAACGCCCGCGACCACTTTTTGGATCGTTTCCATATCGGTGATCGCCAAGGTGCCTTCTTGCAAAAATCGCATCGAGTTCATCGATATTTTTGGCGCCGCTGCAAGGTTTTGAACCATTTTTGTACCCGATAGGTGGATGACTTTAAATCCCTGCTCCTTGAACATTGCCGCATTTTCAATACCCACGCCACCGCCCGGCATCACGACGGTATGCGTGGCCCGTTTGAGCAGTGCCCCAAGAAGTCCTAGACCCTCTTGTGCCGTTTTTTTTTGTCCCGAGCTCAGGACATAATCGACCTTTAAATTCTCCAATTCCTGAAAAGTTTCCAGAGGGTGCTTCACCCAGTCGAATGCCCTGTGAAAGGTAAATGCCAATTTTCCGGATGCCTCAATCAGTTCGGCGGTACGTTCCCTGTCCATGGTAAAATCGTTATTCAGTATCCCTGAAACGATACCATCAAATCCCAGTTCAACACATAGGCCTATGTCGTGCAACATCACTTCGAACTCGGTTCTGGAATAGGTGAAATCGCCGCTTCTGGGTCGGATCAGGACATGGACGGGAATCTTTACCTGTTCCCTAATCATTTTTAGGAGCCCATAAGAAGGGGTTACGCCGCCCACCCCCAACTCGGAGCAGAGCTCAATTCGATCGGCCCCGCCCTTTTCGGCATTTAAGGCAGATTGCAAAGAATTGGCACAGACTTCTACGCGCATTTACTTATATTTAGAGCCCTAAAAATAACCATCCTCAGGGCATGAAACGAAGAAACTTCCTTAAAAATTCGACCATCGGAACAGCGGCGATGCTCTCGACCCCAATGTTGGCCGCTTCAGCAATGCCGGAAGAGGCGTCACCTGCAGTTGCCCATCCTAAGAAAAAAAATATACCCATCGTGATCTGTACCTGGGATTTCCACAATGCTTCGGCAAAGGCATGGTCGGTCTTAAAGGATGGTGGGAGCGCATTGGACGCAGTGGAACAGGGTGTTATGGTCGAGGAGGCCGACGCCGAAAACCAGACCGTGGGCCTAGGTGGAAGGCCAGACCGGGACGGCAACGTAACGCTGGATGCCTGCATTATGGACAAGGATGGCAATTGTGGGGCCGTGCTCTGTCTCCAAAATATCGAACATCCCGTTTCGGTGGCCCGAAAAGTAATGGAAACGACACCCCATGTGATGTTGGCCGGTAAGGGTGCGGAACAGTTTGCCTATGAAATGGGCTTTCAAAAGACTTCCCTGCTAACCGAAAAATCGAAACAGGATTGGTTGGAATGGAAAAAGACATCGCTTTACCAACCCATCATCAATATCGAAAACCACGATACCATTGGGATGTTGGCCATTGACGGGAAAGGCGATATCGCCGGCGCCTGCACCACCAGTGGCATGGCCTATAAAATGGCAGGACGTGTGGGCGATTCCCCGATCATCGGCGCGGGCCTATTTGTCGACAATACGGTGGGAGGCGCCACGGCTACCGGCGTTGGGGAAGAAGTGGTACGCACCGTGGGCAGCTTTTTGATCGTGGAGCTTATGCGGCAGGGCAAATCGCCACAAGAAGCCTGCGAGGAAGGGGTGAAACGCATCATTGCCAAAAATGGCGATCGACTTGATTTTCAGATCGGGTTTATCGCGATCAACAAGGAAGGACAGACCGGTGGCTTCTGCATCCAGCCGGGATTTACGTACAGAACCTATTCAGAGGGAGGACATGTGAACAACCCCTCCGCGTCTTACCTTAAATAATTAAAACCAATCAATGATTTGGATGTATTTCCATAACTATATCAATAATGGCTGAACAAAAACGACTTTTTTTACTCGATGCTTATGCACTTATCTTCCGGGGGTACTATGCCCTGATCAAGAATCCAAGGATCAATTCGAAGGGACTCGATACTTCCGCCATTTTGGGGTTCATGAATTCCTTGTTCGATGTGATCAAACGGGAACGGCCCGATCACCTGGCGGTTTGTTTCGATAAAGGAGGCAGTGCCGAACGTACCGAAATGTTTGCCGAATACAAGGCCAATCGTGATGAGACCCCCGACGCCATTCGGGTGGCGGTACCCTTCATACAGGACATCCTAAAAGCCATGCACATTCCCGTTGTGGTTTTGGAGGGCTGGGAAGCGGACGACATTATCGGCACCTTGGCCAAACAAGCCGAAAAGGAAGATTATAAGGTATTCATGGTGACGCCCGATAAGGACTTTGGGCAATTGGTGTCGGAGAATATTTTCATGTACCGGCCCGCCCGGATGGGAAATGGGATTGAAATATGGGGCATCCCCGAAGTGCAGCAACGATTTGGAGTAGAGCGCCCCGAACAGGTCATCGACTACCTGGGCATGATGGGGGACGCCAGCGACAATATCCCCGGGCTTCCGGGCGTGGGCGACAAAACGGCCAAACAATTCATCGCGCAATTCGGTTCCATGGAAAATCTATTTGCCAACACCGATAAGTTGAAGGGAAAAATGAAGGAACGCGTCGAGGAAAACCAGGAACTGGGCATGCTTTCCAAAAAATTGGCGACCATTTGTACCGATTGCGACGTGCGTTTCGATGCCAAAGACTATGAATTGTCGATGCCGGATACCGATAAAGTCCAGGAAATATTCGAGGCGCTCGAATTCAGAAGGCTAAAGGATCAGTTCATCAAAATTTTTTCAGACAATTTGGAAGAGACCCCAGCCCAGGTCACCAGTACGGTAACTGGAAAAAAACAGGCTACGCAAGCTGCGGGCAGCGGCCAGTTTTCCTTGTTTGGCAATAATGAAGGGGAGGCAGCGGCCACCATCAAGGATGTCTCTAGCCGTAAAACCATCCAAGAGGTTCCGCACGTCTATCAGAGCGTGGCCCAAGGTATGGCGATGAAATTGTTCATTCAAAATTTGATGAAGCAAACTTCCGTATGTTTCGATACCGAAACCACCTCATTGAACCCTTTGGAAGCCGAATTGGTGGGCATCGCCTTTTCATGGGAAACGGGCAAGGGATTTTATATCCCATTCCCCCAAGATCGGAAGGCAGCCCAGGACATCATCACACAGCTAAGTCCATTTTTTGACGCAGGGCACATCGAAAAGATCGGGCAGAATCTCAAATATGACATCAAGGTACTTCATAAATACGGTATCCGCGTAAAGGGCAAATGTTTCGATACCATGTTGGCACATTACCTCATCAATCCCGATATGAGACACAATATGGATGTGCTGGCGGAAACCTATCTGAATTATACGCCCGTTTCGATCACCGAACTTATAGGTAAAAAAGGGAAGAACCAGCTGAACATGCGCGATGTGCCGCTGGAACAACAAACCGAATATGCCGTGGAAGACGCCGACGTCACCTTTCAACTGTCACAGCATTTGAAACCCGAATTGAGGGAAGCCCAAACCGATTCCTTGTTCAATGACATCGAAATACCGCTGCTGCACGTGCTGGCCGATATGGAGCTGGAAGGCATCAAATTGGACGAGAAGTTCTTAAAATCCCTGTCGAAGGACCTCGACAGCGACATCTTGCATTTGGAAGAAAAAATATACGGGGCCGCCGGGGAAAAATTCAATATCGGGTCGCCGAAGCAATTGGGCGAAATATTATTCGACAAACTTAAATTGATCGATAAGCCCAAAAAAACGAAGACGGGGCAATATTCCACCGCGGAAGACGTGCTTTCCTATTTGGCCAAAGACCACGAAATCATCCGCGATGTGCTGGAGTACCGCGGCCTCTCCAAATTGAAGAGCACCTATGTCGATGCGCTTCCCTTGCAGGTGGAGCCCTCGACCGGAAGGATCCATACCGATTATATGCAGACCGTCGCGGCCACCGGAAGGTTGAGCAGCAACAATCCGAACCTCCAGAACATCCCCATCAGAACCGAAAGGGGGCGCGAAGTACGCAAGGCCTTCGTGCCGCGGGATAAAGACTACGTTTTGCTTTCGGCGGATTACTCCCAAATAGAGCTGCGCATCATCGCTGCGCTCAGTGATGAGACCACCATGATAGAGGCCTTTAAAAATGGCGAGGATATCCATGCCTCCACCGCCTCCAAGGTTTTCAACATTCCGTTGAAAGAGGTCACCAGGGAACAACGGAGCAATGCCAAAACCGTGAACTTTGGTATTATTTATGGCGTCTCGGCCTTTGGCTTGAGCAACCAGACCGACCTTTCGCGTTCGGAAGCAAAAGAATTGATCGATACCTATTATAAGACCTACCCAAAATTGCGCAATTACATCAGTGAGCAGATCGATTTTGCCAGGGAACATGGCTATGTTCAGACCGTGCTGGGGAGAAGGCGTTATTTGAAAGACATCAACGGGGCCAACCAAGTGGTGCGTGGGGCGGCGGAACGAAACGCGGTCAACGCACCAATACAGGGAAGCGCGGCGGATATCATCAAAGTTGCAATGATCAATATCCACCGTAAATTGACGGAAGGCAAGTTCAAGAGCAAGATGTTGCTGCAGGTGCACGATGAATTGGTGTTCGATATGTACAAACCCGAACTCGATATGCTCAAACCGATGATCAAGTCTGAAATGGAACATGCCTATCCATTGGCCGTGCCGCTCGATGTGGAAATGGGCGCCGGCAACAATTGGTTGGAGGCCCACTGATACTAAAATGGTAGATTTAGCGTTGCATACCTGGAGGTTACCCTCACATCCGGCAACCTTCAGGTCTTGAGATGAAACGACTCCTATTCATGATCTTAATAGGCACCTTATGGTGCCAAACTTCCCTTGCCCAGCATGTTGGGCACAACAGTGCGCCCATTGTTCAGGAAACGGAAAAACCGAAAATCAAGGTGTTTCCCAACCCCGCATCCCACACGGTGAACGTGCTGGGCCTGACCAACAGCCAAAAAGCGACTATAAGTGTAACAGACCTGTCCGGAAATACGCTACAGGAATACCAATGGGCCATACAGAACAATGCCATAAGCCTACCTATCGCAGATCTGGACCCTGGCATTTACATGATCCGTATCCGTTACGGATCACAGGAAATAAGTGTCAAATTTTATAAGCAGTAGGGGGGCCGGCCGATTACTAGTCGAACACAAAGTTATAAGTAACTGCGAAAAGCGGACTGTTCATCACCGAAAGTTCATAGGTCCCTAGCGGGCTCCCTAAAAATATTTCGGTATCAACCCCGTCTTGGCGTTGTGAATAGTATAGGTTGAAAGGGTTCCGTCTGCTGTACACATTGTAAACGGTAAATGTCCAATCCCCAACCCATCTTCTGTTCGGGTTCTTTCCATATTTGATCTTCCAGGAAAAATCCAAACGATGATAGGGTCGAAGCCTTGCATTGTTTCTTTCTATAAAAATAGGAACATTGATGTTTTCAAGGGCAAATACACTATTGGCCACGGTATAGGGCCGACCGCTTTGGGCGGTGAAATTGAAGCTCCACGTATTGTACTGGTCCCCTTCGATGTTCAAGGTGCCGTTGAAAACGTGGGGGCGATCGAAATCGGAGGGATATTGTTGGTTGTTGTTCACGCGGTCGGCCAGTTTTTCGTTCTGTGATTGCAGGAGGCTCCTTGAATAGGTATAGTTGAACCAGCCGTTGAGCGTCCCCCTGACTTTCTTAAAACTCAGTTCCGCTCCATAGGCTTCCCCGGTCGCGGTCACCACGTCCCTTTCTATGAATTCCTCAAGAAAAAAATCGGCGCCAGGTTTGTAGGTCAGATTGTTCTTCGATGACCTATAATAGCCTTCAAGGCCAATTTCAACCGTATTATCGCTATTGTTCTTATATATTCCCAGCCCATAGGTATCACTCTGCTGTGGTTTTATGTTGGGATCGGCCGTTTTCCAGCGCGAGGTCGGCAACGGGGTGGTGGTATTGTAAATATTCTGGAGGTACTGGTTGGTTCGGGCATAGCTTGCCTTTATGGAGGTGCGTTCCCCAAGTTTGAAATTCGCCCCCAACCTGGGTTCCAAACTGTTGTATGTTTTTACGGCATCGCCCTTTCCAAAAACGGTCGAGCCGATCAGATCGCCCGACACATCGTCAAAAGTGGCCTCGACATAGGGGCCGACAAAAACATAGTGGTTGAATCGAAGTCCGGCCGAAAAGGCAACTTGTTCAATGGGCTTCCAATTGAGGTTCCCAAAACCCGACAGTTCATAGCTGGTCTCGGTTTCGAGTTTTACCGGAACGATACTGTTTCCGGTCCCCGGATCCAAGGTGCCCGGACTTATGCGATATTCGTTGGCCTGGATGCCCCCATAATAATCAACTTGGTCTGAAAGGGTCTTCGAGAATTCAGAAATGAAACTAAGGTAGTTGATCTGGGATTCATAGAGGATCTCATTGTCGTTGTCCTGTTCCGGAAAAATGGTCTTTGGGGTATAATTGCTATACACAAGGATGTTCTTCAGGTTCGATTCATCTTTGAAGGTATGCATCCAATTCAGGGTGCCGTTCAGGGTCTGGAGATCGTATTGGTTGTTTTCGGCATTGATGTTCTCTACCTGGGTAAGCAAGTCTAACTGATAGAAATCCTTGCTAAAAAAGCCGGTGAACGATACCTGGTCGTTATCGGTGGGCAAATAGAGCAATTTTATGGTGCCGTCATAAAAATTCGCTTTGGTATCTTTCAGCCTTTCTGACAATAAAGGCAGCAAAAAGCCTGTTAATCCTGCCCTTCCGCCTATATTCATCATCAGTTTGTCTTCCACCAACGGGGTTTCAACGGAGAGGCGGCTCGATACGATTCCAACGCCACCTGAAATCCTGGTTTTATCCACGTACGGATTCTTGACCTTGATATCCAAAACAGAGGTGATCCTTCCCCCGTATCGGGCGGGGATATTGGCCCTGTAAAGGTCTACGGTAGAGACAACTTCGGGGGTAAAAACCGAAAAAAGGCCGAAAAGGTGGGTGGGGTTGAACACGGGCGCATAGTCGAACAACAGCAGGTTCTGATCTAGAGAACCCCCTCGAACGGAAAGGCCATTGCTTACCTCGCCGGCATTGTTCACCCCTGCCAGCAAGGTCATGCCCCGCAACACATCGAATTCCCCCACTGCGGCAGGTATTTTTTTGAGTTCCTGGGCATCAAGCTGCAGCGCGCCCATTTGAGGCGTTTCCACGATATCCGTCCGACGTTTCGCCCTAACGATCACTTCCGACAACTGTTCTTCCTCTTCTTCCAAAGCCACTTTGATCAAGGTGGTTTTGTTCAATAGTACACTGCGGAACTGGTCTTTGAAACCGATGAAAGAAACGGTGATGTTGTAGGTATTTCTCGGCAAATTGATCGAAAAGTTCCCGGTAGCATCGGTGACGCCGCCAGAAGAACCAGGTTTGATAGAGATTTCTGCCCCTTCCAAGGACAATCCGCTTTCCGCGGCCACCACTTCAAAAGTGAGTCCGAAGTCTTGGGCATGCACGAACAGCAGATTGAAAAAAATAAAAATTATACAAGCGGTTTTGGTCATTTTGGTCATTTCAAAATTATTGTTCGATCCATCCCGGTGGGGTAATGGCGGTTCTAAATTTTGTTTCGGAACAAGGGGCTATGGTGGTAATGGGATCGGGCAATGGGTCTCCAAAGGCTTCTTGTACTATGGGGTCTCGGGGGTCCAATTGCGGTTCCTGAATGGCACTCCTATCGATAAATAAGGTGGCTACCGAAGTGGCGGCGGCAGTAAACCTGCCGAAAACGAATTCATCCGGGTCGCTGGTATTGGTCAGATTGCCGATCAACGCGGCTGGTGGCGGCGCATTCAATCCGCTATTGTTGTCTACAATGTCTTTCAGCACCTTATAATAATCATAAGCGGCAGGGGTCAGGGAATACTGTTGTACCTCCACCACCATGTTCTCCTTGGTATATAGCAAAATATCCCCGATGGGCAGATCGGCAATGCTTTTACCGTTGGAAAACTTATCGTCCAAAATACTTATGCTCTCCGGAAATCGAATTTTCCAACATTCCACATCGCAGGTATAGTCGAAGTACCGTCTTCCCCGCCCACCGATGGGATAGGATTGGCATTGGTTGTTCCTGAAGACGCCTTCGGTGCATTTCTCACAGAAATCGAGGTTCTCGTAGGTCCGGTAGGTCCAATAGTAATAGTTATCGGGATCTGCCGGCTCCTGGAAATTCACAGTCAAGGCATGGCCGGGCACGAATTTGCCGCCGTCCAATTCGCGAAAAGCGAGTTCTGGATCATAGGTTACCTCGATTTTATCGATGGGCACCGCTTCCAATACCTCTTCCGGGGTAGATTCATAGGTTCGGCCATCGGCCAAGGTGATATTCAACTTCCAGTTTTCCCCTGCCGCTGCCGAAAAATTGGATGGGGGCTGATAAGCACCGACCACTTCGTTCAGGGCGACCACAGTCCCGGTATCCACATTTTCAAAGTTTACCGAAGCCCCGGCCAGAAAATTGACCGCATAGACCCCAAATTCAATCGAAGATTCGTTGACGACCACAAAGGAAGCGCCAGGGACGGTCGAGGCAAAGCCTTCAATAAAAAGCAATCCTTCGCGATACTCAAATTCGGGTGCCACAGGGTCGATACATGAGGAGGGCAAGAAGGAAAATAAAAAAATCAGAAATAAAGGAATCGGCCTGTAAGACAATGTTCGATCGTAACGCATGCAGACTCTATTAGGGAACTTTTAAATATAGTATTATTTTATTGTAGTTGGCAATAAAATATACCTTGATGCCTTCGAGCCAAAGTTTTGGTCTGGGAACGAAAATCGGCTTGTAAAAAATCGTGGCCGCACCGTTGCCATTATTGTCTCCAAAAGTCATTGCCGAATCCAGCCATCAGGCATGATGGATGTTCTGAATTTGGTCTCTGAACAAGGAGCGGTAATGGTTTCGGGAGCGGGTACCGGTAGAAAAAACCTTCAAAATTCGGGGTTTCCTGTCTTTCAAGTGGCTGCTCCTGGATCGCACTGCGATCGATAAATACCGATTGTGATGAAGTGGCAGCCGCCGTAAATCTGCCAAAAACAAAATCCTCCTTGTTTTCAAGGTTGCTTATGTTCCCGATCAAGGCCGCCGGTGGCGGTGCATTCAAACCATTACTGTTGTCTATGATATCTTTGAGGACTTTGTAGTATTTATATGCCGTCGGGGACAATGATAATTGTTGGACTTCCACCACGACATCTTCTTTATTGTACAACAAAAGATCTCCTACGGGCAGGTCGTTGATCGCTTTGCCATCGGACAAACGGTCGTTATAGATGGCGACCCCTTCAGGGAAACGTATGCGCCAGCACTCGGTTTCGCAGGCATAATCGTAGAAATCGGCCCTTCCGGAATTGGGCGGATTTCGCTGGCATTCCCCATCCCTAAAGACACCATTGTCGCAACGCTCACAAAAATCCAGGTTCTCATAGGCACGATAGGTCCAGTAATAATTGTTCTCCATGGCTGCCGGATCATCGAAGGAAACCTTTATGGAATGTCCCGGTACAAATTTGTTTCTTCCTTCATTGAACACCAACTCCGGGTCATATTCAACCGATATCTCCTTAAGGGCCACTGGTTCCAATATTTCCTCAGGGGTAGAGCCATAGGTAATGCCAGTGTTCAATCTGATTTCAAGTGCCCAAGTTTCGCCCACCGCCGCTGCGAAGTCTCCCGGGGGCACATAGACCCCATTCCTTTCGATTAGGGGGAGGGTCGCCCCGGTGCCGCTGTTTTTGAACAAAACATCGGCACCCTCCACTGCGATCACCTTGAACAGATTAAATTCGGTCGAGGATTCACTGATCGTGACATAGGAGGCCCCCGGAAGGGTAGAAACCAAACCCTCTACAAAAACGATGCCTGCCCTAAATTCAAAATCGGGTTCCACGGGATCGATACAGGAAAAGAGAAATAGGGAGAGGAATTGAATAAAAACAAGCGTGATCTTTTGGTCAAGCCGAACTGCCCAATTTGCCATTGAAATGATTTGTTGCGCTTAAATATAGTCGTTTTTAGTTAAGGCAGCCCTTTGGTCTACAAAAAGGAAATATTTGGTTTCAAATAAAAAAAGCCCCTGATGAAGCATCAAAAGGGGCTTGGTATCCTAAGAACGATATGGTTTATCTTTTCTGGAAGACCAGCTCCCCACTCGCATTGAAATTGGGTATGTCCAATCCCGTGGCATCAATGGCCATGGTATTCCCATCGAAGGTTACGTTGGTGGAGACGGTCATGCCTTGACCATCAACAATAGACAGTACCCTTCCATCGAAGGTATAGGTACTGTTATCCGTATCTTTTTGGGTGGGACAAGGAATGTCTATGCCGGTACCTGAAGCGTTTACATTGAATTCGAGATAGTTGACCGAATTTTCGGCCACCACCGATAGGTCTTCATTAAAAGTGAAGGTGATCACATAGCAATCCCGGGCGGTCAAAAAGGCCAGGGCGTCCCTCCCGTTCTTTGCATCGTCACTGGCGGTACTATCATCAATTTTCAATTCGGTCGCATCCCAAGTACCCACAATGGAATTGGCATCCGCAGCATTGTCATTCGATTTGTCATTGGAACAGGACCCAGCAAGGACCGCAAGGAACATAAATAAAATTTTACTTTTCATCAGTCTTATGTATTAAATTATCTTCATATTAACTCAACAACGAAAAATATCGTACAAAAGTATCCTGCCGCCAAAACAGCTTTCAAGATCGTGGCTTTCCTTATTATAGGCCCTTCAACGCGAACACCCATGCCGTTCGCTGAACAACACCCTTATCCCAGGCCCTATTTTGAATGGTACAACGCTACCTCGGCTTGACATCAAAACACCCCGCAAAATTCTATAAAATAATCGGAAACTTGCATTTGGATTTCAACTTAATAATTGTACATTTGCAGCCCTCTTAAGGGGATTGATAAGTTTAATCATTAAAAATATAGTAGTGGATACATTAAGCTACAAGACGATATCGGCCAATCGCAAGACAGTGAACAAGCAATGGCTATTGGTAGATGCCGAGGGTGAAACCTTGGGCCGTCTCGCCTCGAAAGTCGCAAAATTATTAAGGGGAAAGCACAAGACCGACTTTACGCCCCATGTTGATTGCGGAGACAATGTCGTGGTCATCAATGCTGAAAAAATACACTTGTCGGGGAACAAATGGGAAGACAAGACCTATCAAAGATATACAGGCTATCCTGGAGGTCAACGATCGGCGACTGCCAAGGAAGTGTTGGTAAAAAAACCGGAGAGTATCGTGGAAAAAGCGATCAAAGGCATGTTGCCCAAAAATAAAT
This sequence comes from uncultured Flavobacteriaceae bacterium, assembly GCA_963760375.1. Taxonomy (GTDB): domain Bacteria; phylum Bacteroidota; class Bacteroidia; order Flavobacteriales; family Flavobacteriaceae; genus Pelagihabitans. The sequence continues at coordinate 972,343 of CAVXCS010000007.1, read as the reverse complement.
TGGGTGCCGAGCTTTTCCGGAATTTAAAAGTGTATGTTGGCCCGAACCATGATCAAGAGGCTCAAAAACCAACCGTCTTTAATTTAAAAGAATTTAAGTAATGGAGATTATTCATAAAATCGGAAGGAGAAAAACCGCTGTAGCCAGGGTATATCTTTCAACTGGTAAAGGTAAAATTACCATTAACCAAAGGGACATCAGTGATTATTTCCCTACCGCCACTTTGCAGTACAAAGTAAGACAACCGTTTGCGCTAACCGACAACGTTGACAATTTCGATGTAAAGGTGAATGTTTATGGAGGTGGAATCACAGGCCAGGCGGAAGCCATCCGTTTGGGACTTTCCAGGGCACTGTGCACTATCGATGAAGAGAACAGGACTGCCTTAAAACCGGAAGGATTGCTTACCCGAGATCCAAGAATGGTGGAAAGAAAGAAATTCGGACAAAAGAAGGCAAGGAAGAAATTCCAATTCTCCAAACGTTAATATCGGATTACCGGTCATTCTGCAAGGATGGCACAATCATACAATCATTAACCAGTTCATTGAAAACGACTTGGTTTCAAGTCGAAATTATAAATCCCATCCCGCTCCCATTAGATGCGGGTTGTGCCTTCAGGAAAAAGCTGAAAGGCCTTTCGGGTAAATTAGTTTAGCATCTAAATGATGAAGGCTTCGCGCCATGCGCGATACCACTTCCTCATTGCTGATTCAAAAGAACGTAAACTAAATTTAAAATGGCTAAAAAAGTCGAAGTAAAAGATTTATTGGATGCAGGTGTGCATTTCGGACACCTTACCAGAAAATGGAACCCCAACATGGCGCCCTACATCTACATGGAGCGCAATGGGATCCACGTCATCAACCTTTACAAAACCGTTGCAAAACTGGAGGAGGCCAATGAGGCCCTCAAGAAAATTGCGGCTTCCGGCAGAAAAATCCTATTTGTGGCCACGAAGAAGCAAGCAAAGGACATCGTTGCCGAAAAGGTAGCCAATGTGAACATGCCCTACATTACCGAGCGCTGGCCCGGTGGGATGTTGACCAATTTTGTCACCATCAGAAAAGCCGTAAAGAAGATGGCTTCCATCGACCGGATGAAAAAAGACGGGACCTTTAACACCTTGTCCAAAAAAGAACGTTTGCAAGTAGATCGTTTACGGGCAAAATTGGAAAAGAACCTAGGTTCCATTTCTGAAATGACCCGTTTACCCGGCGCTTTGTTCGTTGTGGACACGATGCGTGAACACATCGCCGTTAAGGAAGCGTTGAAATTGAACATCCCCATTTTTGCAATGGTCGATACGAATTCAGATCCCCGGGAAATCGATTATTTGATTCCCTCCAATGACGACGCCTCAAAGTCGATAGAAATCATCATGAGAGAGGTGACCGACGCCATCGCGGAAGGGTTGACCGAACGCAAATCGGAGAAGCAATCCGACAGGGAAGGGGATGATGATGATTCCTCTGAAGAAGTGGTACGCGCGCCAAAAGCCAAAAAAGCAGTTAAAGTAGCGCCAAAGCAAGCCGTTGAAGATACCAAAGACGAAGTCGCAGTGGCCGAAGCTGAAGAAATCGTAGAGGAAGAAGCCCCTGCAAAGGAAAAAGCGCCAAAAGCGAAGGCAGCACCTGCCGCGGCCAAGACATCAAAAGCGAAAGCAGACGACCTAACGAAGGTTGAGGGCATCGGTCCAAAAGCTGCAGAGGCTTTGGTCAATGCCGGACTGGCGACTTATGCAGACCTGGCCAAATCGAAACCGGATGCGATCAAAGAAATTTTGAACGCTGCCAGCTCAAGAATGGCCCACCTAGATCCAACTTCATGGCCAAAACAGGCCAAGATGGCCGCCGATGGCGAATGGGACAAACTGAAAACATGGCAAGACAATGCCAAGGGCGGGGTCGCTTAAGGCCTCCAAAGATTTATAATTCAATTTAATAACGTTTTCCAAGATCTGCACCAATGGTGTATAAATTGGTGAACAATTTAAAACATATAAAATGGCAAATATTACAGCCGCAGATGTCAATAAATTAAGGCAAACCACTGGAGCAGGTATGATGGATTGCAAAAAAGCCCTGGTAGAAGCCAATGGCGATTTTGAAAAAGCAATCGAGATCCTTCGCAAAAAAGGTCAAAAAGTAGCTGCAAACAGGGCCGATCGTGATTCGTCTGAAGGTGCCGCGATCGCTAAGGTTTCGACTGACAATACCGCAGGTGTTGTGATCTCATTGAACTGTGAGACCGATTTTGTGGCCAAAAACGACAGCTTTGTCGCATTGGCCAATGCGCTGGCCGATTTGGCGTTAAATTTTAAGAGCAAGGAAGCTTTCCTGGCGGCCGATTTCAACGGCATCAGTGTACAGGAAAAATTGACCGAACAAACGGGCGTCATCGGTGAGAAGATAGAGATCGGCGGGTTTGAAAAACTAGCCGCTCCTTTTGTTGGTTCCTATATACATGCCGGAAACAAAATCGCAACTTTGGTCGGGCTTTCCGCTGCCGTGAAAGGCGTCGATGTCGCTGCCAAGGATGTGGCAATGCAAGCCGCCGCAATGAACCCGGTAGCTTTGAACGAGGCCGCGGTTGACCAGTCGATAATCGATAAGGAAATTGAAATTGCGAAAGACCAATTGCGCCAGGAAGGAAAACCGGAAGCCATGTTGGACAACATCGCAAAAGGCAAATTGAACCGTTTCTTTAAAGACAATACCTTGGTGAATCAAGATTTTATCAAGGACAGTAAGCTGAGCGTTGCCCAATATGTTAAATCGATCGATCCTAAATTGGAAGTGACCGGTTTCAAAAGGGTGGCCTTAGGTTAAGGTAGTGCTGCACCATAACAAAAACCGCTTTCCGTTCCGGAGGGCGGTTTTTTTATTCCCAATCCTCTGGCTCCAGTTCGAACAGTTCATTGACCGGTATGCCGAATATTTCTGACAGCCGCAATGCCAATACCGTGGAGGGTACGTATTTTCCCAATTCCATGGCGTTGATCGTTTGCCTGCTTACTTTCGACCGTTCGGCCAATTCGGCCTGAGTGAGACCATGTACGGCCCTTTGTACCTTGATCCTATTCTTCATGACCCAACGATTTTTGAAGTTTGTGCAGGGCCCAATTGAATTTGATGATAAAGAGGACCAAAATGGTGAACATATTGAACACCATCACGGTTAAAAAAGCCATATCGTAAACCAGTACAAAGGCCAAGATCAAAATCGCATAGTTCCAATACGTGGCCCAAACCAATGATTCCAATCGAACCATCGAAATGAGTTCATCCTCTTCCCCTTCTTTGGAGAAGGCAACCATCAGACCACTTAAAATAATCAACACCCCACAGATTTCATTCAAAATATTGTTGATCGGGGTTTGAATGATGTCGAACTTTCCCATAGTGTCTTCCAATCCTGTAAAGCCCCACACCTGTACATCCAAAAAGGCGGGTTCCCATTCACAGAAATAGGATATCAGTCCTAAAACCACTGAGGGAACAAATACGAACCAGCCCATCCTTTTGTATCGACTTGGCAATAAATATTTTGTTTTCATGATCATATTTTTGTTAAATGTAAAGTTTGTTTTACATTTTGACAAATTATTTTTACTTTTTATTACCCTGACCCAAGGAAAGATAGTTTCCATGGCTTGGGAATCGTGAAAAGAACCCCGCATTGCTTTCCGCCAAAAGCAGGAAAGGGGCAGCCCTCGGGAAATACCATAGAAAAGGCCCCGCCGAATGGGGCGAGGCCTTTTTTTCATATTCTGCGGAAGGGGTTATCCGACCTTAGTCCGTAGGCCTTTCAGCCAGGCCTTAAGCAGCGCCAACTGGGCCGCGCTTGCATTGTCTACCGGCACAATTTTTTCTACACTTTGCATGGGTGAGCCCACTGCCCCCTTGAGGATAAGTTCCTCATCTCCACGGCTAACTTTCATCGTAATTTCCGTTTCTGGCGACCATCCAAAACTTTGGCCAATGACAAACCGCATTGCCTCCAAATCGATGGGGATACCATTGATGCTTTTGATCACGTCGCCGCCTTTCGCCCCCAAACTTTCGAAGAATTTATTGAGTTTGATGCCTTTTCGAACAAAAATACTATTGCCTTTGGAGGGATCCACATCGATATAAGGGATTTCCCCCTTCAAAAAATAGCCGCTCTCTTCTTCATCGTCAACCATGGTGAGTCCCACTTTCGACAAGTAAGATGTATAATCGATTGGAATGGTCCCGATGACATGGTCATCAAAGAACGCTCGCAGGCCTGGATAGGTCATATCCGCAATTTCATCGAAGAGTCGATCATCTTCGAACGGGGAATTGTCCCCATATTTTTCGGAAAGTTCCTTCATCAACCAGAGCACCCCTTTTTCACCATGGCTCCATTCCCTCAATAAGATATCCAGACACATATTGATCAGCGTGCCCTTCTCATACACGTTGGCATAATTGGGCTTGTAGGGATCATTTAGGATGTTTCGGCTCATTTCGGTGAACGACATGGTGTCGTCGTATGATTTGGCGTTATATATCTTATCGGCAATACGCTTATAGAATTCAACATCGTCGATCAGGCCTTGTTGGATCTGAAAGAGGTTCGCAAAATATTCCGTGGTCCCTTCGTACATCCATAAATGCTTTGACATCTTTGGATCGTTAAAATCAAAAAATTGTATTTCCTTCGAATGCACGTTCAAGGGGGTCACGATATGGAAAAATTCGTGGGACACCACATCGACCATCGCCTGTTGCATTTCTTCCATGGGCAGCCATTCCGGCAAGACCACCACCGTAGAGGTATGGTGTTCCAAAGCGCCGAAACCTTTGGCATCCCCTTCGGTCGTAGACACATAGAGCAAAATATTGTATTCCTTTGTGCTGTTGACGTCCCCCAGAAATGTCTTTTGTGCGAGCATCATTTTCTCCATCCTGTCCTTTAGATCCGCCGCCGCCCAGGTACCCTCCGGGGCATATACGCTTAGGGTTACCTCAATGTCATTGATCTTAAAGGTTTCTTTGTTCGGTTTGGCATACAGGATGGGGTTGTCTATCACTTCGAAATAACGCTGGGCCACAAAGCTTTCCTTTGTGGGGTCTGGTTTGGTTTTAGGTTTTTCGACCAATGAAGTCGTCGAAAACAACTCGGCAGGCTTTCGTATATCGAGCTGATAAGGCACTTCGCTATAGCCCTTAAAATAACCCACAAAACCATGAAGGTTCAACACAAAATTTTCTCCGGCCTGAATATTGGTTCCAGAAGGGGAAAAGACAGGCTCTTCCATGGCATCCTCGTCATCGTAGGTGTCGTTTACCCAATAGGTCACTTTATCCAATGCCTTGCCATTTGAAATGTTCCAGGTATTGTCATCCGATTTGGTAAAGGAGAGTTCCTTACCACTATAGTCAAGGGCCTGGAAATCTACGATATACTTGCCATAATTATCGGCTTTGTAGGTGCCGGGGACGGTTTTTGGAATATAGAAGGTGACGTCATCGGAGGAGAAGGCACCCGGATCGATGCTTACCATCACCTTATCATCTACCACGTTCACCAGATCTATTTGGGTCAAAATCGGCGTTTTGTCGGCCGTTGGGAAGGCTTTGGATGCGCCGCAACCATAGAATGCCAAAACTGTAAGGGGAACAAGAAAATATTTCTTCATATCGTGCATAATAGAAATTTGCGCTGCAAGATCAATAAAATTGAGCGACATATCATCATTCCTTAGCAATAAATTAAGGTTTTGGAAACGAAAATACCTTGTTCCCCCGCATCATTTTTTTTGATTATTTTTGTTCCGAACTAAAAATAACAGATGCGCTATAAACGAATACTTTTAAAACTCAGCGGGGAAGCCCTCATGGGCGACAAGCAATATGGAATCGATTCCAAAAGGCTGTCGGAATACGCAGATGAGATCAAAGAAGTGGTCGATAAGGGCATCGAAGTAGCCATCGTCATCGGGGGCGGCAACATTTTTAGGGGAGTTTCGGGAGCAGCGATGGGAATGGACCGTGTTCAGGGCGACTTCATGGGTATGTTGGCCACTGTGATCAACGGACTCGCATTACAAAGTGCGTTGGAGTACAAAGGGGTGCAGACCCGATTGCAATCTGCCATAAAAATCAATGAAGTGGCCGAACCCTTTATCAGGAGACGTGCCATACGGCACCTGGAAAAAGGCAGGGTAGTGATTTTTGGCGGGGGTACCGGGAACCCCTATTTCACCACCGATTCCGCCGCCGTGTTGCGCGCCATTGAAATCGAGGCCGACGTGATCTTGAAAGGAACCCGGGTAGATGGCATCTATACGGCCGATCCCGAAAAGCATAAAGATGCCACCAAATTCGACACCATATCATTCCAGGATGTTTTGAAGAAAGGATTAAAGGTCATGGACACCACCGCTTTTACGCTAAGCCAGGAAAATTCTTTGCCCATTGTGGTGTTCGACATGAACAAAAGAGGCAACCTTCTCAAAATAGTGGATGGGGAGAACGTGGGAACCGTGGTGAACATGTAGCATTGGCTCGATAATTGCTCCGTTAAGAAAAAAATTAAAATATGAACGAAGAGATCGATTTTATCTTGGATACGGCTAAGGAAGGGATGGAAGCCGCCATCGCCCATTTGGAAAAGGAATTTGTCAAAATCAGGGCCGGAAAGGCAAGTCCGGCTATGCTTTCCTCCGTTTTGGTCGAGTATTACGGTTCACAGACCCCGATATCGCAAGTGGCCAACATCAACACGCCCGATGCTCGTACCATTACCGTGCAGCCTTGGGAAAAAAGCATGCTTTCAGAAATCGAAAAGGCGATCATGAACGCCAATTTGGGCTTTAACCCGATGAACAATGGCGACAATGTGATCATCAATGTGCCCCCTCTGACCGAAGAACGCCGACGCGATCTTGTAAAACAGGCCAAGGCGGAGGCCGAGCATGCCAAAGTGGGCGTGCGCAATGCCAGGCAAGAAGCCAATAAAGATATCCGTGGACTCGACGATGCCTCAGAAGATGTTCAAAAGAACGCTGAAGCAGATATTCAGGAATTGACCGACAGGTACATTAAAAAAATCGATAGCTTCTTAGGTGTGAAGGAGGCAGAGATCATGAAGGTTTGAGTCTATATCGGAATCGATTGAATAAGAAAGGGCGGCCAAATTGGGCCGCTTTTTTTTATGATCGGACCAGAATCGCAGCGCTTTTGATCTTTAGGTGGCACTCCCTTGTATTTAACCTCAAGATCTTAGGAACAGAGTCCAGCATTTTTTACCTTTGCCGCTCGTAAAACGCAAGCATGGCAGCAAAATTGATGAAGGGTTTTTGGGCAAGGGTAGCCCGCATCATCCTCCGAAACCGTATCATTATTTTGATCGTCATCGCTGCCATAACGGTCTTTCTTGCCCTTCAATGGGACAAAATGCGGTTCAGCAATACCCAGGCCGTGCTACTGCCCGACGACCATCCCGTCATTTTACAGTATCAGGCGTTCCTAAATCAGTTTGGGGAAGAGGGCAATACCATCGTTTTCGCCATCAAGGATACCGCCTTGAATTCACCAGCCAATTTCAATCGATGGAACCGTTTCAGCAAACAGTTGGGGGCCTTTCCGGAAGTCGATTTCGTGCTCTCGGTAGACAACCTTCAGGAACTGAAAAAAGATGCCGACAAACAGGAGTTTGTTTTAGTGCCTTTAATCGATAAACCATTGGACACAAGAAGTGAGGTCAAGGCCCTTACCGAACATATGTTCAATGACCTTCCCTTTTACGACGATTTGATTTTCAATAAGGAGACAGGGACGATCAGGACCATCATCAATCTCGATAAGGAAATCGTCAACACCTCGGTTCGAAAGGATTTTATATTGCAGGACCTGACCAATCTGGTCAATGATTTCGAGGAAGACACAGGTATGGACGTCCATGTTTCCGGTATGCCCTACATACGGACCATGAATTCCCAGAACATCATAGATGAAATCGGCAAGTTCATCTTGGCCGCCCTGCTGGTGACCTCCCTGATTTTCTTTTTCTTTTTCAGGAGTTTCAGGGCCACCTTGATATCGATGTTGGTGGTGATCATCGGGGTGATGTGGGCCTTTGGCATTCTCGGATTGCTGCAATACGAAATCACTGTACTCACGGCCCTGATTCCGCCCTTGATCATCGTGATAGGCATCCCCAATTGTATCTTCCTGATCAATAAATACCAGCAAGAAGTAAAAAAACATGGTAACCAGGCCCTTTCGCTGCAGCGGGTGATTTCCAAGATCGGAAATGCCACCTTAATGACCAATATGACCACGGCATCGGGCTTTGCCACTTTTATCATTACCGATAGCCAGCTCTTGAAGGAGTTTGGGACCGTGGCCTCGATCAACATCATCGGTATTTTTATACTATCCCTCTTGATCATCCCGATCGTGTACAGTTTTATGTCATTGCCCAACACCAAGCACCTTAAACACCTCAATAAACGGTGGATCGATGCCTTTGTAAATTGGACGGTGCATATTGTAAGGGACCGTCGTATTTCCGTTTACGTTACCTCTATTTTGTTGCTGGTGGTGAGCATCATCGGAATATATCAGATCAGGATTTCGGGTAGCCCCATCGAGGACATGCCCAAAAATGCAGAGTTCTTTAAGGATATCCGGTTTTTTGAAGCCGAATTCGACGGCATCATGCCCGTGGAGATCGTCGTGGATACCAAACGGCCCAAGGGGGTGTTGCGACCGACCACTTTGAAGAAAATCGATGAATTGGACAAGGTGATCGAAGGCATTCCGGAACTTTCAAAACCGGTATCGATCGTGAATTTGGTAAAATATTCGAAACAGGCCTTTTACAACGGTATCCCGAAATACTACCAGTTACCGACCACACAGGAGAACAACTTCATCATGGACGTTGCCAGAAAATCATCCGGAAATGGCAATTTGCTCAAGAACTTTGTTGACAGCACGGGACAAACGGCAAGGATCACCACTTTTATGCGCGATGTGAACACCGAACGCATGGAAGCCATTGAAAAGCGTTTGGAAGAAAATATCAATACCATTTTTCCGGCAGAACGTTATACCGTTTATTTAACCGGAAGCGCCTTGTTGTTTCTTAAGGGCACCAAATACCTGGTCACCAATCTCGTCATGTCACTGGCCTTGGCCATCGCATTGATCGCGGTCTTCATGGCCTATTTGTTCCGGTCTTTTAAAATGATCGTTATATCATTGATTCCCAATTTATTGCCATTGGTCATCACCGCTGGGGTCATGGGTTTCGTGGGCGTACCCATCAAGCCTTCCACCATTTTGGTTTTCAGTATTGCCTTCGGCATCTCGGTAGACGATACCATCCATTTCCTGGCCAAATACCGACAAGAGCTGGTGGCCAACCAATGGCGCATCAATAAATCGGTATATGCGGCACTCAGGGAGACCGGAGTGAGCATGTTCTATACCTCCATTGTCCTTTTCTTTGGTTTTTCGGTATTCATAATTTCGAGTTTTGGGGGTACGGTGGCATTGGGTGCGTTGGTTTCAGCGACATTGATGTTCGCCATGCTGGCCAATCTCATCTTATTGCCTTCCCTGTTGTTATCTTTGGAAAGAAATATCGCCAATAAGGAAGTGCTCAAAAAACCACAGATCGATATCCTTCCAAAAGAGGAAGTGAACCTTAAGGACGAAAAAGAATAATACCGATCTTTTTTATCAAAAAGTTATCTTTGCCCTTTTAAATTTCAAGCTATTGAACATGCAAGCATTCAGTATCAAACAATTGCTTTCCACTACGCCAACTTCCCAGGAAGTGACCATCAACGGATGGGTCAAAACCTTTCGAAGCAACCGATTTATCGCGCTCAACGATGGGTCTACCATCAACAACATACAATGTGTTGTCGATTTTGAACAATTCGACGAAACGCTTCTAAAGCAGATCAATACCGGGGCTGCCCTTAAAATTAAGGGGCTGCTGGTCGAGAGCCAAGGCAGGGGCCAGTCGGTGGAATTGCAGGTTCAGGATATCACCGTACATGGCGGGGCAAATCCTGAGACCTATCCCATTCAGCCCAAAAAGCATTCCATGGAATTTCTGAGGGAACAGGCCCACTTAAGGATACGCACCAATACCTTCTCGGCGGTGATGCGCGTGCGGTCTGCCCTGGCATTTGCCATCCATCAATATTTCAACCAAAATGGGTTTTATTATTTCCATGCGCCGATCATTACCGGTTCAGATGCGGAAGGCGCCGGGGAAATGTTTCGGGTGACCACTTTGGATCCGGTGAAACCTCCATTGAACGATCAGGGACAAGCGAATTTCAAGGAAGACTTTTTTGGGAAAGAAACCAATTTAACCGTTTCTGGCCAACTTGAAGCGGAAGCCTATGCGATGGCCCTGGGCAAGGTTTACACCTTCGGACCCACTTTTAGGGCCGAAAATTCAAATACCTCAAGGCACTTGGCAGAGTTCTGGATGATCGAGCCCGAAATGGCCTTTTATGACCTACCTGCAAATATGGACCTGGCAGAGGATTTCATCAAAAGTGTGATCGTCTATATCTTGGAACACTGCAAGGAAGACCTTGAATTTTTACAACAACGGCTGTTGGATGAGGAAAAATCAAAACCCATGGCCGAAAGAAGCGAAATGGCACTGATCGACAAATTGCGCTTTGTGGTCGACAATCAATTTAAAAGGGTAACCTACACCGAGGCGATAGACATCCTTCGTGATTCCACCCCCAACAAAAAGAAAAAATTTCAATATCAAATCGACGAATGGGGCGCCGACCTTCAAAGCGAACACGAACGTTTCCTTGTCGAAAAACACTTTAAATGCCCAGTCATACTCTTCGACTATCCCGCGAAAATAAAAGCCTTCTATATGCGTTTAAACGAGGATGGCAAGACGGTTCGCGCCATGGATATATTGTTCCCTGGAATCGGTGAGATCGTGGGAGGATCGCAAAGGGAGGAACGCCTGGAGGTCCTGAAAGAGAAAATCGCCGCACTGGACATAGACGAAAAAGAACTCTGGTGGTATCTCGACCTGAGGAAGTTCGGTACGGCGGTACACAGCGGTTTTGGCTTGGGCTTTGAACGTTTGGTGCTTTTTGCGACCGGCATGGGAAATATCAGGGATGTCATCCCGTTTCCAAGAACGCCCCAAAATGCTGAGTTTTAGTACGAATTGCATAACTTTATGAAGTAGGAACAACAACCCCAATGCTGAAACAACATTTACAGTTTAAGTTATCGCAAAAGCTTTCCCCTCAACAAATCCAGTTGATGAAGTTGATTCAATTGCCCACACAGGCTTTTGAACAGCGGCTAAAACAAGAATTGGAGGAGAATCCAGCGTTGGAATCCGGAAAGGAAGAGAGTGCGGATTCGCCCGAGGAAGAATTTGGGGAAACCTTTGATGATGGTTCCGATAACGAAAGCATCAATGCAGAGGACATTAACGTAGACGATTACCTCAGTGACGACGAGATTCCCGATTATCGCACCAAGGCCAATAATTATAGTGCCGATGACGAAGAAAGAAACGTGCCCTATGCTGCGGGCATCTCCTTCAATCAATTCCTGATCAACCAATTAAATACGGTTTATTTGAGCGATGCGGAATGGAGCATTGCAGAATTTCTTGTGGGCAGTATCGACGAAAGCGGGTATATCAGGAGGCCCATTACCGATATATTGGACGATTTGGCCTTTACCCAAAACATCTATACCGAAGAAGGGACCATTAAAAAGGTGCTTAAGCTGGTACAGGAACTTGACCCACCTGGTGTAGGGGCCCGTTCCTTGGAGGAATGTCTGATCATACAGCTGAAAAGAAAGGAACCGACGCCAAGTGTGGCACTTGCCATTGCCATCCTGGAAAAATCATTCGATCAGTTTACCAAAAAGCATTATAAAAAACTGATCCAAAAACATGATGTTACCGAGGCGGCACTCAAGGATGCCATTTCCGAAATAGAAAAACTGAATCCCAAGCCGGGTGGTTCCTATGCCGGCAACAATAGGGTCATTGAACACGTTGTGCCCGACTTTTCCATTAAAATCGTCGAGGGGGAACTCGAATTGACACTCAATGGGCGAAACGCCCCGGAACTTCACGTTTCCAGGGAGTACAATAACATGCTCAAAGGGTATAAAGATTCGAAAGACAGATCGCAGTCCCAAAAAGATGCCGTGATGTTCATCAAACAAAAATTGGATGCCGCCAAATGGTTCATAGATGCCATTCGACAAAGGCAGCAAACTTTGTACGTCACCATGCACGCGATCATGAATTATCAGAAAGAGTATTTCCTAACGGGCGACGAACGTAATCTGCGACCCATGATCCTCAAGGATATCGCGGATGAAATCGATATGGACGTATCCACGGTTTCGCGGGTCGCCAACAGTAAATATGTAGATACGCCCTATGGCACCAAACTGATCAAGGAATACTTTTCCGAATCGATGAAAAATGATCAAGGGGAAGATGTATCAACGAAGGAAATCAAGAAAATTTTGGAAACTGTGATCGGCGCGGAATCGAAGAAGAAGCCGCTTACCGATGATCGCTTGGCCAAGATGCTCAAAGAACAGGGATACCCAATTGCCCGCCGAACCGTAGCCAAGTACAGGGAACAATTGGGAATATCGGTCGCACGATTAAGAAAACAGATTTAATGAAAATGTTCCTTAGGATCATTTCCTACCTCTTCCATCCACTTTTTGTTCCGTTTGCAGGTACCTTGGCCTATTTTATAGTTACGCCCAAATACAGTCCGTTGGAACTCCAGAGCGGCAACATTTTACCCATTTTTATCCTCACGATCATCATTCCCATTATTGCCTATCTCATTCTCAGCAATCTGGGCATGGTCAGTTCGTTGTTCATCCCGAATATAAAAGAACGCCGATACCCGCTCTACATCAACATTCTCTTGCTTTTGACGGTACTCTACAAGGTAATCCCCAACAATTTCACGATTGAACTTTACTACTATTTCGTAGGTTTGGTCGGGGCCTCGTTTGCTTCCTTGCTATTGCTGTATTTTAATTTTAAAAGCAGCCTTCATATGGCCGGAATGGGAAGTCTGTTCATGTTCTTGGTGTGTTTGAGCATCCACTTCGAAAAAAATATCACCCTGGCCCTGAGCCTTTTTATCCTTGCATCGGGTTTGGTAGCCACCTCTCGACTATACCTGCGGGCACACAATGGCCCGGAAATGCTGATCGGCTTTTTTATTGGCCTGCTGTCCCAACTATTAACGGTTCGTTATTGGCTCTAAATAGGGCTTGCCCTACGCTGCTCCTTTGATTAATTTTCAAGATGGCAGTACCATAGTGCACCGCTTTCCTACGATACCTTATCGGAACTTTTGATCTGTCGTGCTTGCCCTAAAGAATATAAAAAATGAGTCCCAGCCGCAAGGGTTTGGTAGCGATATCGCCGGAATCGAGCCCCGCGGTATCTTTGAACAAATTATTCAACGCATAGTAGGCTTGCAGATTGAAGGTATTGTAGCCAAAATTCACGTTGATGCCATATTGAAATTTATTCACATCGTTGTTTGCAAACCCGATCTTTTCGGTATTGGTGATAAATTTTGAGCGTGCTGCGAGCAGGTAGGCAAATTTTATTCCTGCGTAAATACGCCAGAACTTATACTCGGTGGGGGTGGAATTGCGCCATCGATACTCTACCGGAAATTCGATCATATGGGTCTCAACCTTGTTCCGGGTAAAATCGGTATCCGAGTCGATAACGCTATAGCTTATGGTGTTGTCTAACTTGCTTGCCAACAGATTGGAATAATACGAATAGACCCCATATCCCATGCCCAGCCCTATGGCCGATGTTCTTTTGGTATTGATCGGAATGTCTTTGATCAGCCCAATTTGCAGTCCGTACGAGAGACTTCTCTGGGTTACCCCAGTCGGTTGTTGCAACAGGAAGTTGTAAGTGATACCCATATAAAACTGGTCCTCGAGGTAACGGTCATCGGCTTGAATCGAATCGAGCGGGACTTGTGCAAGGCATCCAGCAGCGAGGAATATGGCCAGCACAGAAAAGATTGACTTCATAGGCTAAAGTTAAACAAATAAAAAACGCTCCAAATTAAAATCCGGAGCGTTATTAACTAAGTTTGAAATTGTCTTGCTTACTGCTTTACATTCATAAAGGCATCGCCTTCGTAAGTGGTATAATTAACCTTAAGGGCATTCACTTTCCTTAATTCTTCCTTGATATCTGAAATCAATCCCATATTGGCATTTCTATCGACCTTAAGGGAAGTCGTCAAAACATTTTGAAGTTCTTGTGGTTTCTTCGCCCTTTCCATCAAAATAAAATCCCCAACATCCGCAGCATTGGCAAATTTGTCATTTAATTGAATTTTGGGCTCTGTTCCAAAAACCTTCTGGTACTCCCTGGTGGGCGCGCCCACATATATGGTGATTACCCTGTCTTTTTTTTCCAACTTTTTGATTTCATTGGCATTCGGAAGTTGGTTCTCGACCTTTACGGTACTATCTTTCATCACCGTTACGGTCATGAAAAAGAACAGCAACATAAATACGATATCCGGCAATGAAGCCGTATTCACCGCAGGAACGTCACCGGCACCCTTTTTCTTATTAAATTTTGACATATCTCTTTATTTAATAGCTTGTTAATTTTCCGCTGTAGCCGTGGATGAGGAAGTTTCCGCTTCCGACAGCTTCTGTGGAAACATATCCTGTATCCTGGTCAATTCATCCTTTAACCTGTCCTTGGTCGTTTGTGGCGTTTCCTGTTTTAGATACTCGGCTTCCATATCGGTAAACTTTCGCTTGAACAATCGCGTTGCTTCCCGGTTCCTCAAATCGTTATAGGCCCCGACCAACTCGTTTTGAACCGTGATGTAGGTGCCATATTTGGTTTCCCTATCGTTTTTCAAGGAAATGATCGCCTTTGTCGGATTATCCGAAGAAGACGGGTCTTTCTTTCCCTGACTGCAATAATTACAAGTGCCATCACCGTTATTTTCCAAAAATTGCGAAGCTTTTTGGCGGAGCTCTTTCAACTGGATCAACTCTCCATCTGCCAACAATTGACCATTTTTGTTGATGTTCACCTGAAAGATGTTTTTCTGCTTGATTACCACATCGGTGTCGGGCGGCTCAATGGGTGGCAACATACGATCTAAACCGGCATCGGTTTCAATGGTAGTGGTCACCAAGAAAAATATCAATAAAAGGAAGGCGATATCCGCCATAGATCCCGCATTTACTTCTGGTGCTCCCGCTCTTCTGGCCATAACTTAAATTTTATTTATTTGGTAAATATTTTCTTCACGCTGGGCAAAACCATCAAAACCACGGCAACTGCGGTAAGGATGAAAAAGACGTAAAGTCCCATTCCGATGTTCTTAACCGTCGACTCGTTGGACATGGCCATGTACTCCGCAGAAACGTCATTGTTGCTGGAAAGCACATAGGAAATAATTGCGACCAAGGCAAACCCGACCACTGCGTACAAGGTTTTTTTAAGTCCCTTCGGATTGGTGAACATATTCAACAATGCGAAGCCAAGACTGAAGATCACCGCAACCGCCAAAAGCAGATAAGTGATCATGAACATGGCATTAATCGCACCGCTTTGGGCCGCTTCGGCAGGAGGCATATTTGCATCCGGAAGCATGAACCAAAGCCCAGCACCTATCAACCCTAT
This sequence comes from uncultured Flavobacteriaceae bacterium, assembly GCA_963760375.1. GTDB lineage: Bacteria > Bacteroidota > Bacteroidia > Flavobacteriales > Flavobacteriaceae > Pelagihabitans. The sequence goes on along the minus strand of CAVXCS010000007.1, from coordinate 956,612 downwards.
GACTATTAAAGCTATTTTTACAATTTTATTCATAATTTAAAGGTGTTAAGGGTGCGAATTATTTTTTGTGATCCACCAACATATCGATCAAGGTGATTGACGAATCTTCCATATCATTTACGATACCATCGATCTTTGCAATGATGTAGTTATAGAAAATTTGAAGGATGATCGCGGTGATCAGACCGAATACGGTCGTTAAAAGTGCTACCTGAATATCCCCTGCAATAAGCGAGGCGCTCAAGTTACCCACTGCCGCAATTTTCTGGAAGGCTTGGATCATACCGATTACCGTACCCATGAACCCGAGCATCGGTGCCACGGCGATGAACAACGATAGCCATGAAACGTTTTTCTCCAACTGGCCCATCTGTACGCCTCCGTAGGCAATTACAGCCTTTTCGGCAGATTCGACACTTTCACCTGCCCTATCCAACCCTTGGTAATAGATCGAAGCGACCGGCCCTTTTGTATTTCTGCAGACTTCTTTGGCGGCTTCAACCCCACCCGATGCCAAGGCATCTTCTACTTGTTGTTTCAATTTAGCGGTATTGGTGCTTGAAAGGTTCAAGTAAATGATTCTTTCGATGGCCACGGCCAAGCCAAGAATCAAACATAATAGTACAATTCCCATAAATCCGGCGCCCCCTTGTATGAACTGTTCCTTCAACACTTGGGTAAAGCCCTTTTCCGCTTCGGCGGGAGCAGCATCCTGTAGCATGGCTACCGCTGTCGAAATATTTGATACTACCATGGCAGTCGTTGCCTTTGCACTTACCGTATTTGCACTTAGAACAAATAACCCAGTCAAAGCTAGGATAGAGAATAATTTTTTCATTTTTTTCAAACTTAGATTAGTTAGTTAATAGGGTTAAAGATAAAAAAAAAACGCAATAATAAAAGCAAAACTTTCGCAGAGAGGAAGGGATTCGAACCCTCGATACACTTTTGGTGTATACACACTTTCCAGGCGTGCGCCTTCGACCACTCGGCCACCTCTCTAGTCTGACCTTTTAAAGGGTTGCCCAAATAACAAAAAATTTATTAGTTAAGGAAATTAATAAGGGAAATTTTATGTCATCTCCCCGCGCAGCGGCGTTTCGAATACCGTTTTGAAAGATTTGTGCGATACGTTGCTGCCCAAAAGGTACATCAACTTGGTGATGGCCGCCTCGGTCGTAATGTCCTTACCATTAATGACTTGCAACTTTTGAAGCTGTGTACTGGTCTCATATTGCCCCATGATCACCCCCCCACCGGCGCACTGGGTTACGCTGACAATATGCAAGCCTTCTTGGATCGATTTGCCGAGTTGTGCCGACAACCAATCAGCGGTTGGGGCATTTCCGGCACCATAGGTTTCCAAAATCAAGGCTTTTAGTCCAGGGGTGCGCAGTACACTGGACAATAATTCCTCGTTGAGGCCCGGAAAAAGCTTTAAGATGGCCACATGGTTGTCGAGCTTCTTATGGACCACCAGCGGTTTCCTGTGTTTTTGTACCCATAGATTCTCCGTAAAAATCTTTAAATGCACTCCCGATTCGGCCAATGGCGGATAGTTCAAAGATTGGAACGCCTTGAAATGTTCGGCATTGATCTTGGTCGTACGGTTCGCCCGATACAACTTGTATTCGAAATAAAGGCCCACTTCCTGGATGGCCGGACCATCCTTGCCTTGCATGGCCGCGATCTGGATCGAGGTGATCAAGTTTTCCTTGGCGTCGGTCCTCAGATCGCCAATGGGCAACTGACTGCCCGTAAAGATCACCGGTTTGGTCAGATTTTCGAGCATATAGCCCAAAGCCGATGCCGAATAGCTCATGGTATCGCTGCCATGGAGTACCACAAAACCATCATGGGATCCGTAGTGCGATTCAATGATCGCCGCGATTTCGATCCAGTGCCCGGGATTCATATTGGACGAATCGATGGGCCGCTCAAATGAGATGGTATCGATGGAACAGCCCAACTGATTCAGTTCCGGGATGCTCTTCAGCAATTTTTTGAAATTAAAGGCCTTGAGTGTCCCTGAGTCATAGTCTTTGACCATGCCGATAGTGCCCCCGGTATAAATCAACAGTATTTTGATAGGTCCTTTCAAGGTTTCAATGGCAATTTTGAATGATGGTGAATAGTATTCTCACGTCCAGCTATTTCATGGTACTACCCCTTTGATCGCCCCATGCTCTTGTCCATGGCAATCTTGTGGGTCGTCACCGGGTTTGGAGACCAAAAACCTTCAAGGCGTTGGCGGTGGTCTGGGCGGCAACTTCGTCGGTTTCTTTTTTATAAAGCTGCGCCAGCTTGGCCACTATCAATGGCAAATAGGAACTTTCATTGCGCTTGCCACGATAGGGAACAGGGGCTAAATAGGGCGAATCCGTTTCCAATACAAGATGCTTCAGATCGATTTGCTCCAGAAAGGTATCGATTTTTCCGTTCTTAAATGTGACCACCCCTCCTATTCCGAGCAGCAGGTTGTACCCTATGGCCCTTTGTGCCTGTGCAAAAGTACCGGTAAAACAATGGAAGATACCAAAAAGGTCGGCTCCCTTTTCCTCCTCCAATACCTCAAAGATTTCATCGAAGGCCTCCCTACAATGGATTACTATGGGCAATTTATACTTTTTGGCAAGTCGTATTTGATAGGTGAAAGCTTCCCGCTGCTGCCTTAAATATCGTTTCTCCCAGTAAAGATCGATGCCAATTTCCCCAACCGCATAGAACTTATGGCTGGCCAGCATGGTCTCCACATGCTGCAGTTCTTCCTTGAAATTCTCTTTGACGTGGGTGGGGTGCAGGCCCATCATCAAATAAATGTTTTCGGGATATTTTTTTTCGAGATCGAGCATGGATCGGGTATAACTCGAATCGATAGCCGGAATGAAAAATCGCCCAATTCCCGATTCCAAGGCCCTTTGGATCATTGCATCCCGATCTTCATCAAAGGCTTCACTATACAGATGGGTATGCGTGTCGGTTAACGTCATCGGACAAAAATAGGCTTATCTTTGTTAAACCATATTGGTAATTCGGGTAATTTTTGCAAGCCGATTGTTCAGACCAATAGGTTAGGAATACCCAGAGTCCAATAATAAAAATTTTATTTAATGATCTAAGTCGATATTAGGCCCATGACCCCGACAAAATGATCTCTATAGCAACGGAAACCTCAACATGGCAAGCCTCTCAAAATTTTTAAAGGAAAAAAAATACTTCAAAGTTCCATTGGTACTCACGGCGACCAACCATTTCGAACTGATCGTAAAGATCAATGATATAACGGGTCGGTTCATCCTCGATACCGGCGCTTCCAACACCTGCATCGGATTTGATAAAATCGAATACTTCAACCTCAATTCAAAGGCTTCAAAAATCAAGGCGGCGGGTGCGGGAGCTAGCGGGATGGAAACCTTGATCTCCAAGCGTAACCGTTTGGAAATCGGACCTTGGAAAAAAGAGAAGGTGAAAATTGTACTCTTTGACCTGAAACATGTCAATGAGGCCCTTATCACCCATAAAGCTTTGCCCGTTGAGGGCATCATAGGGGCAGATATTCTCAAAAAGGCAAAGGCGATTATCGATTATGACCAGCGATGTCTGTACTTGCAATCAAGGCTATAAACCCAAAAGTCTTTATCGACAAACTTCCAAATCAAAGCACGGCAGGCTTTTGTTGCATCGACCCTCCAAAGGGGCATTCCCACATTCAAAATAGCCCTAGGGGCCCACTAGAGCTCCAAGGCCTTTTTCACCTCGTTCTGCATCAACAGTTCTTCAGGATTTTCCAGGGCCTCCTTCACTGCCACCAAAAAACTTACCGATTCTTTCCCGTCAATGATCCTATGATCGTAGGATAGGGCCACGTACATGATGGGGGCTATGGCGATGGCTCCGTTTCTTGCAATCGGTCTTTCCACGATATTGTGCATTCCTAAAATTGCGCTTTGAGGCGGGTTGATGATCGGGGTGCTCAACATGGAGCCGAAAACCCCGCCATTGGTGATGGTAAAGGTGCCACCGGTCATTTCATCGACCGTAATTTCCCCTTCCCTGGCGCGGATCGCCAAGCGTTTCACCTCGGCCTCCACACCCCTAAAGGTTAGGTTTTCCGCATTGCGGATGACCGGTACCATCAGTCCTTTCGGTCCAGAGACCGCGATACTGATGTCACAGAAATCATAGCTGATCATTTCCTTGCCATCGATCATTGAATTGACGGCAGGGAACATTTCCAGGGCCCTTACCACTGCTTTGGTAAAAAAGCTCATGAAGCCGAGGCTCACACCGTGTTTCTCTTTAAAGATCTCCTTATAGGTTTCCCGCAGGGCAAATATGGCCGACATATCGACCTCGTTAAAAGTGGTCAGCATTGCGGTTTCATTCTTGGCTGCGACCAAGCGTTCGGCCACTTTCCTTCTCAGCATGGAAAGTTTGGAACGGGTTTCTCCCCTGTTCCCTCCGGTAGGGGTGCCCATCGATGGCACCGCATTTACGGCGTCGTCCTTGGTGATTCTTCCATCCCTTCCCGAGCCTTTGATGGAGGAGGCATCGATGCCTTTTTCTTCCAGGATTTTTTTGGCTGCGGGGGAAGCCGAACCAGAAGCATAGGATTCCTTGACAACTGCTGGCTTCTCTTCTTTTTTGGGCGCTTCCTTGACTTCTTTTTTCGGTGTCGGGGCCGCGGCATCCTTTTTTGGAGCGCCCTCGGGTTTGGGCGCACTTGTATCGATCAAACATACCACCGCGCCCACCGCGACGGCGTCCCCTACGGCTGCCTTGAGGGTTATGGTCCCACTTTCTTCCGCAGGAAGTTCCAAGGTGGCCTTATCGGAATCGACCTCCGCGATGGCCTGGTCTTTTTCAACATAATCCCCATCTTCAACCAGCCATTCCGCAATTTCCACTTCTGTGATGGATTCCCCTGGAGAGGGGACTTTCATTTCTAGAATCATTCTTTTATTTTTTGATGTATTAGCTTGTCATTTACGATTAGTACAAACCTACAACAGTGTGTTGGTTTGACAAAAGGTTGTCCTATTCCAAATTTTTAACGAAATCCTCTTTTACGGGTAAAAAGTCTTGCCTTGGTTCCCCATTTACCATCAGACGATCGAAATAGAGTTTTGCCCCGGTAGCACCGTCCATGTCGATCTGATTTTGCAGGCTAAGGTGCAAATGGGGTTCTGTGGAATTCCCGGAGTTGCCGCATTGGGCCAACACCTCGCCCCTGCGCACATCCTGCCCTTCTTCAACCTTGATACTGCTCTTTTTTAGATGTGCGAAAAGCACGAACTCTTCCGCATCGGTCCTCAAAACCACGGTATTTCCGGTGAGTTGTTCGGGATTCGTCTTTCCCGGAATATTATCCGATACCCCTTCAATGACCTGAACCACCCTGCCATCGCACGGGGCGATGACATCTTTTCCATATACCAGGTAGTCCTCATTTTTGGTGCCTTCACCCCTATGGGAGGCACCATTTTCAACCATTAAAAGATCATAGGCATACTGTTGGCTAATTTCGGCAACATGGTAATTTTGTTCCACTTGGGTCCCGCCCCAGTACACAAACCATTCTTCCCTAAAGGGCAATGATATTTTGGTGATGTTGCGTTCCAAAATAGGGGCTTGCAAGGCCCTTACCGGTTGAAAGCGCAAGCCGTTGATCTGGTTTTGGGGATTCAACGAAATGACCATGTCCGCTATGGCCTTTTCAAAATATGTCCTGTAATAATAGGCCCCCGCATCAGAACGGTTATACTCCATTTTCTTTATGGCTCCCATGGGCGCATTAACGTTTTGGGCAAAAAATCTTGAAGTCTGTTCCTTGGGGAGCGCCTTTTTCATTTCAACATCGAACAACTCGAAGATACCATTGTAATCGGCAATGTTGTACAAAACCATGACGTCGTTGGCAGCTTGGTCGTAATTGCCCGTCTGCATTTGGGAAAATCCCAGGGAGCAGGTTAAAAGCATCATGGAACAGAGGATTTTTTTCATTGGATTTTTGCTTTCTTATTTTGGCCGGCTCATGTTGTCCTTGGTTTTGTCGAAAACATAATCGATGACCTGTTGATGGCGATTTTTGGATCGGACCGCGCTACCTGCCGCAGGGGAGGCATAAAACCGCCTCGAGGCAACCCTTAAGGTATGGGCTTCGCTAAAGTGCATCATCAAATGGCTCCAAGCACCCATATTTCGGGGTTCTTCCTGCGCCCAAACCAAGTCATCGGCATTCTTGTATTTCTTGATCATGGCCTTCATCTGATCGGTTGGTACGGGGAACAACTGTTCGACCCTTACCAAGGCAATATCATCACGGCCTTGATCTTCTTTTACCGCCAGCAGATCATAGTAGAACTTGCCGGTACAAAAAACAAGACTTTTCACTTTTTTGACATCGGCCGAAACATCATCGATCACCTCCTGAAAACTGCCTGTAGCCAGTTCTTTCACCGAGGAAACCGCTTTGGGATGCCTCAACAAGCTCTTGGGGGTAAATATGATCAACGGCTTCCTGAAATTCACCTTCATCTGCCTGCGCAAAATATGGAACATTTGGGCAGGTGTGGTAACGTCGGCGATGTACATATTATCACGGGCGCAGAGCTGCAAGTACCGCTCCATTCGCGCGGAGGAATGTTCGGCGCCTTGGCCTTCGTAGCCATGTGGCAACAACATCACCAACCCGTTTTGAAGTTTCCATTTGTCTTCCGCAGCGGAAATATACTGGTCGATCATGATCTGGGCACCGTTGCTGAAATCGCCAAACTGGGCTTCCCAAATGGTCAAGGTATTCGGACTGGCCATGGCGTAGCCATAATCGAAACCGACCACCCCATATTCAGACAACAAGGAGTTGTAGATCTGAAAAACACCTTGCTTGGCCGCAACATGGTTCAAAAGCATTACTTCTTCCTCACTTTCCTCCACCTTCATCACTGCGTGGCGGTGCGAAAAAGTGCCGCGTTCAACATCCTGGCCCGACATGCGCACCCCGAAACCTTCCTCCAGTAGCGTGCCATAGGCCAATAACTCTCCCATCGCCCAATCGAGCTGATCAGACTCGAAGAACATTTTTCTTCGGTCTTCCACTAATTTCTCCACCTTCCGGAGGAATTTTTTATCCTTGGGCAATTGGGTCAACACTTTCGCGATGTCGGTCAACTTCTTCTCGTCGTAGGTGGTGTCTACGGGATCCATCATTTCCCATTCCCGAACATTTTCGAAGCCCTTCCATTCGTCTGCCATAAAAGGGGTGATCACCGTCTTGGCCTCCTTGCGGGAGTCTTCCAATTCGGTCTCCAGGGAATTCTTATATTCTTCTTCCAGTTTGGAAACATAGTTGTTGTCTATGATACCTTCGGCGATCAGCTTTTCGGCATAAATGTCCCTGGGGTTCTTGTGTTTTGCGATGGCCTTGTACAACTTGGGCTGGGTGAACCTGGGTTCGTCGCCCTCGTTATGGCCATATTTACGGTACCCCAATAGATCGATAAAAACATCCCGCTTAAATCGCATCCGATACTCAAGCGCAAAGAGCGAAGCATGGACGACGGCTTCCGGATCATCGGCATTTACGTGCAATACCGGACTTAAGGTTACCTTCCCCACATCGGTACAGTAGGTTGAGGAACGCGCATCCAAATAGTTGGTGGTAAACCCGATTTGGTTATTGACCACGATGTGCAGTGTGCCATTGGTTTTATAACCATCCAAAGAGGCCATCTGCACCACTTCATATACAATACCCTGGCCCGCAATCGCGGCATCTCCGTGCACGACAATGGGCAATACTTTTGAAAAATCATCTGGAAAATGGGCATCCTGTTTGGCCCGGGTAATCCCCTCGACCACGGCGCCGACAGTTTCCAAATGGGAGGGGTTGGGCGCTATGTTCATTTTTATTCTACTTCCCTTTTCGGAAGTGCGTTCCGATGTCCAACCCAAATGGTATTTCACATCCCCGTCAAAAATTTCTTCTTCATAATCCTTGCCATCGAACTCGCTGAAAATGTCCTTGGCCGCCTTGCCGAAAATATTGGTGAGCACATTGAGCCTTCCCCTGTGCGCCATTCCCATAACGAACTGTCTTACACCCATTTCCACTGCATGTTCCACAATGGCGTCCAAAGCTGGAATCAAGGATTCATTGCCTTCCAGCGAAAACCTTTTCTGACCCACATATTTGGTATGCAAAAAGGACTCGAAAGACACCGCCTGGTTCAATTTCTTGAGGATATGCTTCTTACGTGCGGCGTCGTAATTGGGATGGTTGTCGTTGACGTTGAGCCAGTCTTGTATCCACTGCAACCTGTCGGGGTTACGGAGGTACATGTACTCTACCCCTATGGCATCACAATAAATACGCTGCAAGTGCGCTACGATTTCCTTTAAAATGCTCGGACCGATGCCGATGATCTCCCCGGCCTTGAAAACGGTTTCCAGATCTTTGTCCGATAAGCCGAAATTTTCAAGATCCAAGGTGGGCGTATACTGCCTGCGTTCCCTTACAGGATTGGTTTTGGTGAACAGGTGGCCCCTGCTGCGATAACCATCGATCAAACGGATGACCTGAAATTCTTTTTGAAGCGATTCGGGGATTTCCTGTTGCTTCGCTTCCGTATGGGAAATGGCACCGTTTTGACCATGAAGGCCCAATTCTTCCAAGGTACTTTCCGAACCAAAATCGAAACCCTGAAAAAAAGCACGCCAACTGGGCTCTATGCTATCGGGATTCGTAAGGTACTTATCGTAAAGTTCCGCAAAGAATGAAGTATGCGCTGCGTTTAAAAAGGAATATTTATCCATAAAAGGGTTTCTCTGACTGACCAATAAAAATTTATCAAAAATACAATATTTCGTATTTCTAGACGTATCTTGGAATGTATAATTGTGGGATGCTCCATGGGATTTTGATTTTCCCTTCAAAATTGTAATTGGATCGACCTACATTTTATACAGATTCAATTCAGCACATTTGACTTTTCAAGCATTTCACTCCAAAGAAGGTACAACAAAAATGACCTACATTCATCACCACATCAAAATCCTTTTCTGCGGTCTTATTTGTTTTTTGGCCACGGCATGGGGATCGGCGCAAAATGCCGGAAGAACGGACGCGTTTTGGGAGCATGTTCGTTTTGGGGGCGGTTTGGGCCTCGGATTCACCAATGGTGGATTTAATGGCGCCATCTCGCCAAGTGCTATCTATCAGTTCAATTCGCAATTCGCGACCGGAATCAGCCTGAGCTTCAATTACGCCAAGTTCAACGACGACAAGTTCATCGCCTATGGCGGCAGCCTGATCACCCTTTACAATCCACTTCCCTTCCTACAACTTTCGGGCGAATTGGAACAACTTCGCATCAATCGTGAACTCGCCACTTTTTCAGGAATTGTAAAAGATAATTATTGGTCCCCGGCACTATTTCTGGGACTGGGTTACAGCAATCAAAACGTTACTTTCGGAATACGTTATGATGTGCTCTATAATCAAAACAAGAGCATCTATGCCAATGCTTGGATGCCCTTCGTAAGGGTTTATTTTTAGTCGATTTTTGATATCCAAAGGTTTGGGTCCTTGCCACAACACCTTTTCCCTGCATGTCACATACGCTAAGGCAACGTATCTTGATGGACAATTATCCTCAAAAACATGCCTTTTGTCGTAGTGATTTCGAGATTCCTGTTTTATCGCTTACATTTCGACACTGATGCTTTGTCATCGAAAAAGGCAGTTTTACCATGACGTTATTCAATCCGGAAAAAACAAAGATGGTGATTTTGAAAATCATGATCTTCCTCTTATGCGGTATAGCGGCAAGGGCGCAGCAAATCGGTGATTTTGTCTCCATAACACCCGCTGGTCAGAACAGTGACTTTGTCATCCCCGCAACCCATACCTTCCAAAAAATCATCGAAACGGGCGATCCCTTGACACAAGGGGGCAACTTGCCCACAAACAACGATTTTACGGGCTATGTTCCCATTGGCGGCAGCAGTACCAACGGCTATCTGAGCATCAATGCCGAATCGGCTCCTGGCGGCGTGAGCATTCTGGACATCAATTACAACAATACCGCAAGGCTATGGGAAACCACTTTGTCTCAGGCCGTGAGTTTCAGTGGTGTTGTCGCGACCATCGCCAATTGTTCCGGTACCGTTACGCCTTGGAATACCATCATCAGTTGTGAGGAGATCACCAGTCTTGAATTGGAAATCAATCCAGGATTGCCCAGAGATATCAATGGTGATGGCTATGATGACTTCGGTTGGTGTATAGAAATCAATCCGGCCACCAAAGCCGTGATCGACAAAAGATGGGCATTGGGCAATTTTAAACATGAAAACGTTGTGATTCATGGCAATCGCCGTACGGTTTACCAAGGTGCGGACGCGAGCGTTGGCTATTTGTACAAATTCGTGGCAGATAATGCACAAGATCTTTCAAGTGGCGCACTCTATGTTTACCAAGGATCTAAAAACGGCCTTGGAACCTGGATTCCGATCAATAATGCAACACAGGCCGAACGGAATACCACCGTGGCGCAAAGTGCGGCGGTAAATGCCACCGTTTTCAACGGGATTGAAGATGTGGAAATCGGGCCGGACGGATGGGTTTATTTTGCCGTGAAAAATGAAAGTCAGGTCTATCGTTTTCAGGATTCAGATCCCATAACCGGGACTACGGTACCCCAAATGGAAACTTTTGTGGGCAATAGGGCCTATAATATTACCCATGCGAATGGTACTACCAGCGTGAACTGGGCTACAGGGAATGATAACCTTGCCTTTGATGACGCTGGTAATTTATGGGTTTTACAGGATGGCGGGAGCCAAAACTACATTTGGGTAGTGGGCAGCGACCATACCCAAAACGCACCAAATGTGAGGATTTTTGGGAACACGCCTTTGGGTTCCGAGCCTACCGGCATCACCTTTTCTCCAGATTACCGATTCCTTTTTATGTCGATCCAGCATCCAAATACAAATAACAACAGTAGCCAAACCGATGCTGCGGGAAATCCGGTTTTATTCAATAAATCGACCACTTTGGTCTTGGCGCGAAATGAAGATTTGGGCGCAGCATCTACCAGCATGTGGTATTTGGATGCCGATGGTGATGGATATGCCACAGCGAACACCGTTTTGAGCGTTTCAAGTCCGGGACCGGGTTACACCACTTCCGTTTTGCCCACTACTGATTGTGACGATGATGATGCGGCGATCAACCCGGAGACGGTTTGGTACCGCGACGCCGACGGCGATGGGTATGCAGCCCTATCGACAATAACAAGCTGTACCAGTCCAGGGACGGATTACACCATCAATACCTTGCCAACAAACGATTGCGATGATGATAATGCCGTTATCAACCCTGCCACGGTATGGTACCTCGACGCGGACGGGGACGGCTATGCCTATCCCGCCACCGTGCAGAGCTGTGCGAGCCCGGGCACCGGATACACCACCACAGTGCTGCCCGCAACCGACTGCGACGACAACGATCCCCTGATCTACCAGGCCGTGACATGGTACCTCGACGCGGACGGGGACGGCTATGCCGATCCCGCCACCGTGCAGAGCTGTGCGAGCCCGGGCACCGGATACACCACCACAGTGCTGCCCGCAACAGACTGCGACGACAACGATCCCTTGATCTACCAGGCCGTGACATGGTACCTCGACGCGGACGGGGACGGCTATGCCGATCCCGCCACCGTGCAGAGCTGTGCGAGCCCGGGCACCGGATACACCACCACCGTGCTGCCCGCAACTGACTGCGACGACAACGATCCCCTGATCTACCAGGCCGTGACCTGGTACCTCGACGCGGACGGGGACGGCTATGCCGATCCCGCCACCGTGCAGAGCTGTGCGAGCCCGGGCACCGGATACACCACCACCGTGCTGCCCGCAACAGACTGCGACGACAACGATCCCCTGATCTACCAGGCCGTGACATGGTACCTCGACGCGGACGGGGACGGCTATGCCGATCCCGCCACCGTGCAGAGCTGTGCGAGCCCGGGCACCGGATACACCACCACAGTGCTGCCCGCAACCGACTGCGACGACAACGATCCCATGATCTACCAGGCCGTGACATGGTACCTCGACGCGGACGGGGACGGCTATGCCGATCCCGCCACCGTGCAGAGCTGTGCGAGCCCGGGCACCGGATACACCACCACAGTGCTGCCCGCAACAGACTGCGACGACAACGATCCCTCGGTCTTCCAGGCCGTGACATGGTACCTCGACGCGGACGGGGACGGCTATGCCGATCCGGCCACCGTGCAGAGCTGTGCGAGCCCGGGCATTGGCTATACCACTACCGTTTTGCCCAACACCGACTGTGATGACGGCGACCCCTTGGTGTTCCAGGCCGTGACCTGGTACCTCGACGCGGACGGGGACGGCTTTGCCGATCCCGCCACCGTGCAGAGCTGTGCGAGCCCGGGCACCGGATACACCACCACAGTGCTGCCCGCAACAGACTGCGACGACAACGATTCCCTGATCTACCAGGCCGTGACATGGTACCTCGACGCGGACGGGGACGGCTATGCCGATCCCGCCACCGTGCAGAGCTGTGCGAGCCCGGGCACCGAGTATACCACCACCGTGCTGCCCGCAACCGACTGCGACGACAGCGATCCCTCGGTCTTCCAGGCCGTGACATGGTACCTCGACGCGGACGGGGACGGCTATGCAGATGCCCTGCCCATCAACAGTTGCTCGAGTCCGGGAGCAGGCTATTCCACAGAAGCATTGCCTTTGGAACCTGTTGTGGATATCGAAATGATCGTTTATCCCAATCCTTCCTCAGGCCTTTATAGGGTTGCCATGGATAAGGAATACCGGCAATTGGAGGTCTCCGTGGCCACCGCATCCAATCAATCTGTATTCAGGAAAATCTATTTCGAGACGCAGGACATCGACATCGATTTATCCGCGATGAGTTCAGGGATTTACTACTTGAATATCACGACAGAGGGAAACCGTCTTGGCAGTTTTAAGATGATCCGCAATTAGCACAGTTTCTTGGTCTCAATACCACTTCATCAACATTTGGGAACCAGTCTGAATTACGAACCATAACGTTCCTTCAGCCATACTTTTTGGAGTTCCCTTTTTAAGATCAAAAATGAAACCTGCTCCGCAACCTCAACCACATCGGTTACTTGAATTTCTTTAAATGCCTTTTCCGGGACATCGACCACATAGAGCAGATTGAGATAATCTGCAAATCTTTCCATGATCAGATAATAGATTTTTTCATGCAAAATGGCCCGCAATTCTTCAGGAGCCATCTCTATTTGGAAATCCATAGGAACATTGGCCAAGCCAAAATCCTTATCCAACTGAACCACTAACTTTTGATACAATCGCGATTTGATCGCATCTTTCAACAAGACGGTGCTGTTTGGAAAATTCGAGAGCATAATAGATGTACGTTGGGGGCAATGATTTGGTTTATCCCAGACAAGCTGCGTCCAAAAAAAAATCGTTTAAAAGCACGCTGACCTTTTTTGAACCCTTTTGTAGGGATTGGTTTGTCCAACATGAAGAGTAAACTTAGGTCGCAGCTCCGATCAAAAACAACAATACCTACTTTTTGTAAACGATACCGTTCTTCATAACGAAGATCACATTTTCCAGTGTTTTGACATTCGTTTCGGGATTTTCCCCAACGGCAATGATATCGGCCAAATACCCCTCCTTCAACTGTCCGAGTTCATTTTCCATGCCCAAAAGTGACGCATTGGTAACGGTCGCGGCCTTTAATGATTCCATCACCGGAATACCGGCCTCCAAAAGATAATTGAATTCCATGGCGTTGAGCCCGTGTGGAAATACGCCGGCGTCGGTGCCAAAGGCCATGGGAACACCCTTTTTATAAGCCCTTCCAATGGTAGCTTGGTGTTTTGGGCCGATTTCCAATGCCTTTTGGGCCACTACTTCCGGAAAAAATCCGGGCACTTTGGCCTTCTCCGCCACCTGTTTGCCCGCAGTGATCGTGGGTACCAAATAACACTGGTATTTTTTCATCAACTCCATGGTTTCCTCACTCATCAGCGTACCATGCTCAATGGTGTTCACCCCGCCCAAAACGGCCAGCTTCATTCCTTCATCGCCATGCGCATGGGCGGCCACCACAAAACCGTAATCCTTGGCGGTGGCGGTAATCGCTTGTATTTCTTCTAGGGTAAACTGGGGATTTTGTCCACTTTTTGCTACACTCAATACCCCTCCCGTGGCAGTGATCTTGATCAAATCCGCCCCCTCTTTATAACGTTGGCGAACCGCCTTTCTACCATCATCCGCAGAATTCACTACCCCTTCCTTGGGACCCGGATCGCCCATCAGGTCTTTGCGCATGCCGTTGGTTGGATCGGCATGCCCCCCTGTTGTGGCCAAAGACTTGCCCGAAGTGAAGATTCGGGGACCGTCGACCGATCCATTGTTAATGGCATTGCGCAGTGAGATGTTGACTCCAGTGCCTCCCAAATCCCTGACCGTGGTGAACCCTGCCATTAAGGTACGTTTGGCATACACCGTGGCCTGAAGCGCTACATCGGCCTCATTATCGGTAAACCTTTTGATATAGGTCTGGGGATTGAATTCAGATTCGATATGCACGTGCATATCGATCAGTCCGGGAAGTACTGTCTTGGTTTTTAAATCGATGGTTTGATCGTTTGGCCCAGCGGGGAGATATCCATTACCTATGCTTTTTATCCGGTTGCCAGCAATGACGATCGTTTTTTCCCGAAGCACTTCCCCTGTGCGGGTATCGATAAGACTTCCGCAATGGATATAGGTATCTTGCGCTATGCCGGGGAGAATGCTTAAAAAGGCAAAAAGGAGCAACAGTTTTTTCATGGGTATTGGTTTAGCCGAACAAAATAAGCAGAAATCCTTACAATTGCCACATTGCCAAAACCTTTGTTGGCAAATCAGGAACCTAGCCTCTGATCTTTCGTTCCCAATCCCATGCCGATTTCATGGCTTGATCTAAGGTAAATTGGGCTTTCCAACCCAAGACCTTGTTCGCCTTCGCGGTATCTGCATAAGCGCTGACGATATCACCAGGCCGCCTATCCACGATTTTGTAATTCAATTTTACGCCCGAAACCCGTTCAAAACTTTGAATGGCCTCCAGACGGAACTGCCCTTGCCCGTACCCACATTGTAGACCTCGTAATTTTCACTTGTTTTTCGCTTCCAAAAGGCGTTTTAAGGCCACCACATGGGCCTTGGCCAAATCAACCACATGGATATAGTCGCGAATACAAGTGCCGTCTGCCGTGGGATAATCATCGCCAAATACCGATAAGTGCTTCTCGGATACCCATTGCGGTCTGGGTGATGAAGGGCACCAAATTCTGGGGGATGCCTATGGGCAGTTCCCCTATTTTGGCGCTTGGGTGGGCACCCATCGGATTGAAATAGCGCAGCGCGATGGCATTGAGGCCGGGCGTCACCTTGCAGGTATCCGATATGATTTCCTCCCCGATCTGTTTGGTATTGCCATAGGGCGACTCAGCGGGTTTCACCGGGGCATCTTCGGTAATGGGCATTTTATCGGCCTGGCCGTAAACGGTACAGGAAGAACTAAAGATGAAGCTCGACCTGTTCTTTTTGATAAGCTCCTGTAACAGATAAACCAAGCTGGCGATGTTATTTTCATAATAAAGCAACGGATCGGTCACGCTCTCCCCCACTGCCTTGGAGGCCGCAAAATGGATCACCCCTGCTACCTGTGGATGACTTTTGAAGAAATCATGCACCTTCGACTTTTCCCTGAGGTCCATTTTTTCAAAAATGGGTCGCTGCCCAGTGATGGCGGCAATCCCTTCCAATACCTTTTCGGACGAATTGGAACAATCGTCTACGATCACTACCTCAAAGCCCTGCTCCTGCAGTTCCACCACCGTATGGGAACCAATGAAACCAAGGCCTCCGGTTACAAGAATCTTCATATCAAAATTTGGTTAAGCGCCAAAACTAAGGATAACCAACGGTTATCCATTCACAAAACCGATGATTGAATCGGTAATATGGGCAATCTGTTCGTCATCGAGTTCCGTATGCATGGGCAGTGAAATCACTTCCCTTACCAGGCGGTTGGTCACCGGAAAATCGCGCTCCTGATAGCGCTCATCGGCATAGGCTTTTTGTTTGTGCAACGGAATGGGATAGTAAACCCCGCAAGGAATTCCCTTTTCATTGAGGTGTTTCACCAAGGCATCGCGAGTGCCATTGGTAATTTTTAAGGTATATTGGTGGAACACGTGGCAATCACAAGTCGCACAAATGCCATCACATCCGTTCACTGTTTTGGGCACCACGATATGCTTCTGGTTCGCAAAGGCTTTGGAATACTTTCTTGCCGCTTCCCTTCTAAGGTTGCCATAGGTATCGAGTTTGGGCAATTTGGCCCTTAACACGGCCGCCTGAATCGAATCCAATCTCGAATTGACCCCAACCACATCGTGGTGGTATCGCTCGTACATCCCGTGGTTCACAATGCCCCGGATCACATGGGCGAGATCGTCATCATTGGTGAAGATTGCCCCCCCGTCTCCATAAGCCCCTAAATTCTTTGAAGGAAAAAAGGAAGTCGCTGCCACATGCCCCATGGTCCCGGCCTTCTGTTTCTTGCCGTTCTTGAAAGTATGGTTGGCCCCAATGGCCTGGGCGTTGTCTTCTATCACATATAAGTCATGCTTCGCTGCAAGATCCAAAATGGCATCCATGTCGGCACATTGTCCGAAGAGGTGTACGGGCACTATGGCCTTGGTCTTGGGGGTGATGGCACGTTCTACCGCCTTCACATCGATATTGAAGGTTTCGGGATCTACATCGACCAAAACCGGGGTCAGCTGCAACAGGGCGATCACTTCAACAGTAGCGGCAAAGGTAAAATCGGCGGTGATGACCTCATCGCCGGGCTGTAGTCCCAATCCCATCATTGCGATCTGCAGCGCATCGGTACCGTTGGCACAAGGAATCACGTGTTTCACGCCAAGGTAGGCCTCCAACTCCTTTTGAAAGGCATGTACTTCCGGCCCATTGATAAAAGAGGAAGTTTCCATAATTTGGGCGATGGATGCATCGATTTGTGCCTTGATCCCTTGGTACTGGCCACCGAGGTCGACCATTTGAATTTTCCTCATGTCATTGATTTTATCTTTGTCGGCACAAAAATACGAAACCACAAAGAATGAATCTGTCGAAAGAAGCGTATTTTAGCCCTAAATAATGCCACGGTGTATCACCTCTACGACCTTATCGTCCAAATTTCTTGGTTTCTTTTGAAGATTGTGGCACTTTTCCATCCAAAAATCAAACTTTTTGTAGCCGGAAGAAAACTGACTTTTGGGATTATTGGAACAGTCCATCGCTCCTACAGATCGTATTTTTTGGATGCATGTGGCCTCTTTGGGGGAATTCGAACAGGGATTGCCGATCATCGAAAGATTGAAAACGGAATATCCGTCACATAAGATATTGCTCACTTTTTTTTCGCCTTCAGGTTACGAAATCAAAAAGAACACGACGGTCGCCGATGTCGTTGCCTATTTGCCAATGGACAGCACATCTCAATGTCAAACGATTCCTCAAAACTGGTACACCCCGAACTGGCCATTTTTGTCAAATATGAAATATGGCCCAATTATCTTAGGCACCTTAAGAATCAAAAAATACCAACGCTACTCATCTCGGCCCTTTTCAAAAAAAGGCAGGTTTATTTTAAAGTTTACGGTGGTTTTATGCGGAAGGCCCTGGGTGCCTTTCGCCATATTTTTGTTCAGGAAGTCGCTTCGGAACATTTGTTGAAATCGATTGGTTTCGATATGGTATCGGTCAGCGGTGACACCCGGCTGGATAGGGTGTCGGAAATATTGGAAAGGGACAATACCCTCGACTTCATGCAGAAATTCAAACACAACCGGTTGTGCTTAGTGGCAGGGAGTACCTGGCCCGAAGACGAAGCGTTGTTGATCGATTACATCAATTCTGCCCCAAAAAACTTAAAATTCGTTTTGGCCCCGCACACCCTGAATCCTGACAAAATATTGGGCCTTGCAGGCTCTTTTACAAAAAAAACAATGCTTTATTCCAACCTGAATCTGGAAACCATAGGCGATTGCGATGTCTTGATCGTCAACCATATCGGCCTGCTGACCAAGATTTACAGCTATGCCGACATTGCCTATGTCGGCGGTGGGTTCGCCACCGGATTGCACAATACCCTGGAACCTGCCGTTTTTGGGATTCCCGTAATCATCGGACCCCATTTCAAGGGATTCAAGGAAGCGGAAGATTTGGTGGGCCTAAAAGGTATTCTTACCGTACACGATCAATGGAGCTTCGGGGAATTGATCAAAAAGATGCTCGACCAGCCAGATTACCGCCTCAAGACCGGGATGATCAACGCGACCTATATCTCTAAAAATAAAGGGGCAAGCGTCCAAATCATGGATTACATCCGTAAATTATGGTGACCCATTCTTTTTTAGATCTATGCGTTTGCCCCATTTGGCCCTGATATTTGTACTGATTGCATGTGTGTCGTGCAATCCCTTCGTTCGTAACGGTCAGGACCCCAAAGCCAAAGACCATCGCGACGCTCCTATGGATGACGTTGAACTGCAGCGCCTGAAGCCCAAGGATTCCCTGAAAAAAAAGCTTCAGAAAAAAAGAAAGTCCCAGCCCCTGGATACCCTAAAACCCAAGTCGGCCTAGGCACTTCGCATGAAGTGACCAAATGCAAGTTCCTCCTGTGCGACCTAACGGGGATTGTTGAAAATTTTGGTGCCTGAATTTTTATTAGATTTACCAAAACCAACAACCTTTGACCATGAATTCCAAAATTTTAAGAATATCGATGATCGCCGCATTGGCCGGCTTTTTGTTCGGCTTTGACACGGTGGTTATTTCCGGGGCCGAGAAAACCCTACAAATGCTCTGGAACACCTCCGATGCCTTTCATGGTTCGGTAGTGATCGGAATGGCCCTTTGGGGAACGGTCATAGGCGCCCTTTTGGGAGGCATTCCAACAGACAAGATCGGGAGGAAAAATACCCTGATCTGGATTGGCGTCCTATATTCGGTATCCGCCATAGGTTCTGCCTTTGCCAACGATCCGATCACCTTTGCCATTGCCAGGTTTATCGGCGGCCTTGGTGTCGGGGCTTCTACCGTAGCGGCACCGGCCTATATCTCGGAAATAGCCCCTGCAAAAGATCGGGGAAGATTGGTGGGGCTCTACCAATTCATGTTGGTCTTCGGAATTTTGATGGCTTTTATCAGTAATTATGCCCTGAGCGACATCGGTAAGAACGCCTGGAGATGGATGGTAGGCGTAGAGGCCTTTCCTGCCATCATCTATACCCTTTTTGTGTTGACCGTGCCCAAAAGCCCAAGATGGCTCCTCACCAAGCATAGGACCGCAGAGGCAAAAGCCATCCTGGCTACCCTGAACCCGGAATTGACCATTGAAGGGCTGCAGGCCGATATGGATGAAGGGATGGACGAGAACAGCGCCAGTGAGAACATATTTATCAGAAAGTACAGGTTTCCTCTGATGCTGGCGTTTTTGATTGCTTTTTTCAACCAATTTTCGGGCATCAATGCCTTTCTCTATTATGCCCCGCGCATTTTTGAGGCCGCAGGTCTCGGAGAAAGCACGGCCCTACTAAGCAGTATCGGTATCGGGATTACCAATTTGGTCTTTACCATCATCGGTATTTTTCTAATCGACAAATTGGGAAGGAAGCAGTTGATGTACATGGGATCGGTGGGCTATATCATTTCCCTATCCCTAGTGGCAGCGGCCTTTATGTTGGGCTGGCAGGGCATGGCCGTGCCTATATTCCTCTTTTTGTTCATCGCATCCCACGCCATTGGCCAAGGGGCCGTGATCTGGGTGTTCATCTCAGAGGTATTTCCAAACCATTTACGCGGGGCAGGCCAGTCATTTGGCAGCTCTACCCATTGGGTACTGGCCGCCATCATCCCTTCATTGGTGCCCTTTTTGTTCGGGACCATCGGCCCTGGACCGGTCTTTGCCTTTTTCGCTTTCATGATGGTTTTGCAGTTGTTGTTCGTGTATTTCATGATGCCGGAGACCAAAGGGATCAGCCTGGAGCAATTGAGCCAAAAGCTCAGCGGAAAAAAATAATTGGCCTACATCTTGAACATCAGCGTTTTAACGATAATTAAGGCTTTTCATCGGAGTAACATACCATTCGAAAGGCCATTGGTCGAAATAATTGTCGAAAATCCCGATTTGAACCCAAAATTTCCTTAATTTACAGGAAATAACACTAGAATGGAACAGGAAATTACTTTCAGCGAAAGAGTTCTGAATGGTTTCCTAAGCTTAATGGTAGTGGTGCTTGTTGGGATTTTACTCTCGGTGGTACTCTGTCTTATTCTTTGGGCCTTTGGATTCTTTTAAACCAAAATCTTTGTTCCCCTAAAAATCTTATGCCCCTATTTATTGTTTTAATTTAAGTTTGGTTTTGACGATTGCCATAAAAGCCCTTCACTCCGGAAGGGCTTTTTTTTATAGCGGATGGTCCCGCTCCGAAACAAAGCCACCTTTTTTCACAAAGGGCAATACCGTCCAATTATACTGCCTTCAAAAAAATACGCCCATTTTAAAACCCTCCAACGGTACTTTCCGTAAGTGTTGCCATAAACTAAAATAGATCTTATGAAAACTTCTAAATTTTTGAGTACCGCAGTATTGACCGTCATTTTTATGGGAACGACCTCGGTGTTCTCCCAAGACAAGATGATGAAGGAAAACAAAATGGCCAAAGACAAAAAAATGATGGCCATGGATACCAAAATGGTGGGTGGTGCCACAATGTATCCCACCATGGATATTGTTTCCAATGCGGTAAACTCAGCAGACCATACCACCCTGGTCGCTGCAGTGAAGGCCGCCGGATTGGTCGAAACCCTACAGGGTAGTGGACCCTTCACCGTCTTTGCCCCTACCAATGCCGCCTTCGACAAGTTGCCCATGGGTACGGTCGAAACCTTGCTGAAACCGGAAAACAAAACCAAACTGCAAGGGGTATTGACCTATCATGTCCTCGCCGGCAAATTCAGTGCCAAGGATATCGTCAAGGCCATCAAAAAAGGCAAGGGCATGGCATCTTTCACAACCGTAAACGGCGCGAAATTAACCGCGATGCTTGACCGGGACAAAGTAAAACTGAAGGATGCTTCAGGAAATATCTCCACAGTGACCATTGCGGACGTCAACCAATCGAACGGGGTGATCCATGTGGTGGATACAGTGGTCTTGCCAGGCATGTAAAGGTTGTTTTTCAATGATATGCCAAAGCCGACTTTCTAAGTCGGCTTTTTTACTGTTGTTTTGAGTGTCTCAGCAAAATCATCATGGATTCTCAATTTAAAAATGGATAGCATGCCCCCATCAAAAATCGAGAAATTGGGCAAGGCAATCGGGAAAAAGGAATGCGACCATTTTGTAAAAGCGCTTTAAATAGAACACCTTTGGAGAAGATCGACAGGAATTATGTAAATTTACATTGCAGGTGAAAAAAGGCTTATATAAAATATTATCCTTTACAATGGCACTTCTGTTGCTGTTCTCCACAATGTCTTTCGCTGTGGACATGCATTATTGTATGGGCAAATTGGTTGATTTCAGCCTGTTCGATAATGCAGATAGCTGCATTTCGATGCTGGAAAAAACCGAATCCAAAGCAATGTGCCCATCTATGAATATGGAAATGGACTGTTGTAAGGATGTCCAAATCTCCCAAACGGGGCAGCAAGATTTAAAAATTTCTTTTGACCAACCCACCTTTGAGCACCAGCTATTCGTTGCCGCTAATTTTAACGCTTATGTCCAAGTATTCGAAGGGGTTGACAAAAACATAGTTCGCTTTAACGATTATTCTCCTCCCCCTCTGATACGGGATATCCATATCCTTGATCAATCCTTCCTGATTTGATTTTTAACATTCGCAAATAAAGCGCAAAATCTATTGCTGCTTTTTCGGGTCGATCCGATTGTATGTACAGTCTTTCTGTACGCTTGCTAATTGTTAAATACTCAATTCCCATGCTGAACAAAGGCATCAAATTTCTTATTGAAAATAAGTTGGTTGCGGTATTGTTGCTCCTCATCTTCGTGGGATGGGGTACGATCAACGCTCCATTTAATTGGGATATTGGCTTTTTGCCCAACAACCCGGTCGCGGTCGATGCGATCCCCGATATCGGGGAGAATCAGCAAATCGTTTTTACGAAATGGCCCGGCAGGTCGCCACAAGATATCGAGAATCAGATTTCCTATCCGTTGACCACTTCTTTATTGGGCATTCCGGGAGTAAGAACGATCCGCAGTTCCTCCATGTTCGGTTTCTCCAGTATTTATATCATTTTTGAAGAGGATGTAGAATTTTATTGGAGTCGTGGCAGAATCTTGGAAAAGTTGAATTCGCTACCCAACAACCTGTTGCCCGAAGGCGTAAACCCCGCATTGGGGCCCGATGCAACCGGTTTGGGACAAATATTCTGGTACACCTTGGAAGGAAGGGATGAAAATGGCAACGTAACCGGCGGATGGGATCTACAAGAGTTACGCAGTATTCAGGACTACTATGTTAAATATGCCCTTTCCACTGCTAGCGGGGTTTCAGAAGTGGCTTCCATAGGTGGGTATGTTCAGGAATATCAAATCGATGTTGACCCCGAATTGATGAGGCAATATAATATTGACCTGCTTCAGGTGGTCAATGCGGTCAAACAAAGCAACCGGGACATTGGGGCGCAAACCCTGGAAATCAATCAGGCCGAATACCTGGTGCGCGGCCTGGGTTATATCGCGTCTTTGGACGACATCAAAAATGCCGTCGTAACGTCCGAAGATTATACTTCCATACGCGTGAAGGATATTGCCAATGTTTCTCTAGGGCCGGCCGTTCGTCGTGGCATCCTTGATAAGGAAGGCGCGGAAGTCGTTGGTGGGGTGGTCGTGGCAAGATATGGGGCCAATCCACTCGAGGTCATCAACCATGTAAAGGAGAAAATAGGGGAATTGCGTTCGGGACTTCCTTCCAAAAAATTAAGCGATGGCCGTACCTCCAAATTGACCATTGTTCCATTTTATGATCGTACTGAATTGATTCGAGAGACCTTGGGCACACTCAATGAAGCATTGTCCATGGAAATACTGATCACCATTTTGGTCATTATAATCATGGTGTATAACCTTCGGGCCTCCATGCTGATTTCAGGTTTATTGCCGGTCGCCATATTGATGGTTTTTGTCACCATGAAATGGTTCAACGTTGACGCGAACATCGTCGCGCTCTCAGGCATCGCAATCGCCATTGGCACCATGGTGGATGTGGGCGTGATTTTGGCCGAAAATATGATTCGGCACATGGAAGATGAAAAATTACGCTTTAAGGAAAATGGCATCGAATTCAGCACGAATGAAATCATCTATAATGCCACCGCGGAAGTATCCGGAGCCATTTTAACTGCCGTTCTGACCACCATAATCAGTTTTATTCCCGTTTTTACATTGATCGGTGCCGAAGGCAAGCTCTTTCGTCCGCTTGCCTTTACCAAAACAATGGCCCTTTCCGCATCGCTGTTGATCGCACTTTTTTTGATTCCGCCCTTTGCAGCCTTCTTGTTCAGGAAAAGAGACATACTTGAACGTTCAAAATACATCCTAAGCGGTCTGTTGTTGGTTCTTGGAATTACGGTAATCGGCTTTGGTTATTGGTTGGGGCTGGCCTTGGTTGCCTTTGGATTGGTCTCTTTATTTGCGGTTCGCGGTAAAATTAAAGCGAAACGTGCCAACTTGGCGAACATCGTCATTTCCGTTATTGCAATCGTTATCCTGCTGGCCGAATATTGGAGGCCGTTGGGCTTTGACCGAAGTATTGCCATGAACTTGATTTTTGTGGCCCTTGTTTGTTTCGGACTATTGGGTGCCTTTTCATTGTTGAGGATTTACTATGATAGAATCCTTCGGTGGGCGTTACAGAACAGGCTATTGTTTTTGTTGGTCCCGGCAACGGTCTTATCATTGGGCATCTTGATCATGAAGAATACGGGCAAAGAGTTTATGCCCGCACTTAACGAGGGTTCTTTCTTGTTGATGCCTACCTCACTGCCGCACGCCGGAGTAGAGGCAAATAAACGGGTATTGCAGCAGCTCGACATGGCCGTGGCCAGTATCCCTGAAATCGAAACGGTGGTCGGCAAAGCCGGGCGGGCGGAATCCGCTCTCGACCCTGCGCCTTTGTCGATGTATGAAAACATGATTCAGTACAAGTCAGAGTACATGCAGAATGAAGAAGGCATACGTACACGTTTTAAAATCAACGAAGATGGTCTATTTGCACTCAAAGACGGGAATTTCCTATTGAATCCCAATACCGTTCTAAAAGAAAATACTTCTGGGTACCGGGAAACCGATATTGAAAATTTCCCTGAAGTAACCTTTGAAAATCTGATTCCCGATAAAGGCGGGGAATATTTTCGCAATTGGCGGCCAAAAATTCAATCGCCAAATGATATCTGGAACGAAATCGTTAGGGTCACAAGATTACCTGGTGTTACCACTGCGCCCAAATTGCAGCCTATTGAAACACGCCTGGTAATGTTGCAGACCGGAATGCGCGCGCCCATGGGCATTAAGGTCAAGGGTCAGGATTTACGACAGATAGAAGCCTTCGGCATTCAACTGGAAAACATTCTCAAAGAAGTGGAGGGCGTTAAGGACGAGGCCGTTTTTGCAGATCGTATCGTTGGCAAACCCTATCTGCTGATCGATATCGACAGGGAGGCCTTGGCAAGATACGGGATACGCGTCGAGGATGTTCAACGCGTGTTGGAGGTCGCCATAGGGGGAATGACCTTGACCCAGACCGTTGAGGGCAGGGAACGTTATGGGGTTCGTGTGCGATATCCCAGGGAACTCCGTGAAAATCCCGCGGACATCAAGAAAATTTACGTTCCTGTCGCCAAGGGCAGTCCGATTCCTTTGAGCGAACTGGTCAACATCCGTTATGAAAAAGGGCCACAAGTCATCAAAAGCGAGGATACATTTTTGGTCGGCTATGTGCTGTTCGATAAGTTGGATGGTTTTGCCGAAGTGAATGTGGTGGAGAACGCCCAGGCCCTTATCCAACAAAAAATTGACCAGGGCCAACTAATAGTGCCCAATGGCGTGAGTTATCGATTTACGGGCACCTATGAAAATCAATTACGAGCGGAAAAAACCCTCTCTTTGGTGGTGCCGCTGGCATTGATGATCATCTTTTTAATACTCTACTTTCAGTTCCGTTCCGTTACCACTTCGTTCATGGTATTTACGGGTATCGCCGTCGCCTTTGCGGGCGGTTTTATCATGATATGGCTCTATGGGCAGGACTGGTTCTTCAATTTTAGCCTTTTCGGTGAAAATCTGCGAGCGCTTTTCAACATGAAAACCATCAACCTCAGTGTTGCGGTATGGGTAGGGTTCATCGCGCTGTTCGGCATTGCAACCGACGATGGGGTGGTGATGGCCACCTATCTAACACAAACTTTTGACAGGGAAGCGCCAACTGACAGAAATGGAATCCGTTCTGCAACCCTGGAAGCCGCCTCAAAGCGCATCAGGCCCTGTTTGATGACCACGGTAACTACAATTCTTGCCCTGTTGCCCATACTCACATCCACTGGCAAGGGAAGTGATATTATGATTCCCATGGCGATTCCGATTTTTGGCGGAATGATCATTGATGTCACGTCCTATTTCCTGGTACCGGTACTCTTTAGCTGGCGAAAGGAATTTCAACTTAAAATAGCGAACAAATGAAAAATATCATTTTAATACTTTGTTTTTTATTTGTTTCGTCGCTTGCACGGGGCCAATCATTGGAATCCCATATCCAAGTGGCAGAAATGAACAATCCTGAGGTTCAGGCCTATGAAATACGCTATGCCATTTCAAAGGAAAAAGTAGCGGAAGCCGATGCCCTGCCCAATATGGAGTTGAGTGCCGGACTTTTTGTAAGCGAACCCGAAACGCGTACCGGTGCACAAAAGGCGCGATTTTCCGTCAAACAAATGTTGCCGTGGTTCGGTACCATAACCGCTAGGGAAAATTACGCCAATGCCCTGGCCGAAGTCGATTACCTCGATATTGCGATCATGAAACGAAAATTGAGGCTTTCGGTATCACAATCTTATTACAAGCTCTACGCCATCGATCGGAAACAGGCCGTTTTGGAAGAAAATATCCAACTCCTGAAAACCTATGAAATATTGGCATTGACTGCCGTGGAAGTCGGTAAGGCTTCGGCGGTCGACGTCCTTCGTTTGCAGATCCGACAAAATGACCTTCAGGAAGAACAGGAAGTATTGACCTATGCTTTCCTCGCAGAGAGAAATGCCTTCAACCATTTATTGAATCGAGACGAAACCCTTGATATAGAAATGGTGGACAGCCTGTTTATCGATGCTGATTACGAAAATGATACCATGGAACTGGGGCTTCATCCCGAATTGGAAAAATACGACAGGTTGTATGAATCAGTAACCCAATCGGAAATTGTGAACCAAACGGAAGCCAATCCCAATCTGGGCTTCGGGCTTGATTATATTCCGGTGGCCGAAAGGGCGGGAATGAACTTTAGCGATAACGGAAAGGATATTTTGATGCCCATGGTTTCTCTTTCCATCCCAATTTTCAATAATAAATACAGATCTCTTACGGCGCAGAACGAATTGCGAAAAGAGGAAATCAACGCCGAAAAAATGAACCGCAGAAACCGCTTGAAAACCATTTTAGCCGATGCGATCAATAACAGGGAAGCTCAAAAAATAAAATTCAAGACCCAACTAAAAAATTTGAGACAGGCCAAAGATGCGGAAGAAATACTAATCAAAAACTATGAAACCGGAACCATAGACTTTAACGATGTTCTCGACATTCAAGAACTGCAATTGCGGTTCCAAATGAACGGGATCGAGGCCATCAAAAATTATTATATGCAAATGGCCATCATCAATTATTTAACGAATCAATAAAGGACGCCATTCGATTTCTAAATAAACATGTTCGAGTAAAAAACTCCAAAAAATGAACGTCATGAAACATAGTTATCATATACAGGGAATGACCTGCAACGGCTGTCGCAAGCATGTAGAGGAAACCCTTGCAAAAGTGGAAGGGGTGACCATGGTATCGGTACACTTGGAAAAGGCCGAAGCGACCATCGAAATGGAATCACATATCCCTATCAAAAAATTTCAGGAAGTCCTGGAAGCGGATGGAGGTCGGTACAGCATCCATGAAGTAGGCGACGTTCAACATGGCCAAAAGAAGAAAAAGGAGGTTCCCATCGGGAAGGGTACCGGTACGTTTTATTGCCCGATGCATTGTGAAGGCGATAAGACTTATGACCGACCCGGGGATTGTCCTGTCTGTGGAATGGATTTGGTGGAGCAGCAAAACCTTTCTACTAATGCCTCAACCCAATACACCTGCCCGATGCATCCCGAAATCATAAGGGACCAAGCAGGTAGTTGTCCGATCTGTGGGATGGATCTCGTTCCCATGCAACCCGATCTTTCCGCGGAGGAAAAGACCTATAAAGCGTTGCTCAAAAAGTTTTGGATCGCGGTGGCCTTTACCCTGCCCATCTTCTTGATAGCGATGTCCGAAATGATGACCGATAATCCCCTCTACGACCTGTTGGGACAGAAGCACTGGAATTGGATACAATTCGCGCTTTCCATTCCCGTTGTCTTCTATGCCACTTGGATGTTTTTTGAACGTGCCTATCGTTCCGTCAAGACCTGGAACCTGAACATGTTCACCCTGATCGGAATCGGGGCCGGAGTGGCCTGGGCGTTCAGCCTAGTTGGGATGCTCTTCCCGGATTTTTTCCCTGCGCAGTTCAAAACGGCCTCTGGAAGCGTACATGTCTATTTTGAAGCGGCCACGGTCATCTTGACCCTGGTGCTGTTGGGACAGGTATTGGAAGCCCGCGCCCACAGCAAAACGAATTCGGCAGTAAAGGCCCTCTTAAAACTCGCGCCCAACAAGGCAATTCGCGTAAGCGAAGGAAATGAGGAAGAAATCGGCATTGACGAAATCGAACTGGGCGATATCCTAAGGGTCAAACCGGGAGACAAGATTCCGGTGGATGGCGAACTGACGGAAGGCCATACGTCCGTGGATGAATCCATGATAACCGGGGAACCCATTCCAGTGAGCAAGTCCGAAGGCGACAAGGTCAGTAGCGGTACGATCAACGGCAACCGATCTTTTCTGATGAAGGCGGAAAAAATAGGATCTGACACCTTGCTCTCGCAGATTATCCAAATGGTCAATGATGCCAGTCGGAGCAAGGCTCCCATACAGAATTTGGCGGACAAGGTATCGGGATATTTTGTGCCCGTGGTCGTGCTTATCGCACTGGTCACTTTTGTGGCTTGGGCCATTTGGGGGCCGGAACCGGCCTATGTATATGCCTTGGTCAATGCCATAGCCGTATTGATCATCGCCTGCCCTTGTGCCCTGGGCCTGGCAACGCCGATGTCGGTGATGGTCGGTGTGGGCAAAGGGGCCCAAAACGGGGTACTCATCAAAAATGCGGCCGCTTTGGAAAAATTGCACCATGTAAATACACTGATCGTGGATAAGACCGGAACCTTGACGGAAGGCAAACCCACAGTGGCCAACGTGGGCACGTCAGGTGATGACTATTCAGAAATAGAGGTGCTGCAATATATCGTATCCCTGAACCAATTGAGCGAACATCCTTTGGCAACGGCTACGGTTAAATACGGAAAAGAACAGGGGGTGCCATTTTTAAAAGCCGACGGATTCAATGCGGTAACCGGCAAAGGGGTGGAGGGCAAGGTAAATGGAAAGAAGGTATCCCTGGGCAACGACAAAATGATGGCACATGCCGGAGCTGACTTATCAACCGACCTTAAAGAAAAGGTAGGATCGTATCAAAAACAGGGCAAAACGGTTTCATATCTGGCTATCGATTCAAACCCTGTAGGCTTTGTGGTCATTGGGGACAAAATCAAAGCAAGCAGTAAAAAGGCCATCAAATCGCTTCAGGACAAGGGTATCGATGTCATTATGCTTACAGGCGACAACCACGACACGGCACAAGCTGTCGCAAGTGAACTCAACCTGACCGATTTTAGAGCAGGAATGCTGCCGGAGGATAAAATGAAAGCAGTGGAAAAGTTGCAGGGCAAGGGAAAAGTGGTGGCCATGGCCGGCGATGGCATCAACGATGCCCCGGCATTGGCTAAAAGCGATGTGGGCATCGCCATGGGTACCGGCACCGATGTCGCCATCGAAAGTGCCGCAATCACCCTGGTAAAAGGGGATCTGCACGGGATTGTGAAGGCAAGAAACCTAAGTGACAAGGTCATGGGGAACATCAAGCAAAACCTGTTCTTTGCCTTGGTGTACAATACGCTAGGGGTGCCGATTGCAGCAGGGGTCCTATATCCCTTTTTCGGAATATTGCTGTCCCCGATGATCGCCGCCGCCGCAATGAGCTTCAGTTCGGTTTCGGTCATCGCCAATGCCCTTAGGCTAAAAAATGCCAAGATAAACTGATTGTGATTCAAATAGCGTTGAAAGTATTATTGATACAAGGTTTGAATGTTTAACAGGTATCGAAAAAAGAATGAATCCTTTAAAATATATATGATGAAAAAAAATATGATATATCTCGCAGTGGCCGTTATCGCAGGTTTTCTGGTCGGGTACGTGATTTTTGGCATCTCCCCGGTAGAAGATGCTTCGGCTGTCCATGAACATGGTACGACAGTGAAAACGGAAATGATGTGGACCTGTACGATGCATCCCCAGATCATGCAATCCCAACCGGGCAAATGTCCTATTTGCGGCATGGAACTTATACCAGCAGATTCAGGAGCTGATGGTTTGGCCAAGGACCAGTTCAAAATGGGCCAAAATGCCATGGCATTGGCAAACATTCAAACAACAGTAATCGGTTCAAGCTTGCAGGGCAGGTCTTCCCTAAACCTCTCAGGGACCATTGTGGCGAATGAAAAGGCAGTCGCCACCCAGGCCTCCTATTTTAACGGGAGGATAGAAAAACTGTTCGTGAATTTTGAAGGAGAACAAGTCAGAACCGGGCAACAATTGGCGAGCCTCTATTCCCCTGAACTGGTTTCCGCCCAACAGGAATTGATTACGGCAGCAAGCTTAAAAGCAAACCAACCCGCTTTGTATCAAGCCGTTCGCAACAAGCTCACCCAATGGAAACTATCCGAAAAACAGATCGAACAAATCGAGAAATCGGGGCGGGTCCAAGAAAACTATCCAGTGTATGCCAATGTATCGGGTACGGTTTCTGAAATTATGGTGGAAACGGGGGATTATGTGAAACAGGGATCACCATTGTTCAGAATTGCCAACCTGGGTTCGGTTTGGGCGGTTTTCGACGCATACGAAAATCAGGTCTCACTGCTAAAAGAAGGTCAAAACATCGAAATTGTCACCAAAGCCTTTCCCAACAAAAAGTTCGATACCAAAATTTCATTTATCGACCCAGTCCTTGATCCGGCAAAAAGGACCGTCTCGGTAAGGGCGGTTTTGGAAAACCCAAATGGGCTCCTTAAACCCGGAATGTTCGTGGCCGGTTCATTGGTGCTTGGCTCACAAATAAAGGATGAAACCATATCGGTTCCAGAAACTGCAGTGCTATGGACAGGAGAACGTTCGGTTGTCTATATCAAGACCAAAGCAAAGGACCCTACTTTTGAAATGCGCGAAATTGTTTTGGGAGATGCCATCAATGGCGGGTATGTCGTCATATCCGGTTTGGAAATTGGGGAAGAAATTGTCACAAACGGCACTTTTACGGTGGATGCCGCCGCACAATTGCGGGGTAAAAAATCAATGATGAACGAAGAAGGGGGCAAGACCATGACCGGACATGAAGGGCATGATATGAAGAATTAATGCCTTCATTCCATGTAAGTACGATCCCAATTATTTGAATCCTAAGTTGATAGGGAATATCTCTTTTTGCTTAAACCCTACCCCAACACCGCCTTTTCAGTGACAAAAGGTTGATGGTAATGCCGTTTACCGGTTGCCTTGTACAGTGCATTGGCCACAGCCGCGAAAATGGGCGGAAAAGTCGGTTCGCCCAAGCCGGTAGGATCAATATCATTTTCAACAAAGTGGACATCGATTTCTTTGGGCGATTCACCCATCCGTATCATTCGGTATTTGTCGAAGTTGTTCTTTTCGGGCACGCCGTCCTTAAAGGTCAGTTCTCCAAAAAATGCATTTCCTATACCATCGACGATGCCGCCCTCGGCCATATTTTTTGCTGAATCTGGATTTACCACAATGCCACAGTCCAGGGCGCAGGTTACTTTTTGCACCACGGGCCTGTCGCCTTCCATGGTCATGTCGAGCACTTGTGCCGCATAGGTGTTGTGGCAAAAATAGGCCGAAACGCCCCTATGGACTTTGGGATCACGTTCGCCCCAATTCGATTTTTCCTTTACCAGTCTGAGCACCCCGGCATATCGGTCCGCATCATAATCATTCCGCTCCCCAACCGGATTGTTCCCGGCCCGATCCAGCAGTTCCAGGCGGAAATCGATGGGGTCTTTCCCCGCCGACTCGGCCACTTCGTCCAAAAACGATTGTTCTGCGCTCGCCATAAAATTTGATCCTGGCGCCCGAAACGAACCGACGGTAAGATTGGTGTCGATGCTCCAATCCTCAGCCAGATAATGCTCCACGGCACCCGCCGGAAATCGATTCTCGGACAAGGGACTTTGGGGGATGCCCCCGGCCTTCACATGAAAGGCGATCAGCTTGTTATCGGTATCCAGTCCTGCCCTGAATTTGGCATGGTAGGCCGGGCGGTAGATACCATCGGTCATATCGTCTTCTCGGGTGTACACCAGCTTGATGGGCGCTTGCATCTTTTTTGAAATGAGCGCGGCTTCAATCAACCAATGGGCGTAGGATCTGCGTCCGTAACCGCCCCCCAAACGGGTCATTTGAATGTTGATTTTCTCCAAGGGCAAGTCGAGACGGGCCGACAGTGCCTGTTCGGTAAATTCCGGTTTTTGGAGCGGCCCTATGAGTTCCGCCCTGTCATCGGTCACATCGGCAAAAAAGTTCATGGGCTCCATACAGTTGTGGGCCAGGAAGGGAGCGGTATAGCTGCGCTCGATAATCTTTGCTGCGCGCTTGAAGGCCGCTTCCGGCTCACCGTCTTTTCGGCGTACCTCGCCCGGCTTAGCTGCCATGGCTTCCATTTGAGCCATATGATCGGTCGTACTTTCCAGACCGGCCGGGGTGTGTTCGGTGAATGTGCTGCCAAATCGACTTCTGGTTTCAGTGCTACCACTGATCGGTTCACATTCGATCTTTAAAGCTTTTTTGGCGTTCATCACTTCCCAGGTCGAATTTCCCACAACAACGGCAACTTCATTAAAGGTGCGGGTATCAAAAAATTGCTTTTCGTAGTCGTCGTTAAACACTTTGATGGCAAAAACATCCCTGATCCCGGGCATGTTCCTTACGGCCGAGTCATCAATCGATTTCAATCGCATCCCGAAGGCGGGCGGATGTACGATCATGGCGATGAGCATGCCCTCGCGATGGGTATCAATGCCAAATAATGGCTTACCGGTCACGATTTTAAGCCCATCCACGTTCTTGTGGGAATTGCCGATGATCCTAAAGTTGTTTTTGTCCTTGAGCTGCACCACTTCGGGAACCGGAATTTTCGAAGCGGTGGAAGCCATTTCCCCGTATCCCGCCGATTTTCCACTGGATTCATGTTGCAGTATGCCTGCCTTGGTGGTAATTTCTTCCATGGAAACCTGCCACGCCTGGGCCGCGGCTTCCCTGAGCATTTGCCTTGCCGTGGCACCGGCCATGCGAAGGCTTTCCCAACCTTGCCGAATGGCCTGGCTGCCACCTATAGTTTGTCGGGTAAACGCATCGGTATCGAGGGGTGCCTGTTCCACGATGACGTCTTTCCAATCGATGTCGAGTTCCTCGGCGACGATCATGGGCATGGAAGTCTTCACGTTCTGGCCACCCTCGGGATTGGGAGACATGATGGTGACCAGGCCGTTGTCCCCTATTTTCAAATAGCCGTTGAGCTTGAACCATTCTTTGGCTATTTGACCGAGGGCCATTTGATCGCCCTGTTTTGGCCTGCAAGAATTTATTATGCTAAAACCAAGGACTAGTCCACCACCGGCCAAACTCGTGTTTTTGATAAAGGCACGTCGCCCTAGGTGTGTTTTTACGAGGGTCATTTTCCTGCTATTTAAATGCTATGCATTGGACTTGGCACCTGCTGCCATTTTCACAGCCTTTTTAATTCTGGTATAGGTACCGCAGCGGCAGATATTGCCGTTCATGGCCACTTCGATTTCGGTATCGGTTGGATTTGGATTGCTTTTCAACAATGCGGATGCCGTCATGATCTGGCCCGCCTGGCAATAACCGCATTGGGGCACATCGATTTCGAGCCAAGCCTGTTGTACAGGGTGGTCGCCTTTTTCCGAAAGGCCCTCGATGGTCGTGATTTCCTTTTCCCCAACGGCCGATATCGGGAGTTGGCAGGAGCGTACCGCGGTACCGTCGAGATGTACCGTACAGGCGCCGCACTGTGCAATGCCACATCCATATTTGGTACCGACCAATTTGAGATGGTCGCGCAAAACCCAGAGCATGGGGGTGGTTCCGTCCAGTTCCAGTTCCTCTTTTTTACCGTTTATTTTCAAGGTGAAATTTGCCATAATGAAAATATGATTTTATTTTGTTGGATTCACTTAATGGTTCAAGGTTAACCCACCAGCTGTTTTTCGGAGGTAAACGGCTGATGATAATATCGCGTACCCGTAGCTTTATAGAGGGCATTTGCCAAAGCAGCCATGGCGGGCGGAAGTCCTGGTTCCCCTAAACCTGTTGGATCGATTTCATTTTCAACAAAGAATACTTCGATCTCTTCCGGCACTTGTGAATGACGTATTAACTGGTAGTTGTCGAAGTTCATTTGATCGGGTCTCCCGTTCTCAAAAGTCAATTGGCTGTACATGGAATGTCCTATCCCATCGATAACGCCTCCTTCCAGAATATTCTTGGCGGCATCCCTGTTGATGACGATACCGCAATCGGCGGCACACCATACTTTTTTGATCTTGGGCTGGTCATTCTCCATCACCATGTCAAAGACTTCCGCCACATAAGTGGAATGGCAAAAGTATGCGGCCACCCCTCGGTGTACTCCAGGCTGAGGTGTTCCCCAGTTGGCCTTTTCCTTGATCAGTTTCAATACGCCGGCATAACGTTCTGCCTCATATTCATATTTTTCGCCAACGGGATTGTTAATGGCTCGATCGAACAATTCCAAACGGAAATCTATCGGGTCTTTGCCGGCCAATTCCGCAACCTCGTCCAAAAACGATTGCTCGGCTCCGGCCGTGAAATTCGACCTGGGGGCCCGCCATGCCCCGGTGGTAATATTGGTGGGCGCCTTGATTTTTTCTGCCGAATAATTCTCCACGGCTCCGGCAGGGAAGCGGTTCGGGAAGATAGGACCTTCCGGCAATCCTGCCCCTCTGACCGTAAAGGCGATCAAATTGTTGTTCTCATCAAGTCCGGCTTTGTAGATCGACCTGTAGGTTGGTCTATAGGTGCCTTGGGTCATATCATCTTCCCTGGTATATATGAGCTTAACGGGCGCCCCTATCTTTTTGGATATCGCCGCTGCCTCCACGCCAAAGTGGACATAAAGCCTTCTGCCGAACCCCCCTCCGATTCGGGTCATGTTCACCGTAATATTTTCAAGGGGCATATTGAGCAATTTGGAAACGGAGCCCTCAAGTGCTTCCGGGGTCTGGGTCGGCCCTATCAGTTCTGCGGAATCGTCGGTGACATTCGCGAAAAAATTCATTGGTTCCAAGGTATTATGGGCAATAAATGGAGCACTATAGGTACGTTCAATGACCTTGGCAGCCTTTTTAAAGGCAGCTTCCGGATCACCATCTTTCCTACTGTCTTCGACTTCTCCTGAAACCAGGGCCTGTTCAAGTCTTTTCAAGTGCATATTGGAATTTTCCAATTCACTGACGGTTTCCCAATTGGCCTTAATGGCTTTTTTTGCCTGCATCAGTTCCCAAGTGGAATCCCCTACGATGGCAATGAGCTGCAAAAATCCTTTTTCGTCGAATCCGCCTCCACCTTCAAAAGTAGTATCTACTATAAAGGCATCCTTTACCCCTGGCATATTTTTAATCTCCTCAACATTGAAATCCTTTATCTTCATACCAAAAGCGGGGGGATGTTGTATCATGGCCAAATGCATTCCCTCCCTATGGAAATCCAACCCAAACATAGGTTGGCCCGTGACTATTTTCCTTCCGTCAACATTCTTTTTGCTCGTTCCGATAATTTTGAAATCCTTGATGCCCTTCAGTTCGACTTCTTCGGGGATTTGAATGCCCACGGCCTTTGAAGCTATTTCTCCATAGGAAACGGTACGGTCCCCGTTCATTTCTTTGATGACGCCCTCGCTCGCCGTTACCTCCGAAGCAGCTAGGCCCCATTCTTTGGCGGCCGCTTCCAACAGCATTCTTCTGCCCGTGGCACCGGCCATGCGTAAGGCGTTCCAGCTCAATCGAATGGAAAGGCTGCCGCCGGCAAACTGATTTTGATACCATCCGGTGTTCAGGGGCGCTTGTTCAACCACAACATTTTCCCAGGGCACATCCAATTCCTCGGCCACGATCATGGGCATGGAGGTCCGAACATTTTGGCCAATTTCCGGATTGGGAGAATAGATGGTCACCATGCCGGTGTCCCCAATCTTGATATAGCCATTGATCTCGAACCATTCGTTTGGAATCGCTACCCCTGGTTCCGGTGCGGGTTCCCCGGGCTTACAGGCATTGAGCCAGCTAAATCCGATGAGCATGCCCCCACCTGCTGCAGTGGATACTTTAATAAATGAACGCCTGTTATATTGGGTTTTTATCTTTGTCATGATGTTTTGTTTAATGGGTTGAAGCGATTTTTATGGCCTTTTTGATCCTGGTATAGGTGCCGCATCGGCAGATATTGCCGTTCATGGCAGTTTCGATTTCGGAATCGGAGGGATTGGGATTTTGTTTCAGCAAGGCGGATGCGGTCATGATCTGCCCGGCCTGACAATAGCCGCATTGGGGCACATCCACTTCCAGCCAGGCCTTTTGGACCGGGTGATCGCCGTTTTCCGAGAGTCCTTCAATGGTCGTGATGTTTTGCTCCCCGACAGCCGAAACGGGCAATTGGCAGGAACGCACCGCAGTGTCATCCAGGTGCACCGTACAGGCACCGCATTGTGCGATACCACAGCCATATTTGGTCCCGACCAATTTGATATGGTCTCGCAGCACCCAAAGCATGGGTGTGCCAGGGTCTACGTCTACTTCCTGTTTTTTTCCGTTGACTTTAAGCGTGTATTTTGCCATGATTATAAAATGTTCAATGTTTTTCTAAAAATAAGGAATTTTTCACCAAATCTTGAGCGAATTGAATGCGCTTTTATCAGATTTTTGTTAAAAAATGATGTGGTTGTTCTTTGATTTGCAAAATAATGAGATTTATTTAGAGTTGATATCCACCTGTTGTTGAATAGGCCATTGTTTATTTCAAAGGCCTTTGATTTTTTTTGCGGCCCCTGTCGTGTTCGGAAAACTGTATACCAACGAAACGTTCCATATAAAATCCTTCTCAGGCTGTATTTGTGTATTGATGGCCTTGTTCAATATGGCCGAAAGCGAAAGCGGAAAATCTTTTTTGGCCAAGGTAATGAAACCTACCACGTAATAACCGGTAAGGTCATCGAGCCTTAGGTAATAAACCTGTGGCGATACATTGATATAGAGCTTTTCGGAAACGAACAAATCGTTAAGGGACGCATTCAAGGTAAGAAAATCGGAATTTTTTAGCCCCTCATCAAATCCCCTGCCCCGGAGGTAGTACATGCCGATGCTCAGCTTGTCCGAAATTTGGTAGTTCGGCACGATTTCGGAGGCCAGATACCGACGCGTTTCGAGCAATTCTTCGGGCTGCCCATTCCTGATCACACTTACGGTCCTGAAATTCAATCCGGGATGCGCGCCGATACGCAACGAAAACCGATCATTTTGTATGGCCTTATACCGGAACCAGAACAAAAACGACCAAGGCTTCCCCTCAAGCGCGAAGCGCAGATCGGGCTCAAAACTCAATCTGCCTTTCGTGAACTTTAGGTCAAAAATGGCAGCCGGATCCCCCAAGGAAAAGGAAGGCACCAATGAAATACCGTTGTGGGTAATGCTTGCCGTGCCCTGGAAATCATCAAGAAATGCCTGGTCTTCAACTTCTTGGGTGAGCCCCGTAAATTTGAACACTGTGAGTGATAATATAAAGATGGCATTTTTGGCGGTCAAAGCTGCAATTTTCATTTGAATTGTCCTTTTCGATTTGAAGAAGTAACGTTATGTATGGCTTTACCCCTTAACCAATACATTAACCAAACCATTTCAAATCTATAATTTACGAAATTCAAACAATTTAAGGAAAGCGCTGGTGGCGGGTCCATAAAATGTTGTCTTCGCAGAGCCAAGCATTAAATGGTGGTGGCTGGGTTGATTTTATTAATGGCATTTCTCCTGTATTAATGATTACTTTCGCTGATTAAAGTTAGGTTAGTCCCATGAAAGTATTTCAATGCGGCCACTGTCAATATCCGTTGTTTTTTGAAAACAACATTTGCGGAAATTGCGGGCATTTATCCGGTTATCGAGACCTCGACCGACAGATGCTCACTTTTGACCCTGCAGGGGCCTTGCTGACTTCCGATCGCGAAAAAATTGAGTACAAGTATTGTAAAAACCAGACATTCGGAGTCTGCAATTGGCTCGTGGCAAAAGACGCCCCGCAAGAGTTCTGCCGTGCTTGCCAACTCAACCGAACCATACCGAATCTTTCCGATAAAGACAATTTTCAAAAATGGCAAAGTTTGGAAATTGCCAAACACCGTCTGGTTTACCAGCTTCAAAAAATAGGCCTCGATCTAACGAGCAAATTGTCCGACGACAAGGGGTTGTGTTTTGATTTTGTCACCAAAAGCAATGACCCGAAAGTGATGACCGGGCATGACAATGGGGTCGTCACCATCTTGCTCCGGGAAGCGGATTCGGTGTTTAGGGAACGCACTAGAAAGGAGATGGAGGAGCCATATCGGACTTTGATCGGACACCTGAGGCACGAGGTAGGCCATTACTTTTGGGATCGGTTGATTTTTGAAAATCAAGACGTATTGCCAGGATTCCAAGCGGTCTTTGGGAATGAAGAAGCGCATTATGGCGATGCCTTACAAACCTATTACGAAAAGGGTGCTCCAGACGATTGGAGCCATCACCATATCAGTAAATATGCCTCTGCACATCCTTGGGAGGATTGGGCCGAAACATGGGCCCACTACCTGCACATTATGGATATGGTCGAGACCGCCCACTATTTCGGTTTGGAAGTGAACAACAAGGATATTCCCGAAAATATGAAGATCGCTTCAACCTTTGACCCCTACACGGAAAAAGATTTTGAAACCATCGTTCGCACCTGTGTGCCCTTGTCATTTGCCGTGAACAGTATCAATCGGGCCATGGGCGTGCCCGATGTCTATCCTTTCGTGGTTTCGCCGACCGTGATCAACAAAATGAAGTTCATTCACGAGTTATTATTGCCGAAACGAGCGCTGTTTCCTTAAAATACAAACCGGGGCGGCGTCTAAAAAATGGTAAAATCTGAGTGTGTGGTGAATTCCTCCAAAAATTTCATGCCCAGGAAAGAATTTCCGTTCGGGTTCAGTGGAGGGCTCCAAACGGCAATCGTATAGTTGTGGGGAACCAATGCCACGATGCCCCCGCCCACTCCACTCTTGCCGGGCAAACCGACCTTAAAGGCAAACTCCCCTGACTCATCATAAAACCCACAGGTCAGCATGAGCGCGTTGATGCGTTTGGATTGGGGCTTCGTAATGATTTCGGAGCCGTTTGAAATTTTATTTCCCCCGTTGGCCAGATACGTAAGCGTATAAGACAATTGCCGGCAGTTCATTTCCAGGGAACACATGTCGAAGTAAAAATCAAGCACCGTAGCGGGATCGTTATCGATATTCCCGAGCGACTTGATAAAGTTGCACAAGGCCACATTGCGGTAGCCGCTTGCTTTTTCCGAATCCGCAATTTTATCGGAGTACTCCAGATCTGGCAAGTCGCTCAGATCTCTGACGAATTCCAAAAACGAGGCCTTGGCATCTCCCAGGTGGGTGATCAAGATGTCGCAAATCACAATGGCCCCGGAATTCACGAAGGGATTACGGGGTATGCCATTATTGATTTCAAGTAGAAGGAGCGAATCGAACTTGGTCCCGGAGGGTTCTACATCGACCCGCTTCCAAATTTTTTCGCCTAAAATTTTATAGGCCAGCGTCAACGAAAATACTTTGGCGATGCTTTGAATGGAAAATTTTACCAGATGGTCTCCCATCCCGAATCCCTCACCCTTTAAATTGGTCATGTGTACACCGAACCTGGTCGGATCTACACTGGCCAATTCTGGGATATAGGTAGCTATTTTTCCATTATTTGTGAGTTGTTCCGTCTCATGGAAGACCTTTTCAATAATTGCTTTGTAGTTCAAAAGGGAATGGTTTTGCCAAGTGGGTTGGAAACAAAGGTTACGCTTTTAATTCGAAATTTGGTCGAAATACCTTGGCTATTTTTCCCTATCCCAAACGGTTCTGCACCTGTTTTGCCATCAATTTGCACAGCACGTCGTGAAGTATTTTTTATTGTAGCAAACGATGCTTGCTTTTTTCAATGCGGGCAAGACCCATGCCCATTGTTGATGCCCGATGGTACGTTTGAACCGGCAACATAAATTTGAGCCTATCTATAAAAGTCAAGGCTATTGCCGCAGTAATCCGCTACCCGGGTAGCATCATGTATCGCATTTTATCTGCAATTGGCAGCGCGGAACAAATCGATTCACGAAACCCTAAAATCCGACCGATTTATTTCAAATGTGGGATCAATATCCCTTTGGATAAATTTTTTGTGGTATATTATGACCTTCCCATTATTGGTTCTCTTGACCCATCGATTCAGGACCATAATATCCAACATCAAAAAAAAATAACACGATAACGAAGCACCCATTTTATGGCCAAAGTAGATTTTACCAAATACGAAACCACCGGGTTTTATGACGAAATGTTCGAGGCAACAAATGCCGTAAGACCAACCTATGAGCAATTCAAACAGCGTTTGGAAAAATTGAGCAAAAGCAAACTCAAAGCCTTGCAGCACGCCACCGACAGGTCTCAACTTTCACTGGGCATGACCTTCAATGTCTACAGCGATAACCAAGGGGTGGAAAGGATCCTGCATTTGGATATCATCCCAAGAATTATTAGCGGCACCGATTGGACCAGGCTCTCCAAAGGGCTGGAACAGCGCATCGTGGCTTTGAACCTTTTCATCAACGACATTTACAATGAACAAAGGGCCTTGAAGGACAACATCATCCCCAAAGAGCTTGTACTTTCAAGTGCAGGTTACCTCAAGGAATGCATAGGGTTAAGACCCCCTGAGAATGTATGGAGCCATATTTCGGGCACCGATCTGATCAGGGGCGACGATGGCAATTTCTATGTCTTGGAAGATAACCTGAGATGCCCATCAGGGGTGTCCTATATGCTTGAAAACAGGGAGATATTGAAACGCACTTTTCCCGAAATCTTTGAAAAACTGGAAGTCAGACCAATTCACGATTACTCCCACCATTTGCGGGACATGTTGGAATCGCTAACCAAGGAATCCCCTGCATCGATTGCAGTGCTTACCCCGGGCATTTATAATTCCGCCTATTTTGAACATGCCTACCTGGCGCAACAGATGGGGGCAGAACTGGTAGAAGGCAGGGATTTGGTCGTGAAAAATAATTTCGTGTATATGATCACCACCAAGGGGCTTCAAAGAGTCGATGTCATCTACCGCAGGGTCGACGACGATTTTATCGATCCATTGGTATTCAACAAAAATTCGATGTTGGGTACGCCAGGCCTTTTTGAAGCTTATCGCAAGGGCAATGTAGTATTGGTGAACGCGCCGGGCGCAGGGGTTGCCGATGACAAGGCCATCTACGCCTACATCCCCCGATTGATCAAATACTATTTGGGCGAAGAGGTGCTCTTGCCCAATATAAAGACCTACATCTGCGCCGAGGAAGATGATTGCAAATATGTGTTGGAAAACATTCATACCCTGGTGGTAAAACAGACCGACGGTTCTGGCGGATACGGCATGTTGATTGGCCCAAAATCAACAAAAAAACAATGTGACGAATTTGTAGCCAAAATAAAAAACAATCCGAGAAACTATATCGCGCAGCCGATGATCAACCTATCCAGGGTGCCGACCCTGACGGAGGACACCATCGAAGGTAGACATGTTGACCTGCGGCCTTATTGTCTGTACGGAAAGGAAATCAAAATAGTGCCTGGCGCCCTTACCCGGGTAGCTTTGACCAAAGGTTCGCTGGTTGTCAATTCCTCACAGGGAGGAGGCAGCAAGGACACTTGGGTCTTGGATTCATTATAAAAAATAAAACTATGCTGAGTAGAGTAGCTAATACCATGTATTGGATGAACCGGTACATTGAAAGGGCCGAAAATTATGCCCGGTTTATGGATGTGAATTTCAACCTCTCTTTGGAGTCGCAACCCGACGCTGAGGAGCAATGGAAGCCATTAGTGGTCATTACCGGTGACTGGCCCATGTACGAAACCCGATATAAGACCGTGGACAAGGAAAGGGTGATTTATTTTTTGGGTTTCGATCCCAAGAACCCCAATTCAATTTACAGTTGCATTACGGCTGCCAGGGAAAATGCGAGGTCGATACGCCCCGAAATCACGAAAGAAGTTTGGGAACAGATCAACTCGATCTACTTTTTTGTCAAAGAAGGTTTGGAGAAAAAGTTATGGAAAAGCAACGATCCCAGACTTTTCTTTAAAAAAGTCAGGGAAGATTGTCAATTGCTATACGGCATTTTCGACGTGACCATTTCAAGGAACGATGGCTGGCATTTTGGAAAAATTGGACAGTTGGTGGAACGTGCAGATAAGACCTCCCGGGTCATGGACGTGAAGTATCATGTATTGTTGAGTACCCCCCAGGAAGTTGGAAGTCCTTTAGACCTGATGCAATGGGCCGCCCTGCTAAAATCGGTAAGCGCCTATGACATGTACCGAAAGGAATATGGCAAGCTCACCGCCCATAACATATCGGAGTTTCTGATTCTTGACAAGAAATTTCCAAGATCCATGCTCTGTTGCCTGATCCATGCGGAGAAGTCATTGCAGGAGATCACGGGAAGTACGGGTGGTTTTAGCAACGAAGCGGAAAAGCAGTTGGGAAAGCTAAAGTCGGAACTCGAATTCATCGATATCGGCGATGTCTTTAAAATTGGGCTTCACGAATACCTTGATGATTTTCAACAACGCCTGAACGGCGTTTCCCTAAGTCTTTATAATTCCTTTTTTGCGGCCGAGGCACAGGTACAGCTGCAACAATAGCCTATATTCATTTAGGGAAATCCAATGAAATAATGCTTGGGAAATTGGCTTATCCATGTGATTGATTCCCTGAAAAAAGAAACCGTAACAAAGCAACACCTATGAGGTTCAAGATCATCCATGAAACGGAATACCGGTTTAGCAAGGCCGTTTTTATTGAGCCGCATTATCTCATGTTCAAACCAAAGAACGCGCCCCATCTCGACCTTGAATCGCACACCCTCGAAGTATCCGTAACACCTGTAGGGATTTCAGAACAGTTGGATGCGGAAGATAATTTCGTTCATTTTTGCTGGTTCGAAGGGATGCACAAAAAAATTGTGATCCGTTCAGAAGCCCTGGTGGAGAGCAGGCCCTACAACCCTTTCAATTTTTTGGTCTATCCGCTTTATTTCAATACCGTTCCTTTTTCCTATTCGAACGCTTTGGTCGTTTTGCTTCAGAAGTATCTCACTGCCGAAACCATAAATTCAGAATTGCTGCGATACGGCAATACCATCCTTGCCTCAAAAAAGAATGACACCCTGACTTTTCTGACCGCACTGACAACGCAAATCCATGATGATTTTGTGGTCGCGTCGCGTGAGGAGGGCGTACCGTTTGAACCCGACAAAACATTCCGCTTAAAAAAGGGTTCCTGTCGAGATCTGGTCTGGATGCAGATCCAACTACTGCGTACGTTGGGGATTGCCGCACGGTTTGTCAGCGGCTATTATTACGTGGATGTCGAAGACCCGGAGTATGAACTCCATGCTTGGACGGAAGTCTTTCTTCCGGGCGCGGGCTGGTTGGGGTTCGACCCCAGCAACGGCATCATCACCGGCCACACCCATATCGCGGTGGCTTCGAGCAGTCATTATGTCAATACCATGCCCGTATCGGGTACGGTCCGCGGCGATGCCACCTCCGAACTAAAAACGAATTTGGTCATTGAAGTTTTGGAGTAATCATGATCCAAGTTTATTTAACAATAAAAACAAAGAACCTCCGAGATTTCGGAGGTTCTTTCAAGTTGTACAGGCCCCGCGTCTTCGCGCGGGATAAACCTCTCTTCCCTCCGCCGAAAATCCCTTTTCCAAAACAAAAAACCTCCGAAATCTCGGAGGTTTTTTCAAGTTGTACAAGTCCTGAAAAAGGTCAATTATCAAAACTACTAAAAGAGTCCATGTTTGGGACACTCTGGGATATGGCCAGACAAGTTAGTAGATAAGTGCTGTAAAACGGCCGTTATATTAAACTCCTTATATCTTCTGAAAGTTCTTCACCACGGGCCTTAATTAATGAATCAAATCCAAATACTGTAGGCAATGTTGAAAAAACTAAAATAAAGTAGGGTTTTGCCCGTTTTGATTTTTGATTGTTATTCAAGTGAAATTATCAAATCTTATAAATGTTATGAAACTTACAAATTTATTTTTTACAATTCTTACTGCCATCGCGGCGACCACTT
Organism: uncultured Flavobacteriaceae bacterium; assembly: GCA_963760375.1. Classification (GTDB taxonomy): domain Bacteria; phylum Bacteroidota; class Bacteroidia; order Flavobacteriales; family Flavobacteriaceae; genus Pelagihabitans. The sequence continues at coordinate 912,428 of CAVXCS010000007.1, read as the reverse complement.
TTGTAGGCTGCAGCAAAGATGATGATAGCTTTGCTAGGGTATCCGTTAATGGAACCGAGTTAAGTACCACCCCATCGGATTTTGTTGTTGGTGACCGCTCGGATTTTAATGGCGATGTTGATGCAAGCTTTACGGGAAATGGCGGTTCTGCTTCACGCGTATTTAGTTGGAACAACAATCTTACTATCGCAGATTACAATGCCGATATCACAGCAACTGCTGAAGGTACTTTTAATATGGTGGTATTAGATGCCGATGGTAATACCGTTTTGAACAGGTCTTTGAATGGAGCGGTTGAACCTGATTCTTTTTCTGGTGTAACTGATGCAGGAACCTCTGGTATATGGTCAGTGACAATTACCGTTGACTCATTCAATGGTGATGGGAGTTTCTCTTTAAGCGAAGGAGACTAAATGCCGATGATAGCTAAATATTACATATAAGAAAGCTCCCACCTTGGGGGCTTTCTTATTCTTATGGAGAGTTTTTTTAAGAGTGTTGTATAGCGAACTTTTAACAAGACTTTCCGAACACTTCGCCTTGACTGTCAATAATGTTGCGTGCTCAAAAAATGTTGAAAGAACGTAAGAAAAGGAAGATTTTAAATCTGGAACGAAGCGTCATATGGAAAAATCGATAACACCTTCAATTAACCGATCCATGTACAAACCAATGAGAGTGCCTAAAATTTTCATTCACTTTTATTGCCTATCTCACATTGATGCCTTCTGTAGTGAATGAGAACGCCTGATTACTAACTGCCCCCAGCATTACTGCGTGGAACAATGGTTTAATTGGTCTATTTGCATACCAATCTATTAAAAAGTTTGCACCAGTACCTCCAACGTCGTCCTTTTCTTCAATTACATAATCAACAGTCTCCATGGGTTTCAGATAAATCGACTGTTCAAGATATTGCCTTACCAAGGTTCCCTCGGTATTAAAATAAGCCACCCGACTTAGGTATAATGTGTCTGTCTCACTTGTGTTACGGATGCTCAGCGTAGCGGTCAATAATACACTGGTTTCTCTCGTGCGATTGTAAATTTCGGAATATATCGGCACATAAACCGTTTGATTGATCTTCCCTTCAGTGACGTCCGTTGTGTGCTCTGAGAATTGGCGATTATCAAGTACTTTCTCCGCCTCCTCTTTAGGATTTTTCTCACCACAAGAAATCGCAGATAGAAAAAATGCAATTACTAAAAACTTATGAACTGCTTTCATAATAGTCGGCGTATTATAGTTGATTGATTTTGCCCATATTTTTAGTGAAGTTAATTTAAAAATTTTACTTAACCCATTCCGCAATTGTGCACACCGATAATCCTGATATGATCCCTAATATCTTTTGAACATAACATGGGAAGTCCTCCCAAGACCCATAGGTTCCCTTTCTTTCGACCGTTCCTTAAATCGAACTTTTTCTGGAGCAACTAAAAAGCTTGTTGAGATCTACACGCAGTTAAGCGAAGGTAAGATTTGGTATGGAATGCTATATTCTTTTGGATATAACTATCAATAATACGTTTTGGTACCCTATGACATCAAATCGATTCATTTAAAATTACAATAAGAAAAGTGACCACATGTGTTGCCTATACATCACCCCAAAACAAAAAACCTCCTAGATTTCGGAGGTTCTTTCAATTTGTACAGGCCCCGCGTTCCCCCGCGGGATAAACTTCTCGTCCCTCCGCCGGAAATCACATTTCCAAAACAAAAAACCTCCAAGATTTCGGAGGTTTTTATCTTCTGTACAGGCCCCGCCTCTTCGCGCGGGATAAACTTCTCGTCCCTCCGCCGAAAATCACATTTCCAAAACAAAAAACCTCCGAGATTTCGGAGGTTTTTCTTAAATCGTACAGGCGGAGAGACTCGAACTCTCACACCTTGCGGCACTAGATCCTAAGTCTAGCATGTCTACCAATTCCATCACGCCTGCAACTTTCCGTTTTAACGGGATGCAAATATAAGGCAAAAAATCAATTTAGAAATAGCTGTCGTTTAAAAAGTTCTTTTAGTAAATTTAGCCCATATACCAAACCTTTACGGATGCAGCAGATTACCGAATACATTGCCCAAAACCGACAAAGATTTATCAATGAACTCATCGAACTGCTAAAAATCCCATCCGTAAGTGCCGATCCCGCTTTTACCCACGACGTTTTGCAGACCGCGGAAGCCGTGAAAACCGCCCTGGAACAGGCCGGATGCGATATCGTGGAAATTCACGAAACAGAGGGTTACCCGATTGTCTACGGCGAAAAAATGATCGATCCAAACCTGCCCACCATCCTGGTTTACGGCCATTACGACGTGCAGCCGGCCGACCCTATCAATCTTTGGGATTCCCCCCCCTTCGAGCCTGTGGTCAAGGCCACCGACATCCATCCCGAAGGTGCGATTTTCGCCAGGGGTTCCTGTGACGACAAAGGGCAGATGTACATGCACGTCAAAGCCCTGGAATTTATGGTGAAGACCGACCAACTGCCCTGCAACGTCAAATTCATGATCGAAGGCGAAGAGGAAGTGGGCAGCAAGAATTTGGCCACCTATGTGGCAGCCAACAAGGAAAAACTGGCCAATGACATCATCCTGATCTCCGACACCGGCATGATCGCCAACGATGTTCCCTCCATTACCACGGGACTGCGCGGACTGAGCTATGTGGAAGTGGAAGTGACCGGCCCCAACCGGGATGTGCATTCCGGACTATATGGCGGGGCGGTGCCCAATCCCATCAATGTTCTGGCCAAGATGATCGCAGCGCTTCATGATGAAAACAACCATGTGACCATCCCCGGGTTTTATGATAAAGTGGAGGAACTGTCGGCCGAGGAACGGGCCGAGATGGCCAAGGCACCCTTTAGTCTGGATGCCTACCAAAAAGCACTGGACATCGAATCAGTCTATGGGGAAAAGGGCTATTCCACCAACGAACGCAACGCCATTCGCCCCACCCTTGACGTGAACGGCATCTGGGGCGGGTATATCGGGGAAGGTGCCAAAACCGTGATCGCGAGCAACGCCTACGCCAAAATTTCCATGCGCCTGGTGCCCCATCAAGACTGGCAAGAAATCACCACCCTTTTTACCGAGTACTTCACAAGCCTTGCCCCAAAAGGGGTAAGGGTAAAGGTAACCCCTCACCATGGCGGACAGGGGTATGTGACCCCGATCGACCATGTGAGCTACAAAGCCGCCGCCAAGGCCTATGAAACCACCTTTGGAAAAAAACCCATCCCACAGCGCAGCGGCGGGAGCATTCCTATCGTATCGCTCTTTGAAAAGGAACTCCACAGCAAGACCGTTTTGATGGGCTTCGGCCTCGATAGCGACGCGATCCATTCGCCCAATGAGCATTTTGGGATCTGGAACTTTTTAAAGGGCATAGAGACCATTCCTTATTTCTACCAGTATTTCACCGAAATGAGCCGCTGAATTCAAGGATGATTTGGCTTGGGGCGTTTCCCTTTCAACAAGGTACCATTACAAAAACCATTCGAATGGGCCGGGCTTTGCGTTGCAAGTCCTCCCGCCCTTCTGGCGCTCCGGGCTTTACACTCCAATCCCTAACGCAAAATAATTTCACTCTACACTTGTAGAATTAAAATAATTGTTCTATGTTTGTAGAGCAATATCTAAAAAGCCAGCACATGCAGTTGTCAAAATCGGAGGAAGAATTGATGAATTTTCTGTGGAAGCAAAAGAAGGCCTTGATGAAAGACCTTTTGGATGCCTACCCAGAACCCAAGCCGGCTACCACTACCATTGCCACACTTTTAAAACGAATGCAAGACAAAGGTTTTGTCGCTTACAAAAGCTTGGGACGATCTCGCGAATATTATCCGCTGGTAAAGAAAAAGGATTATTTCTCGAAACACGTCAACGGACTCATCAAAAACTTTTTCAATGATAGTCCGGCGCAATTTGCGTCTTTCTTTGCCCAGGAGACCGACTTGAGCAAAACGGAACTCGTAGCGTTGAAAGAACTCATCGATAGCGAACTTAAAAAAAGATGATTATGTTGGAATATCTTTTAAAATCCGGAGCCTGTTTGACCATCTTCGTCCTATTCTATAAGCTACTCTTGGAACGTGAGAGCATTCATGTTTTCAAACGCTATTACCTTTTGGCCGCACTGGCGCTTTCATTTGTAATTCCATCGATTGTTTTTACGGAATATGTTGAGATTTCGACTGTTTCCGAAGTTTTTGCCACGCCTACATCGTCGGCAAAATCAGTTGCTGTTGATCGGGTCGAGCCCGTTGGCGATATGGCTCTAACCATCCCTCCCCTTCTGCTTTGGACGATTTATGGTATGGGCATTCTGCTTTTTGGTTTTAAGTTCTTGAAAAACCTGGGACGTATCATCCAAAGAATACGTAAAAATCCGAAGTTCAAGGTCAATTCGATTACCAAGGTGCTCTTGAGCGAGCGCATCGCCCCGCATACCTTTTTCAGGTATATCTTTTTGAATCGGGAAAACTATGAAAAAAAGGAGATTCCCCATGCCGTATTGCTTCATGAAGAAACACATGCCAAACAAAAACACAGCCTTGACGTGCTTTTTGTCGAGTTGTTGCAGGTGGTCTTTTGGTTCAATCCCTTGATCTATTTTACAAAACGATACATCAAACTAAATCACGAATTTTTAGCGGACCAAGCTGTTGTTGCCCATGGGGTGGAAACGGCCACTTATCAGAGCATCCTATTGGCATTCTCATCAAATGCGGCAGTTCCTCAATTTTCAAATTCAATCAATTATTCATCAATCAAAAAACGATTTACGGTCATGAAAAAAAGAACATCGAAAAAAGCGATCTTGCTCAGGAGTATTTTATTGCTTCCATTGGTTTCCTTCCTTTTGTATGGATTTAGTGAAACCATCATTATCCAGAAAGAAGCTGATCCTATTGAAGCGAGGGTCCCATCCGAAGCTGTGGAAGATAGGGTGATAACATCCCCAGAACAAAAAAGAGCAACAAATGAACAAGTAGCCGAATACAATACCCTAGCTGAAAAATACAATAAACAACCAAAGAAAAGCAGGATTGTTTCATTGAAGGATTTAAAGATTCTTGGGGCCACTTATGGCAGCATGACACCTGAGCAACAGCAGAATGCATCCCCTTTTCCCGAATACGATTTGAAGACCGAAATGATCCAAATCGAGATCGATCAAAAAGGCGCTATTCGGTCTGCGGGGAATTCCTTGACGATTGAATCGCTTCCCAAATTTCTAAAAAAATACAACGCCGAGCTTTCAAAGGAAGAACGGGAAAAATCGGTCCGCGCAATAATCAAGGTGGCCGATAATACCCCTAAATCGATCATAGATCAGGTAGAACAGCTTCTAGTCGCATACGGTGTGGCCCAAATAAATATTGAAGGACCGATGACTTCGTCGCTGCCCCAAGATGGTGCCTCCGTAGATCAGATCAAGGAATACAATGCCATCGTCAAAAGAATCAACGACCAACCCGAAAACAGAAGGATCTACAAAAAGAAAGAGGTTGAACGTCTCGAATATATTTTCGGTTTGATGACGGCGCAGCAAAAGCAAAATGCCGAACCCTATCCCGACTTTCCGCCCATGCCCGAACCCCCTGCCCCGCCAGCGCCGAAAGAAGCGACACCGCCCAATGCCATTCGCGCGCCAAAACAGCCGGTAGGCATCAGAATTAGGACGGCCCCTGTGGCACCCGAGGCACCGGAGGCCCCTGAAGTTCCAGAAATTGAAGAACCGGTGCTTATTCACGTGGAAGAAATAGAGGAAGTGGAAGCGCCAGAAGCGCCCGAGCCACCGGAATCCCCTGAGCCTCCCATGTCCCCCTTAGATCACGTGATTGAAATGGCCAAGGCCGATGCCACCTTTTATTATGAAGGCAAAAAAATCAGCTCGGACAAGGCCATCGAAATTCTCAAGAAAAATGAAAGTGTCAACATCGATATCAATGGCAAAGACGGCAAGCGGCCCGTGGTGAAACTATCCAAAGACCCCTTTGTGATCGAAAACAGATAAAAAACAATGAATTTATGTTAAAGCCTTCCTTTCGAAGGCTTTTTTTGTAACAAAACCCCGTGGACCACGTTCTAATAGTCTATAGAAACATCAATCAAATCAGAACACTATGTTACAAAACTTTTTTATCCTCTGCTCGGGGTCGGATGCCTCATTGTTAAAATCCTGTTCGGAAGGCGAACGCAATAAATACGCAGGCATAGGCGCCACCGTCTTTTTCACCGCAGTAATGGCCTTTATTGCGGCCAGTTATGCCCTCTATACCGTATTCGATAATGTATACACGGCCGTCCTTTTCGGTTTGATATGGGGGCTTTTGATCTTTAACCTCGACCGCTTTATCGTGTCGACCATCAAAAAAAGGGACAGTTTCCGCAACGAACTGTTGCAGGCCAGTCCAAGGATCGCACTGGCCATCATCATTGCCGTGGTCATCTCCAAACCCCTGGAAATGAAAATTTTTGAGAAAGAGATCAATCAGGTGCTCCTGGAACAAAAAAACGAACTCACTTTGGCCAACAAGGCACAACTGGCCCAGCAATATACGCCGACCCTCGAAAAATTGAACCAGGACATTACTGCCCTAAAGAGTGAAATCGCAGTCAAGGAAACGGAGACCAATGCGCTTTATGATACCTATATTTCCGAGGCCGAGGGTACGGCCGGCACAAAATTGTTGGGCAAGGGCCCGGTGTACAAAGAAAAAAGGGAGAAACACGATGCGGCCCTGGCCGAACTGAATCAATTGAAACAAGCCAATGCCGAAAAAATAACGGGAATCGAAACCCAGATCGCGGCCTTGAACGACGAATATGCCACTGTGGTCAAGGAATCCCAACCCATCATCGACGGTTTTGACGGCCTCATGGCGCGTATCAATGCCTTGGGGGAACTGGCATGGTTTCCTTCCTTCTTCATCTTTTTGCTGTTCCTCGCCATCGAAACCTCCCCGATCATTGCCAAACTGCTGGCCCCAAAAGGGGAATACGATCTGAAACTGGAAGACCAGGAAACCTCTGTACAGACATGGGTGACCCAAAAGGTACGGCAGCGTGAAAAAATCTTGGCCACCGATACCGTGCTGAACGAAAAAATCTATGGGGAAATTGCCGAAGAAGAAGCGGTGTATGCCTACAAAAAGCAAAAGGCGGAAGAACTGTTACGGCTGCAGGCCGATGCATTTCACGATCTGCAGGTGAAAAGCATTTCTTAGCGATCATATTTGCTTCAAGGCCCTTTTTGTTTTCATGATCGGGACCGTATTGAAAGTCTATTCCACAATCTGCATTTTCTTCAACAGGAAAGAGGCATTCATGTTGTGGCAAATTCCCTTTTTGAAGGTATAGTCAAAATAGAGCTCATCGTCCCGAATCTCGGCATCAAAATAATGGTTTTCAATCCGTGGGAGTTCGTCAGCGGCAGCGCAGAGGCTCAAATCATGGGTAGCAATGATGCCGGTAGCTTTTGAAGCGACCAATTTTTCGAGGAATTTCCGCGACCCCTTTGCTTTGTCGGTACTATTGGTGCCCTTCAATATTTCGTCGAGCACCACAAAATAGGAGCCTTTTTGAATTTCATCGATGATGAATTTCAACCGCTTCAGTTCCGAAAAGAAATACGATTCGGCATCGGCCAGGGAGTCGGCCGTGCGCATGCTGGTAATCAGCTTTATCGGTGTGTATTCAAAAGATTCGGCGCACACGGGCAGTCCGGTATTGGCCATGACGATTTGCAGCGATACGGTGCGCAGGAAAGTGCTTTTTCCTGCCATGTTCGCGCCGGTGATAATGAAAAACTGCTCCATATCGATCTTATAGTCGTTCTGCACCCGCTTTTCCGGGTCCAATAATGGATGGGCCGCCCCTTTGGCCGCAATGACCGACTTTTTCCCGTTCAGTTCAGGAAAAACATACTGCGGATGATTGAACGCAAAATTGCCCATACAGTTGTAAGCATCGAAGTATGCGATGGTCTTAAACCATATTTCAACAGAACTTCCGTAGGTTTTGATCCAATTTTCGATTTCCCTTGCATGTTGCAGGCTCCTTAAAAAGAATCCGTTGGCAAAAATGAGATAAAGGAGATTGTTGTTTTTGTCCAAGGCGTTCAAAAGCGTTGAGAAATCCTTGATTTTTGAAGAGGTCTTTTTACCTTCCCCTGCCAGTTGCCCCTGTAAGCTTTGCAGCAATACCGACTTGAAGTCGGTATCCTCAATAATTTCAAGCAGTTGGTCGTATTGTCCAAAAGTTTGCTGTATTTGGGTGGCGTCTGCCGTGAGCTTGGCTATTTTCCTGGTAAAGACCGAGGTCAGCCCCAGTCCCAACAAAAGCCAGCAAATCAATAACGATTCAGGAACAAAATCCATAAAGTACAGCGCAAAACAGAAGATGGAAGCCACGGAATACCCTAAGGGCAGATAGCGCATGGCCCCGGGCACAAAAGGTCGGTACCCCCGCAACCATTTACCGATGGTTTCCGTGCCGATTTCGGTTTTCGCCAAACCGGCTATGGCGGAAAAATTCTGGCGCCATTCCGGCATCCGGGATAGCTCCCTTATCGAAGCTTGCTTCTCCAATATATGCTCAATGCCATTTTCGAGCAGCATGCCCACGAATACTTCTCGGCCTTCTTTGAGGGCCGTGCGATTGGCATATTGATAAAAGGAACCCGGCCCGAATAGGTCGATGTCCCCACTAAAGAAGTGTTTGGTGTCCTTATATTCGTTTCCCTCGGGACGATGGCCAAATTTTCGTTCCAGGATAGCGATTTCATCGGCGTTGATTTGGAGCAGAGCGTTCAACTTATCGCGCTGTTTTTGCAAATTGGCATGCCTCGTAAGGAGAAAGAGAAAGGTCACCAAGGCCAGGATTCCCGTGGCCAACATCAATTGGGCATTCGACCTGAAGAAGTAAATCCCTATGATGGCCATTGAAAATACCGAGAAACGCAACACACTGGAGACCCAGAGTTTCTTTTGCACTTGGGCCGATTTTATGTGGTACTGCTCGAGCTGTTGTCGGTAAAAAAGAAGGGGTTCCACTATTTAGGGTTCTGGACTTTTAGTCTGCAAAGATATGCCCTTATTTTGTTAAGAGTGCGTAAACAAGGGCAATCTGTCCCAAGTGATAAATATCGTGCTCGGCAACACTGCTTAGGATAGGGCCAAAGCGATAGTCCTTCCCAGGAACCTTCTGCGCCAATAGCTCGTCGGAAGCGCTATTTAATAGGTTTAGAACATCCTTCTGGGTGTCTTGAAGATCCTTCTTCAACCGTTCCCAGGTCTGCTCATCGCCGATATGGATCTCTGTCCAATCGTTTGGACCATCAATGACGATATCATAGGCTGCATCCCCCTGTAACTTTTTTAAAACAAAAATGCGCCAATTGATCATATGTTGAAGCAGTACCGCTATTGATCTTGAACCGGAAGGACCATCATTGACAAGCCGCCAATCGATCGATTCCAATTTTTCCATGACCGAGGTCCCGTACCAAGGCTTTCCCTCAAATGAGGTCTGCAAGCCATGGATCACCTTTTTTAATTGAGTGTCCATAATAAGCTGGAGTCAATGTTCGACTGCATCATATGCCGTTTTGATTTTTTTGGTGAACTTGGAAACCACCAGGTCATAGGAATGGTCAACCAGTTCCCGAATCAATTTAGGGGGCAGGTTTTCCATAAAAAGGGTATTCCAGTGCACCTTGCTCATATGATAGCCAGGAGTAATGATGCCGTCATGTTCCTCTCGCAGCTGAACGGCCCATTCGGGGTCGCATTTTAAATTGACCTGGGAAGGGATTCGTTCCAGGGGCAAGAGTGCGAACATTTTGCCCATCACCTTGAATACCAAGGTAACCGCATCGAAGGGAAATTCCTCCGTGACCGCTTTTTTGGAGAGACAATAGTCCCGAAATACCTCAACGTTCATGGGCCTGTTGTTTTGAATTGAGCTGCTTGTACAGCGCCTCCACCGATGGCCAGCTAAAACGGCATTTCAAGATTTCGCGGTCCCCGATGTCGTTGCCCACTACCGTTTCTACCCATTTGCCTCCCAACGCGGCATAAAAATCGATGGCTTTGCTGTTTTGCTGAAGCACCCATAAATACATACCGGAGTCGGGCTTTTGTGCTGCACACTTTCTGGCCAAATCGGCCATTAACTTTGAGCCGATGCCCAGACCTTGGGCATTCGATACCACATGCAGGTTGTCTAAAAGTGTTCCATATTTTGGATGATCCCCCAGATAGGCACAACCGAATCCAACCATCGCCCCATCAAGCTCGGCGAGTGTGATCAGCTGTTTTGGGTTGGCCACTTTAAACCGTTTGGCCCAGACCTCCGAACGCTCGGAAAACACCTCATGGTCTAAAAAGGAATCGCTCAAGGCCCCGCGATAGTTTTGCTGCCAGCTTTTTGCATGGAGCAGGGCAATGTTGCCCGCATCCGATGCCGTAGGTTCCCTTAATACCAGCATAGCGAAAGTCCTAAATACCGGTTGAATCGTAAACGATCACCTTGGTCCATAACGGGCTCGATTCTTTGATGAACAACAAGTGCGGTGCTTCCTCCTGGTACTTTTGTTGCGCTTCCGCCGATTCAAAAGTGACGATCAAGGAATAGGTGAAAGACCCATCGACCACATCACGACTTGCCCTGGGCGGTTTTCCGATAAAATTTGTTTTGGCAAATTGCGAATGATCCAAGAATTTCTTCAGCGAAATCTCAAAAGCGGTGCGGTCTTGTTGGTTGTCCGGATTTTTTAACCAAAAAAATACGGTGTGTGCAAAAGCGGGATCAAATTCTTTCATAGGGTTCTCATTTTGTGCTTGGCCAAGTGCCGCACCTGTTAAAAATAATACGAGCAAGATTGTTGTTTTCATAGGTTAAAGGTAATTTATTATGATTCAAATGTTTTGGTAATTGTGTGCCGCGAACTGGGAACGCAACTTATTTTTCCAACACCTTTTCATTGAGGTTTTGGATTTCGAGGGCGGAAAAATCAAGTTGCCAACCGATGGTCTCCACCAAATTCTTCATCAGCAAAATCGAATCCAAGGCCTCTTTTCGGGCATTTTCCATCAAACCGCTTCCTGGAATTTTGTCGCGGATATGCTGCTTGGCTTCCTGGTTGAGGATCGTGAGGTCGTTCGGGGTGAACGTATTGAACATCCCGTTTTTGATATCATAGAATTCCAACTCTGGCTCAATCGACAGGATTTCCGGCTGTGGGAAATTGTTAAGCTTTATTCTTTTGTTTCTGATATCCATATCGATGGTGATTTTTTGAAGATCGTACCCGATATGCGCCTTGGCCGTGACCACGATCAGTGCTTTTTTCTTGCTGCTCACCATGCTCAGAAATCGCTCCTTGGTATTCTCATAGGTATAGATTTCCGCAAATTCGCCCTCCACGGAAATGAGCTTGCACACACTTTTCATCTTTTCCAACAGTACCGTGGACTGGTGCTTGGTCACCTCTTTACCTTGTTTTTTCCGGAATACAGAAAACAGCCAATACATTAAAATGGCGCCCAATACAAGTCCCAAAAAGAGATTCAAAATGTCATTCATGTGTTCATTCCAATGTATTCTTTAATCCAAATCCGTTGCGTATTCCAAAAAATATTGATGTTTCCCATTGGCCAACGTATTTGCACAAGATAAATCAAAATTGGCAATCGCGGTCGACGGACAAGTAATTGCCCCTGGCCTCCGTTTCAATTTTCCATGACTTGATAAAGCACCGGTCGGCTCGGGCTTGCATCATTTTCAAATGGGGCCAACTGAAGGTTCAGATAATATTTCCCGTCCTTGACGGTATTGGGCACAAAGATAAATTCGGTGATGGTGGCCTGGTGGCGAGGGGTCCCTTCCACATCCCAGAAGGCTTTGTGCGCCAATAGTTCGCCATCGTCATCTTCGCGGTCTATCGATGGGAGGTCAATCAACAAATGCGCTATGCCCTTTTCGAACAAAAAACGGGCCGCCTCTTCCAGCAGGTAGGGCGGATTGGTATGTGAGTATTGTTTGGACAATTTTTCCCTGGTATTGGGTAGGGTACGCACCACCAATGCTTCCCTTTTCTTATTGCCCAAAACATATTGCAATTGCTTTTTTGAGATCACAAAATCGCGCTTCGATTTTTCAGGCGCGATGGTCACCACTTCCGTCAAAAAGAAATACCGGTTCAGGCTCTTGTTCACCGATTGGAATTCTTCCGTAATATGTCCCACGCATTCGGTATGGGTGCCATGTGCATGCGGATTGAACCAGATATCATTGAAATTGGTGGAAGCCCCTTCAGATACCTTGCCCACGAAATTGTCTTGTACGTGGGGCTCGATTTTGGGCGGGTCGATGTACCAGGCATTCACATTGGAAGTACCATTCCCGATTGAAATGGAAATATCCAACGGTTTGGACAGATCAATGCTGTGTTGATTTATTTTGGCAATCATGTTCGATCAAATAGGATTTTTCGCTTGCTCATGTTAAGTTAACCATAAACAGATCACTGGCAATTCCATCGGCCAAAAATTTGCCTTTTTTGGAAATCAGGAGGGTATCGCCATCGAGGAAAAGCAAATGGGTTTGGAGGTGGGGTTCGATCTGCTTTAGCAGATATTCCAAATATTTTGGTCCAAATTCCGTTCGCACCCTACCGAGGGAAACGCCCCAGATCGTTCGAAGTCCGGTCATCACGTATTCGTTGTACCGATCTCTTTTGGAAAGGATCTCGCTTTCCATGGGCAGTACCCCGGCCTGTATGGCCTTGAGGTATTTTGGATTGTTGTTGATGTTCCATCCCCTTCTGAACCCGTCATAGGAGTGGGCCGACGGACCAATGCCCATGTACTTTTTGCCTTGCCAATAGGCGGTATTGTTTCTTGAAAAAAATCCTGGCCTTCCAAAATTCGAAGTTTCATAATGTACATAACCTGCTGCTTCAAGGGTATCGATCAAAATTTGGAAATGTTCCTGTGCTACGCTATCGTCAACAGGGGGCACCGTGCCCTTTTTTATAAAGGCGGCCAAAGCGGTCTTCGGTTCCACGGTGAGGGCATAACTTGAAATATGCGGGATATTGAACGACAATGCCCTATCGATGTTTCGCTTCCAGCGATCGTTGGTCATATTGGGGATGCCATAGATCAAGTCGATCGAAATATTATCGAAAACTTCAGCTGCCGCGCCAACACATTCGATGGCCTCGCTGGCCCGATGTGCCCGGTTCATCAATTCGAGGTCTTCGTCATCGAATGACTGTATCCCGATGCTGAGCCGGTTGACCGCGCTGTTTGACAGCCCTAAGATCTTGGCGATGGACAAATCATCCGGATTGGCCTCCAAGGTCACTTCCGGGTTTTCGGCGACCGCGTAGCAATTATAAATGGTCCCAACAATCGCCCCAATCTCTTCAATTTCCAAAACCGAGGGGGTACCCCCGCCAAAATAAATGGTCTCCACCGTCTCCCCCTCGAATTCTTGCTTCCGAAGTTCGAGCTCGGTCTGCAGGGCCGAGATCATGGCCGATTTTTTTTCCAAATTGGTCGAAAAATGGAAGTCACAGTAATGACAGGCCTGCTTGCAAAAAGGGATATGGAGGTAGATGCCGCTCATTTTTTAGTGCTCAGAGTTCAGTTGGCAGTGCTCGGCAGGCAGTTTTCTTTCATTTGGAGCCAAACTTATCAGGGTTTTTAATCGTGAAAAAAATAAGTTTTCCGAATTCTTGACTTGTTATCATCAGTTCCTCAAAAAGGTCGCCATCAATATATTTACAAGCATAAGCAAATTCCAACCATCCTTGTGTTTCTGAATTTTCAGAATCACTATCGGTCAACTTACTGATAAAATGCTTAGGATAACTTCTTTTTCGATATGCTTCGGCAATATTTATGGATACACTTCGAGAAGACCTGCGAACTTGGTCGGTCAAAGAATAAGTCTCTTCTTTTGGAAAAGTTTTTGAGATTTCAAAAATTTTCATCGCCAAATCAAATGATTTCCTATAGGCCAACAGGTCTTGAAAATTCATACAAGCTTACTTATTGATTCAATATTTCGATTAAAACTGTCTGCCGGCCACTCAAAACTATAGCCTGCATACTGCCCACTGTTTCCTGCCCACTGTTTCCTGCCCACTGCTTACTGCCCACTGTTTCTACTGCTTACTGATAAACTGCTTACTGAAAACTGCTCACTTCTTTACCCGCCCATCATTCTGTTTCACAAAAGCCTCCCATCCGCTGTATGACTTGCCAACGGTAAGCTTGCCTCCATTGTAGAAATGGCAGACTGCCGCGGCGAGTCCGTCGGTACTGTCAAGGTTTTTGGGAAGTGATTTTAGGCCCAGGGTGGTCTGCAGCATTTTGGCCACTTGTTCCTTGCTCGCGTTTCCGTTGCCGGTAATGGCCATCTTGATTTTTTTGGGAAGGTATTCCGTAATGGGAATCTGTCGCGAGAGCCCTGCTGCCATGGCCACGCCCTGAGCCCTTCCCAGCTTCAGCATCGACTGTACGTTTTTTCCGTAGAATGGGGCCTCAATGGCAATTTCATCGGGGTGGAAGGTATCGATGAGTTCGAGGGTACGCTCAAAAATGATCTTTAATTTGAGGTAAGGATCATCATACTTTTTGAGCAGCAATTCGTTCATTTGAAGGAATTCCATTTTTTGGCCCACCACCTTGATCAGGCCAAAACCCATGATGGTGGTTCCCGGATCTATTCCCAATATGATTTTTTCGGTAGCCAAATGCTTTCTTTAGTCGGTGTTGAACACAATAGGGATGCGAAACTTAGTTGTTACGGGTATGCCTCGTTTTAAAGCAGGGGACAGATGCGGCAGGGTGCCGAGGCTCTCTTTGATGATTTGGTCGAAACCGGGCATTTGTCTGTTGATGGCACTATCTTTTTCTATGTGAACCACGGTGATCTTCCCTTTTTGGTCTACCAAGAAATCGACCTGGACCTTGGGATCGGTTCCCTCTTTAAAAACATACTCGAATTCCTTTAATTTTTTGGCGCAATTGGCCAAAACTTCCTTTTCGAAGCAATTCTTTTGTTCTGTTTTCGAGTCAGATTCATCGCAGGTTTCAAAAAGCGGATAGACATCTACTTCATTCCAATCGATCTCAAGCATTTCCTGTTCTACCAATTCACGTGTTTTTACATCCTTTGACACGAACCATTCGCAGGAGGTCAACAAACACAAAACAATCAAAAGCATGCAATGCTTCATAGGGTTCAAATTCCAATGCGGAAATTACGACTTTTTGGGGAGGTGGCACAAGGTGCGTCGCATACAATCCCTAATTTTAGCTTCCTTGATCAGGTGAGCAAGCGTAACGAAAGCTTACTATCTTCGTCCAATCAGAAAGAATTGAACATGGATATCGTATTGCTACTTATCGGCTTCATCTTGATGCTCCTGGGCATCCTGGGAAGTTTCCTGCCCGTATTGCCCGGCCCCCCTGTCAGTTGGGTCGGTTTGTTACTGCTTTACCTCACCAAGGCCATCCCCGACGATTGGTGGCTCTTGGGCATTACAGCGGGCATTGCCCTGATCGTCTTCGCCTTGGATTATATCATCCCTGCGATGGGCACCAAACGGTTCGGGGGAACGCGAGCCGGTATGATCGGCACCACCATAGGTTTGTTGGTCGCCCTGATTTTCCCGATATTGGGATTATTGGGCATCATCATATGGCCCTTTGTAGGCGCTCTGGTTGGGGAATTGCTCAACAAGGCCGATCAAAAAACGGCCCTTAAGGCCGCTTTCGGTTCATTTATGGGATTTTTGACGGGCACTTTTTTGAAATTTCTGGTCGCCATTGTGTATTTGGGCATCTTTCTTTCGAAAGCATGGGACTATAAGGCGGCATTGTTTCCCTTTTTTGATTGAGGTTCAATCGATCCAATCCACTTTGTCTTCAATCGGGCCTCTGGTCACCTCGGGGATCTCCCCGTCATAATGGCCCATGTAGAAAAAGCCCAAACACTTTTCCCCTTGCTTCAAATCAAAAAATTCATCCATATACTGGATGAGGCCTGGAGAACTCCAATAGCAACCGATGCCCATTTCGGTGCAGCAGAGCCACATATTCTGTACGGCCATGGCCATGGCGGCAATTTCTTCCCACTCCGGGATACTTTCCACAGGGTCGCGCTGTAGGCAAATCGCGATTACGGCCGCAGATCGCTGCGGATTCTCCAAAAACTTCCTTGTTTTTACCTGTTGCGGTTTTATGGCGATTTCCCGATACTTATTGGACAAGAAATGGCCCAATCTCGTTTTTGCTTCGCCTTGCATTACTTTGAATCGCCATGGTTCGGTCCTTTTGTGGGTCGGGGCCCAGTTGGCCGCTTCCAATATTTTCTTAATATCCTCTGTTGCGATGGGCTCTGTATTGTATTGTACTGGAAACACAGATCGTCTGTTTCTGATCAGATCAAATATCATGGTGGTTTTGTTTAGATCTTCAAATTTACGGTTTTGGTCACATATCGTTTCCTCGATTCGCTTGTTCAGTCTCAAACATTATCAATACTTTTAGGGAACAAAACTACAACTGCCCACCCAAGATGGCCACACAACACTTTCTTTTTGGCGAACACACGCTCACTGCGGGCAAAACACTCCGCATTGCCCGGGGACAGATTCCCATAAAAATATCCACCGCCCAAAGGGAAAAGGTCAGGAAAAGTAATACCGATGTCGCAAAAATTGTGGAACATGGAGCACCGGTTTACGGGATCAATACCGGTTTCGGACCTTTATGTACCACAAAAATTTCTAAATCGGAAACCAAAATATTGCAGACCAACATACTAAAAAGCCATAGCGTAGGGGTTGGGCCGCCCATCGACACCGAAATTGCCAAACTGATGTTGGTCTTAAAGGTACATGCCCTTGCCCAGGGCTATTCGGGCATTGCCGAAACGACCTTGGACCGTATTATATGGCACATAGAAAACAACGCCATTCCTCTGGTGCCGTCACAAGGTTCGGTAGGTGCCTCCGGTGATCTGGCACCCCTTGCCCATCTTTTTTTACCGCTGATCGGATTGGGCAAAGTAACTTTTAATGACAGGCAGATTTCCACTGCGGAACTCTTCGAGAAAACTGGACTGAAACCCCTAGATCTGGGTCCAAAAGAAGGGTTGGCGCTGATCAATGGTACACAATTCATCGCGGCACATGCGGTAAAGGTGATCGAAAAACTGCACAGTTGTCTTGCACAGGCCGATATCATCGGCGCTATGATGATAGAGGCTCTGCAAGGATCTGTAAAACCCTTTTATCAAGAATTACATGCGCTGCGGCCCTATAAGGGAAACATACATGTGGCTTCCAGGGTCAAATCGCTTTTGGTGGGCTCGGAGATCATGGAAGACCATATCGATTGTGACCGGGTACAAGATCCCTATTCGTTAAGGTGCATTCCGCAAGTGCACGGCGCTTCAAGGAACGCCTGGTCGCACCTGAAAGAATTGCTCGAGATCGAACTGAACGCTGTGACCGATAACCCGGTGGTCATCGATCAAGATTTGACCATCAGTGGGGGGAATTTCCATGGGCAGCCCTTGGCCATGGCACTGGATTATGCCTGTTTGGCCGCTTCGGAAATCGGCAATATTTCCGACAGGAGGATTTATCTGGCCTTGGAGGGCAATAGCCCCGGTATCCCCAAACTCTTGATGAAAGACACCGGCATCAATTCGGGCTATATGATCTTACAGTATACCTCGGCGGCCTTGGCCAGTGAAAACAAAGGCCTCTGTTTTCCCGCAAGTGCCGATAGCATTCCCACCTCCCTAGGGCAGGAAGACCATGTGAGCATGGGCTCGATCAGCGGCAGAAAGGCCCTGCAGGTCCTGGGCAACGTGGAAAAGATCTTGGCCATCGAACTTTTGACCGCTGCACAGGCGTTTGAGTTTAGGAAGCCCATGAAATCGGGGGTATTGTTGGAGGAAGTACACAAGACCATCCGAAAGAGGGTACCCTTTGCGGATAAGGACAGGGTATTCGCCATCGATATGGAAATCGGCATTGAAATGGTAGCGGACAAAACGATCATCACCACCGTCGAAAATATGTGCAAGAAAGCCAAAGTATCATTGGATACCCCTTATTCCAATGTCTTTGAAACCTATTGATCCCATGAACGAAAAAATCCTCATAGGCCCTTTCAAACAAATACTACCCATGACTGGGATCCCATTAAAAGGTGCCATTGCAGATCATGAATTGATGGTCTTGGAAGATGGGGGCATTCTGGTGGAAGCCGGAAAGATAGTCGCCCTTGGAAATTTCACCAGCCTATCAAAAGAAACAAAAGGAACTTTCGTTCATCGGTTGCAGGGCGATCACGTTGCCATTCCTGGGTTGGTAGATGCCCACACGCATATCTGCTTTGCCGGTTCCAGGGCCAACGACTACGCCATGCGCAATGCGGGCAAAACCTACCTGGAAATCGCAAAGGCCGGGGGCGGGATTTGGGATACCGTGGTACAAACCCGGAAAGCCAGCCAGGAAGCATTGGTCAAGGGAATTGTAAAAAGAGCGAACCGGCACCTAAAAAACGGAGTGACCACCCTGGAAGTAAAGAGCGGTTACGGACTTTCGGTCGCAGAAGAACTCAAGATGCTCCATGCCATCAAACAAGCGAAGGAAGTTTTGGCAGTAGACCTCATCCCTACTTGTTTGGCCGCACATATGCTGCCCAAAGACTTCTCGGGAAGTGCCGCAGCGTATTTGGAGGAAATCAGTACAGTGCTTTTTCCCAAGCTATTGGAAGAAAGGCTCGCGAATCGCATAGATGCCTTTATCGAGCAAAGCGCTTTCGATAGGGCGCAGATCATGCCGTATTTTCTAAAAGCCCAGGCGATGGGGTTTGATATCACGGTACATGCCGATCAGTTTACGACCGGTGGCAGTGCGGTGGCCGTCGATTTTGGAGCGATAAGCGCTGACCATTTGGAGGTCAGTACAGACCGCGAGATCCGTTTATTGGCAAACAGCAAGGTCATCGCCACCGCCCTTCCCGGAGCTTCTTTGGGCTTGGGGTGCGGTTTCACCCCGGCAAGAAAGATACTTGACGCCGGTGGCGCCTTGGCCATAGCCAGCGACCACAATCCCGGCTCGGCTCCCATGGGCGATCTTTTGACCCAGGCGTCGCTTTTGGGCGCGTTTGAAAAATTGACCAATGCCGAGGTTTTGGCAGGAATTACCTTTAGGGCTGCCGCGGCCCTGAATCTCAAGGGATAGAGGGCAATTAGCCCAGGGGTTTATGGCCGACTTCAGCGTTTTCCATACCGATCATTATAACGAAATACTTTATAATCAAGGGAACCTCAAGCCCTGCATGGTATGGAAAAAAGGACAACTCGTTTTTGATAAACACAAGGTTTGAACAGAAAATGGAATATATGTCGATAAACGATTTCAGATCACAGCTGCTTCAAGGGATACCTGACCAACTTCCCCCGAAAAGACCATTCGTAAAAGAGGCCAACCATGCGCCCAAGCGTAAAGATATCCTGTCACAAGAGGAAAAAAAATTGGCCTTGCGAAATGCCCTGCGCTACTTTCCGGCGGCTTGGCATGACGACCTTTCCAAAGAGTTTGCGGAAGAACTGATCGTCTATGGGCGCATTTATATGTACCGATTCAAACCCGAATACAAAATGTTTGCACGGCCTATCGGTGAATATCCTGCAAGAACCGTTTCAGCCGCGGCCATCATGTTGATGATCCAAAATAACCTTGATCCGGCAGTGGCACAGCATCCTGAGGAACTGATTACCTACGGGGGAAACGGGGCCGTATTCCAGAACTGGGCGCAGTACCTGTTGACCATGAAGTACCTGGCGACCATGACAGAAGAACAAACCCTGCATATCTATTCCGGGCACCCCATGGGCTTGTTCCCATCCAGCAAAGACGCGCCCAGGGTAGTGGTTACCAATGGGATGATGATCCCGAATTATTCCAAGCCCGATGATTGGGAAAAATTCAATGCCCTGGGGGTGACCCAATATGGCCAAATGACCGCAGGGTCTTATATGTACATCGGGCCGCAGGGTATCGTTCACGGTACGGCCATCACCGTGATGAACGCTTTTCGCAAGGTATTGGGCACCTCGGAATCGCCCAAGGGAAAAATCTTCCTGACCTCCGGACTGGGGGGAATGAGCGGTGCCCAACCCAAAGCCGGAAATATAGCGGGCTGCATTACGGTCTGTGCGGAGGTCAATGCCGCAGCGGCCAAAAAAAGACACCAACAAGGTTGGGTCGATGAATTGATCAGCGATATGGCCACCTTGATCGGCCGTACCAAGAAGGCGATACAGGGAGAAGAAGTGGTTTCCTTGGCCTATATCGGCAATATCGTTGACGTTTGGGAACGATTTTATGAAGAAGATTTGTTTGTGTATTTGGGTTCGGACCAGACCTCCCTGCACAACCCTTGGGCAGGGGGGTATTATCCCGTGGGATTATCGTTCGAGGAATCCAACAAGATGATGCGGACAGACCCTGAGGGCTTTAAAAAGCAAGTACAGTTATCGTTGCGCATGCACGCAGCGGCCATCAACCGGCATACGGCCAAGGGCACCTATTTTTTCGACTACGGGAACGCCTTTTTATTGGAGGCTTCCCGAGCCGGCGGAGCGGTGATGGCCGAGAACATGATCGATTTTCGCTATCCTTCCTATGTGCAGGACATACTGGGGCCCATGTGCTTCGATTATGGGTTTGGCCCTTTCCGCTGGGTCTGCACCTCGGGCAAGCCCGAAGACCTCAAAAAGACCGATGCCATTGCCCTCAAGGTCTTGGAAGATCTGAAGGTGGGCAGTCCGCCCGAAATCCAACAGCAAATGCAGGACAATATCAAGTGGATACGGGAAGCGGAGCAAAACAAATTGGTGGTAGGTTCCCAAGCCCGGATCCTTTACGCCGACGCCGAAGGGCGCGCCAAGATAGCGGAAGCATTCAATCAAGCCATTCGATCCCGCGACCTCTCGGCCCCGGTGGTATTGGGTCGCGATCACCACGACGTGAGCGGCACCGATTCACCGTTTCGCGAAACCAGCAATATTTATGATGGGAGCAAGTACACGGCTGATATGGCCATCCAAAATGTGATCGGCGACAGTTTTCGGGGCGCCACCTGGGTATCGATACACAATGGTGGCGGTGTGGGCTGGGGCGAAGTGATCAACGGGGGTTTTGGGATGGTCCTGGACGGTTCGGAAGAGGCCTCCCGCAAACTGAAGAACATGTTGTTCTTTGACGTGAACAACGGGATAGCACGAAGAAGTTGGGCCAGGAACAAAGAAGCGCTATTTGCCATCGAACGGGAAATGGCAAGAACGCCCGAACTACAGGTTACCTTGCCCCATGTGGTAGCGGATGGGCTGCTTGACCATTTATTCGATCGATCATGAAAGGATATCAAAAGCCAAACCCAAAACTTTGGACGGGCCGACATTCGGCACAAAAATTATACCTGCACGAAAAGGTAAAACAATTCGACCTGAATACCGACAAGATCGATCGGTTGCCCAAAAATTCGCTGACCATACTGGGCTATGCCTGTGATGAAGGCGTAAAAAGAAACCAAGGAAGGGTCGGTGCCGCCGCAGGGCCCGATGCCATCAGAAGTGCCTTCGCAAAATTGCCCAACCACCTCTCCGAAAATACCCTCCTCTTCGATATGGGAAGCATTGGCTGTGATGACGGGGATATGGAAGCTGCCCAGATTCGATTGGGCGACTGCGTGCAACAGCTGCTGCAGCAAAAATGCCTGCCCATACTATTGGGTGGCGGTCATGATATCGCCTATGGCCATTATAAGGGCATCCGACAGTTTTTGGGACGGGGAAAGCGTATCGGCATCATCAATTTCGATGCACATTTCGATCTGCGTTCGAATGCAACCGGCAACAATTCCGGCACGCCCTTTTTTCAGATAGCCCAAGATTGTGCAGCGGAAGGAACCTCCTTCCATTACCTCTGCCTGGGCATCAGAAAGGATGCAAACACCAGTGTATTGTTCCGAACTGCCCAAGATTTGGGCGTAGGATTCATTGAAAAGGACCGCTTCAATCTATTGTATTTGGAGGAGGTTCAACAAAAATTGCTGCATTTCATGGGGGAAGTCGATTGTATTTACACCAGCATCGACATCGACGGTTTTTCCTCTGCCTATGCCCCTGGCGCGAGTTCCCCATATCCCAACGGCTATGCACCGGAAGTGGTCTTTGAAGTCTTGAGAAGCATTGTCGGATCCAAAAAATTGATCAGTATTGACCTTGCGGAAATGAATCCTACCTACGATATCGATAACCAGACCGCCAAGTTGGCCGCGGCATTGATACACTTTGTGATCCATGGAACCGGCCTACTCCAACCACGATAGATAGTACTTCCCATCATCGATGTCCATGGCGGCCTGCGTCAATTTCAAGGGCTTGAAGGTGTCGATCATGACGGCCAGTTCTTCCGTTTTGGTCTTGCCGATACTGGCTTCATAGGTCCCTGGGTGCGGCCCGTGCGGAATTCCTGCCGGATGCAGCGAAATATACCCTTGATCGATATTTTTCCTGCTCATGAAATCTCCGTCCACATAGTACAACACCTCATCCGAGTCGATGTTGGAATGGTTGTAGGGTGCGGGAATGGCCTGTGGATGGTAGTCGTACAATCTGGGCACGAACGAACAAACCACAAAGGCACTGGTCTCAAAAGTCTGATGTACCGGTGGGGGTTGGTGCACCCGTCCGGTAATCGGTTCAAAGTTGTGTATCGAGAATCCGTAGGGATAATTATAGCCGTCCCACCCCACAACATCAAAAGGATGCGTGGCATATACCATATGGTGCAATTGCCCTTGCTTCTTTACTTTGATAAGAAAATCTCCCTTTTCGTCATAGGTCTGGAGATTTTGAGGCAGTTTGAAGTCGCGTTCGCAATAGGGCGAATGCTCCAAATGTTGGCCGAACCAATTGCGGTATCGTTTGGGGGTATAGATGGGATGATAGCTTTCGGTGATCAACAATCGATTGTCTTTGGTATCGAATTCGATTTGGTAGATCATGCCACGGGGAATCAACAGGTAATCTCCATATTCAAATGGAATTTCACCCAACATGGTTTTTAACGTGCCGGAGCCCTTATGGACAAACAAAAGCTCATCGGCATCGGTATTCTTATAGAAGTAATCGGTCAACGATTCTTTTGGAGCGGCTAGCCCAATATGTACATCATTATTGAACAATACCGTTTTACGGCTTTCCAAATAATCATCTTCAGGCTTGATTTCCAAGCCTTTTAAAAGTCTCGATTTAATGTTATACGCCACGGCCGGCTTTGGCATCATATCAAGGGTTTTCAAGACCTTCTTTACCTGGGTGGGCCTGTGCAAATGGTACATCAAAGTCGACATGCCATCAAAACCGATCGTGCCAAAAAGTTGCTCGTAATGGAGGGTGCCATCAGCTTTTCTGAATTGGGTGTGTCGTTTTGGGGGTATCTTTCCAAGTCTGTGATACAATGGCATACGTTTTACTTTTAAGGGTATATAAAATTACAACAATTAAAAGGTTTTATAAAACGGCACGCACGCACATAGGGCAATACTTATTGCATTGCCTAAAATAATCCGGCCTCGCCCAACGGACAGCGGAAACTTGGCAACCGACCAACCTGCGGTCGGTCATCACCGCACAGGAAATGCTTCTGGACCGGGCACCTATAACGAAATTCTGGAGAAGGCGTTGATCGATTAAGTGTTCAATTCAAATTTTCGGGGGAATCGGTAAAGGCACGACATTATTGACCGGTTTAATGCTTTTTAGATAAGCGAAGATGGCCAGCACATCTTCATCCGGCATATAGGCAAAACCCTGCCAGGGCATCGGGGGCAATAATTGCCGCGCACCGTCCATTCCTTTCCATTTACCTTGTTTGAGGGCTTTTAAAAACTGTGCTTCAGACCAGCTTCCAATCCCCGTCTCATCGGGGGTGAGGTTTGCCGCGAATGAAGTGCCCCAAGGGCCGGTCGCAGAGGTGAGGTCCATACTAAACAGCACGTACGACTTCGCCGTTTCCTCATCATATTGGGCCAGGACCTGGTCGGATGGAAAACCCGAAAGCATTCTCGCCGGATCGAGAGCCGGGCCATTAGGGGTCATGGTCTTCGGGGAATGGCAATCGTTGCAACCTAGGACGTTGACCAAATATTCCCCACGCGCAACCGGCGTTTCGGTTTCTGTTATTTCTTCTTTTGCAATTTCCTTCGTTTTCGGGGAATTGCAGGAGTAGGCCAAACAGCCTACCGCGATAAAGGTTAAAATTGTTTTCATAATGAACGGTTTATATTGACTTTGTTATTGCTATGAGCCGTTGTTAGGACGATAATTATCTTGCAATACTGGGCTTATCGTACAGTGGAAAAAATGAAATACTTTTATCAGGGGGGAAGTCATGTGAAACTTTTCACAAGCAGGCGCAAAAGACATACTTCCAAAAAACGGCCAACCAAGGTTTAAGTTAAATCCTTGAAGGATTGTTGGCCTTATCACGTATTAAAAATACAAAAAAAACTCAATTGAAAGTCGTACTTAAACCATTTATATTTCAAACCTAGGAAACTGCGAACTATAGGAAATTTTTCGGGCGCCCAAGCGCGGCAAAGGCAAATTGAAACTGAACGCGATTGCCATCTACAAAATGGACAAAAATGCTGACATTGCTCCACAAAAAAAGCCTCCCAAGATGGAAAGCCTTTCATTGGCTCCAGACTTTTTCAAGCCAGAGTCACAACACAACATGGCAAAGATAAAAAAGGTTTTCGATTAATTGACATCGCCGCCAATGAAACTGACCCCGACATCCGCTGTCACTTCAATTTAGTGGGGCAGCAGGCGGTTTTCAAAAATGGGTTTTCCATACAGATGGCATGACATCGTTTTAATAATCCCTTAACAGCGGTAGCTGGGCTTTTTCCCTAACTTGCAATAAAAAAGCATGAAAACTTCATCAATGTTATGGGTAGCGATCACCACCCTCCTCTTGATCACGATCACCATTATGGCCGCGATGGATTTCCCTTTCAATTGGGTCTTTTATATAACGGTCCTCGGACAGAGCACCTTGGTATTTATGGTATACAAAGTGTTGACCGACAACTATCAGACCGATAAAACCTTCGAAGACTTTTACGAAGACCACCCCATTGGAAATCGTATGCAGTAAGTGCATAGGTCGTTTCATTTTCCCTCAATCGAGCCCCGGTTTCATCTCCCGTATTTGAAAGCCGGCATCCGGGCCATGCAACAATCGTAATGGCCGGCCATAGTATTCGATGGATTCGTTTATTGTTCTGGCAATGCACTGATTTATATAGAAAAAGTGTACATTAACGGGTCTAATCTTTAAAAACCCCTTTCCGATATGGATAAAAAAAACGCAAGGAGGTCATTCCTGAAGAAGGCTACCATGGGCTCCGCCCTGTTGACATCGGCACCTTATATATTTGCGTCATCCTATGAACAGAAGTTAATGCTCCATAAAAATTATGAAGCCAGTTCCTATACCGCCAATGATCAGATCAATTTGGCTTTGATCGGGTCGGGAATCCAAGGCATCTATGACACCCGGGCCGCCCTGCAGGTTGAAGGCGTAAAATTGGTGGCAGCCTGTGATCTTTATGCGGGCCGTCTTGATAGGGCCAAGGAACTTTGGGGAGCGGATATCTTTACCACTAGGGATTATCGCAAACTATTGGAAAGAAAAGACATCGATGCCGTAATCGTCGCCACACCGGACCACTGGCATAAAAAAATTACCATAGCGGCATTGAATGCGGGAAAGGCCGTGTATTGCGAAAAACCTATGGTGCAACATTATGAAGAAGGCCAAGAAATCATCGCTGCCCAAAAATCTTCCGGCAAAATATGCCAGGTGGGCAGTCAGGGCATGTCGTCATTAGGCAATGAAAAGGCCAAGAAATTATACGAAGAAGGGGCTATAGGCGAAATTGTGATGCTCGATATGTACAATGACCGCTATTCCGCCGAAGGCGCATGGCAATACCCCATTCCGCCCGATGCCAATCCCGATACCGTAGACTTTGACGCCTTTTTGGGAAGTGCTCCCAAGGTGCCCTTTGAATTGAAACGTTTTTTTAGATGGCGCAATTATCAGGATTATGGCACTGGTGTTGCCGGTGATCTTTTCGTGCATGCATTTTCCACATTAAATTTTATCTTGAGTTCACAAGGACCCAATCGTGCCCTGTCGACCGGGGGGCTTCGCTATTGGAACGATGGTCGCGATGTGCCCGATGTGACCCTCACCTTCTACGACTTTCCCAAAACAGATACCCACGCCGCATTCAATGCCTCCTTCCGTGTGAATTTCATCGCTGGTTCGGGAGGGGGAGGTGGTTTTCGTTTGGTCGGGACCGAAGGAGAAATGGAAGTAGGACAAAATTCAGTGACCCTCACCCGAACCCGCTTGGGCATGGTGCCGGGAGGATATTCCATGATCGCCTATACCGAGGCGACCCAGGAAAAAATAAGAAAGGCCTATGCCGATCTGCAGTTGGAGACCAGGTCTTCGGCCCTGAATATCGGGAAGACCACTTGGGAAGCGCCGAGGGATTATAAAGGGGGCCACTACGACCATTTTTACAATTTTTTCCAGGGCATCCGTGGCAAGGGCAAAATTGTTGAAGACCCCTCCTTTGGCTTGCGCGCTGCGGGAGCCGCCCTTTTGGCGAATGAAAGTTATTTTCAACAAAAGCCTGTGAACTGGGATCCCATTGCCATGAAACTTGTTTGACTAAACCAACCCATATGAAAAATGTAAGCCTATTCTTTTGCGTCCTCTTTACCGTGGCCATGATGGCCCAAAACAAGCCATTGAATATCATTGTTTTTGGTGCCCACCCCGACGATTGCGATCAAGATGCCGGTGGGACGGCCATTTTATTTGCCCAAATGGGACACCATGTAAAATTCGTTTCCTTGACCAATGGTGATGCAGGCCATCAGAATATGGGGGGTGGGGAATTGGCTAAAATCAGGATTGCCGAAGCCGCCGAAGCCGGAAAAAGATTTGGAGTGGAATATACCGTATTGGATAACCATGACGGGGAATTGATGCCCACCTTGGCCAACCGGTTGAAAGTGATTCGGGAAATTCGTAAATGGGATGCGGATATCGTGATTGCGCCCAGACCCAACGATTACCATCCCGATCATCGTTATACCGGAGTGCTGGTACAGGACGCCGCCTATATGGTGATCGTTCCCAATGTGGCCCCTGAGGTGCCCCCTTTGCAAAAAAATCCCGTATTCATGTATTCCGAAGACCGGTTCCAAAAGCCGAATCCGTTTGAACCCGATGTCGCAGTGATCATCGATGCGGTCTTCGATCAGAAGATCTATGCCATGGCCGCGCATGAATCCCAATTTTTTGAATGGCTCCCCTGGACCTCGGGCGATCTGGACAAGGTGCCGAAAGAAGAAAAGGCGCGGTTGGCATTTCTTGCCACTTCCCGCTCGTTTACACCGAATGAATTGACCAGGGCCAGTTTGAAAAAATGGTACGGGGAAAAAGCGGCCTTGAATGCCAAGCATGCCGAAGGCTTTGAAATCTGCGAATATGGGAAACAGCCTACGGAGGGGGAATTGTTGGAACTGTTCCCGATGCTCAAAAAATAAGGGCCTGGAAATCGATATTGCCCGCCCGCCGGTTGATGGTCTTACTAAATTTTAAAGGTCACCACGGGAAGTTTGGAATGGTTGGCCACATCCTCCCCGATGCTGCCCATAAAAAAGTGCGATAACCCTTTTCGTCCATGGGTCGGAATTCCTATGGCATCGGCTTTTAACCCTTCGCTAAAACTCAAGATACCCTTGATCACGCCATAGTCGTTATGGATACTTACCTCCAAATCGGTACACGCTTTTTGGAGAAATTGATTGATCCTGTTATTGGCATCCGACGTGCTCAAAAAGTTCTCCCCTGGCGTATTGATATAGACCAAATGCAGTTGGGCGTCGAACAATTCGGCAAATGCCTTGGCCTTCTGAAAGGCACCAAGATTTTCATCCTTAAAATCACAGGCGAACACAAAATCGTCTACTTTGAAGTCGATATGTTTTTCCTTGACGACCAATACCGGAATGTCTACATACCTAACCACCTTTTCGGCATTGGAGCCCACAAAAATTTCCTTCAGGCCGTCGCTGCCATGTGACCCCATGACCACCAGATCTGCCCCATGTTCGGCGGCAATTTCGTTGAGCCCGCTGAACACCTTGTAAGGCTTGATGATAGGCGTTATCGAGAAACCTTTTAAAAAAGGTTTATCCAAGAACTCCTTAAAACGTTTCTCCACCGCCTTGATCATAAATACGGTCTGTTGGGAATGCATGTTTTCGGTAGAGGTAATGATACCATCCGACAGTTCGAGCATATGGACCACTAGGATATGCGCCCCATGTTTTTTGGCCAAGGAGGCAGCGGTTTGTAATGCGAACTCAGATTGTTTTGAAAAATCAACGGGTACAATAATATTTTTCATAGAGATTTGATGGAATATCGGCCTAAGAGGTTTTGGCCTTTAAAACGTATGGGTTTAAAACGACAATGGGGCATCCAAATTGCATCGATCCGACAACTGACCTATGCAGCAAGTGAAATTCGGTTCGATCAATAGGCTTCCTTCATCCAATCGTAAGGCTTCCGCTTCATCCAAAGACCCCTGGTGAAATCAGGGAAATCCTGTGGTTCGCCATTGTTCTCCAGTGAAGCTTCCGATAGTGGCGTTACCGCGCTCCATGCCGCGGCATCATAGGCATCCAAAGGAGGCGCGATCTTGGCCTTGGCAGATTCGACAAATGCGTTCAGGACAAAGAAATCCATCCCTCCGTGACCTGCATTTTCGGCATATTCACCATATTTCTTCCAGAGCGGGTGGTCGTATTTTTCCAGCCATTCCTTATCGGTATCCCATTCGTGGGGCTGGGATTTTCCTTCTATGTAGATCCTATCCCCATCATTTTCCCAAAGTCCATTTGCCCCTTGCACCCTAAAGCCCAATGAATAGGGCCTTGGGAGGTTGCAATCGTGGGTGACCAGAATGGTTTCCCCATTGGCCGTTTCGATCATGGTGGTGATCACATCGCCTTGTTTGAACTTGACCTTCGCGTTGGGGTGGTCTTCCCCACCGACCGCAACGATATAATTATGGAGACCGATGGCCTTCGAGGCGGTCGAGGTCAGTGAAACCAAACGGTTTCCCCGATTCACGTCGGCCATTACGGCCACTGGGCCCAGACCATGGGTAGGATAAACATCGGCGTTGCGCTTCACCGAATGCTCGGTGCGCCATCTGGCTTCCGAAATTCCCTTATCCCCGAACTCGGCGCCCCTACCATAGGGGTCTTTCCCATCGTTGAATTTGACAAAGCGCAGGTCGTGCTGATACCCACAACGAAAGTGAACCAGTTCCCCGAATACATTTTGTTTGACCATGTTCAAGACCGCGAGGATGTCCCTTCTATAATTCACGTTCTCCAAAATCATCAAATGCGTGCCCGTACTTTCATGGGTGTTCACCAGATCCCAACACTCTTCCAGGGTATTCGAGGCCGATACCTCCACCCCCGTATATTTTCCGGCCTTCATGGCTTCTACCGCCATACGGGTATGCCAAAGCCAGGGTGTGGCAATGATCACCGCATCCACCTCTGCGAGCGCCAACAGGTTTCGGAAATCATAATCGTTACTGCCAAAGGTTTTGGGGGCTTTCCCCCCCGCTTTGGAAATCAGGTCTTTCGCCAGCGCGATACGCACGGGGTCTATATCGCAAACCGCCGTAACGTTGATATCCTTTCTGAGCAAAAGGTTTTCCAGATGGTTCGTGCCCCTCAATCCCGCACCGATAAGGCCCACATTCAACTTATTGTTCTGGTCTGCCTTGAAGATGCCATAGGTGAAACTCGGCGCCAACGCCACTCCTGCGCCTATTACGGAGGATTTCTGTATAAATTTTCTTCTTGAGTTCATAGGTTTGTCATATGCTTTGAAAAATGGTTTTTTTTAAATTCAATCCTAGGGTTAAAGTATAAATTCCTTGCTCGGCAAAAGAAGGATAAAAGCGTTTATTGATAAGAACATCGACTTAAAGGTAATATTTTATGACAAAAAACTACTTTTGCAACCTAAATTCAATGAGATGACTTTATTATTGATGGCGGCCGGCAGCGGAAGCCGATATGGAAAATTAAAACAATTCGACGATTTGGGCCCGAAAGGAGAGTTCTTGATGGAATTTGCCATGTACGATGCCATAAAATATGGCTTCGATCATATCGTGGTAATCACCAAAAAAGAGAACGTTTCGTTTTTGATAGACCATTTGAAACCAAGACTTCCCAAATCCATACGATTGGATGTACTGGCACAGGAGCTGTCCGATTTGCCCAAGGGGTACGCCTTCACGGGAGAAAGACAGAAACCTTGGGGCACCGCACACGCCGTATGGACCGCGAGAAATGTAATAAAAGGAGCGTTTTCGGTGGTCAACGCAGATGATTTTTATGGCCAAGCCGCATATGCCAATGCCGCACAATTTATCAAAGAACATCCCGCCAAAGATCATTTTGCCCTAGTGGGTTATATTCTCAAGGATACCCTTTCCGAACACGGAACGGTCTCAAGGGGAGTCTGTAAGACCAAAGAAGATGATTTGGTCACCGTCAACGAAAGGCTCAAGTTGGAAAAGCGCGATGCAGGGGTCATCGATCTGGACTCAGGCTTGGAATATACGGGCGATGAGTTGGTGAGCATGAATTTCTGGATCTGCAAACCGTCTATTTTTGAAGTGATCGAAACCGAATTCAAGCACTTTTTGGATGACGACCAACTAAAAAAAACAGGGGAATTGTACATCCCGAAAACCATACAAAAAATGCTGAACGACGGGTCGGCAAGGGTAAAAGTTGTGCCCGCACAGGACCAATGGTTCGGAGTAACCTATGCGAGTGACCGTGAAATGGCGGTCAACAGTTTGCAGCAGAAAACAAACGAAGGCCAATATCGTACCCCGCTATGGCCGTAAAGCATTATCCGGAAGGGGAACTCAATGCCCTGTTGGGACATTTCGATATCCCCAAAAAACAATATGGTTTTAGGCCCCTTACCGATGGCTACATCAACGATACCTTTTTGGTCAATGAAGGCCATACCCCACTATATATCCTGCAAAGGGTGAACCACTTGGTATTTCCAAATGTGGCCGGACTGATGGGCAATGTTCAAAAAGTCCTCGTTCAGCTGCAGGCCCCCGACTATCAAAACATCATTTTGGTCGCCACCGGGGATGGCCAGTCCTATTACCGAAAGGAAGAACCCGAGCTTGCTTTTTGGCGGTTGATGACCTATATCGATGGGAGTACCGCCTACAATACCACCAGAAATCCAAATATCGCCAAAGAGGCCGGGAGGATCATCGGAAAATTCCATTTGTTATTGCACCCGGCCAACAGGTCTGACTATGTTGACACCATCCCTAAGTTTCACGACCTCGGTTTAAGAAAAGATCAATTCAACACAGCTTTGGCCCAAGCGTCGCCCGATAAACGGGAAATTGCAAAAAATGCCATCCGATTTGCCAACGAAACCCTTGTGAAATTGGAGTCGATGCAAGTGGAGGGACTCCCGATCAGGATATGTCACAACGATACCAAACTCAATAATATCCTTTTTTCCAAGGAAACCGATAAAGCGCTTTGTTTGATCGATCTCGATACCCTGATGCGGGGCCATTTTCACTTCGATTTCGGGGATGCCGTACGTACCATAGTCAATACCGCCCCTGAGGATGAACAAGACCATCAAAAAATCACCTTTGAGCGTGATCTGTTCAATGCTTTTGTGGAAGGCTTGTCGGCAAACGGCCCCTTCTTAACCGAGACGGAAATCAAAGCCCTTCCCTTCGGTGCTGTTTTGATGCCTTTTTTGCACGGAATCAGGGCCTTGACCGACTACCTCAACAACAACATCTATTACAAGGTTGCCTACGAGAACCAAAATCTCGATCGCTGTCTGAGTCTATTTGACTTCACCAAGAAGGCCCTGGCCCAAGAAAATTTTATGGAACAGTTGTTGGCACAAAAACTGACGCCGATTTAATTGAACCGTTTTGCCGGGAATATCTTACTGTTAAAAAACGTTTGACTGGGTGGCCAAACGAATGAGCGATGCCGTATTTTTGGCCTCGAACTTGGCCAAAAGGTTTTTACGGTGGGTATCGACCGTAGTGGTGCTCACAAAGAGTTTTTCGGCGATTTCATGGTTGGTCAAGCCTTCGGAGATCAAGAGCAACACTTCTTTCTCCCTCCTGGTAATGATCGGTGTTTTGGTGATGTTTTGGTTTTCAATGGTCGCACTGGCCTCATCGCTCAAATAAATCTCGCCTTGGGTCACCGTTTCAATGGCCATGACCAGTTCGTCCTGTGTGGCATTCTTCAGCACATATCCAGATGCGCCAAAATCCATTATTTTCTTGATGAAGCTCAGTTGGTTGTGCGAACTGAGTCCCACAATACTGATATCCGGATAGCGATCTTTCACCTCCTTGCAAAGGTCGATGCCGCTCTTATCGGGGAGGTTGATATCCATGAGAATGACATCAGGACGGTTCAGGGTCAAAAAAGCCATACAGGAGGAGGCGGTCATGGCATGACCCATCCATTCGATACCTTCGGCATCCTGTAGCAATGATCTTATCCCTTCCACGATCATATAATGGTCATCAACAATAAATACTTTGGTCTTCATCTAAATCTTGAATTCGATATGCACCGAAGTGCCTTTATCTTTTTGTGAGTTGATATCCAGTTTTCCCTTTAAAAATTCGATTCGGTGTTCAATATTGCGCCAACCCATTCCCGAACTGTTATGGATCAGATCGGTATTGAACCCCCGCCCATCATCTTCCACCGTTAAACTTAAAAGATCCCCAGTATAGCTCAGCTGCACAATGGCTCTTTTCGCAGAGGCATGCTTCAAGGTATTGTTGATCAGTTCCTGTACAATGCGGTAGATGTTGATGGCATTGGTCTGCTCCAATGCCATGTCTTCGAGTCGAAATGACTGGTAGTTGACCACAAGGGCACCGCTTTTTGTTATTTCGTTACAAAAATCCTTTAGCGCACTATCGAGACCGAACTTCACCAAAGATTCGGGCATCATATTATGGGCGACCCGCCTCATTTCCATGATGGAACTGTCGAGCATATCCATACCACGGTCAAAGCTCATTTGGCTTTCCGGGGTCATGATCTGGTTCCCCTTCACATGTTGAAAGGAATATTTGATGCCCGAGAGCATCCCGCCCAAACCGTCGTGCAGGTCCTTTGCCAGCCGCACCCGTTCGCGTTCCTCGCCCTTCAAGATCGCTTCGGTGGCCATCAATTGTTTTTCCTTTTCCAGCTCCCCAATGCGCTGCTGCTGCAGTCTTTGTTTGTGCCTGTAGTTCCTATAAAAAAGCAGGCTCAACAGCAGCACCACCGCAGTGGCGCCAATCAATACCGCGTTGAGGGTATTTTTTTGTTGCAATGACAGATCCTGGATTTTCTGAGCCGTTTCCAACTTGATTATTCTCGATTCCTTTTTCTCGGATTCGAACTTGGCTTCCAACAAGTTAATGTTCGCCCGGCTGTTTTCTCCTATGATGGAATCGTTCAGGACTTCAAACTCCTTGCGGTAAACCAAGGCTTTTTGGTATTCACCGGACTTTTCCGCCACTTCGGCCATCCGTTTGAACAGATCCTTCAATTCAAACTTGGACCCCAAACTTTTTGCGAGCGCAATACCCTTTAAAGCATATTGTTCGGCCTCCCTGTACTTTGCGCTTTTGTCTTGGAGCTCGGAAAGGCCCATATAAGCATACATTTCGTATTCAGGCGCCTTTTTCCGTTTCGATAGGCCTATCACGCTATCATAATAAACCATGGCCCGTTCCGTTTCGTTTTGGGCATTGTAGACATCCGCAGTTCCCAGCCAGCCATCCAAGATCAGGATAAAGTCTTGTGATTTCCTGCCCATAGTCCCGATGTCGGTAAAATGGGCCAATGCCATATCATACTCCTTCAAGTACAGTTCCGCAGTGGCGATATTGTATGTCGATGATGCGATGGAATAAGGATCGTTCAAAGCTTTGGCCATGACCAAAGATTTCTCGGCAAATTGCTTGCCCTTTTTATATTCATTGAGGCTGATGAAGATGGAAGCCAGATTGTTGTTGGTTACGCGCTGCAGCCTTTGGTCCCCGACCGTTTCCGCAATCTTCATGGCCTTTAGATAATTATCCGCGGCCGACTGAAAATCGGACAGGTATTGCCATTCACTGCCTACATTGATATAGGCGATCGCAATTTCACGCTCCGGCCCCATGGCCAGATAGCGTTCCAAGGCTTCCTTGCTGATTTCCAAGGCTTCCCTGAATCTGCCTTGATTGTTGAGGATCACAATGGCGTGGCTTGCATAGGCCGCAATGCCCACGTCATGGTCCAGGGCCACCGCACGTTTCTTGGCCAGATCGTAGTACCAAAGCGCGGAATCGGGCAATACCGGAGCCAAGGCATCACCATATGCGTAATATCGTTTTACCCTATTGGTGTCATCGGGAGTTCCCCGAATCACCGCCCTTAGGCTGTCCAGTTCCAATGTCTGGGCCTGGGCTACCGGAAAAAGGCCCATAAATACAAGGGACAGAACAACCAATCTCCACGATGAAATAGAAATCCGCATAGCCAGCGCTTTGAACATAATAAAAGTAGTATCTCTTGGGCATCTTCCAATCCCCTTTTTCCATGATTTTTGAGTCGACCCCAAATATCCCTTTTTTAGGGGATTGTACAGTTGGGTTTTAATACTGACTTTTGGGTAACAAAGTCCTGTTGGCCTCTACATCATGGAACCTTAGGTAAACTTTGTGGACGATCATTAAAATTGAACCTTATGAAAACAAAACACTCCATTATTCTTTTTTCCGTCGCCCTGCTCTGTATGTCGGCCTATTCCCTGGCAGACAGCATCATTGAGCGACTGGGCATGGATCACAAAAATGCACAAAGTGCCATATTGGCCAATATCGTAGGTAGGCACGAAACGGGGCCCATGGATGATTATTCCAGTTCTCCGCCTTTCAGGGTGCCCTATGCCAAAATGCTTCCTGCTGTCATTTCCGGCGATAAGACCGCTGCGGCCAAGGAACTTTGCGAGTATGTCAAAAATTATGTGAACAGTGAGAAGTTTCTCCAGGACTATAAGAATGCGAAGGAAGATGCCCTACCAATAAAAGTGAACGGTTACGGCAATGGTGTTACCACCCTAAGATGGAATCTCACCATCTATGAAACGAACATCAAAAACTATCCCAACGATACCAAATATGTAGGGGAGCAAAAAGAACTTATGGCGCGTGACAAACGACATCTCGATTCTATTCTGGAGGCTTCCAAAAAGCCATTTCCGGGAAAGGAACTCTGGGAAAAAACCTATCCTGAAGATCCAAAAATCCTCGTTAAGAAAAGATTGGAAACCTATTTGGCCCTTGTTGCCACCGTAGATTTCAATGCGACACTCACCGAACCGGATAATTATAAAATCCGAAAGTTCACCAATCCCGCTTATGAAAAAAAGAGCCCGGAATGGAAAGCATATTTCAGAGCGGGTAAGGAAGTGAATCAAATAGTGACAGATTTCGCAAAAGAGTGGCTGAAAGGGGAGATCATCTCCAGTACTAAAACTACAGTACCGACCGACGAAGATGCCAAAAAACAAGCTGCGTACAACCAGTCCCGCAGTGACGGCCAGCAGCGGGGACGAAGATACTTCATCGCCCGAAACCACCACGCCGGCCGACAATGAAACCGATGTGGTGCAACCTGCGAAAGCCAAGAAATCATTGATCGGGAAATTAAAAGACAAGGCCAAAGCCATTATCAAGGATTGAGGGTGCCACGTTCACCGATACTTCCTTAGTTATGCCGGTGAAATTGCCCCAGGTGATTATACAATCAACAGATTTGCCCTATATTTGGGATTACTTGATCAAGTAATCCCAAATTCTTTTCATAAGGGTTCAGAGTCGATAAGGACACATTGTGGGAAGGATAGGGTTAACAGCATTGGAACCTATGCAGCTTCACTACAATCCCAATTACCCTTCGGTAGATGACCTTAGAAAACGCGCGGCAGCACGCATTCCCAAATTCGCTTTTGAGTACCTCGACGGGGGCTGTAACGAAGATGTGAACCTGCTGCGGAATACCTCCGACATTCGGGAAGTGGAGCTTCGGCCGCAATACCTCACCCAACACCATGGTTCGAGTATGCGGACCGATCTTTTCGGCCATGTTTACGATGCCCCATTTGGGATAGCCCCTGTGGGACTCCAAGGCCTTATGTGGCCCAATTCGGGAGAAATCCTGGCCAAGGCGGCTTTTGAACACAATATACCCTTCGTGCTCAGTACGGTGACCACCACCAGTATAGAAAGAGCCAGTGAGCTTACCGAGGGAAGGGCTTGGTTCCAATTATACCACCCTGCCGAAAATTCCCTAAGGGACGACATCCTCAAAAGGGCTCAGGCAGCGGAATGTCCGGTACTGGTATTGTTGTGCGACGTGCCTACATTTGGATTCAGGCCCAGGGACATCCGAAACGGCCTGTCGATGCCGCCCAGAATGACATTCAACAACATCCTACAAATATTGGGCAGGCCACAATGGGCCTTGCAGACCCTAAAACATGGGCAACCCAATTTTGCAAACCTGAAGCCATACATGCCCAAGGGACTCGACATGGGCCAACTTGGTAAGTTTATGGATCAAACCTTTTCCGGAAGGCTGAATGAAGAAAAGATCAAGCCGATAAGGGACCTATGGAAGGGTAAAATTGTTCTAAAGGGCGTGGCCAGCATGGAAGATGCCGAACGGGCCATACAACTGGGCCTTGATGGCATCATCGTTTCGAACCATGGGGGCAGGCAGCTCGATGCGGGCACCTCGACCATCAAACCCATGACCTCCATTGCGGAAGCCTACGGCAAAAAAATCAAGGTGATGATGGATAGCGGCTTGCGGTCGGGACCGGATATCGCTAGGGCGCTGGCCAGCGGCGCCGAATTTACTTTTATGGGAAGGTCGTTCATGTACGGGGTGGCCGCACTTGGCGCCAAAGGTGGCGAACATACCATCAGTTTGATGAAAGTGCAACTGCAACAGGTGATGGAACAACTGTGTTGTGGGACGGTAAAGGACTTCCCCAATCATCTGGTGTGATCGGTCAGCAAGCAAAGCGATTTGGAAACTAACCCATAATGCCGATTCCTATTGGATTTTCATGCTTTTTTGATTTGACGAGCACATTGCGCAATGGCCTGCCCATGCCTTCCCAATTTATTTGCATCACATCATTTTCTTGAAGTTCGATGCCTGCACCGAAACTGAAGGCATCGGCGCCAAAGAAATGTACATGCCCCTGCCCGGGCAAACGATGGTTGGCATATTTGAAATGATGGTATTCCAGGTTGGCCAGACTGTGCGCCATGTTCCTTTCCCCGGTATGGATGGCCTTTTTCCATAAGGTGGCATTTTTTCTAACAATGCGGACTTCCCCATGGATATCCTCAAATTTGGAGGTGACCACCAATTCGGGCCCAATGGCGCAGTTCCTTATTTTGGAAGGTGCCAGGTACAGATAATTCTTTCGCTCCATGATATGGTCGGAAAACTCGTTGGCCGTGGTAAAACCGATACGCCAGGGCTTACCGTTCCGATCATTGAGATATACCCCTGCCAATTCGGGCTCTTCCCCCCCATCATTGCCATAGGGCGGTATTTCCAAATCAGCGCCATGGGCCCTTAATACCGACCCGTTCCCTTTATAGAACCATTCGGGCTGAATCCCGATGCTTCCATTTTCGGGATGGCCGCCTTCCACGCCCCATAGGTATATCTTCATGCTGTCTGTAAGTCCGACTTCCTGCGCTGCTTCGTGCATTTTTTGGCGGTTCTCGGCGCTGGCCTTATGCGTCAAACCCGTACCGCTGAGCATCAATTTGCAGGAGTCCTGGGGATGGTCGAATGAGGGCAGGAGTTGCCAGTCGGATAGCCCCTGATAGACTTCGTCATAATTTATTTCGGTCTCGGACAGGTTGCTCAAAACCATAGGTTCGATGGCACCGCCATTGTCAATGGCCCTTTCTGCCAATGTCCATAAGGAATCAAAATCGGAAAGCAGCCTCAAATGGGGCTCTCCTACCCATGCGACCCGGCGGCCATGGGATTTATGCTGCAGTTGTACCAATCGCATCATCCGTGAAATAGCTTGAGTGACTTGTAACCCAACAGGCTACATTCTAAGTTAAAAGATAATCAAAAGAATTTTGCCATTGACCTTGGGCCAACTAATTATGCCCAAAAAATGAATTGATTGCTGCTGAATGAATTTATTGTGATTTTTCAAATTTAACTGTTAAAAACTGCTACCTTCAAGCATTAAATTATAAACTTACATTTATGAAAAAAATTCTTTTATTGATATTGATGATCGTTGGGCAAACTAGTTTTGCCCAGGCTGTTTCCCAACTTAAAGACTATGCCCTTGGCGAAGCAAATGTGGTGGTTTTTCCCTTCGGTATGGAATACCCTTTAAAGATTGGAAGGGTTTCCGATTCTGGTGAATTGTTTCTTCAAACACCTACCAAACTGGAAACCGACATCCCTGCCGAAATCAAGGAAATGGCAATGACCGACCTCAATAGTTCCCTTTACTTTAAATGTGACGACCCGCTGGGCATGAACGATGTGAAGGTCATCTATGCAGGTCCTATCGCTTTACAGACAAAGGACAACCCATATGCAGGGGTGCTGATGCCGGTTTCCGAAGAAGCCTTGGTGCCATGGGTCGATGATCCCCTGTCCAACGAACCCGTCAAAGCTTCCTTTTTTCAACTCGTCTTTGTAGAAACCGAAATGGATCTGGTCTTTGGCGCGACATGCATGGCTACCTTAAATACGGGTACTGAAGAGTTGGTTTCAGAATATCAATTTGATCTATCCTTGGCCAAAGGCTTCAATTGGATAAAATATGAGTTGGAAAGTTTAATTTCCTATCAACACGAAGGGTATTACGATCCCAATACGATGGAAACATCCGTTATGCCAAATCGGGTTAACATAACAACCAACCAGCCCGATTCGGCCAACATAACATGGGCGGCCAAATATTTTTGAAGAATTGAACCCATCGGTTGTTTTTTGCGGTATCGTTTCTGCGCCTCAAATTAGCCCAAATTTAATAGGCTCAGTGATTTATTTTTGTACTTTGTAGGGGCAACCGTAAACTTTTTCCCAATGAAACGATATTTTAGCTACATCATGGTTTTGACCCTTTTTTTAGGATATATGAGTTCGGCCTACGCCCAGGAAACAATAAAGTCAGATGAACAGGCCTGGATATCGCTCTTCAATGGCAAAAATTTGGAGGGTTGGAAGGTAGGTGAAAATGCATCTACGTTTTCGATCGAGGATGGCAGCATCAAAGTTGCCGGTCCCGTGGCCCATTTGTTCTACACCGGAGCGGTCGAAAACCACGATTTTAAAAACTTTGAGTTCAAGGCGACCGTGATGACCCGGCCCAACGCCAATTCCGGTATTTATATCCATACACGATATCAGGAAAAAAGTTGGCCTGCGGTAGGCTATGAGGTTCAGGTGAACAATTCACATACCGACTGGCGCCGCACGGGCAGTTTATATGCCATTCAGGATGTCATTGAGAACTATGCCGCCGATAATGAATGGTATACCGAATACATCAAGGTAGAAGGCAAGCGCATCATCATAAAGATCAATGACATTGTGGTGGTTGACTATACCGAACCCGAGCACCCCAAAAGGGATGAAGGCAGTGCCCAAAGAATCCTGACATCGGGCACCTTTGCATTACAGGGCCATGACCCGGGCAGTGTGGTTTTCTATAAGGACATCATGGTGAGGCCCTTGCCTTAAACCATTTTTTTAATGCTATGGCACAGCGTTGCCATGCTTCCCGTTAAACCTCTATTTCCTGACCTTGTACCGCCAGTTCAATCGGAAAATCATAGGGGTTGTTTTTCATGAATTTTTCGAACATCTGTGTTCTTTCGTCATCGGTATGCCCCGGGTCGTGGTGGAACATCAGCAACCGTTTGGCTTCGGTTCTTGAACAGAACTCAGCGGCAATATTCAACGAACTGTGCCCCCAACCTACCTTGTTCTTATATTCTTTCTTGCTATATTGGGAATCATGGATCAAAAGGTCGGATCGATAGGCCAGCTCAAATCCCGAAACCCAATCGTCTTCGGGAAATAAGTGCGATTTCCCGATGATGGGCTCATGGTCGGGCAGGTAGGTAACGACCTTGGAACCTGATTGGATCCTAAATCCCACAGTTGGTCCGGGATGGCTGATATATTCGGAGGTAATGGTAAAACTTCCTATTGTAAAAGGGCTGTTCGGCAATTCGTGGATGCTCAACTTCGACGGAATGTCCCTCATTGGAATTGGAAAAAGTGGAGGCGATAAAAAACGGTTCAATCGAGCTTGCAGCGATTCGGGACTACCGCCCGGACCCCAAATATGCACTTCCATATTGGGGTTGAACATAGGTTTGCAAAATGCCAGGCCCTGTATATGATCCATGTGCAGATGGGTCAATAAGATGTCGATCCGATCGGCTTTATAATAGGTGTCAAAATCAATTCCCAAAAGGCCGGTGCCCGCATCTACGATCAAACGATCATTTTCCGCTATGATTTCAATGCATGCGGTATTACCGCCATACTTTTGGTTGGTGACGGAAGAGGTAGGATATGCGCCTCGTGTACCATGCAGCTTTACCTTCATAGGGTCTTTTCATTGTCCCAAAAAATAGCCATTGCCCCAGAAAATTCCATTGATCGCCCTATAATGGGGATAGAGGTCACCGATATCTTGGTTGATTTGCCCGAAAGGCTGTTGATCCAAAATGTCTTGTGTGCCGGTGCTTTGGTATCGATGGTTTGTACCAATGGAAGTTCGGATGGGGGGATAGGGTTGCCTTCCCCATCATGGGGGAAAAAGTTTGTGCCCCATT
The DNA here is from genome assembly GCA_963760375.1 of uncultured Flavobacteriaceae bacterium. GTDB lineage: Bacteria > Bacteroidota > Bacteroidia > Flavobacteriales > Flavobacteriaceae > Pelagihabitans. Next base: position 871,188 of record CAVXCS010000007.1, on the reverse strand, counting down.
CTCCCACGGGCATCGCTCCCGTGTCTTGAAATTTTTGTCCAAGTATCCCTTCGGCCGGAGCGTTATAAAACAACAACGTACCCTGGGGATCGACTATAAAAACCGGTACCGATAAGCAATCCGCCAACTGCCTACTTAGTATTATTTCTATAGCGTGTCCAGCCATTTCAGGGCGAATTTACCTGTTAACGTTCTCTTAAATATAGCAAAAATGAACCAAGCCACGCAGCGTTTTCATCAATTAATCGAACAACCGGACTATATATCAATTAAAATAACGCCCTTTTTCAATATTTCGATGCCCGTTTTGCCTACTTCGGGCACTTAAGCCTTTTCGAATCGATCAAAAGTCTACGGTAGGCGCAATGTCCAACAAGCCAATCCCAGTTTTACCCAATGCGACAGTGTTGCAGTGTAAGCCGATGATTTTTTCACTTTTTCCCTCTCCTACTTGTACGTACAAGTATAAAGGTCTATCTTTAGTTTACCCTTTCGGGAATAACATCCTGAAACGGGAACCAAACACTCTAAAAACCCGTTCTTTCTATTTAAAATCAAATACCGTTTTTCCTATGAAAATAGCCATGTTGGGCTCGGGTTTTATCGCCCGCTTTTATGCCGAATCGCTGCACGCGCAAAGACGAAAAGATCAAGTGGTCATGGTTTATTCGCGCAATGAAAAAAATGCCAAAAGATTTGCCGACGATTATGGGCTGGCACATTTTACCACATCCATGGAAGAGGCCATCGCCCATCCTGAGGTTGATGTGGTGCTGATCTCGTTGCCGAACGATCTTCATGAACCTGCGGTCCGGGCCTGTGCCAAGGCCAAAAAACACGTCATCTGCACCAAGCCCTTGGGGCGCAATGCCGCCGAGGCCAAGCGCATGCTCGACCTGGTGGAAGCAGCGGGAATTTTCGGGGGATATCTGGAAGATCTGTGCTACACCCCAAAGTTCCTGAAGTCGATGCAGAGCGTGAAAAGGGGCGATATTGGCCAAGTGCTTTGGGCGAAATCTCGGGAGACCCATCCCGGGCCCCATAGCGACTGGTTCTGGGACAAAGAAAGGTCCGGTGGGGGAGCCATCATCGATTTGGGCTGTCATTGTGTGGAAATCAGTCGGAACTTCATCGGGAAAAACGTAAAACCACTGGAAGTAATGTGCTGGGCAGATACCCAAGTGCATCCCATCGATGCCGAAGACCATGCCATCGGGTTGGTAAAATACGCCAACGGGGCCATTGGCCAGTTCGAGGTGAGCTGGACCTTTCGTGGCGGAATGGACCTACGCGACGAGGTCATGGGTACCGAAGGCACCATTTGGGTGAACAGTTTTTTGCGCACCGGATTTGAAATGTTCACCACTGGCAAGGGGGGCGAGGGCTATGTGGCCGAGAAGGCAGAATCGTCGACCGGATGGCTGTTCCCCGTGGGCGATGAAGCCCATGAACTGGGCTATCCCCATATGTTCACCGATATGTTCAACGCCATTGAGGAAAACAGGGATCCCCTGGAAACATTTTATGATGGCTATGTCGTCAATGCCATTTTGGATGCAGCCTTCAAATCGGCGGAGACCAAAGTTTGGGAACCCGTGGTTCTGGAAGATTGGAGGGGCGATGTACCCGAAGAAAGCATGAAAAAATGGAAGTCCCACGATGATGACCATTACCTGATCAAGCAAGAAGTATTGCCCAATGGGGACATTAAACTCATTTTAAAGCACAAAGCAACCGGTAATGTCATTCAACGCGTTACCAGTATTTAATCCCGAGCAATGAATTTCAAAAATACGGTATACATCATCATGGGCGGTACCACCGGTATGGGCCTCGCCGCGGCCTTGGCACTAGTAAACCAAGGTGCAAAAGTGCTGGTCGTGGGTCGGAACAAAGACAGTTGTGACAAAGCCAAGCAACTGCTGGGTGAGGGAAATCTTGCCATGAACGGGGATGCCACCGATCCGGAAAGCATGGAAAAGGCCATAAATCTGGCCCATGATCGCTTCAATACCATCACCGGGCTGTTTCACGTTGCGGGCGGGAGTGGACGCAAATTCGGGGATGGCCCACTAGACCAAATCACCTTGGAGGGGTGGAACAAGACCATGGAACTCAATCTGACTTCCCTCATGCTCTCCAACAGGGCCATGGTCAACTACTTCCTGAGCCACAAAAAACCGGGCGTGATTTTAAATATGGGATCGGTATTGGGCTACTCCCCTTCTCCCCATCATTTTGTAACCCATGCCTATGCGGCCGCCAAATCGGCCATCATCGGTTTCTCAACATCCATCGCTTCTTATTATGCACCGGAAAATATCCGGGTAAACGTTATTGCCCCTGGGCTCTTTGCCACCCCGATGGCAAAAAGGGCCGTTGAAGACAAGGAAATCATTAAATTCCTTACGACTAAACAACCTTTGGACGGTGGCCGTCCAGGCATTTCCGAAGACATCAATAATGCCGTGCTCATGTTCTTGAGCCCTTCTTCCCAATTTATTACGGGCCAGGTGCTTGCGGTCGATGGGGGCTGGACGGTAAGCGAAGGACAATACCGATAAGTCTGGAAGCCATGGAAAAACATTATTTGGGCATCGACATCGGGGGTACAAAAATCAAGACGGTGGTTCTTAATGAAGCAGGGACAATTTTGGAAAGCGGTCAAATTTCCACTGAAGATAAAGACGCTGCAAACCAAATATGGAAAAAGAAAATCCTTTCCCTGATTGCCGAAAAGACCATAACCTGGGCCGATGGAAATCCAAATTTGCTGCCTTGTGGAATTTCCGCACCGGGATTGGTCGACCCTCAAAACAGGATGATCATCAACATGCCGGAGCGTTTATCGGGTATTGAAAATTTCGACTGGTCGGAAGAACTTCAAAGGGAAATCGTTGTTCTAAATGATGGCCATGCGGCTTGTATGGCTGAATTTGAATCATATTACAAGGCGAAGGGAATAAAAAATATGTTGATGCTGACCCTCGGTACGGGCGTGGGCGGGGGCATCATCATTGACGGAAAACTATTTCAGGGCCATCTACAGCGTGCCGGCCACGTCGGTCATATGACCGTTGACCATGCCGGGCCCCCTACCATGACGAACATGCCGGGAAGTCTTGAGCAGGCTTTTGGAAATTTCTCCGTTTCCGAAAGGACCCATGGCCGCTACGAAAGCACCGACAGTTTGGTCACCGCCTACCGCAATGGAGACCAACTCGCTACCCATTGGTGGTTGTCCTCGGTACAAAAATTGGCCACCGCCCTTGCCTCCTTGAACAACATCCTTGCCCCCGAAGTCATCGTCCTGGGCGGCGGTATTTCCGCAGGGGCGGGCGATGCCTTGATGCAGCCCTTGGCAGAATTCATGGCGCTTTACGAATGGCGGACCGGCGGCAGCCAGGTGATGGTCTCGGAGGCGAAACACGGCAATTATTCAGGTGCCATAGGGGCGGCCTATTTTGCCAAATCAATACAAAATAAAAAGGGAAAATGAGTTTAACGAATCAATATTTGGAAAAGGGCAGGGAAATCATTTCGGTGGTTGAAAAGCAGCAAAACACCATACAGCAGGTCGCCCAGCTTTTTGCCCGATCGATCTTGAAGGGGCGAATGGTACACCTCTTCGGATCGGGCCATAGCAGGATGATGGTAGAGGAAATGTGGCCGCGGTACGGATCCTTCCCAGGATTCAATCCCATCGTGGAACTGTCCCTGACCTTCCATAATCAGGTGGTGGGCGCCAATGGGCAAAGGCAAGCGATGTTCCTTGAAAACGTGTCGGGCCTGGCCCAAAGGATACTCCGGAATTTTGATACCAGCCCGGAGGACTCGGCCCTCATCATCTCATCGAGCGGATGCAATGTGGTGCCCATAGAAATGGCCGAGGAATTCCAAAAACGCAAGGTAAAAGTTGTGGCCTTGGTCAGCAGCCTTCATTTGGAAGGCTCCACCTCAAAAAAGACCGATGGAAAAAAACTGAACGACTTCGCCGATTACGTGCTGGATACCGGTGCCCCTTTGGGAGACGCCATGCTCTATGTCGATGGCCTGGATACGCCCGTTGCCCCTGGATCCACTTTGGGCGGGGTACTGTTGATCAATTGCCTCAAGGCAGAAATCGCACAAATCCTGCATCAAAACGGAAAATCGCCCAAAGTGCTCAGCAGTGGTAAAATAATTGGGGAGCAGCGCGCAGCGCAATTGTTCGAATCGGCATATGACGAACATGCCCATCTGCTGTCAAAGCTTTACCAAAATGTGGGCATACCGAAATAAGACCCATCAAGTTGACAACAATGGTTTTTTTGAAAATCGAAATCCATGGCGTTCCATGAAAAAATGAGGGAAGCGACCTAAAGAAAATAACTGTTGCGAACGGGCACCGTAGTGGTCTTACAATAAATTTCACTGTAAAGGTTCAGCTCGGGCCTGCTGGTCTTGAAACGAACGGAGATATGAAGTACCGGATCTCCCTGCTTCATATCCAAATTCCTGGCGACCTCCCCATTGGCGGCTTCCGCCCTTAATTCTTGCTCCGAGCCCATGATTTCTATCAGGTATTCCTGGCTCAGCGTCTTAAAAAAGGAGCCGTCGACAAAATCATCGGACCGAAGTGGTTCCAGGGCATTTTGTGAATACCAGTTGTGTTCCAAAACGATGGGACGCTCCTCCAAATAACGTACCCGTTGAAAGTAAACGCAGGGCGCATTTCTTTCCGCAGCGGTCAAGGGAAAGGATATCAGGGCATCCCATTCCCCGATTTTGGGTTCCTGCAATACCACGGTCTTGACCTGGTAATCGGTTACTTCCGAAAACCCTTTGACGGTCAACAGGCCCAACGACTTCCTCCGTTCGAGAACCCTGCTCCCCTTTCCGTGTTCCTTTTCGATAAAGCCCTCCTTCAAGAGCTCATCGAGGGCCTTCCTTACCGTGGTCCGGGTAGTGCCGAACTGTAAGCAAATCTCATTTTCAGAAGGCAAGTAAGCGTCAACAGGGTATTTTCCGGTTTGTATCCTTTTTTTGAAATAGTCCTGAATCTGAAGGTACTTTCGTCTTTTGTTCACCTTAGGTTTCATTGAGGGTTCAAGAACTTTCAAAGTTCATCGATCGCTTGGAAATGTACGGATTTTTACTTGTACATACAAGTTAATTTGGTTACATTAGCTACCACCGTCCAAGCTGTTTCAAGAGTCGATCATAGCTTGCAAACTCTTGGGCCGGCGACCCTATGAACCAAAGCAATGAATGACATCCCCATAAGAACCACCGTTGTAGGCAGCTATCCTTTTCCTGGATGGTTGGAATTCGTATCCCAGAACCTCGATAAATTCGGGGCGGCCGATATCGAGGAAGCCATTGAAGATGCGGTCATCGCGGCCATCCACGATCAAACCGCGGCAGGCCTGGACGTCATCACGGACGGGGAGCAAACCCGGCTCGACTTCAACCTCTCCTTTTACGGATTTATAGAGGGCATCGAGAACAATACTTCCGATACCCGGAAATTTGGCCCGCCCGCCCATGACCAACGTGGAAAGAACAACATTATCGGTACCCTGTCGGCCCCCAAGGGCCTGGGGGCGGTCAAGGAATTTGAGCGCTTGAAGAGATTGGCACCGACGGGACCCACCCTCAAAGCCAGTATCCCAGGGCCGTATACCTTGAGCGGGCGCCTCCTGCCGAACACAACCTACAAAGACCGTTATGAAATTACCGAAGCGCTGATGCCGATCATCACCCACGAACTGGAAGCCTTGGTGGCTGCCGGTTGTAAAGAGATTACCGTTGATGAGCCCTCCATGAGCTGTTATGCCTATAAATCGGATACCAAACGTTTTGTGGATATTTTTAACCGTACCGTAAAACCGATCGTGGGGCAATGCAACCTGAGCACCCACCTCTGTTTCGGAAATTTTAAGGGAAGGCCGGTGGGCTATCGCAGCATCAAGCCGATGCTGCCCGATTTTCTGGATATGGACGTGAACGAAATCCATATTGAGATGGCCAACCGTGAGTTTTCCGAAATAGCACTGCTGGCGCCCTTTGCCGAAAAAATGAACGTCGCCGTGGGCATCATCGACGTAAAAAACTACTATATCGAAACTGTAGCCGATGTGGTGGAACGCATCCAAAGATGCCTCAAATACGTCCCTGCAGAAAAATTGTCCGTTGCCCCCGATTGTGGCCTGAGCCAGACCGCGAGATGGGCCTCACGGCAGAAACTGAACCATATGGTCGCCGGGGCCAAAAAAGTGAGGGAATCGTTATGAGCGAACTGATCCCAGCCGCAAAGAAGCATGAGGACCTCATCTCGGAAATGGATGCCCTCTTGGAAAAAAAAGATGGATTTTGTCTTTGGTGGCTGGGCCAGAGCGGCTTTTTACTGCAATGGAACGGCAAAAGGGTTTTGATCGATCCCTATCTATCCGATTCCCTGACGATAAAATATGCGAAGACCGAAAAACCACATGTGAGAATGAGCGAGTTGGTCGTGCGGCCCGAACTGTTAAGGAACATTTCGGTGGTCACCTCCAGCCATAACCATACCGATCATTTGGACGCGGAAACCTTGATGCCCGTGTTGAAGAGCAATCCGCAAATTCAATTTATCATACCCGAGGCCAATAGGGCCTTCGTGGCAGATCGGGTACAATGCGATTCTTATTTTCCCATAGGTCTCAACGAGGGGCAATCGCGCTCGGTCGATGGGTTCCTGTTCCACGGAATTCCTGCCAAACACAACGAGATCGAAAGGGATGCCAGGGGAAATTGCAGGTTCATGGGCTATGTCATCGAATTTGGGGAGTACGCCATATACCATAGCGGCGACACCTTGTGGTTCGAAGGCATGGCAGCACTTTTAAAACCCTATCAAATAGACGTTGCCATACTGCCCATCAACGGGGATGACCCTGCGCGAAAAGTGGCGGGCAACCTGAATGCCAAGGAAAGTGTGGCATTGGGCAAGGCCATAGGCGCCAAGCTGGTCGTGCCTTGTCACTACGATATGTTCGCCTTCAACACGGCGGACGTCAACGAATTTATCGAAGAGGCAGAGAAAACTGGACAGGGCTACAAAGTGCTTCGCGGCGGGGAATACCTCAAGATCAAGTGATCCATTGGGTTCCGAAAAGGGGCGCTGGATGCACCCATGGCCATCCCGGCACCTTGGCAGTGCACCTATTGGGGTCTTTTGAGGAACTCGTCCTGTTCAAAAAATGTATTGACAATTTTACGCTTTTTCCCATTTTAATAAGATCGATGTAGTACCTTGAGTTCCAAACCAACCTTTCAAACCCATCCGATGAAAAACTTTCCTTCCCGACATCCCTTGACCCGAATGGCCATGGCGGCCCTTTTGGGGGTCGTATTTCTCCAATGTGCCGACACTCCAAAAAATGAACCCAAAACCATCATTAATGAAACGGGCATTGCGGTTCCCGACGGATTTTCCGTTGAAATCGTGGCCAAAGACCTGGGGGCCATACGGCATATCACCGTTTCAAAAAACGGGGATATCTATGCAAACAGGTCCGTGCTCAAGGATGACAAAGGGATCGTATTATTAAAGGACAGCAACAAGGATGGCACCATTGATGAACAACAACAATTCGGTGCGCTGCCCGGCACGGGCATCACCATTGGGAACGGCTATTTGTATGCCTCTTCCAACTCCGGGGTCTATCGCTACAAACTGGATGAAGATGAAGTATTGATCGATACCGAAAATCCGGAAAACATTGTGGACGGCCTTATCGATATGGGCCAAGACAATGCAAAGTCATTTGTGATCGACAAGGATAAGAACCTCTATGTCACCATTGGCTCATGGAACGATGCTTGCAGGGACGAGGTAGCCAAGACCGGGATGATGCCCTGTACCATACTGGATTCGGCAGGGGGCATTTGGAAATTCAAGGCCGATCAGCTGAATCAGCGCTTTTCAGACGGAACACGATATGCCACAGGACTTAAAAACGCCGTAGGTACGGCTTGGAATTTTGAAACGAACACTTTATTCGCCACGGTTCACGGGCGTGGCGGGCTATCCGATTTTTACCCCGAAATGTATACCCCCCAGCAAAGTGCCGAATTGCCTGCAGAAACCCTTTATGAACTGCACGAAGGCGATGACGCGGGCTGGCCCTATATCTACTATGACCAGTTCAAAAAAATGAAAATCGTTGCACCGGAATACGGCGGGGACGGGGAAAAATCGGGCGGTGAAAATGCCTTGGACCCCATCATGGCCTTCCCGGCCCATTTGGGGCCGAACGACCTGCTCTTCTATACCGGGAAAATGTTCCCGGAAAAATATAAAAATGGGGCCTTCATCGCTTTTCACAATCAATCGCCAGAACTCAAAAAGGGGTTTTTTGTGGCCTTCGTACCGTTTAAAGAAGGGAAGCCCATCGGGGATTGGGAGATCTTTGCGGACGATTTTGCCGGAATCGATCTGGCCGACCCCAAAGGTGCCTTACAACATCGCCCCTGTGGTTTGGCGCAAGGCCCCAATGGGGAACTTTATGTGAGCGATGATCTGGGCGGTACTATCTTTAAAATAAGCTATTAGGGTACAATTCACGGATGGGACCTAATGAAATGGCAAGTATATTGAACCGATCCTTTATACCTATTGGCATTTGGGCGTGCTACTTTCAGCAGCAGGGTTTGTTCGATTTTCAGGTATCCCATGGCCCGCTAATTTTTTTATCACCATGGCAACATCTGTTAAGATTAAGGAAAATGTCCGTTGTTCAGTTATTCACTGATTTTCACCCAATTCATCATTAATATCCTGAACAACTTCAAATTGTTGGGTCTCCTCATTGCTCAATACCAATTCCAGAATGGCAAACAATATCTGCTTGCAGGATTGAAGGAAAGCCCTATTTACCAAAATTGCGGTAGACACCTCAATGTCCTGCAACCGTTTGCTGTTGATGGCCTGGGTGGTTAGCCGTAAAAAATCTTGATCCTCTTCCTTGAGGTTTTTCAAAATCTTCAGGATTGATTTTGTTTTATCCTTTTTTGTTTCCTCCATGATCAGCTTATCTATTTTTAGATAGGTTTCGATCAAACGTTTTCTAAAATGCGTGTACTGTTCATTCAAAAAATTGCTATCGGAATTTTCGAACTCATCAAAATTATGTTTTACATCTTTTAACGTTTTTGCGGAATGTAAGGCCATTCTTGCCCCATGTTGATAACGATTGAGAGCCTGGGATTCCGTTTCTGACAGTTCGTAGGATTGTATGCCAGCCGAGAAAGTAAAAATCTCGGCCTGGAGCAATTTTAAGTTATCATACCTATCTTCTTCCGTTACCTTGGAGTGCTTTGTTTCCGGACCGCTGTAATCGTATTGGGAAAAGACAAGTTTTTCATCGATACGTAAGACACTCAGGTTAAAATGAAGCACATTTCTAACCAGATGCAGGGTCTCCTTTTTCATGGCCGAAATTGCGGCCTCGGCAATCTCGGGGGTCGTATTGTTTATGAACAAAGTGACTTCCGTTTTTTTGTCTGGAAATATTTTGATCAGTACCCTGGCCAAAACGGGGATAAAAGGAAAAAATATCAGTACGCCCAGTAAGTTGAAAATGGTATGGAACAATGCCAGACCTATCACGGCATCATTTTTAATATCAACGATTTGAATTACAACATATATCAGGGCAGGCATCAGCAAAAGTGCAACCAATGCGGTAACCAGATTGAATACCAAGTGACTGAACGCAACTCTTTTTTTAACTTGAATGGCACCTATGGCCCCAAGCAGAATCGTGGCCGTAGTGCCGACATTCGCGCCAATAACCATGGCCGCCGCAGTATTGAAACTCAATATTTCCAAATTCAGGGCGGTAAGCACTATCGCTATGGTAGCGGAACTTGACTGCATTATTGCCGTCAGCAATATCCCAATCACCAGATAAAAAATAATACCGTAATCAGGGATTGAGTTGATATCGAGTGTACTCGTAAAAACTTCCATGCTCACTTTCATATAGTCAAGCCCCATAAAAAGAAAGCCGAAGCCAACAACAAGTTTGCTTATGTTCGCATATTTTTCAGAATTCCCCAGAAATATAAGACCGAGACCACCACTGCCTATCATCGGCAGCGCAAAGCTCTCGATGCTGAATTTAAACCCAAGCGTGGCGACGATCCAAGCGGTAATAGTGGTCCCTATATTGGAACCGAGTATTACCCCGATGGCATTTTCCATGGTCATGATTCCTGCACCCACGAATGCCAAAATCATAAGTGAAACCGCCGAACTACTCTGTAATATTGAGGTGGCAAAAATGCCAGCGAAGATCGATTTGATCTTTCCCGTGGTGTATTCCCTTATGAGACGTTTGAACGATCTGCCGGAAAGTTTTTTGATCGATTCTTCCATCAAGAACATTCCGAATAGAAAAATTCCCAATCCAGCCAACAACTTCCATATATCGAATCCTTCAGGCATTATTGAAAAGTAAGGTATAAATCCAACAATCAACTTTTTATTGCGTTCGGCCGCACCAAGGTCAAGTTCCGTTTATGGTTGCAAAAACTGAATGCTGGCCTATTCAGAAATGGTGACGCAACATGCCAATAAATGTAAAGGCGGGAAACAAAACATGCCATGATATTTGTCATAGGTGCTAGACCTAGTAAGCACTTCTACAAAATATTTTGTTCAAATTCATTGATAAAAGGATTTGGCAAGCTAAAAATTCGGGCGTGACCCTCTCGCCTACAGGGTATCCTTATGGTGTCCCATGAAATGTGAATGAACGATACTACTAAAAGGAGACCAAGAATGAGACAAATAGAGAAAGCTTCATACTCTTGTAAATTCGTATCCTAAATTGGCCAATTTATAGAACTTGCCATTTTGAGAAGTAAATTCGGCGCGATTGCATATCGCCTATAAAATGATTTGAAATAATAGATGTCCATTCCAGGAAATTGAACAATTGAAAACAAAATGGGGTTATTTAAACTTTCTGTTGATAGGTGAAGTGCCCCGATGATCTATTTTTTAAGAACTATTCTGCGAAACATGGCCCAAACAAATGGCATTAAAGAAACTACAATGAGCATTAAAAAAATCAATCCATAATTTTCTTTGATCCACATTATTTCGCCCAAAAAGAAACCGGTCAGGAGAAACAACGAAATCCACGAAACGGCGCCGATTATAGTATATTTAAAGAACAAGTTTCGTTTCATCTTGGCCAAACCGGCTACGAACGGAATATAGGTTCTGATGATGGGGAAAAAACGTCCTATGATCACTGCTTGGCTACCGTGTTTTTGGTAATATTTTTCGGCTGTGGGCAGATATTTCCCCAAGAATTTTTGGACGATGGAATTTTTACTTGTCCTTAAACCCGCTCCCAATGACAATCCAACATAATAGTTCAAAAGGTTTCCGGCAATTGCGGCAGTGATCAAAAGTGGCAGCAGAACTGCAATCTCCATTTCGGTAGTCGCGGTGATGACTCCGGCCGAAAACAAAAGTCCATCGCCAGGCAGAAAAGGGAAAAAAATCAATCCCGTTTCCAGCATAATGATCAGGAAAAGTATAAAGTATGCTTTGCTTACGTTTTCAGCGACCAAGGCCATTAAGGCATCATCGGTGTGAAGTATCAATTCGATTAATTCATTCATTTTTTGGAAATGTGATGTGACTGAAGTTATGATTGCCGGAATGAATCAACAAGGATGTATAGCCTTGATTCAGCCATAAAGATAGGGGCAAAAACCTTCAAGAAAACAATAATTTTCTCCAATAGAAAATAATAAGTCAATCTAAAATCAAATAAACGATCGTTGCCTCAAAGGGACTATCCTATTCTTAAAAAAGACCTTAGTATTCTAAAAGAAGGTGGCTCATGAATATCGATTGATGCAAACTGTGCCGACAAGACAGTTATAGCTTTTAGGCTCTGATTAGCTTTCTATGTTGTGGATGTTTTCTACTGTTCTGTTAAAAAGAACGTTTTATGGGAAAGGAAGGAATACGGGCGTGACCCCCACTCCAGCGTGGTCTGATAGGTTTCCCTTAATGGGAATTACCGAAACTACTAAAAGAGACCGCGTTCGGGCCACTCTGGGATAGGGACAGACAACTTTGTAAATAAGGCCTGTAAAACGGTCCTTTTATCGAACCGAATTTATTTCACCTATTATTCGATTTAGTTACTATCCCATAAACTTTAAAAGAAAACAGCGGGTAATCCCCGCTATTTTTATGTGACCCTTCAACTAGTCAAGTCAATTGGTCTTTATAAATTCAACCCGCCTATTTTTGGCCTTGCTTATGGCATCGCTATTCGCAACCTCGGGCATTGATTCACCCTTACCGTCAATCTCCATTCTATCAGCTTCAACGCCAAAATCAGAAGCCAACACCTTTTTTACAGCGGCGGCACGCTTTTTTGATAGTTCTAAATTACCTGCTTCATCACCGTCACTGTCGGTGTGACCAACAATCATCACTTTAACAGCACTACTTTCTTTTAATACACCCGCAATTTCCTTTAGTACGCCATACGATTCGGATTTTATTTGATCTGAATTGACCGCAAAATGAATTCCGTTGGTGACCAATTTCCCTTCTGTTAAGAGTTTGTTACGGGTGTCAGGATTTCCTGCTGCAATTCTAATGTTACCAATAAAATAGTTGCTTTCATTTAACGTATTAACTTCCCACGTCATAACTGTTGTTCGTAAGTCTGCAGGAAATATTTTGGGTAAATCAAGCATCTTGTTCTCGTTCACGTACATCCTCAGACGTTCCTTTTGTCTCCAAAGTGATACTTTAATTAGATTTTTACCCTTTACCGGAATAAAATTTTGTTCATAGGAGAGGTTACCTTTTTGATTAAAACCAGTGTAATGACCATAAGCTTTGGTACTCCCGTTGTCAAGCCCCGGGTGGAAGTCTATGGTAAAATGATCATTACGGAAATTGCTATCGGTCATTTCGCCACCATTTCTCCCTTCCCTGTACCGATCAATATCTATAACATCTTTAAGCCTAAAATATAGTTGTGAACTACCCCATTCAAATGGCATGGAACACATAAGATCGAACTGAATAGTGTAGTTTTCAGGAAGGGTTAAAAGTTTGTCCATAAAATATTTGGAATTGTCCTTGAGCATTAACCATTTGCCTTCAAAACCATCTATGGTAACCACCTCCCCAGAACCATTCGTAAACCAAAGACCTGGAAAATCACCTACCGCGTCTTGACTAAAATCGTCATACACGATTAATTTTTCGCCTGGAACAAAGTCGAATTTTGAATTATAGCTAGTTCCTTCTTTCGTGCTTTTGGTTTCATCGGATTCTTCATTCCCCCCCTGATCAGCGGTTTCGTCCTCGACTTCAACTTTTGTTTCTTTTTTGGAAAGGAGCTTTTCCTCTGCTTTTTTCTCAACCTTATCCTTCAATTTTTTTAATAATTGAGCTGATGAATTTATGGGCGCGAATACACCTAACAAAATCACTACAATAAAAATGCTTCTTTTCATGATTGAAATATTTAGTTATACAGGTATGAAATTACCCTGTAAAAGAGGTTAAGAATTCCCCTAAAAAGGGGAATTCCAAAAATCCCCTAAAACATGGATTTCCAAGCTGGAATATTGCCTAAATTGTAGATGTGTAATTCATGGCTGATGCGTTATAAGCTTCTAATAGGAATATTCGTTCTGTCCGTTATCAATAAAACCAATTCGCAAACGCAGATGGATTTGGACAGCCTATTGATGGAGTACAAGGTTTCTGAAATGGATACATCTCGAGTTCTATTGCTAATCAATATCGGACAGCAATATGAAGGGACCAATCCCGAAACGGCAAAAATGTACTACGAAGAAGCCGGATCGCTCAGCGAACAACTCCGGTATAAGAGAGGCACATTAAAGTATATATCAAATTATGGCTATATATTGAATATGCAAGGCTCCTATGCCGCTTCTCTTGAATTGAACCTTGAGTCGGTTAAAATTTCCAGGGAAATGGGTGATTCACTGGCATTGGCAAAATGCCTGTTCAACACTGGTACTTCCTACCAATTACTAAATAATTATGAAGATGCCATACGTTATTATTTAGAGGGTAAGAAGATATTTGCATCATTCAATAATGAAACGTTTACAGCACGGTCGTCGGATATATTGCAGACCCTTTATCAGAAGTTAAAACGCTATGATATGGCCGTTGAGCTTGGGCAAGAGGCGATTACACTTTCACGCAAATATGGTTTGGAATATGAGTTGGGCAATGCTTTGGGCAATATGTCCATAAATTATAATGCGCTAAACCAGCCTAACAAAGCGATAGAAATATTAAACGAGGCGTTGGAGATCAGTAGAAGAACGAACAATAAATACCTGGAACTAACGGTTCAGTTGAATTTTGCCGAAGCATGGGAGAAAAAGCTGCAATTCAGCAAAATGGCACAACATGCCCTTTTGGCAAATGCTTTGGCAATCGAATTGGAAGATGCCCAAAGCGAAGGGCTTACCTTAAAATTATTATCGGCCTACCATTTATACAATAACGAAAGGCAAAAAGCAGTTGAGTTCGCCAACCGTTCCCATGCTATTTTTCTAAAGAACGATTTAAAAAGGGAGCAGCGCTCAAGCCTGTTTTGGCTTGCGGATATTTCGCTGGTTTCAGGTAATATCAAAGATTACTTGCGCTATGAAAATGAGGGCAATTTACTTTCCGACCAACTGTTGAATGAAAATATTCAGAACAAAATTCTCGAAATTGAAAAAAGATATGAAGCAACCCTAAAAGAAGAAAAAATAGCTTTGTTGGAAAATAGGGACAGACAACAACTACTAGAATTAGCAAATAGAAGGAAAGTGAATATTATTTTAGTTTGCTTTCTTGTTGTTTTGTTCCTATCCGCATTTTTATTTATAAAGAACTATAGACAAAAACTCATCATCAGACAAAAGCGCATCAATGAACTAGAAATCAGCCAACAATTAACGGCGACCGAAGCAGTGCTTCTGGGTGAAGAAAAAGAAAGAGTGCGTGTCGCAAGGGATTTGCACGATGGGTTGGGAGGGTTGCTGTCGGGAATCAAATTTTCTTTTCAGAACATGAAAGGAAATTTAACCATTCCACCGGAAAATGAGGAGGCTTTTACGAAAGGAATGGCCATGCTCGATACCTCCATCGAAGAAATTAGACGGATCTCGCATAATATGATGCCCGAGACCTTGGTCAAATTCGGATTGGATACTGCCCTGAGAGATTTTTGTTCCAATATCGATAAAGGGGATGACTTACAAGTAACGTATCAATCCATAGGCATGGAAGATTATAGTATGGAGCAGTCGAAATCGGTAAGCCTTTATAGGATTGTGCAAGAGTTAATGTACAATACCCTAAAACACGCCAAGGCAAATTCAGTAATCGTTCAATTGATAAAGAACGAAAACAACCTTTCCTTAACGGTGGAAGACGATGGCATCGGGTTTGAGCCATCGGCGTTGGAAAAGAACAAGGGCATTGGATGGAACAACATTAACAGCCGGCTAAATTTATTGAAAGGTAAACTTGATATTCATGCAGCTCCCGGTAAAGGAACCTCGGTACAATTAACATTCAACTTATGAATATCAAATTATTTATGGTAGATGACCACTACATGGTTATAGAGGGCATAAAATCCTTGTTGCAGCATGAAGAAACCGTGATTTGGAGCGGGCACGCCAGAAATGCGGCATTCTGCTTGGCCGAGTTACGTGCGATACAGCCGGATGTGATTTTGATGGACATTAGCCTCCCTGATAAAAGTGGTATCGATCTTTGCAAGGAAGTAAAAGCAAAATATCCTTCCATAAATGTAATCGGCTTAAGCACCTTTAATCAGCAAAGTTTTATAAAGAAAATGCTGGAAAGTGGCGCTTCGGGCTATATCCTAAAAAATGCGACCAAAAAAGAGATTCTGGAGGCGCTGCAAACAGTCATAAAGGGCGGTGTTTACCTAAGTCAAGAGGCGTCGAAACAACTGAAGAACAGAACCAGTATACCATTTGCGGTACTCACAAAAAGGGAAAAGGAAATATTGAAATTGATCGCCGAGGGCCTTACCAATACCGAAATAGCCGAAATGTTGTTCTTGGGTGTTTCCACGGTGGATACGCATAGAAAAAACCTCATCTTGAAGACCGGTGCCAAAAACGCCGCCTCATTGATAAAATTGGCCATTGAGCACAATTTACTGCCTATCGATAATAAAGATATCAATATCCCCTAAAAAGGGGAAAAAGGGGTATAGATTATCGCCTACATTTATAGATATACTTTAGGCGATATGAAACACTTTAAATGGTATTTATTAATTGTTGTCGTTTTGTACGGGGTACAGAACGGTAATGCACAGGAAGCTGATTCTCTTTATAGGATTGAAGAAGATCTGTCACCGTATGGAGGTTTTCAGATCAGGCCTGAAACATCGTTTGTTAAAGTGGGGCAATCTCAACTTTTAAGGGTGCAAAATTGCGTTCTGCCCGTAACAGATGGAAAAGATGCACTCTCTGCTTTGCTTTTTGATTGTAACCCATACGCGAATGATTTTGAATTTACTCCTTTAGTGCAAACAGCAAAAGCATCAAAATGGAGTGTGAACGGTATCGTAGGGGGTAATGCTGGAGCCGGAAGTATAGTCCCTCAAGGAAATGGTTCTGCCCTGTACACCGCACCTACCCATAGACCAAAATCAGGTAGAATTGAGGTCAGTACAGAAATAGAGACTGAGGGTAAGGGCAAAACGCTACTAATTGCCGATATTATTATTTTAGACGATCTGCGTATCTATCATGGTACCGTAGAGCTTCAAGGAAAGGGGGAAGGCGTAAGCTTTAAGGCTTTTGGCTTAATCACTTTTAAAGAAACTGGTTATAATTCCGGCAGTTTTAATTCAGTTTCAGGTAACCTGAGTATTCTGTACAAAGTTGATGGTTGCTCCACTTTTAAGGGTATAATACCACTAGCGGGCGAATTACAGCTATTTGAAACTGAGGAGGATAAGTCTGTTGCAGGTGGGTCTGGTCATGGAATTGCTTTTTTTACAGACAGCTTTGACATCAATTGCAATGGGATTAACATTCCTCAAGGTCTGCTTCAAGTAATTAGTCCTTGTGAGACGGCATACGGAAAAAACAAAGGAGACGGTATTCTTTTAGTTGGTGAAGGAAATTGCGGTGATATGGCAATTAAGTGGCATATAGAAGGGCAATGATTTTATGGAAGAACAATGCTTATAAACACCTTTGATTATAACACACTTGTTATGATACTATTTTTCAAAAAATCGCTGTCAATGCTGCTTGTTTTAATTGCCTTCAATGGCAATTTAGAAGCTCAAAAAAAATTAGTTCCTATGGATTCGTCCTTACTTACCGGTATTAAATTTCCAAAAGGCACTTTATTGGATAAGCGTAGTTTTTTTGTTGATATTGCCAAAACCACATTGGAGATGGAGTCGGGCGCGGAATCCATAAAGGATATGGAGGTATTTGTATGGCAAAACAAGAGCGGACAAAAATCCGATTCCGAATCGTGGTTGATTTCCGTCATTCAAAACCTGGATTCTATCGGATGGAAATTGCAGACCTCAGATAGGGACCATTCCTATATGTATTTGAACAAAGACGATCAAAACCTGATCATGTACATAGCGCCGGGTAAGAAGGAGGCTAACCTGTATTTTGGGAAACTTAGTAATCCCGGAACATCAGAAGAGGTCTTGCCCGGCGAATTGGGAGCAACAACACGAACCGATACTGTTGCCGCAACTGCTTTGTTTTCAGCTAACAATCCATCGTTGATCGGTAACTGGGGAACATTGGCAGGGGCCAAAGTTAATTGGCAGGACGGCTCAACAGGGGTTATGGTGGTCTCTGGGGTGAGTAAGGGCTTCGGCATTGAATTTAAGGAAGATGGCACATTTCTGCATGCCACTGTTGTGACATCAGGACGGCCAAACTACAGGGTTTTTGTTTCTACCACGGGAACATGGTCAGCAACAGACAATGAAATACATTTCAATCCAACGGACCGCCACTACCGGAAATGGGAAAATGAGATCATCATGGTCAACGAGCATTCCGTTCCCACGGAGTATATGATGTTCTGGCGAAAAGGGGAAAATATATATACGAATGAGCGCTGCCTGTATGTGCGTTATCCGGATGAGCACCAGGAACGTGAATTGTGCCGTGAATAATTTTAATATTTCAATCTTTGAGTCTTATGAAAAGCATGATCATTTTTTTACGTGACAAACATTATGTTCAATGTTTCCTTTGTATATGCCCAATGTAACGAAGCTATGGCAAATACCACCAAAGGCAACTGGAGACCAACAGAATCTAAAATATATCTCGAAACAGGATCCAAAGCCACCGAATCCTTGGCCCCTGCATTAATAAAGAAAGCAGAACAGTTCCGTACATTTTGTGAAGTTGCATATCCTAATCCAATAGGTTGTGATGTGCGATCCTATGCAACGTTACGCGAATATCCCAACATCGATTTTTCCATTGGTGCCGGATATGCATTTGAAATGTCCCTGATCGAGTTTTACTGTGATAGGGATACCAAAAACGTTCAGCCCAATGAGTATACCGGCAGCAGTGGGGCCGAAATCCTCGCCAATACATTTGAGCTGTTTTTGGATGCAGGCGGAACGGGCAAGGGTGAAGGCGTGTTTAGTATAGATGGAAGGGATGTCAATTTGTATTTTCTTCCTAGAACCATAGGCACGATAGGGGGGCAAAAAGTATATGGGTCGTCAAAAGATAAAACTGTTCTTTATACGCATGATGGAAAACTTCCTTTTAAAACCATCACGCGGGAACAGTTCCTAAATGCACTGCTCATAAAAATTAAGGCCACGGCACCTTCGGTAAACAATGAGATGGACGAAGCGGAAGCATTTATTTTACAACAGATCAAAGAAGCGGATGGGAATTACACAGGTGATATGCGCGACCAGATAAAGGCAGAGTTACAAAGGGGTCTTGATGAAATAAAAAAACAGAAAAAGCAAGCGGGAGCAGCGGTTTCAACATTCACCGATGAAGAATCAACTGAGATTGAGAACTATCTCAAGGACCATACAAAAGAAGAACTTCAAAAACCTGCGTGTGTAATCGTTACCGATGTCTTCCGTGGTTTTTACACTGAACAAGAGGAAGGTCGTTATCTGGTTGTAAAAGACAATACCTACATGAAAAAAAATCTTCCTGCACAAGCTGCCCAAATGATATTGCTAAAATGGAATTCTTCCGGGAATGATGTTTCGAACGACTTTATGAACAAGTTTGAAGCAAATTTTCCTTTTGGTAAAATTCAGGAATTGATCGACAAGTGAAATATTTCCGTGATCTTGAATTCCCAATGGCCCACGAGATTGTTTGTTGTGGTTGGCACTTACAACTCAAGGGCCACTACCTTAAGGAGGTGTGCATAAAATTTTTTGAAATTACCTATTCAATGATAAATTCCATTCCACAAAAACAGTCCCATAATTCGAACGATTTATGGGAACGAAAGTCGATATCTTTTTCTGCTGATTGACCTTCAAACCCTATAGTAGCAAGAAATGTTGGGCCGAATGATCGATATCATCCACCAACAAGTTAGGATCTCGGGTGTTACGCCCATCCTAGCGAAGGGATTGCTTCCCGCGCTTCGCTCGGGAAGCGGCCCATGGGGTGGGGCTGCAGATCACGGCCCCTTCGCCAACTGCGTTGGCGGGCGCTTTTTTTGGTCTTTGGCCATGAAAGCAAGCTTTCGGCCGATCTTGGGTTCCAGGGGACGGGATTGCTTCCCGCGCTTCGCTCGGGAAGCGGCCCATGGGGTGGGGCTGCAGATCACGGCCCCTTCGCCAACTGCGTTGGCGGGTGCTTTTTTGGTCCGCGGCCGGGAAAGCAAGCTTTCGGCCGATCTTGGGTACCCGGGGACGGGATTGCTTCCCGCGCTTCGCTCGGGAAGCGGCCCATGGGGTGGGGCTGCAGATCACGGCCCCTCTGCCAACTGCGTTGGCGGGTGCTTTTTTTGGTCTTTGGCCATGAAAGCAAGCTCCACGGCCAAAACCAAAAAAGCCCCTCACACTTTGTGTGAAGGGCTTGTACTCTGCGGTCCGGACGGGACTCGAACCCGCGACCCCCTGCGTGACAGGCAGGTATTCTAACCAACTGAACTACCGAACCGTGGCGTTTAGCGGATGCAAATATACACCGCTAATTCTATTGCACAAACTATTTTCCCAAAAAAGGACCGCGCTTACAGAAAATTCTGCCGCTCCACCAAATAAGTATTCAATACCCTCGCAAAATCGGCCTTGACGTCGACCTCCACATATTTGATCTTGTACTGGGCACATTTCAGTTTGAGGGCGCCAAAGTATTCGGCCATGCTTTTTGTATAGGCCTCCTTGATGTTGTCGGCATAAAGATCGATATGTTCTCCCGTTTCCACATCCCAAAACCGTTTGGGGGTGTTTTCAAAATCAAACTGGACCTCGGTACCACGGTCGAGTAGATGAAAGAGCACCACCTGGTGCTTGTTATATTTTAAGTGCCGAAGCGCATCGAACAATTTCTCGTCTTCGGTGGCGGTCTGCAGCATGTCGGTGAACAGGAAGATCAGGCTCCGGCGCTTGATCTTCTCCGCGATCAAATGCAAATGCAGGTAGGTTTCCGTCTGCGCTGCCTGGCTTTTCTGCAAAAGCATCCCCTCCAATTTGGCCAACAGCATTTGGTAGTGGCGCTCACTGCCCTTTTCCGGAGCATAAAAATTATAGGTGTCGGAATATACGCTGAGGCCTACCGCATCGCGCTGCTTCTTCAAAATATTCATCAGGGCCGCGATCGCCAGCACTCCATATCCGATCTTGTTCAAATGGTCAAGATCCAACTTCTTGACCACCGGATAATACATCGAGGGCGAATTGTCGAGTATCATATGGCAGCGCAGGTTGGTCTCCTCTTCGTACCTTTTGGTGTAGAGTTTATCGGTTTTGGCGAACAGTTTCCAATCGATATGCTTGGTACTTTCCCCTGTGTTGTAAATTTTATGCTCGGCAAATTCTGCGGAAAATCCATGAAACGGACTCTTGTGGATACCACTGATGAATCCCTCCACCACCTGGTTGGCCAGCAGTTCCAGGTTTTGGAAAAGGAGGGCATTATTGAGTTCCGATTGCAGTTTCATGTCACTAAGTTAAAACAAAAAAAAGGCTTGACATCTGCCAAGCCTCTGATAACAAAAAAATTCGATGTATCTATAGAGCCGCATCAATGGCGTCGGTGTACACCTTTTTCGGGGATACCCCTACTTGCCGGTTCACGATTTCACCATTTTTGAAGACCAATACGGTAGGGATATTGCGCACGCCATATTTAGCGGCGAATTCTTGGTTGGCATCCACATCAACTTTGCCAACAACAGCCTTTCCTTCATATTCGGTGCTCACCTCATCGATGATCGGGCCGACCATCCTACAGGGTCCGCACCATGCCGCCCAAAAATCAACGACTACCGGTTTATCACTTTTTAATACTACCTGCTCAAAGGTAGCATCGGTTATTTCTAATGCCATGTTATCTTATTTAATGATTATGCAAATTTAGTCATTTATTTCAAGTGTTCCTTACTGACCCTGTATATGTAAAACCTATGCCCCCATTGCCAAAGTTTATGGTTATCAGGTTGTTGAACGAAGCTAACTTTCCCTACAATACCATCATGACAGGCGATACCGAAAGGTAAAGGTCAGTTCAATTTGAAGTGCACTTCTTTTTCCTCCAATACCGATAACAATTCACTGGTGATCTGCACTTTTTGCTTTCTGCTCGACATGCGCACCTTGATCTCGTCTTCCATGCCATAGATTTCAAAATTCAAAGGGTGCGTCCCCTTATGGGAAACCAAAGTGTCTTTCAAATCTGCAATGCCCTCTTTCTTCAAGGCGTCGATATTCAGCTTTATGGTGAGTTTCTTCGCATAGGTTTCCATCACTTCCTGCAATAGCATAAAACTATTGAACTGCAATCGGGCATCCCCTTTTTTCCCGGTGTCCCTGTTGACCCAACCTTCCCGAACGTACACCTTGAGGTACACAAAGGAATTGATCATCAAAAAATGTCGGTATTTCAGGTATTCTTCCCCAAAAATGCGGAACTCGAAGGAATCGGTATAGTCCTCCATCGTAAAGGAGGCCCAGCCCTTTCCATTCTTGGAGGTACGGTGTTGCACATCGGTGATGACCCCCGCAAAAGAAAGCTCCTTGTTCACATATTCATCCAGGCTGTTGGCATAGGATACACTGGCATTGCAAAAAGCATTGATCTCGGTCTTGAAGTCGTCGAGGGGATGGCCCGAGATATAGATGCCCACCACTTCCTTCTCCCGCCTCAATTTTTCCATGGTGCCCCATTCTTC
The DNA here is from genome assembly GCA_963760375.1 of uncultured Flavobacteriaceae bacterium. GTDB lineage: Bacteria > Bacteroidota > Bacteroidia > Flavobacteriales > Flavobacteriaceae > Pelagihabitans. The sequence continues at coordinate 848,711 of CAVXCS010000007.1, read as the reverse complement.
GCAAGGTGGCACGATAGGTTCGGGGATCTGTACCTCACTGGCATCGCCGAAAAGGCTCACCTGACTTGAATTTTTGTTCTCTTGAAATTTTGCCCCAAAGCGTATCACCTTCTCCAAAAGGGAAATACCATCCCCGTCGTCATGGAAATACTGTGCCCTATGGGTCGTGCCGAACGAATCGAAGCCGCCGGCCACGGCCAGGTTCTCAAAGGCCTTTTTGTTGGCCGCCCTCAAATCGATGCGCTTCGCAAGATCAAAGACCGATTTGAAGGGCCCCTCTTTTTTTCTTTGTTCGACTATGGTTTCCACGGCGGACCTCCCCACCCCTTTGATGGCGCCCATGCCAAATCGTACGGCGTTGTTCTTGTTCACGGCAAACTTGTAATAGGATTCATTGACATCCGGTCCCAGAACCTGCAATCCCATCCGTTTGCATTCTTCCATGAAAAAGGTCACCTGCTTGATGTCGTTCATGTTGTTGCTCAACACGGCGGCCATATATTCCGCGGGATAGTGTGCCTTAAGGTATGCGGTTTGATAGGCGATATACGCATAACAGGTCGAGTGGCTTTTGTTAAAGGCATAGGAGGCAAAGGCTTCCCAATCTTTCCAGATCTTTTCAAGGACCTCCCTGGGATGGCCATTCTGTTCCCCGCCATCCAAAAATTGGGGCTTCAGTTTCTGCAGGAGGGCAAAAATCTTTTTCCCCATGGCCTTGCGCAGCACATCGGCTTCCCCTTTGGTGAAACCTGCCAGTTTTTGTGACAAGAGCATCACCTGTTCCTGGTATACCGTAATGCCATAGGTCTCTTTGAGGTACTCCTCCATTTCCGGCAGGTCGTACTTGATTTCCGCGATCCCGTTCTTTCGTTCGATAAAACTCGGGATATATTCCATCGGCCCTGGCCGGTAGAGCGCGTTCATCGCGATAAGGTCATCAAAGACAGAGGGCTTCAGGTCTTTCATGTGCTTTTGCATCCCCGGCGATTCGTACTGGAATATGCCTACCGTATCCCCCTTTTGAAAAAGTTCATAGGTCTTTTCATCGTCCAGTGGAAAATCGTCAGGAACCAGATCGATGTCGTGCCTGGCCTTGACGATCTTTACGGTATCCTTGATCAGGGTCAAGGTTTTAAGGCCCAGGAAGTCCATCTTAAGAAGACCCGCATTTTCAACCACCGAGTTGTCGAACTGGGTGACATACAGATCGGAGTCCTTGGCGGTCGCCACGGGGACAAAATCGGTGATATCGCTGGGGGTGATGATCACCCCACAGGCATGGATGCCGGTGTTTCGCAGGGATCCTTCCAACACCCTGGCCATTTTTAGGGTACGGCCTTCCAGATCGTCCCCTTCGGAAATGTTCAAAAGTTGTTGCACCTTTTCGAAATCCTCGGAACGGAAACGCTTTTTAAGCTCGGATTCCTCGGCCCCGAAAATCTTGTTGAGTTTTGACATGGTGGGGATCAACTTCGCGATCCTATCGGCATCGCCCAAAGGAAGGTCCAGGACCCTGGCCGTATCCCTGATGGAAGATTTTGCCGCCATGGTGCCATAGGTAATGATCTGAGCCACTTGGTTGGCACCATACTTGTTGATCACATAGTCCATGACCTTGCCGCGGCCCTCATCATCAAAATCGATGTCGATATCGGGCATGGATACCCGGTCGGGGTTCAAAAAGCGCTCAAAAAGCAGGTCGTACTTCAAGGGATCGATATTGGTGATCTTGAGGCAGTAGGCCACCACAGAGCCTGCGGCAGAACCCCTGCCCGGCCCTACTGAAACATCCATGTTCCGCGCTTCCCGAATAAAATCCTCCACAATGAGAAAATAACCGGGATAGCCTGAATTTTCGATGGTTTTCAATTCGAAATCGATGCGTTCGCGAATCGCTTCGGTAATTTCGGGATACCGTTTTTTGGCCCCTTCATAGGTGATATGCCTGAGGTAGGCATTCTCTCCGCGTTTGCCCCCATCGGCCGCGTCGTCGGCAATCTTGAATTTGGCCGGGATATCAAAATTGGGCAAAAGCACTTCCCGTGCCAGCTCATAGGATTCGATCTTATCGACGACCTCCTGTATGTTCAGTATCGATTCGGGAAGGTCCTCAAAGAGCGCCTTCATTTCGTCCTGCGACTTAAAGTAGTATTCCTGGTTGGGCAGTCCGTAACGATAGCCCCTTCCGCGGCCTATCGGGGTGGCCTGTTTTTCTCCGTCCTTGACGCACAAAAGGATGTCATGTGCCGCCGCGTCTTCCTTGGCACAGTAATAGTTGTTGTTGGTCGCCACCAACTTCACCTGATGTTTTTTGGCCAGGGCGATCAAAACCGGGTTCACCCGATCTTCATCTTCTTGGCCATGGCGCATGATCTCGATGTACAGGTCATCGCCAAATTGTTCCTTCCACCATAACAGGGCTTCTTCGGCCTGGTTTTCGCCAACGTTCAAGATCTTTCCGGGCACCTCCCCATAAAGGTTGCCGGTGAGCACGATCAGGTCGTCCTTGTATTGTTCCACCACCTTTCGATCGATACGGGGTACGTAATAGAATCCATCGGTATAGGAGAGGGAAGACATCTTGGCAAGGTTATGGTAACCCTTTTTGTTCTTCGCCAACATCACGATCTGGTAGCCGTAGTCCTTGGTGTTCTTATTGGTATGGTCGTCACAGACAAAAAATTCGCAGCCCAGAATTGGGGTGATTTCCGATTCGGTCGGAGTTTCCCCGTGATTGACCGCAATGTTGTTCCTTTCGATGACCCCCGCGTTGTGGGCTTTCACCTCTTTTACGAAATGGAACACCCCCATCATATTGGCATGGTCGGTAAGGGCCACCGCCTTCATTTGATTTTCGGCCGTGGAGCGTATCAGGTCTTTGATATCGATGGTCGATTGCAATACCGAAAACTGGGAATGGTTGTGAAGGTGCACAAATTGTGCGGATTCCAAAGTTTTCAGGTTCTCCTTGATTTCCGCCTGTGAGACCTGTGCGGTATCCTGATTCCAAAGTTTATCGGCAATTTTTTTGGAGGCCTTTTTTAAATTGACATGCTTCAGCCCGATCGGGGCGACATGCTCGGGATTGGTTTCCAGAAATTGCTCAAAATAATCCGGGCCTACCTGTAATTGGTCCTTGGTGTAATGGCGGCGGCGCAACAGTTCATGGAAACAACGGGAAGTGGCTTCCACGTCGGCCGTGGCATTGTGGGCCTCGGAGAAGGGTTCGTCGAATAGGTATTCATGGAGCTCGGTAAGCGTGGGCAGTTTGAACTTGCCCCCCCTGCCACCTGGCAATTGGCACAATAAGGCCGTGTCTTCGGTACAGGTATCCAAAACCGGTAACGATGGCAGGGTATTCTCCATCCCTGTCCGATGGAATTCCGCCCCTATGATGTTCACATCAAAGCCTACGTTCTGACCCACGATGAACTTCGCCCCGGCACAGGCCTTGTTGAATTTTTCCAGTACTTCTGTTAAGGGCAGGCCCCGTTCCTCGGCCAAAGCGGTGGAAATACCATGTATTTTTTCGGCATCATAGGGAATGTTGAAGCCGTCTGGCCGCACCAAATAATCTTGTTGGTCGATCAGTACGCCCATGGCATCGTGCAGCTGCCATGCGATCTGAATGCATCGCGGCCAGTTGTCGGTATCGGTAATCGGGGCGTCCCAACGTTTGGGAAGGCCGGTGGTTTCAGTATCGAAAATAAGGTACATCCAGGGTATTTTATCGGTCTAAAAAGGCAAGGTTAAAAATAGGGAAAAGTATCGCCATGGTAAAAGGGAGTTGTCATGAGTTATCAACCCTTGGTGCTTCCGCCTTATTTGGTGGTTCTCGGCAATATTAGCTACCTTCAAGGCAATCAACGGAACAACAATTATGAATACAATACAAAATCGTTTGGCGGCTTATCCCTGTATTTTTTGGATGTTTTTGTTTTTGGCGCTATCGGCGGGCCACGGACAAAAATCCGAGGCGCCCCAGCCCAACTTCATCATTATTTTCGCGGACGACCTGGGCTATGGTGATCTGGGCATTTACGGCCATCCCACCCTAAAAACGCCAAATCTCGACCGCATGGCCATGGATGGTCAAAAGTGGACCAACTTCTACGCAGCGGCCAGTGTCTGTACCCCGAGCAGGGCGGCTTTGTTGACAGGAAGGTATCCGGTGCGCAGTGGGATGTCGAGCAACGTCAATCGTGTGCTTTTTCCAGATTCGAAAAACGGGCTGCCCGCCGATGAAATTACCCTGGCGGAACAACTGCAAAAAGTCGGATATGGTACGGCCTGCATCGGAAAATGGCATTTGGGCCACAAAGAACAGTATCTCCCAACGAACAATGGCTTCGACTATTATTTTGGGATACCCTATTCCAATGATATGGATATGGATGCGGGACACCCTTATATGGAGTACTGGCAACAGCCCGATGATTCGATCAAAACGGAACATTTCAATGTGCCCTTGATGCGGAATACCGATATCATAGAGCGGCCTGCCGATCAAAGGTCGATCAGCCGCCGCTACACCGATGAAGCCATTTCCTACATTGAGCAACATAAGGGCAAGCCTTTCTTGCTCTATCTCGCCCATAACTTCCCCCATATCCCTTTGTTCGCCTCCGAGGCATTTAAAAACACCAGCAAGAGGGGGCTCTATGGCGATGTGGTCGAAGAGATCGACCACGGGGTGGGAAGGATCCTCAAAACCCTGAAAGCGCTCGGTCTGGATGAAAACACCATTGTGGTCTTCACTTCCGATAATGGGCCATGGCTGCCATTCCAACAGAATGGCGGCAGTGCCGGACTTTTAAAGGACGGAAAAGGGACCACTTGGGAAGGGGGCATGCGGGAGCCGGCCATCTTCTGGGCCCCCGGCAAGATAAAGCCAGGTGTGATCACCGATATTGGATCGACCATGGACCTCTTTACCACTTTCAGCAAGATGGCGGGGGCCGAAATGCCATCGGACAGGATCGTTGACGGGGTCGACCTGAGCGCGACTTTGTTCAATGGTGCCCCCAGTCTCCGTAAGAGCATGTTGTATTACAGGGGAACCGAACTATTTGCGGCCAGATTGGGGCCTTACAAGGCGCACTTTATCACCCGGGGCGCCTATAGGCAGTCCGAGGAACGCATGGAACACCCAACGCCTCTGTTGTTCAATCTGGATCATGACCCATCGGAACAGTATGATATTTCCGCATCGAACCCGGAAGTGTTGCAACAGATCGATGCCATGGTAGCCCAGCATCGGTCGAATCTTGTAAGGGGTCAAGACCAACTTGCCGAACGGGAATAATGTAAATTTTCACAAGCTATTGTACATTAAAGGAAATGGTCTATATTTGCAGCCCCGAAAAATGGGAAAAAAGAATTAATAACCGAGGGTCGGGCACCCTGCAAAATTAATGTGATATGCCAGTAAAGATTAGATTACAGAGACACGGAAAAAAAGGCAAACCTTTCTATTGGATCGTGGCGGCCGATAGCCGTGCCAAGAGAGATGGAAAATTCCTGGAGAAACTGGGAACCTACAACCCCAATACCAATCCCGCAACCATCGATATCGATGTTGACCATTCGGTGAAATGGCTCCAGAACGGGGCACAACCCAGTGATACGGCAAGGGCCATACTTTCTTACAAAGGAATTATGTTGAAGCACCACCTCTTGGGTGGTGTCAGAAAAGGAGCTTTGACCGAGGAGCAGGCCGATGAAAAATTCAATGCTTGGCTCGAGGAAAAGGAAAATACCATCGCAGCCAAAGTAGGCGGACTAGACAAAGCCAAGGCAGAAGCCAAGGCCAAAGCTTTGAAAGCCGAAAAAGAGGTGAGTGAAAAACGCGCATTGGCAGCGGTTGAGGCAGAGGCCCCAGAAGCAGACGCGGTTGTTGAAGAAACCCCAGCAGCCGAGGAAGCGGCAGAAGCAGCGCCCGTGGTGGCGGAAGTGGCCGAAGAGGCCCCTGTAGCCAAGGAAGCAGCGAAAGAAGCCCCTGCAGCCAAGGAAGCGGTGAAAGAAGCACCGGCAGCCGAGGAAGCAGTGGAAGAACCCAAAACCGAAGCTACCGCTGAAGCGCCTAAGCAAGAAGAAAAATAAATTTTAAAAGGAACGATGCGAAAGGAAGATTGTTTCTACCTCGGAAAAATCGTTTCGAAATATAGTTTTAAGGGGGAATTGTTGGCAAAAATCGACACCGATGAACCCGAACTCTACGAAAATCTGGAATCAGTCTTTGTTCTCCTTTCCGGAAACAATCTGGTTCCTTTTTTTATTGATAAATGCCGACTGCACAGATCGAACCTGTTGCGGATCGATTTCGAGGAGGTGAAGAACGAAGCGGCGGCAGATGGCATCATGGGATGCGAGCTTTATCTGCCCTTGTCCTTCCTGCCTCCATTGGAAGGCAATAAATTCTATTTCCACGAAGTGATCGGTTTTTCCATGGTCGATAGCGTTCATGGAAATATCGGCACCATCTCGGGTGTTAACGACACCACTGCCCAAGCATTGTTCGAAGTGGAAAAGGAGGGGAAACGACTCTTGATCCCGATTACCGATGCGGTGGTGACCAAGGTTGACAGGAGCAAAAAAACCATTTTTGTCACTACCCCTGATGGTCTTGTCGACCTGTATTTGGGCAAAGGTTAAACCAACCCCAAAGTTTACATCTTCTGTTCTATTGGGCAATGGCCCCCGCACAGTACTCCATACATTTTCTTACTTCCGTGATGGGATCGGAATCTGCCGGAACATCGTACTCCAATTCAATGGTCGCCGGAAACTTATATCGGTTGTCACGCATGAGCTGCAATACTTGGGTCAAGGGCGTATCCCCCGTTCCCCATAGCACATTTCCCTTACCATGTTCGGGAGACTGTCGGTCTTTGACGTGCATGCTCAAAATGCGGTCGTGTTTTTGTTTTATGATTTCAAGAGGCTCCTTGTTCCCTGCTGCCACATAATGGCCAATGTCAAGATTTAGTCCGTTATGGGGCGATTGTTGCAGGGCGGTATCCCAAAACGTAGGCGTCTGCTGTTCATGGCCATGGTATCCGATATAAACCTGGTGTTGGGCACCCATGGCTCCCAATTTTTTGGTCCAGGCGTCGTCACTGGGATGTTCCAGGGTGACATGGCTCGCACCTAAGGTTTTTGCGGCCCGCAGACCCCAATCGATTTCGATATCGGTATTGTCCTTTCCAAAGGCTGCCGGTTTGAACGCATAGATCTCTACGCCGGCATCGTTGTACATCTTACGGAGTTCGGCAAACTTATCCATGCCGACCTTGGCACGCCAAAGCGCCACTTCCTGGTTATAGGCCGTCATGCGTTCCTGCATTTCTACCATCTCCTTTTCCTGGTTATCGGTGAGGGCCCCATCGCGTTTGGCCCTCATAAGTCCGTAGAAGACACGGCGGTCGACCGGATTTTCAGGTTTGCCCGCAAAGCTCTCGGCCGGATCGCCCATCAACTCAATGGCGTTGATGCCACAATCGAGCACATATTGCAGGGTCGCTTCGGCACTTTGATCGGGCATGCTTCTAAAAGAATAGGTGATCACACCAATTTTTACCCCGCCGATCAACCTACTCCGCTTCCTAAGGGAGGGGATGATGGCCGGGGCACCAAAAAGCGACGGGGCCGCTAAAGCGGTCGCGGCCGCAAAAGCCGTTGTGGTACCGATAAACTTTCTCCTGCTCAAATGATTCTTCTCATCTTTCATAATTGTACATTTTAACGGTTATTTAGTTGATACTTTTATCTTCTTGGAGCATGCCATATAATTTCATTTGCCGCATCGACCATGGAATTTCGCCTACTTCGTCCATGTTGGCGGTAAGCATGATTCGGAGGAATTTGCCGCGTGCCGGCTCGAACAATATGGCAACATCCTCATCGCTGCCCGCCCCCTGTGATACCGTTTTCCAGTTTGTGCCGTCCATGGAAACCTGCACCTCATATTCCCGCGGATAGGTCTGGTAGGGCGGAATATTCTCCCGCCAACTTCCCCGCCTCTTGGGAGGGGCATTAAAATGGATTTCGGTGATACGCTGGCCTTTGGGAAATTCGATTTGATACCACATGCCTTTTTGCTGTGTTTCCCCTGTGGTCCAGCCTTCAAAATTGAAAGCGCTTGACGGGGCCGCGGTACCTCCGATCCTCGATGGGGTCGTGTGGCTTGCCGTTACTTTCCAGCTTTCAGAGGGCAATAGGGTCTGTGGCACTGAAGCCAATAATGCTTCAAATGGGTAAGGTCCTTTTTGCGCCTTGCTTTTTGCACGCACTTCTGCCACCTGTTCCGGTGTGATCAGTGAGGCCCCATTGGTCAAATTTACCCGGATGTAACTTGCGATATCGGCAATCCAACCATCTTCCTGATCTCCCATGCCCACCATGATACCGCCAGGGTAGTTCTTCCCGTCCAACGGGCCGTCCAAGCCATGCAGTAATGTTTTTATCACATATTCGGGATGCGACTGTACCCTGGGAGAGCCGGTCAAAGGAGGCGCCATTACGGTGCCATTTCCCAAGGGGGTACCCGTGCCGTTGAGGCCATGGCACTGTGCGCAAAGTTCATTAAAAATAACCGCGCCCCTTTCCATGGTCTGTTGTTGGGCAGCGGTCAGTTCAGGACCGGTATCGATCATCCAGCCCCTCATTTCGACCGGATTCAATATTTGATCCCCGATCACCTGGATACCTTTGGCCTCGTTGGCGGCCATGAGGCCTTTCACATCTTCGTTCAAGGTGGGAATTTTGAGCAGGTTTGCGGTGAGCATGGCCTGCAGCGCAACATCAACATCGGCATCTTTCATCATTGCGGTATAATCCCCGGCCAATTGCCGCTTGCCGACTTTGTACAAAGATTCACTCGCCCTTAAAGCCTGTATTCGCATGCGCGGATTGTTGTCCTTTAAAAGCGTACGAACCAAATCGGCATCAAGGGCCCCCAAACCTTCCAAACTCCAAAGCGCATGAAAGCGGGCCAATATGTTTTTGCTGTTGACGGCCATTTTCGCCAAAGCGGGAACCGTGCTCCTGTCCTTTGACAATACGATCAATTGTTGCGCTTTATCGCGCCACCAACCGTTCGGGTGTTCTAAATGGGCAACCCATTGTGCAGGGGTTTCTTCGAACATCCTTGGCTGCTCCTTGTCCCTTTCTTTGCTATCATGGGTGATGCGCCATATCCTTCCAAGGCCCACTACCTTATCGAGCTGGTATTGTTCGATTTTGGCTCTCAAATAGGTTCCTTTTTGTGCCCATTGCCCTTCCTGAATGATGCCGTGGTACATGTCGACCACATACATCGTACCATCGGGTGCGGTGACCATATCGACCGGGCGAAACAAGGGATCGGTAGATCGAAGAAATTCCGATTTCCGATCTTGATAGTCATTGTGCAAAGTGGTGAGGCCTTCTGAAACCACCGGATTGATTTGGCGCACAATCCTGGCCACCGGCTCCCCATAAAACAATTTTCCGTATACCTCCTTTGGCAAACGGTCACCCCTGTAAATGTCGTTTCCTGCAGCTCCTGTGACCCTGTTCAAGGAACCATCGGGCTGGCGAATTTCATCCATCCCCCCTTGCATATCGCCAATCTTTACCGGTGCGCCCCAAGGTACTTCGAAGCCTTCCGCAAATTGGTTTTCCACGGTGAATGTGCCATAGTGGATGGGGAACTGAAAATAGGAGGGCACGCCACTGGCACCGCCCTGAAACCATAGTTTTCCATCATCGTCATGGGTTATGCCCCATTGGGCACGATTGTAGCCGGTCGGTTCGCGAATGACCCCTCCTGGGGTCTCCTTTACCCGGAAAGCGTTCACGGTACTGTAAAGCCAGTTGTCCATGCCCCAGTACATAAAGGCTTGTTGGTGCTCCACATTGCCCGATCGTCCATATTTATTGGTGAAAAATTCCTTTTTATCGGCTTTGCCATCCCCATCGGTATCGGTAAACTTGTACACATTGTCCTCATCGGAATTCATGGTCAATACCGCATCCTTTCCATACGGGAGCACGAAGCGCGGAAAAATAAGGCTATCCACAAATACACCTCCGGTTTCATATTTACCATCGTTGTCCCGATCTTCCCATCGGGAAATTCTGCTTACGGGCTCGAGGGTCCCATCAGAATCGGCCGTCAGCATATAGGTCCGCAATTCAAGGACATACATTCTTCCATTTCCATCAAAAGCTATTGCGCCGGGTTGCTCGATCTTTGGTTCGGTCAAAACAGCTTCTATATGATAGCCATCGGGCAATAGAAAAAGTTGCTGTTCGGCATCGGGATACAAAGGAAGAACCGGATTTTTGGGTTCCAGGTCAATGCCTGCCCAATCCTCGGCTTCCGGGTCTGCATCTTCGGGCAGCGCTATGTTGGGCAAGGTGTCAGACATCGTTCCGATCACCTTGGCCACATTATCGGGATCTTTTTCTTTTGGAGTACAGCTCGTAACAATGAGCGCTATAAATAATGGTGACAAGAAGCGGGTGAAATGAAGTGCGAATCGTCGATTCAACATATACCTGGTTTTAAAAAGAAGTAATTTATAAAAATTAATTATATTCCCTACTACTTAAGCCATATAAAGCCCAAGCCAGAAAAAAGCCATGATACAACATACAGTCGTTTTTAAATTGAAATACGCCAAGGGTTCCGAGGCAGAAAAACGTTTTCTGGAGGCTGCCATGCAATTGGCATCGATTCGAGGGGTCAGCCATTTTAAAGGATTTCGCCAGATCAGTAAAAAGAATGCCTTTGAATATGGACTCTCGATGGAGTTTGAATCGAAAGCGGCCTATGACGCCTACAATCAACATCCAGATCACACGGCATTCCTCAAGGATTTTTGGAGGGATGGCGTTGCCGATTTTCTCGAACTCGACTATGAACCTTTGCCATGAGCCATGCCTAAACCCCTTTGGGAATCATGCCTTATGAAGTTGGCAAAGTTGTTAAAAACTAACCTATGAATAGTTGGTACGAATGTTTTTTCCAATGGAAAATCCATTACTTTAGATTCATGAAACAGCATGGGAAAAGGCGATTCGAAAGGATGGCATATTGAACCATAAATCAACGCACAAACACTATGATACACCCAAATACCGAATTGAAATTCATCAGCCGTGAAGTTGGCTATGGCGTCGTGGCCACCGAATTTATTCCTGCGGGCACCATTACCTGGGTGCTCGACAAACTGGACAGGGAATTCACTCCAGCCGCCTTCGAAGCCATGTCGCCGATCTACCAGAACATCTTGGATACCTATACCTATCGCAACAGCGACGGAAACTTCGTGCTCTGTTGGGATCTTGGCAGGTATGTCAACCATAGTTTTAACAGCAACTGTCTTACCTCCGCATACGACTTTGAACTGGCCATTAGGGATATACAACCCGGGGAACAACTGACCGATGATTATGGCTATCTCAACATCCCCCAGCCTTTCAGGGGGATCGATGAGGGCACCAAGCGAAAAATCGTATATCCGGATGATCTCTTGCGATACTACAAAACCTGGGACAAAAAGTTAATGGGGGTTTTCGGGAATATTCCCAAGCTCGATCAGCCATTAAGAGAACTTATCACAGAAACGATCTGGACAGAGATCAACATGGTGTCGAAAGGGAAGGCGAAGATGAAATCGATCCTCAACAATTATTATGACCAAAGCAAGGAGAATTCGGTGCACCATGACGAATCAGCCAAGTAAGGCGGCTTAGGTCAACGTATTTTTTTATCTTACATTTAAGGGGTAAGCTCAAAACAAAATGCGTTATTTCATTCCCCTTTTTATTGCCGCGATAACGGTTTGTTGCGGCCGAAAACAAGCAGAAAAACAAGCGTCGCCAGATCGGGAACCCAACATCGTACTCATTTTCACCGACGACCAAGGCTATGGGGATGTCGGGGTGTTTGGTGCCGATGACATCATAACGCCCCACCTCGATCAACTGGCGCGGGAAGGGGCTAAACTCACCAATTTTTATGCTGCCCAAGCGGTTTGTTCGGCATCAAGGGCAGGCATCCTCACCGGCTGTTATCCGAACCGCATCGGCATACACAATGCCATGATGCCCAATAGCAGTGCAGGGTTGCATCCCAGTGAAACCACTTTGGCGGAAATGTTAAAGGACAACGGTTACCGGACCGCTATTTTTGGCAAATGGCACTTGGGCGACCATCCCAAATTTTTACCGGCGAACCATGGGTTCGAGGAATACTTTGGCATCCCCTATTCGAACGATATGTGGCCGTTGCACCCGCAGCAAGGCCCGATTTTCAATTTTGGGCCCCTGCCCCTGATCGAAAATGTGTCGGTCATCGATACGCTGACCGACCAGACACAATTGACCACCCAGATCACCGAACGCAGCGTTGATTTTATCAATCGGAACAAAGACTATCCATTTTTTCTTTACGTCGCCCACCCCCAACCCCATGTTCCCCTATTTGTTTCCGATAAGTTCAAGGGCAAATCGAAAAGGGGACTATATGGTGATGTGATCATGGAAATCGACTGGTCGGTGGGGAAGATCTTGGAGGCCCTTAAGAAAAATGGCCTTGACAGCAATACCTTGGTCATCTTCACCTCCGACAATGGGCCCTGGTTGTCATATGGCAACCATGCAGGAAGCGCCCTGCCTTTTCGGGAAGGAAAGGGTACGGCCTGGGAAGGTGGCCAGCGCGAACCGTTCATCATTAGATATCCGGGTAAAATAAAGGCCGGGGCCATCATCGATGTTCCCGTCATGGCCATCGACCTATTGCCCACCATCGCGGAAATCACCCATTCGAAACTCCCTGAAAGAACCATAGACGGTAAAAGTGTATGGAAAATCCTTACCGGGGAAACCGATCAAAGTCCGCAGGAAGCCTATTTTTTCTATTATCGTGTTAACGAACTTTTCGGGGTGCGCTATGGTCAGTGGAAACTGTATTTTCCCCATACCTACCGTACCATGGAGGGGCAAGAACCCGGTAAAGACGGGCTCCCAGGGGAATATAGGATGGTGACCTTGAAGGAAATCGAGCTTTATGACCTCATGGCCGATGAAAGTGAGACGAGGAACGTGGCCAGTGCACATCCCGAAGTGGTCGCAGAAATCAAGGCCATTGCCGATAGGATGCGGAAGAGGTTAGGTGATTCCCTCTTCAACATGAAGGGGAATGAAACAAGGGAAGCGGGTAAGGTACAGGACACGTTATAATTGAAAAAACCCATGGCAAAACCATGGGTTTTTGTCCAATCCTTGAAAAATCGTTATCCAGTGATATTGATTGTTCCCGTCATCGCAGAATGAAACTGGCAATTGTAATAGAGGGTATCCGGGGCATCCATCGGAACCACGAAAGTGATTGTCCCATTTTGTTCCCCATTGTCGGTCACCCCATTTGCGTAAGCGTTGGCATTGGAATTTCCCTGTACGGTTTTTATAAAGAAAGGATGTCCGGAGGCGTTAATGGTAAAAGTATAGGTATTGCCCCTTACCAAGGTAATGTCCGGATTATCGGCATCGGTGAGGCCGTTACCGTTGAAGACATAGGAAGTAGTGCCGATGTTCGTGACATCATAGTTAATGGTCTCCGTTGCGGAAGGATCAATATTTGATCCTATGTCGCCTTGTGCGACCAAGGTCGCCAAATTATCGGCGCTCAAATGAATGTTGATATAGCCATTGTAGGTGAGCACTTCGTCATAACCAAATGGCGTCGCATCATCCAGTTCGGCCACATTTGTATTGCTCAAGCCCGTATCGCCGTCCACCGGATTAAACGTGAAGACGATCCCACCTCCGGTCGCCGCATCGTTCATATGGATATGCCCGGGGTGGCTACCTCCTTGGGGGGTATTGACCAATTGGATCGTTGCCAAGGCCTCTCCATTGACCCTTTCAAAAAAGGTGGCCGTACCCTCTATGTCGGGAACAGCGACGGGGTTCAATACATAGACTTTCGAGGTCCCTGTCAACTCATTCTGACCGATATCGCCTTGTGCAACGATGGTTCCCAACGCTTCCGCACTCAAATGAACATTGATATAGCCATCGAATTCCAAAATATCGTCATATAAGAATGGGGTATCGTCATCCAAACTGGCAACATTGGTAACGCTCAAACCGGTATCTCCGTTTACTGGGTTGAACGTGAAGGCGATATCGCCTCCCTCCGCTGCGGTGTTGAAGTGGATATGGCCCGGATGTATTCCACCTTCAGGGGTATTGTTCAGTGCAATGATGGCAAGGGCTTCCCCGTTCACCCGTTTTGTAAAGGTTGCGGTACCATCGATATCGGGCACGGCAACGCTGTTGAGCACATAGGTTTTCACAGTTTGGGTGAGTTCGTTCTGCCCAATATCGCCCTGGGCAACAATGGTGCCGAGCTCCTCGGCACTCAAATGCACATTGATGTAGCCATCAAAATCCAGCAATTCCTCATAGGTAATGGCCGAACCATCGTCCAAAGTTTTGAAATTGATGCTACTGGTCCCGGTATCACCGTTCACGGTGCCAAGGGTAATCGCAATTCCTCCCCCTTCGACGGCCGTATTGAAATGAATATGGGCAGGGTGCTGTCCGCCGGCCGGGGTATTTTGTATTTCGAGGTCTACGGTAACCGAATTATCGGTGAACTTGGTGAAAGTGGCGGTCCCGGAAATATCGGGCACGGCCACCGATCCCAATAGATAGGTCCTGGTGGTAGCGGTCGCCATGGGTGTGTCGTCGATAGCGCCTCCATAGCCGTTATCGTCATTACTGCAGGCCAGGCCGAGCATGACTAATAAGACAAGGGGCAAGGATTTTAAAATACTTGTTTTCTTTGTATTCATAGCTGTTTTTATATTTTTTCCTAAAATTACAGGTATCGAATCTATTATTTTGTTTAATTTTTATAATTTTTTGTTAAACAATTATTTTTCGAGATTGTGTTGCCGGATGGATGCTCTTTTTGGCGAAAGCACGATCTTTGATATCCGGATAGATCATCAAATGGCCAGACCCTTCCAATTCAAGCACTTTGCCCTTCATCATGATCGCTGTGCCATGAAGGTGGGTACCGATGGGGTCTTGCTTGGGGCATGGACCCCTTTGGCCGACCATCCCGACACTATTTTGGATATCGGCACGGGCACAGGCTTGATTGCCTTGATGCTCGCGCAGAGAAGCACGGCCGAAACCATCGATGCCGTGGAAATCGAAGGGGCCGCTTATGAACAGTGCGTCGAAAATTTCGAGGCTTCCCCATGGGCCGACCGACTCTTCTGTTATCATGCCAGCCTTGACGAATTTGTTGCTGAAATAGAAACGCCCTACGACCTCATCGTTTCCAATCCACCGTTTTTCACCGAACAGGTTTCCATTGGAGATCTTTCAAGGGACAGGGCGCGACAAAACCAATCATTGCCTTTTGAAGCTTTGGTAAAGGGGGTAGCAACATTGCTTTCCCCAAAAGGAACTTTCACGGTGATACTGCCTTACGTGGAGGAGCAGGGATTTTTGGAGCTAGCCAGACAAGTAGGATTATATGCCAGTCGCATTACCCGGGTCAAAGGAAGTCCGAAAACCGCCTATAAACGCAGTTTGATAGCGTTTTGCTTAAGCAAAGCCGCTGTTGCGATCGATGAACTGACCATTGAAACCAAACGCCATGATTACACCCCGGCCTATATAGCCCTGACCAAGGATTTCTACTTAAAGATGTAGCTATGGCAACCTCCTTTTCCATGGCCTTGTCAAACAGGTCGGACCGCCCCCGCCCTTCACGCTGATTTCTTCGCCCGAATAGGAAAGCACTTCACAGCCCTCTTGTTGCAGCGCTGCCATGGTCGATGGATTCCCCGATACCATAATGCATTTTCGGGGGGCAATGGCCAACACGTTGCAGCCCATGGAGTCGAATTCCGTTGCCGGCACTTCCACCAACCCAAAACCCCTTTCGAGCAATTGGTTCCTGAACCTGATGGGCATCAAGGGGGAGTATACCACGGCCAAATCCCGATCTACCGGACTGAAGATCGACATCAAATGAAACACATCGCTTTTGCCCCTGTAGTGGGGCAGGTCAACCACCATTACTTCTATCCCATGAGGTGCCAACAGGTTTTTGAGTTGGGCGATCCCCGCTTCATTGGTCCTATAGGTGAGTCCAACAGCCAGGGTATTCCGATCCAACCATGCCACATCGCCCCCTTCCAGGGTTCCGGGTGCTGCGATGGTCCCGAGAATGGGAATCCCGGCAGCTTCGTAAACCGCCCTATGTGCTTGGGGTTCGGACATTCTGGCGACCTTGCCCATATTGCAGAGGATCATCCCATGATCGGTAGCGATGGCGGCATCACGGCAATACATGGCATCCAAGGACAAGGCATCATCCTGGGGCATTGAAATAATATTTGTTCGGGCAGTATCAAAAAGCCTAAGGAAGCCTTGATATTCTTGTTGTGCCTTTTCCAAATCGGGCCTTCCCAAGTAATTCAGGGATTTCCATTCGCGGGCTATCTTCGCGTCACTGATAAAGGCATCGGAAACCGGGTGCACAAAAACCTCGTGCATGGGCAGGTATTCGGATTGACAGGTGTATTTCATTTTTGAAATGGCTTATTCGGGCGTTTTCTGTTTCCATTTTTGCCAAACATAGAAGGGGGTGCCCAGGAGCAACAGGATGAATCCCCAGAAAACCGATTTTTCACCCGCCCCGAAAATGGCCCATATGGCATAGGCAAAGGTGAGGCCGCCCAAGATAAAGATACTGGATGCCGGTGTGGCGGTCTTCTCACGCTCCAATGAAATTGCAACGTAGGCGGCCGCGGAAAAAATGATAGGGCACTAAACAACAAAGGGTTGCAAGCAAAATCATAAATTGAACTGCTCAACCAAGCCTTCGGTATAATTCATGAACATCACCACGAACTCAGACAACTCCCGATAATCAGGCCCCAAATTGGAACGCCCTTTTATTCTCCTTTTTAAATATCTTAGGGAACAATCGGTCTTTCGCAGTGGCACCTGGCTACCTGGCTTTGGATGAGGATCCAGCCGTTCAGCGCACCGAAAGCGGCAATGGCAGCACCCGCCGCCACGATATCCTCCCCTATTTCCCCACTCATGACGCGCATGGCATCGGCAAAGGGAGCCGGGGAAGTGGCCAATTGATCCAAGGGAATCATTCCCATGACAGCACAGTACTCAGTATATAAATGAGCGTGGTTATTGCAGTCCCCAACATGGTGGCCCTTGGGATGGTTTTTCCAGGGTCGTCAACATTATCCGCCGGAACGGTGGCACTCTCAAGGCCTAAAAAGGCATAGAGGGTCATGGTACCCGTGATGGCGATGGCACTCAGGGAAGATTTCGCCACTAACATTAAAAGGAATAAAATTATCGATGCTAAAAAAGAAAAAGCCCGCCCGTGATGATCACCAAAATGGGCAACAATTTCAACAAGGGTCGTGACCAATTGCATTTGACCGGAATTGCGAACCCCTTTGGAATTGACCCAAGTAAGAAACCAAATGGCAGCTCAGGCCGGTGAATAACGGCCATTATCGGATTTTCTTTTAGAGCGGGAAAGAAAACGCTAATGGCGCTTACAAAGGCGATGGCAACTGCGGCATTTGATCACCCATGACCGATATCCAATAGCCCCATGCGACCAGGAATCCCACATAATCACCAAATCCTACTTTGGCAAATGCATAAGGTCCGCCATTGCTGTCCTTGACCAGATTGCTCAGTTTGCTGAATACCCTTGGCCAGCAACAATGCCCCTACAGAAGAAACCAACCAGCCTAGGATACTGATGCCCCCATAGCCGGCCAGGGCAGCGGGCATTAAAAAAATTCCAGCACCGATCATGTTCCCAATGACCAGGGAAGTGGTCATCCAAATCCCCAGTTTGTTCTTGTCTTTGGTTTCAGTCATTTGGGAAGCGGTTTATAAGGAAGAATTACATAATTTTAAATGTACAAATTAAATTGGCATGGGTCACGACTTCAAAATAGATGGAGATATTCGCAAGGCGGAAACCTTGCCCGCGACATTTTATAGGAGTCCTGAGGTCTTTGAAAGCCTGAAGGAAAAAGTTTTTTATGGATCCTGGCAATGGATCGGTCACCAAGACGTATTGGAAGCCGATAAGAATGCCCATCCCTTTATATTGCTCGATCAATTTTTAACTGAACCCCTATTGCTGACCCGGGATGGCCATTCGAAGCTTCGCTGCCTCACCAATGTGTGCACCCATAGGGGCAATTTGCTAGTAGAGCAGGCCTGCAAGACCAAAAAATTGGTTTGTGGCTATCATGGCCGGCGGTTCGCCATGGACGGCACTTTTGAACATATGCCCGAATTCAAGGAGGCAAAGGACTTCCCAAGGCCCTGTGACAATCTCCATGAATTTCCTTTGCGGCATTGGGGCCCTTTTTTGTTCGCCGGACTCAAACCCACCTTCGATTTTCAAACGGTGATCGATGCGATGGACGAGCGTGTGGGCTTTTTAAACCTCAATGACTTCAAATGGGACAAGAGTAGGGCCAAGGATTATTTTATCGATGCCCATTGGGCCCTCTACTGCGATAATTATCTGGAAGGTTTCCACATCCCCTTCGTTCACCAGGATTTGGACGCTGCTTTGGATTACGGGCAATATGATACCGTCCTGCATGACCATATGAACCTACAGATCGGGTTTGCCCAGGGCAGTGAAACGATCTTCGATTTTCCCAAAAACCATATTGACCATGGCAAGAAGATAGCCGCCTATTACTATTGGGTATTTCCGAACATGATGTTCAATTTTTATCCCTGGGGACTCTCGGTGAACCTGGTCCAGCCTTTGGCACCTGACCGAACGAAAGTGTCCTTTATGAGTTTCGTGAGGGATGCCTCATTGCTCGACAAGGGTGCGGGCGCGGGATTGGACAAAGTGGAACTGGAAGACGAGGCGGTGGTGCACGGGGTGCAGAAAGGGGTGCGTTCCCATTTTTATCAAGCGGGCCGATTTTCCCCTACCAGGGAAAAAGGGGTACACCATTTTCACAGGTTGTTGGCATCATTTTTAAACGCCTGACCCATAATACGCACTGAATAATTTCCATTAAAAATGTAACATTCCCTTCTTGTAATGTTATAGATCCTTGCTACCTTTGGCGAAAAATTGCACTATGCGACCCGATCTCTTTGAAGCCCCCGATTATTACAGGCTCGACGACTTATTGAGCGAAGAACACAAACTTGTGCGTGATGCGGCCCGCCAATGGGTGAAACGCGACATTTCCCCGATCATAGAAGATTATGCCCAAAGGGCGGAATTTCCCAAGCAGATCATCAAGGGCTTGGCCGAAATCGGCGCATTCGGACCTTATATTCCCGAAGAATACGGAGGGGCCGGCTTGGACCAGATCAGTTACGGTTTGATCATGCAGGAAATCGAAAGGGGCGATAGCGGCGTGCGTTCCACCGCATCGGTGCAGTCATCCCTGGTCATGTATCCCATTTACACCTATGGGTCGGAAGCGCAGCGCAAAAAATATTTGCCCAAATTGGCCACAGGCGAAATGATGGGCTGTTTTGGTTTAACGGAGCCCAATCATGGGTCCAATCCCGGCGGGATGGAGACCAAGTATAAGGATATGGGCGATCACTATCTGTTGAACGGGGCCAAACTTTGGATCTCCAACTCCCCTTTTGCCGATATCGCCGTGGTTTGGGCGAAAAATGAGGAAGGGCGTATCCACGGACTTATCGTGGAACGGGGCATGGAAGGATTTTCAACACCGGAAACCCATAACAAATGGTCGTTGCGGGCCTCTGCAACCGGTGAATTGATCTTTGCCGATGTGAAGGTGCCCAAAGAAAACCTGTTGCCGAACAAAAGTGGTTTGGGAGCGCCATTGGGCTGTCTCGATTCCGCAAGATATGGCATCTCCTGGGGCGCCATCGGGGCCGCCATGGATTGTTACGATACCGCCTTGCGCTATGCCAAGGAACGGGTGCAATTCGGCAAGCCCATCGCGGCCTTTCAGCTGCAGCAGAAAAAATTGGCAGAGATGATCACCGAGATCACCAAGGCACAATTGTTGGCCTTTCGTTTGGGCCAGCTGAAAAATGAAGGGAAGGCCACTACGGCGCAAATCTCCATGGCCAAACGAAACAATGTTGACATGGCCATTAAAATTGCCAGGGAAGCCCGTCAAATCTTGGGCGGAATGGGTATTACCGGTGAATATAGCATCATGCGCCATATGATGAACCTGGAAAGTGTGATCACGTATGAGGGCACCCACGACATCCACTTGCTGATTACCGGTGCGGATATCACAGGATTGCCCGCTTTTCAATAAAAAGTGATACTTTTCGGGAATCGAACCAAAGATTCCCGTTATGAGATTTTCCCTTTTACTGTTCCTTTTATTGGGCATCGCCTGCAAAACAGAGGTTGAACAAAAGAAAACCGATGCTGCTGTCGGGACACAGGTTTCCACTGCTGAATACCGCCCGTTGGATACGCCCGATCAACTGTTGGGGGAATTATTTGTGGCGGTACAAATGCAACAAATATTTCCCGACAGCAAGACCTTTGTCGATTGCACCGCCAAATTTCCCTATGATCAGATCAAGGCCGCCTACGAAGAGCAAAAGAACGAGGCCGGTTTTGATCTGAATGCGTTCGTTGAAACGCATTTTGAAATTCCCCCTTCCATCTCATCCGATTTCAAATCGGACCCCACGAGGTCTGCCTCCGAGCATGTCAATGACCTTTGGCCCGTTTTAACTCGGGCTTCGGATAGCATTAGGGAAGGCAGCACCCTTATTCCCCTTCCCGAATCTTATGTGGTGCCAGGAGGCCGTTTCAGGGAAGTCTATTACTGGGACAGTTATTTTACCATGCTGGGGTTGGCCGAAAGTGGCAAATTTGAACTGATCGAGGACATGTTGGATAATTTTGCCCACTTGATCCAGACCGTCGGGCATATCCCCAACGGCAACAGAACCTATTACCTTACCCGCTCACAGCCGCCTTTCTTTTCGCAAATGGTCGCTTTGTTGGCCAGCCATCAAGGCAATCGAATCTACCAAAAATACAAGGAGGCCCTTAAAAAGGAATATGAATTCTGGATGGATGGCAGCACGGCCACGGTTGCGCCTATACGGCATTGCGTGAACACCCCAACTGGGATCATGAACCGCTATTATGATTTGGGGAATACCCCAAGGCAGGAATCGTACCGTGAAGATTATATGCAGGTAGAAAAAGCCGGTGGTGGCGAAAAGGCCTTCCGGCATCTTCGGTCCGGGGCCGAATCGGGATGGGATTATTCCTCACGCTGGTTTTCCGACGGAAAGACCATTGAAACCATAGAGACCACCGATATCATCCCGGTCGACCTCAATGCCTTGCTCTATGGCCTGGAAGCGGTTTTGATCAAGTGCCATGCCGACGATGCCGCCTTCGTGGCCGCCCTGAAGCACCAAATGGCCAATAGAAAAAGCTTTTTGGACGAGTACTGTTGGAACACAGTTGATGGGGTTTATGAAGACTTTAATTGGGTAACCCAAAAGCGGACCGGAGTGAAATCGCTGGCGATGGCCTATCCCCTTTTCTTCAACATGGCAAGCCAGGTACAGGCCGACAAGGTTGCGGCCTATTTGGGCGAGCACTTCCTAAAGCCCGGCGGGGTGGTGACCACTTTGGCAAATACCGGACAGCAGTGGGACGCGCCCAATGGATGGGCACCTTTGCAATGGATGACCGTTCAAGGGCTTGAAAACTATGGGCATCACAACTTGGCCCTCACCATTGCGGAAAGATGGACGGCACTCAATGAAAAGGTTTACAAGAATACGGGCAAATTTGTCGAAAAATATAATGTGGAAGACCTCACCTTGGATGCGGGTGGCGGCGAATATCCGGTACAGGACGGTTTTGGATGGAGCAACGGGGTATACCTCGCCTTAAAAAACTATATGGAAAAAGAGACCCAATAAAAATTCCGGATTCGTGATGTAGCGATCCAAAAAGGCGATGATTCCCTGAAGGCTGGGTTTCTAAGGATTAGTTTTGCGTACTCTAGTTCCGCAGGTAAGAGAGGCTCAGTTCATCATCGGCCACATCGGGATTGTCGACAAAGGTCAACGTCAAGGTGCTGCCCTTGATCGAATATCGGTACTGGCGGCCGTTGGGAAGGCTTATCAAATTGCCCTCCACGGTATAGGTGTAATTCCCTGAACTTCCCAGAAAAGCTAGGTCTTCGGTATTATTCACGACTAAGGTACTGCCCTTAAAGGTGATTTTATTTGCGCTGAAATCGGTATTGGGATCGAAAGCACAAAAGCAGCTGGCACTGGTAAGCGTCCACTTTCCTTCGAGATCCACATGAACCACATCGTCGGTGTCCTTGGTACAGGATACCAAAAACAGGGCCGCTAAGAAGATGGTGGTTATTCGGTTCATAAGGTTCTCAAGCCTGGGTGTTATTATTAGAACGCAATAATTGAATTTGAAGTATTCCTTCGGGGGTGTTTTTGGTCGAAAAAATCAAAAAACCGACTCCTCACCACAAAAACCGAAGGGTTCACATCAATTATTTGAATTCCCGGAGCCTACATTGTAAGTTTACCTTGTAATCATAAAACAAACGTAATTTTTTCATTTTCATATAGTGTTCTCGTAAAAGAGTCCGGTCATGAGCGATCGGGCTCTTTTTAGTTTAAGGGGTCCCGCCCCGCGATTGTCCCAACGTATTTGCCGCTGAAACGGATTTCTTCTCCTGGAAGGCCTTTGTGCTTGTTTTCATATCGGCATACCTGGGGTCTTGAACATAATCCTGCTTCTGCATTTTTACGACCTCGATGCTCAAAAAGCCGAATTCGCTCACCACCTTGCCATAAAAACGGTAAATGCCCTTTCCCCTAAAAAAATATTGTGCCGCCACGGGCGGGAAGAGGACGGTATCGAAGACTTCCCCGTGCTGGTCGACCAAAGTGGCAAAGTGCATGCGCTTTCCGTTGTGGGTGCTGGTGTTCTTTACCGTGACCAAATATCCATAAATGTCGATGTGCCGGTTCAGGTAGCGTTGCAGATCTCCGCTGCCATGGGTATTTTTCGGGGGTGCTGCCAGGAGTTCGAACGGACTGCACAAACAGAAGCCCAACAGCTCCAATTGGGTAAAGGCCATTTCCATATCGGTGGTGTGCAGCCGTGGGATCGCAAAATCGCGTTGCCTCGGGGGGAACAGTTTGGGATGGTCTACTTTCACGCTTTTCCCCAAAAACAAATGGGCCTTCCATAAGAGTTCGTGCTTATTGGTCTGCGTAAACCGAAAGGCATCGATCCGGATCAGGATGCTTACTTGTTCTATCGAGATCAACACCCTGTCGAGAAAGTCTTCCAAAGAAGTAAAACTTCCCTGCAGCGAGCGGTCTTTTATGATACGGTCGGCCACACGGGCCTCCAGATCCCTCAAATACCCAAATCCCAAATAGAGTTGTTTGCCATAGATACGGTTCCCCAAAAAACTGTTGTTGATACAGGGTGCGTGCACGGTGGCTCCCAGCATCCGGGCCTCGTGTATGTAGAATTCGGAACGGTAAAACCCGCCCCCATTGTTGAGCACGGCCACCATATATTCCAAAGGAAAGTACGCCCTTAAAAACAGCGTTTGGTAACTTTCCACGGCATAGGAAGCGGAGTGTCCCTTGGCGAAGGCATAACCGGCAAAACTGGCCACTTGATCCCATATTTCATCGATCAATACCTCGGTGTAGCCTTTTTTGCGGCAGTTGTCGACAAATTTGTCCTTTACCTTCCGGAACTCTTCCCGGGAACGGAACTTCCCGCTCATCCCGCGCCGCAATACATCGGCCTCCCCAAGATCGAGCCCCGCAAAATAGTGGGCCACCTTGATCACGTCTTCCTGATACACCATCACGCCGTAGGTCTCGGGCATGATTTCGAGCATTACCGGATGTGCTTTTTCGGTCGCCCTGCCCTGGTTCCGATGCCGCAAAATATACTCCCGCATCATCCCGCTCTTCGCCACTCCGGGGCGGATGATCGAACTGGCCGCCACCAGCCCCAGATAGTTGTCGACCTCCAATTTTTTGAGCAACATGCGCATGGCGGGCGATTCTACATAAAAGCAGCCCATGCATTGCGCGGTTTTGATCAAACCGTTGATCTTGGGGTCTTTCTTGAATTTTTTGATGTCATGGATGTCGATGTCCCCTGCTTTTTCGGGCTGGTTCTGGGCAACGATTTCCATAGCCTCCTTGATCTTGGCCAGTCCGCGTTGGGCCAGGATATCGAACTTGTAGAGGCCCACATCTTCGGCAATGACCATATCGAACTGGGTAGTGGGAAACCCCTTGGGCGGCATATGGGTGGCCGAAAACCAGTGTGCCGGTTTTTCGGTGATCAAAATCCCGCCCGCATGGATGCTCAGGTAATTGGGCATGCCCTGCAAAAGCTCGGTATATTTGATGACAAGGGCAGAGACACCATCCAATGGAGACCCTTGGCGGCTTCCATCGCAGAGCACATCGATCTCTTCCTTGGGCAGCCCGAAAACCTTTCCGAGTTCCCGTACCATGCCCCGCCATTGAAAGGTGACATAGGTGCCCAAAAGGGCGACATTGGGGAAGCGGTCAAAAATATATTGGGTCATTTCCTCCCGATCCTTCCACGAGAAATCGATGTCGAAATCGGGCGGGTTTACCCGGTACAAATTGATGAACCGCTCGAAGTACAGATCGAGTTCAATGGGATCCACATCGGTGATGCGCAGCAGGTAGGCCACGATGCTGTTGGCCCCACTGCCACGCCCCACATAGAAAAACCCCTTTTTCCGCGCATGGGAAACAATGTCCCAATTGATGAGGAAATAGGAGACGAAGTCCATCTTCTTGATGAGCTGCAGCTCTTTTTCCAAGCGCGCCGTAATGGCATCTCCCCCTTCGGGATAGCGATAGGGCAAGCCTTCCTGGCACAGCTGCTCGAGCAGTGCCTCGTCGGAGGCCTTTGTGCCGGTATAGGTCTGTAGGTTCTGCGGTCTGCGCCCCGCCGAAAAATCGAAATGGATGCTGCAGGCGTTCATCAGCCGTTCGGTGTTTTCCAGGATAAAGGAAAAGTCGGAAAAGGCCGCCGCCAGGTTCTGCACGGCGAACATTTTGTCTTCCTCACTGGCCTCCTCGGTCTTGGAGAGCTTGCTCAACAGCGTATTGTTATCGATGGCACGAAGCAATCGGTGCGCGTTGAAGTCGCGCCTGTTCCGGAAAGTCACGGGCTGCAAAACCACCAGTTTGTCTTTCAGGTCCTTCAGTCTGGAAAATCGCAACCGACGCAAATCGGTGATGGAAACGCCGATGAATTCATGTTCCAAAAAAACCTTTTGATCGCTCAGCAATACTTTTTCAAAGGGATAGATCACATAGCAATGTTGGAAAACAGGGGCGGCATCCGGTATTTTTTTCTCTTGGTGGAGGTGCTCCGACAGGAAATCGTTGAGTTCGAGATAGCCCTCGTTGTTTTTGGCGATGCCCACAAAACAAGCGTCCACCCCGTTCCTGAAATCGATGCCGAGTATGGGCTTGATGCCGAATTCCGGGGCCTTCCGCACAAAATTGAGACAAGCCGAGGTATTGTTGATATCGGTCAAGGCCAATTGGGTCACTTGGTACCCTTGTGCGAGTTGCAGCAGGGCCAACTCCGAAAAGGTGCCGTAACGAAGGCTGTAGTAGGTGTGACAGTTGAGGTACATATGTTTAAATCACAAATTCCAAATCACAAATTCCAAATCACAAATTCCAAATCACAAATTCACAAATTCCAAATTCCAAATTCCAAATTCCAAATTCCAAATTCCAAATTCCAAATTTGGAAATCCTTTATAGTTTAGGTTTTGGGGGTCGATGTTTTATTTATAATGGAAGACAAAATTCTTCTTAATTCAACAGCTTCATAAATCAATTCCTCAATTCCGGGTTTAGACTCGTTATTTAAATCCTTCAAAAGTTTAAGCCAATACGCCGCTTCTTTGGCTTCCTTTCTCGCAATCTTGATTCTCATCCTAAAATCGTTATCACCAAGCTTCTCGTTTGCTTCAATATAATTTGCGCCTACCGATCCGGAAGCCCTTATAAGTTGCTTTCCATCCTCAATATTGTTTAAAGTTTTGGGCAGTGATTTTACCAAAAAGCGGCAGTCTCTTGCGAATAAATGCGTCCGGTCTTCTAAGTCATATACTTTTTCTCTTTTCATATTTCTTGGAATTTGGAATTTGGGATTTGGGATTTCATTATTGTTTCCGATGTGCCAACACCACCGGGGGCATTCCATTGAAGGGGTTGTGCATTCTGCCGATGGTCTTGGCGCCCATGCCCGAGGCACGGATCACGCTTTTGTCGCCATAGCGTTTTCTGATGGTGTCCATGGCGTTGTACAGATTCAATATTTCCTCCGTATCGTCGAACAGATCGATCTGGTAATTGCCCGATACCAAATGGCTGAACCTGATGCCCACCAAACGCACCAGCAACCGCCTGTTGTAAAGGGTATTGAAAAGCTCCAAGATTTTGGGGATCAAAATATGGTCGGCACTGGTATAGGGAATGTGCAACTGTTTGGAATAGGTGTTGAAATCGGAATACCTGATCTTCACCATGATACAGGCCGTGAGCTTTTCGCCCCGTCGCAATTGATAGGCCAAATTTTCGGTCATGGCGATCAAGATGCCGCGGAGTTTTACCACATCGATGGTATCCTTGTCAAAAGTACGTTCGGTGGAAATCGATTTCCGTTCGCAGAAAGGGATGACGGGGGTATTGTCCATGCCGTTGGCCCGTTTCCAGATCACGGCGCCATTGGCTCCCAGCACGCGCTGCATCACCTCCATGGGCATCTCTTGGATGGTACGTACTTGCCGAAGGCCCAGATTGCGCAGGGTCTGGTAGGTCTTGTCGCCCACCATGGGAATTTTTTTGATCGACAAAGGGGCCAGGAAAGGTTTTTCGAGCCCATAATCGATCTTTAACTGGTTGTTGGGCTTGGCCTCGTTGGTGGCCACCTTGGAGACCACCTTGTTCCCCGACAGGCCAAAGGATATGGGCAGGCCCGTCTCCCTGATGATGCGCTGGCGCAGCTCGGAGGCATATCGGTACGAACCGAAGAAACGATCCATACCGGTGAGATCGGCATAAAATTCATCGATGCTCGATTTCTCGAACAAGGGCACCTGTTCTTTGATGATTTCGGTAACGATATCGGAATGTTTGCTGTAGGTGCCGGCATTGCCGCGGATCACCACCGCTTCAGGGCATAATTCCCGGGCCATTTTCATGGGCATGCCCGAGTGCACCCCGAAACCCCGGGTTTCATAACTACAGGCCGCTACCACCCCCCGATCGCTCGTACCCCCTACCAATAAGGGCTTGTGCATTAATCTGCTGTCTATGAGGCGCTCTACCGACACATAAAACGTGTCGAGATCCAGATGTAAAATAGTCTTGTTCATCGCTATCGAAAAGGATAGCTAAATTATGGAATATTTCCTATATTTTGGAATTATTCCATAATAATTATTTTACCTCCCGAAAAAGCCTAATCAAAGGCAAAACCGGTATACACCCTAAAAATAAAAGCATATAGTGCCACAAAAAACAGCATAAAGCTGAACCAGGCAAAGAGCTTGATGTAGTTCTTGATCAGGAAGTGTCCCAAATTTTTGAAACCTTCCAAATAAATTTCCTTGATAAGTAGTGTTGTCTTCATCATCCTAATTTTTAACGTTATCTATAGGTAGGATGACAAAAGCCGTTCCGCGTTCCGTGAAAACGGCAAATTTTAGTCGAACTGGCCCAAAAAGCAGTCGAAATGTGGCATTGCGGCCAAAAAAATGAAGGTATTGATCATTGGCCGGGCACAATGGCCCATTGCTTTTCGGGAAGGTGCCAAACATCGGCCTCGAGGTCTACCCCGCCGCCCATTTCTTCCTGTACCGCCCTGTCGATGACATAAATCCCCTTTTTGGCCATGTCGTCAAAGGTATCGATTCCGTCGTCCGGAAAGCCCACCCTGGTCCGGTGGATGTTGAACCTATCGGAGAACTTTCGGCCGAAGGCCTTTTCAACCCCCTCTTTGCCCAACATAAAGCCCAATAGCCCGCCCCAGGTGGCGGTGGGGTTATCGGAATCCCAACCCGCCAAGGCCCCGATCTTAATAGTCTCCTTGAGATCCCCTTTCCCGTAAAGCAAACTCACCATACTGGCCCCAAAATTGATGCCGGCAGCAAAACAACCATGACAGCTGGGTTCCTTGGTCGCCCACAAATAACCGTCTTCCTGCCTTATCTGGTATTTTTCGTGGAGCGCGTCGCGGGCCGCCTCCCAGGTCGCTCCCGATTCGTATTGGCCCTTCACAAAATCGTACATCTTGGCCGAATATGAAGTGTCGGGCAGACGCTTACGGGCTTCAGAGGCCATCCAAAGCAGGTTTTCCTCCATCGATCGGTTCGCATCGGCCAGCGGTGCCAGGGCATACATGATCACATAGAATTCGGAAATCCATTCCGCATTTTCCCTGGCAGTGGTGCGGATGGGCAAACGGGCCATGCGCAGGGCAACATCAGCCCGCCCCGGGGCAAAAAGACCGAAGATCTCCGTGGTCAACTGGGCATCGATCATTTCATAATTCGGATTGGCTTCGGGGTCGCTGGTGGCCGGAGGCACCACGCCTTGCTGCATCAGATCGAAGGCCGTTTGGTTGGATACCCATAGATAGTTCTCCTCCTCGGCCATGATATGCTTCAGCCAACCTTCCCGTATCTGCTCGCCCGCTGAGCAAACTGGTCCTATTGTTGTACAGCAAACTTTGATAGATGTATTCGATATCGGTGTCGTCATCGGCGCCCCAAATACTGTCCTGGTCCGCAAAGACAAAATCGATGTTCCTAGAATAGTTGTTCGACCCCCAGAGGTTGGGCTGGTCGGGTTTGCCCCAATCGTCGCGGGTATAGAATCCGGCCCCTTTCCCTTCTTCGGTCGGGATTCCGATTTTATCCATTTCGGTGACCAGACCCGTCCAATTGGCGATGCACTGCGCCAACCAAAAGCCATATAGTTTATCGGCATAGGCCGCTCTTGACAGCTTCATATCGGTCGGTTTTGGGGTATAGGGCAGGTATACCAATTGGGAGTCGACCATGCCGTTCTTTACCATAGCCTCGTCGTTGCTTGGCTGCTGTTTGCAGGAAAAAATAAAGGTGCCCGACAAAAGCAGGGCCAGGATTGGAAGGATCGATCTTATATTCATTGTATTTTAAATGGCGAAGTGAGATACTAAAGTAATGAAAAAATTGGGGCTGTTTTATAGGAAATGGGCGGTGCGCGCAAAAAAAAACCTTCCCAAAAGGGAAGGTTTCCTTAATTTATTAAAGGTGTGGTGGCTACAGTGACCGGATGACCAAAAAAATCATGACCGACACAAAAAGGTAACCAAAAGCCAGAACCCAATCGATGAAATTAAATTTTCGCTTCTTCATCGCTAATTTTCATTTTCAGTCCTAATCAAATGCAAAACCGGTAGCTACCCTAAATACAAAGGCATAGAGCACCACGGCGAACATGATGAAACTGAACCAGGCGAAGGCCTTGAAATATTTTTTAATAATAAAATTTCCAAGATTCTTAAAGCCTTCCAAGTAGATTTCTTTTACGAGTAAAATTGTTTTCATAGGGGGGATTTTAAAGTTTATAGCACAAAGTTCCATTGTTTTTGATGCAAAAGGAAAGAAATTGGTGTAAACCGAGAGGATAAGGCGATAAAAAACTCCTCCCCCTGACAAAGGGTCTCATTTGTTGGTCATAAGGGATTTTCAAGTATTTTGCATAACGGGCAATAGGTGCCGTTTATCGATTACATCCCCATAAATGGGCATTTTGAAATAATCGGGCTATAAAAATTCCATTTGGGCCATCTGTTTAAAAAGTCCTGGGCATCCGCTCAAATTATCGCTTTAACGTACGCCAAAAGGATGGCCTGCAGCAAGAAAACCTTCCCTTTTCCGAACTGTAAATCGCAATTCATCCAGGTCTCGATTCCTGGCGATGAATTTTTTATTGATGCACCATAGTGGGATCGAGACCTTGGTTTCCATTTTTTTTACCAAGTCTCGATGAAACAAACGGTTCAGGAACCCTGGTCCGGATCGCTCGTGCATGGCCAAGATATCGGCACGGACCGATTTGGTATAGGACATTAGCCCCTTTGCAATGGTTTCTGCGTTTATTGTTTCAAAGCGGATTGCGCCATAAAAAAATTGATCTTCGAGCAACGCCTTAAACCTTTGTATTCTCGCAGCTTGAACGTCCTCGTTCACGGTCAGGACATGCACTACATCGATGGAAGCTTCAAAGGGTTTGGCAATGGATACCAATTCTTGTATAGCGGCAAAGTCATCAATTTCAAAATCGGCGGCATATACAATTTTATGGATGGCCTTATACTTATAATCATTGGGAACGAGCAATAAGGGGCAGCTGATCTCCTTTAATAGACTATTGGCGATATTCCCGGCGAAAAGTCCCCGCGAGGTATGTTCGTCTTTCATTCCAACGATCAATACATCTACTGAAAAGGCCGCCACATGTTTCAGGATGCCCTTGGTTACATCCTCATTTCTTGAGGCTACCAAATGGATTCTTTTAGCAACGGCTTCTATTTGAAGTGTTTTGGCGCAATAATTTTCAAGGTTTTCCTCCTGTTCATTTTGAGCCAATTTTTGTAATTGTTCAGGAGTTCTAATCGTCGAAACCGCAATCGGTGGAAGGTCGTATATATGGAGAACGATCAGATTGGCCTTTAAAACCAGGCTTAACTGAAAGGCATATTGCAGGGCACGGCTTTCATGTGCTTTACAATCGGTTGCATAGAGTATTCTTTTCATGGCATTTTTGTATGGGTTGACTATAAATATATCACTGTGCGGGGTTTTAAAAAATGATACGCATCATCCGCATTTCAAATATTTCGGATTGCATTGCCCCAATGAAACCCTCAGTGCCTGGAAATTGAAAACCGGTTATTTTGTCTATCTTTCCTATCCTTTAAAAAACATTACCATGGTATATAGATGGTCGACTATCATATGTTGTTTGTTACTCTTCCCGCTGATCGGACAAAACAAGTCTGAAATCAGCATATTTGATTCCGCGGCACATGCGCCGGAAAGTGATAAAGAATGGACGTCCCTGTTCAACGGCAAAGACCTCGAGGGCTGGAACATGAAAATCAAGGGCCGACCGCTGGGGGATAACTTCGGCAATACCTTTCGGGTCGAAGAAGGCCTATTGAGCATCCGTTACGATGCCTATGGCGACAACTTCGATGGCCGTTTTGGCGCCCTGTATTTCAACAGGGAATTATCGAATTTTAGACTGAGGGTCGAATACCGCTTTGTCGGAGAGACCGCCCCGGGCGCACCGGACTGGGGATATCGCGACAGTGGCGTCCAGTTTCTGGGCCAGGCCCCGGAAACCGTCAAGCTCGATCAGCCCTTCCCGGTCTGTTTGGAGTACAACCTGCATGGTGGCAATGGCACCGATGAAAGACCCAATGGCGAAATCTGCGCCAATGGCATGTTCGTGGAAATCAACGGGGCAAAAAACACTTCGTATTGCACCCTCCCAAGCGTGGCGCGCACATTCCATGGCGATCAATGGGTCACCCTCGAAATCGATGTCAACAACGGCCAGATCGGCCATTATGCCAACGGGGAAAAAATATTGACCTATGGCAATCCCACTTATGACCCCGACAATGAACTGTCGAAGCCTTTGATCGTCAATGGAGATCTGTCGGTGAAAGAGGGCTATATTTCGTTGCAGTCGAACAGCCACCCCATCGATTTCAGGAAAATCGAGCTTATCGAATATTAATGCCCAACAACACCGCCCCCACAAAAGCACAACGATGAAAGTACTGGTTACCATAAACATTCCCGACATAGGCATTACGATGCTCCGCGAGGAAGGTTTGGACGTGACCCCTTGGCCGCACGACCTGCCCATGAACAAGCAGCAGCTTTGGGAGGCCGCAAAGCACCACGATATTCTTCTGTCTTCAAGTATTTATGATCTGGACGCCGATTTCTTGAACCACAACAAACAGCTCAAGCTGATTTCCCAATTTGCGGCCGGATATAACAATATCGACATCGTCAGCGCTAGAGCCCTCGGCATTTCCGTCGCCAATACGCCCAATGCCATGACCGATGCCACCGCCGATATCGCCTTCGCCCTGATGTTGGCGGTGTCCCGTAAAATGTTCTTCATGCACCAAAAAATAGTGGATGACGACTGGGGGGCCTTTCGGCCCAAGGCCCATTTGGGCATGGAGCTGAAAGGCAAGACCGTGGGCATTTTCGGAATGGGCCGTATCGGTGCCGCCTTTGCACAACGTTGCGTTGGTGCCTATGGGATGCAGGTGTGCTATCATAACCGCAGTCCAAACCCCGAAGCGGAGCAACAAATGAAGGCCGACTATGTTTCCTTCGAGACTTTATTGCAGCAAAGCGACGTGCTTTCGGTGCATTGCGCCCTCACGGAGGAGACCAAAGAAAAATTCAACCGCCATGCCTTCGAAAAAATGAAACCCTCGGCCATCTTTATCAATACGGCCAGGGGAGGCATCCACCATGAGGAAGATCTTATTGCGGCTTTGGAAAACAAAACCATTTGGGGCGCGGGCCTTGACGTCACCAACCCAGAGCCGATGAAAGCCGACAATCCCTTATTGAAGATGGAGAACGTGGCGGTGACCCCGCATATCGGATCGGCAACGGTCGAAGCAAGAAACGGGATGTCGCGGCTTGCGGCCTTGAATATCATCCAATTTTGCAGGGGCGACCAGTTGGACAACCTTGTCAATTAAAGTACCGGGACCCTATATTTGTATCGTTGTACCCGACTGAATCTTTAAAGGGGCGGTAACACCAAAATTTCGGGCTTTCTTTTCTAGAGTTCCCTGATCCTGATGTTTCGGTAATACACTTTTTGCCCATGGTGCTGGAACATGATATGGCCTTCCCTATCCGAATGAAAGCCGGGGTTTTCCTTGAATTTACTGTTGGCCAGCAATTGTTTCATCTCAGGGCTATCGATTTCAAATTCCACCACTTTGGTGCCATTGAGCCAATGCTCGACATGGCCGTCTTTATGCAACAATTTTGCCTGGTTGAACTGCCCAATAGGTTTCAATCGCTTGTTTTTGGGCTTGATCAGATCATAGACCGAGCCAGCGGACCGAATAGCGGCCGTATCATTGAAATACTTGTCGTCCAGGACCTGCAATTCAAAATTGTCGAGCCAATTGGGACTGTTCCCATTATTCGATTCCATCGACAGCTCTTCCTGCATATGGAAAAACACTCCTGAATTGGCGGCCGTATCCACCGCCCATTCATATTCCATTTCAAAGTTCCCGTACCTGTTTTTGGTGATCAGATCGCGATTGTCGGTATCGGGATTGGTGGTCAATGCACCATTTTCGACATTCCAGACCCCCGTCGGAAATTCTTCGATCCCATACCCCCTAAAAGCATCGGTAGTGTTGCCATCGAACAGCACCACCCATTCCTTTTGATCTGTTTTGGCCTCCTTGGGCGTGTTCCCGTCCTTGCAGTTGATGACCAAGACCATAATAAAAACGAGCAACAGTATTTTTTTCATCCCGTGAAGTTTAAAGGTTGATAGAAGGCCTTCCCATGTCAATCCGATCCATTGCGATATTCTTGGATGATTGGGAAAATGATGGCAAAGCGGTTCTCTTAAAGGTAATCCAAAGATGCCAAAGTAAGGACGATGGCGCCAAGAATTTTGTTTTGATTGCATCCGTCGATTACAAAATTCCCCATTTATTGAGGGAAAACCGTAACTTTCATCTGTGAGTCCAGCCTCTGTTTGATAACAACGGGGCAGCTGAAAAGAAGTGTCACGGTTTCGTGATTTTTTAAGAACCCTAATATTCCCTTTCAATGCACGCACTTATTATCGGCGGTGGTGGTTTTTTAGGCCAAAGGTTGGCCCGTGAATTGCTGGTCAATGGGGGTCTTGAAGAAGGCGGATTGAATCGGATGACCCTTTTGGACAGGTCATTTCCTGAAATTAAAACCGACGATGACAGGGTGGAATATATGGAGGCGGATTTCAGTGAGGCAACCACGATTCAAAAGGCGCTGCGGCATCGACCGGAACTGATCTTCCATCTTGCCGCCATAGTGAGCGGGGAAGCGGAAAAAAATTTTGAGTTGGGGATGCGGATCAACTTTCATGCCACGCTACAATTATTGGAACATTGCCGGATGCTTCAGTACCATCCCCGAATTGTTTTTGCAAGTTCGTGCGCGGTATTCGGGGGGGATGTTACCAAGACCGTACAAGATGAGACCGGTCCCAAACCACGCAGTTCCTA
Organism: uncultured Flavobacteriaceae bacterium; assembly: GCA_963760375.1. Lineage (GTDB taxonomy): Bacteria > Bacteroidota > Bacteroidia > Flavobacteriales > Flavobacteriaceae > Pelagihabitans. The sequence continues at coordinate 814,231 of CAVXCS010000007.1, read as the reverse complement.
TGGCACCCAAAAGGCGATGGTCGAGCTCTTGATGAACGATTATAGCCGAAGGGGGTTTGTGGATGCGCGAAGCCTGCGATTGCCGACCATCGCCATTCGGCCCGGGAAGCCCAACGCGGCCACTTCCTCCTTTGTAAGCGGTATCATCAGGGAACCTTTGAACGGTAAAAGGGCCACCTATCCGGTGCCTTTGGCAACGGAAGTTTGGATACAATCCCCAAAACGGGTCATCCAAAATTTCATCCATGCGGCAAATTTGGAAGCCCGATCGCTGGGAGACGACAGAATGGTAAGTCTGCCTGGACTGACCACGACAATCGAAACGATGATCGCTGCACTGGGTAGGATCGCGGGACAGGAGATCACGCGATTGATCGCCCACGAGCCAGATGCATTTTTGGAGCGCATCGTACTCACTTGGCCGCCTCGATTCAATACCGAAAGGGCCATGGCCTTGGGGTTTGTGCGCGACGGTTCGGCGGAAGAAATCATTACCTCCTATATCGAGGAAGAAGCTATAAAGATTGGTTAAAGCACAACGGAATGGATAAAAACAGCAAAATTGCCTTGGTCACCGGGGCCGGTTCGGGGATTGGAAAAGCCGTGGCCATCGCGCTGTGCCAAGATGGTTGGCAAGTGGTGCTGGCTGGGAGGCGCGAAAGGCCTCTCCTCGACACCGCTGCCGCTTGTGGGAACGATACCGCCGTATTGGTGGTCCCAACGGACGTCACCAAGCCCCAGAGCGTAAAAAATCTTTTTGCCCAAACCATCGAAACGTATGGGCGCTTGGATCTGCTTTTCAACAATGCGGGGGTCAGCGGCCCATCCAAACCTTTTGAAGAATTGACCCTGGACGATTGGCAACGGGTCGTCGACACCAATTTAACCGGTGCTTTTTTATGTGCCCGGGAAGCGTTCGGGATCATGAAACGGCAAGATCCCATCGGGGGGCGCATCATCAACAACGGTTCCATTTCGGCCCATGTGCCCAGGCCACAATCCGCTCCCTATACCGCGAGCAAACATGCGATCACGGGATTGACCAAAGCCATTGCCCTGGACGGGCGCGGATTTGATATCGCCTGCGGACAGATCGATATCGGCAATGCCTCCAGCGCGATGACCCAAAAAATGGAAGCCGGCATCAGGCAGGCAGATGGCAGCTTAAAAATAGAGCCCACCATGAGGGTGGAAGATGTGGGCAGGACGGTGGTATACATGGCCGGTTTGCCCCTTAACACCAATGTGCCGTTCCTCACGATCATGGCCAACCTAATGCCCTATATGGGAAGGGGGTAAAATAAAGATTGTTTTTTAAGATTTAGCCTTTGGTTTTGGTTCTAACGGCCCTGACCTCTTCGGCGGAGATACTCTCAGCGGAATTCCCAAAACTATTTCGAATATAGGAGGTGACATTCGCGATATCTTCATCACTGAGCATCCCAAATGCGGGCATGGCATTGGAATAGGTGGATCCATTGACGACCAGACCCACGTTGGAACCATTGAGCATGATCTTTAATAATCGCTCTTGGTCGCCCGTCACATATTCGGTACCCTTCAGGGGCGGGTTCAAACCCGATACCCCAGAGCCGTTCGATTGGTGGCATAGCAGGCAATGTTGGGTATAAACCTTTTCCCCTTCAACCATATAAGCAGGCAAGTCCTTGGTAGTTTCGGTGCCTACAGAAACCGAGGTCTTGGTGGTCACGCCCTCCGAAGTTTCTTGGTCTGTTTCCTTCCGCTCTTTGCAGGAAATGATGCATACAAAGGCAAAGCCCGTGATCAAAACCGTGATGCTTTTTCCAATGGGGTTCAAGATGCTATTTTTTTTGATAAACGATCCTGAACAAAGTGCCCCCGGCATCATCGGACACATATAGCGACCCATCGGGCCCTTGGGCCAATCCGGTAGGTCGGTGCGCCGCCGCATCGGGCGTAAGCACTTCTTCGGTACCGGCAAAGCCATTGGCAAACACCTCCCAGTCGCCACTGGGTGCCCCATTGGCAAAAGGCACAAAGGCGACCATATAGCCCTCCTGTTTTTCGGGGGCGCGGTTCCAGGAGCCGTGGAACGCGATAAAGGCCCCGTTTTTATATTTTTCTGGAAACATGTCGCCCGTATAAAAAAGCAAGGCATTGGGCGCCATATGTCCGGGAAAGGCCGCTACGGGATCAATGGCCTCTTCCCCAGCGGTTTTTTGGCCGTCCCCACCATATTCAGGCGCAAGGATTTTCTTTTTTTGAATCTGGTCGTAATAGATATAAGGCCAGCCCGCATCATCGCCTTCTTCAATCATGTACAGGGTTTCAGCAGGGAGCTCGGCAGAAGTCTTTACATCGTAAAGATCGGGGAACAGGGTGTTCAACATATCCCTTCCGTGCTGGGTGACAAACAGTTTGTCGGTTGCTTTGTTCCAATCCAGGCCCACCACGTTCCTTAATCCGGTCGCATAGCGAAGTCCTTCTCCGTAAGATTGCTTCATTTGATCGGCCCTAAATCGCCAAATGCCCCCTGCTGAATCCAAGATGGTACAGGGCATCATGGCCGGCGAACCGATGGTCCTGTCCTGCACTTGGCAGGCATTGGAATAGGCCCCGATGTTCACATAAATATTGCCCATTCCGTCAAGGGTGAACGATTTTGTCGCGTGTGCCCTGCGGGAAATGAGGCCGGTGACCAAGGTATCCGGCATCCTGGTTTGGGTTACTTTTCCATTGCCGTCGAGCGCGTAACGGAAAATCTCCTCATCGGAGGAAGCATATAGGTATTGATCATCAATATAGATGCCTGTGCCGCCAAAATCACCAAAGCCTTCCTTTGTTTCAGCGATACCATCACCATTGTCGTCTTCCAGATACAAAATGCCCTGACCGTTGACAGGTTCCCTTAATTTTACATAGATGCCCCCTTTTGAATTTACCGCAATATGACGGGGAGCGCCCAGCGAATCAGCGACCTTGATCACCCCGAACCCTTCCGGAACGGAAAGGCCGGCGTTATCCGCACTGATGGCCAAGGCAGGCACCTCAGCCGATGTTTTGGTTTCCTGTTTGCAAGACAGAAAAACCAGGAACGCCAAACCGACGATAACAAAATACAACCGAGTCTTTACAATTTTTTTGATACTGCTTCCCATTCTAATTTTATTTACTTGAACCATGACTAAAGATTTACTTTTTTTCCTGTTTTTGCCGCTAAAAATATGGCGTCGATAATCTTCATATCCTTTACGCCTTCCTCCCCATCGATGGGCACAATGGGTTCCACGTTATCAAAAATGATTCCGGCGATACCATCCATTTGCAAGGTTTGGTGGGTAGTGTGCGGCTGTTCGAGCTCCCCCTTGTGGGTGCGCCCCTTGATGGGGCCATAGCCGGTGGAGGGCTGCATTTCCGCATATCCCTTTTCGCCTACCATATAAAACCGGTCCAAATAGTTCATGGCGTAGGTCGAGAGGCAGTTGGCCACCGCCCCACTGGGAAATCCCATCTGAAATTGTATGGTCTCGTCGATGCCTTCCTTAAACTTAACGGGGTCGGTCTTGGTTTCCTGGGCCGTTACCCAGATCGGTTCCTCTCCCAACATATAACGGGCCCCATTGATGGAATAAATTCCGATATCCATCATCGCACCACCGCCGGAGAGCGCTTTGTTCAAGCGCCATTGGGTGGGATCGCCGATGACGAAGCCCGATTGTCCTTGAAAAAACTTGGGTTTCCCGAATTCCCCATCCTTCCGCATGCGGATCACTTCCACCGTTTTGGGCTCAAAATGCATGCGGTACCCGATCAACAGTTTTACCTTGGCCGCTTTACAGGCGTCGACCATTTCCTGGCCCTCCTTGGCATTGACGGCCATAGGTTTTTCGCAAATCACGTGCTTGCCCGCCTTGGCCACACGAATGGCATGGTCGTGGTGGAGTCCGTTCGGGGTAATGACATATACGGCATCGATATCGGCATTGTCCTTGATCGCATCGAAATTCCCGTAGTCATAGCAGTTCTTTTTGGGAATATTGTACTTCGCCTGCCAGTCGACCACTTTCGAGGGCGTTCCGCTGATCACCCCCACCAACTTGGCGCGCTGGCAAGACTGCATGGCCTCGGCCACCCGTGTGCCGTAGCTGCCAAGACCCATGATGGCCACCCTCAACACCGGCCCCTCATAGGGTTCCGCGGATTGCGCAAAAATACTGGTCGGATGGACCAATAAAGGCAGCCCGACTGCCGTAATAGATAATTTTTCCAAAAAATTCCTTCTCGAACCCATAGTCTTGTGATTTGTACTAAAAATAAGCTATAAATGAATCCAATCCAACCTTTATGAAAAAAGATGGGGTTGCCTCGCGCAGGCAGCGTTTGAAATCGTGTTATGAAAGGTGCCAAAATAAAAAACCTTCCCAAAAGAGGAAGGTTTTAGCAGTACCTTGGGTGGGAATCGAACCCACACGTCCGAAGACACTGGATTTTGAATCCAGCGCGTCTACCAATTCCGCCACCAAGGCATTGGAAAATTGGACTGCAAAGCTATAAAATAATTTCATTTATAAAATGAAAATAACAACAATTATCCTTGAGCAAGACAAATTAATTTATAAATTTGCACCTCCTTAGAAAACAGGGACTTGTGCGTCCGCTTTCGTTCAAGAGGTATATTACAGACCAGTTATGCCATATCAAGTTCCGGAACCCAAAATATTTGCCTGTACCAACAGTATGACTTTGGCCGAGAAAATCGCCAAATCTTACGGGACCGATTTGGGCAACGTGCATATTTCGAGATACAGCGATGGGGAATTTCAACCTTCCTTTGAAGAATCGGTTCGTGGGGCCCGTATTTTTATTATCGGCAGTACCCATCCCAGTTCTGAAAACCTGATGGAGATGTTGCTGATGCTCGATGCGGCCAAGAGGGCCTCGGCCAGGCATATCACTGCGGTAATGCCCTATTTCGGCTGGGCGAGGCAAGACAGGAAAGACAAACCAAGGGTACCCATTGCGGCCAAATTGATCGCAAAGATGCTCGAGGCTGCAGGCGCCACTAGGATCATCACCATGGACCTGCACGCCGATCAGATACAGGGGTTCTTCGAAAAACCCGTCGATCACCTGTTCGCCTCAACCATGTTCTTGCCTTATCTGAAAAAATTGAATTTGGACAACCTCACCATTGCCTCGCCCGATATGGGGGGATCGAAAAGGGCCTATGCCTATTCAAAGGCATTGGAATGCGACGTGGTGATCTGTTACAAACAGCGCGCCAAGGCCAATTTGATATCCCATATGGAGCTTATAGGCGATGTTCAGGGGAAAAATGTGGTACTGGTAGACGATATGGTCGATACCGCGGGCACCTTGACCAAAGCGGCCGATCTGATGATGGAGCGCGGCGCATTGAGCGTAAGGGCGATCACCACTCACGGGCTGCTCTCGGGCAATGCCTATGAAAAAATAGAAAAATCGCATTTGTTGGAACTGATCGTTACCGATTCGATTCCGATCAACAGGAAAAGCGAAAAATTAAAGGTATTGAGTTGTGCCGATCTGTTCGCGGATGTCATGCATAGGGTACATCACAACACCTCGATCGCCTCCAAGTTTTTGATGTAAGACTAGCCCTGCCATGATAGGGCAAGCGCTTTTGGAAAACAATGAATATTAATTTTTAATCTATATAATGAAGTCAATTACAATTAAAGGATCAGAAAGAGAAAGCGTGGGCAAAAAGGCAACGAAGGCCCTACGTAATGCTGGAAAGGTTCCTTGCGTGGTATACGGAGGGGAAAAACCATTACACTTTTCAGCTGACGAACTAGGTTTCAGGGATTTGGTGTACACTCCCGCCGCACATACCGTTGTGGTTGAACTGGGTAACGGCAAGAAAATCGATGCGGTCATGCAGGACATCCAATTCCACCCTGCGACAGATCGTATTTTGCACATCGATTTTTATCAATTGTTCCCCGATAAGGAAGTCACCATGGATATTCCTGTTCGGTTGCAAGGCAGCTCCCCCGGGGTACGAAACGGAGGTCGTTTGTTGTTCAGAAAACGCAAACTCGCCATCAAGGCATTACCGGCCAAGCTTCCCGATTTTTTCGATGTGGATATTTCCGGTCTTAAAATCGGCGATCTTGTATCGGTCGACAGTCTTTTAAATGACGACTTTTCCATTTTGCATCCCGACAGCACTGTTGTGGTGCAAGTGAAAATGGCACGTGCTGCCGTGGTGGTTGAAGTGGATACAGAGGAAGAAGAAGGAGCTGAAGGTGAAACTGCAGCAGCTGAAACAGCTGATGAAGCCACCGAGGCCAGCGAAAGCTAAACCTTTCATCTGGAAATAAAATGCTTAACCGCTTTAAGCATTACATTCAAAAGCATCCCTTCCGGATCATATCGGGATTTGGGGATGCTTTTGTATTTTTACAAAAACCTGAAACAAACGCTCCCAGATGATACAATGGCTCAAGTCTTTGTGGGGCAGGGCCAATTCCCAAGATACCGCACCGCATCATATGAAGAAATTTTTAATAGTAGGATTGGGCAACATAGGGGACGAATATGCCGAAACCAGGCATAACGTTGGTTTCAAAGCACTTGATGCCTTATCGGCCACCGGGGAATTCATTTTTGAAACGGCGAAATTGGGCGATGTGGGCCAATTTAAGATCAAAGGCAGAACGGTCATCTGCCTGAAGCCTTCCACTTACATGAACAGAAGCGGGAAGGCCTTGAAATTTTGGATGGACAAGGAAAAAATACCCTTGGAAAATGTGCTGGTCATCACCGACGATATCAATCTGCCTTTCGGGACCTTGCGTCTAAAAACAAAAGGTAGCGACGGAGGCCATAACGGACTAAAGGATATACAGGACACCTTGGGTACCGTCAACTATAACAGACTGCGCATCGGTGTCGGTTCGGAATTTGGGAAAGGCAGGCAGGTAGATTATGTTTTGGGCGAGTGGAACGAGGAGGAGCGGGCCCTTCTCAAGGAAAGATTGCAACAGACGGAAGCCCTTATCCGTTCGTTCGTTTTGTCGGGCGTTGCCATAACCATGAACCAATTTAACGGCACCTAGCCCTAGAGCACCTTAAAATTGAATATGCCGGAATCCGAAATGTTGCCTTGCCCGTCTATGGTGATTACTTTCCAGTAGTAAACGGTATTTTCGGAAACGGTCACCTTTTTTAACCCATTGCCGACGGGAAGGGTGACGATCAAAGTTTCCGGAGGGGTTTCCACCGAAAAATAGATTTCATAGGACTCGATATCGCCATCGAGGTCCGATCCTGCCCATTTGAGGGCAATTTCATTACTGATATCCTTGAACACCTGGGCGCCATATAGTGGTCCCAAAATTTCGGCCGGGAAGGGGACATGCGCACTTTGTGTTCCCGGATTATAAAAAAACCAGGTTTCACTTCCTGTCGTATCGGGCGTATTGCTGTTTTTAGAAATGACCGCCCAAGAAAATGGGGAGCTTTTGGCCAAGGGAAGCGTTTCCGACAACGAACGCGTACTTTTGGTCTGTACCGTTCCCGTAATCAAATTCGTCACCCGCAATTCATAAATTTCGGCATTGACCGCCGCCTGCCAAGAGAATTGCACCACATTGGTGTTGGCTGCCGAGCTCTGCACCGGTGAACACTCCGTGTTTTTGGCGGGCGAGATCAATACGGCCTTTCCGGGTGCTTGGGGCGCATCACTTTTTTTACAGCCCAGCAACAGCATTCCAATAAGAAATAGGGCCATGTACTTCATCGTTTGATCAGTTTAAAAGTTCGTGTGCGGGATGCCGAACGCACTTTGAGAAAATAAGTGCCCGACGCCCATCCGGAAATATCCAAAATAGTTTGCGAACCCACCATTGTTCTTGTGCCGGCGTAGATATTACGGCCATCCGCCCCATATACCTCCATGGTTATCACCTCGCTGTCGTTACCATAAACAGTGACGAAGTCAGTTGCCGGATTGGGTAACAGGAACAAGCTTTCCGGGCCCAAAAACCGATCTTCAAAAATACCCTGGCAGCTCAGTCCTGTCATGACCTTCAATGAATTTCCCCCTTTTTGCAGATCGAGGGTCAATTGATCATCATTGGTCTGAATGGTTTGCCCATTGAATTCGATGATATAATAATCTGACCCCATTAGGCTCAAGATCAGCTGACTTCCGTCCAAAGAGGTCTTTGCGGTAACATTCAAAGGGTCGGGTTCGGTGATCACTACTTCATAACAAGATGGTTGGTAAGTAATGTCCCCATCGATAGCGTCGATACATACCACATAGGTACCCGCCATAAGGTTCGGCAAACTGTAGTTAACAGAGAAATTAGCGCTCACATCGGTTCCATTTCCAGTAACGGTAACGCCATAGTTAAGGGGTAGCACGGCGGAAATATCGATAATCCCATCATTGTTGGGCCTACAGGATTCACTTTGAACAGAAATTTCGAAATTTTTACTATCGAATCGGTACACTGGGCATCCGGAGGCATCTACCTCGCTGTCGGGAGGCGTGCCAGGACAAATATCATTCATGTCGAAAACCCCGTCGCCATCCTCATCCGGACTAAAGGCCCCTTCAACGCATACTTCCAACGAAAAAGATTTCAAGGATCCTCCATCGGAAGCGGCATTATCACTGACTTCGAGTATCCATTCCCCCTTGATCGATTCCCCATTGAAAACCGATAAGGGCCCCAAAGGTTTTATAATGCCACTGATGGCGGGGTCACCCCCGCAGATGAAATTACCGCCCTCGTCATCGAATACCGCATTGATATTTTCTAAATCACCACAGGAACTGGAAATAAGCGTCGTTACGGTGCCGGATGGGGAAGTGAGGGTAATCACCAAATCAGCAAGAAAGGTATGATCGAGCACCAAGGATACATTGATATCGGCCAATGGCAGGTCTTCCACAAAAGCGATTTTTGAACTAATGGTCGGCGTACCGTTGGCAGAGATGGTCAAAGGCAAACCCGAGGCCGATTTTTCCTGACAATTGAACTGTATGGTGGTGAAGCTAAAGGACAGTCCGAAGGTGCCTTCGCCACAGATATTCTTTGGTTTGACCCGCCAATAATACGTAGTTTGGTTTTCAAGGTCCGAAGGTTGGAACGAAGTATTCACCAATGAAACGGATTGCACGATATCATTGAAAGCCATGTCGGTTGCCAATTCCAGATCATATCCTGTATAAAGCGAATTTCCTTCCCATTGCAATACCTGAACGGTGGGCACATCAAGTGCTCCATTCAGGGGTGAAAGCAAGGGGACCGTGGCAAAATTACCGTCATAGACATTCAGCAATACGGAGACCTCTTTGGACAAACTTGCCGTTGTGGCCAGTACATTGATGGTATAACTTCCTGGTGCCACATTGGCCGTATTGGAAATGGTGATTTCTACCGGGGTATCCGTGGCGTCCGCCGTTTCCGGCAAAAAGGAAATATCGAGTCCCGTGGGCGGGGAGGAAATGCTAAAGGTCGCTTCTTCCGCAAAACCGGGAGAGGTAATGTAATCGAAGTCGATCAATAGGTCATCGGGTTGGCAAATATCGTATTCCAAGGTAGGGAAGTCAAGGATGATTTCAGAGTCCAATATGCTGAAATTTACCGCATTCACCGCAAAAAAGATGTTCCCCTGTGGCTTGACCATGATCCGTGCCTGCGTTGTCGGTATCCCGGGAATAATTACCGAACGCCTGCCATTATTAGTTACTCCCGACGCCAAAATGATTGGGAAAGTTTGGCCACCATCGGTCGATAAGAGCAGATCTACGTTTTGTGCGTTGATGGGACTGATATCGGTATTGGCGACGTTCCATGTAATTTCCGTGACTTGGCCGGCCGTAACCGCTTCGCCCGTGTTTTGTGAGGTGACCGTAAAGGGTCCTGCGGCGTTGATCACCATAATATTTACCAGATCCGACACTACCTGACCGCCCCCAGGGGCGTTGTCGCGAACGGTGAATGCAAAATTCAATTGACGTTCAACATTCGAAACGGTCTCCCATGCCGAGTTTACGGTTGGGAGGGATTGGGTAAGGTTGCCCGACAAAATCCTGGACAAACTTGGAAAATATCTGATAGGTACCGTATCCGGTCTTAATGACCTAAAATTGGCCCCGCTTGGATTGTTGGGCCCAAAGGTCGACTGCGGCACCACCCCATCATCGATTTCTTCCCAAGTATAGGTCAAGATATCATCCGGGTCGGCATCGGTCGCACTCCCACTGAGGACAAATGCGGTGGATTTCGGAATGATATGGTCGATTCCCGCATCCACCACTGGCGGATTGTTGGCCAAGGGGATAAGCGTCCCACAAGACTTCGATTCAAGGTTATCAAGGATCTGTACGATACTGATGTAATGAAAATAGTCGTCGCCATTTAGGGCAACATTGTTGATTCCGGTGATGCCCGCATAACCCATGATGGTTGAACCACTGCCCGGCTCGAATTGCACCAAGGTTCCTTCCGATTCGAACGACCAGGTATGGTTGGCCCCAAGTTGGTGTCCCATTTCGTGGCCGACAAAGTCAAGGTCAAAAATATCGCCCTCGGGAATCTGGGCGGCGGCAAAGGCGCTACCCTTTTGGCTATCGACACAAATCCTCCCGATGAATCCAGCATTACCGCCATTATTTGCTTTGTGGAACAAGTGCCCGATATCGTAATTCGCTGCCCCTATTTCCGTGGTAAACGCGTTTTGTGCCTCAGCGTTCAAATTGCCATTATAGGGGTCCGTGGCACTGTTGGTATAAATCACCTTATCGGTATCGGCCACCAATTCGAGGCTGACCGCCAGATCGGTTTCAAAAACCTCATTGATCCTGGTCACGGTGGCGTTGATCGCCGCGAGGGCATCGACCACGGTGCCCCCATGGTATTGGGTATATTCTCCCGTGGCGGAAACCGCCAAGCGGTATTTTCTGAGCACTTGCCCGTCAACAGGTTTTTGAACCAGGCCTCCCATTGTTGTTACGAGGCTCGACTTGGTCTCACAGACGAAGTCGATGTCTTTTTGCAGTTGTCCGTTACGCGAATAGACCATATAGGTATCCTTCGATGCCAATTGCATAAAGGTGGCCGGCCGTTGGTCGCCATGTACGATCATACTCTGTATGCCTTTGTGGGACATGCTGAAACGGATTTTGTCGTGCCGGCCGTTGAGACCTTTGCCGATAAAGGATTTTATCTCAGGGTATTTCGCAGAAAGAGCTGGCGATAACACGGGCGATTCGGTAACTTCGAAGGCCAGTAACTTTCCATCAACATCGGGAAAATATAGGATATTGGGGCGGTTAGCCGTAGACTTGTCGGCCAAAATTCGCTTTACCGCTCCTTGATCGACGGAATACAGCCTCCCTTCCGAGACGTCCATTTTGCGAAACTTTTCGGACGCCATGGTCGGTTTTGTTCCCTCTTGTTTCCAATAACCATGCTGGGCGAGACCGGAAAAGCATGTAAATAGTATGGAAAATGAGAAAACAAGCCGTAATTTTGTAATCATCAAGGGGGTTTTAACCAAATTCAAAGATAAGTTTTTTCTCATTATTTTCTAGTGGTAACAGTCCAAAGCATCTCGAATTACGACGAACAGCATCCCAGTGCCGTCACCATAGGCACCTTCGATGGGGTACATGTCGGCCATCGAACGATACTGGAGCGATTGATCAAAAATGCCGAAGCGAAGGGGCTTAGATCAACCGTGCTGACTTTCTTTCCGCATCCCAGAATGGTCTTACAAAAAGATGCGGACATCAAGCTTTTGAACACCATGGAAGAAAAAGCGAAGATACTCGAAGAAATGGGCCTTGATTATTTGATCATCCACCCTTTCACGAAAGAATTTTCCCGTTTGTCGGCTACCGCTTTCGTAAGGGATATATTGGTGAACCGTTTGAAGACCAAAAAAATAGTGATCGGTTACGACCATCGGTTTGGCCGGAACCGAAACGCCAACATCAACGACCTTATCATTTTCGGCAACACCTTTGATTTCGATGTGGAGGAAATCTCCGCCCAGGAAATCGACCAGGTTTCCGTAAGTTCCACTAAAATTCGAAAAGCACTGGAAGAAGGTGATATCGATATCGCGAACAAATACCTGGGCTATCCCTATATGCTGACAGGCACCGTCAAAAAGGGCAAGGGTCTGGGCCGGCAAATGGGTTTTCCTACCGCCAACCTTGAACTGGGCGAATCCTATAAGTTAATCCCCAAAAACGGGGTCTATGTGGTCAAAAGCAATCTTGCCGGAAGTCCCATTTTTGGGATGATGAATATTGGATTCAACCCTACGGTATCGGGCACCGAAAAAAGCATTGAAGTACATTTTTTTGAATTTGATAAAGATCTTTACGATTCCAATATCCAAATCGATATTTTGGAACGCCTGCGTGACGAGCACAAATTCGGTTCGGTCGAAGCTTTGAAATCGCAACTTCTTAAAGATAAGGCCACTTCCCTAAAAATCCTTGCTGCCCGTTAGGGGTTTTGTTTAAAGCGACAAACCTTTTGTTCTTTGGCACAACTGCAAGGGGATTCCCCAAGGATCTCTCAGCATGACGAGATGGCTGCCATCCTCTTTTTTCACCTCATCCCAGTAAGAGGCGCCTTGCGCCAACAATCTTCGTTTATCTTCCTCGGCATTTTGAGAAATGAACGCCATATGAAAAGTGAGCGGGTGTTTTTCTTTGAAATCGGTCATTTCAGCGTCGGGTCTGAGATAAAGCTCCATGACCACCCTATGCGAGGAATCTGCCAGAAATGTCATGAAGGGCGCCTCTTTCTGTTGGCTTACCAGCTCAAGGCCCAAATGTGCGATATACCAATGGGCCATCTCTTTCGGGTTTAAAACATTGAGGGCGTAGTGTTCAAAGTGCATGAATGTATTTTGTTTGAAGATATCTGCACTAAATGTATAGGTTTTTAAGGATAAGTTACCTTAAATTTGCAGCTTAAATCAATTTAAATGCTACAGCTTCAGGCCTTCCGAGACCAGCACGACGAGATTATTACGGCCTTAAAAAAAAGGAATATGGATGCCACGCCATTGGTGGAAAATGTACTTCGGATCGATAAGATACGACGCGCGACACAAACCGAATTGGATGCATCTTTGGCCGAATCGAATAGGCTCTCCAAGGAGATCGGGACGCTTTTTAAAAGCGGCAAAAAAGAGGAGGCCAATCTCTTGAAGGAAAAAACGACTTCGCTGAAGGAAGACGCCAGGCGATTGGGCGAAGCCTTGAACACGGCCTCCGACGAACTGCAATCGCTGTTGTACCAAATTCCCAACGTACCCCACAACTTGGTGCCCAGTGGCAAAACGGCCGATGATAATGAGGAGGTATTTAAGGAAGGGGAAATACCAAAGTTGAACCATGATGCCCTGCCCCACTGGGAACTGGCCAAGAAATACGATATCATCGATTTCGAATTGGGCGTTAAGATTACGGGTGCGGGCTTTCCCGTTTATAAGGGAAAAGGGGCGAGACTGCAAAGGGCCCTGATTTCCTATTTTTTGGACAAGAACACCGCTGCCGGCTATACCGAAATGCAGGTGCCACACCTTGTCAATGAGGCCTCTGGCTATGGTACGGGGCAGTTGCCCGATAAAGAAGGCCAAATGTACCATGTTGGGGCAGATGATCTTTACTTGATTCCCACAGCCGAGGTACCCGTTACCAATTTACTCCGCGATGTGATCTTGGAGGAGGCAGACTTCCCCTTGCGTTACACCGCCTATACCCCTTGTTTTAGAAGGGAAGCGGGCAGCTATGGCGCACATGTTCGCGGCCTTAACCGCCTACATCAGTTCGATAAGGTAGAGATCGTAAGGGTCGAACATCCCGATAGGTCCTATGAAGCCCTCGATGGCATGGTAGAACATGTCAAGGAAATCCTCAGGGAATTGGAGCTTCCCTATCGTATCCTCAGGCTCTGCGGGGGAGACTTGGGCTTTACCTCGGCACTTACCTACGATTTTGAAGTTTTTTCCACCGCCCAAGACCGGTGGCTGGAAATCAGTTCCGTCTCCAATTTTGAGTCTTTCCAAGCCAATCGTCTGAAATTGCGTTATAAGGATGCCCAAGGTAAAAGCCAGCTGGCGCATACCCTCAACGGGAGTTCCCTGGCACTTCCCCGAGTATTGGCCGGTATTTTGGAAAACTATCAAGAGACAGACCATATCAAAATTCCAAAAGTATTGGTCCCGTATTGTGGTTTCGATGCCATTGGCTAGGCCGTTTGGAAAACCTTAACACCCGTTGGCCACTTTCTGCTTATCTTTGGTAAAAAAGTGCAATTGAGGCTATTTCCGATCTTTTTAGTATTGCTTGTTCCCTTATTTGCTTTCGGCCAGGAAGACTTTTTGGCCAAACAGTATTTCAACGACGGGGAATTTGAAAAAGCAGTGGTATTCTATGAAAAACTGGTCCAGGACAATCCCCGCCGTACCGATTATGGCGAGGGGCTGATCGCATGCTATCAGCAACTGGAACGCTATGCCGATGCCGAGGAATATCTTTTACGGGAATTGGACCAAAAAACGGCCTATCCCACATTCTTTGTGGAGCTCGGTTACAACTACATGCTCCAGAACGATCCGGAAAAAGCGGAAGTACAATACCTGAAGGCCCTATCGAAAATCGATGAAAATTCCAACTATGGATATGGCGTGGGCCTCCGATTCCAAAAATATGCCCTGTTAGACTATGCCCTGAAGGCCTATTCGAGGGCGATGGCGCTCAATCCCAAATTGGATTACAAATACCAGATGGCCCGTATTTATGGGGAACAGGGCGATATAGAAAGAATGTATGCCTCCTACCTCGATCTGATTCTGGAAGGGAGGACCTCCAAATCAAATGTGCTGCGCAACATCGACGAATTCATTACCGCAGATCCGGTGAACGAAAACAACATTAAATTCAAAAAAATCCTTTTGAGCAATGCCCAGTCCAACCCGGATATCCTATGGAACGAGCTCCTGAGTTGGCTTTTTGTGCAGCAAAAGCAATATGACAGCGCCTTCAGACAAGAAAAGGCCATCTTTAAAAGACTTGACGGCGCCACCATTCAACGTTTGGAAGGTTTGGGCGACCTGGCCCTGAAAGACAGGGACCTTGAGGTAGCCCAAGCTATTTTCGAATATATCGTGGAAAATACCAATGACGGGGTCACCAAATTAAATGCCCAGTTAAATCTCTTGGACCTTCAACTTCTGAACGCCGAAGAAAACCAGCTCATCGCCATTCAAAAAGAATTCGAAACCCTGATGGCCATTTATGGGTATAATACCCAAACCCTGCAACTTCAGGTTGCCTATGCCAATTTTTTGACCTTTAGAAAAGACAGCCCTGAGCCCGCCATTGATATTCTCAAAAAAAGTTTGGACCTGCCCCTCAACCAACGCGGAACGGCTTTCATTAAATTGGCGCTGGGAGACATCTTGGTATTCGATAAAAAGTTCAATGAGGCATTGATATACTATTCACAGGTACAGAAAAGCCTAAAAAACGATGTTCTGGGACAGGACGCCCGCTTCAAAGTGGCACAGACGAGTTTTTACAAAGGAGATTTTGATTGGGCGCTCACCCAATTAAAAGTGCTCCGGGGATCTACCTCCCAATTGATGGCCAATGATGCCATGCAGTTGAGTTTGTTGATATCCGACAATTCATTGGAAGACTCTACCCAGACCGCTTTGAAAAAATACGCCCAAGCCGATCTTTTGGGCTACCAAAAAAAGACAAAGGATGCCATTGCTGTCTTGGATGACATTCTACAGCAGCACAAAGGGGAAAAAATAGAGGATGAGGCCCTGCTAAAACAGGCTCAACTTCTGGAATCGATAAAGGATTATGAAACGGCCGAATTCAATTACCTGAAGATCTTATCGTTTTATGGCGATGGGATATTGGCCGATGACGCCCATTTCGCTTTGGCGGAACTCTACCGGAATGTGCTCGATCAACCCGCAAAGGCAAAAGAACAGTATGAGAAAATCATCTATAATTTTCAGGACAGTTATTACTTTCCGCAAGCGCGTAAAAATTTTAGAACGCTTCGGGGCGATTCGATCAATTGAGCGGAAGCACGACCAGAAATCATTCACCGATTACTAATGCCCGATGCCGCATATGTATATCTACAACGTTACCACCAATATCGAAGACTCCGTTCATGAGCAATGGCTCCTTTGGATGCAGGAAACCCACATTCCCGATGTGCTGGCGACCGGGAAGTTCCTCAATGCGAAAATGTGCAGGGTATTGGTCGATGAGGATATGGGCGGTACCACCTATTCGGTGCAGTTTACGGCCCCCGATAAAGCGACCTTGCAAAAATATTATCAAGAAGATGCGCCTAGATTGCGGGCCGATGTTTTGAAAAGGTTCGACAACAAATTTGTTTCCTTCCGCACCGAGATGGAAGTTATCAGTGAACAATGAACAAAAAAGGGCAATCTCATGAATTGCTGTTCACCTATGGCAGCCTGCAGTGGGAAACCATCCAACAGCAGCTTTTCGGCAGAAAACTCAGCGGTTCCCCCGACCGTTTGATAGGCTTTCGACAAAAGCGACAGAAACTGGAAGGACTATATCCGATTGTTTATGCTACCGGTAATCCCCAAGAACTTCTCGATGGAATGGTCTACGAGATCACAAAAAACGACCTGGAAAAAGCCGATGCCTATGAAGGGGATGGGTACCAGAGGGTAAAAACGCGCTTGGAGTCGGGTAAATCGGCTTGGGTTTATGTTGGCATTTAAAGTTAACTTGCGCTAAAATCCGGACCATGTCCAAAAAAGGCAATAAGCACCGTCATCAGGGGTATCAGAGTGTTGAAAGAAACGCATCGCGACCGGTGAAGGCTAAAAAACATCTTGGACAGCATTTCCTGAAGGATGAAACCATAGCCCAGGCCATTGCGGCGACCCTTTCGCTGCAGGAAACCAAAAATGTGATTGAAATTGGCCCTGGGATGGGCGTTCTCACGAAATATCTTTTAATGCGCAGGGTAAACCTGGTGGCCATGGACCTGGATGCCGAATCGATCATTTACCTCAACCATAGTTTTGCATTGGATCATGCCGATGCCCTGCAGGCCGGCAGCGACCTGGAGGTGGTAGAAGCCGATTTTTTACATTATGACCTATCGACCCTTTTCGGCGGGGCGCCCTTTGCCATCACCGGCAATTTTCCGTACAATATCTCAACCCAGATTGTTTTTAAAATGTTGGAGGTAAGGGAAAGGGTCCCCGAGTTTTCCGGGATGTTCCAAAAGGAGGTCGCCCAACGCATTTGTGCCAAGGAGGGCAGCAAGACCTATGGCATCCTTTCGGTGTTGGTGCAGGCCTTTTATGAAGCCGAATATCTGTTTTCGGTGGCCCCCGAAGTCTTTGACCCCCCACCGAAAGTACAATCAGGAGTGCTTAGACTTACCCGGAGACCTGTGTTTTTGTTGCCCTGCGATGAACGTTTGTTCTTCAAAGTGGTCAAAACCGCTTTCAACCAGCGCCGTAAAACCATGCGGAACAGTCTCAAATCGTTTTCGCTCTCGGACGATTTCAGGGAAGATCCAATTTTCGACCTTCGCCCCGAACAATTGAAGGTGACCGACTTTATTGAATTGACCAAAAAAATTGAACGGGATACAAAAGCGGGCGATTAAAATCGGTCCTTTAACTGGATTCGATGAATCCGCCTGTTCCCTAAAAGAACGGCAGAGACCAAACGTCTGTCCAATATCCCCTTCCAATACGCCTTTTTTCTTTAGCTTTGCGCTGATGCCCACTCAAGGCAGTAGCGCCCTATGACACCGTTCAAAATCACAGAGGAACTCATAGCTGATATAGAACAGCTTATCGAAAGCCAAAGCGACCAAGACCTTCAGTCGCTGCTGGAAGACGTTCACTATGCCGATATCGCCGAAATCATCGACGAACTCAATGAAGATGAAGCAACCTATCTGATCAAACTCCTGGATAGCGATAAGACCTCCGATGTGCTTACCGAACTCAACGAGGATATACGGGAGGCCATCTTGGGCAATCTATCCACAAAGGAAATTGCCGATGAATTGGGAGAGCTCGACACCGATGATGCCGCGGATATTATTGGGGAACTGCCCAAGGACATGGTTCAGGAAGTCATTTCGAAAATCGAGGATCGCGAGCACGCCAAAGACATCGTTGACCTGTTGCGGTACGATGAAAATTCTGCCGGGGGACTCATGGCCAAGGAATTGGTCAAAGTAAGGGAAAATTGGGATGTACTCACCTGTGTCAAGGAAATGCGGGCTCAAGCGGAAAATGTGACCCGCGTGCACTCCATTTATGTCGTGGATGATGATGACAAGCTCAAAGGCAGGCTGTCGCTGAAAGACCTGTTGACCACCTCCACCAAAACACATATCAAGGAAATATATATCCCCAAGGTAGATTCGGTAAGTGTGAATGAAAAACCGGAAGAGGTTGCAAAAATCATGAGCAAATACGATTTGGAAGCCATTCCGGTGATTGACGAAATAGGAAGGTTGGTGGGCAGGATCACCATCGATGACATTGTCGATGTGATCAAAGAGGAGGCCGAAAAAGATTACCAATTGGCAGCGGGGATATCGAGTGATGTCGAAGCCGATGACACGATTTGGGAACTGACCAAAGCCAGGCTCCCTTGGCTGATCATCGGCATGTTCGGTGGCATCGGGGCCGCAAGCATCATCAACGGTTTTCAGGAAGTGATGATCGAATTTCCGATACTTTTGATATTTGTGCCCCTGATCCAGGCTACAGCGGGAAACGTGGGGGTGCAATCTTCAGCGATCATGGTTCAAGGTTTGGCCAATGACACGGTAAAAGGTGAGATATTGAACCGACTTTTCAAGGAATTTCTTTTGGGCTTGATCAATGGAGCGGCCATTGCGCTGGTCGTATTGCTGATCAGTCATTTTGCCTTTCGAACCTCCTATTTGATCTCGGCCACCCTTTGCATCGCATTGATCACCGTGATCATCATCGCCGCCCTGATAGGCACCTTTATACCTGTATTTCTGGATAAAAGGGGAATCGACCCCGCAGTCGCAACAGGCCCTTTTATTACCACCGGAAATGATATTTTCGGTATTTTGATCTACTTTTCAATCGCTAAGTTGGTCCTGGGGATTTAACCCCGATAAACATGGTCGTGATCCTCTTCGATCATCAATCAATGGAACGTTACAGCAATGAAACCCATCAACCCAAGGCAAAAACAAGAAACTTTCGACAAGCTATGGCATCCACACCAAATTGCCATCGTAGACGATATGCAGGTACTCCTTGCCAAAATACAGGGAGAATTCGTTTGGCACGCCCATGAACATGAAGACGAACTCTTCCAAGTTTTGAAAGGAACACTCTACATGCAGTTTCGCGACCGAACCGAAACCGTTAGGGAGGGCGAACTGATCGTGGTGCCCAAAGGGGTCGAACATTGCCCATCCACCCGAAATGGGGAAGTGGTACAGCTGCTCCTTTTTGAGAAACTGGGCACGGCCCATACCGGTGGCATTGCCCATCGGTTGACACAAACACATTATCCCAAAATATAATCCCCCCATGAAAGTACTTCACCTAGATACCAACCACCCATTGCTGATCGAACAGCTGAACCTGCTGGGTTTTCAAAACGATGAAGACTACACCTCCTCCAAACGGGCAGTGGAAGACGTAATCGGGGATTATGATGGACTGATCATCCGCAGTCGTTTCAGTATTGACCAAGCCTTTTTGGAGAAGGCGAACCACCTGAAGTTCATCGGCCGTGTGGGGGCAGGTTTGGAAAATATTGACACGGACTTCGCCAAATCGCGCGACATCTTCCTGGCATCCGCGCCGGAAGGAAATAGGAACGCTGTCGGAGAACATACCCTTGGCATGTTACTTTCGATCCTCAATAAACTCAACAAAGCCGATCGAGAAGTACGGTCCGGAAAATGGGACAGGGAAGGCAACCGCGGCCGCGAACTGGACGGCCATACGGTCGGCATCCTCGGCTATGGGAATATGGGAAAAGCCTTCGCCAAAAAACTACGGGGCTTCGATGTGGAAGTGATCTGCTATGACATAAAAGGCGGAGTGGGCGATGAAAATGCCCGTCAGGTAGGCATCATGGAACTCGGGCAAAAAACCGATATCTTAAGTCTTCATCTCCCGGAGGATGAAACGACCATTAAAATGGTCGATACCGAATTTTTGGAAGCTTTTCAAAAACCGATCTGGCTCTTGAACACCGGAAGGGGAAAATGCGTGGTGACCCAAGATTTGGTGACCGCTTTGAAATCTGGCAAGGTACTGGGGGCAGGTTTGGATGTTTTGGAGTATGAAAAATCATCCTTCGAGAATATGTTCAAAACCCCAAAGGCTTCCATGGGTTCGGTCCAGCCCGAAAAGGGTACAACGATCGAATTACCCGAGGCCTTCCAATACTTAATGGCGGCCGAAAATGTGCTGCTTACCCCCCATATCGCAGGTTGGACCTTGGAAAGCAATGAAAAGCTGGCCCAAACCATCGTGGATAAGATCAAGGCCAAATTTTGTTGAAGATCTATTGGAACCTTGGGAATGTGCTTTTCCAATAAAACGGTATTTCAAAATCATCGGACAACACTTTAGCAAAGATTGCGGGATTATTTATACTTTTATAGTACGCCCTACTACTAAAAAATCATTTCCCACACTTGAATAGTCGGCCCTGGTCGCGGCCCGGTTTACTATAGCAGTTCGTTTTGGTTTCGTCATATCGACGAATAGGCTACACTGGGTATCAATAAAAAAAGCCCGTCATGCAGTATAAAGCAGAAAGCCCGGAAGATTATATCAGGCAACTTCCAGAGGAAAGACAAAAGGCCATAGCGAGATTGCGCGATGTGGTCAAAACCCATTTGCCATCCGGTTTCAAGGAACAGATCAGTTATGGCATGCTGGGGTATGTGGTACCGAAATCACTGTATCCGGCCGGTTACCACTGCGATCCGAGCCTGCCCCTCCCCTTTTTGAACCTGGCGTCACAAAAAAACTTTGTGGCCTTATATCATGCGGGCATTTATGCAGATCCAAAATTACATGACTGGTTCGTAACCGAATACCCGAAACATTGTAAAAGAAAATTGGACATGGGCAAAAGTTGCGTGCGATTCAAGTACTTGGAGGATATCCCTTTCGACCTGATCGGGGAACTTTGCGCCAAAATGACCCCACAACAATGGATCGAACGCTACGAAAAAAACATAAAAAGATAAAATCATGGATAAAAGGGTAACCGGTCTGGGTGGATTTTTCTTTAAAACCCCCGACCCAAAAAAATTGAAGGAATGGTATCGAGACCATTTGGGATTGAACACCGACCAATACGGATGTACTTTTTGGTGGAAAGACAAGGAAGGAAACGATTGTTCAACCCAATGGAGCCCCATGAAAGCTGACACTGCCTATTTCGAGCCGAGCAAGGCCCCATTTATGATGAACTTTAGGGTGGCGGATCTGGCGACCCTGTTGGCGGTCCTAAAAAAGGAAGGCGTAACCGTGGTGGGCGAAATACAGGAGTTCGAATATGGCAAGTTCGGGTATATCCTAGACCCCGATGGCAATAAATTGGAGCTCTGGGAACCTATGGACAAAGCATTTCTATGATTTGAAAATATTGCTTACATTTATTTCCAACATTAACCACCAAAATAAACAAATATGGCAGCTAAAAAGAAAGATTTGGACGGCAAGGCAGAAGATGCTTTGGGCAAAGCCAAGGACAAAGCAGGCAAATTAGCCGATAAGGCAGAAGATGCTATGGACAAGGCCAAGGACAAAGCGGGAGAATTGGGCGACAAAGCGAGTGAAAAAATTGATAAGGCCAAGGACAAAGCGGGAGAATTGGGCGACAAAGCGAGTGAAAAAATTGATAAGGCCAAGGAAGCCACCAAAGAATTTAAGGAAGAGACCAAGGAGAAGGCCAAGGAATTCGGAGAAGAAGCCAAGAAAACCGCCAATGAATTCACGGAGGGTGCCAAGGAAGCCTTCAGCGGTGGCGGTGGCGATAACAAGAAAGTACTGGCCGGACTCTTGGCCATTTTTTTGGGGTCGTTGGGCGTTCACAAGTTTATTTTGGGCTACCAAAAAGAAGGCTTTATCCTTTTGGGCACTTCCATTGTTGGCTATGCCACCCTTTGTTTTCTGATCGGTAGTTTTATCCTGATGGCCACTGGCGTCATAGGGCTGATCGAGGGCATCATTTATCTCACCAAATCAGACGAAGAATTCTATAACACCTATCAAGTAGGAAAAAAACCCTGGTTTTAAATAAGATAACCGGATACCATAATATCCGGTTTTTTATTTCGTATTATTATCGTAATATTGCAATATATAAATATTACATGGGACTTACCAAGACTGAAATATTTAGTGACGAACAGAACCGGCTGGCCGTGCTGTTCAAGGTTTTGGCCCATCCCGCCAGAATTGCCATCCTGGAATATATCAGTGGCCAAAATGCCTGTATCTGTAACGATATCGTGGACGAAATAGGTCTGGCCCAACCCACAGTTTCACAGCACCTGAAAGAACTCAAAAGTATCGGTTTGATCCAAGGCGAAATTGAAGGGAAAAGTGTTTGTTATTGTATCGACCTTGAAAATTGGAAAGCCCTGCAGCAGCGATTGAACGGCTTTTTTGACAAAACGAAATTGAAATGTTGTTGAACAAAAACCCATCTTGATGAAAACAAAAGAATTATTGTCACTCTTGAAACAACACAGCAATAAAAGCTTGCTGTTCGAATATACCATTGGCAGATATGTCGGGGCCCACTATCACATCACGGAGGTAAAGCACATCACCGTTGATTCGGTAGATTGTGGCGCCGGTACCGACTTCTGGAAAGAAACGGTCATACAACTGTGGGAAAGTCCACTGGAAAAAGATACGCGCGATTTCATGAAGGCCTTTAAGGCCTTGGGCATACTGAACAAAGTGAACGGTATCAAACCCATGGATCCCGAAACCGAAGTCAAATTCGAATATGGCAATGCCGAATTCCACACCGCACAACTGCATGTAAAAGGATATCAGGTAGAAAATATGCGGTTGATCCTTCAGCTGGCGGTTGAAAAAACCGATTGTAAGGCCAAGGAAACCTGTGGTGTCGAAGTGGTTTCCGAGATGGCGACGGAATCGAACTGTACCCCCGGTAGCGGGTGTTGCTAAAAAAGCAGTCGATGGAGGTACGCGAGATGACACAGGGAGACTGGAGTGCTGTTTCGGAAATCTACGGCGCCGGCATTGCCACGGGCTTTGCCACCTTCGAAAAGCAAATCCCTGCCTATGAAGCCTGGGACAAGGCCCATTTGAAAGCCTGTCGCTTGGTGGCCGAGGACGACCAAGGCCTCGTACTGGGTTGGGCGGCCCTTTCGCCTGTTTCGAGTAGGTGCGTATATGGCGGGGTGGCCGAGGTGAGCGTTTATATCGGTCCTGAACACAGGGGCAGGGGCGTCGGAAAAATATTGATGAAAGCCTTGATCACATCGAGTGAGGAAATGGGTTTATGGACTTTACAGTCGGGCATTTTCCCAGAGAACCTTGGCAGCATCAAATTACATGAAAAAATGGGTTTTCGCTATATCGGGAAACGGGAACGGGTAGGCAAATTGGACGGTGCCTGGAAAGACAACCTGTTATTTGAAAGGCGCAGTGAAATCGTTGGAACCGAATGAACTTGCATAAACCGGCCCATTGAAACCTTTTTTGATAAAACTAAAAGCATACGATGAAAAACATACTGGTTCTTTGCACCGGCAATTCCTGCAGAAGTCAAATGGCCCACGGTTATTTGAAGGCTTTCCTAAACGGGCGGGCAAACATTTATAGCGCGGGCATCGAAACCCATGGCCTCAATCCCGGAGCCGTATCCATTATGGCCGAAGACCATATCGATATCTCCGATCATACCTCCAACCATGTCGATGAATATTCGGGTATTGAATGGGACTATATCATTACGGTTTGCGATCATGCCAAGGAAAATTGTCCGTTTATCCCTTCGGCCAACGCAACAAGGCTTCACCATAACTTTTTTGACCCCTCCAAAGTAGCGGGCAGTACAGAGGAAAAGCATCAGGCCTTTGAAAGGGCAAGAAACGAAATAAGATCTTATTGCAGGGAATTTGTGGATCAGAAAATGGCCTAAGACTCCACGTTCTGATTGTTCTCGGCCCACTTACGCTCCAACTCGGCCTGAAATTCTTCCATGACCGGTTTTACGGTGCTTTCCGGAAGATCCGCAATCTTGATGTACATCAACCCATCTACCGAGTTGTTGAACAGGGGATCCACATTGAAAGCGACCACCTTCGCATTCTGTTTGATATATTTTTTGATCAGTACGGGAAGACGAAGGTCGCCAGGTTCCACCTCATTGATCAAACGGTCGAATTTGTTGAGATCGGCTTCAGTTTCATCAAAGACGAACTCTTTGTCCGCATCGTTCAATTTTACCTTGAATTCTTTTTTGGGCCGTACGTATTGGGCCACGTAAGGGTCCCAATAATTACTTTTCATAAACTCGATCATCAGCGATTTCGAAAAATTCGAGAATTGATTGCTGATGCTTACCCCCCCTATCAAATATTTGTATTCGGGATGGCGCAGGGTCGTGTGCACGATGCCCTTCCACAACAGAAACAGGGGCATCGGTTTTTGCTGATAGGCTTTGACGATATAGGCCCGTCCCATCTCGATCGATTTTTCCATCATCGGAAAAAGCTCCGGTTCAAATCGAAATAGGTCTTGCAGGTAAAAGCCATCGATGCCATACTTCTTAAAAATCTCAGAACCCATGCCCATTCGATACGCCCCTACGATCGTTTTTTCATCGTCGTCCCAAAGAAAAAGATGATGGTAATATTCGTCGAACTGATCGAGGTCGATCGCATTGTTGGTACCCTCGCCGATGGCTCGAAAAGTAACTTCGCGCTGACGACCGATTTCCTTTAGGATAAAGGGCATGTCTTTTGCCTGTGCCAAAAACACTTCGTAATTCTTGCTCTGCAATAATCGGCAATCCTTTTCCCTGAGTTTCTCAATTTCACCCTGTATGACCTCAGTACGTACGGCGGAGGCTATTTTTCTTGGCGATTTTGGGAGTTTTAAGGTAGTGGGTATTTGATCGATCAAACGTTCTTTTTCATAGGCATTGGAAAGAATGTAGGTTTTCTTGCGCAAGAGATCGGTAAAATCTTCCAAGGTTTCTTCCTCTTTCTGTGCCTCTACCGATATGGGTTGTCCGATACGCACCTTGATGGGGCGGTTTTTCTGTGAATACACTTCCGAAGGCAATTTGGCCGTCCGAAAAACATCGTTCATTTTCGACAGGTAATAAAAGAGTTTGCTGTTTCGGGCATGAAAATAGATCGGCACCACCGGAACTTCCGCCCTTCGGATCAACTTCAAGGCAGCTTCCTCCCACGGACGGTCAACGATCAGCTTCCCATCTTTATAGGTAGATACCTCCCCTGCCGGAAAAACCCCCAACGGATGACCATCCCTGATATGCTGTAGGGCAGATTTGAAACCTGCCAAACTGCTTTTGACCTCCTTGCGCTCTTCGAATGGATTCACCGATAATATATAAGGCGCCATGGGTTCGATGCGATTGAGCAGAAAATTGGCCATGATCTTATAATCGGACCGATGGCCCACCATGAGCTTTAACAGCAGTACCCCGTCAATTCCCCCTAGCGGGTGATTGCTAATGGTGATAAAAGGACCATCCTTGGGCAAACGTTTCAGATCATCTTCAGGGACTTCGAAGTCGATGCCATAATGTTCCAGGACGGCATCCAAAAATTCAAGGCCTTCCAAATGTTTATGTTCATCGTAGAATTGGTTGATGCCCGAAATTCTAGTAATCTTCATCAGCCCCCACCCCATAAAGGTCCCCAGCAATCCATACTTATCCAGATTGATCGCCTTGGCCACCTCTTTTGCGGTCACTAAACCCATACCCGATTCTTGTTTAAGATAGGCTAAGATAGGAAAAACACTAGAGGAAAACCTATTTTAACTTTATTGGCGGCCTTTTGGTCCCAAGTCATTTTACGACCAATTGTAAGGTCTCTTTACCCCTTTGTTCAAGGAGCACATCATGGCCATTGATCAAGGATTCTACGGCCTCGTTCGTAAAATGGCGCACGGTATAAAGCGACACGCCTTCTTGGTGCACAACTTTGAACCTGCTCTTCAGCAAATCCAAAAGTTCGTTGAGACGGCCAAATTTATTGTCGACACAGACCGAAAAGCTGATGGCGGAGTTTTGGATAAGATCTACCTTCATCTTATGATCATGCAACAGCTTGAAAAGCTCACTTATACTATCCTCGACGATAAACGAAAAGTCGAGCGATGACAACTTCATCAAAACCTGGTTCTTTTTGACAATGAAACAGGGGACCATGGGTTCAATACCGATACCCTTGCCAACGGTGGTGCCGCTTTCGTTCGGATTGATAAATGATTTCACGTGCAACGGAATCTCTTTGTTTTGCAAAGGTTGCAACGTTTTTGGATGTATGACCGATGCGCCATAAAAAGCCAGTTCAATCGCCTCCAAATACGATATCTTATTCAGCAATTGGGTTTCTTTAAAATACCGAGGATCGGCATTGAGTACCCCGGGCACATCTTTCCAAATGGTCACTGAATCAGCATTGAGGCAATAGGCCAAAATAGCGGCTGTATAATCGGACCCCTCACGCCCCAAGGTGGTGGTAAAGTTGTTGTCGTCGCTGCCGATAAACCCTTGCGTAATGTTCAGTTTGGATTTATCGATGCCCTTGTTCACCAGATGTTGTGTTTTTTCCCATTGCACCGTGGCATCCCTATAACTGTTATCGGTCTTGATGAAATCACGGACATCGATCAAGTTGTTTTTAATCCCTATTTCGTTAAAATAGGCACTTACGATCACCGAAGAGATCAACTCCCCATACCCTACCACCTGGTCGTAGACAAAATTGTATTTGGGCGATTTGTTCCAGGCCAAAAACCCCTGTACCTCAGCGAACAGTGACTTGACCTTCATAAAAATGGGATGCCCTTTCTGGGGAAACAATTCCGCTACTATGTCTTCGTGGTATTTGATGACCTCATTGAGCGCGCCCGCCAAGGCTGCCTTGTCATGGAAATAAGCGTTGACCACTGCTTCCATGGCGTTGGTGGTCTTGCCCATGGCCGAAACGACCAACAGGGTGTTGGTGTGGCCCGTCAGTTCAAGCACCTTGACAACGTTTCTGATTCCCTCCGCATCCTTGACCGATGCTCCTCCAAATTTGAAAATTCTCATTGCTGTAGATATAATTGATAGTGAAGCTTTCTTTATACTTAATAAATGAATCCTGAATCGGAAACTATACTATTCCGTATTTAAATAGGTTTCAATTCCCTTGGCATCGAGCTGCACAACGTCCCAGTCGCGCATTACCCTGGCCCCTTTTTTCTCATAGAAGGCAATGGCCGGTTCGTTCCAATCCAATACTTCCCAACTGATCCGTTTGACACCTAGCTGATGGCCGTACTTGACCACTTCTGTCAACAGGGCATTTCCAAGGCCATGGCCCCGCATTTCCTTGGTGACGATCAGATCCTCCAAATGGATTACCGGACCTTTCCAAGTAGAATATCGCGGATATACCAAGGCCATACCCTCTATTTTCCCATCGACCTCCGCGACGAAACATCGGAAGAGTTTCGCTTCTCCAAAACCATCCCTGATCAGGTCGGCAGCCGTTATTTCAACCGCGCCTCCTTCCTTTTCAAATTCAGCCAATTCTTTGATCAGTTGCAGTACCTGCGGCATGTCGTTCGCCCTTGCTACGCGTATGGTGGTGCTCATAATTGTTATAAATAAAACACAAAGTTATAAATTTAATAAATCAATCGAAGGCCAAAAAGACGTTGTTTCACAAAATACCCGATATTTGTTCCCACACAAACAGCCGATACATGTTAAGAAACAGAAACACCACCTTGGGAGAATATATCATTGAAAACCAATCCTCCTTTCAATATTCCTCCGGTGAGCTTTCCAAACTGATCAACGCCATTCGACTAGCGGCAAAAGTAGTGAACTATGAAGTGAACAAAGCGGGACTCGTCGATATTCTGGGCGAAGCGGGCGACACCAATGTTCAGGGGGAGGACCAACAAAAATTAGACGTGCTGGCCAATGAAAAATTTATACAAACCCTGAAAAACCGTGAAATCGTGTGCGGTATCGCCTCCGAAGAGGAGGACCATTTCATAGCCATCAATAGCAACGACCAAAAGCACCAGAACAAGTATGTGGTGCTCATCGACCCCTTGGATGGTTCTTCCAATATCGATGTCAATGTTTCGGTAGGCACCATTTTTTCAATTTACAGAAGAATCACGCCCATTGGAACCCCCGTTGCCATGGAAGATTTTCTTCAACCCGGTCGAAACCAAGTAGCGGCGGGCTATATCATCTATGGGACGTCGACCATGTTGGTCTATACCACGGGCGATGGGGTCAATGGCTTTACCCTCAATCCCGCCATAGGTACTTTTTACCTTTCCCATCCAAACATGCAATTCCCCGAAAGCGGCAATATCTATTCCATCAACGAAGGAAACTACAACCATTTTCCCCAAGGGGTTAAAAATTATATCAAGTACTGTCAGAAGGAAGAAGAAGATCGACCCTATACCTCTAGATATATCGGTTCATTGGTATCGGATTTTCATCGGAACATGATCAAGGGCGGCATTTACATCTATCCCAAGAGCAGTATGGCATCGAACGGTAAACTTCGCCTCCTATACGAGTGCAATCCTATGGCCTTTATCGCGGAACAGGCCAACGGCAAGGCAAGTGATGGGTTTGGGCCCATACTCGATATCAAACCGACCGAATTACATCAAAGGGTTCCTTTTTTCTGTGGCAGTAAAAAAATGGTGGAAAAAGCGGAAGAATTTATGGCGCTTCAAGCATAAAAAAAACGGGCAGGCCCGTTTTGTATTCCGATAAACCGAGTTTCCGCTCAGAGTTTCAGTATGTTCTTATAATCCTCAAAATCGATCTTGCCACTGAAGATGGCCACCGATTTTTTGATAATCTTGTTCGCCTGATCATTGGGATATCCAAGTCCGATCGCATACCGCTTCAACAAAGCCAGTTCATTTTCTTCGATGGGATGGTCTACAAAGATCATGCGAAAAAGATCGTATAAACGCTCCAACCGCTTTTTCGAATCCAAAGTGGGCTCGATCGGGTATTTGTTTTCCTTTTTCATCACTTCCTTATATTCTTCTTCGGTGATATCCAACCGAAAAGCGAACCGATCCAACATCGCTTTTTCCTCTTTCCCAACCTCCCCATCTACAGCGGCCAATGAAGCAATTGCGGCAAAGTGTGCCAAGTTGCTCCTGTGTTCGCTGTTCCAATACAAATCCTTGAATGCCATACCTTCCTTTTTAAACGGGGCAAAGATAATTTTTTTAAAGGTCAAATTCCAGTATCCTTTTGATTATTTTATGGACTTATGAATCTGGAAGGAATATCTTAAAAAAGCTCAAAAGACATTGCTGAAAGCAACCCTTTGCCCTGTAGGGTAAAACTTAATCGTTAACTTTCCGACACATTAAAAAAGACCACTATTTGGTCTCCTTATAACCCCCATGAAAGCAGACGCACTTTATCGCCTGGCAGAATCCTGGTTCGAAGCACAACAATGGAAACCCTTTCCCTTTCAGAAAGCAACCTGGAAAGCATTTTTACAAGGCAGGAACGGACTCCTAAATGCCCCCACGGGCAGTGGCAAGACCTTTGCCCTCTGGTTTCCGATCGTCTTACAATATGTTAAAAACAATCCCGATTATAAAACCCGACATATCCCAGGCCTAAAGGCCATTTGGATCACGCCGCTCAGGGCCCTTTCCCAGGAAATAAAACAATCGGCCGAAAGGGTATGTGCCGATTTGGGTACGCAAATGACCGTTGGGATAAGAACCGGCGACACCTCGGCCAAAGATCGGGCAAAACAAAAAACGCAGATGCCCGATCTGTTGATCACTACGCCGGAAAGCCTGCATTTATTGCTGGCCACCAAGGGCTATGCGAAACTTTTCAAGGACTGCTCCGCCATCGTGGTCGACGAATGGCACGAACTATTGGGAACCAAACGTGGGGTGCAGATGGAATTGGCCTTATCCAGGTTAAAATCGGTCTCCAAATCCCTCCGCATTTGGGGCATTTCAGCAACTATAGGAAACTTGGAACAGGCAAGGGAAGTACTTTTGGGACCGGAGACCCAGGCTTTGCAAAATTCGGTGATGATCAAAGCGAAACTCCATAAAAAAATTACCGTCAAAAGCATCATTCCCCAAGAAATGGAAACCTTTCCTTGGCGAGGACATTTGGGCATCCGTTTGCTCGAGGCGATTATACCGATCATAGAACAAAGCAAAACCACGTTATTATTTACCAACACCCGTAGCCAATGCGAGATCTGGTTCCAGAAAATATTGGAAAAACATCCCGAATTCGCCGGCGAAATTGCCATGCACCATGGCAGTATCAACAAGGACACCCGCCTTTGGGTTGAACAGGCCATCAGGAACGAAAGCCTCCAAGCGGTGGTTTGCACCTCGAGTTTAGACCTTGGTGTCGACTTTGCCCCGGTGGAAACCGTCGTACAGATCGGCGGGCCAAAGGGGGTGGCCCGCTTTTTACAACGGGCCGGTAGAAGTGGCCACCGACCGGGAAAGGAAAGTGTGATCTACTTCCTGCCCACCCATGCCATAGAATTGGTGGAGGCTTCCGCCTTGCAACAAGCGGTGAAGCAAAATGCGGTGGAAGACCGCATCCCTTATCTGAACAGTTTCGATGTGCTGCTGCAGTATCTCACGACCTTGGCCATTTCCGATGGTTTCTATCCCGATGAAATCTTTAAGGAGGTAAAACAGACCTTTTGTTTTCAAGCCTTGACCCAAGCGCAATGGCATTGGCTGCTCAATTTCCTGGTGATGGGCAGTCAAAGCCTGCAAACCTATGATGAGTACAAAAAGGTTGAAGTGGAGGAAGATGGCAAATTTAAGGTAAACAACAGGGGTATTGCCATGCGGCACCGATTCCAGATCGGCACGATTGTCGGTGATGCCAACCTCGCCGTTCGATACCAAAAAGGGGGGTACATCGGTTCGATCGAGGAATATTTTATATCAAAACTGACGGCAGGGGACGTCTTCACTTTTGCGGGTAGAAATCTCGAATTCATCCGCATCAAGGAGATGCAGGCCTATGTGCGAAATTCCAGCAAGAAAACCAACAAGGTGCCGAGTTGGATGGGGGGCCGCCTGACCTTATCGGCGCAAATGTCCGAATTGCTCAGAAATGAATTGTATTCGGTTTCACGACCCGTGTCGGAACAATCGTTGGAAATCCGCTCATTGGCGCATATTTTCGATCGGCAACGCGCGGAGAGCATCGTTCCCAAACCGAACGAATTGCTGATCGAAACCTTTAAAACGACAGACGGCCACCACCATATTTTCTATCCGTTTGAAGGTCGGTTCGTTCACGAGGCCATGGGCAGCCTATTGAGCTATCGCATCAGCCTGCTCTCGCCGATCACCTTTTCGCTGGCGTTCAACGATTATGGGTTTGAACTGTTGTCGGATCAGGAGCTCGACCTGCAACAGGTGATCGATAACGACCTGTTCAGCAAGGACTATCTCATGGAAGACCTTCAAAAAAGTCTCAATGCCACCGAAATGGCCAGAAGAAAATTCCGGGATATTGCGGTGATCAGTGGCATGGTATTTACCGGCTATCCAGACAAAGGAATCAAAATGAAACACCTGCAGAGCAGTTCGCAGCTGCTGTTCGATGTCTTTCGGGATTACGAGCCCGAACATCTTTTGTTCCAGCAGGCCTTCACCGAAACCTTTGAACACCAATTGGAAGAAGGCCGTTTGCGTTTGGCGTTGGAAAGGATCGCGACCCAGGAAATCGTTTGGAAAGCCTGCCAAAACCCGACACCTTTCTCCTTTCCGATCATTACCGACAGGCTACGGGAAAAATTATCGAGTGAAAAGTTGGCCGATCGTATCAAAAAGATGACCGCCCTGCTGACCAAGCGTTGACCCTTATCTAGCCGCGATGATCAATCCCAGACCAACAACATACAAGAAAAGCATGATGTTGAGCATGGTCGGTACACCCTTTGGCGCCCCTTTGAATTCCTTCCAGACAAAAATACCCCAGAGCGCTGCCACCACCGTGGCCCCCTGTCCCAATCCGTATGAAATGGCCGGACCTGCCTTATCCGAAGCCAAGATGCTGAACGACATGCCGACACACCAGATCACCCCGCCCAAGACCCCCATCAAATGACTTTTTCGGGTACCGTCCCAATAATCCTTGAACCGTAAGGGGACACCTTCAAAAGGTTTGCGCATCAGCAGGGTATTGAACACCAGATTGCTGGCCAAGATGCCAATCGAAAAGAGGAAGACGGCCGTGTACGGGCTCAATTTTCCCGCTATGGGAGCAGTAAAATCGGGAAACATCGAATTGGCCACATATTTATAGAACAGGCCCATGAGCAGCCCTGCGACCACGGCTAGCATCAACCCTTTGGTGGGCACTTTTTGTTGCTGGGCCGATAATTTACGATACGCATTGGCATTCAATAAGATGGCGACCACCACCAAAGCGACGCCACTGAACAGGAGGGTCGAACTGCCAATGGGACTATCGATATAATTGACAATGACCCCAACGACCAATGCCAGCCCAATACCGACCGGAAAGGCGACCGACATCCCTGCAAGGGAAATGGCCGCCACCAATAAAATATTGGCCGCATTGAACAAAACGCCCCCCAAAACAGCCGATTGCATATGGTCCGTTCCGGCCTGTGCCAGGTCTTCCAGAAACGGACGGCCAGCGCTTCCAGTACTTCCGACGGTGAGTGCGAACAACAATGAAAAAAGGACGATGCCAAAAACATAGTCCCAATAAAACAGTTCAAATCGCCAGGTATTTGGGGCCAGTTTCTGGGTATTGGCCCAAGAGCCCCAAGCCAACATGGTGATCACACAGAAAACAACCGCGATGCCATAGGTTTCGATTACGAACATATCATTTGAATTTATTGATTTCCTCTTGTGTTGGAGCCGTGCCCTGGGCGCCCATTTTTGTCACCGAAAGGGCGGCCGCCCGGCTCGCATACTGCATGCTTTCCTTCCAGGGCATTCCTTTGGCTAGGCAAACCGCCAATACCCCGTTGAAAACGTCGCCCGCAGCTGTGGTATCGACCGCCTTTACCCTGGGGCTGGGAACATGGAAAGATTCCCGGTCGTTCATGAAAAAAGATCCCTCGCTTCCCAGGGTAATAATAATGTTCCGAACTCCTTTTTTAAGAAGTATATCGGAAGCCTTCCTGCGGCTTAAGGGATCATTGACCGCAATGCCGGTCAATATTTTGGCCTCCGTTTCATTGGGCGTGATCAAAAAAAGTCCTTCCAAAACACGATCGTGCAAAGGCCGGGCAGGGGCAGGATTGAGAATCAGTTTGAGCTGTCGCTTCAATGCCTGCACCGCTAAAAATTCCACGGTTTCGATAGGCGTCTCCAACTGCGTCAGAACGATATCGTCGCCATCGATATTTTGGATACCCGCTTCAACATGTGCCGGGGAGAGCAAACTGTTTGTGCCGGAAGCCACTACAATTTCGTTCTCACCCCCTTCGTTCACGGTGATCAAGGCCACCCCCGAAGTGCCATTTTTAACGATCAGGGCATTCCCGATATCAATGCCCTCATGTTGGTATCCTGCCATGGCATTTTTCCCGAAAAGATCGTCGCCAAGGGCGCATATAAAAACGACATCGCCCCCGGCCCTTGCCGCGGCAACCGCTTGGTTGGCTCCCTTACCCCCTGGAAACATGAAGAAATCGCCTCCGATGATCGTCTCCCCCGGTTCCGGAAAACGGCTTGTTTTAACGACCATGTCGGTATTGGCGCTTCCGATCACTATGATTTTTGACATGGTGGAGGTAGTTACGAATTCAATTACAAATTAGGCATAAGCCTGCTTATAAGCAAGAGGCTTTCCCTACCTTTGAAGTTCCTATGATTACCCAGTCCATCCACATCAGGGAACAACAGTTTGTGTTGCATCCGTCGGGAACCATATTTTGGGTTGACCGATCGATGCTGCTGATCAGTGATGTGCATTTGGGCAAGGTTTCCCACTTCAGAAAATTTGGGGCTGCCGTTCCACCCTCGGTGGCCAGGGAAAACTTTCGGCTGTTGGACCAAGTGGTCGCTTCGTTCCACCCTGAAATGATATGCTTTTTGGGCGACCTGTTCCATTCTTCCATCAATCTGGAATTCAAATGGTTTGAAAAATGGGTTTCATCGCTGTCCGCGAAGTGCATCTTGATTACAGGAAACCACGACATCATCTCGTCCCTAAGATATGAGGATCTGGGCATGGAAGTACATCCCGAAATGCAGGTCGGTGAATTTATTCTGACACACCATCCCATTTCACGTGAAGGCCTCTTTAATTTCTCCGGGCACATTCACCCAGCGGTGCGCCTCAATGGTCTGGGCAGGCAACAATTGAGAGTGCCCTGCTTTTTCAAAAGTCACGACCAAGTGATACTCCCCGCATTCGGTAAATTTACGGGTACCTTCGTCATGGATCCAAAACTAGGGGATGAGGTATACGCCATTGCCAAAAA
This sequence comes from uncultured Flavobacteriaceae bacterium, assembly GCA_963760375.1. Lineage (GTDB taxonomy): Bacteria > Bacteroidota > Bacteroidia > Flavobacteriales > Flavobacteriaceae > Pelagihabitans. The sequence continues at coordinate 779,405 of CAVXCS010000007.1, read as the reverse complement.
TGAGGTAATTTTAATCACAACCTCCTAGCTTCGCTTTTCGCCCATGGCACTGGCCATTGATGCGGGAGGCGATAAAGGCGGTTCCAATGCCCCTTTTTCCGATTAAAAAATGAACAAATGATGCTCACCCCTCAAAAACACCTCTTCGACCTGGACGATTCGATCACCTATTTGAACGGGGCCTATATGTCGCCACAATTGAAGTTGGTCACCGCAGCGGGCATGAACGCCCTAGGGATGAAAAGCAATCCCCAACAGATCCACGCGGTCGACTTTTTTTCCAAAAGGCAAGAGCTCCAAGAAAAGTTTGCCCTTCTGATAGATGCGCCCGACCCCAAAAATATTGCCATTATCCCATCGGCGTCCTATGGCATCGCCAACGCCGCGAACAACCTTAAACTCAACCCGGGAGACGAAATAATCATTGTGGCGGAACAATTTCCGAGCAATGTGTATGCCTGGCAGCAACTGGCCAAAAAAGAAGGGGCCTTCCTTAAAATTGTTGGTCCTCCGGAAGGATTTGCTGATCGGGGGATAAAATGGAACCAGAATATTCTGGCGGCCATCGGCCAAAAAACGGCGGCCGTGGCCATGGCACATGTGCATTGGGCCGATGGTACGCTTTTTGATTTGGGCGCTATTCGCGCAAAGACCAGGGACTTCGGATCGATGTTGATCGTCGACGGCACACAAAGCGTGGGCGCACTTCCTTTTTCGGTGAAGGCGCTGCAGCCAGATGCCTTGATCTGTGCAGGATACAAATGGCTCATGGGGCCATATTCCCTGGGCGTCGCCTATTATAGCGATGCCTTTAATGATGGAGAGCCCATAGAGCACAATTGGATCAACCGAAAGAACAGTGAAGATTTTAGGATGTTGACACAATACCAAGAAGCCTTTCAAGTCAAGGCCGGTCGGTTTTCGGTCGGGGAATCGAGCAACTTTGCACTTCTGCCCATGTTGATCAAATCCATCGATCAACTTCTTGCCTGGGGTCCTGCCAATATTCAGGAATATTGCCGACACATCAGTTCAGATTCGATCACCGAACTTAGGGCAGCTGGCTATTTTGTGGAATCCGACGACCACAGGGCATGTCACTTGTTCGGCATTTATGTAAAGGAAACGCAACGGTTGCAACAGATCAAAAATAATTTGCTGGAGGAAAATATATTCGTATCCTACCGGGGCGATGCCATCAGAGTTTCACCGAATGTTTACAATACCGCCCGGGATTTTGAAAAATTGGCTTCCTGTTTTATGTTTTGAACGGGGATTCGCTTTTAAATGGATTTGGTACTGCTTATCTTTGCACAAAATGTAACGCTTGACCCAAGCATCTCCCCTGCAATTTTTTTCAAAGTCTCCCCAAACCGGGAAACTGAGGGACACCATTGCCCTCTCCCAAAAAAACACAATCTTAAAAGGCCTTGGCGGATCGGCCCTTTCGTTCGTCATTGCCGAGGTCTTCAGGGATTCGGAACACCCCTTTCTGGTCGTTTTTGACGACAAGGAAGAAGCGGCATACTACCTGAACGATCTTGAGGAACTGATAGGCGAAAACGATGTGCTCTTTTATCCCGGAAGCTATCGCAGGCCTTATCAAATTGAAGAGACCGACAATGCGAACGTGCTGCTCCGCGCGGAAGTATTGAACCGGATCAACTCCAGAAAAAAACCGGCGCTCATCGTCACCTATCCCGATGCCCTGTTCGAAAAAGTGGTGACCAGGAAAGAACTCGAAAAAAATACCCTCAAAGTTAAATTGGAGGATACCCTATCCCTCGACTTTTTGAACGAGATCCTGTTCGAATACCATTTCAAAAGGGTCGATTTCGTAACTGAACCCGGCGAATTTTCAGTGCGCGGGGGAATCGTTGACGTGTTTTCCTTTTCCCACGATGAACCTTACCGTATCGAGTTTTTTGGAGATGAAGTCGAAAGCATCCGCACATTTGATGTTGAAACCCAGCTCTCGACCGAAAAAACCAAGCATATCAGCATCATCCCGAATATGGCCAACAAGTTTTTGGAGGAAAAGCGGGAAAGTTTCCTGCAGTACATTTCTCCAAAAACCGTTGTTTTTGCAAAGAATACCGATTTGATCCTGAAACGCCTCGATGATTTCTTCCTAAAAGCGGAAGAAGCCTTTACCCGGTTGAATTCGGAGCTCAAACATGCCGAGCCCGGTGAATTGTTTGTAAATGGCCCCTTGATGCGCACCCAGTTGCAGGCATACCAACTGATACATTTGGGAGGCCTGTTCGGATCGGACAACAACCAGATGCGACAGTGCGAAGTGATCGAATTTGAAACCAGGCCGCAGCCCTCTTTCAACAAGAAGTTCGACCTGTTGATCGAAAACCTGAATGAATATCGCCAGAACAGCTACGACAACTATATTTTTTGTGCCACCCCGCAGCAGGCCAAACGGCTTCACGATATTTTTGAGGAAGTGGCCGGCGATGTACATTACAAAACCATTGTGCTTCCCCTGTTTCAAGGTTTTATCGATGATCAACTGAAAATCGTTTGTTATACCGACCATCAAATTTTCGAGCGGTACCACAAGTTCCACCTGAAAAATGGATATGCCAAAAAACAGGCCCTGTCGCTCAAAGAACTCAACAAATTGGAAATTGGGGATTATGTGACCCATATCGACCATGGCATCGGAAAGTTCGGTGGGCTCCAAAAAATTATGGTGGAGGGAAAACAGCAGGAGGCCATAAAATTGATGTACGGGGAGCGCGATATCCTATATGTAAGCATCCATTCGCTGCATAAAATCTCGAAGTTCAACGGAAAAGATGGGGCAGTGCCCAAAATCTATAAGCTGGGATCCGGGGCCTGGAAAAAAATCAAGGAAAAGACAAAGTCGCGGGTCAAAAAAATTGCCTTCGACCTGATCGCGCTGTATGCAAAACGCCGATTGGAAAAAGGCCATGCCTACCACCCCGACAGCTACCTTCAAAACGAACTGGAAGCTTCATTTATTTACGAAGACACCCCCGATCAAAGCTCCGCTACCGATGACGTGAAAAGGGATATGGAAAGTGAACGTCCAATGGATAGGCTCATATGTGGCGATGTGGGCTTCGGGAAGACGGAGGTCGCCATTAGGGCAGCCTTTAAAGCAGTTGACAATGGAAAACAGGTCGCCGTTTTGGTGCCCACCACCATTTTGGCCTTTCAGCACCATCGCACGTTTACCGAACGCTTGAAAGACATGCCTGTCACTGTCGACTACCTCAATCGTTTCCGTACCACGAAAGAACGTCGGGAGACCCTAGATCGTTTGGCCTCCGGCAAAGTTGACATCATCATCGGCACACACCAGTTGGTGAACAAAAATGTGAAGTTCAAAGATCTGGGGCTGCTCATCGTGGATGAGGAACAAAAATTTGGGGTCGCCGTAAAAGACAAGCTGAAATCGATCAAGGAAAATGTGGATGTCCTCACCCTTACCGCTACCCCGATTCCGCGCACCCTCCAGTTCAGTCTTATGGCCGCAAGGGATCTCTCCGTGATCAACACCCCTCCACCCAATAGATATCCGATAGAGAGTCAGGTCATACCACTTTCGGAGGAAGTCATTAGGGATGCGATCAGCTATGAAATACAGCGGGGCGGACAGGTCTTTTTCATTCATAACCGGATCGAAAACATCAAGGAGGTGGCCGGTATGATCCAACGCTTGGTCCCCGATGCCAAAATAGGTATCGGGCACGGCCAGATGGAGGGCAAAAAGCTGGAGACGCTCATGCTCTCGTTTATGAACGGGGCTTTTGATGTACTGGTTTCCACTACCATTGTGGAAAGCGGCCTCGATGTAACCAATGCGAATACGATATTCATCAACAATGCCAACAATTTTGGCCTGAGCGACCTGCACCAAATGCGGGGCCGTGTCGGGCGCAGCAACAAAAAAGCATTTTGCTATTTCATCACGCCTCCGTATGACGCGATGACGGCAGATGCCCGGAAGCGGATACAGGCATTGGAACAATTTACGGAATTGGGCAGTGGGTTCCATATCGCGATGAAGGATCTTGAAATTAGGGGTGCCGGCGATCTTTTGGGCGGGGAACAGAGCGGATTCATCAATGAAATCGGTTTTGAGACCTACCAAAAAATATTGTCGGAAGCCATTGATGAACTAAAGGAAAACGAATTCAAACAACTTTATGATGAAGTGGAGGGCCACCATGAAAAAGTATTTGTGAAGGAAACCCAAATCGATGCTGATTTCGAATTACTGTTCCCGGACGACTATATCAACAACATAACCGAAAGACTGAACTTATATACCGAACTCAACCAAGTGAAGGATGAAGAAGGGTTGAATCGATTTGAGGCGCAACTGACCGACCGTTTCGGAGATCTGCCCATCCAGGCCGAAGACCTTTTAGCCTCCGTTCGCCTTAAATGGATAGCCAATGGCATGGGACTGGAAAAATTGGTCCTAAAAAAGGGCAAAATGGTCGGCTATTTTATCGCGGACCAACAGTCGGAATATTTTCAAAGTGCGACCTTTACCAAAATATTGCAGTTTGTACAAGCACATGCCAAGATGTGCACCCTGAAAGAAAAACAGACCCGAAACGGACTAAGGTTGTTGTTGGTTTTTGAGGGCATCAATACGCTCGACAAGGCATTGAAGGCCATGCGCCCATTTGAGGTCGGCACTCCTGTCATGTCTTCATAGCAGCCCTGTATGAAGGATACTGAAGGTCGGTTGGCATTGCAAACGGGAATACCATTGCGATAATTGCCATCGCGATTTACTTGCTTGTTTTTGAATTCCCATGCAGTACGATTTCTTGAAATTTTGATTACCTTGTAAGGGTCTAATAAAAGCAAGGAAGACCGCCACTTACATTGGATAACTTTAACCTGTTAAAAGCGCAGTTACATGAATTTTAATCAAGCCGAAAAACTGGCCATAGTGAAAGCGATAGATGAGGTAATAATGGCCGATAACCGGGTCGATGCCGGTGAAATTTCCATTTTGAACCAACTCATGCACATTCTCCAATTCGACTCAAAATTGATCGAGGACGCCAGAAATATCGATGCGCATGAAGGTTTGGCAATACTCAACGCCATGCCCGAGCATAAAAAAAGGGCATTGGCCCTTCTCCTTGAAGAAATGGCAAATGCCGACGGGCGGGTCGATGAAGTAGAGATCGAATTGATATTAAACCTCTACAATGCGATCGGCATACAGTTGGAGTAGTCGTTGAGGCAATCCAATATTACATCATGGGCCAGCCGTGATCAAAGTCCAGGCAGGCCCCTTAATCTTTTTGGCAGCATAGGTTGCTGCCCATAATGCCACAAAATTATGGAGCCGAAAAAGCGTGCCTTCCTATTATTACCCTGTCTTTTTATTTTTATGCTTTCCTGCCGCCAGGCAGCTGAAAGTTCGCCATCCACCGATACCGAGATCGCTTATTTGGTGGACAGTTCGGCCGTGGCAAGGATAGATTCGATCTTGAACCAATTTGTAGCGTCGGGCAATATCGCCGGCGTCTCTGCCCTGGTCTTTGAAAAGGACAAAGAAGTGTATTACAATGCTTTCGGCCAAGCCGACCGCGAAGCCCAAAAACCCATGTCGCGCAACACCATCGTACAGATCTATTCGATGACCAAACCGATAACCGGCGTTGCTTTGATGACGCTCTACGAACAGGGCAAATTTGACCTTGACGATCCCATATCGAAATATGCGCCCGAATTTACCAACATGCAGGTGTATAAAGGGGTCGATGCCAAGGGCAAGATGATCTTGGAAGCCCTTGATAGGCCCATCACCATTCGCGATGTGACCCGCCATACAGCAGGTTTTCCCAACCGACCCAATATTCCGGGCCTTAGCGAAGTGTTGGCCGAAGCCAACCCTATGGACCGAAACAACACCCTTACCCAAATGGCTGAAAAATTGGGGCAGGTACCTTTATGGTTCCAACCGGGAACGCAATGGGAATATGGCCCTTGTGTTGATGTCCAGGCTCTTTTGGTGGAAAGGATATCGGGCTTGCCCTATGGTGAATATGTGCGTAAGTATGTTCTCGATCCGATGCAAATGCGGGAAACGCGCTATTACATTCCCGAAGCAGATCGTCAACGGTTTGCCGCCCTCTATAGGAGAACGGGCGAAGGCAACGTTGTACGGGATACGGTCACCTACAGCAACTATACCGAGCATTGGCCACTCACCCGGGGCGGTTCGGGACTTACCTCAACCCTTGATGACTATATGCGCTTTGCCAGGATGTTGGTACATAACGGCAGCCTTGATTCGACCACCATACTTAAGCCAGAAACGGTGAAACTGATGGCCACCAACCAGCTCGCGGACAGCATCACGGAACGCAATTTCCTGCCCAGCAAAGGGCAGGTGGGTTTTGGTATCGACTTTGCCGTAAGGTTGGCGCCACCGGCCTCGGCCGAAGAAAACAATGGCGTGGTCGGTGAATTCTTTTGGGATGGGGCCGCCAGCACCTTGTTCTGGGTAGATCCCGTGAATGAGATTACCGCGGTGCTGTTCGTTCAACTGTTCCCCTATGATCAAATCGGTCTGCATAAAGCCTTCCGCGACGCGGTTTATGGCCCAATCAAATAGCGCAAGGCAGAAAACCAATAACTTTATACTATTTTACGAATTCCCCCATCCCAATCCAGTAAATCAGCTGCCTCATAAAGCCGGATTTTTCAATAATTTCGGCATCATTCGAAATGGTTTACATTTGTGCTGGTTTTTGAAGCACCAAGCACCATGGCTATAAAGCAAACCCTTTTACTATTTTTAATGGCTTGTGTTGTCCAGGCACAACACAAGATTTCCGGCACCTTTACACCCGCCAAAGACTATACCTGGGTCATCGCATATCGGATCATGCCGGGTACCCAAGCCTATATTGCCGATACCGCGGTCAACAACGGCAACTTTACCTTGACCTTGCCAACCTCGGCTGAGCCGGGGACCTATCGACTGGTCTATGCCGTACCCCAAGAGCAATTCTATTTCGATGTACTCTACGATGGCAAGGAAGATATCCTGGTGAATTTCGACGCCCAAAATGGCCCTAGCTACAGCGCATCGGAGGAGAACAAGATTTATAATGCCTATTTCAAAGAAATCACTGGGCTCAAACAGATGTTCATCGATTTTTATAAAAACGGGAGTACTGATAGGGCTGCTTATCAGAAATTGATCCAACAATCGAACCAGGCCCAGACCGCTTACGAGGAAAGCACCAAAGGGATGTTGGTGCATGAATTCATTGTAGCGAACAGGCCATATATCCCCACCGAATACGAGACCGAGCAAGCCTACTGGCAAAACAAAAAAGACCATTATTTCGATTTTTTCGACCTTAAAAACCCAACGCTCCAGGCTTCCGGCTTTCTTACCGATAGGGTGAACGGGTATGTGTTCACCGCCATTACCACGGCTGTCAAGACCAAGGCCGAAACTGAAAGGCTTTACCGTACAAACATCGAGATGGTCAACGGGAAGTTGCAGGGAACCGATCCTATGTTCCAACAACATGTAATGTATGGCCTATGGTCAAAGGCAGCCTCTTTTGGTTTTGATGAAACTTCCGATCATATCTTCAACACTTATTTAAAATCCCTATCGAAGAGGACCAACAATCAAAAGATAATCGATGAGATCGAGAAGCACAATCGATTGCGGTTTGGGGCGACAGCACCTGACATTGTATGGCAGGAAGGTACCGAAACCAAAAAGCTCAGTGAATTGGAGGGTGCAGATTGTTACGTGCTGATTTTTTGGAGCAGTACCTGTTCGCACTGCCTAAGTGAATTGCCCCCTTTGCACAAGAAGATGGTGTCATTCAAAAATATAAAGGTCATCGCTGTGGGCATGGAAGACGATGAGGTCAACTGGAAATTGGAATCGGCCAAACTATCGGGATTTGAACATGCGATAGCTTTAGGGAAATGGGAGAGTAAATACGCAAAAAGTTATGCGATAAGCCAGACCCCCTCCTATTTTGTGCTCGATAAAGACAAGCGCATTATAGCCAAACCGGAAAACGACAAGGCCTTGGTGCAATTTTTATCACAGTAAACCGATCTAAGGGAGCCCTTATATTAGATTAAGGCTAAAGGGTCTTCAAATCTTTGATGGTCTTAAAGGCGACATCCACTTGGTCATCATTGACCAAAATGGTAAATTCATTGGTGGTCGAAATCACTTCGTAAAGCACGATGCCTTCCCAAGCCAAACGCTGGAAAATAAAATAGTAAATCCCGGGAACGGAGACGTTCTCTGCCGGCAATTTTACGGTTATCGATGAGAGATTTTCGGCCTTCTGCGTGCATTTCTCGGCCTTGAAGAATTTTTCTACGGCGACATCCATAGTATTGCTCAGTACAATGTTCATCTCATTGACACCTCTGGAGGAGGTATAAAAAACATCGAGGTTGTCATTCACCTCTTCAAGCAGTTTGGCCTGTTGTGATAAAATGGTATCCGATACCAGGAAGGTAAAATCGGTCAAGGATGATCTAACGGTTATTTCCCCAATATTCTTCAGGACCTTCACAATTTTGTGGGTGGCCCTGAACTCAAGATCGTCCGACAAGCGTTTCAGCGCCATCACGATGGCCCCATTGCGAACATCCTTGCCCAGTTCGTCCTGTATTTCCGGTTTCATGATCCTTGACAGCGAGGTAAGATTGATGATGCCCTGGGCCAAGGCACTCTGTAAAAATGGCTTTTTCTTGATATAATTCTCAACAACTGAGGAAATGGTCTTCATTTTTTGGAATGCTTTTGCCAAATATAACAATATGTTATAAATAGAACAAATCTTAAAAATGATAAAAAGCGCCCTCCAAATGCTCTATTTTAAAAATCCTTGCGTTCTTTAGTATGGCGATGATGTCGAAACGTACCTCAACGTCCAGATTTCTTTCGGTTACAAATCGGTCGGCCGTCATCACCAAAAGTGCTATCTTTTTCCGGCTCACCGTATCCGCGATTTTGATGATTCGGTCATTGCTCCGCGCCCGGACTTCCACCATGGCCAATAGGTCATTCTTTCGGGCAACGATATCGATTTCCCCTTTGAGGTACCTATAATTTCGATAGACCACCTCATAGCCTTTCTCGATCAAATAGGCCACCGCAATTTCTTCCCCCTGTTTGCCAAATTCGTTATGTTCCCCCATGTTGGTCAGCCCTCGATTTTACCAAATATTGTGCATTTCATCGAAAATATCTGCATATTAACCTACCATTTGCCCCAAACATTGTAAATTCACCTTCCATACAACGAAAATATATGAAATAACATACTATCCAAAAGCCTTTAGCGTTTAAGAAACTGCCCCTACGCACATGAACTGTTCTTAAAAGCCTAAAAAAACTATGGAATACTTCGTTAATTGTAACACATCACCCATTGATGCTTACACCACCCCCTTGGATAAAATCAAGGCGGCTCACTTGTACAGAAGACTCGGGTTCAGTGCCTCGGTGCAGACCGTCGACGACGCGGTAGGCTCGAATGCAGGAGCATTGGTCGACAATTTGATCGCTCAGGCGATAGGGACTGCCCCTTTGGCTCCTCCCGTTTGGGCCGATTGGACCGATGCCAACTACCCTGCCGATGACGATGCGGCAAACGCGCTTCGCAATGCGCAAAGGAGTGAATGGAGACTGGCCTATACCAACGCCCTGCTCGATAATAATCTAAGAGACCGTTTGAGCTTTTTCTGGAGCAACCATTTCGTGACCGAAGTGGGAATATATAATTGCAACTCTTTCCTTTATTATTATATCAATTGTCTGCAACGAAATGCCATCGGCAATTTCAGGACCTTTGTGAGTGAAGTGGGGTTGACCAGTGCCATGCTCTTTTACCTCGACGGCGCCTACAATAACGGTAATAATCCGAACGAAAACTATGCCCGCGAGCTGTACGAACTTTTCACCTTGGGCGAGGGCAACAACTATACCGAGCAAGATATCATCGAAACCGCTAAGGCACTTTCAGGTTATGTTGAAAGGGGCGAAATAGGCTGTACCCAGGTCACTTTTGATGCCACTAAGCACGATGCAGGCAGCAAGACCATTTTGGGCCAGACCGGAAATTGGGGATACGACGACGTGATCAACATCCTATTTCAGCAAAGATCCAACGAAATCGCGGAATTCATCTGCAGGAAACTATATGAATTCTTTGTACATCCCGATTCCAGGGATGCGACAGGGAATGCCCAGGAGATCATAGACGCAATGGCAACTACCTTCGTGACCAATAACTTTGAATTGGCCCCGGTACTTTCACAGTTGTTCAAGAGCCAGCACTTCTTCGACGACACCACGGTTGGGGTAATCATCAAGAGTCCGTTCGACATGTACCTGAACCTGATCAAGGAGACCAGTTTCTCCTATGACGATACCACGCTGGGCAGGGTCATCGACTCTTGTAACCTCTTGAGCCAAGAACTGTTTTCACCGGTGGATGTGGCCGGATGGCAGCGCGACAGGACATGGATCAATACCAACTTCATGATTGGACGATGGTTGACCAGTGAAATGTTCGTGGAAGGGTTTTGGAGCAATAATCAGGAACAGTTCAGGACTTTCGGCATCGCTGCAACAGGGCCAAACGGTGCCACCACCAACGATCCGGAAGAGGTCACCAGGGCGATTGTAGACAAAATAACCCCAAAAGGGCTGCTTACCACGGTTGATTACGGCGCGGCCATTTCGGTATTCCGTGAACCCTATGAATCGGACATGGTATATCAGAATGGCTCTTGGAACATGATGCTTCCCAACGCCGATTCACAAGTATACCTACTTCTGCTTCACCTTGTAAGACAACCCGAATTTCAACTAAAATAATACCTACGACTATGTGCGATATGAATCATACACCCCATAAAGGAATTCAACACGATGGCCATGATATGGAACATAAGGTTTGGAGCAGGCGTTCCTTCCTACAGGCATTGGGCATCGCAGGTTCCGGTTCGATGATGCTCGGCAGCAATTTCCTTACCGCCTCAGCCCCATCACCCCTAACCGCGGCCATTGCAGCGGCCGAGACCGACAATATCCTGATCTTGATCCGCCTCTCGGGAGGCAATGACGGCCTCAGCACGGTAATTCCGATCAATCAGTACGACTTATATGCCAATGCCCGGCCCAATATCTATATCCCTGAGAGCAAGGTGTTAAAACTGACCGACGAATATGGCGTCCCCTCCTACATGCAGGCTTTGCAATCGATGTGGACCGATGGGCAGTTCAAGGCCGTTCACGGAGTCGGATATCAAGGGCAAAGCCTTTCCCACTTTACCGGCTCAGATATATTTGCGAATACCGACCTGACCACCACGGCATTTACAGGAGAGAACACAGGGTATATGGGAAGGCATTTTGAAAATATATATCCCGATTATTTGATGAATCCACCGGAAGCCCCGGCAGCCATCCAAATTGGAAACTTTGGAAACCTTATTTTCCAAGGGGAGGAAACGAACTATGCCTTTGTCGCCTCCAATATTGACCAGTTGGAAGAAATCGCGGCCACGGGACAACAATACAATCTAGATCCCGCTCTTTTTGATGATTGTATGTATGGCGATCAATTGCAATTTTTAAGGGGTGTTGCCAATATCACCTATGAATATGCCGGCAAAATACACGAGGCCTATATGCGCGGTCAAAACCAAGTACAGTATCAAGACAATGGTTTTGCCCGACAATTAGCCCTGCTGGCCCGCCTGATCAAGGGCAATCTGGGCACCAAGGTATACATGATCTCCATGGGCGGTTTCGACACCCATGGCAACCAGCCTTTGGCCCACGAACGCCTGATGACGAATCTGGCCGTGGCCATCGATAACTTTTACGACGATGTCGCCTTTACGCAACAAGACGACAAGGTGTTGAGCATGACTTTTTCCGAATTCGGAAGACGTATTTTTGAAAATGGTTCGAACGGAACCGACCACGGTAAAGCAGCGCCGACCCTCTTTTTCGGTGCCGGTTTGAACGGAAGTGCCTTTGTTGGGGAGCATCCAACTTTGGACAACCCCGACGGCAGGGGCAACCTGGAGTACACCATGGATTTCAGGGACCTCTATGCGACCGTCATGGCCGAATGGCTTTGTATTCCCATTCCTTTGGTGGAGCAACATTTGCTGGACCATCCCTATGCACCGGTGAATCTCGGTTTCAATTGTAGCGGGGTCGATTTCCCCCCGATCGTATACAGCGACGGCATGCCCACGCCCCCCACCCCGCCCAATACAGACCCAACAATGCCAACCCCGGAACTGTTGGATGCCATTGTGCATAAACCGTTCTATCCCACAGATAGCACCCCGCATATCTATTTGGAAATGCCCTTCAGTGCCCATGTCGATATACAGTTGTACAATATCCTGGGGCAAAAGGTAGGCACCCTTTTCAATGAAATCATGCTCGAAGGTTCTACCGAGATCAACATTCGTGAACGTATTCCGTCGCATTTATCGACCGGTAAGTATATCTATCGTATCCAAGTCCAAGACCAGAAAATGAGCAAATCAGTAATGGTCGCATAACTTAACCCCACTTTTGCGCAAAGCCTTCGTGAACATCCCTATGGTGTTGCGGAGGTTTTGCATTTTTGGGCCCTTCAGGCATGCAGGCCGCAAAAAATACTATTTTTGTGTGCTAATTCGCATTTCAATGTCCCAAAAAGAACCAAAATTCAAAAGGCATACCATCACCGCGGCCTTACCGTATACCAATGGACCTATCCATATTGGGCATTTGGCGGGCGTATATGTGCCGGCCGATATTTACGCACGATTTCTGCGCTTGACAGGCCATGATGTCGCCTTTGTGTGTGGCAGCGACGAGCATGGAGTGGCCATCTCGATGAAGGCCAAGAAGGAAGGCGTGACCCCGAAGGAAGTTATCGATAAATACCACGGCATCATTAAAAAGTCGTTTGAAGATTTTGGCATCACTTTCGATAACTATTCACGCACCTCGGCAGCGATTCATCATGAAACGGCCTCTGAATTTTTTAAAAAACTATATTCCCAGGGCGATTTTATCGAGGAGACCACCGCACAACTGTACGACGAACAGGCCAATCAATTTTTGGCGGATCGCTTCGTTATTGGAACCTGCCCCAAATGCGGGCATGAAGAAGCCTACGGCGATCAATGCGAGAATTGCGGGTCGACCCTGAACGCCACCGACCTCATCAATCCTAAATCTACGCTGACAGGTGCAGTCCCTACCCTAAAAGAGACCAAACACTGGTTCCTGCCTTTACAACGTTATGAAACCTTTTTGAAAGATTGGATTTTGGTCGGCCATAAGAACGACTGGAAAACCAATGTATATGGCCAGTGCAAGTCATGGATCGACGGTGGTTTGGAACCCCGGGCGGTGACCCGTGATCTGGATTGGGGCATTCCGGTTCCCCTAAAAGGGGCCGAAGGCAAGGTATTGTACGTATGGTTCGATGCCCCCATCGGCTATATTTCGTCTACCAAGGAATGGGCCGAAAAAAAAGGGATCGATTGGGAACCCTATTGGAAAGACAAGGATACCAAACTGGTACACTTTATTGGAAAGGACAATATCGTTTTCCATTGCATTATTTTCCCTGCGATGCTAAAAGCCGAAGGCAGCTTTATTTTGCCCGACAATGTGCCGGCCAACGAATTTTTGAATTTGGAAGGCCAGAAATTATCGACCAGCAAAAATTGGGCGGTGTGGCTGCACGAATATTTGGAGGAATTCCCGGACATGCAGGATGTGCTCAGGTATACCTTAACGGCCAATGCCCCCGAAACGAAAGACAACGATTTTACTTGGAAAGACTTTCAGGCAAGGAACAACAATGAACTTTTGGCCATTTTTGGAAACTTCATCAATAGGGTGGTGGTGTTGACCCACAAATATTATGACGGCAAAGTGCCGAGTCCTGGTAAATATACCACGGTAGACCAAACCACCCTGGAAGCGCTTCGCACATTCCCCGGCACCATTTCACAATCCATAGAACGCTATCGCTTTAGGGAAGCGGGGCAGGAATTGATGAACCTGGCCCGATTGGGCAACAAATACCTGGCCGATGAAGAGCCATGGAAAATAATAAAAACCGATGAAGAGCGCGTAAAGACCATCATGTCGGTCGCCCTTGAAATCGCCGCAGGTTTGGCGGTGTTGAGTGAACCCTTCCTGCCCTTTACCTCGGCAAAACTGAAAGACATGCTCGCCGTTGGCGTCAAGGGAAAAATTATTTCATGGGAACAGGTCGCGGCGAAGAAAAGCCTCTTGGCGCCCAACCACCAGATCGGCCAGGCGACACTCTTGTTCCGAAAGATCGAAGACAGTGAAATAGAGCAGCAGCTGGATAAATTACTGGCCACCAAAAAAGCAAATGAAAACGAAAACAAGACCATCATGCCACAAAAAGAAACGATCACTTTCGACGATTTTACAAAACTTGATATCAGGGTAGGCACTATCGTGGAAGCCGAAAAAATGGCCAAGGCAAAGAAATTGTTGGTCTTGAAAGTCGATACGGGCCTGGATACCCGAACCATTGTCTCGGGCATCGCGGAAAGTTTTTCTCCGGAAGAAATCGTTGGCAAAAAGGTTACGGTGCTCATCAACCTGGCCCCCCGCGAATTGAGAGGGGTAGTGAGTGAAGGCATGATTTTAATGACGGAGAACCCGGAGGGCAAATTGGTTTTTGTAAATCCCGATAGGGAGGTGGTCGATAACGGGGCAACTATCAATTGATCCATGCTCAAAATCGCTTACCACCCGATTTACAAACATCCCTTGCCGGAAGGCCATCGTTTTCCCATGTTGAAATATGATCTGTTGCCCCAACAACTGCTATACGAGGGCACTTGTGGGGCGGGCCATTTCTTTGAGCCGGAAATTCCGAACGATGAGCATATCCTAGCGGTTCACGACCCTCTTTATTTTAATGAACTGCTCACCCTGAAAGTTTCCCCAAAAGCGGCCCGGAAAATCGGTTTTCCTTTGTCCGAAGACCTCGTAAAAAGAGAACGTATCATAGCCGACGGCACCATGAAGGCCTGCGAATTTGCGCTGCAATACGGTATTGCCATGAATATTGCGGGAGGCACCCACCATGCCTATACCAATAGGGGAGAGGCTTTTTGTATGTTGAACGATCAGGCGATCGGGGCGCGATACCTTCAAGCCAAAAAATTGGCCAAGAAAATATTGATCGCCGATCTTGACGTGCACCAAGGCAACGGGACGGCCGAAATTTTCGAGCATGACGATTCGGTCTTCACGTTTTCCATGCACGGGGAAGCCAATTATCCATTCAAAAAGGAAAAATCAGATTTGGACATTCCCTTAAAAAAAGGTACTGGAGATGAAACATACCTTCGACTCTTGAAGGAAACCCTGCCCAAATTGATCGAGCAGATCAAGCCAGACTTCATTTTTTACCTTTGCGGGGTGGATGTGATCGGCTCCGATAAACTGGGCACTTTGGACCTTTCGCTGAAAGGATGCCAAATGCGTGATGAAATCGTTTTCAACACCTGTCATCGCCATCAGATTCCCGTGCAATGTTCCATGGGAGGCGGTTATTCCCCCGAGATCAAAACGATCGTGGAAGCCCACGCCAATACCTTTAGGATGGCACAGCAGCTATTCTTTTGACGGTTCTTCCTGAGAAAAATGCTTTTTAATTAGATTTCACCGTCACCCCATGGCATACCGATTTATTTTGTAATTTCCCTCTAACAACCTTATTCCCAACAATATCAAATCGTATTCATGAAACAGGCCCTCCTTGCGATCTGCCCACTGTTTATATTTCTTTGCTCCCTTTCCTGTGCGGATAAAACCAACAAGGAATCCGTAGTTAAAGCGGTCGGGGCCGAAAAAGCCCCAAAAAAAATCAAATTGATATTCGATACGGACGCGAACAATGAATTGGACGATCAGCATGCCCTGGCCTACCTCTTATTGAACGGATATGTTTTTGACCTTAAAGGGATCACGGTGAACGCTACCATCAACGGAAAAGGAATACAGGGCCATTATGATGAAGCGGAACGGATCATGCAACTCTGTAACCTCAAAAATGCAGTGCCGCTTTTGAAAGGGGCCGAAGGTAATTTTGGAACCATCGCCGAAGACTTTGATCCAAATCATTACGATGGGCAGGAAGCGGTAGATTTCATTTTGGAAGAAACAAGAAGAGATACCTTGATCGTGGTTGCAGTGGGCAAGCTCACCAACATTGCCCTGGCCTTAAAAAAAGACCCCACCTTCGCGCAGCGTACAACGATCGTTTGGTTGGGCAGTAACTATCCCGAACCCGGGGAATACAACCAGGACAACGATACAATTTCGATGAACTTCGTGCTCAACAGTCCCATCCCTTTCGAAATGGTGACGGTTCGTTATGGCAAACCCTCCGGTACGGATGCAGTGGCGGTGACCAAGGACGAAATCAATGCAAAAATGCCTGGACTGGGCCCTACGGCAACTGAACCGATTACCGGCCGGCATGGAGGCACCTTCAATACTTTTGGAGATTACTCCATCAACCTGTTCGAACATATTTTTGATCATATCAACCATGAAGGAACAAAAAATTCGAGGCCTTTGTTCGATATGGTGGCCCTTGCCATACTTAAAGATAAGGCTTGGGCCGAACAGCAGTCGGTTCCCGCACCGATTCTGATTAATAACAATTGGGTAGCGCGACCCTCTAATCCAAGAAGGATAACGGTATGGGAAAACTTCGACAAGGCTGCCATTTTGGATGATTTTTTCGGCACCCTGGCCCATCCAATCCCTATAGTGGCTTCCCAATAAGCCGACGCATCAACGATTACGCTAAAACTTCGATCATGGAAAAAAAGAACAGAAGGGATTTTATAAAGACCAGTATCAAGGCGGGGATCGGCACTTCGCTGCTCAATCTGGATATCGCCAGGGCCAATACGCCGGAAGAGGCCTCCGACTTCAAGTTCAAAGCGGCGGCGAAACCCAAAAAAATAGTGGTCGGCGGTGCCGGGATCGGCGGCCTGTGCTGCGCCTATGAATTGATGAAATTGGGCCATGACGTTACCGTACTGGAAGCATCGGGAAGGCACGGTGGCCATGTCTACACCGCACATGATGAACTTTCCGATGGACTCTACGGGGATTATGGCCAAGAGCACATCACCAAACCGGGCTATGATCTGTACTGGGCATACATCCGTGAATTCGGACTCACCGCCCTGCCCTACCCCAGAAGGAAGAACGTGCTGAGAAGCATCAAGGGCAAATTCTATGACGAAGCGGCACTGAGTGATCCCAACGTCTTGAAGCAAATGGAATTCAATGCCAAGGAAGTGGAATTTCTCTCCAAAAACCCCTGGGGAGAACTCAAATCATTGTACACTGCGCCTTATTTGGATAAATTCACGGACGAATACCAGCCCTTTGGCATAGGCTACGACGCCCTGGATCTTGTTCCCATGTCGGACATCTACCAAAAGGCAGGTGCCTCGCCCGCGGCCATGGAACGGTTGGGCGGTCAAAATTCCTCGGCCTTGTACGAGCTTTGGAACTCGGCCATCCTTAAATTGAGGGGCGTTTCGGAATACCCCATTGAAGTATATCGATTGCAGGGAGGCAACCAGATGTTGCCCGATGCCTTTGCGAAGCGGCTTGGGCCCAGGGTATGGTTGAACCGGCAGATCATCGAAGTCCAAAATGGCACGGAACAAGTCACGGTGACCTATCAAGAAAACAAGGAAACCAAAACCTTGACCGCAGACTGTTTCGTCAACTGTATTCCCCCTCCCGCATTCAAAAAAATTCCTGTACAACCTTCATTTTCGGCTGAAAAACAGTTTGTACTCGACAATATCGTTTATGGTTCCTATCAACGTTTCGTATTTCAGGCCAGCTCCAAGTTCTGGTTGGAGGATGGTTTGAGCATCAATATGGAATTTGAGCATCCCGATCTTTGGCAGGTTTGGCATTCGGCGGAGGAAGTGGACACCCATAGGGTCATCGTCTTGGGTACTGGGTCGGGCGGTATTTCACCTCAAAGGGCACTGGCCGTTTTCCGGGAACTGTATCCCGGCAAAAAAGACAGTATTGAACTGGCCATAGGAAGGGATTGGACCAAACAGCAATATGCGCCAACTTGCGAACGGGAATCCTTTCCCATTGGCGAACTGAGCAAATTTTGGCCGCAGCTCATGGCACCTGAAGGTCGGATTTATTTCGCAGGAGCCTACGCCGACAATCTTAGCTGGGGCACGGAGGCGGCGACCCGGTCGGCCAACAGGGTTGCCAAAATGATCGATGAATCCTAGGGGGGAGGACAACCATTATGACAAAAAAAATATTGACCTACTTGGTGTTTGGTTCCTCGCTTTGCCTGTTATGGTCTTTTTTGGTGCAGGAAAACACTGCCCCTGAAGTAAAGCTCATCCTTACGCGCGGCAACGAAGCCTTGGAACAGAATTCCTTGGTCTCCTATAGAATCGAGGTTTCTGACAAAGAGGATGGCATTTCGGATTATGGCGAAATACCCATGAACGAAGTGATCCTCTCGGTGAAGTATGTATCCGATTCCTCAAAAGTGAAAGACCTATCTGGCATCCCATGCAAACAAAAATTATCGGGTCTTGTCCTGGATGGGCAGCAACGCCTGTTTTACGTGCCATCGCGCAAAGGACAGATTGATCGGGCCTTCATTTTCCGAAATCGCCAAGCGATATTCCGAGCAACCGAACAGTGTTTCAAAACTGTCGGAAAAAATAATCAAGGGCAGTCAAGGTACATGGGGCGACCAAATCATGCCCGCACAAACGCATCTTCCACCCGATCAAGTTCAAGGCGTGGTCCAGTGGATATTGCTCAATGCCCAAGCCGAAGACTATAGCTACTTTTCTGGCTTGCAAGGGGCTTTTCGAACTTGGGAGGTGAAATCAGGCACGGGACCAGGCGGAGCCTATGTGCTATCGGCCCACTATCTCGACCATGGTCTCAAAGAAAATCCTCCCCAAAGTAAATTGGGTAAAGACGTTCTTGTTTTATTTCAGAAATAAGGAGGTGACAGGGTTCCCCCTTTGGTACTGCTTGTTGGAAGAAAAACGGTTGACCGTAGTACTCCAAAACGGAATGTTTGAACAATTTTCCTACCCCAGTGCAAACAAAAACTTAAGAAGATTGGCGATGACAGAATGCCTGTCTTACGCGGTCCATCCGCATAAATTGGGGATGATGTGTAGAAAAATATATTTGTATGCCTTTAACAAAATTTAATGTTTTTTAAGTTGGTTTTAAGAACTTTTACTATATTCGAGTCTTGGGGCTACTCTTTTTGGGAATTGGAAAATCTTTCCTTAACCCTACAACAGCCTTCCTTTTTCAGTTTTTTTTAGTAGCAATAAATCAAAATAACTAACTCTTAACTTTTTCTAATTATGGAACAAAACTTCACCAAACGAAATCGATTGAGTGCCTTTTGCGCGATATTTGTTTTGACTATTTTATTTGGAGTACCATCACTTTACGCCCAGAGTACGGTCACAGGTTCGGTTTCCGACGCCAACGGTCCGCTACCAGGGGCAAGTATCGTGGCAAAAGGGACCACCACAGGTACCCAGACCGATTTTGATGGAAATTATTCCATAGACGTTCCCAGTGGGGCCAGCACTTTGATTTTTTCCTACATTGGGTATTCTGCACAGGAAATCGCCATTGATGGCCGATCTTCCATCAGTGTGCAATTGGAAGAAGATGCCCAAGCCTTGAGCGAAGTCGTCGTGGTTGGGTATGGTACGCAAAGAAAGGCCGACCTTACAGGTTCGGTGGGCTCTATAGGAGCCGCGGAAATTGTTTCCAAACCCATCACCAGTCCGGATCAGGTACTGGCAGGAACGATAGCGGGCGTAAACATCACCAACCGTAGCGGTGATCCAGGTGCCCCGATCAGTGTTTTGATCCGTGGGGTCGGAACACCGGGCGTGAACGATCCGTTATGGGTTATCGATGGGGTTCCCATCGTACAGACCACGAATATTACGGTAAACACCTCGTCCACCACCGATTCGAACCCCTTGGCTGGCTTGAATGCCAATGACATTGAATCGATAGATGTACTGAAAGACGCCGCTTCCACTGCCATTTATGGTGCCCGGGCCGCCAACGGTGTAATCATCGTTACGACCAAGCGCGGTAAAACGGGAGATGCCAGGGTCACCTACGATATGTTCACCTCATGGGCCGGTTCAAGGGATCGGATCAATGTTTTGGGAGTAGATCAATATGTGGATATACAAGCAGAATTGGGCACGGATGTTTCCCAATTCAGGGGACAGCCCTTCGTCGATTGGCAAGATCTGATCTTTAGGACCGGTTTCGTCCAAAGCCACAACGTCTCTGTAGGCGGTGGCAGTGACAAAGCCACCTACTTTATCTCAGGCAGTTATTTCGATCAGGAAGGTATTGAATTGGCACAAGGTTTTGGCCGTTATTCCTTTAAGGCCAATTCAGACATCAAGGCCGGGAAACGCTTAAAGTTCGGGCAATCCTTGCTGATCAGCCAAACCGATCGCCAGGTACAGAGTGAGCCCGGCATTTTTGCAGGTTTCAATTCGTCGCTCAACGCCCCTTACTATCAACCTTTTGGTGATGGGGCATTCGGCTATAACGATATCAATCCGACCACTGTGGGCAATGGTTCGGCCACCAACTATTTGTTCAACACCGATGAGCGTTATACCAAGACTACGGTTCAAACGCGAAAAGTCCTAGGAAATTTTTACGGTGAGTTGGAAATCATCGATGGTTTGAAATTAAGACCTTCATTGGGTATTGATTACAATGTTGGGGTCGGGGATTATCTTACCACCGATGCGGTACTGAACAATTCCACCGGGACTTCCCTTTTGGTATCGGAGCGCCCTATAGAACTTACCTTAACAACTGCGGCCACCCTCCAATACGACAAAACGTTTGGGGACGGCGATCACAATATCGGCGCCCTGTTCGGGTTTGAGCAGACCAAGTTTAGATTTGATAAAATGAGGCTACAGGGCCGTGACCTTTTCAACATTAATTTCCCTGCCAGTGGAACCACGGTCGCAGGGGCCAACGAAGGGGATCTATGGACCTTGCAGGGATGGCTGGGCCGTTTGACCTACAATTACCAAGGACGATATTTGGCCACCTTCAATGTTCGTCGTGACGCAACCTCCAGATTTGCAGAAGGAAACAGGGACCAAGTGTTCCCATCGGTTTCCTTGGGCTGGAGGATTTCCGACGAAGCTTTCTTCAATAAGGGAGAGGCCATCGATGACATTAAAATCCGTGCCGGTTGGGGACAATCGGGTAACCAATTCACCGGTCTTAACTTTGCTTACCTCGCTGCGATAGACAATAATATACGTTATGTTATCGGCGATGGTCAAGGTACGGTTGTGGCACCCGCACCCACCACTTTTGCCAATGCGGATCTGAAATGGGAAACCAGTGATCAGTTCGATATCGGGGTCGATGCCAGTTTCCTGAAAGGAAAACTTACCACGACCTTCGATTACTATAACAAGACCACCAACGATGTATTGTTGGGCTTCCCGCTTCCTTATGTCTCCGGATTCTTTTTGCCGGCTGATGCCAACGTAGGACAGATCAAGAACTCGGGAATTGAGTTTTCGTTCAACTGGAACAATAGCATAGGCGATCTTAAATATAGTTTTGGTGCCAACCTCACCACCGTCAAAAATGAGGTCACCGATTTAGGTCCAATCCCGCAAATCATATCCGGTATCGGTGGTGCATCGACGCACCGTACCATCGTTGGGGAAAGTTTGGGCCACTTTTATGGCTATAAGACCGATGGGCTCTACCAGAATGCGGCCGAAGTGGCCGCGGCATTGCCCGATGCCAACGGTAGTCCTTCACCAGGAGATATCCGCTTCGTAGATGTGAACGGAGATGGCCAGGTAAATGCCCAGGACAGGACCATTTTGGGAAGTCCTTTCCCTGGCTTCTTTTACGGTATGGTATTCAATGCCGAGTACAAAGGCTTTGATTTCTCAGTGAATTTTAGGGGCGTGGGAGATCGACAGATCTATAATGCTGCCCGTATTAGCCTTGAAGGCATGCAAGGCCAAGGCAACTTCAGTACCCAAGTATTGAATCGCTGGACAGGGGAAGGCACTGCCACCTCGAGTTCGAATCCAAGACTGGCGCCCGGAGATCCTAACGGCAACACCCGTTATTCGGATCGTTGGGTCGAGAATGCCGGTTATTTGAGAATCCAGAACATGTCCATAGGCTATACATTACCGCAGGATATGCTCCGAAGCTGGACAGACGACTTTGTGAGCAATGTGAGGGTTTACGTAGGGGCTCAGAATCTCGCCACTTTCACCAAATACTCTGGTTATGATCCCGAAGTAGGGCGCACCCAAAGTTTCCAGAAAGGGGAGTTCACCCTGGCCACTGGACAAGACGGAGGGGCTTCCCCTTTACCTAGAATTATACAATTGGGCTTATCGGTCTCTTTTAACTAATGCAGAATTTTAATATCTTTATAAGAAAAACGATTATGAAAAAAATCTATTTATTTATCGCAAGTTGCTGCTTCCTGAGCATAATTTCATGCAATAATGAATTGGATCTACAACCTTTGGACCGGTTGACCACAGATACCTTTTACAAGTCCAGAGCCGATTTTGATGGCGCCGTCTTTGCTTCCTATTCCTCCATTCAGGATTTTTGGGGCACCAGTACCGAAACATTGTCGGAGAGAGGTGAATTTTGGAAGATCACCCTCGCCATTACCGATGATGTGGCGGCAGATGCCGTACTATCTGACCAAGTTTCCAGGGATATCGATAACTTGTTCCTAAGGGCAAGCGATACCCCCTATGGAGCGGCCTATACCCAGATCTATGAAGGGATTTACCGCGCCAATCTGGTCATCCAAAATTTGGACAACGAAAACAGTCTGACCGCGGCCGATAAAGCCGAACTGGGTGCAGAGGCAAGATTTTTAAGGGGATGGTTCCATTTCCAGGCGATGAAATTGTTCGGAACACCGCCTTTGGCGCTCGACATCATTCCGGGCATCAACGATCAGGCCAGACCCAATGCCACAAGAGATGAACTTTTCACAGCCATCTTGGCCGACTTCAGTGCCGCTGCAGCAGGCCTTCCAGAGGCTTGGGACAGCAGCAATACCGGTCGCGCCACCGCTTGGGCAGCCAAATCGTATATCGGCAAGGTGAATGTTTGGAAAGAAGACTGGGCTGCAGCCATTACCGCTCTTGCGGATGTCGTGAACAACGGACCCTACGAACTGCTTCCCGATTATGAAAGCGTGTTTTCCTTTGACAATGAAAACAATGCCGAATCCATTTTCGAAGTACAGTACGGCGGACCGTTTTCCGATGACAACCTTTGGGTTTTTGACGACACCCACTCCGAGGATTTTAAGGCCTCACAAGGTACCGGTAGAGGCTGGTACTGGGACGCCTCGAACGGTGCTCCCGGCGGTAAGCTCGGATGGTGGGCTCCTACCCAGGATCTGGTGGATGCCTTTGAGCCCGGAGATGCGCGTTTGGCTACCATACTTTACCAAGATGGGGACACTTACTATTCCTTTGACGGCTCACGGTATGAACTACCTTACGACCCTACTTGGTCATCGACCAGTTATACCTTAAAGAAATATAGGGGGTCGACCAATACGGTTCCAGGGAACAGCTCCCCGAACGGACAGGCCGATTACAACAACGAGCGCTGGTTCCGTTTCGCCGAACTTAAATTGTTATATGCCGAGGCCTTGATCGAAGGCGGGGGCGATTTGGGCATTGCTGAGCAGCAAATCAATGACATCAGGGTACGCGCCGGATTATTGCCGTTGCTGCCAGGAGCAGATTTGACCCAAGCGATGCGACAAGAGAAAAGGGTGGAACTTGCACTTGAACCCCACCGTTGGTTCGATATTACCCGTTGGGGCATCGGTTCAACACTTTTCGGAGCTGCTTGGAACGACAGGTATAATGTACTCCCCTTCCCACAAACAGAAATAGATCGGTCGGACGGATTATTGTCCCAAAATCCAGGATACTAGAAATTCAGAGGTGTCGAATATAACGACATCAAATTTGGTCAAATAACAAACAAAGGAATCCAGTCTAATTTAAGAGATTGGATTCTTTTTGTTTAACAGTTGCTTAGTATCTTCGCATCATGTTCCAAGTACCTATTTATAAACATTTCGCTCGGTTGGTATTATTGGTGATCTTGATGGGATTGCAATCTTGTCAGGAATCCACAAAACCCCTTTTCAGGGAACTTTCGCATCAAAAGACCGGCATTGATTTTAATAACCGCCTGATCATTGGGGGCACTCCCTCGGTATTGGAGTTCGAATATATGTACAACGGTGCAGGGGTAGCGGTCGCCGATTTTGACCTTGATGGCCTGGAGGATATCTACTTCACCGGCAACATGGTCAGCAATCGACTCTACCGCAATTTGGGCCATTGGAAATTTGAAGATATCACGCAATCTTCCCGCACCGGATCGACCCATTGGTCGAATGGTGTTTCCATAGTCGATATCAACCAAGATGGGTATCCCGATATTTACGTCTGTAGGGGCGGACCCCGAGGTTCGGAAGGCAAGGATAGGGCCAATCTATTGTTCATCAATAAAGGATTGGTGAACGGAAATTTGCTGTTTGAAGAAGCGGCCGCCCAATGGGGCCTTGATGACGAAAGTTACTCCGTTCAGGCCGCCTTTTTCGATTATGACCAAGACGGGGACCTGGACATGTATCTCCTGAGCAATGCCCTGGTCGATTTTAACAGAAATACCTCCCGCCCCAAAGATCGCAGTGGAAAAGCACCTTCCGCCGACAAATTTTATCGCAATAATGGGGATCAAACCTTTACCGATATTTCCGCAGCTGCCGGTGTCTTGATAGAAGGCTTCGGTTTAGGCGTGGAAGTGTGTGACTTGAACGGCGATGGATGGCCCGATGTATACGTCTCCAATGACTTCCTCACCGATGACCTGTTGTACATCAATCAAAAAGACGGCACCTTTTCCAACGAAATCGCCAAGTATTTCCGCCACCTTACTTTCAATGGCATGGGCAACGACATTGCCGATATCAATAACGACGGCAACATGGATGTGGTAGTGCTCGACATGCTTCCCCCAGACAATAAACGATGGAAGCTCACCATGATGGGCAATAACTATGATGAATTCGAAACGGGACAGTCTTACGGTTATCAACCGCAGTACATCCGCAATACGCTACAACTGAACAATGGCAATGGCTCCTTCAGTGAAGTAGGCCAGTTGGCGGGCATTTCCGCCACCGAATGGAGTTGGAGCGCTCTTTTTGCAGATTACGACCAGGATGGATTAAAGGACCTTTGCATAACCAACGGTTATCGCCAAGACATCACCAACCTCGACTTCATGGTCTATGGCAACCAAATTCTTGCGATGGGTACCGAAGAGGCGAACCGGAAACAGCGCCTTGAAGCACTCAACAAATTGCCGGGCATCAAGATTCATAATTACTTCTATAGAAACAAGGGCAACCTGCAGTTCGAGGACGCCTCCAAAACCGCAGGATTCACCAAGCCCACCTACTCCAATGGTATGGCCTATGCCGATTTTGACAATGACGGCGACCTTGACCTGGTCATGAACAATATCGATGATCCCGCCCTGCTCTATGAGAACACGACAGTACCCGACAACAACAACCATTACCTGAAAGTAGCTTTGAAAGGGGAAGCTCCAAACCTCAACGGATTGGGTGCCCAAGTGACCCTTTATTACGACGGCATGAAACAGCGGCAATATTTCACGCCCTATCGTGGCTATCTTTCCACGGTAACCCAAAAGCTACATTTTGGCCTTGGACCCGCAACGCAAATAGACAGCTTGGTCGTCACATGGCCCAACGGCCTGGTGCAGCAACTGCCCAATTTGGCCGTCAACCAAGAATTGACGTTGTTTCAAAAAGAGGCCACGCCAAGGCGGCTTTTGGCCCCCAAGATGGAGTCGACCTTGTTCAAGGTCAACGACAGCCTTATTGCCTTCAAGCACCAAGAAGACGATTTTGTCGACTATAAAATACAGGCGCTATTGCCGCATATGCACTCCAGAAATGGTCCCGGTTTGGCGGTGGGCGATATAAACAATGATCAAAAAGAAGACTTATATGTCGGGGGCGCGCTGGGCCAATCGGGAGCCCTGCATACCCAGCAGGCCGACGGGTCCTTTCAAACATCGAACTTCGAAACCCAGGAGAGCGAGGATATGGGCGCCTTGTTTTTGGATGCCGATAACGATGGCGACCAAGATCTGTACGTAGTAAGTGGCGGCTCGTCCAAACCGTTGGGCGATGCCAGTTATCAAGACCGCCTTTATGAAAATGACGGTGCGGGCAACTTCCAGAAAACAGATGCCCTGCCCGACTTTAGGGTGAGCGGCTCGGTGGTCACTGCCGCAGATTACGACCATGACGGTGACCTCGATCTTTTCGTGGGCGGGAGGGTAAGGCCCGGTGAATACCCCTTACCTCCGGCAAGTATGTTGCTCCAAAACCAGAGTACGCCCGGGCATATCAAGTATGTGAAAGACGCACAAGCCCTCAACAACGAACTTGCTGAACTGGGCATGGTAACGGCTGCCCTATGGACCGACTTCGACGACGATGGTTGGCAAGACCTTATGGTAGTGGGAGAATTTATGCCCATCACCGTCTTTAAAAACAATAAGGGAACGCTCACCGATTTCACGGGGCAAACGGGTTTGAAAAACACCCATGGATGGTGGAACGGCATCACTTCTGGCGATTTTGACAATGACGGCGACACCGACTATGTCTTGGGGAACCTTGGCCTCAATAGCCGTTTTAAAGCAACTGCCCAAGAACCCCTATGTATTTATGCCAACGATTATGACAAAAACGGACAGATCGATCCGGTGATGTGCTATTATATCGACGGGGAAAACTATGTGGCACATTCGCGCAACGATCTGATCGATCAGATCAACGCCATGCGGTCGCGATTTCGGAACTATTCAGATTACGCAAACGCCACCTTCGAGGAGTCTTTTCTGAAAGAAGAAATCGCCACGGCCCATGTGGTCAAAAGCGAGACCTTCGCCAATTCCTATTTGGAAAATCTTGGGGGCGGTAAATTTCGCCTAAGCGAACTGCCAAGGGCAGCCCAAATCGCCCCGATGTACGGCATGTTGGTAGGCGACTATAACGGGGATCGGAATCTTGACCTCTTGGCCGTGGGTAATTTTTACAGTGGCGAAGTGTTTTCCGGTCGCTACGACGCCTCCATCGGTTGGTTGCTGGCGGGCAATGGCAAAGGCGGCTTCGATCCAATGGCGGTCGACAAGAGCGGATTCTTTGTCGTGGGCGATGCCAAAGGCTTGGTCAACCTCTATGACGGAGCACAAGAATTAATGGTCTTGTCGAGGAACGATGCCGAACTAAAAACTTTTGCGCGCACGGTATCAAACAAAACCTACCTGCCCAAGCCCGATGAAATTGCCGCCATCGTGCTGTATAAGGACGGGAAACAGCAAAAAATTGAATTTTATTATGGTTCCGGATATCTCTCCCAGCCCAGTCGCCGTTTTCAAATTCCCAGGGATGCCATATCGGTCAAGATAGTCGACATTAAGGGCCAACAAACCGAAATTTTGCCCATGCCATGAAGTATCAAAGCACCGTTTTGACCGTCATACTTGCCTGCATGTTCGTTTCATGCGGGCCAGACCGTACGGCACGCTTCCAACTTTTGGATGCTGGGAAAACAGGCATCGATTTTGAAAATACCATCATTGAAAACGATAGCATCAATGTGTTCGAATACATGAATATTTACACAGGGGCCGGAGTAGCAGTGGGCGATATCGACAATGATGGCCTGATCGACGTTTACTTTAGCGGCAATATGTTATCGGGAAGGCTGTACCGCAATAAAGGGGGACTGCAATTCGAGGACATCACCGAAAAATCGGGTCTCTTGAATTCGCGCTGGGGTACGGGGGCAACCATGGTCGACATTAACCAAGACGGGTATCTCGATATATACGTATGCGTTTCAGGAGGTGGTCGGGAATCTGAAAGGGCGAATATGCTGTATGTCAATAACGGTGATGGCACCTTTTCCGAAAAGGCAAAGGAATATGGCCTTGCAGATACCCGACAGAGCATGCAGGCCGCTTTTTTTGATTATGACAAAGATGGTGATCTCGACATGTACCTCTTGGTGAACCCCGCAGCGTACGAATATAAAGTGAACGTGAGCAAGCCTCGGGAACTCAATGGGGAATCGGTGAACAATGACCGGCTGTACAGAAATGAGGGCAATGGCCACTTCGTGGATATTTCCATATCCGCCGGAATCTTGGTGGAAGGGTATGGCCTGGGCGTGGCGGTCTCCGATATCAATGGTGACTCTTGGCCCGATGTCTATGTCTCCAACGATTTTATCGGCAATGATATTATGTACATCAATCAAAAAGACGGCACTTTCAGGGACGAAATTACCGACCATATCAAACACACCTCCTATGCCGGGATGGGCAACGATGTGGCCGATATCGACAATAATGGCGACCCCGATATCATGGTGCTCGACATGCGCCCGGAAGACAACAAACGGCAAAAACTCATCATTTCCTCAACAGGATACGATCGTTTCCAAATGATGTTGCAGGCAGGATACAATCCGCAGTACAGTAGAAACACCCTACAGATCAACCAAGGAGGCGGGAAATTCAGTGAAGTGGGCTTTTTGGCCGGGGTGAGCAGTACCGATTGGAGCTGGAGCCCCCTTTTGGCCGATTACGACAATGACGGCCTGAAAGACCTCTATGTGACCAATGGTTTTCTCAGGGACCTGGGCAATCTCGACTACATCCATTACCAAAATATCTACGACAATCCCCTGGGGGAAGCCCAGTCCAAAATCGCCCGTAAATTGGAATCCATAAGGGAATTGCCCAAGGCCGACCTGGTCAACTACGCTTATCGCAACAAAGGGGATGCCACTTTCGAAAAGGTCACCGAATCATGGGGCTTCAGGGAATCGAGCTGTTCCAATGGGGCCGCCTTCGCAGACCTCGACAATGACGGTGATCTTGATCTCTTGGTGAACAATGTGAACCAACAGGCCTTTGTCTATCAAAATTTATCGGACCGTAATAAAGACAATCATTTTCTTCGGTTGAAGCTCAAAGGCAAAGCCAACAATCTGGAGGGTATTGGGGCAAAAATTAAAATCAGAGCCGAAGGAAATCATCAGTATGATCAGCATTATCTAAGTCGTGGTTATGAGTCCAGTGTCGATCCCATAGTGCACTTCGGACTTGGGCGGCATAAAAGGGTCGATAGCCTGGAAATCTGGTGGCCCGATGGCTCCTATGAACTGAAACGCGACCTGGCCGCCAATCAACTGCTGGTGCTCGACCAGGCCGATGCGGTACACCTTGAGGCTTCCGATGCGGCGATCGTACGTCCCACTTGGTTCCGCGATTTGACCGATAGTCTGGGCATCGCCTTCGTGCATCGCGAAGATAATCTGGTCGACTTTAAGCTACAGCCCATTTTACCCCATATGCATTCCCGTAACGGCCCTGGCATCGCGGTGGGCGATCTTAACGACGATGGACTTGAAGACTTTTATGTCGGGGGAGCTGCCGGGCAAGCGGGGCAGTTTTTCATTCAAAAAAGCGGCGGCGGCTTCGAAACCAGGGAAGGTTCCGATCCCAAATTTGAAGATATGGGCTGTCTGTTCTTTGACGCCAATGGCGATGGCTTTGATGACCTGTATGTCGTGAGCGGTGGGGTTTTGGCCCCCCAGGACCCGAGGGCATACCAAGACCGGCTCTACCTTAATGATGGCAGCGGCATGCTGGACATTTCCAACGCCCTTCCCGAAATGAATGTCAGTGGTTCCTGTGTGGTGGGCGCCGATTATGATAAAGATGGCGATATTGACCTCTTCGTCGGGGGCCGGTTAGATCCCGGCCGCTATCCCATGCCGGCAAAAAGCTATCTTCTTGAAAACCGATCGAACCGGACCACCGGGGACGCAAAATTTGGGGACATAGGCGACAATATCCAAGGTTGGGACCAACTCACCATGGTCACTTCCGCACTTTGGACCGATTATGACAACGACGGCTGGACCGACCTTATCGTGGTCGGCGAATTCATGCCCCTCACCTTTTTCCATAACGATAAGGGACAATTGGCCTTGGTGGGCGATAGTACGGGGCTTACTAAAACAGAGGGTTGGTGGAACAGTATCTCTGGCGGGGATTTTGACCGGGATGGGGATACCGATTATATCCTGGGCAATCTTGGATTGAATACAAAATACACCGCTTCCGCAACTGAACCGCTTTGCATATATGCCAGCGACTATGACAAAGATGGGCGCATCGATCCCATCATGTGTTATTTTTTGGATGGGGAAAACCATTTGGCACATTCCCGGGATGAGATCATCGGCCAGATCAGCGCGATGCGCTCAAGGTTCAAAACTTATGAGTCCTACGCGGAATCCAATTTTGATAAATCGTTTATGCCCCAGGAGATCGAATCGGCCTATATTGTAAAAAGCCATAATTTTACAAGTAGCTATCTCGAAAATCTGGGTGAGGGCAGGTTTGAACTGAGAACGTTGCCCCTTGAGGCACAAGTGGCCCCGGTGGAGGGCATCTTGGTCGCTGACTTCGACCAAGATGGCAAGCAAGATGTATTGCTCACGGGCAATTCCTATGCCACCGAAGCCTCCACAGGGCGCTATGATGCCTTTATGGGCCTTTTGTGGAAGGGCAAGGGCGACGGCACCTTTGAAAAAGTAGGCTGGACGACCTCTGGCTTCGAACAGGATTCCGATGGAAGTGGTCTCGCATTGATGTACGGTGGCGAGGGGAACACCTATGTGATGACCGCCGGTAACGACGGGCCGCTGAAGCTCTTTGAAAACCTAATCAAAGCTCCGGAGAATCAAAGGTTGGAAGTCCCGGAAGAGGCGCAGTCTGCAGAAGTGACCGACGCCGACGGTAAAAAATATAAATTGGAATTTTATAACGGCTCGGGTTACCTTTCGCAGCAGTCGAAGCAAATTCCGATTAATGACCATATCAAGGAAATTAAGATGTTCTACAATAATGGAACTTCAAAAACAGTATATTCAAATGAGGGGAACCGGTAAATTTTTGGTGTTGCTGTCCATGATGTTCCTGGCCTGTGGTCCCAAGGAAGATCGAGGGCAATTGGATGCCTATTTTGAAGGGAGCCTGCCCAGGTTCAATCGCATGCTCACCGATGTGATCGTTGCGGATATCTTTACGCCACCCGTGGCGAGCCGCATTTACGCCTATAGCAATATCGCCGCTTATGAGGGCATACGTTTTATCGATTCGACAAAGGTTTCCTATGCGGGCCAATTGAACGGCCTCGAAAAATTGCCGATGCCCGAAAAGGACAAATCCTATTATTTTCCTTTGGTTTCCCTGGTCGCCTTCACCAATGTGGCCGAAGCCCTTGTCTTTGATATGGAAAAGGTAGAACAAATGGAGCAAAAGATGCTCGGGGAAGTAAAGGCCATTGGAATCGATGAAAAAACTTATGTAAATTCGGTAGCCTTTGGGGAACGTTTGGCATCCGAGATCTTGGTCTGGGCACGCAACGACGGCTATTTGAGGCGTACCGCCCTGCCGAGATACAGTGTTAACGACGATCCCGGCCGCTGGCGCCCTACCCCTCCAGATTATATGGAGGCCATCGAGCCGCACTGGAATACAATTAGGCCCTTCGCGCTCGACTCGGCAGGCCAATTCGATCCAGGACTCCCGACCCCTTTCGATACCGATACGGATTCACAGTTTTATAAGGATGCTTTGGAAGTCTATGAAACCGTGGTAAAACTCGATTCGAGCAAGATCGAAATCGCCAAGTTCTGGGACTGCAATCCCAATATCTCGCATACCAATGGCCATGTGATGTATTTTCAACAGCAAATTTCGCCCGGCGGACATTGGATACACATTGCCGCACAGGTTTTGGAAGACCAAAAGGTGAAAGCGGTACCCTCGGCCGAAACCATGTCTTTGGTCGCCATTGCGGTGGCCGATGGCTTCATCAGTTGTTGGGACCAAAAATTTAAGAGCAACCTCACCCGGCCCGAGACCTATATCAACAGATACATCGATCCTGAATGGGCCCCCATTCTACAGACACCTGCCTTCCCGGAGCATACCTCGGGACACAGTGTGGCCTCCAATGCTGCCGCGACCATTCTCACACATTTTTTTGGGGACGATTATGCCTTTGTTGATGCTACGGAGGTCCCTTACGGACTACCGGTACGGAGTTTTGCCTCCTTCAACCAAGCCTCCCAGGAAGCCGCCATCAGCAGGTTGTACGGGGGCATCCATTATCGCCCTGCCATAGACCTGGGCATCCGACAGGGGCAGCAGGTGGGCCGGTACGTGCTTGAAACCATCAAGCTGGAAAAAGAGTAACAAATCTTAGGACTCCCCTGCAAAAAAACCCCGCTGTTTCGAGCGGGGCTTTCATGGGTCAGGTGACCGGGTCACTTGCCGAGCATCAGCAGTTCATTGCACTTGACTTCGGTGATGTACCGTTTTTCCCCTTCTTTGGTCTCATAAGACCGGTGGACCAGTTTCCCTTCCACCGCGACCTGTTTTCCCTTGGTGAGGAAATTCTCCACGATTTCGGCGGTCTTACCCCAGGCGACGACATTGTGCCATTGGGTATCCTCCACTTTTTCGCCCTTGGCGTTCTTGTAGGTTTCGCTGGTAGCGATGGAAAATTTGGCGAGCTTGCCCCCGTTATCCATGTTTACGATTTCTGGATCTTGGCCCAAGTTACCAATCAACTGTACTCTGTTTTTAATGGCGTTCATTTTACTAAATTTTATAGGTTAAACAATTGATGCCATCGAACCTCCTTGATCCGACACCACAAACATAGAACCCGCTATAAAAAGTATTCGGTTGGAAAATAATTACTTTCGTTTGTTTCCGTTTGTAGTCGTTTGTAAACTTTTATTATCTTGTTTTTCAGTATTTTAAATATTAGTTAAAATAGCCTTTGTCTTCAAAAAAAGCGTAATTTTAATAGTGTTTTTCATTTTAACCCATATTCAACGTATTGCATATACTTATCTAAAAGCCTACAGATAGCATTATAATACTTCATAAAACACCCTAAAAAATGGAACTTCAACTTCAAGAGATCCGCGAGCAACAAAGAGCTTCATGGAACAAATTTTCTCCGGGATGGAAAAAATGGGATGACCTCACAATGGATTTCATTAAGCCGATGGGAAATGAGATCATACGGCAACTTAAACTAAAAGAGGGTGCCACGGTATTGGATGTGGCTTCTGGAACGGGAGAGCCGGGATTGACGATTGCCTCAAAACTGCAAGGTGGAAAAGTGATGCTTGCCGACCTTTCTGAAGAAATGCTGAAAATAGCAAGGGAACATGCCTCCAAAAAAGGCTTAGCCAATGTCGAATTCAAAGTTTGCGATGTTTGCGAACTTCCATTTCCAGACAATACATTTGACGCAATCAGTTGTCGTTTTGGCTTTATGTTTTTCCCGGACATGCAAATGGCCGCCGAAGAAATGTTTCGTGTACTTAAACCAGGCGGAAGAATCTCGACCGCTGTATGGAATGTCCCGGAAAAAAATTTTTGGGTGACCGCAATAGGAGGAACAATCAACAGAAATATGCAATTGCCCGCAACTTCCACGGAGGCCCCAGGTATGTTCCGCTGTGCCAAGAGCGGACTATTGCAGGAGGTATTGCAAAAAGCAGGTTTTAAGAAGACTTCCGAAAAAGAAATTGGAAGTAAATTGCATTGTGGCACGGCGGAGGTGTATTGGTCTATGATGACCGACATAGCTGCACCGTTCGTTGCAGCCCTGAGCAAGGCAGATGGAGCGATGCAACAAAAAATAAAAAATGAAGTATTGGAAATCGTGCACAACAAATATCCTGAGGGCAATGTTACGATTGACTCTAGTGCACTGGTCATATATGGTGAAAAATAGTGGGTGCGAAGCCTTAACAAACTGAAATATATACAGCGACTATAAAGCATTTCGAATCGGATTCCCCTACCGGATTCCATTGATTTCAGCTGCAATCTTTGGGACCTACATGGCATCATCCGATTAAATTCGAAATATTACGAAGGCGAAGGTATTTAGTGGTTGGGGAGGTAGACAACTGTTAATTAAAAAAGTTCGAAAGTATGAAATATAGTATCAAGGCAAATTCTTATGCTAAAGACAATGCGGTCATCCCTATTAAAGAAACCTTTATAAAATTTGGCACTACGGCAGAATCGGTCGACACTTTGGCCAATCCGGCAGAATTATTTTTAAGTTCCTTTGCTGCCTGTATTCTTAAAAATGTGGAGCGTTTTTCTGAATTAATGAAATTCCAATATATCGATGCCGCTATTGAAGTAAGTGCCACCCGTTTGGAAAAACCGCCCAGAATGGATGAAATCGAATATCGATTGGTGATCCATACGCATCAGCCAGATATCAATGCCGAACTGCTCAAAAAAAATATCGAGAAATTTGGAACTATTTTTAATACGGTTCAAAGGAGCTGTGTTATAAAAGGAACCGTCAGATGTGTTTTACCATAAAACAAAGTCCGGTACCTTTAAAGGACCAAAATCAATTTAATCTAACCAGTCATAACCAGACATAACAAAAATTGCTGGTGCATGCATACCTGCTAAAATCCTTGTCCTGAATTCAAATCAGCATAAAAGCATTTATTTTTATTGGGTATTCCATGTTCTGAAGTCTTAAAATAACAATAAATAAATACCGGATGAAAGATCACATTCAGGTAGAAGTTTTATTTAACGCTTCCAAAGAAAAACTTTGGAGCGCCCTTACCGACATACACGAGATGAAAAAGTGGTATTTTGAAAATATACCGGATTTTGAACCTAAAGTCGGATTTAAAACCAAATTTGAAATTGGTTCAAATGAACAAATTTTTACCGCAACTTGGGAAGTATTGGAAGTACTGAAAAACGAAAGAATAAAATACATTTGGTCCTATGATGAATGTGACGGAATCGGTACGACTGATTTTTTGCTGTCTGAAATAGGGCACAAAACGCTTTTAACATTAACAAATGAAGGTATTGAAACTTTCCCCCAAGACATGCCTGCCTTCTCCAGAGCAAGTTGCATTGCGGGCTGGGAATATTTTCTTCGAGAAAGATTGAAGAACTATTTTAATGCCGAAAAATAATCCGCCTTAAGACAAAAATGAAAATAAGAAATGCCAAACCAGAAGAATTTATGACCATCGGTAAATTAATGGTTAAAGTGTATGCTCAGTTGGAAGGTTTTTCAAAAGAATCGGAACAACCGCAATATTATGAGATGCTTTTGAATGTTGGCCAATTGACCCAAAAAGACAATACGGAACTCTTGGTGGCCCTTGCCGACGAAAACAAAGTGGTTGGGGCATTGTATGAAAGACTGGGATTTAATCAGTGTCCCGAAATCGATTTTAATCAAGGGCACTTCCAGTTTTTGGATTTAAATTGGATATAGCATAAAGAATACTGCCCATAAAGGCTATCCTATGACAATCCTTTCCCTTATCGCTAAAATCCTTACTTTTATAAGGCGCCGCTAAGATGCCAATGGTACCGAAAGCCATCTTGATTCGCTTTGGAACCTTTTTTCAAGGCAGTTTGGTGTTCCTTGGATAGCTTTTTCGTCATTATAGACTATGCGGCGTCTGAATAAAAATATTTGATTGACATGGACCATTCCAGAGTATATAAAATGTCATTTGCCGGTGTCTATCCGCACTATGTGCAAAAAGCGGAGAAAAAGGGCCGTACCAAGGAAGAGGTAGACACCATCATCTGTTGGCTCACTGGATATGACCGGAAGACTTTACAGCAACAAATCGACAATAAAATTGATTTTGAAACCTTTTTTGCACAAGCACCCCAAATCAATCCCAACGTTTCAAAAATAACCGGTGTAATATGTGGCTATCGTGTGGAAGAAATCGAAGACAAACTCATGCAGCAGATCCGATATATGGATAAGCTTATCGACGAATTGGCAAAGGGAAAGGCCATGGAGAAAATTTTAAGAAAATAGCGTAAATCGAAGGGATGAACAAAAAAATAGATCGAAGGTCATTTGTCAACACCTTGGGAATGGGCTCTTTGGGCATGATGGCCTTTAATTCATTTGCACCGCCAAATCCTGAAATGGTGCTCCATAACGCGAATATCCATACCTCTAATCCAAAATTGCCCAAAGCCCAGGCCATTGCCATCAGTAATGGCAAGGTCGTGGCGGTCGGTACGGATCGCGATATTTTGCGGTTGGCCGGTTCCTCCACCCGCAAACTAGATATCGGGGGCAAAACCATTACGGCCGGATTTATCGATTCACATTCCCACCCCGCATATTCCGGATATCGTCATTTGAGAAATGTCGATTGCGACTTACGATCGATCAAGGCCATTCAACAGGCCTTAAAAACCGAATCGCTCAAAAAATCGACCGGACAATGGGTCTCCGGTTTTAAATATGACGATACCAAAACGGCAGAGGGAAGGTATATTACCCGATACGACCTTGATCAGATATCAACCGACCACCCCATTGCCATCGAGCACAGGGGAGGCCATACCTTATATGCGAATTCCCTGGCCTTGAAATTGGCCAAAATCGGTAGGGAAACCCCCGATCCCCAAGGCGGCCAGATCGTGCGCGACGAAAATGGGGAGCCCACGGGCCTTCTTAAAGAAAATGCCGTTGAATTGGTGACACGGCTTATTCCCAATGAGTTTACCGCAAAAGATCGCCAGGCCGGCGTGAAGCTCTTTTCTGAAATGATTTCTAAATCGGGAATAACATCGGTAACGGATGCCTATGGCAACCCCGAAGATCTTCAAGCGTACCGGGATGCCCAAGCCGCAAATGAATTGTCTTCCAGAATTAATTGTATGATAGGGTACCCCTATATCGGTGCCATGATTGCCAGCGGCATAAAAACTGGCGATGGAGACGATTGGGTGCGCCTTGGAGGGATGAAACTTACCTGTGACGGTTCAATATCCGAACGCACGGCCAGAATGTCGGAACCTTATATTGGAAGGCCCAACGACTTTGGCATTATCGTGATGGACGAGGAAGAATTGTACACCTATGCGATCAAGGCCCAAAAGGCCAATTGGCAGATCGGCATCCACGCCAATGGCGATGTGGGCATCGATAAGTCCCTTAATGTTTTTGAAAGGCTTCAGCAAGAACACCCCAGACAAGATCCCAGGTTTAGACTGGAACACTGTACATTGATCAATGCCAATCTTCTAAAACGCATCAAAAAACTAAATGCCATCCCATGTCCATTTTCAACCTACGTCTATTTTCACGGGGAAAAGATGGTGAACTATGGAAAAGCCCGGTTGGAAAATATGTTTGCCGTCAAAAGCTTTCTGGATGCCGGCATCAATGTGACCCAGACCTCCGATTACCCTCCCGGTCCGTTTGAGCCGATGATGGCCATTCAATCTTCCGTTACAAGAACCGATATGTCGGGAAATGTCTGGGGACCCAGTCAAAAAATTTCGGTGGAGGAAGCGATTAAAGTGGGGACGATCAACGGGGCTTACGCCTCCTATGAAGAAGGCATAAAAGGATCATTGGAAAAAGGAAAATTGGCCGATTTGGTCGTGTTGGAAAAAGATCCCACCAAAACAGACCCTACCACGATCATCGACATCAAAATTGAAAGGACCATGGTAGGCGGTAAATGGGTGTATGAATCCTAAGGATATCATCCGATTGCCGATAGTGGCAAAGCGCGCTCCGTCCATTGAAATTTAATACATTTTTCGCGTCCCATAAATGAAGGCCATTTACCAGGGCAAAACGGTTTATGCCCCGCTCCAGATTATTTTTTAGAACAATAAAAAGCGTGCAAAAAATTCGCTACATTTCCCAAACGATCCGCAGAGACGGAACACAAAAATATTTGCTTCATCACAATGGGAGGAAGAAAAAAAGCACGCTGCGAATGTACATGGGATAAAGACATTTTTATTTCTTCCTGTTTTCAAAACGATCAAATCACTAATATGCCAAGGACATGATCATACTATACATTCTTGCACTTCTTTTGGCGTTCTATCTTTTGATGAAGGTTTGCGACGAGTACTTTGTAAGTTCCTTGGACAAAATAGCGAAAAACCTTAACCTTTCCTCGGAAGCATCCGGTGCAACGCTCATGGCCGTGGGCACCAGTGCCCCCGAACTTTTTGTATCCTTAATGGCCTTGTTGCGACCTGGAGATCATGGGGCCATGGGTGCGGGAACCATCGTTGGGTCGGCCATTTTTAATATTTTGGTCATTATAGGTGGATCATTGGTGATCAGAAAAGCCCATATTTTATGGCAACCTGTAATTCGTGACACTATTTTTTACCTATTTGCGATTGTCCTTTTGCTTTTTTCCTTTCGTGACGGAACCATCGATCTTTTTGAAGCCGGTACCTTTCTTGCCATCTACATCATTTATGTTTTTGCCGTCGTCAAATGGAAAAAACTCTTGAAGTATGAAGAAAAAGATCTTGAAGAAATCGTTGAGAAAACCAAAGAAGCCGAAAACCGCTGGCTTAAGAAAGTGGCCACGGCCTTTACTTTTATTTTGGACAAGACCTTTCCCGGTCCGCAGCGCTACTACCTTACCTTTTTTATATCCATCGGCTGGATCATCGCACTCAGTTGGTTGTTGGTGGAGGGCGGTATTGGAATTGCCCATGAGCTTGGCGTCCCGGAAGTGATCATTGGACTTACCATTCTTGCTGCGGGGACTTCCATCCCCGATCTCATATCCTCCTTGATCGTGGCCAAGGAAGGACGGGGCGATATGGCCATCAGCAATGCCATCGGTTCCAATATCTTTGATATCCTTATAGGACTGGGTTTGCCATGGGTCATTATGTTGGTTTTCTTCAAAGATCAAATCCTCGTCGATAACACCAATCTTTCCAGTTCCATCATGCTGCTCATGGCCACCATCATTTGTATATTTTTTCTCTTTGTCTTCCAAAAGTGGAAAATGGGACGCAAATCCGGATTGTTTTTGATCTTTCTCTATGTGGCGTATCTGATTTGGTTGATTGCAAATGCTATAAATTGATGTAGAGGCGCCTTACGCTCCTCCGGCATCAAAAACGATTTCATACTTGGCTGAAAATCGTTACTTTTAAAACAGAATTTTCAAGGCTTGGTCCCCTATGCCTTGAAGATATAACCACCACTTTGATCAATTTAAACCGACCCAATATGAAAACCAAGCTTTCCACCCTGTTCATTTCGCTTTTCGGCTTCTTTTTGCTCGCACAGACACCCTCCCAAAAACAGTCGCCCCCGCTCTCTATGGCAACGGCAACGGAGGTGGGTATTTCGGCCGATAGGTTGGCGAAGATCGATGCCATGTTCAAGGAAGTGATCGCCAAAGATCAGATCCCCGGAGCAGTGGCGCTGATTGCCCGAAACGGAAAGATCGTGTTTTTCAATGCCTATGGAATGGCAGACAATGGCACCAATAAACCCATGGAGCAGGGCACGATCTTTAGGATCGCCTCGCAGACCAAAGCCATTACCTCCACCGCAGTGATGATGTTATGGGAAGAAGGGCGGTTTCGGCTCGACGATCCCATCTCCAAGTACATCCCCGAATTCAAAGAGGCCCAGATTCTCGATACCTACAATGAAAATGACGGTACGTATACGACCAAACCGGCCGAAAACCAGATTACGATACGACATTTGATCACCCATACTTCGGGCATCGGATACGGGGTGATCGATGGGGACGAACGTTTTAAAAAAATCTATGCAAAAGCGGGCATCACCGACCTGTTCACCACCGAAAACATCAGCATTGGCGAAAGCGTGAAAAAGCTGGCCCAGCTCCCCCTGCACCACAATCCCGGGGAAAAATTCACCTATAGCGAAGGCCTCGATGTGCTCGGCTATTTCATTGAAGTGGTTTCCGGGATACCCTTCGATCAATTTTTAAGGACCCGTATCTTTGAGCCGCTGGGCATGCACGATACCTGGTTTTACCTTCCTAACGACAAACATTCCCGCTTGGTGACCGTACAGGAAAAAGCAGACGGCAAATGGCAAAAATATCCCGTGACCTTCTATGATACCGACTATCCCAAAATAGGGGCCAAACGCTTTTTTTCCGGTGGGGCTGGGCTCTCCAGCACCGCCAAGGACTACGCCACCTTTTTACAGATGTACCTCAACGGGGGCGAACTCAACGGCAAGCGTATTTTGAGCCGAACCACCGTACAGAGCATCATGGGCAACCAAACCGGCGATAAATTCGGAGGGGACAGGAAACATTACGGACTCGCCTTTGGGGTGGTAACCCCTGCAGGGCAGGATGCCGGGGGCGAGGGCAGTGTGGGCACCTTCGATTGGGGCGGCTACTTCAATACCCAATATTTTGCAGATCCCGAAGAGAACGTCATAGGCGTCTTGATGAAACAGACCCAGGGCCCTGTCGACGACCCTACCGGGTGGAAATTCAGACAGATGGTGTTTACCACAATCGATGATTGACAGCACTGTTTGGATGGAAAACCGTACCGGCCATTTCTTTGGTATACCTTTCCAATTCTTGGTTTGCACCCTGTATGTTTTTTTTTGTGGGATGGCGCTCCTCAATGGTCAGGATATCTTAACGAAAGAGGGCATCCACATCAAAGAAGTATGGATTCCACTTTCCGATGGTACCCGATTGGCGGCCGACCTCTATCTGCCAAAAGAGACCGAAAAGCCGGAACGTTTGCCGGTACTGCTCGAATATCTTCCCTATCGCAAAGATGAAGGCCGAGGCAACCGCTATCCCCTTTTTTCTTATTTCGTGCTGCGCGGTTATGTGGTGGCCAGGGTCGATATTCGGGGCACGGGGCGCAGTGAAGGAAAGCTTGTCGATGGGGAATATTCCGAACAGGAACAAATCGACGGCGAGGAGGTGATCGCCTGGTTATCGGAACAAAGTTTTTCAACCGGCAAGGTGGGCATGTTCGGCATCTCATGGGGCGGATTCAACGCATTGCACCTGGCCATGCGACGGCCTCCCGCTTTAAAGACCATAATTTCGTTGATGTCTACGGACGATATCTACGAAGACGATGTGCATTATATCGATGGCATGATGCATATCGATGCCTATGAAATAGGACAAGATTTGACGAACGCCCTCCCAGGGGCTCCTGATTTCGTGATCGATTCGGCCTACTTCAAGAATCGGTTCGATACCGAGCCCTGGCTGTTGAAATATAAGAGGGAGCAAACGGATGGCCCTTTTTGGAACAGGGCCTCCTTGAACGAGGATTATTCGCGAATCGATGTCCCCACTTTTATCATTGGCGGTTGGTACGACGGGTATCGTGATTTTGTGCCCCGTATGCTCCAAAATACTACTGCGCCCATAAAAGCGCTTTTGGGGCCATGGAACCATACCTGGCCGAATTGGGCGAGTCCCGCACCGGCAATGGAGTGGCGTGACATGGCGGTACGCTGGTTCGATCATTGGTTGAAGGATAAAGACAATGGAATCATGGAAGATCCCAAACTATATTATTTTCAAAGGGCCTACCATGAACCTGGCACGGACCTCACCGAAATTCCAGGGAGCTGGATGCAGTCCGACTCCTGGCCGCAGACCCAAGACTCGCTGCTCTATTTACACCCAACCCAATCTCTGGCCAATGCCGCTGCCCACTTTGAACATCAACTGCGGTATAAACCTTCCGTAGGGATCGAGGCCAGCGGCTCGGTCATGTGGTGGGGCGATTGGGCGCCCGATCAAACCAATGCCGATTCCCAAAGTTTGGTTTACGACTCTGAACCGATAAAAGAAGAAATTGCGATAATCGGCTTCCCGGAAGTCGTTTTACAGGTAAGTGCCAATGCGCCAGCGGCCAATTGGTTGGTTCGCCTATCCGATGTGGCCCCGGATGGTAAGGTGACCCAGATTACTGGGGCAGGCTTTAATGGCACCCATCGCAATAGTTCTGAAAAGCCGGAGCCTTTGGCGATCGATAGCGTTTACTCGCTTCAAATTCAATTGCATGTTACTTCATGGACCTTCCAAAAAGGCCATAAAATAAGATTGGCCATCAACAACGCCCAGTGGCCCATGATATGGCCCACCCCTTACGCCATGACCACTTCCCTATTTTCCGATTCGCTCCTGCCCTCCTATGTAAAGCTGCCCTTGACAGTGCCTTCTGCCATTCCAATCATGGATCCCTTTCCAAAACCCGAGATCGATCCGGAGTTGCCAGGCTATATTTCACTCGCATCGGAAACCCTCTCGGGTTTCGCCGAGATCAAGGAAGTGAAGCGTGATGAAAAAACCATGAGTACATCGGTATTGGCCACCAATTCGGGAAGCGACGAATATCCATGGGGCATTGTCGACTATACCGAATCAATCACGCATTCCGTCAACGATGCGAGACCGGCACTGGCTAGTGTCAATAGCGTTTACACCATTACGGTAAAACTAAATGGACGTGAATTGGTTTGGTCCGGGGAACTGAAATTTTCAAGTGATGTCCACCATTTTTATTTCGACTACACTCGAAGGTTGGAAGAAAATGGGGAATCGATTAGGGAACGCAACTGGACAGAAACCATAGATAGAAATTAATTCACGGACACAGCAAAGGTTTCATCGAAAAGCGCAAATATTTTGACTATTTTAAGGGCCTAAAAAAAATCCATGACCTCAAAGTGTATAGCATCCCTATTTTTCCTGAATCTTTTTTTTGTTGGTCAGGCCTTTCAACCCCAACCCAAAGTAAACCAAGAACGCCTCGAACGGCGAATCGTTGACCTGGCCCGATTCGGGCTGCAAGACAATGGCGAGACCGAACGAGTGGCCTATAGCGAGGCAGATCTGGAATCGCGGGACTGGCACATCAAGAACATGAACAATTTGGGCTTGGAAGTATCCATAGACTATGCGGGGAACATCATCGGTAAAAGAAAGGGAAGCGACCCCGCCAAAAAACCGATCGTTTTTGGCTCCCATACCGATCGGGTGCCCAATGGGGGCAACTATGATGGTTGTGTGGGTTCAATGGCCGCCCTGGAGGTGATCGAAGTGCTCAATGAAGCGCAAATCACCACCAGCCATCCCTTGGAAGTCATAATTTTTGCGGATGAGGAAGGAGCGATCATGGGGAGCAGGGCCATGGTGGGCAAATTGGGCAAGAAAGCATTGTCGGTGACCAATAGCACCGGTTTTACCGTGGGAGAGGGCATTATGCGCCTTGGGGGCGATACCACTAAGATTGCCGAAGTCGCCCGCAAGAAAGGGGACATAGCAGCTTTTTTGGAACTCCATATCGAACAAGGGGGTATTTTGGAAAAGGAAAATTTGGATATCGGTATCGTTGAAGGCATCGTTGGTCTTAGATGGTGGGATGTAATCTTTACCGGGTTTGCCAACCATGCGGGCACCACCCCAATGAACGCGAGACAGGATGCCTTGCTCGCCGCCGCCAAGTTCATCGTTGCGGTCAATGAAATTACCAACAGCTTTGAAGGAAGACAGGTCGGTACCGTAGGACGTATCAAGGCGGAGCCCGGTGCGCCCAACGTGATTCCGGGAAAAGTGGTGACCAGTTTGGAAATCAGGGACCTTTCGTCCGAAGTGATCGAAAAAGTGTTCCAGGCCATAAGCGCAAAAAGCAAGGAAATAGAAGTTGAATCAAATGTCTCCATCGAAATTCTTTCACTCGATACCACCGCAAACCCTGCTTTGATGGACAGCAGCATTCAAGCCGAAATCAAAAAGTCGGCAACACAGTTAGGGCTGAGTACGCGGTTCATGCCCAGTGGTGCCGGACATGATGCCCAGGATATGGCACTGATCGCCCCAACGGGGATGATATTTGTGCCCAGCAAAGGGGGCATTAGCCACTCTCCCAAAGAATATACCTCGCCCAACGATATGGCCAATGGTGCCAACGTGCTGTTGACCACGATCCTAAGCTTGGACAAAAAACTATAATGTGGCTAACCACGAGCGGCCCATCGTTCGGTCGGCACAAAAACATTCAC
Source organism: uncultured Flavobacteriaceae bacterium (assembly GCA_963760375.1). GTDB lineage: Bacteria > Bacteroidota > Bacteroidia > Flavobacteriales > Flavobacteriaceae > Pelagihabitans. The sequence goes on along the minus strand of CAVXCS010000007.1, from coordinate 735,111 downwards.
CTATTTTTAGATAACTACAACAACTTACATGATGATGAAAAAAATAATGCGCGTAACTACCCTGATAATATGGTTGGGCACTGTGTTCAGTTTCGGCCAAAGCCCGGAGCAAGTCATTGCCGACATCCAAAAAGAAGCCAATGAAAATTCCCAATTGGAACTGCTCGCACATGAACTGATGGACGTGATCGGCCCTCGGTTGGTGGGAACTCCCCAAATGAAAGCGGCGAATGACTGGGCAGTGGGCACCTATGCCAAATGGGGCATCGAGGCCCGAAACGAAGCCTGGGGGCAATGGCGCGGATGGCAACGGGGCATCACCCATGTTGATCTGGTATCCCCTAGAACCGTATCGCTCAACGGCATGCAATTGGCCTGGAGCCCCAGTACCCCGAAGAAAGGGGTAACCGCCTCCCTGATTACCATGCCGATCATCGCAGACTCCCTTGACTTCGTTCGATGGCTGCCCAACGTCAAAGGTAAATTCGTATTGGTCTCCATGCCCCAGCCAACGGGACGTCCCGATGATAATTGGGAGGAATTCGCCACCGAAGCATCTTTCGAAAAAATGAAAAAGGCCCGCGAAGCCCAACAGGAGGCATGGGACCAAAACATCGACCATACGGGGTATACCTCCCGCAACATTAATCAGGCCTTGGAAAAAGCAGGGGCCGTCGGTATCATTCAATCGCTTTGGTCAAAAGGTTTCGGCGCCAATAAGATATTCAGTGCGAACACCAAAAAAATTCCAGTGGTTGATCTTTCCCTCGAACATTACGGCATGCTGTACCGCATGGCAGAACATGGCGACAACCCGCAGATCAAGGTAGTCGCAGAATCCGAAGATATGGGCACCGTTCCCACCTTCAATACCATCGCCACCATTCCCGGCAAGGAACTGCCCAATGAATATGTACTGCTCTCCGCGCATTTCGATTCCTGGGACGGGGCAACGGGTGCCACCGACAATGGTACGGGAAGCATTACCATGTTGGAAGCGGCCAGGATCCTTAAAAAAGTATATCCAAATCCCAAGCGCACCATAATCATAGGCCATTGGGGCAGTGAGGAGCAAGGGCTCAACGGATCCAGTGCCTTCGTGGAAGACCATCCGGAAGTAGTAGCCGGCCTTCAGGCCCTGTTCAACCAGGACAACGGTACGGGAAGGGTCGTTCAAATTTCCGGGCAGGGGTTTTTACATTCCTATGATTACATAGGTCGATGGCTTGAGGCCGTCCCCAAGGAAATCACCCAACATATCGAGACCACCTTTCCGGGCACCCCTGGTGGGGGAGGTTCTGACTATGCCTCCTTTGTGGCCGTGGGGGCCCCTGCATTCTCCTTAAGTTCCCTGAGCTGGAGTTACGGCACCTATACCTGGCATACCAACCTTGATACCTACGACAAAATCGTGTTCGACGAGGTCCGCAACAATGCCATCCTCACAGCCATCATGGCTTATATGGCCAGCGAAGATCCAGAGAAAACCTCAAGGGAAAAGGCCGTTTTGGGTATAAACCCAAGGTCGGGGGAAAAGGCGACATGGCCCGAACCCCGTATCCCAGAACGCAACGGAGGCCAAAATTAAGGCTTGCCAATACCTTCAAAAATCAATATACATACCAAAAAACCATCCAATATGAAATTTACGCATCTGTTGCTCCTTGCCCTACTGATCGTTCCCTTCTCTGCCCAATCCCAAAAAAGAAATTCAAAAAATCCCAGTCCCAGTGTGGTCCTCACCGATTCGATGTTCCGTGGCCTGAAATGGCGTAACATTGGTCCGTTCCGCGGGGGACGTTCGGTTGCTTCCAGCGGTGTCGTTGGCCAACCTATGACCTATTATATGGGCAGCACCGGTGGCGGGGTCTGGAAAACGGTCGACGATGGCATTACCTGGAAGAATATTTCCGATGGCCAGTTCAAGACGGGTACCGTCGGGGCCATTGCGGTTTCGGAAAGCAATCCGAACCTCGTGCTGGTGGGCATGGGGGAACATGCTGCACGTGGCGTGATGACCTCCATGGGTGATGGGGTCTACAAATCCATCGATGGTGGAAAGACTTGGAATCACATCGGGCTTGACCATACGCGCCACATATCGGATGTGATCATACATCCCACAGATCCGGATATAGTTTTTGTCGCTGCCCAAGGAGCGCAATATGGCCCTTCTGCCGATCGTGGCATTTACCGCTCCCTGGATGGTGGGAAAAATTGGGAGAAAGTACTCTATGTCAATGACAGGACCGGGGCTTCATCGCTTTCCATGGATATGAAAAATCCGATGATTTTGTACGCGGCGCTTTGGGAGCACCAGAGGCTCCCTTGGACCATCGAATCCGGTGGAAAGGGCTCGGCACTGCATAAATCAACAGATGGTGGAGCCACCTGGAAGAAAATGGAGGAAGGCCTGCCCGAGGCTTTTGGCAAGGCCGGGATTTCGGTCTCACGCGCAAACCCCGAACGTGTATTCGCGGTCATCGAGGCCGATGGTGAAAAGGGCGGGGTGTACCGATCCGATGATGCGGGCAAAAAGTGGGAACAGGTCAACAAAGACCGGATCAACATTACCAGATCTTGGTACTATATGGAAATATTTGCGGATCCACAGGACGAGAACAAGGTATATGTGCTCAACGCACCGGTGACACGATCGATCGATGGGGGAAAATCTTTTTCGCCCCTTTCAACACCGCACGGCGACAACCATCATTTATGGATCGATCCGAACGATAATTCGAAAATGATCAATTCCAACGACGGGGGTGCCAATATTTCCAACAACGGGGGAACTAGTTGGAGTACCCAGGAAAATCAGCCCACTGCCCAGTTCTATAGGGTAATCACCGATAATCAGGTACCCTTTATGGTCTATGGAGGGCAGCAAGACAATTCGGCCATCGCCATAGCGAGCAGGACCAACACCATGGGCATTGATTGGAAAGATTGGTATTCGGTGGCCGGATGTGAAAGTGCTTATTTGGCCTTCGATCCCGATAACCCAAAAGTGGTCTACGGGGGATGCTATCAGGGCATCATCGAAAAGTGGGTAAAGGCCTCCAGGGAAGGCAAGTCGATCAAAGAGTACCCCGAACTGAACTTGGGCAATGTACCGGCCGATTTCAAATACCGCTATAACTGGAATGCGCCCATCATCAGTTCTCCCCATGACAGGAATACCATATACCATGCCGGCAACGTCGTATTCAAATCTTCCGATGGCGGACAGCGCTGGGCCGTGGTAAGTCCAGATCTTACACGCAACGATAAAAGCAAACAAGGCCCCGGTGGCAAACCCTATACCAATGAGGCCGCAGGGGGTGAAAATTACAACACGCTCATGTATTTGGTGGAATCCCCTCATGAAAAAGGCGTGCTATGGGCCGGCAGCGATGACGGATTGATCCATATATCCAAAGACGGGGGCAATAACTGGGAAAATATAACGCCAAGCGGCTTGGCCGAAGGCATCATCAACAGCATCGAAGTCTCTCCACATAACCCGGCCACGGCCTATGCGGTGGTCATGCGCTATAAGCAAATGGACTTGGCCCCATACATATTCAAGACGGCCGATTATGGCAAAACCTGGACTAAAATCGTGAACGGCATCAAAGGCGAACATACCTTTGTTCGTGTGGTACGCGAGGATCCAAAGCGAAAAGGGCTGTTGTATGCCGGTACCGAAACCGGACTTTTCATTTCTTTGGATGACGGACTCAACTGGCAACCCTTGCAACTCAATCTACCGGTGGTCCCCATCAACGACCTCATTTTTCAGGGCAACGATCTTGTGGCCGCCACCGCAGGACGTTCTTTTTGGATCCTCGATGATGTGGGGGCCCTTCAAAACCTTGATACTGCAAAATCGCCGGTGGGCTTGGTCAAACCCAAAGACACCTATTTGCTGTTTGGCGGCAGTACCGATAAACCGGTCCCAGGGCTGGGTGAAAATCCGAAACAGGGCGTTACATTTGATTATTATTTGGAGCAGGACGCGGATAGCCTTGACCTGAAACTGGCAGTGCGCCATCAGGGGAAATTGATTCGCACTTATACCAATAAAAAAGACAAGGACTTTAAATCTTGGCCGGGAGGCCCATCGAAGCCAAATACCTTGCCTTCCAAAAAAGGATACAACCGCTTTACCTGGGATTTTAGAAAGGATGACCTGCCCGCGGTGGAAAAGGTCTTCGTGTACGGCGACTATAGCGGGTCTCGCGTTGGCCCGGGCACTTACATGCTCCAATTGACCCTGGAAGGTTCTACCGTGGAGACTGAAGTCAATATCCTGCCAAATCCGAACGTAACCGCTTCCCTTGCCGACTATCAAGAACAACAGGCGGTATTGGGACAGATCGAGGAAGCCATCAAAAACATACATGAATCGGTGACCCAGATGCGGTCGGTAAAATCGCAATTGGAGCACTATGCCAAACTGCTGAAAGATCATGAACAGGCGAAAGGATTGGTGGAAAAAGGAAAATCACTGATCGAACGTATCGATACCTGGGAGGAAAACCTCATCCAGCCCAAACAAAAAACATTTCAGGACGTCATCAATTACCACAACCAGCTCAACGCCGAGTTCATGGAACTCAAGAGCTATGTGGATGCCGCCGAGCCAAAGGTCACCCAGGGCGCAAAAGAACGATTGACAGACCTTCTCGCCTATTGGAACACCTACGCATCGGAGCGCGATGCCATTGTGAAGACCGAAATGAACGACTACAATGAAACTTATAAAAACTTGGGGCTACCTGCCGTTATCCTATCTGAGAATAAATGATCCTTTGATTGGTGCGGGTAAATCCTGAAGCAAAAAACCCTTGGGGCCATTTTAAAGATGAACCATGTCAGAATATATTGCCGACCAAAATTTTAAAGGTAAAAATTACACCTTGGAGCGCCTCCCGAAGGGAGAATATGATCATTGTGTCTTCGAAGGTTGCGATTGGTCGAATGCCTTTTTGGACAACCAGCATTTTAATGAATGTGAATTTATCGACTGCAACCTGAGCAATGTCAACGTCGCCCACAGCATCTTCAATGAAGTGACGTTTGCCGGCTGCAAGATGCTCGGCATACAATTGGAAACGTGCAACCCCTTTTTGCGCTCCTTTCGCTTCAAGGAATGTTCCCTGAACTTTGCATCATTTTATGGCATGTCATTGAAGAACCTCTCTTTTGTGAGCTGCAAATTGGTCGAGGCCGATTTTACCGAAGCGGACCTGACAGCTGCCAGTTTCGATGATTGTGATTTGCAAAGGGCCCTTTTCATGAATACCCAACTCGACCACGCCGACTTCAGGACGGCCTATAATTATCGGTTCGACCCTTCACAAAACCATCTCAAAAAGACAAAGTTTTCCAAGGAAGGTGTCTTGGGCCTGTTGGCGAAATATGATATCGAAATCGATGGATAATGGCTTAGTCGTTTGTAAACGGTTTTTTTGTATCTTGTTTGTTCAAAGCATCCAGCAACCATGAATCGTATTGCCTTATACCTCTTCTTATTCTCGATCGTGGGCCGGGCGCAACATACCCTATCCTATACCGATGGGCAAGGTTCCCCACAGGCAAGTTTGGCGGATGTGGAATGGATTGCCGGGCATTGGCAGGGAACGGCGTTCGGTGGTATTACCGAGGAGATATGGAGTCCGCCTTTGGGCGATTCGATGATGTTCTCCTTTAAGTTGGTCGTTGACGATAAGGTGCGGTTCTATGAACTTGGACATATCCAGGAAACCGGCACTACCCTGCTGTTGCAACTGAAACATTTTGACGGCGATCTGAAAGCATGGGAAGAAAAGGAGGAAATGGAAAGCTTCCCATTGGTGAAGCTCGATGCTGCTCACGTTTATTTTGACGGGTTCACCTTTGAAAAAATCAGCGATGACGAAATCAATCTGTATGTGGTCATCGTGGAGGAGGACGGAATGGAACAGGAAGTAAAATTCAATTACAAAAGACAATAAGTTGAAAAGGAGCTGTTTGGAATGCGGAAACGAAATTTTGGGCAGGATCGATAAAAAGTTCTGTTCAGACCATTGCAGAAACGCCTATCACAATAAGGTCAATAAAGACAGTAAAAACCTGATTCGCAACATCAACAATCGATTGCGAAAAAACTACAGGATACTTGACAGCTTTGAATTGAGGGATGGTAAAACACGAACGTCCCGAACGCGTTTATTGGACAAAGGTTTTGATTTTGATATGATCACCAACCTGTACACCACCAAAAAAGGCACGACCTATTACTTTGTATATGATCTTGGTTATCTACCCTTGGACAACGATTATTATATGATCGTAAAAAGGGAATGACGATCAACACGCATTCAACACGCATTCAACGGGCGTTACTTCCAGTTCTGGGCGTTCAATTTCAGGGCCGCGACCACGATATCCTTACGACTGATCTGCCCGACCAGCAGTCCGTCTTTCATCACGGGCAACCTTCTTCGGTTGTGCTTCACAAAAACTCCGGCGGCATCAAAAATGCTCATGTCGTGTGGAATGGTCTCAACACCCTTGGTCATAAAACTTTCCACGTCCTTATCCAAAATGGGTTGGTTGAAATAGCGGCTCTCGGAAATTTGTTTCATGCAATCCGCTTCAGAGATGATCCCAACCAAAAATCCATTATCATCCAAAACGGGCCCTCCTGAAATGTTGTGTTTGGTGAACAATTCCATCACGTTGAGAATCGATTGGTCTGGCCTAAAGGTGATCAATTTCTTGGTCATATAATCCGATACCAAAATGGGGGCATGGTATTCCTTTTTAAATGCCTTACGAATGCCTTGAAAACTCTTGATTCCCATATTGATTGGTTTTAGGTTGATTTCTAAAGATAGGAATTTTTCCCAAACAGCCTAAAAAATATCGACCTAATGCCTTGAACCATAAGAATTTTATACATTTAGGTCTTATACTTTTTCGGAAAGCAATGGTTTTGTGCTGGCCCGATATGCAAGTTGCCTTTGAAAAGTGAAGCGGAAACCAACCAAAAAATAAGAACTTTGTGCCCATGAATAAATTCCCGTCCATTTTTACTTTTTTGCTCGTTCTCATGGCCATTTATTGGTCTTTTCGATCGGCCATGCCGAGCTATGAACCCGATCTGGACATTGAGGACAATTCCTTTTCAACCGACAGGGCCCTGCAACATGTGGCTGAAATTGCAAAAATGCCCCATGCCGTAGGATTTCCGGCTCATGAAACGGTAAGGTCATATATCAGGTCCGAATTGCACAAAATGGGTCTTGAGACGAGTTTACAGGAGGGATATACCGCCGGGGATTGGGGCAATTTAAGCAAAGCGACCAATATTTTGGCCCGGATCAAGGGATCTCGTTCCGGAAAGGCATTGATGCTGCTTTCGCATTATGACAGCAATCCGCATTCCTCCTTGGGGGCGAGTGATGCGGGCAGTGGCGTTGCCACCATTTTAGAAGGGGTCCGGGCCTTTTTAGCGGAACATAAAAGCCCGAAAAATGATATCATCATCCTTATCTCCGATGCCGAGGAACTCGGCCTTAATGGGGCCGACCTTTTTGTAAATCAACATCCATGGGCAAGGGAAGTAGGCCTGGTGCTCAATTTCGAGGCCCGAGGTAGTGGCGGACCCAGTTATATGCTCATCGAGACCAATAGGGGAAATGCCAACCTGATCAAAGAATTTACGGCAGCCGATCCTCATTTTCCGGTCGCGAATTCATTGGTGTACAGCATCTATAAGATGTTGCCCAATGACACCGACCTCACCGTTTTCAGGGAGGATCGCGACATAGAAGGTTTTAATTTTGCCTTTATTGACGATCATTTCGATTACCATACGGTACGCGATAACTATGATCGTCTGGATAGGAAGACCTTGACGCACCAAGGCAGCTACCTCATGCCGCTCCTTCACCATTTCAGCGAAGCCGACCTCGATGGTTTGAAAAGTCTGAACGACATGGTCTATTTCAATATGCCTTTCTTCAAGCTGGTATCTTACCCTTTCGATTGGATTTGGCTCATGTGGGTCTTGGCCATTCTGATGACTGGGCTTTTACTTTTCTTTGGTTTTCGAAAAAAAACACTCGTCCTGGGACAAGCGCTCAAGGGCTTTTTACCCATGCTGATCGCTTTGGGAATCAATGGCATGATAGGCTTTTATGGGTATCGTGTGCTTCTATGGATCTATCCGGAATATCGCGATATGCTGCACGGTTTTACCTATAATGGCTATACCTACATACTGGCCTTTGTTTTGATCTCCGTTTCGGTATGCTTCTGGATCTACCATAAATTCAAATCCATTACGGCTCCAAATCTTCTTGTGGGGCCTTTGGTGCTCTGGCTGGCCATCTGCTATGGCGTGGCCGGTTATCTGCCCGGAGCAAGTTTTTTCATCATTCCGGTATTTGCCTTGTTGGCTTCGACAATGATCTTGGTCAATCAAAAAGATCCCAATCCTTACCTATTGGTACTCCTGGCCTTGCCCGCATTATGGCTTTATGCCCCCTTCGTAAAAATGTTTCCAGTAGGCTTGGGCCTTAAAATGATGGTGGCCTCCACCCTGCTTTCCACGCTCACCTTTATGCTTTTGCTGCCCTTGTTCTCCTTTTATAAAAACAAGAATCATTGGGCCTCCCTAGGATTTCTTTTGTTTTTTACAAGCATGTTGGTCGCCCATTTCAACTCCGACTTCACCCCAGATCGGGCCAAGCCCAGCAGTCTGTTGTACGTGCTCGATGTTGACCATAATACTGCCAAATGGGCTACCTACGACCAAGTGCTCATCGATTGGAACGATCAATTCCTCGGCAAGGACAAACAGCTGCCAGATCAACTTTCGAAGCGAACGCTCAGCAGTAAATATAGATCTGGCCTCAGTTTTGTTTCCGCTGCCCCCATGAAACCGATTGCTCCCCCCTTGGTGGAAACCCAAAAAGATACCATTATCGGCGATAAACGTTGGCTGGAACTAACCATTAGCCATCAGCGTCCGGTGAACCGGCTCGAACTATTTACCAATGATGTGACGATTGTAACCGCGTTGGTGAACGAGGTGCCTTTATCATCTTATTACTTGAAAAACAGGATAGGGGGCAAATTGGTCACCCATTACATCAGCAATAACGAACCGACCCATTTGAAACTCAGCTTCCCCAGCGATTCTATTTTCGAACTTACCCTGTACGAAGCTTCCAACGACCTTCTGGAGAACCCCCAATTCACGATCCCTGAGCGTCCCACAAACAGCATTCCGATGCCATTCGTCTTGAATGATGCGGTACTGGTCATAAAAACCCTCAAATTTGAATAAACGCATTGGCATTTTAGGTTGTGGTTGGTTGGGCCTTCCCTTGGCGGAATCACTCCTCAAGAAAGGATATCGAATACACGGCAGCACCACCTCCGAAGAAAAGATCGAAATGCTCCAACACAAAGGAATCGATGCATTTTTGGTATCCCTCACAGAAAAAGGCGTGCTGGGCGACCTGGCCGGATTTTTATCGGGCCTCGAGATCCTGATCATCAATATCCCACCTAAACTGAGGGGTCCAAAGCAGGAAGACTATGTCATGAAAATGAAATTCCTGCTCAAGGCAATACAAGCTTTTGACATCGGCAAGATCATTTTTGTGAGCAGTACCTCGGTTTATGGTGACCTAGAGGGTGAAATAACGGAAACCACCCTCCCTCGACCGTCCTCCGAATCGGGCAGGCAACTCTTGGCAACGGAAAGGCTCTTTCAAGATGAAATGGCAATAAAGGCCACTATAGTCAGGTTTGGGGGGCTCATTGGGAACGATAGGCACCCCATCCATCATTTGACAGGCAAGAAGGATCTTGAAAACGGGCAGAACCCTGTAAACCTTATCCATCAGAACGATTGCGTTCGGATATTGGAACATATTATTTTCTACGATTGGTGGGACGAAACCTTCAATGGGGTCTACCCCTACCATCCCGCAAAAGCGGAATATTATCGAGCCGAAGCCCAAAAAAGAAACCTTCGGCCCCCGGTCTATTATCCCGGCAAAGCAACAAAAGGAAAAAAAATAGTATCGCCCGCCCTTACCAATGTTAAAATGTTCGTATACCAAACCTCAATTGTTACTTAGTTCACCACGAATTCACCACATTTCACAACAAAGTCGGCGGCACTATGTTAAGGCGGTATGCATTTCATCGATGAAACCGTAACTTTGCTCCTATAAATCAAAACATTCATTGCCATGGAAAATTCAAGATTGGGCGGTAGGATTTTAAGGGAAGTCGAAGGTCTTATAAGCAAGAGCATTCCTGCGCAAAACGCCCCTGAAAAACTGAAATCGTTGCATGAAACCCTTATCATGAAACATTATAATGCGACCGATGTAACCATCGACTATCATAGGAGAAGGATCAAGATGAACATCGTTACCGATGATTCGGCATATGACCCCCATAAGGTCAATACAGAGCTGCCTACCCTGCCTACGAACTTATGGTATCGAAATTTATACGAGTTTTTGGTTTCCTGTATCGACCGAGATCAGCGAAGCATTGCATTTTATTCCCAAATGATAAGAGGATTTCAAGTCGAAGATCATATTTTGGTGCCTTAATGGCGCGACAGTATCTTTATAATTCAAGGATGCCTTATGGCATCCTTTTTTACATCGTATTGGCTCCAAACTTAAGGGCAACCCCAACCGGTGAGGTTCAAATCGCATAATTGAACCTATACCTGCTTATTTATGGGATTCGTTAACAGTCGAATACCAATTATTTTAATAGTTTTGCGCACCAAAATAAATCAAACATGAAACGTATTGCGATTATCATCATTATTATGATGGGCATCAATGCAAATGCCCAGACCAAGAGCGAGCTACAAAAACACTTCGAGGCGTACTATAAGGAAATGCGGCTTCAGGGTGATGTCATGGGCGTGATCGGTGCCCTTACCCACTTGAACGTCATTGCACCTTCAAAGGAAAGGACCGATACCCTCGCCTATATCTACGCCAACGACAACCAGAATTTACAGGCCTTGAATACCATCGGAATCGAGAAGAACGAAGCCGATTCCGATTTGGCGGTACAAGTCAAAGCGATTTCCCTGAAGGCATTGAACCAGCCCAAACGGGCTTTGGAACAGTTCGAATTATTGTACACCAGAAATCCAAATCCCTATTTGGCGTATGAATTGGCCGATTTAAAGATACAAACCGGAGATAATACCGGTGCGACCACCGACATTGAATATGGACTTGCCAACGCCAAAGAAGATATGAAGTATGCTTTTTATGAGCGGCAGCAGCCTTATGAGGTTTCGCTCAGGGCTGCCTTTCTGCACCTCAAAGGATTGGTGCAGTACAATCAGGACAAAAATAATATAGATGCGGCAGTGGCATTGATCGATGAGGCCCTTAAAACAGATCCCAACTTCAATCTTGCAAGCTTGAGCAGGCAAGCCTTGGTATCCCGAAAAGAAAATCCTGAGACCCCTAAGGAGTAAAGGACCAACACCTTGTAATTTTAAAAAAGCGGTATGATATGCCGCTTTTTTTATACCCTTGTTTTCTCAAAACTATTGTTGTTCCAAGATCAATTTGGTATCGAGGGTATTGTTGACCATAATATTGAACTGATTTCTGAAGGCATTGTAGGCAGCAATCATTTCTTTGACAGTGGGCTGCACATCCAATCGATAATAAAGATCGCCCTTCACCTTGAGCGTAAAGGTCTTGAACATCTTTTGTCTGCCTTTTATTTGGGGTTTGTCGAAATCAATTGGGTAAGTCGACGCTTCCAAAACTTTCTGCTTTTCGATCAAATCTTCGATCACAAGGCTCAAATCTTCCCTGTTCGCCACCGTGTACAGGGCATCAAAACTGGTTTCCAGACTGTTGAATTCGGTCCATTTTTGAATCAAGTCCCTCGCCTTCGGATTGATGGCCGCTTCTTTGGGCCAATCGGTGGTTTCGATTTCAAAAAAAGAAATATCGGATGACGCGGTTGCCTTTGGTTCCGTCTTACAAGAAACAAAAGCTAGAAAAACCCACCCCAAAAGCATCATTCTTTGCATGGACCGAAGGTACAAATTTTAATAAAGGCTATCTTTATACACGAATTCATTTAACGCCAGTTTAATGCAAAACTATATCCTGATCATCGGTGCCTGTGGACAGATAGGTACAGAATTGACTTATGCCTTAAGGGAAAAATATGGTGCCAACCATGTCATCGCCAGCGACATCCGACATGGCAATACCGGTTTAATGGAATCGGGGCCTTTCGAAATATTGGATGCCACCGACTATGATGCCTTGGAGGAATTGGTGGCCTATTATGAGATCAATGAGGTGTACCTTATGGCGGCCATGCTCAGTGCGACCGCAGAAAAATTTCCGGAAAGGGCATGGAGCCTGAATATGAACTCGCTCTTCAATGTGCTCAATCTAGGCAAGGAAAAAAAGATATCCAAGATTTTCTGGCCCTCAAGTATTGCCGTTTTCGGCTCAAATACCCCTAAAGACCATACCCCACAAAGCGCGATAATGGAACCCAGCACGGTTTATGGCATCAGCAAGCAATCCGGGGAACGGTGGTGCGAATACTATCATCGCAAATATGGGGTAGATGTAAGAAGCCTTCGTTATCCCGGCCTGATCAGTTGGAAAACAATGCCCGGTGGCGGCACCACCGATTATGCCGTGGAAATTTATCACAAAGCTTTGTCGGACGGGAAATATACCTGTTTTCTGAAAGAAGACACCGAACTTCCGATGATGTTCATGGACGATGCCATCAGGGCAACCATGGAACTTATGGATTCGGAAGGCAAAAACATAAAGATCCGTTCTTCCTATAATTTGGCGGCGATGAGCTTTACCCCTGCAGCAATTGCGAAAAGTATCCAAATAAAAATCCCCGATTTTCAAATAAGCTACCAACCCGATTTTAGACAGGCCATCGCAGATTCCTGGCCCAGTAGTATCGACGACTCCATTGCCAAAAGCGATTGGGGTTGGAAGGCTGAATTTAATTTGGACGCCACCACCGACGCCATGCTTAAAAATTTAAGCTCAGGAGAACTTTAAAGCCAAGTTTCCGCGGTGCCAAAGCATGAACAACCTATTTCATTAGCTCAGGGGCTAGATCGGTTCCCCGAACCGCAGCTTCTTTTCAATGGCCATGATCATGGAATTGGCGATATCCTTGCCCGTTGCATTTTCAATGCCTTCCAGACCGGGGGAAGAGTTGACTTCCAACAGCAAGGGGCCCTTGTTCGACCGAATGATATCGACGCCGGCAACGGCTAGGTTCAAGACCTTGGCCGCCTTGATGGCCAGCTTCTTTTCTTCGCCGGTAATCTTGATGATCGAGGCTTTCCCTCCTTGATGCAGGTTCGCCCTGAATTCGCCCTTTTCAGCTTGCCTTTGCATGGAAGCGATCACTTTTCCATTGACCACAAAACAACGAATGTCTTGTCCGTTGGCCTCTTTGATGAATTCTTGTACCAAGATATTGGTCTGTACGCTCTTAAAGGCATTGATCACACTCTCGGCCGCCTTATTGGTTTCGGCCAAAACCACGCCTCTTCCCTGTGTGCTTTCCAATAATTTGATGATCAGCGGCGCCCCGTTCACCATGCGGATCAAATCCCTGGTGTCCATGGGCGATTTGGCAAAACCCGTTATCGGAATATGGATGTCGTTTTTGGAGAACAATTGCGATGCGAACAGTTTATCACGGGATTGGGCAATCGCCTCCGCGGTGTTCAGGCAATACACGCCAAGATTCGCGAACTGTCGGATCAAGGCACAACCATAGAAGGTTACCGCGGGTTTGATTCTTGGGATGATGGCATCGAACTCATTGAGGATATTGCCACCGCGATATCGGATCTCGGGAGAATGGGCATCGAGCTTCATATAGGCCAGTTCCACGTTTAGAAAGACGATTTCATGACCACGGCCTTCGGCCGCCTCCATTAACCGTCGATTGCTGTAGAGCTCAGGATTACTTGCCAAAAGGGCAAGCTTTAATCCGGTTTTCTCTTTGATATAGGAAGCATATTTAATGGCGATTTGATCATCGGTGAAACTTTTCAGGCAAAAACTCGCTGCCGGATTTACAATGTACCTGCCACTGAGTGCTTCCCGGCCGAGCAGCATTCGAAATTCCATGGTGTCGCGGCTGGCCAAGGTCAACTCAATGTCGAAGGTTTTGTTTCCCATGCTTATGGGCACCTTGATGACCACCCGTTCTTCGGAAATTCCGGAAGAACTTCGAACGGTACGCCGATCGACCAGTTTGGCTTCACATTCTACGGCAATAGCCCGGTTATCTTGCAATGGGTTCACCTCGAACTTCACCCATTCCTGGGCCCCTCGTGAGAACAATTTTATATTGGCGGCCTGAATGGAGGAAGTCTTGGCGCCTGAATCTACCCTGGCCTTTATGGCCGGGATGCCCAATGTCTCAAAAACGCACCATTCCTCACTGCCGATGAGCTCTAATTTATTCAAATGCATAGTTATTGGTTGACACTGACCAACTTAAAAAAACTAAGTAGCGCGTCGGTTATATCTTAAAAATGGCTTTATTGACGAAACATATCCTTGGTCTTGAGAAAACTCTTGAATTCGAGCATATGCCCATTTGGATCTTTTACAAAAAAAGAAACATGTTCCCCGACCTGGTCTTTTAAAAAGGTGGCCTCGGTGGTCACCTCATATTCTGAAGCCGTCATTTTTTGGTATAGGGATTCCCATAATGCCCGATCCACGATCACCCCAAAATGGAACGAGGGCAATACGGTTTCCTCAAACTTGTAGGATCGGTAGGAAAAATTGAATTCGCCCGACCTGGTAAAGGTAATTTGGTTGCCGAACAGATCAATATCCAACCAACGGGTTGAATGTCGGCCAAGATCGGCACCGATGACGTCCACATAAAAGTCCATTGTTTTACTGATGCTCAGACAAGGCAGTGACATATGAAAAGGTGCTTTTTTCATGGGCTTTGATTTAGATTCTTTATCTAATTTACAAAATTGTACGCTACGGTTACTTCCAAATACGCAGTACGAACAAATCGAGGACCTCTACCAAAATCAATACAATGATGATCCACTCGAGCCGGCTGCTTTCGGTGTGGTACATAATGTCTTTGAACAATTGGAGGTTTTCCTTAACGATCTCAATCCTTTCATAGATATTTCGGTATCGTATCTTTAAGTCGAACGTTTTCTGCAGTTCTTGATTGAGCGAATTCAATTGTTCACTTTCCCATGTACTGTCGGGCGCATCAAAAATATAGAGGTTTTCCGCGATCTGATTTTTAACATTGAGCACTTTTCCAATAAACTTCTTCAAGGTATTCCCACTGATATCCAACTTGCCGAATTGCTCCAGATAGTTCGTATGGGCCTGGGTCTCTTCGAGCAACTGCTCCGTAATCTCAGAATAACGATCCAAGGCCACGGATTGGGAAGTGTTCAACATCACCAAGCGTATGGCTTCCCTATCGAAATCGGGTAAGCTCACTTTGTTAAAGGTGACCTTCTGGTGCCCTTTTACGATTTCCACTGCTATGGTCTCGGAAAAATGTTCATCGAGATGCCCTTTGGCGGCTACCGCTATCTGTTCCAGAATTTCCTCTATTTCGTCGTTGGTATGATTGAAGAAGGAAACCATCCCGTATTGAAAAATATAAACGAATTTCCTTTCCCCATTGTTTAAATAGAGTTCATCACTATCGGAAAATAAAACTTTTAACGGCAATAGCGATTTGCATTGCCGAGTATTTATGGAAGCCGATATTTGATACGCTACGACTTCAAACATAGGGGTCTTTAATCTTCGTCTTGGTCGTCGTCGTCTTGGATGAGCTCAGGATCTACAACTGCTTCCGGATCATCGGAATCAAAATCTTCATAATCATCCTCATCATAGTTTTCCATGGTGCGTTCGAGCTTGGCGCTGATCTTTACCAGATATTTGGTGTCCTCGGTGGTCACCTCAACAGCCTCAATTCGCTCCCCCTGGGCATTTTTGAAAGAAATGATGTTTCGGTCGTCATATCCATCTGGATATTTTTCGACCAAAAGTTTAAGCACCTCCGGGGTTAGCTTTTTAAAATCTACTATGACTCTCTTTAAATTTTCCATAATTACATGTCCAAAAGGTAAGCAAAAATTAAGGGCGCTACAATGGTCGCATCACTTTCTATTATAAATTTTGGGGTGTCGATATCGAGTTTCCCCCAAGTGATCTTTTCATTGGGTACCGCTCCGGAATAAGACCCATAACTCGTGGTACTATCACTTATTTGGCAAAAATAACTCCAAAATGGTGTATCCGGGCGTTCCATGTCTTGGTAGAGCATAGGAACGACGCAGATAGGAAAATCCCCTGCGATTCCGCCACCGATTTGAAAGAACCCGATTCCCTTTTCTGAATTATTGGTATACCAGTCGGCCAAGAAGGTCATGTATTCGATGCCCGATTTCATCGTACTGGCCTTTAACTGCCCTTTCAACACATAGGACGCAAAAATATTGCCCATGGTACTGTCTTCCCACCCGGGACAGATGATCGGCAGGTTTTTTTTCGCCGCGGCGTACATCCATGAATTTTTGATGTCGATTTCATAGTATTGTTCCAACACCCCGGACAAGAGCATTTTGTACATGAATTCATGTGGGAAATACCGCTCCCCTGCCGCTTCGGCATCGCTCCATATTTTAAAGATATGTTTTTGCAGTCTTCTAAAAGCCTCTTCTTCGGGGATACAGGTATCGGTGACCCTGTTAAGCCCCTTTTCAAGTAGATCCCATTCATCCTGTGGGGTTAGATCGCGGTAATTCGGCACTCTTTTATAATGCGAATGGGCCACCAGGTTCATGATGTCTTCTTCCAAATTTGCGCCCGTACAGGAGATGATCTGCACCTTGTCTTGTCTGATGATCTCAGCAAATATTTTACCCAGTTCGGCAGTGCTCATGGCCCCGGCCAAGGAAACGAGCATTTTCGAACCTTGCTTCAACTGGTCCTCGTATCCCTTGGCCGCATCCACCAAGGCGGCGGCATTGAAATGCAAATAATACTTCTCTATAAAATTGGATATTGCCCCTTTAGTCTTCGTCATCGTCGAATTTTGAATTGTTATTGTTGCTCGACTTATATTCAATGTCGTAGGTATTGTCGTAAACATCGTCTACTGCCTCTCCCATGAACTTATAGCTGAGCATTTTGTAATATAATTTGGCCGCCAAGTAGTCAGAGGTTTTATCTGACGGATTGGGGCAAAGTTCAACGATATCGAACCCCACCACATTCTTTTCCACAAAAACCTGTTTTAGAAAATCGAGGGTCTCGTACCAAAACAACCCGCCCGGCTCCGGGGTTCCGGTTGCTGGCATGATCGACGGATCCAAGGCATCAAGGTCGAAAGTGATGTATACATTGTCCGTCATCGCTTCGATGACCTTGTCCATCCAGTATTCATCATTGACCATATCATGGGCAAAAAATGTCTTTTCCATATCCATGAAGGTCTTCTCTATAATATCCATACTCCGGATGCCCACCTGTACAAGATTGGTATTCTGGCTTGCCTCGTGCACCGCACAAGCATGGTTGAACTTGCTGCCATTGTACGACTTGCGCAAATCGGCATGGGCATCGATATGCAAGACCGTTAAATTGTCGAAACATTCATTGAAGGCCCTGATGGTGCCTATTGAAATGGAATGTTCCCCTCCGAACAGCGTTACGAACTTGTTGCGTTTGATATAATCCTTGGTGGTTTTATGGACCATGTCAACCACCGCTTCGGGACTGCTCTTTTCATTTATGGCATCTGCCAGGTATATGCCCTGTTCAAAAACCTCCGTTCCCGTTTCTATATCATACAGCTCCATATTCGAAGAAGCCTCCAAAAAGGCATTCGGCCCTTTGTCGGTACCTTTGCCCCAAGTACTGGTGCCGTCATAAGGCACGGGTATCAAGATTACCTTTGCCTTTTCCAATTGTGCGAATTCGTCAGGAATACCGGCGTAATTCCTATTTGTTTCCATATCCTAAAATTTGAAGCAGGTCACCTGCCGTTTGTTCTTTACTAAAGAGTTCGTATGTTAATTTGCCATCCTTGTCCCGGTCGATCAAGATTTGTTTGGGTTGTGGTATAAGGCAGTGTTGCAGCCCGCCATAACCCCCAATGGTTTCTTGATAGGCGCCCGTATTGAAAAACCCAATATACAAAGGTTTGTCCTTTCTGTACTTCGGCAGGTATATGGCATTCATATTCTGTTCGCTGTTGTAATAATCATCGCTGTCACAGGTGAGTCCGCCCAATAAAACCCGTTCGTATTCATCGTTCCAACGATTGATGGGCAGCATCACGAATCGTTTGTTGATCGCCCAAGTATCGGGAAGGGTGGTAATGAAGGAAGAATCGATCATATTCCATTTTTCCCGGTCGTTCTGTTGTTTTTGATATAAGATCTCATAAATGGCACCGCCGCTCTCCCCAACGGTAAAGCTACCAAATTCAGTAAATATATGCGGAACCGAAACCTCTGCTTCCGCACAGGCGATTTTGATCTGGTTGACGATCTCATCGATCATGTATTGATAGTCGTAATTGAAGGCCAGTGAATTTTTGATCGGAAAACCGCCACCGACATTAAGACTGTCAAGGGATGGGCAGAGCTTCTTCAGCCTAACGTATACCTTTAAACATTTGGCAAGTTCGTTCCAATAATAAGCATTGTCACGGATGCCGGTATTGATGAAAAAATGCAGCATTTTTAATTCGACCTTGTCATTATCCTTGATCTGGTTTTCATAAAATGGAACAATATTCTTATATCCTATGCCCAACCGGGAGGTATAGAATTCGAATTTAGGCTCCTCTTCCGAGGCAATGCGTATGCCCACCTTGAAAGTGTCGTGAATGACTTCGGAAAGCAGGTCGATCTCTTCATAATTATCGATGATGGGAATACAATTCCGGTGACCGTTGTTGATTAAATCCCCAATGTTGGTGATGTATTCATCGCGCTTAAAACCATTGCAGATGACATAGGTGTCGTCTTTGATCTTTCCCTCTTTTTTAAGGTCTTCCACAATATTGATGTCAAAAGCCGAAGAGGTTTCTATATGGATGTTGTTCTTCAGGGCCTCATGCATCACATGCTGGAAGTGGGAACTTTTGGTACAGTAGCAATAGTGGTATTTGCCCTTGTAATCGTGTTTGGCAATGGCATTGGCAAACCAGCCTTTGGCCAGGTTGATGTTTTCGGAAATCTTCGGTAAATAGGTAAACTTCAACGGACTCCCATATTTATGGATCAATTCGATCAAGGGTATGTCATGAAATTTTAGGTATTCCCCATCCAGTGTAAATTCTTCTTGGGGGAAATAATAGGTTTGATCGATCAGATCAATGTATTTGGTATTCATCTATAAAGGGTTGTAAAGTCGCAAAATAGGGATTTTGGAAAATCCATCGGGTCCAAAAAAAATTTGAAACACAAGCTTCAGATCATAATTTGGGGTTGGGTGGTGGGCATAAAACCATATTCGTGCTGACTGCACACGATATTAAAAAGGCTGGATATTCGTCGTGAAAGCCGGCTCCCCATCAAATGGTCCGCCATTGCGTTTATCATCAAAATCCTCCTTAATCCGAACATAAAAAAAACTTGCATAATATTCCGCTAAAAGCTTTTCGCGCAAACCGAATTCATTGCTGGTTTGAGAAAACAAATGAAAAGAAAAAAACTGGAAAAACAAGGGTTTCCCACAAAAATACCAAAGTAAAATCAATGGATCCCATTCAAAAGTCGAAATTTACCATAAGACGTTCATTTCAAGTGCTTTAATTTATTATATTGAGGACAAAATACCTTGATCATGAAACCTAAACCATTCCAGGCCCATATTATTTTATGGTTAATGCTTCCCATTTTGGGCCAGCTTAGCGCCCAAATTCCTGAGCGGGTCTTTCTTTTTGAATCGGAAACCAATGGCATAACACAGCAACATGAGCTAAAGATAAAGGCAAATTATTTGACGTACAGTGTATATGAATCCGACCCTCCCCATTTCCTGAAAACCTTGGGGGGCTTCTTTGACATAAAAAATGACAGCCTCAAGGTGCGACTTGAATTCAATTCAGCTGCTCCAGGTGAAAAGGCCGGTACCTGGTCTGTTCCTTACTCCCTTCAAGGCGAACAGCTCACCCTGCAAACCGATACGGATTTGGTGTTTTCCCCGGCTCCGGCAATGCCGCAAGACCTTGACGGCCAATGGCTTTTTGCCATGCGTGGACCGGATGAGGGACAAGACCGTCGCGGTGACACCTCGCCAAGAAAGACCTTAAAATTTCTGATGGATGGCTATTTCCAGTGGATCGCCTACAATACCGATACCATGGAATTTTTTGGAACTGGGGGAGGCAGTTATTCGGCCAAGGACGGCATTTATACGGAAAACATCAAATATTTTTCCCGGGACGATGCCCGTGTTGGCGCTTCCCTAAAATTCGAATACCGGATCGATGGCAACGATTGGCACCATACCGGAAAGAACAGCAAGGGCGAGCCCCTATATGAAATATGGTCCAAACGCTGATCTCTATTATTTTTTTTCCATGATTGAAGCGCATCGCGGAAAATGGAAATTGCGAAAGAGTGGCCATAAGAGCAGGTGTCTTGTGATTGACAAGCACCCCTAACATCCGAAATTCCAATAATTGGAGGTCACTCCCGTCCTGTGAGTTCACAAATTTTATTCCAATGTAAGGTTTCGAACCCTTTGCCCTGGTTTAAAACATTTTTTGCGATCGCCTTCCCGAGTGAGGCAACCGGGATACCCCGGTACTTGCGCAGGCCTCCAAATAGCAATGGACTTAATAATGGCCAAATGCGCAGTAAAATTCCTTGGGAAATACCATAACGGTTGGTCGGCGTAATGATCATGGAAGGCTGAAATATGCTCAGACGCTCAAAATCGAGCAGCCGTAAGGCCGCTACCAACTCCCCCTTTGAGCGGAGATAGAACGACGAGGAATTAGATTTCGCCCCTACCGATCCCAAGAGTTCAAAATGGCGTACGCCGGCTTTTTTACAGGCCTTTGCAAAGTCGATAACAGCAAGTTTATCGATTTTCACAAATTCTTCTTTTCCCATCTTCGAAGGTTGTCCCACGCCCAAGGTACATATGGCGACATCATGACCCGGTAAAAGCTCCACATATGATTTCGAATCAAAAATATCGATCTCTTTTTGATGGACCTTTTCAAAGGATAACCCGGATATGGTTCTCCTGCCCAAAGAGGTGATGCTTCCTATTTGTGGATAGGCTACCAACGACCGCAGGACCTGGCTTCCGACCGCTCCACTGGCCCCCAGCATCACTACGGAAAGCGGGACTTCTTTCGATTTATTTTTTTGCATTTTAGCGGGTTATCATACTGTAACTGCATTCACGAAAATACTGGCTGCCCCTCTTTTTCGCATTTCTTAAACTATCATCTCCCCTTGATGTGGAGGACAAATGCCTTAAAGTGCCCTTCCTATCGGATATAACAGGTAGCGTTCATCATAATATTGGGTTTTCCCGTAAAACCAGGTCAAGATCGCCCCCGGATCCGCGGCGAATGCCTTGTCTCCCGCTTTTTTTTGTTCAAACTCCTTTTTCAGTTCCGGGGAAGCCTCCAACATTCGTTTGGCCATGGGTTCCATCACATAGGGTTCGACATATTCAGTTCGTTGAAAAATGGTAGGGAAAAATCCCCAGCTAAAAAAGGAATCCTTGGATAATGGCTCCAATAAGACCATTGCGAGATCTCCCAGGGTCTGGTCTGTGGAAATAAAGGCAGATCCCGCTGGAAATACTTCCATTCGCATTTCCGACCGGGGGGTTCCGTGTACTTGCATATGTCCTTCGAAGGGCACTACTTCATGGCTTTCATTTTCGAATTTGGCATCCTTGATCCGATACATTTCCACATTCACTTTGCGGGGCTCTGTAATGATTTCCATTTGAATACCATGCCATTTCAGGCGTTCCAGGATTTCATCGCAATAGGCGGGCACCCAATAGCCTTTTGGCCTTACGATCAAGTCTATGGGTTCCGAGGCCTTATAGTTGACCACGGTCATGGTTTCCGGTTTTCCGGACCATTGAATATAATCCGAATCGGTTATCGAGGATTTTAATAATTTGGATGAAATTCCCTTTAAGGTGAGGCTATCCGGGGGCACTATGGCTCGATCGGATAACTTAAGGCCGGCCTGCACGTCGTAGCCCAGGGCATTTTCCATCTGCGGTACCTTGAACATCATCGGGATTTTTGAGGGCCTTGCCATTTGGTCATTGGTTGCAATTTCCCGGAGTTTTTGCCCTTCGATGGCCAATAACCTCAGGGTGCTCTCCAACAAAACATAGGTGCCCAACACCCTTTGCTTAAAGGGTTTCAATGAATGGTTTTCCACCAACAGGGTAGGCATATGCCTTAAATTGCCATAGGCATCGGAAAACCTCGGTCCCCCCATGTTCAAAATATTCCCTTGCGAAAAATCACGATCGTTCAAGGCGAACAACAGTGGCCCGGGGATATGGCCTTTGGCCTTTAAATCGCTGTCGGCATAGGGCTTATAGGTAGTTTCCAACCATTTGGAAATGGCTGGGGAATATCCCTGTTGCCCCAAACCGCCAAAAGTAACGTCGTATTGGTAATCGGCCCCATCGGTCACATGGATGTCCATATACAAGAGGGGATAGTAGTCGTTCATCACCTGTACTACGGCCTTGATTTCTTCGGTATCGAGCTTGGCATAATCCCTGTTCAGGTTCAAATTCTTGGCATTGGTTCTCCATCCCATATTTTGGGGACCCCTTTGATTGGGCCTGTTGTAGGGCGAAGAACGTTCGTGGCCGTCAACGCTCAAAATCGGGACGAACAGAAAATTCACCTTGGCCAACAGTTCTTTCTTATCCCCATAGGCAATGTCGCGCAGCAACATCATACCGGCATCTTTACCGTCTATTTCCCCCGAGTGGATGCCCGCTTGAGCAAAAAATAATGCCTTTTCCGACTTTTTTAGGGCCTCAGGTCGGATGTCTTCATCCGCAGAAGCGATGATCATGAAAATATCCCGACCTTCCACACTTTTGCCAATGGAAACCATATGCAACAGTGGCGATCCTGAACAAAGTTTTTTGAACCAATCCATGGTTTCCGCATAATTTGGGGTGGTCACAAAATCGTATTTTTCCGTGGGCGTTATCCATGGATCGTTCGGCTTGGCGATCAGGGATTCGCTGGTTCCGCTCCACTCGGCCACCGGCGGAAGAATATCTTGGGCCGAAACGAAAAAAAAGGCAATACAAAACATCGGGGAAAGCGAAGATCGAAAAAAGTTCGGAATGGTCATTGGAAGTTATTAATATATTTTGGAAATCGATGGTTCAGAATCAGGCGAACACGATCGTTCGAAGATATGAAATATAGAATGGGTTGTACGAATTTGATTTTACTTTTGGGTGCCCAAAGGATTGCATGACTTTAAATATTTGGTCCCAAACTGAACGAACCATCCCCTCTTTGCCCACAAGGTTGTAAATAATGTCTTGATGTCGATATTTGATGGCCCTATCAGAAGGTTATTGTGATGCTCCTAAAGAAGCCCGATTCGAAAATAAAAGCCCTTGCTTTCGCAAAGGCCTGAAGTGCTTGTTCGTAGCCTCACCAGGAATCGAACCTGGATCTAAAGTTTAGGAAACTTCTATTCTATCCGTTGAACTATGAGGCCCTTAAAAAGAGGGCAAATTTAAGAATACTTTTCTATTAGTTTTGGTCCAATTTCAGGATATTTAGCAAGAAAATGTAGAAAATCTTGGCTTTTCCATCAATTGAGATGCTATTTGATCGGAACTGAAGCCAAAGTTTTTCGGTATTCTTGCTAATTTATGCATTTCCAATGGCTGGTCGTGTATTTTTTTGTATTTTCAAAAATCAATTGAACATCTATGCCCACCCGATAATGGAGGCTAGGGCAAGCATTTAAAAAGGAACTGGATACATGTCTAAATACAACGTTGCGGTTTTAGGTCCCATACCAAGGGACCATATCACCACCCATAGGGGGGAAGTTATAGAGAAATATGGCTGTACGACCCATACTGCCATAGGATTATCCAAACTTTTAGGGGATGATGGCACCGTATTTCCCGTGTCGCATGTTCGTAAAATAGACGAACGGGCCATCAAAGAACTCTTGAGCGAATATCCCAACATCAATGTAGACCATATCAGTTCCGCCGCCGATCAGGGCGACGTGATCAGCCTGCGATTTGTGGATCAGAACAATCGATTGGAGAAACAGACCGGTTTTATGAATCCCATCATTCCGGAGGATGTGCAGCATTTATTGCATTGCGATGTTTTTGTCTGTGTGCCGATCACCGATTATGAGGTACCTCTTGAAACCCTAAAGTATATCAAGGAAAACAGTGATGCGGTAATCATTTTTGATGCCCATGGGCCGACCAATACCGTCACGACGCTTGGCGATCGTTTGCTCAAGTTCTGGGTCGACCGCGACCAATGGCTTCCCTATATCGATGTGTTGAAAATGAATCTGGAAGAGTCGAAATGCTGTTGGTTCGAAAAAGAATACCGTCTCGAAGAACTCGGGCATTTCGATGCCAAGGATACTTCCCATTTGCCCGCTTTGGCCGAACACGTGCTGAACCGGGGAGTACAATCCCTGATCGTTACCTTGGATGCCGAGGGCGGAGTGGTGTTTTTCAAAAAAGGAGATGCTATCCACCAAGAAGTGGTACAGTCGGTAAAAGTAGAACATGTGGTCGATACCACCGGTTGTGGGGACTCTTTCGCAGGAGGTTTGGGCTATGGCCTATTGGAAGACCGCCGCGCCTATCTCAAGGCGGCTCGTTATGCCAATGCACTCGGGGCACTGCGTACCCAAGGTCGCACTTTTGACGTCTTCAAATCGAGGGAAGATACAGATCTGATTATCTTGGCCACCTATGGAGTGGTTTAGGAAACCGTACAATTCGTACTCAAGGATACACCTCTACTATCATCTCCACCTCCACTGCGATGTTGTTGGGCAGTGAGGCCATGCCTACCGCCGCCCTCGCATGTTTGCCCCTTTCGCCGAAAATCGCCACCATAAGATCGGAATATCCGTTGATGACCTTCGGTTGGTCTATGAACCCCGGTTCGGCATTGACCATTCCCAATACCTTCACGATTCGTTTTACCTTGTTGAGGTTGCCCAGTTCAGCCTTGAGCACCGCAAGTTGGTTGATTGCCGTGACGCGGGCGGCTTCGTACCCTTCTTCGATGGTTAATTCGGTCCCTACTTTTCCCATAATATAATCCCCGTCTGATTTAAGCGGGCCTTTCCCCGCCAGAAAAATGAGGTTGCCCGTACGTACGGCGTTCACGTAATTGGCTACCGGCGTAGAAGGTGTAGGCAAGGCAATGCCAAGATCTTTTAGGTTGGCTTCAGGGTCATAATCTGCTTCTGCCTTTTCTACCGCCTGCATAGGTTGCCCTTCATGGGCTTCTCCTTCCTGCAATCGATTACAGGAAAAAATAGTTGCCAGTGCAAACATTGCTAGATATACTTTCATCGTTGGTTGATTTATTATTTTCATTGTCGTTGATTCACTCATGCGTACCTGAACATAGTTTGCTCTTTTTTAAGGTCAGAGGATTTCTGTTGGCTATATGCAAGCAAAACATAGCGGAATATACAAAATTATCAACGCACATCAGACAAGTTTGCATTCGCTGGATTTCAAAAATCAAAAGAGCCGTCCAAATGGAACGGCTCTTTTTATTCGAGTCTTTAAGGATAATTATGGGTAGCGTTTATTTCTTAAAATCCCCGGCGTTCACCACGGTCCATTTTTCGTAGGGTTGAATATACTTTTTAATGGCCTTGGTTCACATCGGCAACGGTGAGCTTCGCCATTTTTTCTTCCATATCCTTATGAAATGCCATGGTGCGATCGTAAAAAATATTGTTGTTGATCACGCTCGACAGTTCATTGTCTTGGGCCCGAGATACGTTCTCGCCCTGTATCCATCCGTTGACCGCGTTCTTGAGCTCCTCTTCAGTGATACCATCTTTGATGAATCTTTCAATCTCTTCCTTAAAGCCCTGTTGTATCTTATCATAATTATCAGGGGCGTAAATGGCATATAGGAAAAGGAGCGAATTTTGATCCACCTTGTCCCCATCGGCCTGAAGACCTGCCCCGGCCCCATAGCTTAAACCATCCTTTTGGCGCAGCCTTTCCGTTATACGGGAGTTTAAAGTGCCCCCGCCCAAAATGGTCGAAGCGACGTTCAGGGCGGCATAGTCATCAGAATAATCGCTGATCTGGATGCCAAGGCCACCGAAGGTCATGGCATTTTGTTTGTCGGGCGTCAGGATATCCTCTTTTACCGCCTTTGAAGGAACAAACGGACTGGCAATCTCCTCATAAGGTTGCTTGCTTTGGTAATCCGCAAACTCGGTTTCTGATGGAGGCCTGCACCGCTTCAAGATCAAAATCGCCTATGCCCACCAAAATAGACTTTCCAAGGCCATAGAATTCATTGTAGAAAGCCTTGATGTCTTCGATGGTCACCTTTTTGATGGCTTCCTCCTCCTCGGCTACACTCATGTCATATAATGGATGCCCTTTCGGATAAACGTTATTGATTTCCGAAAGCCTTTTTGATGCCAAAAACTGGGGGTCGTTCTTGTAGCTCTCCATGGCAGCCAATTGCTCTGTCTTCAATTTCTCGAGTTCCGAGGCATCAAAAGAAGGATTTTTAAGCATATCCGCCATCAGTTGCAATGCGGGCACCAGATTTTCCTCCGTTGAGCTGATATTCACATAAACGTTCCCATTTCTTGATCCAAAACCGATCGACGTTTTCAGTCGGCTCAATTCATCCTCGATTTGCTGCCGGGTTTTTGTGGTGGTACCCTTGTTCAGCATGCTTGCGGTAAAGGAAGGGACCACGCCCTTGTTCATCAACGATTTTACGTCACCGTTGCGGATGCTAAAACTAAGGATTACGGTATTGCCCCTGTTGTTCTTTTCAATGAAACCATATTTTACCCCATTGGGAAGCGTGCCACTTTTTAAACGCTGTTGGATGGCATCATAAGCCACATCGAAAGCTTCCCCTTCGCCCTTGCTTTCCTTGCCCTGGTACCCTGAAACCAGCGAATCCAGATTTTTGACATGCGGGATAGAGACCCTTTCCGGGGTTTTGGTCGGGTAGAACCTGCCCATGGTGCGGTTGGTCGGAATGAGGTATTTCCCCATGGCCGCATTCACTTGTTCCAAGGTCATGGCTTCGATCCTATCCCTATGAATAAAGGACAACCGCCAATCACCAGCACCGATGAATTCGCTCATATAAGTGCCCAAATAAGAGGAGTTCCGATTGATTTGATCGATTTGTTTCAAAAGATTGGCCTTGGCCCGGTTCAATTCCTCTTCGGTAATCGGTTTGGTTCTCAGTTCGTCCAAGGTCTTTTTTAAGATGGCCTCCACTTCATCTGCATTCTTATCGGAAGGCACGGACGCTTCGATGTAAATAAATCCTGGTTCTTTGGTAAATGGGCAAAAAGACGAAACAGAGGAAGCCTTCTGGGTCTCGACCAAGGCCTTGTACAACCTTCCGGAAGGGGCATCGGTGAGCACATCTTCCAAGACCGTAATTGCCGCATAGTCGATATCGGAACCTGAAGGGGTATGGTATAGGGTAGACACCAGTTGCAGGTCGCCAACCCTGCTTACAGTCACCAATTTTTCCCCATCCTGGGCGGGCTCTTCGGTGTAGGATTGCCTAACTGGACTGTCCGGTTTTGCGATCTTTCCGAATTTTTCCTCGACCAAAGCCAAGGTTTTTTCTTCATCGAACTTCCCGGTGATCATCAGTACGGCATTGTCGGGCCGGTAGAATTTCTTGTAGAATTCCTTCAAATTTTCAATCGGCACCCTCTCAATATCGGAGCGGTTGCCGATGGTGGAGCTACCGTAATTGTGCCATAAATAGGCCGCATCGATAACCTTGTCCAATAAAACGCCTGATGGGTCGTTCTCGCCCATCTCAAATTCATTCCTGACCACACTGAACTCTGAGTCAAGGTCTTTTTTCGCGATATAGGAATTCACCATCCTATCGGCCTCAAGATCCAAGGCCCAATCCAGGTTTTCATCCGTGGCATTGAAGGTTTCATAGTAATTGGTTCGGTCGTACCAAGTCGTACCATTGGGCCTTGCACCGTGGGAACTCAGTTCATCGGGGATATCCGGATGGTTGGGCGTACCCTTGAAGAGCAAATGCTCCAACAAATGGGCCATGCCCTTTTCCCCATAGCCTTCATGGCGAGATCCCACCAGATAGGTAATGTTGACGGTTATGGTCTGTGCCGAATTATCGGGGAACAACAACACTTTTAATCCGTTTTCCATCTGGTATTCGGTAATCCCTTCCACCGAAGTGGTCTTGGTCAATTGGGCCGAAAGCAGGTTTAAGGAAATAAATGCGATGAATAGGCTTAGGATAAATTTTACTTTCATTTCGGTTTATTTTATTAAGGCTCCAATAATACGAAAAACATCAGAAAATTCGACCATGGTTTTCATCGAAAGCCATCTTTTTAATACCGTTTTAACAGTGCTTATTGTATCGAAATATGCCAGGCCGAATCATTTGAATTTTCCCGCATCAGTTTTACATTCCGGCCTATTTTGTGAGTTGTTCCGGGCCATGAAGTATAAACAGTTCCATATCCAAAGCTGCTTCCCCGGGAATAACATGTTCTTTTGGAAGGGTTTTCGACCAGCAGAAGCCACATTTCTCGGCCACCGCGATGCTCGCCAGATTGCTGTGGTGCACTACGATACGCAAGGTCTGCAAATGCAGCTCCTCAAAGGAAAAGGCGACAAGGTGTCGAACGGTCTGGGTCATCCAGCCCTTCCCCGCGAATGCTTCTCCCATACCATACGCCAATTCCGCTGTTTTTCTTTCCCAGTTGATCGCTTTCAATATGGCGATGCCAACCACCTTCTTTTGTATTGGCTCCCGTATGGCATAGGTAAATTCTGTCCTGTTTTCCCTTTCCACCTTTTTTTTGGCGATATAGGCCTCTGAAGCGGTGACCCTTAGGTTCTGGGCCAGCGTTCGGGGCAAAAAGCGTCGAAACCGGTCCTGATTGGCCCGCATTAAATCACAAAGATCCTGGGCGTCTGCAGTTAAGAATTCGTTGATTTGAAAATCATGGTCCATGCAAATCTTAAAAAACGATCTTTCGCCCCATTAAGTGGTTCGGTATTGCTTCACGGCATCGACAAAGGCCTTGGCGTGGTCTACCGGAATATTCGGAAGGATTCCATGACCCAGGTTCACCACATAGGCATCCTTTCCGAACGCATCGATCATTTTGGTCACCATTTTCTTGATCTCGGAAGGGGGAGAAAGCAATCGGGCCGGATCAAAATTTCCTTGAAGCGTAATTTTGCCCCCTGTCAAATAGCGGGCATTTCTGGCAGAGCAGGTCCAATCGACGCCCAAAGCGGCGGCGCCGGATTTGGCCATCTCGCCCAAAGCGAACCAGCAGCCCTTTCCAAAAACGATCACGGGGGCATGCTGCTTGAGCGCATCAACGATTTGTTGGTTATAGCGCCAAGAAAACTCCTGATAATCGGTGGGAGAAAGCATCCCGCCCCATGAGTCGAAGATCTGCACCACATCGACTCCGGCCTTGATCTTCGCTTTCAAATAAGCGATGGTGGTATCGGTGATTTTTTGTAAAAGCTGATGGGCCGCCACCGGTTGGGTAAAGCAGAATTCCTTGGCCATATCGAAGGTCTTGCTTCCTTGCCCTTGTACACAGTAGCACAAGATGGTCCATGGGGAACCGGCGAAACCGATCAAAGGCACTTCGTTCTCCAATTTTTCCTTGCTCGCTCTCACGGCCTGCATCACATAGTCCAAAGCTATCCCAACTTCTGGCACCACCACCCGGTCCACATCGGCTTGCGACCTCACCGGATTGGGCAGGTAGGGGCCGAAATTCGGTTTCATTTGCACCTCTATTTCCATGGCCTGTGGCACTACCAGAATATCCGAGAACAAAATGGCGGCATCCATTCCGAAACGGCGAATGGGCTGTACGGTGATTTCGGATGCAAGTTCCGGGGTGCGGCATCGGGTAAAGAAATCGTACTTATCGCGTATTTCCCTGAATTCGGGCAAATAGCGCCCTGCTTGGCGCATCATCCATACCGGGGGCCGGTCGACGGTTTCGCCTCTCAAGGCCCTTAAAAACAAATCGTTCTTTATCATATCTCCAATCTTTGTGCGGGCTTTTCCATTAAATCGCCGCATAGGTCTCATTCACCAAAGCGATCATGCTCTCTATCGAGGGCATTTTGGCTACGCGGACCTCGGAGAAATGCGCTTTCGCCGCCGTGGCCGTGGTAT
The DNA here is from genome assembly GCA_963760375.1 of uncultured Flavobacteriaceae bacterium. Classification (GTDB taxonomy): domain Bacteria; phylum Bacteroidota; class Bacteroidia; order Flavobacteriales; family Flavobacteriaceae; genus Pelagihabitans. The sequence continues at coordinate 704,571 of CAVXCS010000007.1, read as the reverse complement.
CCCCTATACAGAATGCGATTTTGTCGGGCTTGTTCTCCAAAAGGTAGCTGGCCACTGTTGACGGACTATAGAACATGACGCCTTCCACGGAGGCTGGCACCTTTACGGGCGAATATTTGGTCTTGTAGGCCTCTATTTCGTTTACTACGATCCTATTTTCGGTGAGGATGGTGGGCAAATCGTCCATTCGCTGATCGCCACAAAAAAAGGTGACCTCCAGGCCTTCCATATATTCTACAAGGTAATCGGCCAGCTTTTTGGCGTTGTTCGCGTTATGTTTCACCTTTCCCAAACGATTTTCGATCAAACGCTTGGTGCGCCGCCCCACACAATAAATATTCTTGAATTTCAATTCTTCCTTCGGTGCACTTGTCAAGAGGGCCTCGACCGCATTTTGACTGGTAATCACCACATTTTCAATGGGATTTTTGAGGACACTGAGCGGAATGCGATTCGGGCTCACTTTGAGAAAATCTTCCGCTTGAACGACCAGCCCATCCTTAAAAAGCTGCAACTGGCCGGCCGTTAGGTTTTTGGTGGAAAATATTTTTGCAGATCTGGTCGATTCCTGAAGTTCGTTCATCAAACGCTTTCCCCCCCGGATCAAGATATGCTCGGCACATTCGGAAGCCAGGTTATGGTATTGGGATAAGGGCAACGTTTTTTCTGTTTCGAGTTTCTTGCCGCCATCCCTGGTGAGCAAAATACCTTTCAGGGTAATGTTATCTCCGTCGATGGTCGCCAAGGCCCCTATGGGTGCGGTACAACCGCCTTCCAACAAACTTAAAAATCGTCGTTCCACACTGGTGCAGATCTCGGTTTCACGGTGGTTCAGTAAGACAAGGGCCTCTCTGAGTTCTTCATCTTCCTCCATGGCCATGACCACCATTGCGCCCTGTGCCGGAGCGGGGATCATCCAGGTCAGTCCGATGGTATTGCTGGGCTCCAGTCCGAGTCGATTGAGTCCGGCCGCTGCGAAAATGGCACCGTTCCATGACTGCTTTTCCAATTTTTCGAGACGGGTATTGACATTGCCGCGCAGATCTACCACGGTATGCGAGGGATAGCGATTCAACCATTGGGCCTGTCTGCGAAGGCTGCCCGTGGCAATAACGGCGTTGGGCTGGGCCAAAAATTCTTCGTTGTGCTTATATACCAAAAGGTCTATGGTCGGGCCCCTTTCCAAAACGGCCGCTTGGACAATTCCTTTGGGCAGGGCAGTGGGCACATCCTTCATCGAGTGCACGGCCACATCGATCTCGCCCTTGAGCATGGCCATATCGAGGGTTTTGGTAAAAATACCCGTAATGCCCAACTCATAGAGGGGCTGGTCGAGCATCAGATCCCCGGTAGACTTCACAGGTATCAACTGGGTTTGGTAACCCAAGGTCTCCAGTTGTGCCTTTACGGAATGGGCTTGCCACATCGCGAGTTCACTGTCGCGGGTACCGATGCGTATCGGTCGGTTCATTTGGAGTGGACTTCAAGTTGGAAAATCCTTTGTATCAGTTCCAAACTGCTGTCCGCATCGACGTTCTCATCTTTGAGATGGTTGGCGAACTGCTTGGTGATTTTTTGGATGATGCGATTTGAAATCTCATCTGCCTGTTCGGCATTGAAGTCGGATTTTTTTTTGGACTGGTAATCGAGTTCCTCCTCCTTCATCACTTTCAATTTCTGCTTCAAGGCCTTGATCACCGGTGCAAATTTTCGGGTTTCGAGCCATTGGACAAATTCTCCCTTGATGCCGTCAATGATGGCTTCCGCATCAGGAATATGTTCCTTTCTGCGCTCCATGGTGCCATCCGTTAGTTGGGAAAGATAATCGAGGTGCACCAGGGTCACCTGCTCCAATTCGGCCACCTCATCTGATACATTTTTGGGGACCGATAGATCCAAGATCAACAAGGGTTTTTTAGAATGGATCATTTCCTTTGAAATGGTCGGGGATTTTGCCCCAGTGGCCACGATCAGCACATCGGCATTCCTTATTTCGGTTTGCAGCTCGCCATGGTCTTTCACCGAAAGATTGAATTTTCCGGCAATCCTTTCGGCCTTGTCCTTGGTGCGATTGATAAGGGTAATATGATCGTTCTTGGTATGTTTGATCAGGTTTTCACAAGTGTTTCTTCCGATTTTTCCCGTCCCGAACAACAAGATGTTCTTCTCTGAAACATCGGTGACATGGTTTAGGATATATTGTACCGAGGCGAAGGCCACCGAAGTGGTCCCTGAAGAAATTTCAGTCTCGTTTTTAATGCGTTTGCTGGCCTGGATCACCGCATTGCACAAACGTTCTATGAAAGGATTGGCAAGTCCGGCCCTTTTCGATCGGCTAAAACTCGAACGCAATTGACTGATGATCTCGAAGTCGCCCAATATTTGACTGTCCAGTCCCGTGCCCACTCGGAAAAGATGGTTGATGGCATCGTTGTTTTTATAGACATAGGCCACCTCCTGAAACTCCTCAACGGAGCCCTGTGTATTGTCACATAAAAGTTTGATCAGTTGAAAGGGGTGCTGCGCAAAACCATGCAACTCGGTGCGGTTACAGGTCGAGGCGACCAAGAGGCCGTCGATGCCCTGTGCCTTGGCCTGATGTAAAATTTGCTCCAGGCCGTCCTCGTCCAAGCTGAATTTACCCCGCACATCGGCTTCCGCCTTCTTATAACTCAGACCTATGGTATAGAATGAATTATGTCTCGAAATATGGTAATCTTTCATATGGGTTTTGCAAACGGCTACAAAAGTAACCGCATTTGAAGTCTAAAAATAACGCTAGCGGTACAATTAATATCGTTTCGGGTATTTATTGGGCCATTTTCAATGCATTTGAACGAAATCCCTTAAATTTGCCTTTAAACAAAGGCGTACGCATTTTTTTATTTAGAATGTTTCTAAATAAAATGAAACCGTTATCGACCGTTATGGAATTAAAAAATATCGCTCAAGGTTCGTTTCAGGAGTTCTTTGTCGAAGACGGATTTTACGTCTTTAAGATTCAGAACGATACCCCTCAATTACAAAAAATCATGAGGGCGATAGACAGCTCTTACCTACAGTTTCATTTTTGCCTGAAGGGATCGGCCAAATTCGTTTTCAATGAAGGGCGTTATGCACTTGATGTTTCGGAGGAAAATTCGCTATTGCTCTATAATACCCAATTGGCCCTTCCCTTGGATATGGAACTCAACCCCGATTCATGGATGGTTTCGGTAGTGATGACCATCCGCAAATTTCACTCCCTGTTTTCCAAAGAGGCAGACTATATCCCATTTTTAAGTGCCGAGAACAAGGATAAAAAATATTATGTGCAGGAGGCAGTTTCCCCAGCCATAGCGGTCATACTTAGCCAAATCATGAACTATAACCTGCACCCTTCGGTGAAGGCCTTGTATATTAAAGGAAAGGTCTATGAGCTGATCTCACTTTATTTCAACAAAGGCGAAGACACCGACCTGGAGCAATGCCCTTTCTTGGTCGATGAGGACAATGTTCGCCGAATCCGTAAGGCCAAGGAAATCATCATTTCCAGAATGGCCGAACCTCCAACTTTACAGGAACTTTCGGAAGAGATCGGCCTCAGCCTCAAAAAACTGAAGGAAGGCTTTCGGCATATTTACGGCGATTCGGTATTCAGTTTCCTGTTCGATTATAAAATGGAGCATGCCCGGAAACTGTTGGAGAGCGGGAAACACAACGTCAACGAAGTAGGCCTCAAGGTGGGCTATAGTACGGCAAGCCATTTCATATCCGCCTTCAAGAAAAAATACGGCACTACTCCCAAAAAATACCTGATGGCGCTGGCCAACCCTTAATAAGTTGCTCCTGAATCGTGACTTGGCCCCAATGGGTTGAATAATAAGTGCCGGATTCTTTTTAACACCTCCCCACACCAAAGTAAATTTAAAATAGCGATATTTAGGCCGTTCAATTTCCTAAAACAACCAACATGACGAATTCGGTACTTAAAGGTTCTATCCTTTTTCTTTCATTAGCCTTGCTCATTGGGTGTGGCTCAGCCAAGATCAATGAAGATGTTTCGTTCGTTCACCGTGAACCTTTGGGTGAAAAAATAGTGCCCATTTCCAAAATCGCCAAAATCTTGGTTTTTACCAAAACCAATGGTTACCGTCATAAATCGATCGAGAAAGGTGTCGCTGCCCTAAAGGAATTGGGCAAGAACAACCGATTTCAAATCACGCAGACCGAAGATTCGCTCTCTTTCAGCCCGGCAAATCTCAAAAAATACAAAATGATCATCTTTTTGAGCACAACGGGCGATGTTTTGGGGGAACGCCAACAAAGGGCATTGGAAGGGTATATCAAAGGGGGCGGCAGCTTTATGGGCATTCATGCAGCTGCCGATACCGAGTATGAATGGCCCTGGTACGGAAAGTTGGTAGGCGCCTATTTCAAAAGCCATCCCAACAATCCCAACGTGCGGGAGGCCACCATCGACGTGGTGATGAAAAACCATCGATCCACTGCCCATTTACCGGAAAGATGGGTACGTGTGGATGAATGGTACAATTATAAAAATATAAATCCCGAACTCACCGTTTTGATGAAGTTGGATGAAACCAGTTATGAAGGGGGTGAAAACGGGGATGACCATCCGATCGCATGGTATCACAGCTATGATGGCGGAAATGCCTTCTATACCGGTGGGGGCCATACGGAGGAATCTTTCGATGAGCCCGAATTCAGGGAACATTTGGTAGGCGCCATCTTTTACTGCCTTAAACGATACTAAATATCGAAATTACGGTTTTAGCGGCCTTGCTACCATAATACCGGTATTCTTCTTGATACCTTTGAGATATTCGGAAAGCGGCAGCTTAGATACCTCAACCTGCCCTGAGCCGGTGGAAGCGTGCAATAAGTGAATCCGGCCGTCGGCCTCCCTTGTGGCAATGCCGGTGTGTGTGATATCCAACCCTTCTATCGAAGTCGTCAGGGCAATGATATCTCCCGATTGTATCATCGCCTCGCTCGATTCGATTTTATCTTGTGGTAAAACACAGATCGAACGGCTGTTGAGCCTGTTTTCAGAAGCCTTTATTTTTTCGAAATTCTCCTCCTGCTTCAAAAATGGGTATAAGTCCCTATGGGTACTCATAAAATTGATGGTCTTTTCAATTTCAGTGCCCCCAATCCGTGCGGTGATATCCTTCAACAATCCTTTTTGCTCATTATTGGATATCCATTCCGAAAAATAATGGAGACGGGAAGGATAACCGTTCAATTTACCATCCTCGTAGCGAATGGTTTCCAGATTGCTGGTATAGGCATCGAAATGCGTTTGGCCCGCATTCAGCATCATGCCAAATGCCAATACGTTTTCGACAAAGGTGGTACAGTCGAGTCCGTGCAGATTCACCACGAGAGCTTCAGACTCACCAATTTCCAAGGTCTGGGCAACATAGGGTGTCTTAAGGAAAGTTTTACCCACTTCCACCAGCGTTTCGCCATAGTCGCTCCCCGAGAGTCCAGAGATTACAAGGATTTTATTTTCAACGGCCAGTTTGTCCCGGGCCGAACAAACGATTTCTTGAGCCCCCATGATTTGGCTGGCACAACAAAGTATGGCCCAAAAGACCCTGCTTCCCATTTTCAGTGTTTTATGTAAAAATAACAAATTACCAGCCATGGTAACCAAAGCCGCCATATACATTCGGCCGGTACACTTCCGCTCTCGGTCGATCCTTGAGCAAAAATTCCTCGGTAGCCCTTTCCATGGCTTCTTCATCGGTATCGGTATCCTCGATCCTGGCACTGTGTGCGGATTTGTAGAATGGTTTGGTGGCCAGGACCTTGCCCTTTTCGAAAACGACCAGACTGATTTTGAAGTTCTGGTCATAATCGTCCTTGTTGTGCGATTTGAAATAATATCCGGTAAAAGATCTGCCTTCAAAACGCAAAGGCTGTTCTCCCAAGAAGTGGAGCGAATCGCGGGTTTTATCGAACTGGCCATTTTCATAAAGCAAGGACTCCGCCAAATACCTTTCACTTCTATATTTCGAAGGGAACAGCTCCAGTTTATCGATGCCCTTTAATTTGTTGAACAATAACAGCCTGCTATTGAGGTCGGTGGCCAAGTCTTCCAGCAACCCCTGAGGAAGATAATCACTTTCCTTGGCCATGAGCATGGCATAGGTAGTGCGTATATTTCTGTCCTTGACCCATAGAAGCCGTTTGAAAAACACCTTGACTTCCTTTTCTTCCCTGAATGGAAATAAGAGCACCGCATAATCTTCCAGCACCGCGCAAGTGTTGTTTCCCTTATTGCCATCGCCAGCGTTGTTGGCCACATTGCCCAATGCCCTTTTGAGCTGTATCTTGGCATCGTTCAAGATCTGCTTTTGATATTTTTTGTAATTGTTCGGTTTAACCAACCCTTTCTCCTCCAATTTTGCCAAAATTGAAAAAATGGGCAACTTGTATTCCTCAATAGCACTATACTCCAAGAGTTCGGGATACAGTTTTTTGGCCAAGGGAAGACTGTCCATGTAGGGCCTGAATATTTTTTGGATTTCCCCCGTATTCGATATCAACGGCAAGTCTTGCGAGAGCAGTTCGAGCAACAAGGTTACCGAACGATCATCCGATTTGCAACTGACCGACTGCAGTATTTTGGTTTGGGCATTCGAATTGTTATAGGACCTTTGATAGAAATTCCTTAAAAAGGGTACCACTTGAGGGTCATCAAGCTTGCCCAGTTCTTGGATCAGATACGCTTGAATGTGCTTTTTATCGTCGGGATAAGTAAAGTCTGCAATATAATGTTTGAGCGAATCGATGTGTTGTTTCTGGAAATGGATAAAGTTGAAGCCGCTGTGTACAATACTGTCATTGGTGCGCAAAGCCCTAAAGAAATCATTGGTTCTGTCCAAGAGGATATCATTCCCAATAATCGTATCGAACAACTCGAAGTTGTCGAAGAATTCAGACACAAATCGGCTTGGTGCATCGACGGTATCTACCTGTGCCTTCACCTCATAAAGCAATCCGCCTTTGAGCACATTCTTTATCAAGATACCCCTACTGCTGGCCGAATCTGCAAGGGTCAATTCAAGTTCATGGCGGCCATCGGGATAATTGCTGATCTTTTCATCGGTAACCAGAAATCGCTGCTGCCCATAGAGTGCCTTGCGTAACGCCCAGACCGAATCGATGCTTGGAAACATCATGAAATCGTGAGATTTGTTCAGGGTCACGGTTACCGCCTCATTGTTCTTGTTCTGATAGACCGTTTTCTTGTTATAGGCTTCATAAGCCTTGGGACGGTTTCGTCCGCTCAGGTACATTTTGCTGCTCTCCACAAATTTGGGCGGCTTCACGTTGCTCGTTGTGGTAAAGTACATCGCGGTATCGATGACCCGTTCATAGGATTTGGTTTGGCCTGCCTCTTTGAGCTCCAACGAATCAAAATAGGCGAAAGCGTCCGCTTCCTGGCCAGTGACTATGCCCAATAGATAGTAATCGCCCCGCTTAAAAGTGGTCTTCATGTACAGCCATTTGTCCCCTTCCGGGTCGATCAAAGCCTTTGAACTAAGGGCATTGCCTTTGTATCCAAGGTATTCGGGCTCCAATTTTAGGTCTTGGTAAAATCGCTTTTGGATCTGCTTCAATTCAAATTGGTCCGCTTCCAAAAAGTTGAAATCGTTGAGGGTGGCCTTCCTCATAAAATAATAGTTTCCCGAAATGGAATCATACCCTTGTACCAATCGGTCACCATTGCGAAAACGGTTGGTAAAACTATAGAGCGTGGGCATCTCTATTTCGAAATCGTCAAATCCCGAAACCACTTTTTCCATCCCGAAAGCTTTATTTTTAAAGCGAATGCTATTAAAAATGGTATCGGAATGTTGAACAACATATTCGCCATCGCCCCCCATCTTAAAGATTAAGATCTCCAATGGGGTCAAAAAGATTTGGTAGCGTTGATGATCTCCGTTTTTCAATTGGTTTTTGATGTCAAGGCCTTCGAAACCGTTTCTTACGATTCTGCTCTTTTCCAAAATCTTGCCGGGAATGTTCTCGAACAACATTTTATCCAGATCGTCCAAACTATAGACTACATCGCGCTTAAGATGGGAGAAGGTTGGGATACGGTTGACCATTACAAAGCTGCCATTGGCCAAATCGGGCGATACGTAAATGGTGTTGGGTTTCTCGGAAACCGGATAGAGCTTATTGTGCAGGTCGATACTGAAAAAACCATCGTCCGGACCAAAGGATTGGTAATCGTTTTGCTTGATCGATTGTTCCAACTTTTCTTTGATCTGCTTGCCTTTTACGGTCGACTTCGACAATAAAGGCTTTACGGTATAGCCCATCTGTCGCAAAATCGCGATTACCCCTCTTTTACCCGGTAAATGGGCAGCACCGATGCCCGTAAAGGTCTTTGCGGTTCGTACGATCGAATCGAGCCGCTGGGCCATATTCCGGTTTCGGATGAACAGCATGTTTTCGAGATAATGCTCTGTGTACATGCCCTTATCGATTGAATCCAGCAAATTGATGTTTCTGTCGCGATAGGCATTCTGCAACAAGGTGGAAAAATCTTGCTGTTGCATTTTTTTCTGTAACCACTCGTCGGGTTTTTGTTTCATCGGGTTGAGGCTGGCCCGGGCCACCAAGGCGGCCGACTCTTCCAAGTCTTCCAAGGCAAGCACCCGCTTATCGAACTTTTTTCCCGACTGATAGATGAACATGTCGAGATAGGTCTCTTCCTCAAAATCCTGTGCCTCGTCGCTGCTTCTATACAATATACCGTTCACACGGCTATCGTTAAACGCCAGATGGGAGGCCATTTCTTCCCTGCTTGGATTTTTGACCAAAAACGGATGGGTGTAAAAGCCCTTGATGTAGAACCCATTCCCCCTTGGGCCCATAAAGCCCATCAGTTCATCATTATCGAGCCAGGTACCGGGATCGGACTCCAAGGCCACCGCCTCACTTTGATCGAGTGCTTCATAAAAAACATCATCGAGTCGAAATGCAATGCGTTTGCTCACATGCATGGTGCCATAGAGATAGGAGCTTTCGGTCAGGCCGTTCCCTGAAATTTCCCATAACAGGCTATGTGCCTCTTGGGCCGAAACGGCAAGGCCAAAAAATAGCATGAGTAGGGAAACTGACTTAGGCATCAATAGGATTCGTTCTTTGTGATATTGAAATGGGTAGCCCAAATGGGCCTATTATTGGTTAATATATTTTTTTTATTTGGTTCCAATAAAATAAGGTCTTCTTTATAACGGTTTTTTTTACATCATATTTTTGCCTTCCGGTATATTTTTTAGGTATATCCGGTTATGTGCCAAACTTTCGGGATAATTACGCTGTAAAAAAGTGATCAATTGCTCGCGTACGTGTACCCGCAAATCCCATGCCGTAGAAGCATCCTTGGCGCTCATCAAGGCCCTGACCTCCACATGCCCAGCCTTGCTATCGGTCACTTGTATGTTTTGTACTTCGCCGTCCCAAAGATCGCTCGCCTCCAATATTCTCCCAAGTTCAATTCGCAAGGCTTCAAAGGGCACCTGGTAGTCGGTATAGAGCATTACCGATCCCACGAGGTCGGCTGAGCTCTTTGTCCAGTTTTGGAATGGCTGCTCGATAAAGTAGGTCGTGGGAACCACCAACCTGCGTTTATCCCAAATCTTGATCACCACATAGGTAAGCGTGATTTCCTCGATTCGGCCCCATTCCCCTTCAACGATAACCACGTCATCCAGTTTGATGGGCTGTGCAATGGCGATCTGAATTCCGGCCAGGATGGTACCGATCATTTTTTGGGCCGAGAATCCAATGATGATGCCCGCAACCCCTGCAGATGCAAATATGCTTACGCCAATTTCCCGAATGCCCTCGAAACTCATTAAAGCAGATCCCATTGCGATGATCACGACGACAAAAATTGCGATTCGTTCCAGAATATTGAATTGGGTAGCCACTTTTCGCGCTTTCATGTTGTCGCTCTCATCCACATCATAGCGTTCCATAATGCGGCGCTTGGTAATTTTAAGCAGATTGATCACCAGCCAGGTACAGGCAAAAATGAAGAGCAATGTGCTTGCCTTCTTGAACCAGTAGCCATGGTCTACCAGACCCAACAGTTCACGCAAAGAAGACACCCTGAGCAGAATGGAACTTAATATCAGGAGCAAGGGCGAACTGATCCTTTTAACCGCACTAAGTGGTATCAGGTATTTCGGATTTTTCCCATAGCGGTTCAAAATGTTGAGCAATAAGGCATAGCACAACAAAAGTCCCACTACAGTAGCGATTACAATGATCAGGGAGCTATTGGTTTCGGTGAAAAATTTTTTCAACATACCTTATTTTTGGTTGAGTATACAAAAATTTTAAAAACCAAGGCCCAGAATAGCCTAAAAAAGGTAAAGATTGATTGACTCTATGGCAGCATCGATAAAGTTATGGCCGTTGCCCATCGCTATTATCTATGCAAGGCGTATTTTTACGGAAGGTTAAAGAAATATAGGGAGCAAGACCCCTAGCCGACAACATTTGCGTTATGAAAGGAATATTACTCGTAAATCTGGGTTCTCCAGACAGTCCCACTGCCAAGGACGTAAAGCCCTATCTCGACGAATTTTTGATGGACGAGCGGGTAATCGATGTGCCCAAGATATTACGTAACCTCCTGGTTCGGGGCATCATATTGCAAACCCGGCCGAAGAAATCGGCAAAGGCATATGCCAAGATATGGTGGGAGGAAGGTTCACCACTGATCGTACTTTCGCAACGCTTCACCAATAAACTGCGCCAACTTACTTCCATGCCGGTGGCCCTTGGCATGCGTTATGGTACGATGACCATTAAAAATGCCCTTCAAGAACTGAAAAACCGGGGCGTGAACGAGGTTTTGCTGGTTCCGCTCTATCCGCACTATGCCATGTCAAGCTATGAGACCGTGGTGGTAAAAACGATGGAGGAACAACAGAAACACTTTCCGGAAATGCAAGTGACCACGATGCCTGCATTTTATAAAAACAAGGAATACATCCGGGTATTGTCGGAAAGTATAGCCCAGGGCCTAAAGGATTTCGATTACGATCACGTACTGTTTTCATACCACGGCATCCCTGAACGGCACATTCGAAAGAGCGATCCAACCCATTTCCACTGCAAGATCGATGGAAGTTGTTGCAAAATCAATTCTGTGGCGCACCATACCTGTTACCGCCACCAGGTTTACGAAACAACCGAATTGGTAAAGGCCCATTTAGGCCTTGCCGAAGAACAGCTTAGCACCTCTTTCCAGTCACGTCTTGCTGGCGACCCTTGGTTGAAGCCCTATACCGATTTTGAATTTGAGCGCTTGGCGAAAGCGGGAAAGAAGAATCTGGCGGTAGTTACGGCAGCCTTTGTGAGCGACTGTTTGGAAACCTTGGAAGAAATCGCGATGGAAGGCAAAGAACAGTTCGAAGAAGCGGGAGGTGAACATTATAAGCATATTCCTTGCCTCAACGATAACGACGATTGGGTAGCCGTGATGGCTGCCTGGGTGAACGAATGGCAGGCCAATGGCTCCTTGCCCGCTTCCTTTTAATTTTGGCTGCGCATTGCAACAACCTTTGTCAATTTGGTTAGCGCTGCCAAGAAGCCCTGTTAAAGGAACAGTAAATAGTACGGCCACGCCCGAAATCGCCATAGATTTGCAAACCCAATATGGAAAAGCGTAACAGTTAATGGCAAAAGTCTCCGCAGAGCAATTGGGCTCAGAACCAATAGGTCAACTCCTGATCAAACAGGCCGTGCCGGCCAGTATTGGCATTTTGGTGATGTCGCTCAACGTTCTTGTCGATTCCATTTTTGTAGGCAATTGGATCGGTTCCATAGCCATAGCCGCTATCAACGTGGTACTTCCCGTTTCTTTCTTCATTGGTGCCCTGGGGATGGCCATCGGTATCGGGGGCTCAAGCATCATTTCGCGTGCCTTGGGCGCCGACAACAAACCGAAAGCCCTCAAAACCTTCGGCAACCAAATCACTTTGACCCTTTTGGTCACGGTGAGCATGGTGGTATTGGGGCTCTATTATGTCAACGGCCTTATCCCCGCCTTCGGGGGCAAGGGAGCCATTTTTGAACCTGCCAAAATTTACTATACCATCGTGCTCTATGGGGTGCCATTTTTAGCGCTTTGTATGATGGGCAATACGGTAATCCGTGCAGAAGGGAAGCCCAAATTCGCCATGATCGCCATGATCATACCATCGGTGGGGAATTTACTGATGGACTATATTTTCATCAACGTAATGGATTGGGGCATGGAGGGTGCCGCTTGGGCGACCACCATCAGCTATCTGCTGTGCTTTGGATATATCCTTTATTTTTTTCTCTCTAAGCATTCTGAACTCAAACTGAACAGAACCCATTTCGGACTCGATGGGCCTATTTTAAAAGAAATCGGTTCCCTGGGTTTCGTGACCTTGGCCCGCCAGGCCTTGGTGAGTTTGGTATACCTGCTCATGAACAACATCCTTTTCGATCTTGGGGGCGAGGCATCGGTAGCGGTATACGCGATTATCGGACGCATGTTGATGTTTGCCTTGTTCCCCGTTTTCGGAGTGACCCAGGGTTTCTTGCCCATTGCCGGCTTCAACTACGGTGCCGGTAAGTACCCCAGGGTAAGGGAATCGATCAATACGGCAATCAAATACGCTGCCATCCTGGCCAGTATCGTCTTTGTGGGCCTCTTTATTTTTCCGGGAGAAATCGCATCGCTTTTTTTGAGCGACAAACCGGGACTCTCGCCCCATGACCTGGCCGTTAATGCCTATGTGATGCAACATACTCCAGCCGCGATGAGATGGGTGTTCGCGGCCACGCCCATCATTGCGCTTCAACTGATCGGCGCGGCCTATTTTCAGGCCGTTGGAAAGGCAGTTCCTGCCCTGTTGTTAACGCTTTCGCGTCAAGGTTTTTTCTTTATTCCCCTCATCCTGATATTGCCACGGTTCTTGGGAGAAATGGGGGTATGGATCTCTTTTCCCATTGCCGACGTTCTGGCCACAATCGTTACGGGCTATTATCTTCGCAAGGAAATCAAAAAAACATTGATCCCTACAGCATAAATGACTACCAACAATTCTTGATGATCATAAAAACGGGTTTCTGGAATACGATTCAGAAACCGGCTGCCTGTCCATCTTTCCTGCTTTCCGAAGCGCCGTGGTACACCCGGTTAACGGATTCCCACATGATGGCCTGATAACCCCCGTAGATGCCGCGACCTGTTCCTATCTGGTGGCCTCTATCCATGAGTCCGCGCACCGTTTCATAAGGGATGCCCGATTCCAGCCTAATCAGCCCCGTGCCTTCAGCTGTTTCCCCGGTGGGGCCGTTACCGCCGGTATGGTCCCATCGGGGGGCGTCCCCGGCTTCCTGCAGGTTCATGCCAAAATCGATGAGGTTCATCACGATCTGGGTATGCCCTTGAGGCTGAAAATCTCCTCCCATCACCCCGAAGCTCACAAAAGGTTGTCCATCCCTGGTAATAAAGGCGGGAATGATGGTGTGAAACGGACGTTTGCCGGGCGCATAGGTGTTCGCCTGGCCCCGCTTGAGGCTAAAGAGTTCGCCCCGATCTTGAAGCATAAAGCCCAGTTTTGGGGGAACCATACTCGAACCCAGTCCGCGATAATTGCTCTGGATCAAAGACACCATGGTACCTTCCTTGTCGGCTACTGTCATGTAAATGGTCTCGCCGGCACTGATTTCCCCTGCGGTATAAACAGCCGCCTTTTTCCCGATCTTGGCACGGCGTTTTTCGGCATATGAATCTGCAAGCAGCTCGTTAACAGGCACTTTGACAAAATCCATATCCGCATAGTATTTGGCCCGATCCTCGAAGGCCAATTTTTTGGCTTCGGTGAACAAGTGCAGATGCTCCGCACTCCCAAAGGGAATCTTTGAGAAATCATATCCCTCCAAAATCTGCAGCATCTGCAGGGCTGCGATCCCTTGACCATTGGGGGGCAGTTCCCAGACATCGAAGCCCCTGTAATTCACCGATACCGGTTCAACCCATTCCGAACTGTGCTGGGCGAAATCTTCCAGGGAAAGGAAGCCGCCCTGCTGTTTGATGAATTCCCCGATGGTCTTGGCAATTTCCCCCTTATAGAAGGCATCCCGCCCCCCTTTGGCAATTTTGCGATAGGTTTGCGCCAAATAGGGATTCTTATAGATCTCCCCTTCCTTCGGAATCCGATCACCATTCGGTTTTAGGTACGTGTCTGAAATATTGGGGTAGCCTGCAGCCGCCAGATTAGGGATGCCTTGCATGTACCAGCCGATCAATTGGGTGAGTGGGAAACCTACCTCGGCATAACTGATGGCAGGTGCCAGCAGCTCCTCCATCGGTTTGCTCCCAAATTTCTTGTGCAGTTCGAACCATCCGTCTACCGCCCCTGGCACACTCACTGGCAGTGGACCATGAGATGGGATCTTGGTAAGGCCCTGTTCCTCGAAATATTCCAGGGTCAGGCTTTTGGGCGAACGGCCGCTGGCATTCAACCCATAGAGTTTTTGTGTCTTTCCATCCCAAACGATGGCGAAGAGATCGCCCCCGACCCCGCATCCCGTGGGTTCCATAAGGCCCAATGCGGCATTTGCCGCTATCGCGGCGTCGATGGCATTACCCCCTTGTTTCAGAATGTCCAAACCAATTTGGGTGGCCAATGGATGGCTGGTGGCCACCATCCCGTTCTGGGCCAGCACCTCGGATCGGGTCGCAAAAGTGGCGCCGGTAACACGGTCTTGGGCGTTCAATAAAACAGTGCAAAAAAATAAGAATGACAAGTAAAAGCGAAACGTTCCCATATTTTTTGTTTTGTCCGCCTAAAATACAAAAACTATGTCCCCGGCCAATTTCGGGTTTTGCGTTGTGCACTGGCAGCAACCGATTGCTGAGAGATCTTTTGATCGTGAATAGCCTAAGTAATGACCGAATATCGATAAAAGTGTAAATAATTCGGATAAAGGGTAGGGTAATTGTGAACCTGGTTGTTCTATGCAACGGTAGCACGATAAAGCTGTTGCCGAATCACAGATTTATAAACGACAATGAAAAAACTTTAAAGCTTAGCCCCAAATTAAAAATTGAACTAAAATCTAAAAAACATTTGAAATGAAAACAATCAAAAAAATGACTTTTGCACTATTGGCCCTTGCGGCCCTTTCGTCCTGTACCAAAGAAGGAGATGGCACGAACAATGAACTGGCTCCGGGAACCGCGTTAAAGGCCGATGCCATGGTAAAAGTGGGCGATTTGCCCCAGCCCATCCTGGACTATGTGGCAGAAAATTACCCCGACCTTACCATTGTAAAATCGGAAGTCGAAGACAATGGGCATTTCGAAGTAAAGCTGAGTGACCGTACAGAGCTCATATTCGATGCGGATGGGGGCTTTTTAGGGGTCGATGACGATAATGGGAATCATGATAATTATGGTGACGAATATTTAGATATTGCCACCTTGTTACCTGCAATCCTGGAATATATCGATTCCAATTATCCTGACACCGACATTAAGGAGGCCTCCATGGAAAACAATGGCCAAATTGAGGTCACTCTAAGCGACAAGACCGTTTTGATTTTTGATGCCAATGGCGCGTTTCAAGGTGTTGGGGTAGATGAAAATGACCAGGATTGTGATGGCGAGTATAAATGGGGCCATGGTGATCACCACGATGATGGAGAGAGCATAGAACCTTCCGAATTACCGGAAATGGCCTTGGCCTATTTGGAGGAAAACTATCCAGAACTGACCATTATACATGCAGAACGGGAGCGTGAAGGCAAATTTGAGGTAACCCTGAGCAATGGTTTGGAAGTGTACTTCGATGCCGATGGCAATTTCTTATCCACGGACGACGACCATAAAGGCGATTAAGGCTTTACGGACCTACCGAAATCACAGACCAAAAATAACCCCTGCGGTCATCTGGCATCCAGAGATATGAGCGTAGGGGTTTATTTATTTCTTACCGGCATAAATAGCTGCTTTTCAAACCTTAATGGATAAGCCGGGATTGCGAACCCCTGCCATCAAACGATTTAAATTTAGCGTTTTGAAAGGTGATTCCATCAAAAGAAGACCATTTCCCATAATTGATACTTCTATTTTTTATTCCTCCTTTTCCCTTGCCCAACTTTTTCCTTACATTTAGAGCTGACTAATTTAAACTCGAGAATTGATGAGAATTGCCATGGCCAAGACCAGCCTATTCGCGCTGGCTTTCTTCCTAATGCCCTTCACCCAGTCCGCACAAAAAAGAAAAACATCGACATCTGTTGAACCCGAATATCCCCAAGAACTGTATTCCAGTCTTGAATACCGGCTGATCGGACCCTTTCGTGGTGGCCGTTCTGCGGCCGTGACCGGGGTGCCCGGAAAACCGAACCTGTTTTATTTTGGCGCAACCGGTGGCGGCGTCTGGAAAACCGATGATGGCGGCCGAACTTGGGGCAATATCTCCGATGGCTTTTTTGGGGGCAGTATCGGGGCCATTGAAGTGGCACAGAGCGATCCGAACGTGATGTACGTTGGAGGTGGGGAAACCACGATCCGAGGGAACGTTTCCTCGGGCTATGGCATATGGAAGACGGAGGACGCAGGGAAGACCTGGGCCTTTGCCGGCCTACCCAACAGCCGGCATATTCCGCGCATCCGTATCCATCCCAAAGATTACAATACCGTATATGCGGCAGTGCTGGGCAACATTTACAAGCCAAGCCAGGAACGCGGTATCTACAAAAGCACCGATGGTGGCAAAACATGGAACAAGACCCTCTTTGCCAATGAGGAAGCGGGTGCGGTCGACCTTACCCTTGACCCCAACAATCCGCGCATTCTTTATGCGGCCACCTGGCGCGCGAAACGTACCCCTTACAGTCTCATCAGTGGGGGCGAGGGCTCTGCCCTCTGGAAGAGTACCGACAGCGGCGAAAGTTGGAATGAAATCTCCAAGAACGAGGGCTTTCCCAAAGATACGCTCGGCATTATCGGGGTGACGGTATCTCCCATAAACTCCGAAAGGGTTTGGGCGATGGTGGAGCACAAGGAAAAAGGCGGCCTGTACCGTAGCGATGATGGGGGCAAAAAATGGACCCGAATCAATGAAGACCGCAAACTGCGCCAACGGGCATGGTATTATACTCGGGTCTATGCCGATACCGAGGACGAGGACGTCGTTTATGTGGTGAATGTAGATTACCATAAATCGACCGACGGAGGCAAGACCTTTAAAGACTTCGATGCCCCCCATGGCGATCACCACGACCTTTGGATCGCCCCTGAGAATGCAAAACGAATGATCATCGGAGACGATGGTGGCGCCCAGATCTCATATGATGGAGGCGAAACATGGAGTACCTATCACAATCAACCAACCGCACAGTTCTACAGGGTCACCACCGACAACGCCTTCCCCTATCGCATTTATGTGGCACAACAAGACAATTCTACCCTAAGGATCAAACATCGCAGTGATGGCTATGGCATTGGCGAGAAAGACTGGGAAGAAACCGCTGGCGGTGAATCGGCCTGGATCGCGATTGATCCCAAGGATAATGATATCGTTTACGGTGGCAGTTATGGAGGCTTCCTGACAAGGGTGAACCACAAGACGGGCACCACTAGGGGAATTAATGTTTGGCCAGATAATCCCATGGGCTATGGGGCCGAAGGAATGAAATACCGCTTCCAATGGAATTTCCCGATTTTGTTCAGCAAACATGATCCGAAGAAACTATATACCTTTTCGAACCATGTACACCTGAGCACCAATGAGGGACAGAGCTGGGAACTATTGAGCGACGATCTCACCCGCAACGACCCAACCAAATTGGTCTCGAGTGGTGGTCCCATCACCCAAGACAATACGGGAGTGGAATATTATTGTACTATTTTCACGGCCAATGAGAGTCCGTTAAAAGAAGGACTCCTATGGGTTGGAAGTGACGACGGTCTCGTACATGTTACGCAAGACGGTGGGAAAACCTGGGAAAACGTTACGCCTAGTGGAATGCCCGAATGGAACATGATCAATAGCATAGAACCCTCCGCCTTCGATGCCGGTACCTGCTATGTGGCCGCTACCAGATATAAGTTGGGCGATTTTGCACCTTACCTATACAAGACCACCGACTATGGCAAAAGCTGGGTTAAAATAACGAACGGCATCAATGAGGAGCATTTTACCAGGGTGATCCGCGAAGACCCTAAGCAAAAAGGGCTGTTGTATGCCGGAACTGAAACCGGTATGTACATTTCCTTCGATGATGGGGCGCGTTGGAGTGCCTTTCAACTGAACTTGCCCATTGTTCCGATCACCGACCTGACCATCAAGGATGACAATCTCATCGTGGCCACGCAGGGGCGCAGTATTTATGTCATCGATGACCTCAGCGTATTGCACCAGCTTAGCACAGCCAGCAAAAATGCCACCGTACAGCTCTTCAAGCCCAAGAATGCCTACCGCACCAAGGGAGCTGCAAGAAAAGAGGCCTCGAAAACCGAGGGTCAGAACCATCCCAATGGCGTGGTGACCCACTTTTATCTAAAGGATCTGGCGGAGAAGGATAGCATAAGCATATCCTATATGAACATGAAAGGAGACACTTTGGCGACTTTTAAGCATTCTTCCAAAGACAAGGACAAAAAATTGGAAGTGAAAAAAGGAGGCAATACCCATGTTTGGGATACCCGGGGCAAGGGTGCCGAAAAATTGGAAGGCATGATTTTATGGTCGGCCAATTTAAATGGTGCCAAAGCAGTACCGGGCGATTACAAAGTACTTCTTACGGTCAATGGCAAGACATACCCCCAGAACTTCACCATCATCCCGGATCCAAGGGCGGAAGTTTCGATAGCCGATATGCAGCAACAATACGATTTTGTGAGCGAAGTGAACGCGACGGTGGACAAGGCCCACCAATCGATCAAAAAAATCAGGAAGATCAATGGCCAACTCGATGCCTTCGCCAAGCAATACAAGGAAAACCGGAAGACCAAAGATCTTGTGGAAAAGGCCAAGGCCATGAAGGAGAAATTTGGTGAAGTGGAAAAAGCGCTTTATCAGACCCAAAACAAGAGCGGGCAAGATCCCTTGAACTTCCCGATCCGTTTGACCAACAAATTAGGCCACTTGAACAGTTTGGTAGCCATGGACGATTTTCCGCCTACCGAACAGGATCTGGCTGTAAAACAAGAACTTACAGCGAAAATTGAGGCCCAGTTAAACACCTTCGATACGCTGATCAGCAAAGAAATCGAGGCCTTTAACGCGGAGTTCAACGCCTTGAAGCTCGATTATCTATCCGTAGAACAAATGAAAGAGTAGCAGCATTTTAAATACGGGCCAAAAGGACATTTCAGAGCGGGGATGACAAACAAAATCTTCCCTTCAAATGGCCCTCCAATGTTGATGTTAATAAAAAAAGATATGAAAATACGCCTTACCCTTGCCCTTACCCTCTTGACCTCCATGGCTTTTGCACAGTTGGCCAATGATTATTTCAAACCGCTCAAATACCGGAATATTGGTCCTTATCGCGGAGGTCGTTCCGTATCGGCGACTGGGGTGATCGGCGACCCCCTTACTTACTATATGGGCACTACCGGGGGCGGACTCTGGAAGACCACCGATGGTGGACAGCGATGGGACAACATTTCGGACGGTTTTTTTGAAATGGGATACCGTGGGGGCCATTGCCGTATCGGCTTCCGACCCAAACGTCATTTATTGCGGGATGGGCGAACATGCGCCCCGTGGCGTGATGGCTTCTTACGGCGATGGGGTCTATAAATCGACCGATTCGGGCAAGACCTGGAAGAAAATCGGGCTGGCCCAGACCCAACATATTTCACGTATTGTGATCCATCCCAAAAATCCTGACATTGTTTTTGTTGCGGCCCAAGGAGCACTTTATGGCCCCACCCAAGACCGCGGCATTTATAAGTCGGTGGATGGGGGCGTCAACTGGAAAAAAACCCTTTATGTGAACGATCTCACCGGGGCCGTGGAACTTTCCATGGATGCGAATGCCCCCGATATCCTCTATGCCGCCATGTGGGAGCACCAACGCAAACCGAACATTGTAATCAGCGGAGGGGCCGGTAGCGGACTCTATAAATCGATGGATGCAGGGGAAACATGGACCGAACTTACCGAAGGCCTGCCCAAGGAAAAAGGGAAAATGGCCATCGCGGTAAGTCCAGCCAATTCGGAAAAGGTATTCGCACTGATCGAAAGTGATTCCAACGCCGATAAGGGCGGACTCTTCGTTTCCGAAGATGCCGGGAAGAACTGGAATATGGTAAGCGGCGACAACCGACTGGTACAGCGTGCATGGTATTATATCGAGGTCTTTCCAGATCCCAACAACGAGAACGTGGTTTATGTGATGAGTGCCCCGTTTTTGCGGTCGATCGATGGCGGCAAAACCTGGGAAGACCTAAGTGTGGCCCATGGCGATTATCACGATCTGTGGATCAACCCGAATGACTCGGACAACATGGTTTTGGCCGATGATGGAGGTGCTTCGATCAGCTTCGATTTCGGTAAAAATTGGTCGAGCCAGAACATCATGCCCACGGCCCAATTCTACCGTATCAGTGCCGACAATTTATTCCCGTATCACATTTATGGCGGGCAGCAAGACAATTCCTCCGTTAAGATCGCAAGTCTCGTAATGGGCGATGGCAGTATAGGCGAACGCAATTGGAACGCCTCCGCAGGAGGGGAAAGCGCTTTCTTGGCCTTCGATCCGGACAATCCCCGTTTCGTTCTTGGTGGCAGCTACTTGGGCACCATCGACGTGCTTGATACCAAAACAAACCAATCGACCCAAATCATGGCGGCGCCGATACAATATTTGGGAAGGGCCGCACGCGATATGAAGTACCTTTACAACTGGAATGCTCCGATCATAGGGTCAAAGCATGAGCCGGGCACCTATTACCACTGTGCACAGTTGGTTTTGCGTACCCGCGACATGGGCGTTACCTGGGAAGAAATCTCTCCCGATCTTACCAGGAATATGGATGATAAACAAGGCAAAGGCGGCGGCCCTTATACCGTTGAGGCGGTAGGCGCGGAAAATTACGGAACCATTGCCTACATGATCGAGTCGCCCCATGAAAAAGGCGTTTTCTATACGGGGAGCGACGATGGGCTGGTGCACATCACAAAAGATGGCGGTGCCAGCTGGCAGAACATCACGCCAAAAGGCCTGCAAGAATGTTTGATCAACGCAATCGAGGTTTCGCCGCAAGATGCCGCTACGGTATACATTGCGACCACCCGCTATAAATTCAATGATTACACCCCCGGCCTGTTCAAGTCTACTGACTATGGAAAAACCTGGACCAATATCAGTACCGGTATTCCCTATGGGTCCTATACCCGCGTGGTCAGGGAAGCCCCTGCCAAAAAAGATTTACTTTATTCAGGTACCGAAAAGGGGATTTACGTTTCTTTTACCGGAGGAAAGTCTTGGGAACCATTGCAATTGAACCTGCCGACGGCACCGATCAACGACCTAAAAATACATCAGGGCGATTTGATCGTCGCGACTTCGGGAAGATCGTTCTGGATCTTGGACGACCTCAACATCTTATCACAATATGCACCATCCATAAAGGGCGCTAAAATTTATAAACCCGAAAATGCACTCAATGGCAGTTGGGGCAGTCCTTTGAGCGGCAATGATGCTGATTTTAAGGGCACTGATCCGTTTGAAGGGGTAAATCCCGCCAATGGCATGGTCATCTATTATGAATTGGAAAAGGAAATAGATTCTACGGAGCTCACGCTCGAAATACTGGATGCACAGGGCCGATCCGTGCGCCGTTTTAGCTCGGAAAAAGACAAAACCTACAAACCCCATAACGGTGGTGGGCCCCCGCCCGCACCGATTCTTTCCAAGGAACCCGGCCTCAACCGATTTGTTTGGGACATGAACCACAATACCATGGCAGGTATTCCGGGGGTATATATGGAAGCCAATTTTCGAGGACACCGCACCTCTCCGGGACAATATACCTTGCGATTAAAATATAAGGGCCAGACATTGGAAACCCAAGGGAACATTATGGAAACACCTGGGTTCGACATCCCAAAAGCCCAATATGATGAATACGATGCGTTGATGTCTGACATGGAAGCCAAGCTGACCGCCATGCACCACAAAGTAAACCGTCTGAACGCAGCCCAATCGCAGTTGGCCGCATTGTTGCCCTCCCTGAACGACCGAGCATTGAAGGCTGAAGGGGAAGACCTGTTAAAAAGGATGAAGGCATGGGACGGGGATATGGTGCAGCGCAAATCGCAGGCCTACGATGATGTAGAGAACTTTCCCAATAAATTTACCGCAGAATACCTGTTTTTGATCAACGCGACCAATAGCAGCATCCCACGCGTGAATCAAGCTTCAAAAGACCGAAAGGCTGAGTTGGATGTTCAATGGAAAGCGCTGGAGGCCCGGGCCGATGCCTTTATAGACGTAGCTTTGCCAGATTATAACAAAAAACTTTGGGCCGTTGGAATAGGTGCCGTTCGCTTGGAAGAATAAGCATTTCCTTGTTCCTTTACCTGCGAAAGGGCATAGAGCCCGTTTTTCGGACGCCTTGGATGGGGATAAATCCGGAAGCCAAAAAACGGACGGAAAGGGTATCAAGAACGTCCCGAATCGTTATTATAGGGAAATAATGATCATAGTTGGGGCAGTAGTTATATTGTATTGAAGAGGGCCGTCCATTTCAAAACTCGATTCCATTTTTTAAATTTCAATGACCGATTATTACAACTATATCAAAGCATTGCACCTGATCTTCGTCATCACCTGGTTCGCTGGACTGTTCTATATTCCTAGACTTTTCATCTATCATATCGAGGCGAGCGGGAAACCTTCCCCAGAACGGGAGATTCTTACCCATCAATTAAAGTTGATGACAAAGCGCCTTTGGAATATCATAACCTGGCCTTCCGCCATCCTCGCAACCCTTTTTGCCGTTTGGCTCTTGGTGCTTATGCCTGGGTGGCTTCAACAGCCCTGGATGCATGTAAAACTTGGGTTTGTGGTACTGCTCATCGCCTATCACCTAAAAAACCAGCAGATATACCGTCAATTGCAACGCGACGAAGTGCGCTACTCGTCCAAATTTATGCGCCTATGGAACGAAGGGGCCACCTTGATCCTTTTTGCCGTTGTTTTTTTGGTGGTATTCAAGACCACTTTCAATTGGGTATTCGGTATTGTTGGGCTTGTGGTCCTCGCCATTCTGCTGATGCTGGGCATACGCCTTTACAAAACGATCCAAGAAAAGAATCCGGAAGCATAGGGTTCTCCATGTGGAAGATGTGATCTATACCTATTGAATGCCATGGTAGCACCAGCGTCCCCAAATCCTTGCCTTTCAAATTTCCAAAAAGCATTGGATCAAAGTCCTCTTTCCTTTTGAATGGTTTCATAGGCACGCTGCACTTCCTTGAATTTTTCTTCAGCCCCCTTTTTTATGGCCTCATTCTCCGTGACCACCCTGTCGGGATGGTATTTTTTTGCCATGGTACGATAGGCCCTTTTCAGTTCTTCATTGCTGGCCGATTTATCGATTTCCAATATTTTGTAGGCATTGTCGGCAGCTTTGATGAACATGGCCTTAATGCTTTCGAAATCACGAAGTGCCACTCTCAGAAAACCTGCAATTTCCCTGATTTTATTGATTTCCGGTGCGCTTACCGATCCATCGGCCTGGGCTATGCCGAATAAGAAATGGAGCAACTGCAACCGAACCTCATAACGGGTTCGTTGATTGAGAAAAGTACAAATCCGCTCGGCGGAAATCTCCCTCTTTTTATTGATCTCATTGAATGTCCTAAAAATCGCATTGGCCTTCTCCTTGCCATAGGCCCCAACAAAGTATTGTCTTACATAGTCCATTTCGCTCTGGCTCACGGAACCATCGGCCTTGATGACGATCGAACAGAGCGAGAGCAGGTTGAGTTCAAAATCCGCAGGCGAAACGCTTTGACGGGTAATGTCCCTGAAAATGGTTTTGGCACCCCCTCCACTGCTATTGAGGTTATCGATAAAGCTGCCTACAAAGAAGCCCAGTATCGCCCCAGGAAAACGGAACAAATAATAACCCAATAATGCGGTAATCCATTTGACCATGGCTTGGATAAATTTTTGGCAAAGATATGATTTTGGGGTTAAAATGGGGTGTTTGAAAAGAGCCCTCCAAAAAAACGGAATGAGGACCATTCCGGGGCATAGTGAGATTCATCATGAATATGGAAAAGGGCCTTTTCCATGCACAATTTGAAGACGTTACCAATTTCTTTCGGCTACAGGGTCAGGTCGATCAAAAAAATACGACAAAAGCAGTATCTTTGTAACCAAAATAAAAAAATAGACTATGTATCCTGCAGAATTGGTAAAACCGATGAGAGATGACTTGGCCAGGGCCGGGTTCGAAGAATTATATACGGCCGAAGCGGTCGAAAAGGCGATCAACCAGAAAGGAACCACCTTGGTGGTGGTGAATTCTGTTTGTGGATGTGCAGCGGCCAACGCCAGGCCAGCCGCCAAAATGAGCCTACAAAACAACAAAAAACCAGACCACATCGTAACGGTATTTGCCGGGGTGGACACTGAGGCCGTTGATGCCGCAAGGAACATGATGGTTCCCTTTCCCCCTTCATCGCCAAGTATGGCCTTGTTTAGAAATGGGGAATTGGTGCATATGATCGAGCGTCATCATATTGAGGGAAGGCCCGCTGAAATGATTGCGGACAACCTGAAGCAAGCTTATGAGGAGTTCTGCCAATAGAGCACCTTTTTTTAAAAGTATGGAAAAGCCGTTCCTTTTGGGGCGGTTTTTTATTTTTGCAACATGCGGAAACTATTGGCCTATCCTTTGACGATCATTTATTTTTTCTTTTTCGGGCTGTGTCTGCTGTTGTTCCATCCGGTGCAATGGGCCTGCCTGAACCTTTTTGGTTATAATGCGCACAGGGCCAGTGTTGCCGTTCTAAATTTATGCCTCCTCCGATGTACCCATATCTTGGGTACGACGTATACGTTCAAGAACCCCTATGAGCTCCCGACCGATCGGCCCCTGATCATTGTGGCCAACCACCAGAGCATGAACGACATTCCCCCTCTGATATGGTATTTGAGAAAGTACCATCCAAAATTCGTAAGCAAAAAGGAATTGGGAAAAGGCATACCGAGCGTATCCTATAACCTGCGACATGGCGGCTCGGTTTTGATCGACCGCAACGATAGCAAACAAGCGATTGCCGAAATCGGCAAACTGGGAAAATACATAGCATCCAACCTTCGAAGTGCCGTGATATTTCCGGAAGGCACCCGAAGCAGAACCGGACACCCCAAACCATTTAAAACCCTTGGATTGAAGTTGTTGATGAAAAATGCCCCCTCGGCACTCATCGTGCCCATCAGCATCAACAATTCCTGGAAAATGTTGCGTTATGGCAAATTCCCCTATGGCATAGGAAACCATCTTAGTTTTGTGGTAAACAGACCGATTGAAAATACGGGTGATCCCGATACGATTTTGGCGGCAGTGGAAAAATCGGTAATTTCAGGCGTAACCTCCTTTGCATGAACGATACCGAAATTGTTGAACAAACAATAGCTTTTCTTAAAGAGACTTTGCAGGGGGCGGAAGGAGGGCACGACTGGTTCCATACGCAAAGGGTCTTCAATAATGCCATCCTGATCGCAAAAGATGAAAAGGTGAACGTATTGGTGGTTTCCCTCGGCGCCTTGTTGCACGATATCGCCGATGCCAAATTTCATGATGGCAACGAAACCTTGGGTCCGAAGATTACAAAAGAATTTTTGACCGCCTTGAAGGTCGACCCCAAAGTGGTCGATCATGTAGTGCAGATTGTAGCGCACAGCAGCTACAAGAACAGTTTGGACCAAAAAAAGGGCAAGGAATCGTTCAACTCCTTGGAACTCCAAGTTGTTCAGGATGCGGATCGGCTCGATGCCATTGGGGCCATGGGCATTGCCAGGGCCTTCAACTATGGAGGATACAAAAACAGGCCGCTTTATGACCCAAATATTCCGCCCAAGTTGAACATGGACAAGGAGGCCTACAAAAAATCCGTTGCTCCCACAATCAATCACTTTTACGAAAAATTACTGTTGCTGAAAGACCAAATGAATACGCGAACCGGGAAATCGCTGGCCGAGGATCGGCATGGTTTTATGCTCCTATTCCTTGAGCAGTTTTATAAGGAATGGAATGGGACCACTTCCTAAATTGGCATCTTCGAACAAGGGGATTTTTTGTTCAGCTTTGCCATTTTTTTGTATCTTCCAAAATCAAATTCCAATCCATCACCAATCATGCAAAGAAGAAAATTTATCAAAAGTACGGCTGCTGCCTCCACCGTTTTTTCTATTGTTCCCAGTTTCGTTATGGGAAAAACCCATATACCCCCCAGTGATACCCTTTACGTAGGCGCCTTTGGGGTAGGCGGACAAGGGGGGGGCAATATCCAGGGCCTTGACGAAACACAAAAAGTGAAGTTTGTGACCCTCTGCGACGTCGATGACCGAAGGGCGGCCGATACCTATAAGAAATATCCCAAGGCCAAAAAGTATAAAGATTTTAGAGAGGTATACGATAAGCACCTGAGTGAAATCGATGCCATCATGGTCGCGACCCCGGACCACATGCATGCGACGATTGCCTTACCCTTCATGCGGGCCAAGAAACATGCCTATGTAGAAAAGCCCCTGACGCATAACATCAACGAGGCCCGGATCATGACACAGGTCGCCAAGGAAAACGGCATCATAACCCAAATGGGAAATCAAGGGGCCTCCAGCGACGGCAGCCGTGAAGCAAAGGAATTGATACAAACAGGGATCATAGGAAAAGTGTATAAAGTGGACTGTTGGACCAATAGGCCCGTTTGGCCCCAAGGCGTGCCCGCCCCGACCCAAAAACAAGCCGTGCCCAAAGGCCTTGACTGGGACTTATGGCTGGGCGTTGCGGCCATGCGCGATTACAACGATGCCTTCCTGCCGTTTAAATGGCGGGGCTTCTGGGATTTTGGCACAGGAGCCCTTGGCGATATGGGCTGCCATATCATGGAGACCCCTTTCGGAGTACTCGATTTGGGTTATCCTACCGAAGCTGAGGCAAGCTGCACCACCAATTGGGTGGGCGATTTTGTGGAAGCGGACTATAGCGCATCCTGCCCGGCTTCCTCCATCGTAAGGCTGAAGTTCAATACGCCCGAACATGGCGATATCGCCTTGAATTGGTATGACGGCGGCTTATTGCCCGACCTGCCCGATGAATTAAAGGATGGGGAAACCATTGGCGATGGTGGCGGGGGCTCTATCTTTTATGGAAGCAGGGGCATCTTGGTTTGCGATACCTATTCCCGTAACGCACGCCTATTGCCATCGGAGACCATGAAAATGATTACGCCACCTGCCCCTTATCTACCGAGGATCGAAGGGGATACCGGTGGACATCGACGAAATTTTGTTGAGGCCTGTTTGAACGGCACGGAAGCCTCTTCCGACTTTAAGCGATCCGGGCCGTTGACCGAAGCTGTGCTCATGGGCAATCTTGCCATAAAGGCTTTCCAGTACAAAAGGTTCAAGGAAGGCAAAAAAGCGGGCGACTGGGATCCTTTTGAATATCCCGGTAGACGCAAAATCATATGGGATGGGGCCAATATGAAGGTGACCAACTGGGATATGGCCAATGAATGGGTGAAGGGCAGTTATCGCAAAGGATGGGAATTCAGCTAAAAAGTTGAAACGCCTACCTTAGGGTCGAGCAGGGGAATGTTTGCCCCGGACCGGCATCGGGCATGGAAGTTTAAAAAAGGCTCAGTTGGCCCGTTTTAAATTGGTCATGCAGGTCTTTGTTGAGTTTTGGGAATTCCCGCCCTTTGAAATAGCGTAACTTTGCCAATCTCACCATGTCGTGCAACTGGGCTGCAATATGGCCTTCTCCCTTATTCCGAACCCCAAACCGGCTGTCGTTCAAATTTCCGGCATGGCAGGCTTCGATTTGGCGTAGCACTTTTTCTGCCTTATCGGGCAAGGTCTTTTCGATCCAATCCGTAAAGATCTGCCCAATGGCCCCATTGAGCCTCACCACTGTAAATCCAAATGACAAAGCCCCATGGTCTGCGACGGCTTTTGCCAAGTTCATGATTTCATGACTGTTGATGCCTGGGATGATGGGTGCCAGCATGGCGTTGACGGGAATGTTGTGGTCAGCCAGTATTTTTATGGTCTCCAAACGCTTGCCGATTGAAACGGTACGGGGTTCCAATATACGTCGGGTTGCTTCAGAAAGGGAGGTTACCGAAATATTGACCGCGATCAGGCGGTCTTTGGCAAGTTCCTTCAAAATATCCAAATCCCTTAAGATGAGCGCATTCTTGGTGATGATGCCCACAGGATGCCTATACTTTAAAAATACCTCCAAACAAGCCCTGGTGATCTGGAATTTTTGCTCCGCAGGTTGATAGCAATCGGTATTTCCCGAAAGCACTATGGTTTCCGCCTTCCATGTTTTCGAACTCAATTTGGCTTCCAAGAGTTGGGGCGCCTTTTTTTTGATCAAAATCTTTCGCTCAAAATCGAGCCCTGCACTGTAGCCCCAGAATTCGTGGCTGTTGCGGGCATAGCAATAGACACAGCCATGTTCGCAGCCTTGGTAAGGGTTCATGGAATAGTTCATGCCCACATCCGGACTCGTGACCTTATTGACTACGGTCTTCGGAAAGATGGGAAGGTATTCTGTTTTGTTGTTATCGGCAGCCTCCCCTTCCAACCTGCAAAACTCCAAAAAATCGTCACGTGTTTCGTAAATATGCCCAAGAAAGCGATTGGACGGATTTTCCTGGGCACCGCGGCCCTTAAGATAGCTTTTTGAAACCAAAATATATGGATTTATTCCAAATATATGGATTTTTTCCTAATTATTGAATTCGCGTTATTTAATTGACGGATACTTTGACCAATTGTTTTTTACTGCCTCTTTTGGCATAGAATAACAAGGCATCATCCGATTTCACAATATTGGGGCGGGAGACCATAATGGGCAGACGCACTTCTTTGTCGTCTATCAATTTACGGTAACTCAGGTCGCCGTTCCCGTCGAGTTTTATGACGAACATGTTTGGATTTCTGCTGAACCCCTGTTTGAAGATGATCCGGTCTTTGGACAATTGTTGCGGGTTTTCACCCGAATTGATGAAAAAATACAGATCGCTACCCTTATTGTAGGCACTGTAGGAAGCATATGCTTCATCTCCCTGGGTAATTTCGGTCTTGTTGATATTTCGAGCCCATATCATTTCTCCGGAAACATCGAGCTTGGCACACACAATGTCATTGTAGTGAAAACGCTCTACTTTTTTGGTGGCACCACCGCTAATGTCTTCCCCAAGGGTAACGAAATATTCTTCCGCACTGAAGAGGATATCATTATTCGGGGTGACGAATACCTCCTTAAATATCAGGTTTTTGATCTCGGTGTCAACCTCTCTTCCAAATTTATCCATCATAAATTGATTGGAAAAGGCATTGTACTTTTTCGAAAGTAGCCCTAAACTGTTGGGGTCAAGGCGATAATAGACCAGGCCATTGTATCGGTTGTCCTTGCGGTCTGCATAAAAACCTACGGCCACCAATCCTTCTTGAATGATCAAGGGTTTCAAGGCCTCTGGAAACCTTCCTGGCTCATTGAACTCCTGCAGGAGGTGGCCGTTTTGGTCGATCCGAATCAGTTCATATTGAAACTTTCTCTCTTCGGCGGCGAACCGACGTTTTTTGAAATAGGCCTTCCCCATCATATAAACCGAGCGGAAATCTTTGGCCACCGCAATATTTTCAAAGGCATAGTTTTTTTCGGCTATGGCATTGGAGAAATCATAAGTAAAATGCTTTTTTAGGTCCGTACTATAAAGGTGAACCCAGTACTTTTCTTCCTTGCCCTCTTTTTGCTGTACCGTGATCACAAAAGCAGACTGGGATTCATCGAAGAACACGGCCGTTGAAAAACCATCGCCGAAGCTGCGGTTATATTTATTAACGGCCAATGGATTGGTCACCGGTTTCGAAGGGATGGCGAGCAGCGTTCTTTCGGTAAAACCAAATTCGTGCAATGGGCTTTGATGCACCTTGTATTCATAAGCCCCCGCCTCTAGATTATAGGTGAGTTCCAAAAGATACAATTGTCCATTTCGCACGAACCCGTCTACCATATGATCTCCGGCAACTTTATAATTGTATTCTGTTTTCAGCTGCAAATCATGGTCATAGACTTCGATCAAATGACCTCTTGGATGTAAGGGCAAACCCCCATAATAGGTGCGTACCAAAACCGTTTCTCCCCCTGGGGCCGCACGCACTGAAAGTACGGTGGAAAATTTGTGCCTATCGCCATAATTCTCACCCAACACATAGGAGACAGGGATTTCCTGAGCTTTGGAAACGGCAAGGGTTGCGATAAAAAGCAATAGGGACAGCCTTTTTCGGAACTTCATAAGTAGGTTTTTACGATATGCTAGGCGCCTTTAAAATTGGCTTTGCGTTTTTCCATGAAAGCAGAAGTGCCCTCTTTGAAATCGGCGGTACCAAAGCAGGCCCCAAAAGCCTCAATCTCTGATGCATATCCGTTGGTGTTATTCTTAAAACCCGCATTTATCGCTTTTATTGCGTGACCGATCGCAACCATGGAATTATTTGCAATCTTCATGGCTATTTTTTTGCAATAAGCCAATAATTCTTCCTGGGAAACCACATGGTTCACCAATCCGAATTCCAATGCGCGTTCCACATCGATCATCCCTGCGGTCATGATCATCTCCATGGCCCTGCCCTTTCCGATCAATTGTGGCAATCGTTGGGTGCCGCCATAGCCCGGAATGACCCCTAAAGATACCTCTGGGAGTCCCATTCTCGCATTGTGGCTCGCTACCCTGAAATGACAGGCCATGGCAAGCTCGAGTCCTCCCCCTAGCGCATATCCGTTAACCGCGGCAATGACCGGTTTCGACAACTGTTCGACATAGTCGAAAAGCAAATCTTGGCCTTTGGCAGCCAATTTTCCGCCTTCCTTTACCGAAAAATGGGCAAATTCTGATATGTCGGCCCCTGCAACGAATGCTTTTTCCCCACTCCCTATAAGAATGATCACCTTGATTTCATTATCCTGGCTGCATCGGTCAAAAGCCTTGTGCAATTCTTGTATGGTTTCCCGGTTCAAGGCATTGAGCTTTTCGGGTCGATTAATGGTGATTGTCGCCAAGGGGGACTCCTTGTCGACCAAGATGTTGTTGAATTTCATAAATGCTATTTTTTTCGGCGTTATCAACAAAGATAAAATCGATTTTCCTTTTAATCCATATCCATTTGAACTTAAGCTCAAGCCAACATGGAGGGATGGGATGCGATGGGTCGCTTATCTTCGTAGTTTGAATGTCATTTTAAGCGGTTTTCAGATGGGTCAATTTAGGGAATTTGACCGTAAAAACCGTTCCCTTCCCGGGTTGCGAGGTAAAACTGATGGTTCCTTTATAGGTTTCCACGATATTTTTGACCATGCCCAAACCAAGGCCCATCCCGCTTGATTTGGTCGTGAATTTTGGTTCAAATATCTTGTCCTTGAAGCCGTCGGAGATACCAATGCCGTTGTCGGCCACTGAGATTTTTACATCATCGTCCTCTGTCGAAACCGAAACCAAAATACGTGGCGATGTCACCTCGGGAACCGCCTGTATGGCATTTTTTACCAGATTCGTCACCACTCGAATCAATTGCGTACGGTCTAGTTTTGCGATGATTTCGGGCTCATCGGCCATGAAATGGATATAATCTTCATTGAAGATATCCAATGCGAGCTTTACGATATTGATCACGTTCAAAGTCTCGTTCTGTTGGGCAGGCATTTCCGCGAAATTCGAAAACGCAGACGCTATGCTGCTCATGGTGTCGATCTGCTGGATCAGGGTTTTGGAATATTCGGCCACTTTGTTCTTGATGTTCGGATCTTGGGGGTCGAATTTTCGCTCAAAACTCTGCACGCTGAGTCGCATTGGCGTCAAAGGATTTTTGATTTCGTGCGCGACTTGTTTAGCCATTTCCCGCCAGGCCTGTTCTCGTTCACTTCTGGCCAGCTTCACCGCGCTTTGCTCCAATTCCTCGATCATGGCGTTATACGAGGTGACCAGCTTTTCTATTTCCTCACTGGGATCCTCAATATTAATTTTAGCGTTGCGTTTCGTAAGGTCGGTCTTGCCCATCATCTCGGCAATGGTTTCCAAAGATCGGGTAATGTATTTGCTGATGAAGTAAGCCAGCGCAATTGCCAACAACAACATTAAAAAATACACCCCGCCCAATCGCATCAAGAATTCCCTTAATTCCATGTCATTGAACGAATTGTCCTCAAAGTAAGGCAGGTTCAATATCCCGATCGGCTTGAACTTTCCATCCGTGACGTACGTATAGGATGCTTGGTACTTGTCGCCGGCCGCCGAGTTTTCTTCCACATAACGTTTGTTGCCACTGATGGCAAGATTGTTCAAAATTTCGGCACTCAAACAATTGGAAAGGGAATCGCTCTCAAATTTTGGTCTCGAACTTTTGATGAGTTGGCCTTCCAGGTCGTAAATATTGAAATTGACGTTCTGTACATCGGCAATTTCATAGATTTCATCTTTAAAAATGTATTCCAGGTTTTCCGTGGTAGCGGGATAGGTCGTCTTTTTGATCGTATAGCTGATACTCTGTTTGATCTGCTCCTCTTTCCTTTCCAGGCGGTCATCATGGTAATCCCGCGATTGCTCGCGATACTGATAAACCGTGATGCCTGCGATCAGAACCGACGCAATGACCACCAAAAGAATCATCGCGATGAAAATCCGAGATCGTAAGGATAATTTTTTGAACAAGGTCACGATATTTAATGGTTAAAGATAACAATAATGCCTTCGCCTTGAATTCGGAAAATTGTTTTCAAAAGACTTAACGGTCAAAATGGCCAAGCTTTTCGGCCCGATTTCCCTATTTCAAATATCACGCCATAATGGCGATTTTGTTGGGAACCAAGATCTTTTCCGCTCATTTTCCAGTCCAATAATACAGAATAAGGCTGCCCAAAAGTGATCGATCACACGTCAAAAATTCAATTTTCTAGGTATATTTAGCCCTTTCTAAAGTCAAATCGCCAGAAAATAGTCATGCAAGATTTTTGGTTTTATATACAATTGGGCCTGCATCATGTACTTGATTTCAATGCCTATGACCATATCCTTTTTCTAGCTGCTCTGGCGGCCCCGTTTACCTTCAAACATTGGAAGCCCGTGCTGCTGCTGGCTACCGTTTTTACGGTTGCCCATTGTCTTTCCCTGGCATTGTCGGTCTATGGTGTGGTGATGGTGGATGTGGCCCTTATCGAGTTTTTGATTCCCGTGACCATCTTTTTGACCGCCATTTTCAATTTAATCTACGTATATGCGGAGAAAGGGCATAAAAACCTGTTGCTGCATCTGATTGCCACGGCTTTTTTTGGCTTGATACATGGTTTTGGTTTTAGCAACTATTTTAAGATGTTGATGGCGGAAGAACAGGATAAGTTATCGCCCTTGCTCGGCTTTGCCACTGGGATAGAAATCTCCCAACTCGTTATTGTGGTATCGATTTTGTGCATTTCTTATCTGTGGCACTTCCTTTTTAAGTCAAAATCCCCATCTTTCGTAGTGGTCGCTTCCCTATTGATCATACTGGTCACAATACCCATGTTGGTTCAAACGTTTCCTTAAAAGTGGGCCCTGGGCCAACGACTTTCACTTAAAATTAACCATTTTGTATTGTAATAAGAGGTCAAAGCGGGTATCTTAGTATCTTTGCAGAAGCAGGAAATTTAAACCATGCACCGTCTTTTGGTATGAAGCAGAGCAAACAGCAGAAATATGATAGGGCTTATTTAAGAATGGCCCAAGAATGGGGCAAACTCTCCTTCTGTAAGCGAAAACAGGTGGGCGCGATCATCGTAAAAGACCGCATGATCATTTCTGATGGGTACAATGGAACCCCTACCGGATTCGAAAATGCATGTGAGGATGAAGTTGGATATACCAAGTGGTATGTTCTACATGCCGAAGCCAACGCGATCAGCAAAGTGGCCGCTTCGACCCAATCTTGCGAAGGGGCGACCCTATATATCACCCTGTCACCCTGCAGGGAATGCAGCAAGCTGATCCATCAATGTGGCATAAAACGTGTAGTGTACCAAATAGCCTATAAAGACGAATCGGGTTTGAAGTTTTTAGGGAAAGCGGGCATTGAACTTGTTCATATGCCCATAATTGAAAGCATGGTGCCTTAGCGCCCAAATGTCATGAACAAGAAACTAAACTATATATGGCCCACGATCATCGCCCTGGCGCTCGCCGTGGGGGTTTTCATAGGTGGCAAACTTCATTTTAATGATAGTCCGGAAAAGTTGTTCACCACGAATTCAAAAAAGGACAAGCTCAATCGCCTGATCGACTATATCGATTATGAATATGTCGATGAAATCGACACCGACAGCATTGTGGATGTTACCGTAAACAACATCCTGGAAAAATTGGATCCGCATTCGGTATATATTCCGGAACGGGATATGGACAAGGTTTCTGAGAACATGAAGGGCGATTTCGTAGGAATAGGAATCAATTTTTATGCATATCGCGATACCATATCGGTCATCAAGACCATTGATAAGGGTCCGAGTTTCCTGAACGGAATATTGCCCGGAGACAGAATTCTAATGGCCGACAACGATACCCTATTTGGCAGAAAGCTGGGCAGCGAATCGATCGTGAACCGGCTCAAGGGCAAAAGGGGCAGCTACGTAAAACTGAAAGTATACCGCAAAGAGAACGATAAGTTTTTTACGGTGAACGTGAAACGCGACCTTATTCCGATTAAAAGTGTGGTGGCCCATTATATGCTCACCAAAGACATGGGCTACATTCAGGTCAACCGATTTGCCGAATCGACCTTTAAAGAATTCAAGTCGGCCCTGTACGCACTCGAAAAACAAGGTGCAAAAAAACTTACGCTTGATTTAAGGGACAATCCCGGAGGCTATTTGGGCATCGCCGAACAAATGGCCGATGAATTTTTGGCAGAGGATAAGGTAATCCTTTTTACCAAAAACAAAAAAGGAAAGATCGATACGGTATATGCTACCGATAAAGGTAGTTTCGAAGACAAACCGATCTATATCTTGATCAACGAACGTTCGGCTTCGGCAAGCGAGATCATTGCTGGAGCGCTGCAAGACAATGATGTGGGCACCATTGTGGGCCGCCGTTCGTTCGGCAAGGGCTTGGTGCAACGGGAAATGGAACTGGGCGATGGATCCGCGGTGCGATTGACGGTTTCCCGCTATTATACACCCACCGGACGATCGATCCAAAATTCGTATAACAAGGGCAACAAATCGTATTATCAAAAGTATACCGATAGGTATAGCAATGGCGAATTGGTGTCGGCCGATAGCATCAAAGTCGCCGATTCCTTAAAATTCAAGACCCCGAAAGGAAAAATAGTTTATGGCGGAGGAGGCATCATTCCCGATGTTTTCGTGCCCATTGGCACCAATGAGGAAGAGGCTTTGGAGAGCATGGACAGTATGGGTTTCTTTTCACGGTTCATCTTCGAATATCTAGATGAAGACCGCCAACAGTTCAGGAACCTCCCCATGAGCGATTTTATCAACGATTACGTTGTGGATGACATCTTATTCGAACGTTTTGTGGGTTTTAGCGTGGATCGAAACCTGAAACTTAATTTCTACGATTACGAGACGCCAATCAAGCTGTATTTAAAAGCCGCTTTGGCCGAACAACTTTATGACAGCAACCTCTACGCCAAGATC
This sequence comes from uncultured Flavobacteriaceae bacterium, assembly GCA_963760375.1. Taxonomy (GTDB): domain Bacteria; phylum Bacteroidota; class Bacteroidia; order Flavobacteriales; family Flavobacteriaceae; genus Pelagihabitans. The sequence goes on along the minus strand of CAVXCS010000007.1, from coordinate 668,585 downwards.
AAAGGGAAGACCGATCCGATGCTGAAAAAAGTGATTATGCTCGACAATCCCGTGATAAAGCAAGATGAATCCACGACCATGGAAAGTCGAAATTAATCCCTATCGACTTTGCCCTGTATTTTCTTTGAAGCCGAAAAAATAAGCAACAGAACAATCGCGCAGAGTGAGGCAAGTATTCCAATAAGTGCAATGATACTGTTGCCTTTCAATGGGTCCTTAAAATCGACCAGGGTCACGTTATAGCCTATCAGCGCCAGTGCCAATACAATCAGTACGATGGTCAGTGTTTTGTTCATTTTATTCGATTTAAAATTGGGCCGATGAAACCTTCCCGAAAAGGTATAAACTACAGGCCGTTTTCAAACAGGCCATTGACATTCGCCGCAAAAAGTTTTACGGCAATCGCCAAGAGAATGACCCCAAAAACCTTTCTGATGATGCCAACGCCCCCCTTGCCCAGCACTTTTTCAATCTTTACCGACGACTTCAACACCATATATACCACGATGGTATTCAGTATAATGGCAACTATAATGTTCTCCACATAATATTCTGCCCTTAGCGAAAGCAAAGACGACAAAGTCCCCGCCCCGGCGATCAATGGAAATGCTATGGGGACGATAGAGGCGCTTTCCGGCGCATCATCCCGATAAAGCGAAATACCCAAAATCATTTCGATCGCCAGGAAAAAAATGACCAGCGCCCCGGCAACGGCAAAGGAGTTGACGTCTATACCAATTAAATTAAGGATTTCCTCGCCCAAAAACAAAAATGCCACCATGAGGCAGGCCGCCACTATGGAGGCCTTTTCCGATTGGATATGGCCCACCTTGTTCCGAAGTCCTATAATTACGGGGATACTTCCCATGATATCGATTACCGCAAAAAGGACCATGGTAGTCGTAACAATTTCCCTGATATTGAAATGAAAAGTCATCAACCCTGATTTTTGCGCAAAATTACATGATCATAAGCGCTTTTCTTTTGATTCGGCAAAAAATATTACAAGAAAAAAAGACCTTAAAAAAGGTATCTTTGCGCTGCTAAAATAAAATTGGATGTTTCAACTGGGAAAGACCATTGTTTCGGAAGAGATCATTGAAAATGATTTTGTTTGCAACTTAAGCGCCTGCAAAGGGGGTTGTTGTGTAGACGGTAATGCGGGCGCCCCGTTGGAGGAAAAGGAAACCGAGATTTTGGTCGATGTGTACAGTGCGGTCAAGCCTTTTTTGCGCCGGGAAGGCATTGAGGCCATTGAAGACCAAGGGGCCTTCGTCAAGGGAGAGGATGGGGAATGGGAGACTCCTTTGGTCAATGGAAGCGAATGTGCCTACGTGGTTTTTGACCAAAATGGCATCGTAAAATGTGGTATTGAGGAAGCCTATGACCAAGGCGCCATTCGCTGGAAAAAACCGGTTTCATGCCACCTATATCCTATTAGGGTCCAAGAATATAGTGCGCTAACCGCAGTAAACTATCACCGATGGGAAATATGCGATCCGGCCTGCAGCCTCGGTGCAACCTTACAGGTTCCGATTTATAAGTTTGTCAAGGATGCCTTGATCCGTAAATTCGGAAAAAGCTGGTATGCCGAATTGGAGCAAGTAGCGAAGGAACATCTTAAATCGTAGGAATTCTAAGATTTACGCGGGTCCCGGTGGCATTGCCCTCTTGATCGTGCAGGTCCTCGATTTCCACTTTAAAGGAATTCTGGAAGTCCTTCGAGAAGTTCGCCAATCGTTCCTTTGTGATATCGATGCCCACCGATTTGCGCTTCAAGACCCTCCCTTCTTTGATAATTTCAGCGGCTTCCCTGCCAACCCCATTATCCGTGATGCTGATTTTAATGAATCCCTCCTCTTCCTTACTGGCATGAAGGTCGATTTTTTTGACCCCCTCCTTTGATGATAGCCCGTGCCATAGGGCATTTTCCAGAAATGGCTGTAGAATGAGGGAAGGTATCTTCACTTGGTGCAGGTCGATGTCTTGATCGACCTTTATCTTAAAATCTATTTCGTAAGAAAAACGGATGTCTTCAATGTTCATATAAAGTTCCACCGTTTCGAGTTCCTCTGCCAAGGTGATTTCTTTCTGGGAGGAAGCCTCCAATATTTTGCGAATCAATTTGGAAAATTTGTTCAGATAATGAACCGCGTTCTTTTTGTCATTGTTTATGATATAGAGCTTGATCGAATTCAAGGAATTGAACAGAAAATGTGGGTTCATTTGGCTTCTGAGCATACTCTGTTCCAAGGTCAGCAGTTTTTTTTCGTTTTTGAGCTGGTTCTGACGATGGAGGATGTAAAAGATGCCCGTTAAAAGCAATAAAAAAATCCCGACCACCAACATGGTCGTGCGATTTTTGCGCAATTTAAGGTTGGCCAATTCATTTTGCCTGGCCAGTACCTCCAGTTCTTCGCCCCTTTTTTCCTTTTCATAGCCCGAGATCATGTCCGCAACGTAGGTGCGGTTTCGGTCATTGGAAATCTCCTTCCTAGCCTGCTGTGACCTTTTGAAATAATGAAGCGATTTTTTATAATCCCCCGTTCTTTCATTAAGTTCGTGCAGGTAGTTGTTTGCCTGGACGATCTCACTGGGCAGTTTATACCTTTCAGCGATGGCCAATCCAAGCTGCAATTGTTCATCAGCTTCCGCATATCTCTTCAATATGGCGTACGTCCAGCCCAAGTTGTTATGGATCATTGAGATGATCTGTTGGTCGCCCACTGCCCGGGCTAAAGGCAACAACTCGAGCAGTCGTTCCACGGCCTCCTCTTGCTTGCCCATGTGCACAAAAACATGGGCAATCCCCAAATTGCTGATGAGCCGTATTCTATCGGAACCTATTTTTTGATTGGCATCCAAGGCAGCTTCATAGTTCGCCAACGAAGCTTCCAGTTTACCTTGGGCCTCATAACATTCCCCTATGTTCTGGAGGTTTTCGGCAATGCCATAACCCATTCCGAGTTCTTCTTCCAATTTTTTCGATTCCTCGAACTTTGCTATGGCAAGATCGTATTGTTCGAGCGTTTTATAGATATTGCCGATGCTGTTCAACGATAGGTTGATACTTCGCTTCAATCCCCGCGAAGGGTTGGGTTGTCTTTCTGCCAGTTCCAAGGCTTCCTGGCTATAATCGAGTGCCGATTTGATCGCATCGAGCTTTCGGTAGACCAAACTGATCATATTCATGCTGAGGACTCGAAATTCGATATTGTCGGCGTCGCCGGCAATTTTTAAGGCCTCCTGATGTAATTTCAAGGCCTTCCCGTATTGGGAGATATCGCGGTATTTGATGCCCAACTGGTTCAAAGCGTACGCCTGGCCCTCCGGATAATCCCGTTTTAAGGCCAAGGCATTCAGATAGCGCATCGCCAGCGTATCCCTTTCATGGTTTTTTAGCGGCTCGGCCAACGCCACAAAATTCTTTGGTGCGGCCTTTATAATGCTGTCTACAAGGTTTTGAAAGCCAGGGGGTACGCTTTGGCCGAAACCGGAGTGGAAGCCCAGACATAGTGCCAAGGCCAAACAGGCCAAAGAATTTCTCAAGAACGCGGGCATCATGAATGATTTTAACGAATACATAGGAGGATCAGAGCAAATCCAAAAAATCGGATTTTTTCTGTCTGGAAACGGGAATTTTATGATTGGATTTCAATACGACATAGCCATCCGTTTTTAAAAATTCCTTGATTTTGTTTAGGTTGATGATATAAGAATTATGGATCCTGAAAAAGGTATCGTCCGGCAATAGCTCATTCACCTCCTTCAATTTTTTGGTGAGTAAGATTTTTTGGCCATCGGCAAGGTACAAAGTGCTGTAATTGCCGTCTGACTCGGCATATAGTATTTCCTCGGCTTCCAGGAAAAGCAATTTGCCGTCGGTATTGATGGTGATCCTACGGTTCAGGGGGTTGGCATTGAAATTTAGCAGCAGACGTTCCAGCCGGTCAGCCGAAAAATTTTTGGCATTGTGCTTTTTGATCTTGGTGATGGTGTCTTGAAGATCGTCTGAATCGATCGGTTTGAGCAGGTAGTCGATGGCCTCATTTTTTAAGGCTTTGAGGGCGTACTGGTTATAAGCGGTAGTGATGATGACCGGAAAATTTTTGTTGGTCATTTTTTGGATAAATTGAAACCCATCCATAGCGGGCATTTCGATATCCAGAAAGAGGCAATCCGGGGTATGGCCCTCCAAATAACGAAGCGCTTCAAGAGGGTCGGTGAAGGAGGCCCCAACCGTAATTTCGTCACTGAAATTGGTCAACTCCCAAGACAAACTGTGGAGGGCCTTTATTTCATCGTCAACCAAAACGGCTTCTATCATTTTTGGGATTTCTGTAGGTATAAATTAGGTAAAAATAGCGGTTCGCATGGCTTTTTTGCCCAAAATATGTATCAATGGAAGTATTTGCGGTATGATTGGTCGTTTTTTGATGAACGTTAGGCGCTGCCACTCGTTTTGGCATCTTCAGGTAAATGGGGGATATTCCCATCAATATATGCCTTCACGACAGGATTCAAAAAACAGGAACCACCATTCATACAAGAAACAAGACCATTTATACATAAGGCCATAAATTTTGGGGCGCTGTATTTTAACTTCGTTATCATTAACGGCCAAAAGTACGTTGTTCCCCTAATGTTAATAAGTAATATAATACGGAACATCAAACCAACAAAATGAAAAAGTGCGTGATCATGTTCATATTTCTGGTACTCACCTTAGTTGTCGCGGTCATTGCTGAAAAGCAAAAGCAGCATGTTATCGATGACGATTTGGTGGCACAGAAATCGGACGCAGGAAATCGAATATCGCCCTTATCAAAATAGTGGAAGCCCAACCGGGTAGGGACACTTCGCAAATTATCGGCCTAACATTTTAAAATACTGCTGATCCAAAAGGTACGGCCCAAGGAGCATGTTTTGATTACGAACATGCACTGTCCTAGGACGATCCTACTGATGGATTGCCCGCGAATCACAGTAAACCAACGTGTTGGAAAATAGTGATTGGCTCGATGTAGGTTTCGGGGGAACTACCTTAATCGATGCTTCGCGTGCAGGTTCAATTTTCTCCCATCAGGGGCCGTACGGTTTGGCAGCATTTTAAAAAGACTGCACTTATTATAACAATTGCCAGATTTTTGAGAATCTGGCTTTTTTATTTAAATTCTACAAGAAACATTCCGATATCGTAATTCAAATACCTTAACTTATACATGATTAACGGTCTTTTGGATTGATATGGGAACAACATGGTTCATAACAGGTAAAACAAAAATCTTAATATGGTCCTCTTGCATGTTATGGTTCCAATGGGCTTCTTCCCAAAACCAAATTTCTTTCAGACAATTATCTGTCAAAGATGGCCTCTCACAAAACAGCGCCATTTCCATTGCCCAAGATAGCACAGGTTATTTGTGGATAGCCACCCAAGATGGCCTGAACAAATATGATGGACGAGCTTTCAACATCCACCCATTTAAATATTTGGATATTACAAAAACCAATTACAGCAATTTGGGCAAAATTTATCGGGATGAAAAGGGCGGTCTTTGGACGATACCTTTGGATAAAAAGCTATATAAGCTAAATCCAAAAAATAATGTTTTTGAGATTTTCCCCGGCTTTGAGGATGTTAGCATAATATTTCAAGATGAAGACCTTATTTATTGGATAGGCACCTATTCAAACGGCCTTTATCGGTTTGATCCAAAAATAGGCAGTCCCGATCAGGTGCTATCAACGAATGAAATCAATAGGCCAATATATAATATTTCGAATGATTCAAATGGAAATATTGTCATGGCCACCAATGGGCTACTTATCGAATTCAATAAAAAATCACAAAGCTTTTCCTATTTAAGTTTCAAGGATTCCTACGGTGAAGACATACACGAAAATTTCAGCGACATGGTTACTGATAATCAAGGAAGGCTGTGGATATCCACTTTTGGGGACGGACTTTATTTTAGGGATTCAGGGGCAAAAATGCTACAAAGGTTATCAAATACAAACTTCACAGACCCCCTTCCCTCAAATCTCAATATCTTGGATATTCATCTAGACAAAAAGGGAAGATTATGGCTTGCCACATATGGCCGAGGCTTGTATATGTTGGATTTTGATAAAAATTCGATTTCGCATTTCAATGCCGATAAAAACAACCCAAGGGCCATTCACTACAATGATATTTTATGTATTTACGAGGATAATTCCGGAACGCTTTGGTTTGGAACGGATGGCGGGGGTATTAGTTATTACGACGAATATTTGGAAAAGTTCAACTCTTTTACCAATAACCAGACCCCTGAGGGCATCAATATCGATGTTGTACGTTCGATCACTACCGACCATAAAGATGCTGTTTGGATCGGGACTTCAGGCAAAGGCCTTACACTGTACGACCCTGAAAACAATAGTTGGCAAACATTTACGGCCGGTGCGGCGGGTAAAAATGGCATCACCTCCAATAGAATAATGAGTTTATTGGTTGATGGGGATGGCGAACTTTGGATTGGGACCCAAGAGGATGGGCTTATCCTTAGAGATACAATAAGAGATTTTCGTCAATTTAATTCCACCTCAAAAATACCGCTCTCTGCCAATACAATATGGAATATTTTTAAAGATAACAAAAGCAATATTTGGCTGGGAACAAGGGAAAACGGACTTATTCAATTTGACAAAAATAAGGGGGAAATCAACAAGTTTGTTTTCGACCCTCAAGATATTAATTCACTTCCCAGTAATAATATTCGCGTAATCACTGAAGATACAAGTGGCAATTTATGGATCGGTACGGAGGCAAATGGGGTGGCCCGGTATAACCCAACATCAAATACTTTTAAACGCTTTTATCAGGACAGCAGCAGCAATGCTAACATCAACAATAGTATTAAATCTTTATATTTTTCACCAAATGGCATCCTATGGATCGGGACCAATGGAGGTGGATTGAACGCATTGGATACTGCCGAGGAAACATTTTATCGGTACACAACGGATGACGGATTGGCCAACAACGTTATTTATGCCATTTTACCGGACGTTCAAGGCAATCTTTGGTTAAGTAGCAATAAAGGGATCACCAAATTTACACCCAGCCAAAATAGGTCAACCGCACCGATGGTTGTGAATTACAGCAATTATGATGGCTTGGCCACGGAGTTCAATACGGGGGCATATCATATGGACAATGACGGTACCTTATATTTTGGGGGCTTGGATGGTTTTTATTGGTTCCGCCCAGAGGATATTAGGGAAAACCAGATATTGCCCAAAACATCGATCACTGGTTTTGGGGTCTTGGGAAAATCAATGCCAATGGTGGCTGACACAAGATTGAAGCATAACGAAAACACCCTTTCTTTCAGTTTTTCAAGCTTACAGTACGCTTTGCCGGAAAAGAATCAATATCAATATCGATTGATGAACCATGATGAGGATTGGGTGTATTCCGGAAATATCAACACAGTTCGTTATGCACAGCTACCTCCCAATGATTATATTTTTCAGGTAAAATCAAGCAACTATGATGGGGTTTGGAACGAGCAGCCCACCACTTTTTCCTTTTCGATCGCTCAACCCTGGTATTGGACTGTTTGGGCTAAAATCGCATACGGACTTTTATTGTTTGGGTTGGTCTATGGGATTATCCTCTATTTCAGATGGCGATGGCGGATGAAATTGGATTTGCAGCTTAAGGAAGAAGAAGCGATGCGGCTAAAGCGCCTCAACGATTTTAAGTCCAAACTATATACCGATATATCCCACGAATTCAGAACCCCGTTGACTTTGATTTCCGGACCCATTGAATCTAAATTGAGCGAAGGGGGCTTATCAAATTCCGATCTTACCAATTTTTCGATGATAAGGCGAAATACAAGCCGTTTGCTTTCCCTTGTAGATCAGATGCTGGATTTGGCCAAGGTAGATGAAGGCAAACTAAAGTTCAAGTTGATTCAAGGTAATTTAGGCCTGTTTTTGAGAAATATTTGCGCCTCCTTTGAATATCAGGCAGAATCGAAGAAAATAAGCTATACCACTGAAGTTGGCCCAATGGAAGGGCTTTGGTATGACGAGGATGTTATAGAAAAAATAACGATGAACCTACTCTCGAATGCCATGAAGTATTGTCCTGAACATGGCCATTGTTACTTTAGGGCCCAAAATATAGGTCAAAAAGTGACTATTGTTGTGGCTAATTCGGTCAAGGACCTTACAGACATCCCCCTGGAAAACTTGTTTACCAGGTTTTATCAGCAAGATGAATTTTCGTCGGGCGCCGGGGTGGGCCTAGCCCTGGTAAAAGAATTGGTGAAATTGTATGGGGGTGAAATCGATGTTGAACAAGGTGGCGGTAACGAAATTAACTTTAAGGTAAGTCTTCCTGTTCACAAGGCTTTTTTTAAGGGAAAGAATATCCCGGTCCTGGAAAACCAGAACACAAATTTAGATACGCCTTCTTCCATAAATGGAGAGCTGCTAACCAATGACAATACTCCTTTAGAAAATACTGACCTACCGATTATCCTGATTGTGGAGGATAATGCCGATGTAAGGCAATTTATCGCCACGGAATTGGGTAAAAACAATCAGATCCATACCGCAGAAAACGGCTTGCTGGGGATAGAAAAAGCTTTAGCACTGGTCCCTGATGTCATTATTTCCGATGTGCGGATGCCCTTATGTGACGGGATTGAACTTTGCAACACCCTAAAAAATGACGAGCGAACCAGTCATATCCCGATTGTTTTGTTGACCGCACATTTAGGAGAGGAAAATGAACTGGAAGGCCTTAAGTCCGGGGCCGACGATTTTATTACAAAACCCTTTAAGCTGCGAATTCTGGAAAAACGGATCGAAAATCTTATCAAAAGCAGAAGGGCACTACGTAATCGGTATAGCCAGGAAATGGTATTGCAGGCAAAGGATATTGCGATCACGCCCACCGATGAGGTTTTCCTGAACAGATTACAAAAAGCGTTGGACGATAATTTATCAAACCCCCAATGCAACGCCGCGTTCTTTTGCAAGGAACTGGGCATGAGCCGTATGCAATTGCATAGAAAGCTATTGGCGTTTACCGGCCTGAGCACTACGGCCTTCCTGCGTTCGCAACGCTTGAAACAAGCGTTGCACATTCTGCGGACCTCGGACGCCTCGATCAATGAGGTGGCCTATGAGGTAGGTTTTAATACCCCCTCCTATTTTATCAAATGTTTTAAGGAAGCCTACAAAAAAACACCTTCCGAATATCTTCAAGCCAAAGATAAATAGGCATACCCAACTTCTGTTACATCTCTTGCATACTTTGTTACATACGTGGTAAGGCAATGTGGCCCTGCTCGTTACTTTTGAGGAGTACACAATAGGCCACCCCTTGTCATCAGGAAATAGCAACAATGAAAGGGGAAAGACAGACAACTAATGGAAGTAATTGAAACAAGCAAAAAGAAAACATCATGAAAACAACAACAATTATAGTATTGCTGCTCCTGTTTTTGGGCAGCCCCATAGCACAAGGCCAGGATTTGTTGGATGCCCTAAAGCAAACCGCTGAGATGCATAATGAAGCCAATGGCGGGGAAATCCAAAACAATGCTGAAGAATTGACAGAAGAACAAAGAGAAAGACAAGAACAATGGAATAGAGAGTGGGAAGAAAAAAAAGCAGGGCTGGCTGATTTCTTTAATAATTCTCCAAGTAAAGAAGCGAATTGTTTAGCACTCTTGACAATGTATCTCTATGAGTATTTCCATCTGGTTCAAGCCACAGATAACGCATCTAATTGTAAATTAAAATATGATTTGTACGGATTACAATTATTGACCCTGACTACAGGGCAAACTTTGATGTATTGTGCTGAAGATTTAGCCAAGTTATCTCAAAATGAACAAGAGGCTGCCGTAAACGAATTTTATGAATTATTACGTGACAATTTGAGTATGGAAAATTATGAGGAAGATCTTAATAAAGCTTATGCTGCGGACTCTGATTTTAGTGCCAGAAAGGGTAAACGGGGCAACGAAGTAGACCGTGTACATAAAGAGTTTTATGATTATATGGGAAGATCTAAGATGGCCGGTTTTTACAATGTATACGATAGATTACTTTATAAGTATTTAAACAACAGTAGTTTTGTTTTCTATAATGTTGTTAATAACCAAACAGAACTTCCAGACTTAGGCCAGCAGACATACACATACATCTGGCTTATCACTAACTTTTTAAGACCCGATTACTTTATTTACCGAACGCTCAAGATTGGCCAAAAAATGGAAGCCCTGGGCTGTGGGGGTTAAATTTTAAAATAAAAAATATCACCATGAAAACTAATAATATAAAATTGTTAGTCCCAATACTGATGTTCATTGGCCTGTGTTCCTGCGGTTTTGAGGGCGATAAAGAAAAGAAGGCCGCTCAAAACAACAATGAAACCAATACCAGCACAACGGGGAATACGGATGTCTATTTAGAAGCCGATGCATGGCGAAGCTGGGCACCGCCCAAGACCCTTTCGGGCTATACGCTTATACGGTTTGTCACCGATCCCTTTAAATTACAAGGGCTGTCTTCGGCGAATGCGCGCTATGAAAAGGGCGAAAAATGGATCGATGTTCAACTTATTGACGGCAGTACGGACAAAGGCAAGCGGGAGATACGGGACCATTTGGAAATAGCGGAATTGCAACGCGACCATTCAAGCAAATATGGCTATGAAAAAACCCTTGAACACAACGGAATAAAGGCCAAGGAAGAATATTTAGCCCCACCGGCAGGGCAATATCTGATCAAGTTTATGCCCAATGAATACTATGGAGTGTCGGTAAAATCGAACGCCGAAACCGCAGAAGAAATCTGGGCATTCATAGATGCACTTGATTTAAAAGGGCTAAAAAAGAATCCGTAATGACACAAAAATTAGGCAATCGATGAAATCAACGGGTTTTGTGCTGTTTCTTTTTATGGCTAGCATGGTATTGGGCCATGCCCAGTCCTTGACCACCAAGGAAACCAAAGTGGTACTGGTCGTCAAGGGGGCATCGGAAGGCATAAGAAAGCTGGCGCTTTTCAACACCTTTGAAAAAATGAAAGGAAACGAGATTTTGGAGAAATACCCGAACTGCCAATTTTATATTGGCCTACTTCAAGGAAGTTATGAATTGAATGAAAATGATGTGATACCCCTTATGGGCAGCACTATTATCATGTACACCGACCAACCCTATTTATCAAGTAATAGGATACTCCCAAGCATTCGGTATTCCGCTGGGGACCAATTGGACTTGGGTTTGGGAAAGGCTAACGTGGTATCCAACAAAAAAGGAGAATTAATTTTAAAAACACAGTGATATGAGAGCATCAGCAAAGTACTTGGTAATGGCGTTGGTATTAGTCGCCCTAAGTTGTAAGGGCCAAACCCCGGAGCAACAAAAAATGGTCGAGGATATGGAGAATAAGAGCATGGAAGCCCAACAACAATTGGACAGCGTTATGAACAGTGCACAAGTAAAAATAATCATGCAACAGGCAGAGGCCATGGAAGCCCAAGGTAACGTAGATAGGGAGAAACTCAACATTGAAAAACAAGAAAAGACCCAAAAACCCGATAATTCAAAAAAAGATTTCGAGGGATACATTATTAGTAAAAGCAATGCCAAAAAATTTGATAACTGGTCCTATGGGGAGGCAGATGTTGTGATGGCTGGTTTAACTCGTTACCAACGTGATCCTGGAAATAAAAAAAAGATCGGCACCGTAAAAGCCGATGGAAGTTTTGAAATACAACTACCGGCTAAAGTTACAACGCGTCCGGGTATAAAAGATGACAGATGGTTGGGTTGCGGCTATTTTGGAGGCAAGGGTAAGATTGATTATAGCAATTCCAATACCGGTGTTATGAATGGATACATCAGTATCGAGATAAACGGTCAGCTTATTGGGCGGCTTTTAATGGCGTCCGCAATTGAGCTCATAGACAAATGGAATCCAATGCTGTCTCATTATCATGATATACCCGGATATCGACTGGAATGGTTCTATGCCAGTGGAGAAACTTCGGCTAGTGGGAGGTGTGTTAAGGAAAACAGGTATGGAGAGGGAAAAGACTTTGATATAACCACCGTATACGATCTGCAATTGAAACCTGGATGGAACTTGGTAAAAAGAGAATTTGACGGCCCGCGAATATATGTAGACTGGGGAGAAGGAGAAAACAATAAGCATTCCTATTATAAGGAAGAGAAACTTACTGCTGTAACCTCACTACCAAAAGATACTAAATGGGTTTTTAAGGCCAATTAAAATTTTAATACACAAGGAAATGGAAGAAAAATTACTGCTAGGAAAAATAAAAGGAAGCACGATCGTGTTTTTGTGTGTCATGGCGATAGGGCTTTATTTAATTGTCATGTCCTTGACCATTTAAAATTGTATTCCAGGTCTTAAAGATAATTATTGAAAAGGACTCAACATGGTCGATTGGTTGAGCCTGCCGTAATTTTAAATACCAAAAAAGGCGCTATTATTAAACCGAAAAGTATATAAAAACAATACTTCTCGGTTTATTTTTTTTTGAAGGAAAGTGTAAAATTAATGTTAATTCGTTTGCGGTGGAAATGGCAACAAACATCACTTGCGAGGCTACATTTCAACATCTTGTGTTAAAAACTTTGTGATCATATTCCTAAAACAAGCTTTATAAATCCCTTCTATTTTTCAATCTTTGTTAATCCCAGCACAGAGGTATTTTTCACCTTCTCATTATATCATTTAAAATCTAAAAGAATTATGTCTAAAGCCATTGAGCCGATCTTGGAAGCAAACGATGACCGCTTTGTTATTTTCCCCATAAAACATCATGACCTTTGGGAATGGTACAAAAAATGTCAAGCCTGCTTTTGGACGGCGGAGGAGATAGACCTGCACCAGGATGCCACCGATTGGAACAATAAATTGAATGACGACGAACGATATTTCATCAAACATATCTTGGCCTTCTTTGCCGCCTCCGATGGTATCGTAAATGAGAACCTGGCCGAAAATTTTGTCAGTGAAGTCCAGTATGCCGAAGCCAAATTCTTCTATGGTTTCCAAATCATGATGGAAAACATCCATTCAGAGACCTATTCCCTCTTGATCGACACCTACGTGAAGGATGAAAAAGAAAAGAACATCCTGTTCAAAGCCATTGAAAACTTTCCGGCCATCAAGAAAAAGGCCGATTGGGCATTGAAATGGATCGATTCTCCCAGTTTTGCGGAAAGATTGATTGCTTTCGCTGCGGTAGAGGGCATCTTTTTTTCGGGAGCCTTCTGTTCGATCTTCTGGCTCAAGAAAAGAGGATTGATGCCCGGCCTTACCTTTTCCAATGAATTGATTTCGCGAGATGAGGGCATGCATTGCGATTACGCGGTACATCTGCACAACAAACACCTGAGAAACAAAGTATCCAAAAAGCGCATCACCGAAATTTTGGTAGATGCCTTGAACATCGAAAGGGAATTCATTACAGAATCGCTTCCGGCCAGCCTTATCGGCATGAATTCAAAGCTGATGACCCAATATTTGGAATTTGTCACCGATCGGTTGTTGGTGGAGCTCGAGTGTGAAAAGGTATACAATTCAACCAATCCATTCGATTTTATGGATATGATTTCCCTACAGGGAAAAACCAACTTCTTTGAGAAACGCGTTTCGGAATACCAAAAGGCAGGCATACTCAACAAGGAAAAAGACACCGACGCCCAAAAAATCAGCTTCGACGCCGATTTTTAAACAAGATTTCATAGAGGTTCCCAAAAAGGACCTTTTGCTTAAAATTCCAATAGGCCAGGTACGCCCCCATACTTGGCCCGAATAACGTATCACCAAAAACACAGGAGTAAAATGTTCGTACTAAAAAGAGATGGCAGAAAAGAGCCGATGATGTTCGATAAGATCACGGCAAGGGTTCGTAAATTATGTTATGGCCTCAATGAGCGCGTAGACCCCATAAAGGTATCCATGCGCGTTATCGAAGGACTTTACGATGGGGTAACCACCTCTGAATTGGATAATTTGGCAGCGGAAATCGCGGCCACCATGACCACTACCCATCCCGATTTCGCCAAATTGGCGGCCCGTATTTCGGTCTCCAACCTTCACAAGAACACCAAAAAGTCGTTCTCGGAGACCATGAAGGACCTGTACGAATATGTGAATCCCAGAACAGGAAAGAAAGCGCCCCTATTGTCTGATGAGGTCTATGCCGTTATCGCGGAAAACGCAGATCAATTGGATTCGACGATCATCTATAACAGGGATTTCGGGTACGATTACTTCGGCTTTAAAACCTTGGAGCGTTCTTACTTATTAAAATTGAACGGCAATATCGCGGAACGTCCACAACATATGCTGATGCGCGTCGCAGTAGGCATCCACCTCGACGATTTGGAGTCGGTGGTGGAAACCTATGAGCTCATGTCCAAGAAGTTTTTTACCCATGCCACCCCCACCCTTTTCAATTCGGGGACCCCAAAACCACAGATGTCGTCTTGCTTCCTATTGGCCATGAAAGATGATAGTATCGACGGTATTTACGATACTTTGAAACAAACGGCCAAAATATCGCAGTCTGCTGGGGGCATCGGATTATCCATTCATAACATCAGGGCGACCGGATCTTATATCGCAGGCACAAACGGTACTTCCAACGGAATCGTTCCCATGCTGCAAGTATTCAACGATACCGCAAGATATGTGGATCAAGGCGGTGGAAAAAGGAAAGGCAGTTTTGCCATTTATGTCGAACCATGGCATGCCGATATCTACGATTTTCTTGACTTGAAGAAAAACCATGGGAAGGAAGAAATGAGGGCTCGTGACCTTTTCTATGCCATGTGGATTCCGGATCTTTTTATGAAAAGGGTGGAAAACAATGAAGATTGGACCCTCATGTGCCCCAACGAATGTCCGGGCCTGTTCACCAACCATAGTGAGGCTTTCGAAGCGCTTTACCTGGGCTACGAGGAAAAGGGGAAAGGTAGGAAAACCGTAAAGGCAAGGGAATTATGGGAAAAAATACTGGAATCACAAATCGAGACCGGCACGCCTTATATGCTCTATAAAGATGCCGCCAATCGAAAAAGCAACCAGAAAGAACTTGGGGACCATTCGATCTTCCAACCTCTGCACCGAAATTTTGGAATATACCTCCCCAGATGAGGTTGCCGTTTGTAACTTGGCATCCATTGCCTTGCCCATGTTTATAAAAAATGGCGAATTCGACCATAAAGAACTTTTCAGGGTCACCAAACGGGTCACCAAAAACTTGAACAGGGTCATCGATAGAAATTATTATCCGGTCAAGGAAGCGGAAAATTCCAATATGCGCCATAGACCAATCGGACTCGGCGTACAAGGTTTGGCCGATGCCTTTATCATGCTGCGATTGCCCTTTACCTGTGATGAGGCCAAAAAACTCAACCAGGAGATTTTTGAAACCCTCTATTTTGCCGCGGTTACCGCCTCTATGGAAGCTGCCAAGGAAGAAGGGGTTTACTCCTCTTATGCAGGCTCGCCCATTTCCCAGGGCTTGTTCCAACACAACCTTTGGAACATCAAAGATGAGGAACTATCGGGCCGATGGGATTGGGCCAAGTTGCGCAAGGATGTAAAAAAACACGGGGTACGTAATTCATTGTTGGTCGCGCCGATGCCAACCGCCTCTACCTCCCAAATCTTGGGAAACAACGAATGTTTTGAACCCTATACCTCCAATATCTATACGCGAAGGGTGTTATCCGGAGAGTTCATCGTAGTGAACAAGCACCTTTTGGAAGATCTGGTCGGCCTTGGGCTTTGGAACGAAAACCTTAAACAGGAATTGATGCGCGCAAACGGTTCGATACAGCATATCGAAGCGATTCCAGCCGATATCAAGGAACTCTACAAAACCGTCTGGGAATTGAGCATGAAAGACATTATCGATATGAGTAGGCAACGTGGGTACTTCATTGATCAAAGCCAGTCGCTGAACCTGTTCATGGAAAATGCCAACTATTCCAAACTTACTTCCATGCATTTTTATGCCTGGAAAAGTGGCTTGAAGACCGGCATGTACTATTTGAGGACCAAAGCAGCGGTCGATGCCATTAAATTCACCTTGGACAACACCAAGAAAAAAGAAGTGCCCGTCAGCGTTGCGGCCGAAGCCGAAGTGGCAGCGGCCACCCCACCCGCTGCTGATGCCTCGGCGGCCCTTAAAATGGAGCCTGCTCCGATGATGTCGGCTTCTGAAATTGAAGTGGAACCCATGACCGAAGAGGAAATGAAAGCCATGATCGCCAAGGCCAAAGAAGGCCAGGCAGATGACGATTGTTTGATGTGCGGATCTTGACCCCTGGAGCAATAATGAAGCATAAAAAACCGGCATATGCCGGTTTTTTTACGTTCATACGCCACTAAACAAGCGCAAAGCCCGGCATAAACCGTTCAAATATCAAAACTGGGTCTAAGCAATAAATAGGGAAAATGATGCGGTAGGAAGTTAATTGGGAAATGGACCGTTTCCCATTTGGCCGTCATGCCACCAAGGCAGAAGCGGTCTATTTTTTGAAATAAGGACGAAGTGCCATGGCAGACGAATAAGCTGCAATGTAAATCATCAAAATAAGGATATAATTGTCCATAATATGCCCCATTAGAAAGGAAACTCTTTATAAATACGGTGAATGTTCAGAAAAAGATTACCGTACCTATGAAAAAAACGCATTTTTATTAAAAAAATTACACTCCCTCAAGAAATACCTAAATTTATTCCCAAATTTTTACCAATCAGGTAACGGGTAACACATCCATAGGAAGCTCAGGTCAATTTCTTGATTGCGCACCGATGCTCCTATAAGCCAGGTTAAATCGATCGAAAAGGCGTGGATTTTTTCAGATAAATCCGATACGCCGTTTTTGAAATCAATAACAAGGCTACATAGCCAAATAGTAGGTAGAAATAGGGGTTCATACCCAAAGAACGGCAATTGCGGATCAAATCTTACATGGCTGCCGTGCAGTACATCGAAAACCTCGATTTTTTCGACAAATGACATCACAACGACGAAATACATCCGTTAAACGGTATTCTAAAGGATTAAAGTGCCGAGATATTTACAGTGAAGTATCGTTTTAATCTATGGATGCAAAAGGTCGGGGCAAGGAATCCCAAAACGACGTCCCTGGGATAAATTTGGTGTTTTGGAAGAAACTTCAATGTGAGCTATCGAACCCTATGGTCAAATGCCGAGCACATGAGGTCGCATGATAAGATAGGTTGCTATACACTGGACAGGAAACGAACTAAGGCAAGAGTATATGGTCCCACCACCCCTAGATAAACGCATCCACTTCCTTATAGGCATCGATCACGGATTGTTCCCCGGCCTTGCCCTCCATGGAATTGCCATGCTCCATCCCGAGCACCCCTTGGAAACCTTTACCGTGAATATATTTGAAGACATTCTTATAGTTGATTTCGCCAGTGGTGGGCTCTTTTCTACCGGGGTTATCCCCAATCTGAATATAGGCGATTTCCTCCCAGCATAGGTCCATATTGTGTATCAGATGCCCTTCGTTTTTCTGCATATGATAAATGTCGTACAGAATTTTACAGGAAGGGCTGTTGACACCTTTGCAAATCAAGTATGTCTGTTCCGAAGTGCGCAAGTACAGATCCGGCGAGTCGGAGAGCGGCTCAAGTACCATGACGAGTCCATGGGGTTCAAGAATTTCCGCCCCTTTGCGCAGCGCCTCGATCACATTGGCATTCTGGATCCCGATAGGCAAATCCCGGTCAAACCCTCCGGGTACAACGGTCATCCACTTGGCATTCACCCGCTTGGCCACCTCAACGGCCTTTCTGCAGCCGTCTAAAAAGATATCCACGTATTCTTGCTTGCCGGCCGCAAGGGTATTCCCCATATTTCCTCCCTTGTCGATCACAAAGACGCCCATGGTCATCTTATGGCGCGCGAGTGTTTCTCCTATCTTGGTCTGCATGGCAATGTCCCTGCCCATCATTCCATTGTCCTCGAAGGCCGTAAAGCCCTGGTCTGCCATAAAATTGATCTGTGCAATTGGATCTTCCCCAGCATGCGCCTTGAACATGCCTAAATGAGGGGCATATTTGAGGTTGAACTGATGTTTGGTCGAATCGTATGCTCCGGCGGCATAGGAAAAAGCCCCGCCCAATGATAAGGCACCACCGGTGAGGGCTGATTTTTGTATAAAATTTCTTCTTTTCAAAATAGCTGTTTATATCGACCAGGCTTTCCCTGCTGTTAATTCCTGTAAATCGTCACAAGCGATATATTCCCCTGGGACCGGTAAGTATGCCAATACCTCTTCCCCAACGTATTCCGAAGTTTTGTAGCCCCAGATCGTCATTTGTCGAAAATTGTCGGCGAAAGCATAACGGGATATACCTTCATCGAGAGTCGGTTCATTGCCTTCCAATATGGCGTTGTTATAGCTTTGGATGGCTTCCATATTTCCCAATTTTTCATCCTTGGTCACCTTCAGGGCCTCAGCCAAAGTGGCTTCCAATTCCTTATCCGTCAAATCCCCGATCTTTTCCTTGCCTGCCTCTTTAAGGGCCTTATCAAAGAATTTGCCCATAGCCATTTTCATAAAATCTTTTTGCTGCGGCTCCATGGCCTGGTTCGCAAATCGGTCGATAAAGACATCCACTTGCATTTCCGAGGCCGACGGCGTATCGGTTTTTGGCAAAATGATATCGACGAGCCGTGAAACGGCCAATCCTTGGTCCAGGGTGAAAAATTCCGGGGTCCAAGCCAAGGTTATCTCCTTTTTACAGCTTTGTACGATCCCGAGCAATGTTGGGGTGGCTATGGTGTATCCCATGGCCAGACCCATGTTCCTAAGTGCTTTTCTTCTATCCATTATATTGTTCCTTTTTTAAGTTCTTTTGCGGCGTGATCCACTGCCCTTGCGGTGAATGCCATATAGGTCAATGAAGGGTTCACACAACTCGCTGAGGTCATAAAGGCCCCATCGGTCACATAAACATTGGGGACATCATGAACCTGATTGTTGCCGTTAAGCACAGAGGTCTCCCGGTCCCTGCCCATACGTGCGGTACCCATTTCATGAATGCCAAGACCCAAAGCTCCTGGTCGGTCAAAAGGTTCTACATCGCGAAGGCCTGCTTTTTCAAGCATTTCGACCGCAGATTCCTTCATGTCCTTCCGCATGTTCCATTCATTTTCCTTGAATTCTGCATCAAATGTTACAGTAGGCAAACCCCAACCATCCAATTTGTCATAATCCAAAGTCATTCTATTGTCTTCATAGGGCAGTACTTCACCAAAACCACCCATTCCGAAAGTCCACCCTCCAGGTTTGAGCAAAGCATCCTTCAAATCCTTGCCATGGGACAGCTCGGCAACCGAATCTTCCCAATTACCCCTCGAGGCGCTCCCTTGATAGCCAAAACCACGTTTGTAATCGGAACGATTGGAATCACCGCCCAGGTTCCTGAATCGTGGTAGATAGATGCCATTGGGCTTTCTTCCCTTATAATATTTGTCGTCGAAGCCGTCGAACTTTCCTTGAGCCCCAACGCCCAAATGGTGGTCCATGATATTTCTTCCCAATTGGTCCGAGTCATTACCCATTCCGTTTGGAAAACGATCCGATTTCGATTGCATTAAAATAGAAGTCGAAGCAATCGCCGAAGCACACAGGAAAATAACCTTGGCCTTAAATTCGAAGGCTTCTTTGGTCACCCTATCGATAACCTTTACCCCAGTTGCTTTTTTGGTATTGGGGTCGTAGATGATTTCATGTACAATGGAATCAGGTCTTAGGGTCATGTTACCGGTCCTCTCCGCAGCCGGCAACGTCGACGAAAGACTGCTAAAGTAAGCGCCGAACGGACAGCCCCTGATACAGCGGTTGCGATACATACAATGGCTACGTCCATCAAATTCCTTGTTTCCGGTCAAATGGGCCACCCTTCCCGCAGTCACCACGCGACCGTCAAAATTTTCAGCAACTTTCTCACGAAAATGTTGTTCCACACAATTCAGATCCATCATCGGCAAAAAATTGCTATCGGGCAATTGTGGCAGACCTAAGGGTTCCCCGCTTACGCCGATAAAATTCTCTACCTTTTCGTACCAAGGGGCAATATCCTTGTAGCGCACGGGCCAATCGACCGCGATTTTCTCACGTTGGTTGGCCGTGAAATCGATATCGCTCCATCGGTAAGTCTGGCGGCCCCATTGTAATGAACGCCCACCCACATGATAGCCACGCATCCAATCGAATCGCTTTGTTTCATTATAAGGATGTTCCAAATCATTGACGAACCACATTTTGCTTGCCGCATTGGTCGTATAACCCGTTCTGGATTGCTTCAATTGTTTGGCCTTTTCTTCTACCGTGATTTCCCCTTTTAGCGGAAAATCCCAATCATCCATGTTGGCGGTTTCATAATCCTCTATGTGCTTTACCATTCTCCCACGTTCCAAAACAAGGGTTTTCAGTCCGTTTTCGCAAAGCTCCTTGGCCGCCCAGCCTCCACTGATCCCGGTACCCACAACAATCGCATCATACGATCCCTGTTCTTCATTGTAATAAAATTTGCTCATGTATCGAATTGTTTAGATCCTAAATTTATTAAATATTAATTTAATTTTCTACATTTAAACGCGGTTCCCCATGAAGAAATCTTTGCTTAACCGTAACTAATACAGGGATTTGGCAATTACACCTAGGCGCCAGATTCCTATTCAAAATTTATAATCTATTGACTGATAAGCATTAACGCCAAAAGCAATAGTGATTTAAAAAATTTCCAAAGACATACAACCATTGCCATGATGAAGCGCAGAAATTTTATTTTGAACGGTACCCGGGTGGGAATTGCCCTTTGTATTCTGGGATTAACCGCTTGCAAGGAGTCGAAAAAATCGGAATCGCAAGATGCCGCCCAACAAAATGTGACAGCACAAACAGTGGAACCTTTCTTTACATTGTCGCTGGCACAATGGAGTATCCACAAAATGATCCGGGAAAATGGGGTTGACCCCTATACCTTCGCGGAGAAGGCAAAAAATTGGGGATTTACCGGTTTGGAATATGTGAGCCAGTTATACAATCCCGAGCTCGAGGAAGCGGGTTACTCCCCAGAGGCCATGGCCGCGTTCGTCGCAAAATCGAATGCGGAAGCCCAAAAATACGGGTTGAAGAATGTCTTGATCATGATCGATGGACAAGGGAATTTGGCGGTAGACGATCCCAAGGAGCGAACCGAAGCCGTGGAAAGGCATTATAAATGGGTAGACGCAGCCGCAGCAATGGGATGCCATGCCATTCGGGTAAATCTTGCCGGAAGCAACGTGCCCGACGAGTGGCAGAAAAACGCAGTCGATGGCCTTACCAAACTCGCCACTTATGCAAAAGACAAGAACATCAATGTTATTGTCGAAAACCATGGTGGCTTATCCTCCAATGCGGCCATGTTGGCAGAAGTGATGGAAATGGTGGGTATGGACAACTGTGGCACTTTGCCCGATTTCGGTAATTTCTGTGTGAAGCGCAAAGCCAATGGCGCGGGTTGTGAGGAAATGTACGATATATATAAGGGGGTTTCCGAATTGATGCCGTTTGCCAAAGCGGTGAGCGCCAAATCCCATGATTTTGATGATGCCGGGAACGAACGGGAAATCGATTACGTGAAAATGCTCCAAATTGTCAAGGATGCCGGCTATTCAGGATTTATTGGGGTGGAATATGAAGGAAACGAGATTTCCGAGGAAGCCGGGATCATTGCTACTAGGGATCTGATGCTTAAAGCGGCATCACAAATGCAGTAACGCCAAACCTTAAATATACATTCGACCAAGTGAAAGTCTTTATCAACCAACTCTTCGATTATAATTTCTACTGCAACAAAAAACTGATCGAGGCTTGCAATACGATGGAAAAAGTACCTGCAAAGAGTATGGAACTCTTTAGCCATGTGCTCAATGCGCACCATATATGGAATGCCCGCGCCTTGGGCAAGACGCCTCAATATGGCGTATTTGAGCTTCATGAGGTAAAGGCCTGGGGCGACATACACTACGAAAACCAAAGGGCTTCCTTTGAAATCATCACCAATGCGGATATTGAAGATTTTGACAAACGCATCGACTATGAAAATTCCGAAGGCAGGCTTTTTACGGATACCCTGAAAGATATCCTCTTTCATATTGTGAACCATTCAACGCACCACAGGGGACAGATTGCGATGGACTTCAGGGCCAACGGCCTTGAACCTATCCCATTGGATTATATCTACTATAAACGATAAAGTAAAGGCCAATGAAAAATTCGATCCGCGTACAGCTTTCCGTGATGATGTTCTTGGAATTTTTTATTTGGGGCAGCTGGTTTGTCACCATGGGGATCTATTTGCCCAACACACTGAACTCTTCCGATCCGGAAATAGGCCTTGCCTATTCCACGCAGTCTTGGGGCGCCATCCTTGCCCCCTTCGTGATCGGTTTGATCGCCGATCGCTATTTCAATGCCGAACGTATCTTGGGGGCACTTCATTTGATGGGCGCCGTGTTGATGTATCTGCTGTACTCCACCGACGATTTTTCATTTTTCTTCCCATATCTGCTGGCTTATATGGTCATGTACATGTCTACGCTCGCTTTGGTAAACTCGGTATCGTTCAATCAAATGAAAGACCCGGCCAAGGAATTTTCTTTTGTCCGTGTTTTCGGGACCTTGGGCTGGATCACTGCAGGGTTGTTGATCAGCTTTTTTGGCTGGGATTCCCAAGAAGGCATTGCCGATGGCATTTTGAGAAATACATTTTTAATGTCGTCCATATCTTCCGGCATCCTGGGGGTTTTCAGCTTCACTTTGCCCAAGACCCCACCAAGGGCAGACCGCGCCAAAAAAATTACACTTTCCGAAATATTGGGTCTGGAGGCCTTGGCCCTTTTGAAGGATCGAAACTTTTTGATTTTCTTTTTGGCTTCCGTATTGATATGCATCCCCTTGGCTTTTTACTACCAGCATGCCGGGCAGTTTTTGGGGGAAGTGGGTGTTTCAAATCCCGCGGGGAAAATGACCATTGGGCAGATATCGGAAATCCTTTTTATGCTGTTGTTGCCATTTTTCTTTAAAAGATTCGGTTTTAAGAATACCATCTTGGTCGCCATGTTCGCCTGGGCCTTGCGGTATGCGCTCTTCGCCTATGGTGATTCGGGCTCACTGACCTATTTACTGATCATTGGCATTGCACTGCATGGTGTTTGTTATGATTTTTTCTTCGTGTCGGGCCAAATCTACACCGACAGCAAAGCCGGTCCGACCTATAAGAGCGCCGCACAAGGGTTGATTACCCTGGCCACTTATGGCGTCGGGATGCTGATCGGATTTTGGTTCGCCGGAAGAATTACAAATGCCTATCTCTTGGCGGATAAAGGCCACGACTGGCTATCGATATGGCACTATCCAGCTGCCTTCGCGGTTGTGGTAATGCTTTTGTTCGCGCTTTTGTTTAAAAATGAGCAAATCGCTTATAAGTCTTAGAATTTTTATATAAATTGAAAATCATAATTTCTTAATATTTCAAAAATTACAATCCATGCCAAAGAAAATTAGAATGGGAATTTTAGGAGGGGGCGGTGATTCCCTCATCGGAGTGCTGCACAGGGTCGCCTCCCATATCAATGACAACTATCAAATTGTGGGCGCCGTGTTCAATCCAGATTTTAAGGACAACATGGCCTTCGCCAAGGAAATAGACGTTCCCACAGATCGGATTTATCCTGATTTTGACACCTTAATTACGGAAGAAATGAAACTTCCCGCGAACAAGCGTATTCAGGTATGTTCGGTGCTTACCCCTAATTTTTTGCATTTTCCAATGGCGCTGAAGCTCCTTGAAAATGGATTCCACGTGATCTGTGAAAAACCCATGACCACTACCCTGGAAGAGGCCAAGATCCTTCAGAAAGCCCACAAAAAGGCAGGTACCGTCTTTGCCCTTACCCATACCTATACCGGTTACCCCATGGTGCGCCAGATGCGTGAAATGATCAAGGCAGGGGCCCTGGGTAAAATCCATAAGGTAGATGCCCGCTATTACCAAGGCTGGATCAACACCATTATCCATGACAAGAAAAAACGTTCCTCGGTATGGCGCTTAGATCCAAAAAAGGCAGGCATCAGTTCCTGCATCGGGGATATAGGGGTACATGCCTTCAATTTGGTGGAATATACCACGGGACTCAAGATCAAATCGATCTTATGCGATTTCAATTATCTGTACAAAGACAATAAAATGGATATCGATGGCACGGTCTTGATCCGCGTGGGCGATTATGTAAAGGGCGTGATTCGAAGCAGCCAGGTGGCCACCGGGGAGGAAAACGGACTTGCCATTGCCATTTACGGTGAGAAAGGGGCTTTCAGATGGGAACAGGAAAATCCGAACTTTCTTTACCTTTTGAGCGACACGAAACCCACCCAGATCTACAAGCCGGGTCATGCCTATAACAGCAAATTGTCTTTGGATGGCACCAAGTTGCCTCCAGGACATCCAGAGGGTATCTTCGATTCCATGGCGAATATTTATTTGGGCGCCGCCAGGGCGATTCGGGGCAATAAATACAATGACGGCGAATTCCCCACCATGATCGACGGGGTTCGAGGCATGAATTTTATCGAGGCCACCGTTGAATCGAATAAAAAAGGTAACGTATGGATAGATCTTGAGAAATAGGCTTTAAGAACCATGATTGCGCGAACCGGCGAAAATGGAAAGAAGAACCCCAATGGCCCATGATAGGGACCGTTGGGGTTCTTGTCAAATGGTTAGGCCCTAAAAGGCGAAGTTTTTGATGCAGATTCCCAAAGTATTGGGGGTCTGTGATCAGAAAACCTTTTCGAACGCTTGGCAAACGACGATCATGCTTTCCCTTGGAACGCGGCCGTAGGGTTCCAACTCCTGGGCATACCTTTCCCAATGCTCGGTTTTCCAATGGGCCAGTCCGTTTTCACCTACCCAATCCAACTTTGCATAGGCCTCGTTAATGCTGAAAAAAGGTCTCAAATTTACCGAAGTGGTCCTTGCGATGCACTGCGCTTTTTCTTCACCATCGACCAGCACGATAAAATCTCCGATTCTGGGCAAGGGTTCCTTTCTGTACTGCAGTACCAAAAGCGAATGGGAGACCGCTTTTTTAATTCCCTTTGCCACCATCTGCACATATCGGGTAGCTTCTTTGTCGTTTTGGTGCAACCGAATCACTTTTGGCGCCTCTACAAAGGCATATTCCAAATGGGCATCCAAAAAATCACCCCACATACTTCTAGCTGACGCATTGTCCATTGATATAGAATTTGTTTAGGAGAATTTCCCCAAATTAAATGCGTTGGCGGCATGGTTTGCGGCCCTTGCTGTAAAGGCCATATAGGTTAGGGAAGGATTGACGCAGCTAGAAGAGGTCATGAACGCTCCGTCGGTCACGTATACATTGGGCACCGAATGAATTTGGTTGTCCTTGTTCAAAATGGAGGTCTTGGGATCATGTCCCATTCTGGCACCGCCCATTTCATGAATGCCCAACCCCGGTCCGGTGGTTTCGTCATAAGACTGGACATCTTTGAACCCGGCTGCCTTGAACATGGCCACGATTTCGCTTTTGATGTCTTCACGCATGCGGTATTCGTTTTCTTTGAACTCCACATCGAATGCCAATTGGGGGAGGCCCCATTGGTCCTTTTCCGTTGGGCTCAGGGTCACCCGGTTGTCATCATAAGGAAGAAATTCCCCGAAACCGGTCACCCCGATCTGCCACTGTCCCGGTTTAAGAATGCTTTCCTTAAGACCTGCCCCATAGCCCATTTCAGCAACCGACGTCGACCAGTCTTCGCGACTGGCGGTTCCCTGATATCCGAAACCACGAAGATAGCCTTCCCGTTTGGTCTTTTCATCCAGGTTCACAAAGCGCGGGATATAGAAACCGTTTGGTCGACGTCCCTTATAGTATTTGTTCAAATGGCCCTCGACTTTCGCCGTCGCCCCCAATTTGTAATGATGATCCATGATAGCCCTTCCCAAAGCATCGGAGTCGTTACCAAGGCCATTGGGAAAACGTGCAGACTTCGACTGCAATAAAATGCCCACCGATGCCATGGCCGAAGCACATAGAAAAATCACCTTGGCCTTAAACTCCAACTTCTCATGGGTTTCCGCATCGATGACCCTCACCCCGGTGGCCATTTTTCGCTGCTCATCATAAATCACTTCATAAACGATAGAATTGGGCCTGAGGGTCATGTTCCCTGTTCTTTCCGCGGCCGGCAAAGTGGAAGAGTTGCTGCTGAAATAGCCTCCGAACGGACAGCCGCGCCTACAGCGATTCCTATTTTGGCAGGCGCCGCGACCTTCAAATTGGGCATCCTTATCGGTGATATGGGCCACCCTTCCAATGGTTATCAACCGACCGTCGGTGAATTCCTTCGCCACCGATTCCTGGAAATCCTGCTCCACGCAATTTAAATCCATTGCAGGCTGAAACTTGCCATCGGGCAATTGGCTCAAACCGAGGTTTTGTCCACTGACCCCGATATATTCCTCCACTTTGTCGTACCAAGGGGCTATATCCTTGTAACGCACTGGCCAATCGACCCCGATGTCCTCTTTTAAGTTAGCCGCAAAATCAAGATCGCTCCAGCGGTAACTCTGACGGCCCCAGGTGAGCGACCGTCCGCCCACTTGATATCCTCGAATCCAATCGAAGCGCTTGATTTCGACATAAGGATGTTCCAAATCGTTTACGAAGAAATGTTTATCATCCGCTTTGGGCGCCCAATTGACCCTTCTTTGTACATGGTATTTTTTTTGGTCCTCGGTGGAAAGCTCCCCTCTTAGGGCATAATCCCAAACATCGTCGTTCATGGTCGGGTAATCTTCTATGTGCTTTACCATGCGCCCGCGTTCCAAAACCAAAGTCTTTAAGCCTTTTTCACATAATTCCTTTGCCGCCCATCCCCCGCTTATTCCGGTTCCGACCACAATGGCATCATACTGCTCTTCCTGATTCATGCTTATTTCTTGTATTAATTCTGCTGGTTTTCCTATATTTATGACTTCCCGAAGTCGAAGGCATTGGGAGCGATTTTGAGGTATTAAATATAGGGTTTATTATTAAAATACCACCACATACAAATAGATAACAAAAACCATAAGCACCGTAAAAATGAAAACAATAAAAGGACCTGCCGTATTTCTAGCCCAGTTTGTAGATAGCAAAGCCCCATTCAATTCTTTGGACGGGATGTGCAAATGGGCCTCGGATTTGGGGTACAAGGGAATCCAAATACCAACTTGGGAAAGTTTTTTGATCGATTTGGACAAGGCCGCTGAAAGTCAAACCTATTGCGATGAGTTGAAGGGGAAGGTGAACAGCTATGGTTTGGAGATCACCGAGCTTTCTACCCATTTACAGGGGCAGTTGGTTGCCGTGCATCCCGCCTATGACCTAATGTTCGATGGCTTTGCTCCAGAACGTGTTAGGAACAACCCTAAAGCGCGTACCGAATGGGCCGTCGACGTGGTGAAGAAAGCGGCGACCGCGAGCCGGCGCTTGGGCATTGGCGCCCATGCCACGTTCTCCGGGGCACTGTTATGGCATACCTGGCATCCCTGGCCGCAACGCCCGGCCGGCTTGGTGGAAATGGGCTTTGAAGAACTGGCCAAAAGATGGCTGCCGATACTGAACCATTTTGACAAAGAGGGGGTGGATGTTTGTTATGAAATACATCCGGGGGAAGACCTTCACGATGGAGATACCTTTGAACGCTTTCTGAAAGCCACGGGCAACCACAAACGGGTCAATATCCTCTACGACCCAAGCCATTTTGTCTTGCAACAGTTAGATTACATCAGCTATATCGATCATTACCACCAATTCATCAAATCGTTCCATGTCAAGGATTCGGAATTTAACCCCACTGGCAAAAAAGGAGCTTTTGGGGGCTATAACGACTGGGGCAATCGGGCCGGACGATATCGGTCGTTGGGAGATGGGCAAATCGATTTCAAGACGATTTTCTCCAAACTGACCCAATATGGTTGCGATGTATGGGCGGTGATGGAATGGGAATGCTGTATCAAAAGCCCGGAGCAAGGGGCAAGGGAAGGCGCTAAATTTATACAGGACCATATTATCGAAGCCACCGAAAAAACTTTCGATGATTTTGCAGGGGCGGCAGTTGATAAAGCCATGCTCAAAAAAATATTGGGCCTCTAAATGTAGTACCTTGGGAAGGCAACAGCACACAAAAGCTCTTTTAACCTTTTGCGAACCAGCAACCGATAATACCATACGACAATGACAAAACTCATCATGACCTCATTGCTAGCAACCTTAATTTTAGGATGCAAGGGCAAAACCGAAAATACCAAGGAAGAGCTGGTAGTGGAATCAACGCCCATGGCTGAAAAGTCGGCCCAGGAAGCAGAATGGACCATCCTCTTCGATGGCACTTCTTTTGATGGGTGGAAAGAATATTTGAAGGACGGTGTTTCAGACCACTGGAAGTTGGAAGACGGGGCAATGGTGCTATATCCACCTAAAGACCGTAAAAAAGGGGAAGCCTATAATCTAGTCACCACAAAGAACTTTACCGATTTTGAGCTATCCTTGGATTGGCGCATCTCCGAAGGCGGCAATAGCGGTGTCTTTTGGGGCGTCATGGAAATGCCTTCCTTGCCCGAAGCCTATCAAACCGGGCCTGAAATACAGGTGCTCGACAATGAGAAACATCCCGACGCCAAAGTGGGCACCACCCACCAAGCGGGTTCCTTGTACGATATGATCGGCCCTTCCAAAGATGTCACCAAACCGGTGGGAGAATGGAATACCATGGTGATCATGGTCAACCACAAGACCAATCAGGGCAGTGTAACCTTGAACGGGGAAGAAATCGTCACCTTTCCTACCAATGATCCCGGATGGTCAAACATGGTGTCCAAATCAAAATTTGCCGATTGGGACCATTTCGGAAAGCATCCCACGGGAAAAATTGGCCTCCAAGATCATGGCGACATGGTATCGTTCCGAAACATAAAAATCAAGGAGCTGTAAGCTGTTCCGTCCGCATATCATTTTACCAAAACAATAATTAACCCAATTAAGAATTCATACAACCCAATAATTTTGATGATCATGAAAATAAAATATTTGCTTCCCCTATTTGTTGCCGTTGTTCTTGTTTCCTGTCAGGAAAAAGCCAAGGAACAACCCGTTGAGCAATCCGAACCTATCGACAACGAGGTAATCGTTTATGAGGAATATATGGGCACAGAGCCCACAACACCGGAGGAAACCGAGTTTTATGAGCCCGTGGTGCCCAAGGTCGTTCCGGGAACCAACGGCATGCCCCCCAGCGATGCCATCGTGCTTTTCGACGGCAGTAACCTGGATGGCTGGATCAGCTCAGTCGATAGTACGGCGGCCAAATGGCACCTGAACAAAGATGGTAGCATGACGGTGAACGACAAAACAGGGAACATTCAAACCAAGCAGCAATTTGGGGATATACAGTTGCATATTGAATGGCGTTCTCCCGCGGAAGTGCAACGTGAAGGCCAAAATCGCGGCAACAGCGGTATCTTTCTTGACGGCTTATATGAATTGCAGGTGTTGGATCAGAACGATAACCCGACCTATGTGAACGGGCAGGTTGCTTCCATTTATAAACAACAGGTACCCCTTGCCATGGCCTCGGTACCCTCCGGGGAATGGAATACCTATGACATTATATACCATGCCCCGGAATTCAATGCCGAGGGCGGAAAAATAAAATCGGGGACCGTTACGGTAATCCACAACGGGGTCTTGGTACAGGATAACATAGAATTAAAAGGAACCACCCCCTACATCGGCTGGCCAAAAAACCCCGCACACGGTAAAGGACCATTGATGCTGCAGGACCACGGCGACAACAGCCGCGTCAGTTATCGGAACATCTGGGTAAGGGAACTATAGTGGTTTGGACTGGGAACTTTTTATCGCTGCAACGATAACGGCAATCATCTTTATTGTGTCCGGCCTGCTGTGGCGAAGGTTTCCTCCCAAAAAAATCAACTATTTTTACGGATATCGCACCCGCAGGAGTATGGCGAACCAGGAAATTTGGGATTACGCCAATGCCTTGGGAGCGAAGATGTTCCTTTATTTGGGCATCAGCTTGTTGCTTATCGGCCTTATTTCCTATGGTATCTATCCAAAGGAGGCCCCTTTGATTTCTTTATTCGCCATGCTGATTGGAATCGGTTTAGGCATGTATCACTGCGAAACCCAGCTCAACAAACGGTTCGACAAACAGGGCAACCGAAAGAAAAACCCTTAAATTTAACTACCTTTGCACCAATTTAATCGCCTTTTATGATCCAATCCATGACCGGGTTCGGGAAGCATGTGATACAGCTTCCCACCAAAAAGATTACCGTTGAATTGAAGTCGCTCAACAGTAAAAGTCTGGACTTAAATGTGCGCATGCCCTCCGCCTATCGCGAAAAGGAGTTGGAACTCCGTAAGCTCATCGCAAATTCATTGCAAAGAGGGAAAATCGACATTGGGCTGTATATTGAACTGACAGGAGATGAAACCACTGCCCAGGTAAACGAGTCGGCCATAAGGCAATACATGAAGCAATTGCGTGCCATCGCCGATGGTGACGACCTCCGGTTGATGGAAATGGCACTTAGGATGCCCGACGCCCTGAAAACCGAACGCGAGGATATCGATGAGGAGGAATACCGCACCATTCTGAAGGCCTTGGAAAAAGCGTTGGTTGAAATCAATCTGTTCCGATCGGAAGAAGGCAAGTCTTTGGAAACCGATTTCCTTGATCGCCTGGCCACATTAAAGTCGTTGTTGCAAAAGGTCATCGAAATGGATCCGGAACGTCTTGCGACCGTAAGGGAGCGTTTGGAAAAAGCAGTGGCCGATCTAAAAACCGAAATCGATGCCAATCGATTTGAACAAGAGCTCATCTACTATTTGGAGAAATACGATATAACCGAAGAGAAAGTGCGCTTGGCGAACCACCTCGACTATTTTTCTTCCACCTTGCTGTCCGACGATTCAAACGGGAAAAAATTGGGATTCATCACCCAGGAAATCGGAAGGGAAATCAATACCATCGGTTCAAAGGCCAACTATGCCCCAATGCAGCAATTGGTGGTTCAAATGAAAGATGAGTTGGAAAAAATAAAGGAACAAATGCTCAACGTGTTATGATGGAAGGAGGTAAACTGATCATATTCTCGGCACCTTCCGGGAGCGGAAAAACCACCATAGTGCGTTATTTGTTGGAGCAACCCGAGTTGAATCTGGCATTTTCGGTCTCGGCGACCACCAGGCCGCGCCGTGGGAAGGAAAAACATGGCGAACACTACTATTTCATGACCATATCGGAGTTTAAGAACCATATCAAGGCCGATGATTTCCTGGAATGGGAAGAGGTGTATCGCGACAATTTCTACGGCACCTTAAAAAGTGAGGTGGAGCGATTATGGGCCGAAGGTAAAAATGTGATTTTTGATATCGATGTGGCCGGCGGACTTCGCATCAAAAAGAAATTTCCCAAGCAAACCCTGGCGGTTTTTGTAAAGCCCCCCAGTGTTGATGAATTGAAAATAAGGCTCAAAAAAAGAAGTACCGAGAGCGACGATAAAATAAATATGCGCATCGCAAAAGCCTCGGTTGAACTGGCCACAGCGCCACAATTCGATAAAATAATCAAGAATTATGATTTGGAAACCGCTTTAAAGGAATCCAAGGCCTTGGTCAAGGAATTTATCGCGACTTCCAACCCCATACAAAATGAGGGTAACCGAGAAATAGATTGATTTTGAAAAAGGCAGGTTTATACTTCGGCACCTTTAACCCCATACACATAGGTCATATGGTGATTGCCAACCATATGGTGGAATTTTCCGGGCTTGATGAGGTCTGGTTCGTAGTCACCCCAAGAAGTCCGTTTAAAACCAAACAAACCCTTTTGGCCGACCACCATAGGTACCAAATGGTCGTGGAAGCCACCAAGGATTATCCCAAACTGAAGCCCAGCAATATCGAATTCGATTTGCCCCAGCCCAATTTCACCATCAATACCTTGGTGCATCTTGAGGAAAAGTATCCCAAGGGATATCATTTTAGCTTGATCATGGGAGCAGACAACCTCAACGGTTTCCATAAATGGAAAAATTATGCGCTGATCTTGGAACGTCATGAACTCTTCGTTTATCCACGGGTCTCCGAGAGTTCGACCCCGGAGCTGTTCCAAGACCATCCGAAAATTCACAGAATCGATGCCCCCATCATGGAAATTTCGGCCACTTTTATCCGCGAACAGCACAAACTGGGAAAAAATGTACGCCCCATGCTTCCCGATGCTGTTTGGAAATATATGGATGAGATGAATTTCTATAGAACCTAAGGCAATGGTTCAAATTCATTTCAAGATTTTTTTGCTGTTTTCATAGTACATTTTTTGAAGCGTCGCATCGCTTAGATCCAGGCCGTTAAGGGGCCAATGGTAAGAAAAGAGTTCCTTTCCGTAGAAATGCTCGTCGGCGGTTTCCAAAATGCGAAAAGTGGTTTCGTACATCGAGGCATCCATGCCCATATCGGTTCCATAGACCAACCGGTCTTGATACTTTTCAAAAAAGGCCTTAGTTCTTCTGGGTACGGGTGCATTTTCGGCATAACGGGCCGCAATATCCGCATAGAGATTATCATAGGCATCGAAAAGCCTGCCCAAGATTTCAAGGTCGTGGCTACAATTGGCCAGGTGGCAGGCGATAAAGGTAGTGCCCGGGTTAGCCCTTACCGCATTTTCCAAAGTATTGATCAGCGCGGCGTGCAGCAAGAGGTCTTTATTATTGGTGTCGATCTTCCAGGTCGCAGCGTTCATCATCCCATCATTATGTTCGTCGATGGGCAAATACATCCAGTAAGGATCCGCCACGTGTACATTGACGGGCATGCCCAGCTGACCGCATCTCTCTAGGAGCGGAATCATCCGTTCATCATCAATATGCATTCCCGGGGCGGGAATCGGTTTCGAATTTTTGAGCCCGGCCCCTTTATCGCCAAGTTCGCCAATGCCTTTCGCCCCTTTTTTAAAACATCTTTCCAATTCCTTAATGGCCTTTTGGGTCCATCCCTTTTCCTGATATCCCGTATAATCAAAGCCGCACCAAAGCTCAAAATGATCGTCATATTTAGAATAGATGTCGTAAATGCTATCAAAGGCCTTTCCGGTCTGGCCGGTCAAAATGATGGTCTTCTCCACCCCAAAACGATCCATGGTCTTTACCCATTCTTGCAGTTCCGCATCGGACTTGGCATAGGCATGGGAGTGAAAATCGATGACCGGATATTTGGCCTTTTCAATCCTTGTTATGGGCACATTGTAAATAGAAACAGGATCATAATCCTTTAGTAAAAGGTCGTTCTGGGCGACAGCTCCGACCGTCAAAAAAAATAGGTTGAACAGCACAAATGAATATCTCAACATGGTCGTGGCATTACATTATTAAAGATTTAAAGGGAAACAATGCCTTTTCAATCCAAGAAACATTTTGGGAACAATGACCCAAAACGCTCGGTACCCAAAAGTGCAGATCAACCTGGCAGCTATCCCTATTCCAAGATACAACAATTGTAGAAAAAAGAGAATTGGGGCGCTTTAAAAAATAAGGCAATGTTCAAAGCAAGAATCGCGAATGATAGCCCATGAAGCTACCTGTCGGTATCAAAAAGTACAACGGTATACTCAAAATCAGTCATTTCCCCGTTGATCTCCATATCCTGAACAGTCACCGTGAAGGCAGCATTCAAAGCTTCCGAAAGATCGATGCCACTGGGGACCCAAACGATGGTCGGATCGCCATAGCTATTGTCCAAGGCTTCCAACCGAACCGCGATGTTCTTTTTTTGGGCATCCTTCAGCTCGACGCGTGATTTGCTGAAGTCAGCATCGGCCATTGAAAAAGACCATCTTTGCGTGGCCAGTTGTTTCGGAAGGTATCCACTGGGAGGCCATGCAATAAACTCAGGTGCATCGGCAGGCCGAATGCCCGGATTACCCAAAACCCAAACCGCATTGGTTTGTTGGGTGTTTCCAATACCTATTTCCTGCAATTCCGGCCATAGCAACCACCTTCTATGCCCTACCGGACCATTATTATCGCCCTGATCACGCATATAGGAATCTATGGCCTCGGCGTTGTTTTGAAGGGTCAGTAAAGAGTTGGCTGCCCCCTTGCGCCCGTCCTCGGTAAAACATTTCCAGGAATCCGGTGGCGTGTGGTTCAACGATTGGTTGGCATACATCATCAACGCTGCTGCCTGTGCCCTGCCGCTTTTGGTAACATTTTCGATAATTTTATTGTGGAGTCCGGCGGCCTTTCGATAATAGGACAATCGCATCAATATCCGCTCTTTGGTCTGCATGGGCACTTCACCCGGGTTGCAGGAGGGCTCATCACCGGTCCATGGCGTTTCATCGCTTCTCGACACCGAAGACAAATAGTACTCTTCGTACAATTGTTTTGCCGCTGCGCGCAGGCTCAGGTCTTGCGGCCACATTTGTTTTTCCCCTGCAGCTACCTGATATGTCGGTGCCTCCTTCTCGCAACCGATCACCATCAAGAAAAGCAATACTATGAAGCCAAGCCCAAAGTGATATTTTGCCAATGGTCGGTATTTCATCATCAAGAACAAATGGGGTTGTACTTGATAACGCAGATAAGTTGGGAAGCTTGTTATTTTTCGATGACCGGTAAGGCCGTTCATCGAAAAAATGACATCCGCTAAAATTAAGGGTGATTATCGGGATACCGCCTCGATTAAAACATCGGTGCCCAGATGTTTATTGTCCTTATTGGTATACCATGCCCTGGTTTTGGGCATCAAGATTCCGGAAGCGCTTACCATGCCAGATAATAGGACGTATTCCCCATCGTTTTTGGCCTCATTATGGTAGAACTGATAGATTTCCATGGCGTAAGTAAGGGGATCGAAATAAAAGTACCAGGTATCGCCCCCGACTTCCTTTTTATAATTGACCTTCAAGACCAAATATTCCTTCCCTTTGAACGTTTTGCGTTTCACCTTTGGGTCAATGATGGTGCCGGGATCCCTTAATTTCATGGGTAAACCATAAAGGTAGATATAGTAGTTCTTCATTGTTTTGGCCCTCTCGCAGGTTAAACGATATGTTTTGGCCGCTTCTTCCGTATACTTGGAGCTCCCGTTTAAGCTTAGGGAACACGCTTCGTGATCAACGATATAGCCAAGGGTGTTGCCGTCGGTCGTGGAAGCAAGCTCGAAATATTGTTTTGGGAGGTCGATCACGATTTCACTTGTCCTTGTTTTGGTATCGGGACCTGTCATTGTGATGGACAGTTGTCCTATAAAAGATGCCCAATGTCCATTGGGGTCGTGGTATTTAATGGTCTTTGTAACCAGATCTGCTCCAGTTATTTCTTGGGCATTGGATTGGCAACATCCCAACCACAATAAAACAATTATCAAGAAAAAATGAAATGAAGGCCTCTCCAAAGCAATGGTTTTATGGATTATTGTTTTGGTCTATTTTGGCAGGTGCAACCGTACTGTCGTATTTTCCATAATACAGCTCCAAAAGATTCATAATGGCCGAAATCAGATCTTTGGTCTCCGTGAGGAGGGTAAAATACAAGGTGGTATTTTTTGGGCTTGATTCTTCCGTACGGGTACGGGCAACCTGTTTTTCGATTTTTTGTAAGACCATATCGAAAAGTTCCTGCTTTTTGTCCAAAATATCGCCAATCTGTTGGAAGGAATATTCATCAAAAGCTTTTTGGGTTTTCCTGAAAACTTCCTCCAATCTTAATTCAATTTCCGTGATTTCTTTGATTTGGTTGTACTTTAACTTCTTGTGGTTGTTATCGACATGTTTATGACTGATTTTTGCGATATGCTCCAAGGATTGAGCTATGTCTGTCAGATAGCCCATCATATTGATATAGAAACTACTGGCCCCAATATAGGCCTCATCAAGGTTTTTGATAAAATAGAAGGTATGGTTCCTCAAGTCTTCCACTTCACTGGATAGTTTGGCAACTTGTTTCTTGTTCTTCTTCAATAGATCTAAATCGTGTTTGGACAGTCCAGTGACCGCATTGTAATATATTTTATGGCTTCTTTTCAATACGTTCGCGATATTGTCGGCGCTTTCTTTGATCACCCCTTGAATAGAGCTGCTTTCTGCCATATTAAGAGAGTCTTCCGCCTTTATTTCCTTAGATTTTTTGTTATATGAAATGTAATTTCTTACCAATAATATGAGTGCTGAAAACAGTAGTACCCCAAGTGCGGCACCTTCCCCAAAAGCGATGATCAACAAAATGATTCCTGCAGCGACGAAAGCGATAATTGCGGTTCCGAACCAGCCCCCTATAACATTAAGCACTCCGGCCACGCGATATACCGCACTCTCTGCTCCCCAAGCCTTATCGGCCAGTGATGTGCCCATGGCCACCATAAAGGTGACATAGGTCGTTGAGAGGGGCAATTTATAAGAGGTAGCTATCGAAATTAAAATTCCTGCCACCATTAGATTCACCGCGGCGCGTACCATATCGAAAGCTGGCACTTCCGCCCTACTTTCCTTGGAATGTTGAACGGCCGGTTTTTGAAACCGTGCTTCCATCTTTTTCCGAAGTGAAAGGGGCAGAATCGATGATGTCGTATTGGCAATTCCTACGGACATTCTAACGATACCTCTGGAAAGGAAATTGGGTTCGAATCGTTCCTTTGCCTCCCCTTCCCTAGACAGGTTGATTTCCGTTTGGGTCACATATTTCGCTTTTTTGGAAAACCATAAGGTAAACACCATGACCAACCCGGCAAAAAACAGCAAAAATGTAGGCGTTGGCACTTTATCGGCCAGAACATCCATGCGAAATTCCGAAGCCGCAATTCCTGACGCTTGCCATGCTTCATAGGATTGCCAGCCTGCGATGGGTACGCCTATAAAATTCACCAAATCGTTGCCGGCGAATGCCAGGGCCAGTGAAAATGTACCAACGATGATCACCAGCTTGTACACGCTATATCTAAACACTACCGTTACCAGAAAGGATATGATCACCCAAGCGATAAAGCTCAACATGTTGATCATCATGCCATTCTCTTTGATAAATGCTGCAGAATCTTTGTTTAGAAAAGAGGTGCCACTCAGTCCTTTGATCAAGATGAAATATGTGATGGCGGTAAGTGCAACTCCACCGAAGAGCGCGGCAATCCAATTTGCTTTTTTCTGAAATTCAAAGGTCAATAATAAGCGGGAAACATATTGCACCAAGGCTCCCACGGAAAAAGATAGCAAAACGGAAAGCAAGATACTGGAAACGATATCCGTCGCATTGGAACCATTGATATAGGCAGCGATATCCCCGACGTTTCCATTATTTGCAAATACCTTGATCGCCGCCATGGCCACGGCAGCACCTAAAAGTTCAAAGACGATGGAAACGGTCGTTGAGGTAGGCATTCCCAAGGTGTTGAAAAAATCGAGCAGCAAAATATCGGTGATCATCACGGCCATAAAAATGTACATGATTTCCTCAAAATAGAATTCGCCAGGATTAAAAATGCCTTTGCGGGCCACTTCCATCATACCACTGGAAAAAATGGCTCCAATGGCAATCCCCAAACTGGCTACGATCATAATGGTCCTAAAAGAAACGGCCTTGGAACCAATGGCAGAATTCAAAAAATTAACCGCATCATTGCTCACCCCAACCACCAAATCGGCCACTGCCAATACGGCCAATGCAATGATCATCAAGAAATAAATATTGTCCATAACGGTTAGGTAAAAATATTTTGCAAACGTAATCGAAATACCGATCGGCAATGTAATGAAATCATTATCAATTGTCAACGCCCAGAACGTAGCCTGAAATAGAAGTCAAAAGGGGGTGGCACAAGTTCGCTTCTCATCTTAAAACGGCCCATGTGCGACAAATTTTGGGATACCCTTGGCCTTAATCAGGAAGTCGGCAAGTCATGATAAGTCTTATTGCAAGTATTCATGCCTGAAAAGTGCAGTCTTAATTTTACAATTTACATACATTATATTTACTTAGGATCAACAAAAGGGAAGACACTTTCTCGACTTTAGAAACAAAGAAGGTGGTCAAAAAATCAATCCGGGAAAACCGGTTGACCACGGATATGGCTTCTTCTTTGGTAAACGACCATGATAACGTGAACGATATCATTAAAAAACTGATTGAAATCGCTGAAATCTTATATAGCGAAAAAGATCCCTTGATCGAATCTAAAAATCTGTCTCAGGAAATCGAGAAGATCTTAGGGTAATGGTCCCAAATAATTATTCCTTATTTGATAGCTGCTTTGGTACGGTTGTGCTCGTCATAATAAAGATTCAATATGTTCATATTGGCCATGATCAAGTCTTTGGTTTCCAATAAAATACTAAAATAAAGGGTGGTGTTCTTAGGACTTGATTCCTCCGTTCTGGTACGTTCGACCTGTTTGTGGATCGAGTCTTCGACACTATCGAGCAATGCCTGTTTTTGTTCAAGAATTCCGGGCACGATTTTATCGAAGGTTCTCGTATCGAACACTTCCCTTATCTGGCCGAAAAGATCTGCCAATTTATCATTGATATCCAGTAATTCTTCGGCTTGTTTTTTCTTCAGTGCTTTATGGTTGTTATGGACATGTTTATGGCTCACCTTGGCTATTAAACTGGAAGACTGTGCGACATCCTGTATGTTCCCTATGATATCGATATAAAACTTGCTGGCCCCCAAATAGGAATCATCCAAATCTTTGATAAAATAGAAAATATTGTTCTGCAATTCCTCGATC
Source organism: uncultured Flavobacteriaceae bacterium (assembly GCA_963760375.1). Taxonomy (GTDB): domain Bacteria; phylum Bacteroidota; class Bacteroidia; order Flavobacteriales; family Flavobacteriaceae; genus Pelagihabitans. The sequence goes on along the minus strand of CAVXCS010000007.1, from coordinate 629,604 downwards.
TCAGATTCCAACTTGATCACCATAGCCTTGGCTTTCTTAAGCCCATCCAAATCTTGTTCGATCAAGCCTTTGATGGTATTCTGATTGATTTTACTGACCCTTTTCAGCGCTTTGGAAATATTATCTGCGCTTTCTTCGATGACCCCATGGATGGAATTGCTCTCGCCTCTGGCCAAGCGATCCTCCACCTTAACTTCCCGTGTTTTTTTGATGTGCTTCATATAATTTCTAAGCAAAATCAAGATGGCCAATAACAGTAAGACGGCAATCATCGTAGGCCCTCCCAAATGAATCAAATAGGCAATTGCCGCCGCGGCGATGAAGGCACTAAATGCCGTAAAGAACCATCCACCAATAACGTTCAATACCCCCGCAACGCGGTAAACGGCACTTTCACTGCCCCATGCTCTATCGGCCAAAGAAGTTCCCATGGCTACCATAAAGGTGACATAGGTCGTCGACAAAGGCAATTTCATAGAGGTAGCGATCGAGATCAGCACACTTGCGACCATCAGATTTACCGCGGCGCGTACCATATCGAAGGCTGGCAATTCGTGCTTCTTGCCTTTGGGCAGTTGTATGACCGGTACTATGAATTGATTATCGATTTTGTCTTGCACCGATTTCGGGATGACCGTGTTTGTGTATTTGGAGACCAGCATGGAAAACCGTACCATGTACCTGGACAAATAATTGGGCTCAAAACGCTCTTGGGTTTCCTCCTGACTTGATAGATCCAAGGACGTCTTGACCACTTTTCTGGCTTTGCTCGAAAACCATAAGGTCAAGACCATCACCAACCCTGCAATTAAGAGAAACAAAGTGGGGGTAGGCACTTTGGATGCCAAAGCCGACATCGCAAATTCCGTTGCGGGTACCCCTGACGCTGCCCAAGCTTCGTAGGATTGCCATCCGGCGATGGGGACCCCGATAAAATTGACAAGGTCATTGCCCGCAAAGGCCAAGGCCAAGGCAAATGTGCCTACAGCAATGATCAGTTTGTAGATGTTTTTTTTGAGGATTGTTACCACAAAATAAGAAAGTAGCGTCCACAAGACAAAACTGATCAAAACGATTACCAAAGTCCTCCCTTCGATCAAAGGTTCAATTTGCTTGGCATAATCGGTGCCTTTCAATCCTTTGATAAATATGAAATAGGTAATGGCGGCGAGTGCGACCCCGCCGAATACCGCACCTACCCATTTCGCCTTTTTTTCAAAATTAAATGAAAGTAGCACCCTGGAAACGTATTGAACCAGTGCCCCCACAGAGAACGCAATCACCACCGAGAGCAAAATACCCAAAATGATTTCCGTGGCTTTTTCGGTGTTGATATAATTTCCGAGTTCGGAAATGGCTCCATTGTTCGCTCCGATCTTGATCAAGGCCATGGCCACGGCGGCCCCCAATAATTCAAACACAATAGAGACCGTGGTAGAGGTGGGCATCCCCAGGGTGTTGAAAAAATCGAGCAGCAATATGTCAGTGATCATCACTGCCATAAAAATGATCATGATCTCACTAAAATAAAATTCCCCGGGATTAAAAATTCCCTTTCGGGCCACCTCCATCAAACCGCTTGAAAAAACGGCTCCGACGGCAATCCCCAAACTGGCAACTATCATTATGGTTCTGAATGATATGGCTTTCGAGCCAATGGCGGAGTTCAAAAAATTGACGGCATCGTTGCTGACGCCGACGACCAAATCAGCTACCGCCAAAACAGCAAGCGCAATGATCATTAGAAAGTAAATATTGTCCATAATCCTTGAAAATAATCAAATCACAAAAGTGCCAAATAGGTCGATTCCATCCTTTTTTGGATTGGCTTTAGAAATGCACATCCAACTGCAGTCTATACATCAATTGGTCTGTACTGTTCTCGACCGCAAGATAACTAAGATCTGTCTGTACTTTTAACTTATGGCCTACAATATACTTAGAAAGTCCCAAGGTATATTGGGATTCGTGATTTTTTCCGGTGATGAACTCATCCAAGTTTATATCGGTGAACCTTCCTGAAACCTCCCAATTGCTGTCGAATAGATAACCAGCCTGTAAATTAAGGCCATCCCCTACCTGAACTTCCTCCCCAGTAAGCGTCCCGTCGGAATTTTTCGCAATAGCGTCATCGGCAGTCCTGTGGGCGTATTCGCCCATCAATGAAAATCCGTTGTATTTGAACATGGCATCCAGGAAAATGGTATTGATGTCGGTTTTATAAAAGCCCAGGTCGTTCTCCATATAAGATCCTTGGTTGCTCCTCTCCTTAACGGCATTTTTATTGCTGTCGTAAGTGGCCGCAAGCATCAATTTTGGTGTTTCTTCCCTCTGAAGGTCCCCTCCGCTATAATCCCCCTTGCCTTCGAATTCACCAAATGGAAGTAGTTCCAAACGGGCCGTGTATTGGTGTCCCCCGAGGTTCCCACTGGTGATATTCCTTCCTTCACCCTGTGAAATGGCCAGTTTTTCCCGAACAATAAAACTTTCGGAAAGGTTGATCTGATGCCGTAACTGGATTCCCACGTCGCGATCGATATTATACTCGCTGTTGAGCAACGAACGATCTACTTGTTGAAGATCGCCGGATGAAATAACCCGTTCAATATTTCCCGGGAGTTTGGTCTGTCCCACCCAGAGCTCAAAATTTTCATAAAAGTTCCACATGACCACGGCATCCAAAATATATCTCGGGGCATTGCTCGTAAATTCGGATGTCCCGGAGATGTCATTGTTAGACAACCCCAACTCCAATTTATATTGTAATTTAGGGGAATAAGCGAACCCGTCAAATTTTAAACGAGCCCTACGGATCAAAGAACTCTGTTGTGGGTTTACAAGGCCCCCATCGTTACCTTCGTCCCAAGTGGCAACGGACAAGAACTGCATACGGGCCGCGATTTTCATCGTCCAGGTGCTGTCTTCTCCAACAAGATTGAAGAGTCCTTTTCCAAAGGCCGGTGCAGGGTTTTCCTGGGACATTAAAGGAAATGTAATGGCTAGTAATGCCCATAGGGCTAGAATCTTGATTTTCACGAAGTAATGGTTTTTGTCACTGCAAAGAACCAAAACCGATGTTAACTTAAAGTTTTCTTAAGGTTATGTATTTAAGGATAGCCAATAAAAAAAGCTACCTGGCCAAGGTAGCTTAGGGATTTCTGAAAATAGTCGACAAAAACCAAAATTCGTAAGAAACCCAGTCTGTCTTAAGACATATACCAAATTTGATGCTTTTAATTAAAACCGGTGTAACGTTAAGTTTAAGGAATCATTAAACTTAGTTCCATTAAACAATTTAACCAGCGTTGAGGGCCTAAAGTTAAACAGGGACCAATAGCTATGACAACCCGGGGTAGTAGGAACATTTCCCAAATCGCCTTTCTATAACAATGCCGCACCAAGCAATTCTGTTATACTGATTTCGGCACAGAAATTCCAAGTAAATGTGTATTTGTTTAATGTACCTGCAATTTTACCATGGTCGACGGCGTTATTTGACCAATGCCCAATGTAAATTTATCGTTAATTTATTGTTTCAAAAGTGTAAATATCATTATCTTAGCCTTGTAAAATTGCCTTAGAATGAAAAATATAGTTCTCCTTGCGATGTTTTCCTTGATTTTTTCTTTGGCCCAGGCCCAATCGAAAAAAGAGGTGAAACTCAATACCGATACCAACCTTTATGAGGCCACGTATTTTCATGACAATGGGGCAGTGAGCCAAAAAGGCACTTTTGACCTCGCCGGCAAACTACATGGAGAATGGGCCAGCTTCGATCAGGCAGGTGCTCCTTTATCCAAAGGCTCGTACAAAAAAGGGGTCCGAACCGGAAAATGGTATTTTTACTCCGAAAATGGCGTAAAGGAAGTTGAATTCAAGAACAACATCGTAGCCAGTGTGAATGGTGAAGATACTGCCACACGGGTAGCGGACAATCATTGAACTGATGTTCATAAACAATAAAACGCAAGATGCGCCCTAGGGCGCATCTTGCGTTTTATAGCATTGGGGTCTTTTGAACTCCCGATCTATTTTCTGGGCGACTTTTCTGCGAACAATTCCCCTTCATCATCGGCACTTGGCAATACACTGCTAACCGTTGCGCCCCCAAAAGCGATAGTTTTTGCTTCAAGACCTTGGGAAATCATCGTCACGTCATTTGCTTTTACCTCTACCGGCACTTCCATCGGTTCGTATCCCAGAAAACCGACCACTAAGGTATATGTTCCCGGAGCCAAGTCCGTAAATTCAAAATTCCCGTTAAAGTTGGTCCGAGTGGCCCTTTCCGTATTCTTGAGGGAGACTTCCGCAAAAGACAAGGGCTCATTGTACATGGAAAGGTCGGTAACATTTCCCGACAAAATACCATATTCCTGTGAAAACACAGATCCCGAAACCACCAGAAAGAACATCAAAATCAAATTTCTCATGCAATATCCTTAATTAATACTGCAAAGGAAATGCACTTTTGTTAACTTAAGGTTAGGGCTAAATTAAGATTCGAACAGCCCAAGGTTATCAATTAGGTCTTTAAAAATGAAAATAGGGCGATCCGGCCTCCTTTCGGATTCTGCTTAAAAACGTATCTTGCAAAGCTAATGGAACATTATGCTTTGGGAACAATTACTTTCTCTTAAACGCCATGGCGATACCCACAAAAGATTAAGAAAAGAACAAGACGAGACCCGCTTGGGGTTCGAGGTCGACTATGATCGGGTGATCTTTTCATCGGCATTCCGCAGTTTACAGGACAAGACACAGGTGATTCCGCTATCACAGACCGATTTTGTGCACACCCGTTTGACCCATAGTCTGGAGGTTTCCGTGGTGGGGCGCAGTCTGGGACGCATCGCCGGCAAGAAGTTGTTGGGAAAATATCCGCATTTACAGGAAGTGCACGGTTACCACTTCAATGATTTCGGGGCCATCGTTGCAGCTGCGGCCCTAGCCCATGATATAGGCAATCCCCCTTTTGGACATAGCGGTGAAAAAGCCATCGGGGAATATTTCAAAACCGGAAACGGATCAAGCTATCGCAAGTTGTTATCGGATTCGGAATATCAGGATATCATCGACTTTGAGGGAAACGCCAATGGTTTTAAATTGCTCACCGAGTCGCGTATCGGGGTCGTAGGCGGACTCCGGTTGAGCTATGCTACCTTGGGCGCCTTCATGAAATATCCCAAAGAATCATTGCCCAAAAGACCCAGCAAACATATAGCGGTAAAAAAATTCGGGTTCTTTCAATCGGAAAAACAATCTTTCCAAGAAATTGCCCAGGTATTGGGGCTGCAAAGCACCGGCCAAGACGGTTCCGTATCCTTTTCAAGACATCCCCTGACCTATTTGGTGGAGGCCGCCGATGACATTTGCTATACCATCATCGACTTCGAAGACGGCATCAATCTCGGACTGATTTCGGAAGATTATGCGCTGGAATACTTGATCAACTTGGTGAAAGACAATATCAATACCAAGAAATATAACGCCTTGGCCTATCAGGAAGACCGACTAAGTTATCTAAGGGCGCTGGCCATCAACACCTTGATTTTAGATGCGATCGAACTGTTCATGGCCAATGAGGAAGCCATCCTAAAAGGCAGCTACAGCACTTCCCTGATGGAAGAAAGTCGATATAAGGCCCAGATCAAGGACATAATCACATTGAGCATCAACAATATGTACCAATCACAGGAAGTGATCGAAAAAGAAATTGCGGGCTATAAAATCATATCCGACATATTGGATGTCTATTGCACCGCTCTGATCAGAACCAAAAATGGCCAGGGGTCGAGTTATGACCGTTTGATGATCCAGACCATGCCCGAATTTTACAGAAATACCGATACGTCCGATTATAGCATTTTGTTGGGTAGCTGTTGTTATGTTGCCAGCCTATCCGATCGGGCCGCGGTACACATCCACAATAAAATAATGGGGAGACAGCTCTAGAAGTTATAAGAAACTCCAACGCCCAATAACTGTTTGAGCTGTATCCGGGGCCTCCCTGGATCGATGACGTTTCCGTTGTCATCGATTACCGTACCGAACAAAATATCGTTGTCATAGATCAACTGTGTGCCGATATTGGTGACTATAAATTCGTTTACCCTGAGGTCGATGTTCAGTTCCCAATCAATATCGATATTGCCAAAATTGCGCAGATAATCGGTATAAAGATTTAAACGGTGTTTGATGGCCATGTTATCATAGATTTCGGTTTCCCAATTATTGGAAACAAAAAACCCAAATTCAAGAAATACGTTCTTGCCCTCCTGAAGGATGTTTCCATCGACATCGTACAAGGCCCTTTCCACCCCAAAGGCCCCTCTATTGGCCAAATCTTGATCGAGGACAAAGGTGACCTTTTGGGTAAGGGGCGAAAGGTATAGGTTAAACTTATTTTCTTTGGAAACATAACTCGTTCCTGCACCCATAAACCAATAACCCGGAGCCATAAACCTAGAAATCGGAGTGGCCCTGTCGGGATATTTGTACCCATTTGAAAACTGGGTATTGAAGTTCGCCTTGACCGAAAAGTACCAGTTGGTGATGGTGTCTTGGCGGTATCCAAAGGTACTGCCCATTCTGAAGGCGTCATCGGTTTTACGAAGTTTTTGATTGTCCTGGGCATTCAGGCCATAGCGCATTTCCAGATAATTTTCCCATTTCAAATAGCGGAACTTGTAATTGCGCTCGAACCTGACATTGCCCAATGCGGCCACCGAGTTATTTCCACCTGCGTTCCAGTTCACGAAGGACGCTTGGCTGAAATTGAGCCCGAACAGGTTGATGCCCTGCCAAAAAGAAGGGACTTGAAACTTGTTGAATTCTTTGTCCAAGGGCTTGGTTTTCTTAAAGGAGATCACCGACGTATTGAGGGTTACGCCCCTTTTGATGTCTTTGATCCTTTCTTGCAGTCGCCTGATGACCACGGTATCGACCACAGTGGTATCCATGGCCATGCTATCTATTTCCCGTGGAGGCGGGATGGTATCCTGTGCCTCCAGGGATGTTGCACAAATGATCAGCAGTAGTGCCAGAATTGCTGTTTTCAAAATGTTTTTACGCATTAAATAAATCAATAATTTGCTTTTTTATGGCCGTGACATCGATTCCCGAGAGCCGGTGCAGTTCTTCGATGCTTCCCTGTTCAAGAAACGCATCATCGATCCCCAGCGTTACAATTTTATTGGATGCGCCGATTTCATTGGCAAATTCGAGTACCGCGCTGCCAAAACCACCTATTTTACAGCCATCCTCCACGGTGATCACGGATTCGTAATCTTGGAAGACCTCTAGCAGCCGATTTTGATCCAAAGGTTTCACAAACCGCATATTGAAATGCCCAATGGGGCTCCCGATCTCTGCAATGGCATTGGAGACGTTATTTCCGATATGCCCGATCGACAACACGGCTACCTTGCTGCCCCTGGCAAGCACTTCAGAAATCCCGATTTCGATGGGCTGGAAGGGTTGGCGCCAATCGATGGTCACCCCCCTGCCCCTGGGATAACGTATGGCAATGGGCCCTGGCAGCCCCAGCTGGGCGGTGAACATGATATTTCGCAGTTCACCCTCGTTCATCGGGGCAAAAATAATTAGATTGGGGACACAGCGCAAATAGGCCATGTCGAAGACGCCATGGTGGGTTGCCCCATCTTCGCCTACAATTCCCGCTCTGTCCAAACAGAAGATGACGGGTAGCTTTTGGAGCGCCACATCATGTATGACCTGATCGTAGGCCCGTTGTAAAAAAGTGGAATAAATATTACAGAAGGGAACCAAACCTTCCGCCGCAGCGCCAGCGGCCAAGGTAACCGCGTGTTGTTCCGCGATTCCAACATCGAAAGCACGATCCGGAAGGGCTTCCATCAAAAATTTCAGGGAGCTTCCAGTGGGCATGGCAGGGGTAATTCCAATAATTTTTGGATTGGCTTCAGCAAGTTCAACAAGCGAATGTCCAAAGACATCTTGGTATTTCGGCGGTTGTTGTATTTCCGATTTGGGCGCCAGATCACCGGTGATTTTATTGAACTTTCCCGGAGCATGATAGGCAACCTGATTTTTTTCGGCTTGCTCGAGGCCTTTTCCTTTAGTGGTGATCACATGCAATAATCGGGGTCCACGCAACGATTTTAAGCGTTTGAGTTCAGTGAGCAGCAAAGGAAGGTCGTGACCATCCATAGGGCCCGAATAATTGAGATTCAAACATTCGAAGAGGTTCTCGTCCTTGGCGATTCCACTTTTTACATTGGTAAGGTATTTTTTTAATGCGCCTACACTGGGATCAATGCCAATGGCATTGTCATTAAGAATGATCAGTACGTTGGCATCGGTGACCCCCAAGTGATTCAGCCCTTCAAACGCCATCCCACTCGCAATGGAAGCATCGCCAATAACGGCTACGTGCTGCTTTTTATGATCGCCTTTGAGCCGAGAGGCCAAAGCCATTCCCAAGATGGCCGAAATGGAGGTTGAACTATGTCCGGTTCCGAAGGGATCATAGCTGCTTTCAGACCTTTTCGGGAAGCCGCTGATGCCGCCCAATTGCCGATTGCTGTCAAAATTCTCCCTCCTGCCCGTCAAAATTTTGTGACCATAAGCCTGGTGTCCCACATCCCAGATCAGCCGGTCGTCGGGCGTATCGAAAATATAATGGAGGGCGATGGTGAGTTCCACTACCCCTAGGCTGGCGCCAAGATGACCTTCTTTGGCAGAAACAATATCTATGATAAAATCGCGCAGTTCCTTGGCGAGTTTGGGCAATTCAGTGGCCGGGAGCCGACGAAGGTCTTTTGGGGATCCTATGTTTTTTAGTAAGTTCATGGTCGGGCACAAATGTACTCTAAAATCGTTTTTTGCATCGTCAATGCGCTCTTTAAAATTGTATTTTTGAGTTTATGATTTTACCATTCGATGACAATTACTTTATGAAAAAGGCGCTACAGGAGGCCGAAATCGCCTTTGCTAAGGGCGAAGTGCCTATCGGGGCCATTGTGGTGGTGCAGGAGCGGATCATTGCAAGGGCCCATAACCTGACCGAACAATTGAACGATGTCACCGCCCATGCCGAAATGCAAGCCATAACGGCGGCCGCTAATTTCTTGGGCGGGAAGTACTTGAAGGATTGTACGCTTTATGTAACCCTTGAGCCATGCCCAATGTGTGCAGGGGCCTTGTATTGGAGCCAAATTTCAAGAATAGTATATGCCGCCAAAGATATTGACCGAGGCTTTGGGGCCATGGGCAGCAAATTGCACCCAAAGACAACAGTATTGGGCGGTATAATGGAACACGAAGCGGCCGATCTGTTGAAGCGGTTCTTTATTCAAAAACGAAATCTCAACTAGGTATTTGGTATTCGTAAAAAGAAAAAGCCCCTTACCGAATGGTGGGGCTTCAATTTCATGCAAGCAAACAATATGGCTATCCGACCACTTGTACTTGTGCTGCGACCGTACCTTTTCGACCTTCTTCTTCCACATAGTCGACCTTGTCTCCTTCATTCAAATGGGTGCCATTCAGTGCGGTGGCATGAACAAAGATGTCTTTTCCAGTGGCATCGTTGGTAATAAATCCGTATCCCTTGGATTCGTTGAAAAATTTTACTGTTCCAGTCATTCCAAAAAAATTAAATGATGATAAATTCTATCACTAATTTAAAATTTTTTGGGCATACCTCCATCAAATCGGCCCAATTTCTAAACAGAATTATTGCTTCTTTTTGTTTTTGGCAGGTTTGTCTTGCATCTTTCTGATGTTTTCTTCCGTCAGCATATAGTCTTTCATTTTTTTACCCTTGCTCTCCGTGACCAAAAAAAGCGGCATGGCCACCAAAAAGATTCCGACCGTACCGGCGCCGATACATTTATTGGCCAAGTCGGCCCGCTCATCGTCCAAGTTCAAACCATAGACAATGGATGAAAAGGAGACAATTACAATAATGAGGATAACATATCTCATATCAAAAATATTAAGAAATCATAGCCGAAAAAGGGCTAGACCCATTACTTGGTGAAGCTGATCAGTTTCCTTCTATAGGCGGTCAGCAGCTTCGATTTGGAAACAAACCCCACATATCGGTTGTTTTTGACAACCGGAAGATTCCATGCCCCACTGCTTTGAAATTTTTTCATGATGTCGGTCATCTTATCCTTGTCCAATTCAATAATTTCGGGGGGCGTTTGCATGACGTCAATCACTTTTACTTCCTTGTAAAGGGTTTGGTCGAACATGATAGGTCTTATGTCGTCCAAGAGCACGATTCCCATCAGGGAACCGTCCTTCCTATCGATGACGGGAAAAATATTCCGGCTCGATTTAACCACCGCTTCATGCACCATCTCCCCAAGATCCATATTGGGATAGAGGGAAATAAAATTGCTTTCGATCACCTTATCAATATCCATCAAGGTTAGTACGGCATGGTCTTTATCATGGGTTATCAGTTCTCCTTTCCTGCCCAATTCCATATTGTATACCGAATGGGGATGCACATACTTGGTAATCGAATATGATATTGCCGCGGTGATCATCAAGGGAATGAACAATTCGTAGCCCCCAGTGACCTCCGCGATCAAAAATATGGCGGTGAGCGGTGCATGCAAGACGCCTGCCATGAGCCCTGCCATGCCCACCAAGGTAAAATTACTCTCCGAAACCTGGATTTTAAAAAGCCCGATATTGTTGATGACCTTTGCGATACAGTTCCCCATGATGCTCCCCATAAAAAGCGTAGGGGCAAAGATACCACCAACGCCCCCTGCGCCAAAAGTGAGGGCACTCGCAATGATCTTAAAAAAAACAAGTCCGGCGAGCAGCCCGACCACCGCCCACACATTGGTCAGGTCGAGGTGGAAGATATTATTCTTAAGTACCGCTTCGGGATTCCCTTTGATGAGATTGTTGATCACATCAAAACCCTCCCCGTATAAAGGGGGTATAAAATAAATCAGGATTCCAATCCCGATTCCCCCAAATATAAGTCTCTTGATGGGAGAGGCAATTTTATCGAATAACTTTTGGATCCGTTCGTACATTTCTGTAAAATAGATGGAGGTAAGGCCCGCAAAGAGCCCAAGGACCAAATAAAAAGGGATGTCGGTAATCTCAAAACCATCCTCGATCTTAAAAGGGAGCAATATATCGCTCCCAAAGAAAAAGTATGAAGTGATAATGGCGGAAATCGATGCCAACAAAAGCGGTAACATCGATGCAATGGTAAGGTCTAGGCTAAATACTTCAATGGCAAAGATGATTGCGGCGACCGGCGCCTTGAAGATGGAGGACATGGCGCCCGCTGCGGCACAACCAATGAGGAGGTTACGTGTTGATTGATTCATATGGAACATCCGCGAGATGTTCGAGCTGATGGCGGCCCCTGTGGCCACCGTCGGCCCTTCCAGCCCCACCGATCCCCCGAAGCCCACCGTAAGGGGAGCGGTCATGATCGATGCGAACATCTGGTACTTGCGCATGATGCCCTGATGTTTCGAAATCGCAAATAAGGTAGAAGGAATACCATGGCTTACTTTATGGCGGATCACATATTTGATGACCAGGTACACAAGGGTGAAGCCAATGATCGGGAACACAAAATAGAAGGCATTGTGGTAATACCGCACAAGATTTCCTTCCAACAGATGCTGAAAAAAGTGGGTCAGGTTTTTGAGTACAACCGCAGCGACTCCAGAAGTGAAGCCCACCAAAATACTCAGCATATATATAAATTGACGCTGCGAAATATGTTTGGCACGCCAAACGAGGAACTTGGTAAGCCAGGATTTTTTTAGTGCCGCCATGGGTTTGAAAATCCTATTCAGGATTTTAACTTATGATTTAACGTCCAATCTAAGGCTGAGTTCTTTTAATTGATCTTCATCTATGGGAGCCGGGGCATCGATCATTACGTCACGTCCACTATTGTTCTTGGGAAAGGCGATGAAATCGCGAATGGTTTCCTGACCGCCCAAAATAGCGACCAAACGATCCAACCCAAATGCAATGCCACCGTGGGGCGGTGCCCCGTATTGGAACGCGTCCATCAAGAAACCAAACTGTGCCTGGGCCTGGGCGGGTGTAAAGCCCAAATGCCTGAACATCGTGCTTTGGACTTCCTTGTCGTGGATACGGATCGATCCCCCTCCTATCTCGTTCCCGTTCAGTACAAGATCGTATGCATTGGCCCGTACCGCTCCCGGATCACTGTCCAATAACTCAAGTTGTCCAGGTTTTGGGGAGGTAAAGGGGTGGTGCATCGCATGATAATGGCCTGTTTCCTCATCCAGCTCCAAGAGCGGGAAATCAACCACCCACAATGGGGCAAATTCGTTGGACTTCCGCAGTCCCAATCGGCCCGCCATCTCCATACGCAATGCGCTCAATTGGGTTCTGGTCTTTTGGGCATCGCCCGAAAGGATGCATATGAGGTCTCCCTTTTGGGCGCCGGTGGCCTTGGCCCATTTGGCCAAATCGGCTTCCCCGTAAAACTTGTCCACGGAGGATTTGTAGCTGCCGTCTTCATTGCACCTTACATACACCATTCCCTTGGCCCCGATCTGTGGTCTGCGAAGCCAATCGACCAGGGCATCAACTTCCTTTCTGGTGTAGGTGGCGGCACCGGGAACCGCTATGCCCACCACAAGTTCGGCCTCGTTGAACACGGAGAAATCTTTGTGTTGGGCCCATTGGGTGAGTTCGCCGAATTCCATCCCAAAACGGATGTCGGGCTTGTCATTGCCATATTTCTCCATCGCCTCGTCGTAGGTCATCCTGGGAAAACGATCGATCTGTACCCCATTGATCTCTTTTAAAAGATGTTTGGTCAGCCCTTCAAAGGCATTCAAGATATCCTCTTGCTCCACAAAGGCCATTTCACAGTCGATCTGGGTAAATTCGGGTTGCCTGTCGGCCCTCAGATCCTCATCCCTGAAACATTTTACGATCTGAAAATATTTGTCCAAGCCGCCGACCATCAACAATTGTTTGAACGTCTGTGGCGATTGTGGTAGGGCATAAAACTGCCCAGCGTTCATTCGGCTCGGCACCACGAAGTCTCGGGCGCCCTCAGGGGTTGATTTGATCAGATAAGGGGTTTCGACTTCTATAAAACCTTTTGCAGAGAGGTACTTTCGTACCTCCATGGCCACTTTAGCACGAAATATTAAATTGCTTTTTATAGGGGTTCGACGAATATCCAGATATCGGAATTTCATTCGTAGGTCTTCCCCGCCATCGGTTTCATTCTCTATGGTAAAAGGTGGTGTTTTGGATTCGTTCAAAATTTTGAGTTCGCTTACCAGCACCTCTATATTTCCCGTACCAAGATTGGGGTTTTTGGAAGCCCGCTCTATGACCGTACCTATGATCTGGATTACAAATTCCCTGCCCAGATCCCTGGCTTGTTCCAACAATGCCTTTGAAGAACGGTCTTCATCAAAAACCAATTGGGTGATACCATATCGATCCCGAAGGTCTACCCAAACCACAAATCCTTTGTCACGTGTTTTTTGCACCCAACCCGAAAGGGTCACTTTTTCGTCGATGTGCTGTTCCCTTAACTCCCCGCAGGTATGGCTTCTATACATGTAATCATGGTTTACAGCAGCAAATTTAATAAGTATCGCCTATTATGTACGATAAATAACTTCATTTTATCTGCTTGGATCATTAGCAAGGCCCAAATCGCTTGCCGATCGGACTTACGCCAGCGAATACGAACTGTTTTTCCAATTTATGCTTGCCTTGGATACGGTCTTTCGACCCGATTTTGAAACAGAATGGAATATGGCCAAAGAAAAACCCGGCCTTGTACGGGCCGGGATTTTCTTTCTTTATCAATATAATTCGCGTTAAGCCGCTTTTTTTCCTTGAAGTGCCTCTTCTTTTGAAGTCGCCTTATTGCCTCCCCTAATCCCTATCTTGATCCTGTAGGTGATGTTGAACAGCACCGGTACAATGACCAATGTAAGGAAAGTGGCCACGATCAAGCCGAAGATGACGGTCCATGCCAGTGGGCCCCAGAAGATCACATTATCTCCTCCGACATATATTTTTGGATCGAATTCCGTAAAAAGGGAGAAGAAATCGATGTTAAGTCCGATGGCCAAGGGAATCAATCCCAGAACCGTGGTGATGGCAGTGAGCAACACCGGACGTAGCCTCGCCTTGCCCCCTTTGGTGAGTATTTCCGTGATCTCTTCCATGGTCAACAAGTCTTTGTCGTCCATATTTAGTTTCACTTTTTTACGGTCGATCAAAATCTGGGTATAGTCGAGCAATACCACCCCATTGTTCACTACGATCCCGGCCAGGGAAATGATGCCCATCATGGTCATCATGATCACGAACGACCATCCAGTGAGCATCAATCCGCCAAAGACCCCTATAAGGCTCAAGAATATGGCAATCATGATGATCAAGGGCTTGGATATGCCGCCAAATTGGAAGATCAAAATCAGCATGATCAGGCCAAGACCTGAAAAGAAAGCCCCAACCAAAAAGTTCTGCTGTTTGTTCTGTTCCTCTATTTCTCCGGTATAATCGATCTTTACGTTTTCCGGTAGGTTCTTGAACTCCTTCATTTCTTCCTGAATCTGCCCCACGATCTGGGCAGCATTGCCTCCCGCCTTGAGGCCGGAATATACGGTAACCACCCGCTTCGCATTTCTGTGTTTTATCGCACTGAAACCAGAAGAATTTCGTTGGGTCGCCACTGCGGATATCGGGATTTCCTTAATTTGACCCGAAGCCTGGTCCCTAAAGATGATATTTTGGTTGAACAGGGCGTTTTTATCGAACCTGTTAGCTTCATTGAACCGCACATTGATATCATAATCCTCGCCATCGAGCTTATATACCCCGGCTTTCTCCCCGAACAGGGAATCGGCGCAGTTGTTGGCCCACGGCACCCACGGCAACACCCAAAGCCCCCGCCTTTTCACGGTCGACCACCACCTGCATGGAGGGTTTGCTCTTATTGACATCTATTTTCAGTTCTTCGATACCCACAATGTTTTTGGTATTGATAAAGTTTCTGATGTCTTCCGCAGTGTTGATCAGTTGATCATAGTTTTTCCCTTCCAATTCAATATTGATGGGATATCCTGCCGGGGGACCGTTCGCATCCTTTTCCACGGAAATGGCAACCCCTGGATAAATACCGGTAAGTTCATCCTGTATTTCACTGCGCAGTGCTTCGGTATTCCTGCCATTCCTATACTTGAATTCCCGCATTGAAACCGTTACTTTCCCGCGATGGGGCATTTCGGAAGAGGAACCTCCATCGGTCTGTGGGTTGCCGGCACCCTCTCCCACTTGGGAAACCGCAGATTCGACCAAATAATTGAAATCCCCAGTTCTATATTTATCCCGATTGACCACCTCGTATACGCGCCGCTCAATATCGTCGGTCAACAAATTGGTTTTTTCAATGGAGGTCCCCTGTGGATATTCTATATAGACATAAATTTCATTCGGGATGTTATCGGGGAAGAATTCGATTTTGGTCCTTCCCGAACCAATTGACAACCCGAAAAGCATAAAGGTGGCAATAAGGATCAAGAAAGTAATGCCAAAGTACCAATATACATTACCCCCGCGCAGGGCATGTTGAATTCTGCGTTCATACCAATCTTCAAAACGGGCCATGGTGTTTTTCTGAAAGTTGAGCGCCCATTTTTTCAAGGCATATTTATAGAACCAGAACATAATGGCCGTTAAAATCATTACAGAACCAAGGCCCCGCATGGCACCTCCAAAAATCAGTATGAACAATCCAAAACCCCCTAAGATCGCACTGAGTCGCAGGAGCTGCTTCATGGTCAATTCTTTTTCCCCGGTTTCCATGAACTGGGAAACCAACATGGAGTTCATGAAGATGGCCACGAACAAAGACGACCCCAAAACCACCGAAAGGGTGATGGGGAAATAAATCATAAACTGGCCAAATATCCCAGGCCAAAGGCCTAGGGGCACAAAGGCCGCTACAGTGGTGAGGGTTGAGATTATGATGGGATAAGCAATTTCACCGATCCCTTTTTTGGTGGCCTCGATGCGTGGCATCCCTTCGCTCATCAAGCGATAAACATTTTCAACGACTACAATACCGTTATCGACCAACATCCCGAGCCCCATGATCATCCCGAACAAGATCATCGTATTCAAGGTGTATCCCAGTAGGTTGAGGATCATGAACGACATGAACATCGACATTGGAATGGCAAAGCCAACAAAAAGGGCGTTTCGGAAGCCCAAGAAAAACATCAGTACGGTGACCACCAAAATGATCCCGAAGATAATATTGTTCACAAGATCCTCGACCTGGTTCAAAGTACGGCCAGAAGAGTCGTTCGCAATGGAAATGTTAAGGTCTGCAGGAAAATAGTTCGCCTGTTCCTCTTTAACCATTTCCCTGATTTTAGTCGTGGCTTCGATGGTATTCTTGCCCGATCGTTTCTTCACGTCGAGCATGACCACGCTTTCGCCAAATTCACGGGCATAGGTTGTTTTTTCCTCTTCGTCAAAGGTGACCTTGGCAATATCTTTAAGATAAACGGTGCCGTTTTCAGATTTTACAACGAAATCGTTCAACTCCTCCGGTCTCTCGATTTCACCCAAAACGCGAATGGTGCGCCTTTGTTCATCGGTCTTTATATTCCCGGCCGACATCGTCATGTTGCCGTTGCTAATGGCCCCGATCACGTCTTGAAAACTCACTTTGGCCGCCATCATTTTGTATATGTCGACCGCGACTTCCACTTCCTTATCTTGGGCGCCCCGAATATTCACCTCTTTGATTTCGGGGAGGTTTTCTATCTCGTCCTGCATATATTCGGCAAATTCCTTTAATCGCTCCACCGGATAGTCGCCCGTAAAATTGATGTTCATGATCGGAAACGATTCCGCCAGGTTCAAATCGAAGATGTTCGGTTCCACCTTGGCGTTGTTGAAAGTCGGCCAATCCTCGCTTGCCTTTTCAACATCTACCTCATCCTTAACCTTTTGTTTGGCCTGTTCCACAGAAATATCTTCATCGAACTCAACGGTTATGATCGAATAATCTTCCTGGGAGGTGGAGGTGACTTCCACCACATTGCTCACATTTTTAAGGCGGTCTTCCAACGGGTCTGTAATCAAACGCTCCACATCTTCTGCCGTGTTGCCCGGATAAGGTGTGCTGACATAGATCTTGGTCTCCACGATTTCAGGAAAATCTTCCCTTGGCATGGCAAAATAGGCCTTGAGCCCAATCCATAAAAAAATGGCGATCATCACATAGATTACCGAGGGATTGTCAATGGCCCAGGACGATAGTCCAAATTCTTTGTCTGCGTTTTTTTTCTGCTTACTCATCAGATTGATCGTTTACGATTTTAACATTCTGTCCTTCTTTCACAATTCTCGCCCCTTCCTTGACCAATAGATCTCCATCGCCTATTCCGGAAAGGATTTCCACCATTTTACCTTGTGTCCTTCCTGTGGTGATGATCCTTCTGCTTACCACTGCTTCGTTTTCACTATCACTTAGTTCTGCCACGTAAACATATTGTTGTCCTTCCGCGTTTTCCGAAATAACATTCTGAGGTACCAAAATAGCGGTAGCATTGGAATAATCGTTGAGACTTACCTTGGCTGTGAGATTGGGCTTAATGACCCCATTTTTGTTGGGCACTGAAATTTCGATGGAGAATGAACGGTTGTCGGGCTTTATGAAATTGCCGGTTTGCCGGATGATGGAATGAACGGTATCCCCGAGTACGGGAAAATACACTATGGCTTCCTTGCCTTTTTGAACACCGTCGAGATAATTTTCCGGTACATCGACTTCTATATACATATTATCCAAGTTCACGATCCGGAACACCTCCGATCCGGGCCCGGGAGCCACAACAGTGCCCTGATCTTTGATGACGTCATCGACTATGCCTGTAAAGGGGGCCCTGATGGCCGATTTGCCAAGTTGGGATTCTGCCTGCTGCACTGCATTTTGCGAGGCTTCATATTGCGTTTTAGCCTGTAGGTATTGGATCTCGGAACCTATTTTTTGATCCCATAGGCGCTGTTGCCGCTCAAAGGTGGTTTTGGCCAGTGCTGCCTGTGTTTTTAGTTGGTCTACCTGACTGCCCATGCCACCGTCGTCAATACTGGCCAATAGTTGGCCCTTGACTACCTTTTGGCCCTCGGTGACATAAACTTTTTGTAGAGAACCTTGCATTTCAGGGTAAACCAGCACATTTTGTTTGGTTTTCACATCGCCCTGAAGTTCCAAAAAGTGATCGAAATTCTCCACTTTGGCTGTGATCGTCGTGATCAAAGGCAGTCTTTCGCTGCCCGATTGTGATGCGATGACCGAATCCAATAATCTGAGATCATCGGCCAGGACCTTCTGCTGCTCGGTTATTTCGGATTTTTTAGACCTTATGGCTTCCAGATCGCCCTGGGCGATCAAGTCTTGTACATTTGAAGGAGTGCTTCCATTGCCGCAGGACGTAAGAACGATTGCTGCGGTGATTAAGTAGCCTATCTTTTTCATTTCGATGGTTTTAATGTTGGTTTTTTTAAGATTTGTTGTTGTTGAGCACGGATTCCAATTCGGTTTTTCTATTGATCACATCCACCATTGATTGTAAGTACTCCTGCTGTGCGCTGTAGAGCTGTAACTGTGCTTGTCGCAGATCGAAGCTGCTGGCGATGCCCTCCAAATATTTTGCTTGGTTCTTTTGCTCTATGCGTTCGGCCAAGCCCAGATTTTGTTTGTTGGTTTCGTATTGTTCAATAGCAAGGATATAATCGCTTTTGGCCTTTTCGAGTTGCAACCTAATCTGTTCTTCCGCTTCAGCCAATTGTGTTTTTGCCTTTTCCAAGGCTATTTTGGCGCGCTGGGTACTGGCACTTCTTTTGAACGAACTGAAAATAGGTATTGACAGATCAAATCCCAGCACTGAAGATTCGAACCATTGTTGGTCCCCACTCAAAAAGTTGAATTCGGATCCAAAGGCCGAGGCACCATAATTCACGAAGGCATTTAAGGTCGGCAAGGCCTTGCTTTTGGCCAACTTCCACTCAAAATAGCGTTGTTCGTTCAAATTGGTGGCCAATTTGAAATCGACGTTGTTGGCCATATTGAATTCACTGTCCAAGATGCCGAAATCAATTTGCGCTTGGGTCAGGTCATCAAGGTTATCTTCGAGTTGTGTTGGGGCATCTATCGCCAACCCCATCACAAGGTTCAACATCTGCAGGGTGATATCCTTCAAGCGAACCGCATTTTTCAGTTGGCTCTGTACGGAAGAAAGCGTAATCTGTAACTGCTCAACACTTTCTTCATCGCCCAAGCCGTTCTCGTAAATTTTCGTCGTTTCGAATAAATTCTTTTCCAGCGTTGCTTGGTTCTTTTCAAGTATGGCAACACTCTCCTCCGCCAATAAGACATTGCCGTAAGCTTCGGTGACCATCTTACGGACCTCCAGTTGTGTCTTTTCCTTATTGTTGGCACTATAGCTCAAGAATGCCCTGGTCGCCTGGACTCCAACAATGTATGAGCCATCGAATATTTGTTGCCTCAAGGTGGCCGTGGCATTCGCCGATTGTGGAGGTCCGAAGATCACGCTTTGGAACGTGCCCGGTTCCCCTCCGAAAAATTCAGCGGGAATTAATGAAACGGGTTGTTTCAATTGGTTTTGATAGCCGACATCACCGGTGATCTGTGGCAAACCTGCGGCAATCACTTCCCATTTCTGCTTTTGGGAATCGATCACATCACGGTCGGCATTGATGGCGCTATAGTTGTTCTTAAGTGCAAATGCTATGGCTTCCGTTAAGCTAAAGCTGTTCGTTTGTTCCTGGGAAATGCCTTGGTGCAGGC
Source organism: uncultured Flavobacteriaceae bacterium (assembly GCA_963760375.1). Taxonomy (GTDB): domain Bacteria; phylum Bacteroidota; class Bacteroidia; order Flavobacteriales; family Flavobacteriaceae; genus Pelagihabitans. Next base: position 609,737 of record CAVXCS010000007.1, on the reverse strand, counting down.
TTATGATCGTGAGGATGGTTAATATATAATATCGCATGCTATTCATGGTTTGAATTGATGATACTGTTTAATATTTCACGCCCTTTAGGCGTAATGATGCCCCTGAGATGGTATTCAAGATAGTCATCCATCAGTGCAGCAGTTGGGAATATGTCGATGGGAAACAGGGTGTGGTCTTTGATACTGGTTACCCCAAAGAAATAGATTCTTGAAACAAAGGCTATGTTCAGATTTTCACGGTAAATCCCTTGCGCTATGCCCCTGTGGACATTATCGACCACGCAGTCCTGCATCACCTCAAAGTGTTTTTGCCTTAACGCACGGTGTATTTTTGGATAATACTTCTGCAATTGATACTGGGGGGAAGACTTCTCATCCTTTAAGTGCAGCATGGCAAACTTTTTGATTTCGTAGAGCTCTTCTATGGGATTTTTCCTTAAGGCACAAATGGTGTCGATGCCCTCTGAAATCAGGCAAAACAGATGCATGGTCGTATCTTCTACCAGCTGAGTTTTGTTGGCATAATGCGCATAAATGGTTTTTTTTGAGATTCCCATTTCATGGGCAATATCGTCCATGGTCACGCTCTTGAACCCCAGGTTCAAAAACATATCGGTCGCCTTTATTAAGATTTGTTCTTTCATATACAGGCGGCAAATATAATGTGGGAAACTTAAAACACAATAAACGTTTCCAAAGTTTTACAATTTTTTAACATTCGGTCTTTTTACCATAAGCTATACCATTGGCCGAGCCTTTGGATGCCTTTTTATGCTCCCGTCGCCATAAGGCCAACAAGCGGAGCGGACATTTATGATAGTCATGTGGCCTATCGCATCGTCAACTCGAGTGCAGGAACCAGGCCCTTTTCGTTTCAAGCGAATACAGGGAAGGACATAATTTGTAGAAAATAATTTGACGGGACACATATTCCTTTATTTTTGACAAAAAATTCCTTCATGCATTCCGTAGAAGCGTACCGTGACCATTTCACGACCTATCTTGAATCGAAATCCCGCATAAAAGAACCCCAAAACCTGTATGCTCCAATACAGTATATTCTGGGTTTGGGCGGTAAGCGGTTACGGCCCGTATTGACCCTAATGGCCACGGAAATCTTCGGGGCCGATTACCGCAAAGCCTTGGATGCCGCTCTTGCCATTGAGATATTCCATAATTTCTCTTTGGTACATGACGATATTATGGATGCCGCTCCCCTGAGGAGGGGCCAGCCAACGGTACATGAAAAATGGGACATCAACACCGGGATACTATCGGGCGATGCCATGTTGATCAATGCCTATCAATTGTTTGAAAATTACGAAGGAAAAATGTTCCGTGATTTGGCGCAGTTGTTCAGCAAAACGGCCATTGAAGTATGCGAAGGGCAGCAGTACGATGTTGATTTTGAATCCCGTGACGATGTCAGCATTCCCGAATACCTGAAAATGATCGAGTACAAAACTGCGGTTTTGGTAGGTGCCGCCTTAAAAATGGGCGGTATTATTGCCGGCGCTTCGCCCAAAGACCAAAATTACATATATGATTTTGGCCGTAATTTGGGCATTGCCTTTCAGTTGCAGGACGATTATCTGGATGCCTTTGGAAATAGGGAAACCTTTGGAAAACAAATCGGTGGCGACATCATTGAGAACAAGAAAACCTATCTGTACTTGAAAGCCATGGAAAAAGGCTCTGAAAGCCAGGTACTCGAAATGGCACATCTTTACTCCATAAAACCTGAAGAACCGATCGGCAAGATCAATACAGTAAAGGAAATTTTCTTGGAAAGCGGGGCTGCGGAAATCACCAAAAGTGCCATTAAAAACTATACCGATGCGGCTTTCGATGTATTGGAAAAGCTCCGTCTTCCTCAAGAAAAGCAAAGCATCCTAAAAGCTTTTGGCAAAAATTTGATGGGGCGGCAGGTCTAGAACATCCTGTTCAATCAAAGCCTTGATAAATGGCCAAGGTGCCGGTGCACCCATCACTTTGACATCTTGCCATATGTTGGTGTCCTCATCCAGGAATTTTAATATTTCCCTCGATTCCCGTTTCATGAAGAGCGATTCGAAAATCGGTTGTCCCAGACCGTTCTCCTTATGGAGAATATCCAATAGGAGCAGGTCATAGAACCAAAACCTGTCTTTAAAACTCAATTTGTCCAAGCCCTTCCCGGACTTCAAGTGTTCGATCACTTTAGGCACCTTTTTCGCGCTGCTTTTAAAAGTGTAGCCGGTACTGGGCTTCGCCCAACCCCCGGCCATTCCAATATGCAAAATATGGGGGGTGTTGTTTTCTGAAAATTGGTAACAGGTCATTGGGATACTGCCCTGTTCCCGATCGAGAATGTCGAATTCGTGGCAACCGAGATCGTTACTTATATAATCCTTGATGGCCATTTCATATTCCTCCCTTGGGAGCAGTCTTTCCGAAAAAAGGGTATACTCCACTAGGCCTTCATATTTGCTGAATGGAAGTACGTACATAAAACGGGTGTTCCCTTTTTGGGGTATCGAAAAATCCATGAACGTGGCCCGATCTTCCTTAAATACAGGTTCTTTGGTCTTGATGAACCATCCGATGAAATGCTGTTGCAACACGGGATACCTATGTTGCGCCATCGCCATTTTATAGTCGAAAATACTATTGAATACCGCCTTTGCGGTATACTGCCGTTGCTCGGTCACTACTTTTGCGCCATTTCCGATATCCAAAACTTCGGTGACCCGCTCTTGTAAGAAAGTCAAATTTTTATAATCCTTTATCCTTAGAAGATAGTGGTTGTAGAAATCGATGCCCCGGATCATTTTGTAACGATAGGGAGCAATGGAGAATTCCTTTGATCGTTTTTGACCGCCAAAATAAATCCGATCCCATACTTTGCCCACTATAAAATCGAAGGCGCCATCGCCCATTTCCCAGAAACACCAGGTACGATCGTTGGTATTTTTGGCATCCTTGTCCAATAACAGAATGCGTTTATTCCTAAAAAAATCATCCCTGCCCAAGGCATCGGCCAATAAGAGTCCGGAGGCTCCTGCACCTAAAATGATATAGTCAAAATCCGAACGGTTATTTTCCAAACGCCTTGCTAAAAGTTACACTTTGGTAAAAATAAGGATTTTGTGCAGGGACAATACTATTAATTTATACGATACCGCAGACCGAAAAATCCGCGTATTCCTTGATTTGGCCCATAAACATAAGTGGGATCGAAGGTAAGGCCGTACGGATTATCGGCGGTGACTATCGCATTTCCGCTGCTATCAAAATCCACTTCCCTGTCAAAGGGATCGTTGGCCCTGGCAATGATGAAAGGATTGCCCCGATTAGGGGTCCAATTGAGTAGGTTTTTGATTCCCCCATAGATTTCAAAATCAGGTAGCCCTTTAAAGGTAAACTGGATGTTTTGGATGCTCCAAACCGGGGAATATTCCCTTCTGGGATCGGAATCGCCCAAGAGCGGTAAACGCATGGGACCATAAAGGTTTCCCGTATAATCGAAACCAAGATGAAATTTTGGAATTTCATAGGAAAGGCTCCAGGTACCGGCAAAAGATTCGGTCAGAATCTGCCGCTGGGTCACCCCTGCTTCGGTTGTGGAAACGTCTTGGAAGGTGGCCCCCAGTGTTGCTTTTAAACCATTGCCGAATACCACATCCAAATTGGTGCTGACGCCTTGGGACACCGAATTGCCCTTAAGGTTTGCATAGATGATCTGATTGGGATCGGTATCGTAGTCGGGCAAAATGGCATTGCTGAAATAGGTATAGAACACAGAGGCGTCGAATCCGATAAAAATTCCGCTATCGCCATATATTTTTTTGAGGTAGTTCAGGTTGAGGTTTACAGAACGCTCCGGTTTCAGTTCCTCTGCGATGACCACCTCCCTGGCTCCGGTCAATGCTGCATGCTCCTCGGTGAACAGATTGACCACGCGAAATCCGGTTCCCGCATTTAATCTCAAGATGTCATTGTCACTGAATTTCCATTTGATGGCGCCCCTTGGGGTAAAAATGACGCCGTGCCTTTTGTCATAATCCCAACGTGTTCCCAATAAAACAGAGTTTTTATCCCCGATTCGAAATTCGTCTTGAACAAAGAAGCTCGGAATAACGACCTCATCGGGGCGGTTATTTTCCGCATCGGAAGTTGCTGTGGTGTTATCGTCATAGAAATTATATCTAAGGGCTGCTCCGAACAACAAATCGTGCCGACCCTGCGCTTTGTCCCAAGTCCATTGTCCAAAACCGATCCTTTGTTGGGCCAAATATGGAATAGCACCATACACGGAGTTTTGGTCATGGTTGTTAAAAGAGAAGGACAACATCATATTTTCTACTGTGGGCAATTGGTATTGCCCCAAAATTTCCCAGCGTCGTGTATAAATACTTTCCCCATAGATTTCCCCGCCACCGCGATCTTCCGGCGTCCATTGCATCTCCCCTCCCCATCGGTCTTCATAAAAATATCGCCCCGCAATTGAAAATACACGTTCGTTTTTTCGCTCAAAGCGCCACTTTTGAAATATCGATACCCGGTCCTGAAGGGTCAGATCGGTAAAATTATCGCCATTGTTATCTGTCGGGATATTGAAGTTGAAATAGTTGATTCCCAATAATAGGTCGGTTGTTTTACCAATTTTGAACTTCGTGCCCAAGTCGAGATTGTATTCGCCCCAACCCGTCAAAAAGCCATCCGCGAAAAAATCGGGGGCCTCTTGCGCGCTTTTTGTGATGACATTGATGAGGCCCCCTACCGCTTCGCTGCCATATAGGCTTGACGCCGGCCCCTTCACAATCTCAATTTGACGGATCAATGAGTTGGGTATTCCCGAAAGCCCGTATACCGTACCTAGACCGCTTACGATGGGCATCCCATCGATCAAGACCAAAGTATAGGGTCCTTCAAGACCATTGATATGTATATCCCCTGTATTACACACATTACAGTTGATTTGGGGCCGCACCCCGTTGATGTTTTGAAGCGCTTCAAAAATATTGGCCGTTGGGTTTTTCTTTAAAAAGGTAGGCGAGTAAACCTCCACGGGAACCGGGCTTTCCAACCGGTTCACCGCTTTGAGGGTCCCGGTTACCACCGATTCCTCGAGTTGCTCATAGTTCGTTTTCAATGCGATCGAAACCGTTTTCTTTTCATTGGCGTTTAAGGAAATTTTTATGGAATATGGACTATAACCCATCGCAGTTGCCGTTAAAACGTAGTTGCCCGGCGGCAGGTTCCGCATCCAGAAATTACCTTCAAGGTCAGTGGCGGTCCCATACGGGGTACCGTTCAAAGATAGGTTCACATAAGGCAGCGGAATCCCCTTTTCCATGACTTTCCCAATAATTTCGCCACTTTGGCCACTGAGAACCCAGGAAGTACTGCATAAAACACAATGTAATGCCAACAAGAGAAGCTGCTTCTTCATTTATTTCTCAGTACAAAAAATAATATTTAGACAAATCTAAATATTTGTTTTTGTAAATAAAAATGTATTTTTGACTAAATTCAAGTCCATGACCCTATCAGAGGAGGATTATATCAAGTGCATTTATCATTTGGGGAAAGGAGAAAATATTACCATATCAACAAATGCCATTGCCGAACTCATGGCAACCAAGCCATCATCGGTAACCGACATGGTCAAGAAACTATCGGAAAAAGGTTTTGTAAATCATAGAAAGTATCAAGGGGTCACCCTTACCGATCAAGGCAAGACCATAGCGCTGTCAATCATTCGAAAACATCGTTTATGGGAAGTGTTTTTGGTGGAAAAACTCGACTTTACCTGGGATGAAGTGCATGAGGTGGCCGAACAATTGGAACACATCAAAAGTGAAAAACTGATCAACCGCCTCGACAAACATCTCGGCTTTCCGGAAGTGGATCCCCATGGCGACCCTATTCCAACCCAAAAGGGAGAAATGAAAAAGTCGATCAAAAGACTATTATATGAAATCCCAGTCGGTGGCGTCGGAATTTGCGCGGCCGTCAAGGATTCTTCCCAGGCTTTCCTAAGGTTTCTGGACAAAAATGGAATCGCCTTGGGCGATACCATCACTGTTCTTGATCGAGAAGAATTTGATGGCTCCATGCAAATTGAAATCAATGGCACAGAGATACATATCTCGCAGCAGATAGCCGCTAACCTTTTCTTGAAAATCCCGGAATGAGTGGCCGATCAGTTGTCGCTTTTTAGATGACCGCCCCGAGTTTTCCATGGGCGATGGACGGCTATCTGGGCCATCCAATCCACAAACGGCTACCGATCATCGCTTTGGGCTTCACTCGCGGATAAGATCAAAGGCTCCCTTGACCAAAAAAGTATCGGTGACCGCAAATCGCTCCGGATTTTTTATTTCGGTGTAGCCTTTATAGCTTTTGTCGATTTGTACTTCAATTTGTTTGAAGGCATATTCCTTAGCTTTCCCTTGTTCCTTCAGCAATACATAATTGGCCCCGTCCAAATTGGCAATTGCTTCGGAGGGAAGTGCCATGCCTGCCATTGAATCGATTACGATGGAAGCCTCGACGAACATTCCCGTCAAAAAGTGATGCCCCTTTTCGTCTTTGAGATGCCCGTGTACTTTTACGGTACGGTTTTCCCCGATCGATGTCCCTATCAGATGAACCTTGGCCTCAAAAGTATCGGTAGAGGCTTCGGGAATTCGAAACAGTATTGGCTGACCTTTCCTTAATTTCATGATATCTTTTTCGAATACCGACAATTCCAGATGGATATGGTCGCTATCGATGATTTCCATTATCGGGGTGGCAGGGGAAACATAGGTGCCCTTTGATACGTTCACGGCGGTAACGCTACCGGAAATGGGGGCGTAAATGTTGGCCGTTGCCGTAAAATTGCCTTGATCCACACTGGTGGTGGGAATATTGAGCAACTCCAACTGCTTTTTAAGTCCGGAATATTTGGCCTGCGCCGTTTTAAATTCGCTCTCGGCCTTTAGGAAACTTTTTTGGGAGCTGATGTTTTCATCCCGCAAGGTCTTTTGGCGCTCATATTCCGAGCCCAAATAGCCCAGTTGCTGTTTCACTTCCAAATAGGCCTGCTGGATCGATACGAATTCTGGATTTTCCAAGGTCACCAAACGCTGACCCTTCTTAACAACATCCCCGATCAACAAGGGAGACTCCTTGATGTATCCTCCTGCGGTGGCACTTACCACCACTTTGTGGTCGGGAGGCACATCGAGCATGCCATTTACCTGGATGCTCGAAGGAAATGGTTTTTCCAACATGTTCCCCAAGGTCATGCCGTTTTGTTGAAATTGTGCCTGACTTAAAACAATGGACGAATCCGCTACAGACATTGCCTCAGAAGCGGACATATCGATCGTTTTTGGACCCTCTCCGCATCCAAGGGCCATTATTGACAACATCACAATAAAATATTCATTAATCTTAGGTCGCATTTTTTTTTCTTTTATAAGGTTAGGTAATTGATCTCAATGACCGTTTGGTTATAGCTATTGAGATTTTCCAAATAGTTCAATTCTATTTCATAGGCATTTTCCAAACTTTGCAGGTATTGAAAAAAATCGATTTCGCCATTTTTAAAACTTAGGGTCGCGGTTTTCAAAATCTGATCGGCAAGTACACGGCCTTCCAATTCGTAATAGGCAAGTGCCCGATCGAACTTGACCAATTGTGCCATGAGGGCCGTATAACGGGAATTCAATTGTATCCTGTATTCCTTCGATTCTTCGTTCGCTGTTTGCAAGGCGATTTTTGAGGCCTTTACCTTTGAGGCTTGACCGCTGAAGAGCAATGGCACCTTGAGTCCCAGCTGATATCCGTACAATTGATCTCCCAAATTGCTGTTGGTCCCTTGAAAATAGTTGAAACTCAGATCAGGCAAGAGTTGTTGCTTGGCATATCGGTTTTGTGCTTCGAAAAATGAAATCCTATTTTCGGCAAAATCGATTTCCTCCATTTGTTCGATGTCCACCTCCTTCAATTCCAGCTTTTCCAAAGGCACTTCAGCAATGGCCATGTCGGTTTCGATCTGTATGCTGCTTCCCAACCTGTTCAGTGCCAATGTCACCTCTTGTTCCGCTTGCTCCCTCGCAATTTGAATTTGCTTTTGTTTGGCGCCGGCAGTTATTTTTTCGAGATAATTGGTTTCCCCCAATTCGAAACGCCTGGAAGCCATTGCGGCAAAATTCAGATAAAGGCTGTCCAATAAACGATAAACAGAGGCCTTCTCCCTTACATATTGATATTGGTAATACCCCGATGTAATCTCCCGCGTCAAGGCTTTTTTCTGAATGTCGTAGCTGCTCGATGTGAGGTTGAATTCGGCCCGGTTGAGCTTTTTGGCCGAAAAATAGACCGTCGGGAATAGGAAATCCTGTTGCATGCCAAAAACCCTCAGGGGTTCATTGTTGATGTCGCGGTTGTTCTGGTCGTAACTATGGTACACATGGGCCTTATCGAAGGTGAAAGCACTGCCTACCAATGCATCTGCCCTATCTACCTTTAGACTCCCGGCTTTCAGCCCCGCATTGTTCTCCATCCCCAAGGCGATCAGCTCGTCCAGGGCATGCGGTCTTTCCTGCGCCTGGGATAAGTTCGGCAATACCATTGCGCCTACCATGAGGAACAATGCGGGCCCTTTCTTTAAAGCCTTGAGCAGCTTTTGGTCACCGGGTCTGTTAAAGATGGCGTACAATACCGGCAATACCACCAACGTAAGGGCGGTAGCACTGACCAAGCCCCCGATGACAACGGTCGCCAACGGACGCTGTACTTCCGCCCCCGCACTGCTGGAGACCGCCATCGGCAGAAATCCCAGGGCCGCGGCAGAAGCGGTGAGCAAAACGGCACGCAACCTATCATTGGCGCCTTGCTTTATTAATCCGTTGATTTCCTTAAACCCTTCTTTTTTCAACTCTTTAAAATGCTCGATCAGTACGATTCCGTTGAGGACCGCAATACCGAACAGCGCAATAAAACCTACTCCGGCAGAGATGCTGAATGGCATTGACCTGGCCCATAATAAGAACACGCCGCCTACCGCAGCCAAAGGGATGGCAGAATAGATTATCAAGGCTTCCTTTATGGAATTGAAGGCGAAATAAAGCAGGACAAAAATCAAGACCAAGGCAATCGGGACCGCTACCAGCAGTCTGGATTTTGCACTTTGCAGGTTCTCAAATTGGCCGCCATAGGTTATGGTATATCCGATAGGTAATTTTATGTTGGAATCGATCTTCTCTTGGATATCATCTACGACCGATTGTAAATCTCGGTCCCTTACATTGATCCCCACTACGATCCTTCTTCGGGTATTGTCCCTCGATATTTTGGCAGCCCCTTTTTGATAGGAGATTTCTGCGAGTTCCGACAATGGGATTTTGCCTCCTGAAGGGCGTTCGATATATAGATTTCTCAAATCATCGATGTCCGATCGATTCTTCCGATCCAGCCGCACCACAAGATCGAAACGTCTTTCGCCCTCAAAGACGTTGCCTGCAGTACTTCCCGCGAAGCCCATGGCGACCATGTCGTTCAATTCCTTAATATTCAACCCATAACGTGCGATTTTGGCCCGATCATAGGCCACCCTCATTTGGGGAAGACCCACTACCTTTTCCACACTGATATCGGCCGCACCGGGAATGTCGGCGATCAACGATTTGATTTCGTTTCCTTTTTTACTGAGTACATCTAGATCCTCCCCGAATATTTTGATCGCTATATCGGCGCGTACGCCGGTGATCAGCTCGTTGAAACGCATCTCTATGGGCTGGGTAAATTCCACTTCCATGCCGGGTATAATAGCCAGGGCCTCCTTGAACTTGTTCGCCAATTCATCCTTTGTTTTCGCGGAAACCCACTGTGATTTGGGTTTGAGGATAATGATGACATCACTTTCTTCCATCGACATGGGATCTGTGGGCACCTCGGCGGCCCCGATACGTGTCACTACTTGTTTTACCTCGGGAAATTTATCGAGTAAGATCTTTTCAATACGGGTAGTCATTGCTATGGTATTACTGAGTGAAGTCCCCGTTTTGAGCACGGGTTGGATGACAAAATCGCCCTCATCCAGGGTCGGCACAAATTCACCGCCCATTCTGACAAATAGTCCAAGAGCGATCACCAACAAAAGAGTAGCGACGCCAAGGACCGCTTTTTTGTGGCCAAGGGCCCAGTGGATGATCGGGGCATAGACTTTTTTCAACCAAGTCATCAAGCGTGCGGAAATATTGGTCTCGGCATTTTTGGAAGGTCTTATGAATATGGAAGCCATGACCGGAACATAGGTAAAACACAGCAGCATGGCGCCCAAAAGCGCAAAACTGAAGGTCAGGGCCATTGGCTTGAACATCTTGCCTTCCACCCCGCTCAGCGAAAGAATGGGTATAAAAACGATCAGGATGATCAATTGCCCGAATATGGCCGAACTCATCATCTTAGAGGCACTCTTATTGGTAATGGCATCCTTTTCCTTTTGGTAATTTTCTTTTGATAGCAGGGCCAGTTCGCTACGGCGGGAGCTGATTTCAAAAGCGATGAACTCCACGATGATCACCGCACCGTCAATGATGATACCAAAATCTATCGCCCCTAAACTCATGAGGTTGGCATCGACCCCGAACACGTACATTAAAGACAGCGCGAACAATAGACACAATGGGATGACCGAGGCCACGACCAGTCCGGAACGGAAATTGCCCAAAAGCAATACCACCACAAAAATGACGATCAAACAACCCAGTACCAGGTTCTCGGTCACCGTTGCCGTTGTTTTGGCGATGAGTTCGCTACGGTCGAGAAAAGCATTGATGTATACCCCCTCCGGCAGGGAACTTGAAATTTCCGCAACCCTCAACTTGACCGCATCAATCACCTTTTTTGAATTGGCATTCTTGAGCATCATCACTTGGCCCAAAACCTTCTCTCCCTCACCATTTCCCGTAATGGCCCCAAAGCGTGTTGCCGCACCAAAACCCACTTCGGCCACATCCTTGATGTAAACGGGAATTCCATCGTTGTTCTTTACCACGATATTGCCGATATCCTCAAGAGATCCGACCAGCCCTTCCCCTCGGATAAAGTAAGCCTGATCTACTTTTTCGATATATCCGCCCCCCGTGACACTGTTATTGGCTTCAACGGCCTTAAAGACCGCCGTGGCGCTGATGTCCATCGCATTTAGTTTCGCCATATCAATGGCCACTTCGTATTGTTTCAAATATCCGCCCCAGGTATTTACTTCAACAACGCCGGGAATACCCGACAACTGCCGTTTTACGATCCAATCTTGGATGGTTCTCAAATCCGTCGCGTTGTACCGGTCTTGATACTCAGGCTTCACGTCGAGCACATATTGATAAATTTCCCCCAAACCTGTGGTAATGGGGCCCATTTCGGGAACCCCGAAACCACTGGGGATTTTTTCCGTGGCCCGTTTGATCTTTTCGGCAATGAGCTGTCGTGGTAAATAGGTGCCCATATCATCTTCGAAGACAATGGTCACCACCGACAGGCCGAATTTGGAAATGGAGCGGATTTCCTTAACTCCCGGTAAATTGGCCATTTCAAGCTCTACGGGATAGGTGATGAACTGTTCTATATCTTGTGTTGAAAGGTTCCTTGAGGTAGTGAGCACCTGTACCTGGTTGTTGGTGACATCCGGGACCGCCCCAATAGGGATTTGGGTCAGGGAATAGGCCCCGAAACCGATGATAAAGAAGGTGAACAAGAGCACAACGAACTTGTTCCTGATACTGAAATTGATAATTGAGGATAGCATAATTATTGTTATAAAAGAATGGCAGGCCATCTAAGAACAACCTGATAAAAATAACTTCTATAAAAAAATTAAGCTTGCCGGGGTGGCTGGAACGGCCCCTCCCGCTCCAATGAAGAATAGTTGGCTTGGTAGAAATACTCCGATTCAAAATGAAGCCCTATGGTTACCACATTCAAGGTTTCAAGGGCCGCCACGTTCAAAACAAAGGCCGAAAGGGCAGCATTTTGGCACTGATGCTGAAAGGGCAATTTTTCATGTTCTTGCTGTTCCTCTTGATGCTGTTGATTGTGTTCTTTTTTCAGCTCCCCATAGTGCTTCGAAAGGAACACAACGAAGTTATCGCCGTATTCCTGGGAGTGGAACCGGGCATGTGCGATCAAATCGTCCAACTCTATGATATCCTTGACCGGGATATTGAAACTTTGAACCAAAATGAGCACGGCTATTAGGATGGAAACAAGCTTTGCCATACAACGATACACAAATATACGGTATTTATCAATTTGAAGTAATGCCTTGTCCCGATTTCCAATATTCGAACAAACTTCCAAAGATTCCATTGCAACATATGCCGGAACCTCATTGAGCGAACTTCACAACAACAGCGTTAAAAGGAACCCACCGCATACCTTGCGGATCTCTTGGGTAATGCTTAAGTTTACCCTAAAAATAGAACGTCCATGCGCACCCTCTTTCTTCCCGCCCTCCTGTCCTTTCTCCTGTTTACCATGGTGATGGAAGCCCAGAAGAAAAGCTTCTCGTATATGGATGTGTTTGATCTGGAATATGTGTCAGACCCCCAGATTTCCCCCAACGGGGACTGGATCGTTTATCGCAGGATGGGTTTCGACCTGATGAAAGATGAAGCGGTGGGCCAACTATGGATGATCAAGGCGGATGGTTCAAAGCACCAAAAACTCAGCTCGCGTGAAGTTTCGGAAAGTGGCCCGAGTTGGTCCCCCAACGGAGATCGATTGGCATTTGTAAGCAGTACCGAGGAAGGTGCGGAAATATATATGTACTGGACCGACTCCGGGAAATTGGCAAAAATCACCCAGTTGCCCTTTGGCCCAAGTTCCCTTACGTGGTCCCCCAAAGGCGACCAGCTGGCCTTCTCCATGAACGTGGAGAAAGAGGCCCCAATATTGGCCAAAATTCCAAAAAAGCCCAAAAATGCCAAATGGGCAGATGCCCCAAGAATTACCGATAGGTTATACCATGAGGCCGACGGACGGGGCTATATCGATCCGGGATTCAGCCATATCTTTGTTGTTTCGGCGAACGGCGGTGCAGCCAAGGCAACTTACTTCCGGCGACTTTCAGCACCGGGGATCGATGTCTTGGGCGTTGGATGGCTCGAAAATATTCTTTTCTGCCAATCGGAACGAAGAATGGGAGTATGATTTTAGGAACAGCGAAATCTACGCTGTGAACGTAATCGACGGCACCATCATGGCCCTCACCGATAAACCAGGCCCGGATAACAGCCCCGTGGTTTCACCAAACGGTGCATCTATTGCCTATATCGGTTTTGAAGACAGGGTCCAAGCCTATCAAGTAGACCAATTGATGGTCATGGACCTCGACGGAAACAACAAACGCATTGTTTCCAAAAATTTAGATCGTGATGTGAACAATTTGGTGTGGGATGCCAAAAGCAATGGACTCTATTTTTCCTATGACGATAAGGGCGACAGCAAAATAGCACATATTTCTTTGACAGGTTCGATCACCCCACTGGCCGACAATATGGGAGGCACTTCCATAGGAAGACCCTATGCCGGCGGTTCTTTCAGCGTTTCGAACAACGGTACCTTGGCGTTTACCCAAACGAAGTACGATCAACCATCAGAACTCGCGGTCTTGCTTACAAAAGCCAAAACGCCAACCAAAATCACCGCGCTCAACAAACCGCTATTGGATTATAGGAATTTGGGCAAAGTGTCCGAAATTTGGTATCCTTCGAGCATAGACCAACGAGAAATCCAAGGCTGGTTGGTATATCCCCCAAATTATGACCCGACCAAAAAATACCCTTTTCTTGTTGAAAACCATGGAGGCCCTATTTTGAACTATGGACCACGATTTTCAGCTGAAATGCAACTCTATGCGGCTGCCGGCTACATCGTTTTTTATCCGAACGCCAGGGGCAGCACCAGTTATGGGGAAGAATTCGGCAATCTATTATACCATAATTATCCAGGAGAAGATTATAACGATGTTATGGATGGGGTCGATTTTTGTATCGCGAAAGGCATTGCGCACGAAGATAAATTGTTCGTGACCGGCGGCAGTGCGGGCGGGATCATGTCGGCATGGATCATAGGAAAAAACAACCGCTTCGAGGCTGCCGTGGTGGCCAAACCCGTGATGAACTGGATCAGCAAAACCTTGGTGGCCGATAACTATTTCCAATACGCCAATAGCCGCCTGCCTGGGCAACCCTGGGAAAATTTTGAGGCCTATTGGAAATTTTCTCCGCTTTCCCTCGTTGGTAATGTGGAGACCCCGACCATGGTGATGGTGGGCATGGAAGATTTGAGGACCCCTCCAAGCGAGGCAAAACAATTGTACCATGCCCTGAAATTGAGGAAGATTCCGACGGTATTGGTAGAGATTCCCGGGGCGGGGCACGGTATCGCCGACCGGCCCAGCAATTTGATAACCAAAATAGCCAACACCCTGGCCTGGTTTGAAAAATATGGGGGCGCTTCCAGCCAGACACCTTAGTTGTGACGGAATCGTACGGTCATTGGAAAAGAATAAAAAAAGGACTTTGCATTTAATATTTGGTTGAAAAGTGAGGCAGAAAAAAGGGTTTTGGGTTTGGAATCTATTGTTGGGATTCACAGTGGTCATATGTGCTTTGGCCTTCCTTTCACATTCCAAGAACTGGATCAAATTAAAGGAGGACCGGATGCGGATCATTTCAGGGTTTTATATCAAAAACCTCGATTTTGCAGCACTTGATTCTGTGGTAATGGTCGAAAGGCTTCCACCCATGATCAGGCTCAGCGGTTTCTCGGCTTTCGACAAGGGCAAGGGAATCTACAAGGAATTCAAAGATACTTTGACCGATAAAAAAGTATTCGTTTTCATCGATAATTTTTCAAGTCAAAAGATAAGGTTGGTTAAAAAAGATAGCGACCAACTGTTCGTTAATTTGAAAGATAGTCTTGAAACCGATCGGTTATTCCAATTCCTTCAGGCAAAGGCATCAGAAAATGAAGAATAAATTCGGCGTCAATGGTGTGTATGCCCCATGTTCAATTTCGAAATTTAACAACTATGAGAAAATGGCTTTTTTTGCTGATTTTGATACCTGTTTGTGGCCTATCCCAACACAAATTAACGGTAACGATCGAAGGGGTTAAATCGTCGGAGGGCAACATCAGCATAGGGTTATACAACAAAGTTGAAGGTTTTTTGACGCCGGAGGAAGGTTTTTTGGGAATTTCCGTAAAAGCGATTAAAGGAACCACCACGGCATTGATCGAAAATTTACCTTATGGTTCTTATGCCATTGCCGTTTTTCACGATGAAAACGGAAACAAGGTCATGGACACGAATTTTTTCGGGATTCCCAAGGAAGCTTTGGGATTTTCAAAAGGAAAGCTTAAAACCTTTGGGCCCCCGAGTTTTGGCGAATGTGCCTTCCCCTTTAGCGGGGATATGCAGATCAATGTCCCCATAAAATAACGAATCCGGCAACAACAATTTCCGCATCAATAAAATTCAGCAACCTCATGGGTCCAATAGTGGCCTTGCGTGGTATTGATTACCTTTGCGGCAAACTTTCGAATATGGTACTTTTAGCGCAGGTAGTGGGTTCCCTTTACGGATTATTGGCCGTGGTCTTTGGCGCTTTTGGGGCCCATGCCTTAAAAAAATCATTTTCCAGCGATCAATTGCAAAGCTTCGAAACGGGGGTGCGGTACCAGATGTACCATGGCATCCTCCTGGTGGTCCTGGGCTTCAATTTCAACCTGGAAACCCCTTTGGAACGCACCATGATCTATGCTTTCGTTATAGGTGTCTTCCTGTTCTCCTTCAGCATCTATGGTTTGACCTTTAGTGCATCGCGAGGCAGAAAAATGAAATTCTTGGGCCCGATAACCCCCTTGGGTGGACTTTTACTGGTGTTGGGATGGGCCTTGTTAGGGTATTCCTTTATCAGGAACCTGATTTAGGGCGCTCCGCTCCCACAACAACTTCAGAAGTAAATTCTTTGATGGCCCTATTGGGTTCCATAATGTTATACCCTTCCCAGAAATCGGGATCGTAATTCGGCATATAGGTAGGCAAAACCTGATTCCCCTCGGGCAAGGCATCATATGCGCCCTTGTTGATCTGTTGTATGTCGAAGACCACCAATTCCTGCCTGTTTAACCCCTTGAATGCGGCATTGATTTTTAACGACAACTCATTCTGTTTACGTCTTCCCTTTGTATTCTTGTTCTTCTCGATAATCTTCAACGGCCTCCTGAAACCGACTTTTGTGCCTTTTTCCACATCGATATAGCGCAGATGGTACTTTTTGTCATCCCCTTGGGAGAAGATCATACTGCCCTTTGCCAAATATTCGTTCAATGAAACACCCAACAGATTGAATTTGCGCAAAGGTGCCACGTTCTCAAAATCCATTCTGATGATGGCAAAGTCGTCCGAATTGACAAATAGCGTACCCCCGTAGTCTGCGTTCCCCTTGGGCTCGAAGGTGAGCACATAGACTGCTATATCTCCCATAAAGGTGAATTCCTTCAGGGCAAAACGATACTTTCGCGGCTTCCAGAGCATGTTGAAATCGGTATCCTCCAAAATGGGCTGGTTCTTATACAGATTCGCCAAGGCCCGTTTTTTGTGGTCGGTGAAGTGCTTTTTTTTGGACTCTTCATTTTTTTGGGCCTCTTCCAATTTCCTGTTCAAGGCTTCCACATCTGTGGAATCCACTTCGGAACCGAAAAGATCTTCGGCATCCATCTTAGTGCCAAAAAGCCCCGACTTCACCTTAAAATAAGAATCGGTTTTTACATTTTCCCTGATGATCGTATTGAATTTCCTTTCCAGGGCTTCGGCGTCCAATTGTTTGCCCTTATCATAGAGTTCGGAGGCTTTTATCAGATCGAGCTTCTGATTTTCGGCGTCGCCACTGCCATACAAATCCGCCAATACTTCCGTATAATAATGGATGTTCTTGGGCAAGGTATATAACACGCTGTCCAAAAACCCTTTGTTGAAGGCCTCGATGGAAGATTCAAATTTGCTGTAATCGATTTTTTCAATCAACTGCCCGTTCGATTCCCTCAGGAACAATCTTTTCTTGGTCAGGCCCAATTGATAATTGGCATTGATTTTATTTTTTACCATTTCCATGATCTCCTCAGCGGTAAAATTGCGGTTCGATACGATTACGGGATCTAGTTCAATGGCCTTCTGGCTGAGATAGATGATACCGTCTTTGAAGGCCTTGATCGGCTTACCGATACTGGCATAGCCGATGCATGAGATGAACAAGGTATCATTTTCGTTGATACTCCCATCGAATTGAAAATTGAAGCGACCCTCCTCATTGGTGATCATGCCCTGATTTTTCAACTGAACCGTCGCATAGGCCACTGGTTTTTGGGTCAAGGAATCCAGGAGTACCGAACTCAACTTTTGCCCATTGACCAAGAGCCCGATCAACGTCAACGGCACAATACATAATTTGGGAAACCGCATGGTAAATGGATGTTGGGTTAGAATACAAAAAAAGAAAGTGGAGCTATTTCCACAAGGCGGTTTTTGATGTCTTTAATATGCATTTATGGAGAATTTAACGGAAGGCATTTCAATCGCAACGATTATCCGGTTGAATATGTCCGGGGCGCATTGCGCATACCCGCTGTGATGACTATTAAAAACCGTGTTGTCGGCTATCTAATGGCATCCACAATCGTCCTGCCCACAGGCCTTTGATTTGCCTTTCTTGGAAACCAGAAGCGATTTGGGCCAAAAAAACTTTCTCACAATATAGCCGACGGCGACTGCAAGGGTGAGATATACCAACAGGGGTTGAACCAGACTCATTTACTTCAGTATTTGATATGCAATCAGTGCTACAAGATACGCAAAAAGACTCATAAAAACCAGCTGTGCCGCAGGCCATTTCCAGCTATTGGTCTCTCTTTTTACCACCGCCAGGGTGCTCATGCACTGCATGGCAAAGGCATAGAACAGCAACAGGGAAATACCGGAAGCCAAATTGAACAGGGGTTCTTTGGTCTTGGGATCGACTTCCGCCGCCATCCTTTGCTTAATGGTATTGGTATTCTCATCGTCGCTCCCCACACTGTAAATGGTGGCCAAGGTTCCCACAAAGACCTCCCTGGCGGCAAACGAGGTCAGCACCGCGATCCCGATCTTCCAATCATAGCCCAATGGTTTCACCACGGGTTCAATGGCCTTCCCCATGTAGCCCATAAAGGAATTCTCGAGTTTAAAACTTGAAATTTCCTGGCTCCTGGCCTGTTCAAAAAGATGTTGCTTTGCCCTTTCGAGGCTATCGGATACGGCCAAGGCATCGATATCATAGGCCTTGCTCTCGATACTATCGTTCAGATCCGCCCTTTTTCGAACCAACTCATGCTCGATACTCGATTGGTTGAATGCGGAAAATCCTTCCTTGGCAATTCGATTTTCCACAATGCTTTCGGCATTCTTGAAATTACTGGAAATCCCGTTAGATCCCAAAAACCATAGTATGATGGAGATGGCCAAGATGATCTTGCCTGCCCCGAAAACAAAGCTTTTGGTCTTTTCCCAAACCGTATAGGCCACATTTTTGAGAAGTGGCGCCTTATAATTGGGCATTTCCACTACAAAAAAGGTGCGGCTCTTGATCTTCAATATTTTGTTGAGTATCATGGCCGAAAAAATGGCGGCCCCAAAACCGATAAGGTAGAGGAGCATCAAGGTCAAGGCCTGATAACTGAGGCCGAGGAACCTGCCTTCGGGAATGACAAGGGCGATGATGATCAAATACACCGGTAAACGGGCAGAGCAGGTGGTAAAAGGGGTCACCAAAATGGTGATGAGCCTTTCCTTCCAATTTTCAATGGTTCGGGTAGCCATTACCGCAGGTATGGCACAAGCGGTTCCTGAAATCAACGGCACCACACTTTTTCCGCTCAATCCAAAAGGTCGCATCAATTTGTCCATCAGAAAAACGACCCGGCTCATATATCCGGTCTCTTCCAACAGCGATATAAAGAGGAACAAGAATGCGATTTGTGGAATAAAAATGACAATGCCGCCAATGCCCGCCAGAATCCCCTCGGCGATCAAATCGGTAAAAACCCCGGAAGGCAAACTATCTTTGACCCATTCACTGGCAGAAGCGAAAAACTCATCGATAAAATCCATGGGATAACTGCTCCAGTCGTAAATGGCCTGAAAAATCGAGAGCAAAATCACAAAAAAGATCAAATAGCCGAATACCTTATGGGTCAAGATTTTGTCGAAGGTGGCCCGGAGTCCTTTGGCCACCGCCAAATCTACATTATAAGTCTCCTTAAGAATCCCATTGATGAATTGATATCTCAAAATGGTTTCCTTTTGTTGCAGCCTTTTGAGTTCGGATTTGGATTTTGTGGCGAAGGTCGCTCGGTCCTTGATCGGTATCTTTTCGATGGGCATGAAGTTGACATCCTGGGTGATGACCAACCATAATTTATAAAGGTCCTCTTTGGGGAATGTGGTTTGCAGCCGCTCAAAATAGTCGAGCGCAATCACTTTAACATCGATCAGCGGCTTATTCGATAAGCTCTTATAATCGAAAATCAATTCCTTCAAGGTTTCAACACCCGTCCCCTTTCTTGTACTCACCAAGGCGATTTTGGTATCGAGTTTTTCTTCCAGGAGCGGAATGTCGATCGAGATACCTGTTCGGGTCATCCGATCTGCCATATTGATGACCAAAATAGCCGGGATCTTGAGGTCTTTGATCTGGGTGAACAGCAACAAGTTTCTTTTCAGATTCTCCACATCACTGATCACGACCGCCACATCGGGGTGGTCCTTGTCGTTTTTGTTGAGCAGGAGTTCTACGGCCACACTTTCGTCAAGAGAGGTGGTATTGAGGCTATAGGTGCCCGGAAG
Organism: uncultured Flavobacteriaceae bacterium; assembly: GCA_963760375.1. Lineage (GTDB taxonomy): Bacteria > Bacteroidota > Bacteroidia > Flavobacteriales > Flavobacteriaceae > Pelagihabitans. Next base: position 589,813 of record CAVXCS010000007.1, on the reverse strand, counting down.
GTCTAAAATGTGTGCGCGAACACCGCGTGGCAATTTGCATATCCCTTCTTTTTTTTCAACGGTAATGCCGGGGTAGTTGCCGACCTTTTGTTTTAATCCCGTGAGTTGATTGAAAACGGAGGTCTTCCCGGTATTGGGGTTTCCTATAAGCGCTACATTGATCTGTTTGCTCATAACACGGTGCCCTCTTCAATGATATCCAATTCGATCAAAAGGGCCATGGACCGGCGAATTGCGATATGGGAACCGTTGACATTGATATAAATGGGGTCTTTCAAGGGCGCCACCTGTACCAATTCTATAATATTTCCCGGCAAACAGCCCAATTCGAGAAGTTTAATGGGCAAGATGTCATCTGCAAATTCGCGGATGATTCCTTTCTGGCCCCGCTTAAGGTGTGCAACGGTAGTCCCCAATTTTTATTTAGATTCATTATAATTAAGAACAAAAGTAAGGCAAAAAAACAAAAAATTGAATGCAAAATCCAAAAAATGAAAATCATCTGCAGTATGGCCGGGCTGTGCTCGTCGGACTTGAAAAGGAATGTATTCAGCGTTCAGTGTTCGTAGCCCTTTTTTAAGGTTTCCAAATCGGCGATCAATTGTGACGACCTCCTCGGCCTTGGTCCCATCATAGAATCCGCGGATGCGTCTTTCCTTGTCGACCAAAATAAAATTTTCGGTGTGTATCATATCGTATGGACCGCCATCGCCATCGGTTTTTACGGCCAGATATGATTTTCTGGCCAGCTCGTAGATCTGTTTTTTGTCGCCGGTAACCAAATTCCATTTGGTATCGTTGACCCCCTTTTCAAGGGCATATTTTTTCAGCTGGGCCACGGTATCTATTTCAGGGGTTACCGAATGGGAGAGCAACAGCACGTCGTTTTGGTTGAGGATTTGTTCCTGTATTTCGGCCATGTTCTTGGTCATGATCGGGCAAATGGAAGGGCAGGTGGTAAAGAAAAAATCGGCGATATAGATTTTATCCTTGTAATCGTCCTGGGTGACGGTTCTGCCATTTTGGTTGGTCAAGGAAAAATCGGCAATGGTGTGGTACTTTTTAACAAACTGCAGGGTACTATCGACCAATTCGGGGTTCACCATGGAGGGCTGGTAAATCGGCAGTACGACTTTTGGCTTCAAAGCATTGTAGAACAAATAGATGATCACCGCCGAAAGCATCAAAAGTACCGCGCCAAAAAGCTTGTATTTCGCAAAAAAGGAACCCATGTTTTTCTTGCAAAGATAAGCCACGCACAGGCAGCGTTAAAGTTTTTGGGGCATACGGGCTACTAAAACTTTCTTAAATACGCGGTCGTGGGGATACTTTCTTTTTTTAAGAGTACTTAAAGGTGTACTTTTGTGCGTTAAATTTTAGAAAACAGAAATGAGTCCGATACTGATAAAGACCATACAATTTTTTTTAAGTCTTTCGATATTGATCGTTTTGCACGAGCTCGGTCATTTTATCCCGGCCAAAATATTCAAAACCAGGGTAGAGAAATTTTACCTGTTTTTTGATGTCAAATTTTCCCTGTTCAAAAAGAAAATCGGCGAGACGGTGTATGGTATTGGGTGGTTGCCACTTGGCGGTTATGTGAAGATTGCGGGGATGATCGATGAAAGCATGGATACGGAAGCCATGAAGGAAGCCCCTAAGCCATGGGAATTCCGCAGCAAACCCGCATGGCAAAGATTGATCATCATGTTGGGCGGTGTCACGGTAAACTTTCTTCTCGCCGTGATCATCTATATAGGAATGGCATTTGCCTACGGGGATCAGTACATTCCGATGGACAGCCTCAAAGATGGCGTGAACGTCCTCGAAAAAGAAATCGGCGACAAGATCGGCATCCAAACGGGAGATAAAATCCTTGCCGTTGACGGAAATAAAATAGAGGACTTCAATGGTGTTTTTATGGAAATCGTGAACGGGAATTCCATAACGATCGAAAGAAATGGCAGCATCATCGAACAGCAGATTCCCATCGATTTTATTGCCACCTTATTGAAGGATGAGGACAAGATCCGGTTTTTAAGTCCCCGCATTCCCTTTGTGGTGGGCAAAGTCTCGCCCGAACTCCCAAAATAAGGATTCGGGTTTAAAACCCAAGGACAAGATCGTGGAGATTGCGGGAGAGCCCATCAAATACTTCGATCAGGCCAAACCGATCTTAAACCGTTACAAAGGTGACAAAATAGATCTTACCGTGCTTCGCGAGAAAGGGGCAAGGGCACAAATTCCGGTGGTAATCAGCGATTCGGCCACGATAGGAGTGGCCCTTGGCGGCTTGAGCTATGAAGATTTGGAAGCCGATGGCATCTTAAGGTTGAAAACCAAAAGCTATTCGTTCGTTGAATCGATCCCCGCCGGTATCGACAAAGGGGTTACCACTTTATCGAGCTATGTAAAACAACTTAAAAAAATCTTCAATCCGGAAACCGGAGCTTACAAAGGCGTGGGCGGTTTTGCCGCGATCGGCGGCCTTTTCCCGGATACCTGGAACTGGGCCGCTTTTTGGAACACCACTGCCTTTATTTCCATTATTTTGGCCTTTATGAACATTCTGCCCATCCCCGCATTGGACGGTGGCCACGTGATGTTCCTGCTTTTTGAAATGGTCACCGGACGGAAGCCCAGCGACAAGTTTTTGGAATATGCCCAAATGACCGGTTTTTTCATTTTGATCCTGCTGTTATTGTTTGCCAATGGCAATGATCTTTATAAATGGTTGTTTAAGCCTTAAAAGCCATTTTTTATTTGGGGTAAATGAAAAATAAATTATATTTGCACCCGCTAAATACGTGCTTTGGCACTGTATTATTCCTCCTTAGCTCAGCTGGTTAGAGCATCTGACTGTTAATCAGAGGGTCCTTGGTTCGAGCCCAAGAGGAGGAGCAACAGCGACGACAAGCCACTAGAAATAGTGGCTTTTTTCGTAAAGAAAACTTAGCGGAGTCCCGAAGTCTCCGGATATCCCGAGGTATATCGGGAAGTCCGACAGCTGGAGTAACTTATCATGTTAAAACGGTTATGCTTTTATGGTGTAGCCGTTTTTTATTTTACCTTGGCTTTCAAACGTGAAAGATGAAAAAAATAACGGCCGCATTATTCGTATTACTTCCCCTGTTTACCTACGCTCAAAATTCGGAATACCCCATCAACTCCTATTTAGATGAAGGAACGAAAGCACCCAACACGCATTACATCGGTGAAGCATGGTTAAATGGTTTACTGCGAGCGGAAGGAGATCTTACGTACAACATTACAAAGGCTACTTTTAGGGCCAATTCGACCTTAGATTGGCATAAGCACACTACACCACAGGTAATCATTATTGTTGAAGGTGAAGGCTATTATCAGGAAAGGGGGAAAGAGCCCGTAATTCTCAAATTAGGAGATGTGATCAAGTGCGATAAGGATATTGAGCATTGGCATGCCTCATCAAAAGAAAAGGACGTAACCTATTTGGCTATATATAGTGGAGAGACTGAATGGACCGAGGTTCTGTCGCAAGAGTCCTACGATAAAGTCGCTAAAGTTCTAAATGATCAATAATTGGATTCTTGCTTACCTCCCAATTTAAGTCACCAATAGATTTAGTTGGGCTGCAACTTTGAATAAGTAGGAGGAGCAATAGCGACGACAAAGCCACTAGCGATAGTGGCTTTTTTCGTTTGGGTTCAACTTCATTGGACTAAATTCCAATCTTCCCCAAAAAACACAAAAGCATCGGATGGACAGAAAATGGACATATTACATAAAAAAAGACCCCGGATGTTCCAGGGTCTTTATCGTCTATAGAGTGTCGTCTATGGAGATTTCAATGATGGCTTGAAAAAGTGCTCACAACACAGGCGTCAATACGATATTGCGATAGGCTACCATGCCATGGTCGCCTTGTAAATAAATAGGCCCAGGTGCAAATACGTCAGAGCTGATCGCCCCACCAGTGGGGCCATCCACCGCTTGGTTGTCGACAATTTTTTTTCCGTTGAAGATGACGGTTATATGACGGTCTACCAAGGTGATGTCGAGACTCTGCCATTCACCGGCCGGCTTCTCGGCGGCCTCGCTCGGCGTAATACGGCTATAGACCGCACCCATGTTGTGGGAATCCAGTGCCAAACCATAGGAGTCTACGACCTGTATTTCATAAAGGCCGCGAAGATACACCCCGCTATTATTGCCTTTGGGCACGTTGACTTCCAATTTTAGGTTGAAATCCCCAAATTCCTGTTCGGTACGTAGGTTTCCGTAGGAGACATGATCTCCATGCTCGGGTTGTACGGGGTCGTTCTGCATGGTGCCATCCACCACCTTGAAGCCGTTCGCTTTGTCGGGGTCGATCGGCCTCCATCCATTCATGTCCTTCCCGTTGAACAGTTTTATGGGCTTCCCATATTTTATGGCATTTAAATCTGGCGCAGGACCTACCGGAGGCATCCGTTTTCCTGTAAACTGTGCGACCGATTCACCAGGGCCCTCCCAAGAAGGTCCGATCATGGTACCCGCAATCGTATCGCCCGTTCTGGTGATGCGCAAGGTCCATGTCAAAATATGTTTGCGTTCTTGGCCCGTGTCGTCGTTTTTGAGAACGCGTTCACTGGTTCGGGTCACGACCAAAGTATTTTCATCTGCCAAATAAATATTGGAAACGGGAAGCACACTGCCGCCGATCCACAAAAGTTCCCCGTCCAGAAACCCTTGCTCGTCATGAACGTTGAGCCAGCCTACACCGCCCCCGTCAATATCAATGCCCCACATGCCCAGAAAGCCGTTGTCGATATCAGGGTACTCACAGGGAATTTCAGCAAAAAGGATAGGCGCGGACATTACAATGGCAAGAAGGGAAAGTAACTTTTTTTTCATGGTTTTATTTTTGGTTAGGTATTCGAGTGATGTGATTGATTCTAAAATCATCCCTTAAAGTTAATGTTTTATTTGAAAAGCAAAGGGGTGGAGCGCTTTAAAAACCCATCCAGAAATCGAAGGGTTTCTAGAACATTCAATATTCCAAAACAATATTTATGTACAGGCTTATTTTTTTAAGATTTCCTACCTTTGCCAAAAGTTCAAAATACCCTGAACATCGGGTTGAAAGCCCCATCATGAAAGACCAATTCTACGCTTACATACTAGCCCTTCAAGACCAGATTACCAAAAAATTGGAAGATGTCGATGGGGTTGCCCATTTTCGGGAAGACGTGTGGGAACGTTCCGAAGGAGGGGGTGGCAGGTCACGTATCATCGAAAACGGCGCCATATTTGAAAAAGGGGGCGTCAATATCTCTGCCGTGCATGGTGCGCTGCCCCAAAGCATGCAAAACTACTTCGGCGTAGAGGAGGCCGATTTCTTTGCTTGCGGACTCAGCCTGGTACTGCATCCTAAAAACCCGATGGTGCCCACAGTACACGCGAATTGGCGGTATTTTGAAATGTACGATAAACAGGGCAATATCGTGGATCAATGGTTCGGGGGTGGACAAGACCTTACTCCCTACTACCTCTTTGAAGAAGACGTTGTTCATTTCCATAAGATCTGCAAACAAGCATGCGACGCACATGATGCCACTTTCTATCCTGAGTTCAAAAAGAAGTGCGATACCTATTTTTGGAATACCCACAGGGATGAGGCCAGGGGCGTGGGCGGACTTTTTTTTGATTATTGCAGGGCGTCCGAAACCATGGATTTAGCACAGTGGTATGCTTTTGTGACCGAGGTGGGCAATAGTTTTTTAGAGGCTTATATACCGATTGTTATAAAACGGAGAAGTCTTCCCTATAAGGCCTGCACAAAGGGATTGGCAGGAAATTCGCCGGGGCCGCTACGTGGAGTTCAATTTGGTACACGATAAGGGCACCCTCTTCGGTTTAAAGACCAATGGCCGCATCGAAAGCATCCTCATGAGCCTTCCCCCGCACGTGCAATGGCGATACGACCACCATCCCGAAAAAGGAAGTGAGGAGGAACGTCTATTGAAATTGCTGCAATCGCCCAAAGATTGGGCCTAAATGTATTGCCAATTCCCGCCTTCCCATCCACCGTTCTTTCGAAACGCCATAAGTCACCAAAAATAAGCTGCCGTTACCCGCTTGAAAATTTTAGTCCCTTTTTGGAGGGGAATACGTAATTTTACTTCAAATACCGAACTCATGCACCCATTGCGAAGAAACAGAAGGCTGAGGACCAATGAAGCCATCCGCCATTTGGTGAGGGAAACCATCATCACCCCAAGCGATTTTTTAGTGCCGCTTTTCGTAGTGGAAGGCCAAGGGATAAAAGAAGAGATTCCTTCCATGCCCAATTACTACAGGATCAGTTTGGATGTACTGTCAAAAGAAGTCAAGGAATTATGGGGCATGGGCCTTTGTGCCGTGCTTTTGTTCGTAAAGGTTCCCGATCGCCTTAAAGACAACAAGGGGACCGAGGCGCTCAATGCCGATGGCTTGATGCAACGGGCCATAAAAGCGGTAAAGCATGCCTGTCCAGATATGCTGGTAATGACCGATGTGGCCTTAGACCCTTATTCGATCTACGGTCATGACGGGGTAGTTGAAAATGGCCAGATCGCCAATGACACCACCGTTGATATTTTGGCGGAAATGAGCGTGTCCCATGCCTTGGCCGGAGCCGATTTTGTGGCCCCGAGCGACATGATGGACGGCCGCATCCTAACGATTCGGGAAGCCCTGGAAGAGGAAGGCTTGGTCAATACGGGAATCATGAGCTACAGTGCAAAATATGCAAGTGCCTTTTATGGTCCGTTCCGGGATGCGCTCGATTCGGCACCCGTGGATAAAATCAATGTGCCCAAAGACAAAACAACCTATCAAATGGATGCCGCCAACCGATTTGAAGCGCTCAAGGAAACCCTGATGGATATCGATGAAGGGGCCGATATCGTAATGGTAAAACCCGGACTCTGTTATCTTGATATCGTCAGGGAAATCAAAAACGAGGTGGATGTGCCGGTCGCCGTATACCAAGTGAGCGGCGAATATGCCATGTTGAAGGCGGCAGCCGAAAAAGGCTGGCTCGATCACGATGCCGTAATGATGGAACAACTGATTGCCATAAAAAGGGCGGGTGCCAATATCATTGCGAGCTACTTCGCCAAAGATGCCGTTAAGCTGATGGGATAAGGCACTCATGCCAACCCGATCCAAAGGCTTGGTTTTCGGAACGATTGCAACAAAAGAATGAAAATCAAATTTTTAATACTTATTGGTATTATTTTGATCGCCCAATGCATGAAGGGGCAGGCCAGGGTAATTTCCGGTATGGAAGCGCCTTCAAACGAAGGGCTCACCTATGCCGCACCGAGCGAAGTAGGCCTCGATTCGGCATACATCCATCATCGGGTCGATTCGATCATGACGAATGCCATCAAGCAACAGGCATTTCCAGGCGCTGAAGTCTTGGTAGCCAAAAACGGCCGCATCATCTTTCACAAAGCCTATGGTCACCATTCCTACGACAGTATCCAATCCTCAGCCCTGAATGACTTATATGATTTGGCATCGGTAACCAAAATAGCAGCTTCGCTACCCGCCTTGATGACATTGGTAGATGAACATCAAGTAGATCTTGATCAACCGTTCAGTCGTTACTGGGAGCGCTGGAAAGGCAAAAAGAATAAAGAAAACCTAACGCTGCGGGAAATATTGGCCCATCAGGCAGGACTGGTACCCTATATCGTTTATCTGAACAAAGTCCTTAAGAAAAAGGGAGGGGTCAAATCCCGTTTTGTAAAAAATGACATTCGACCGCGTTTTCAAAATCAGGCCTATGACGGGATTTTTATAAAAAATAGGTTTAGGAACAAAATGTACCGGATTATGGACCGCTCCAAAGTCTCCACGGAAAAAAAGTATGTGTATTCCGGCCTTACATTTTTGATCTATCCCGAATTGATTAGGCAACTGACAGGGCAAGACTTTGAAAGCTATCTGCAAGATCGTTTCTATGGCCCGTTAGGAGCCAGCACTATGGGTTTTAGACCGAAATTAAAGGGCTATCCCAATAGCATTGTGCCTACCGAACGGGACACCCTCTTCCGCCACGCCTTGACCCAAGGCTGGGTGCACGACGAAAATGCGGCTTTGTTGGGAGGGATTTCCGGAAATGCCGGACTTTTTGCCTCCGCGACCGATTTGGCCAAATTGATGCAGATGTATATGCAGTATGGCGTTTATGCCGGCAAACGATATTTCTCGGAAGCCACTGTAAAAGAGTTCATCAAAGTACAGTATCCGGAAAATGAAAATCGGCGAGGCCTGGGCTTTGATAAACCATTATTGGATAGTGGGAATCTGGAATTTGATGGTGCCTATCCTGCTCCGGAAGTGAGTCCGGCAAGTTTCGGGCATAGCGGTTTTACGGGTACCTTTGTATGGGCCGATCCCGAAAGTCAGTTGGTTTACATATTTTTATCGAATCGGGTGAACCCCAGCAGGGAGCACCGCAATCTATATACCCTTAAAGTACGGGAAGCCGTGCAGCAAGTCTTTTATCAAGCAGCATTATAACCTATGGAGATGGATACGGCTTTTGTAAAAACCCCTTTGGGAATCGCAAAATTGGAAGGCGATGATACCGGTCTTTCCGGCATTACCATTTTGGACAGCGATGAAGCCCCAACCGCGGTAATCCCAGAAGTACTGGAAGATGCCGCCTACCAACTTCAGGAATACTTCGAGGGTAAAAGGAAGACATTTGATTTGGAATTGAACCCGCAAGGCACCGATTTTCAAAAAAAGGTATGGAAGGCGCTATTGGATATCCCCTTTGGCAAGACCCTTTCCTATCTTGAACTCTCTAAAACACTGGGGGATGTCAAAGCCATAAGGGCCGTTGCCGCAGCAAACGGTAAAAACCCGCTATGGATAGTGGTTCCCTGTCACCGTATCATCGGCAGTGACGGCTCCTTGATCGGCTACGCCGGGGGGCTGCACCGTAAAAAATGGCTTTTGGAACACGAAAGTCCGGCGCAACAGCAAAGCCTATTTTAATATCATATCGGCACCCCTATCACCGCGATCATTGGCGTTAAAACCTCCAATTGGCGGCGACCCATGAAATTGCAGCTTTGGTGCGGCCGAACGCCCTACCTTAGTTCGTATCTTTAGTAGGATATTTTTTTTGATCGGTATGTTAGAAAGAATCAATTTAGAGCATATTCTGTTCCTCGATATCGAAACGGTCCCGGAAAAGCCCAGTTTCGATGATCTGGACGACCTTAAAAAAGAACTCTGGGATCAGAAATCGCAGTACCAACGGCAGGATGGCATCTCCGCGGCCGACTTCTACGAGCGCGCGGGCATTTGGGCAGAGTTTGGAAAAATAATATGTATCTCCGTGGGCTATTTCCATTATAAAGGGGATATCAGAACCTTCAGGGTCACCAGTTACCATGGCGATGAGGTTAGATTGCTGAAAGAATTCAAAAACTTGGTCATAGAACATTTCAGCGGTGCGAAGCATTTGCTTTGCGGTCATAACAGCAAGGAATTCGATTTTCCCTATATCGCCAGAAGAATGATCATCAATGGTATTTCGCTCCCCTATAAATTGAACCTATTTGGCAAAAAGCCATGGGAAATTCCGCATCTCGACACCATGGAGCTATGGAAATTCGGGGATTATAAACATTATACATCCCTCAAGCTCCTCGCCAATATCCTGGGCATCCCTTCCCCGAAACAAGACCTTGATGGCAGTATGGTACGCGGGGTCTATTATGAGGAAAACGACCTTGACCGGATTGTCTCTTATTGTGAATTGGATGTGGTGACCACGGCCCAGGTACTGCTCCGCCTTCGAAACGAGGAGCCGATGGAAGAACACGAGATCAAAAGGGTGTAGGCTATTCGTTATATTTCAGTTGAATGTACACTGGAAAATGATCGCTGTACCCTCCCAAATACTTTCTCCCCGCGAAAGTACGGAAGGGCATGCCCTTGTATTTGCCCCTAGGTTCGGTTAAAAAGAATCGGTCAAAGATATTTGCCTCGGTAAAGCTGTGGGTTCCCTTTTCGTAATTCAAAAAATTGTGCGAAAAAATAATTTGATCGAACATGTTCCACTCCTTCCGGTAATTTGCCGTGCCCCGTATGGGCGACCTCAGCTGTTCGGAAGGATTGTAAAGATTGGACATTTGCATGAGTGACTGCATACTCGTAGAATCTGGATTATCGTTGAAATCGCCCATTATGATATAGTTCGAATCGGGATGTTCCGCTTCGATGTCGGCGATAAACGATTTTAAGGTCTCGGCGGCCTTAATGCGCTTGTGCTCGGTTTCCAAAACCCCCTCCCGGCGCGACGGCCAATGATTGACGAACAGATGAAGGTGTTCCCCATTGAGCTTTCCGCTTACATATAGGATATCCCTGGTGGTATCACGAATTCCGTTAGGGCTGTCTACGATCAACGCTATGGGCTCCGAATGCAGCACTTCAAAATACGCCTTGTGGTAAATCAATGCGGCATCTATGCCCCGTTCGTCAGGGGAATCGTAGTGCACATAAGCATACGATGATTTATGTAAGGGCCTGGTGGCGAGCAGGTCTTGGATCACTTTTTTGTTCTCCACCTCCGCCACCCCGATCAGCACGGGGGTGTCATTGGCCTTGTCTAAACCGATTTCCGAAATGGTTCTTGCCAATTTGGCCAACTTTTGTTGGTATCGTTTCGGAGACCATCCCATTTCCCCATTCGGCGTAAAAGCAACATCGAGGGTGTGGTCATCGAAAGCGGTATCGAAAAGGTTTTCAAGATTATAAAAGGCGATACTGTGAAGGTTGACGGGAAGTTTTACTTTCTGTTTCCTTTTGAAGAACGAAAAAAGCATGGATTGTATCGTTTAGATTTTAAATTTACAAAAATAGCTTGGCAAGTATTACGTAGCTTTGTGCTTTACCTGATCAAATGATTGAAAAGAAATCCATAGAATATGAAAAGGTGGTGCTGATCGGCATCATCAACCGCGAACAGGACGAAGCCAAAGTGACCGAGTATCTCGATGAACTCGAATTCCTTACCTATACTGCCGGAGGCGAAGTTTATAAAAGATTCGTACAAAAAGTTGACCTGCCCAATCCAAAGACGCTGATCGGGAGCGGCAAAATGATGGAAGTGGAAGCCTATGTGAACGACAATGATATCGGCACGGTGGTTTTCGATGATGCCCTTTCCCCGGCACAACAGCGGAACATCGAAAAGCAGCTTCGGTGCAAAATTTTGGACCGTACCGGTCTCATCCTGGATATCTTCGCGCAACGGGCCCAGACCAGTTATGCAAGGACACAGGTTGAGCTGGCACAATATGAATATCTCTTGCCTAGGCTTACCGGACTTTGGACACACTTGGAACGACAAAAAGGGGGTATCGGGATGCGTGGCCCCGGAGAAACGGAAATCGAAACCGACAGGCGAATTGTTAGGGACCGAATTACCCTCCTCAAGAAAAAATTGCTGAAAATCGACCGTCAAATGGAAACCCAAAGGGGCAACCGAGGCGCCTTGGTACGGGTAGCGCTCGTTGGCTATACGAACGTAGGCAAATCTACCCTCATGAACGTGATCAGCAAGAGCGATGTCTTTGCCGAAGACAAACTCTTTGCCACCTTGGATACCACGGTTCGCAAAGTGGTGATCGGCAACCTCCCTTTTCTGCTGAGCGACACCGTAGGATTTATCCGCAAACTGCCCACCCAATTGATCGAGAGTTTCAAAAGCACCCTCGATGAAGTGCGAGAGGCCGATTTGCTGCTTCACGTGGTCGATATTTCCCATCCACAGTTCGAACAACAGATCGATTCGGTGAACAAGATCTTGTCAGAAATAAAGAGCGGGAACAAACGTACGATCATGGTCTTCAATAAAATCGATAAGTACAAAAATAAGATTATTGCAGACGACGACCTGACTACCGAGAAGACGAGCGAACATTTCACCATAGACGAATGGAAGAACACCTGGATGCAGCGTGTGGGCGATAATGCCCTGTTCATCTCTGCCCTGAATCTGCAAAACCTCGATGAGTTCCGCAAAAGGGTCTACGAAGAAGTGCGGGACATCCACGTTACCCGCTTCCCTTATAACAATTTTCTGTACCCCGAATATTTGGAAGAACTCTAAATCCCATAAAATTAGATTTCAATACCATCCATTCATCGGAGAAATGAAACCGTTGGTATTTTTCACAACAATTCGGTAAGGGTTCACAACAATAATTTAGGCATGCGAAAGATCTTGCTTAGTTTTACATTGTGATTGAGTGAATGTATTGGTCGAACCAATAAAAAATCCATCCGACAGAAACGATAAAAATTTTAACTTGATATAAGTACATGCAACAAACCTACTTTGAAAAAAACCCCGATCCCCATCGGGGTTTTTTTATTCCCCAAAGTTGTATTTCATCTTTCAAAAGGGCGCCATATACCGGTGAGGATTCAAACTTGAATGGAATGAAGCCCTCGTTTCATTTTCATACACCTACAGAAGGTGTGAACTTCACAACAACTCCGAAGCATTTCACAACAAAAATTAAAAGTTGTAAGGCGTTGTGACTACATTCGGATTGTATTTGTGATTTAGTGTTTATGCTCCCAAATAACCTAAGCTTAATCTTATAGTTCGATTTTTATTGACTGTAACCAAATTTTACACGACCTACTTAACTAAAAAAATCCCCGGCCAATGCCGGGGATCTTTTATTTGCCATCGTCGCATTCCATTTAAAAGGAATAATTAATTCCGAACATCCAATAACTCTGTGTCTTGACATCGATATTGTCGAAAGAAGGTGCTGGCGTTGGAACGGGAGTTTGTGCCAAGGCATTGGCCAACGATTCCTGTTTGTTGTTTCGCAGGCCAAACTCAAATCCTAAACCGATTCCCTTCCACATGGTATACCCAAAAGAGTTGATCCATGTCCAATTCGACAGATCGCTGCTCTTATAACTCTGAAAGGTCGAAAAATTGGTCTTAAAATTGATCGAGCCTATTTTACGGGTATAATCCACTAGAATTTTAGCTCCCGTTGACGATTGGTATACGTCATCTTCCTTAGCGAAAACAAAGTTATAGTTCAAAGGATGAACCACTACGACCATATCGGGGATGGGCGTCCAAGTGGCACCCACACCAAGATCCAAATATCCCGGATCATTGAAATTATTGATGATCGAGGTACGGTATTCGCCCATGCCCGAAATCGCGAATTTTTCATTCAACTTCCGCCCATATAAGGATACGATGTTGAAAACATCGGTGGTTCCCTTAAAACTGTCGTTGTCGTTGGGATTGTCCTTATCATCCAATTTTACCCATTGCAGGTTGACATTTGCCGAATTTCTCCAGAAAAATTTATCTTGGTTCAGGTTGGCATAAGCGTTGATGGTGGCCCCGATGTTACCAGCGTTGTTATTGGGCGTGCCTTGACTGTACCAGTTGTTGAAACTTGAAATATTCGCCCCTATGGTGCCAAAAGCGCCTTTTTTCCACCCCGGAAGGGCGTCGATCTGAGCCTGAAGGGCATCCACCCGACCTTGAATGGCCGCAATCGAATCCTTTTTGGGGGCTTGCTCCCCTCGAAGCTCATCTGCAGTTTGCGAATAGACTGCCGAAAAAGAGAACACGGCAAGCATGGTAATCATACTGATTTTCATAAGAGTAGTATTAGATTTTTAGTAAAACGAGGGCAAATGTAACAATTGTCAACAACAATTGAACGATCTTATCAACAATTATCGTTTTTTGTAAAGTGGCACCGCAGAGCAGGCTTCCCCGTACATCAGGGACTTGGCGATGGGTTTTAGTCTTGCGGTTATCCACAGATAAGCATTGGAAGGTACCGGCTTTTTGCTACATCCTTTTATGATTACCATTTTATCTTTAAAGGAAGACAAATCCAAATTTTCGATGGCGCCCCTGTAGAGATGGCTTTCCAGATCCTCAAGGCGGCCCAACACCATGGTACGGGCAAAAGGCTGTAATTTAGTGGCTACAAGCATATAGGCCCAACCGGGTACGATGGCATCGCTGGAACAGCCCAAGGCTACATGTGCATCTTGATATTGATCCCAGGAATGGAGTTCCACGAAGCTTCGAAATTCCTTTTCTTTTAAAACGATGCCTTCATACAGCCATTCCTTGATATCAAGAAACACCCTTTTCCCTTTCGGATAATGATCCTCAAGGTCGAAAGTAATGAGCTTGCTGGCTGCGACTCTATTGGGTATGGGTTCTGTATCTTGGTTCACTGGTTCGAACGGTTTATGCATTAAGGGTGCCAATGCTTCTTTCGGTCATAGGAGCCCAAGTTCCAACTTGGCCTCCTCACTCATCAGATCTTGGGTCCATGGGGGGTCGAAGGTAATTTCAACCTCTGCATCCTTGACCAGATCCAACGACTTCACTTTTTCCTCGACCTCTACCGGCAGTGATTCGGCCACGGGACAGTTTGGGGAGGTCAAAGTCATCAATATCTTCACCTCATTGTCTTCATTGACGAAGACGTCATAGATCAGACCGAGTTCGTAAATGTCGACCGGGATCTCAGGGTCGTAGATCGTTTTAAGCACGGTCACTATTTTTTCCCCAAGTTCTTGGGTGTCTATGGTAGTCTCTTCGCTCATCTTGCTTCAATTTTATGGTTGCTTGTTTCCTAAACCTTCGAAAACCACTGAAAATCACCCCAACTGGGTCTGATAGGCCACAGCGTATAATTTTAATTGTTTGATCATACTTACAAGTCCGTTGGCACGGGTCGGACTCAGGTGCTCCTTTAGGCCAATGTCATCTATAAATTGTGTGTCGGCCTCGATGATGTCCATGGGTTTCTGATTGCTAAAGGCTCGGATCAGAATGGCGATGATGCCCTTGGTGATGATGGCCTCACTATCGGCGGTAAACAAGAGTTTATCGTCCTTTAATTCCGCATGCACCCAAACCTTGCTTTGGCATCCTTTGATGATATTATCGTCGGTTCTGTATTTGTCCTCTATGAGCGGAAGCGACTTGCCCAGCTCGATCATATATTCATAGCGTTGCATCCAGTCATCGAACATCGAGAATTCCTCTACAATTTCATTTTGAATTTCTTTTATGGTCATTTGTTGAATTTGAACAAAATTACGACAAGTCATGGAGCTATTCAATACGCCGAGGGCACGCTACCGTCAACAGTCTTATTGAAGCATCGATTGTGCCTTTTTAACGCCCCGCACGAGGACATCAATTTCTTCTTTTGTATTATAGAAACTAAAACTCGCACGGACGGTCCCTGGAATTTTAAAGAAATCCATGATGGGCTGGGCGCAATGGTGTCCGGTTCTAACGGCAATCCCCATTTTGTCGAGGATAGTGCCGATGTCATAGGGATGGATGCCTTCAAGATTAAAGGAAATCACGGCGGTCTTTCTTCTGGCGGTGCCATAAATTTTCAATCCTTCGATCTGCAACAATTGTTCGGTGGCATAGTCCAAAAGCTCATGCTCATAGGAAGCAATCGCATCGAATCCGATTTGGTTCATATAATCCAGAGCGGCCCCAAAGGCGATGCCACCACAAATATCCGGCGTTCCTGCCTCGAATTTGTGCGGCAGATCGGCGTAGGTGGTTTTTTCAAAGGTAACCTCAGCGATCATCTCTCCGCCCCCTTGGTAGGGTGGCAGCTTGTTCAGCCAGGCTTCCTTACCGTATAGTGCGCCTACTCCTGTTGGACCACAAAGTTTATGGGCCGAAACGGTATAGAAATCAACATCGAGCTTTTGTAAATCGGGTTTGATATGGGGCGCCGCTTGGGCGCCGTCGATCAATACCGCTGCACCCACCCCATGTGCAGCTTCTATAATTTCTTCAATGGGATTGATGGTCCCCAAGGCATTCGATACATGGTTGCAAAATACCAATTTGGTTTTAGGACTCAACAGACGGTGATAATCTGCCATGACCAACACGCCATCTTGATTCATGGGGATTACCTTTAAAATGGCTCCGGTTCGCTCACATAGCATTTGCCAAGGCACGATGTTCGAATGGTGCTCCATGGCGGAAACCAAAAGTTCATCCCCCTCTTTGAGCAGGGATGTAAATCCGTTGGCGACCAAATTTATGCTATGGGTGGTGCCGGAAGTAAAAATGATTTCATGGGGCTTGGCCGCGTTGAAATGCCTTTGTATTTTCTGCCTAGCCTGTTCATACTTGTCCGTGGCCTCTTGTGAGAGGGCATGCACTCCCCTATGGATATTGGCATTGTAATTTGAATAGTAGTCTACGATGACGTCTATGACCTGTTTGGGTGTTTGGGAGGTAGCGGCATTGTCAAGATATACCAAAGGATAGCCATTGACCTTCCTATTGAGGATGGGAAAATCTTTCCGAATGGTAGCGATATCAAAAGATGTTGTAATCATACTATAGTTCAAAACCCAAACGAACGCCCAACTTATTGGCTATTAGTTTGTTGATTCTTGTTTTTAATTCCGGTATGCGAACGCTTTGCAAGACATTGTTGGCGAAGGCGTACATCAGCAAGGCCCTTGCTTCTTTCTTAGGGATGCCCCGGGTTTGAAGATAAAATAAGGCCTCTTCGTCCAATTGTCCAATGGTACAACCATGGGAACACTTTACATCATCTGCAAAGATTTCCAACTGCGGTTTGGTATTGATGGTGGCCTTGTCACTGATCAGAATATTGTTGTTCTGTTGAAAGGCGTTGGTTTTTTGGGCAATCTTATCCACGATGATCTTCCCGTTGAAAACCCCTGTGCTGTTCTCCCCATAAATACCCTTATAGTCTTGGTGGCTCTCACAATTGGGCTCAATATGGTGCACCAAGGTATGGTGGTCTACCAATTGCTTCTCGCCGAGAATGGTGACCCCCTTCAAGGTAGAATCGATATATTCCCCGTTCTGATAGAAATTGAGATTGTTCCTGGTCAATTTTCCGCCAAAGGAGAAGGTATGTACGCTCACCGCGCTTTTACTTTTTTGGTTGATGTAGGTATTATCGATCAAAGAAGCGGAGCTCAGGTCGTTCTGTACCTTATAATAGTCTAAAATCGCACTCTTTGCGGCAAATATTTCGGTGACCGAGTTCGTGAGCACCTCATTGGCGGTAAGGCTTTGATGTCGTTCGATGACTTGTAGTTCGGCATTTTCCTCCACAATGATCAGGCTGCGGGGCTGCAACAATAAGGCCGTTTCATTGCCCGTTGAAAAATGGATGATTTCTACGGGCTTTTTGGGCATTTTGTTTTTGGGGATATAGATATAGGCCCCTTCCCTGCTGAAAGCTGTGTTCAAAGTGGTCAAAGAATCGTCTTTCGAGGCCACCTTGTTAAAATACACATCCATGATCTGTTTGTACATTGGCTTTGTCAGGGCCGAACTCATCAGACAGATATCCACACCGTCATGGGTGGTTTCGGAAAGATAGGAGCTATAGATCCCATCGATGAATACGATTTTATAGGTGTCGATCTCATGTATAAAATACTTCTTGACATCCTTATATTCGAGCGCATTTACCTCTTTTGGAAAAATGCTGAAATCTATTTTTTGTAAACTATTGAGCGAGGTATATTTCCACGCCTCCTCCTTTTTGGTCGGGAACCCCTTGTTTTCAAAATTCCGCATGGCTTCGGTGCGCACATCGTGCACCGGATGATCGATGTCGACATTGTTCTCGAACGCCATAAAGGAGGAAATCAATTTATCTTTTAAATCCATTTTTCTTGGAATGTCGTATGCATTGCGCCGCAAACAGTAGCTATTCACTGCCGACGGAAGCTTGCCTACCCTGTTTAAACCACTACTTCATTTTTAAGCCAATCGTAACCTTTTTCTTCCAATTCCAGCGCAAGGTCCTTGCCCCCCGATTTTACTATTTTCCCGTTGTGCAATACGTGCACGAAATCGGGCACGATATACTCCAACAACCTTTGATAATGGGTGATCACGATAATGGCGTTCTTCTTGCTTTTTAGTTTGTTCACCCCGTTGGCCACGATACGGAGCGCATCGATATCCAAGCCGGAATCGGTTTCATCGAGGATGGCCAATTTTGGCTCCAGGATCGCCATTTGAAAAACTTCGTTTCGCTTTTTCTCCCCACCGGAAAACCCTTCGTTCAAGGACCTGGACAAAAACTTTCGATCGATTTCAAGAAGTTCCGATTTTTCACGGATCAGCTTCAACATCTCATTGGCGGGCATGTCTTCCAAACCTCTGGCCTTCCGCGATTCGTTGATGGCCGTTCTCATAAAATTTGTTACCGTTACACCAGGTATTTCAACAGGATACTGAAAGGAAAGGAAAATGCCCTTATGTGCCCTTTCTTCGGGAGCGGTATCTTCCAGATTCTCACCCTCGAGTTCAACGGATCCCTGGGTCACCTCAAACTCCTCTTTCCCGGCGATGACCGCTGCCAAGGTGCTTTTTCCAGAGCCATTGGGCCCCATGATGGCATGGACCTCGCCTGCATTCACTTGGAGATTGATTCCCCTTAAAATTTCTTTATCCTCTACCCGCGCATGCAGGTCTGTAATTTTCAACATGATTCTTTATTTTAAATAATTGGGTGCCTTCGGCAACTTTTCGAAATCTTCCTTTGAATGTTGTAAAAATACCTCGGCCTTTTTTTCATCCGCAAATGCCTCGAACAAATCCATACTGGCATTGGTTTGTGCCACATCAAAGTTAAAAATGGGAATTCTTCTGAATTCGCGGTTCTCCGAAAAATGGTAAAGGTCTCCTGACAGCAGCAGCGGGCCATATTCGGCCAATTCCAGATAGAGCACTTGATGTCCTGGGGTATGGCCAGGGGTAAATTTGAACATGACGGTCCCATCTCCAAAAACATCGTAATCGCCTTTGATCTTTTTGAGGTTTGACAAATCTTTTATCCCGTCGTAGATATCGGCATTGGTTTCTTGCATTTCCTTGCTGGTGACCCAATCGTATTCTTTTTCTTGCACCAGCCAGGTCGCATCCTTGAATACTTTGGCATGGCCGATATGGTCGAAATGTGTATGGGACAATGATAGGTAGTCGATATCGGCGGGGGTCAACCCGATCTGTTTCAATTGGTTCACGACCGAATCTTTCCTTGAGACCGTAAATGCCCCATCAGGTGAAGTATAGGGTTCCGGCATTCCCACCAAACCTTCCGGCAATCCTGCATCCCACATCAAGGTACCCTTAGGGTGCACTATCACATAAAAGGCATCGGCAAATTCTTTGCTCTGACCCGAATAGGAGCTGTCTTGTGAGAAGAGTTTCAATTGGTTCACCATAACCGTACCTCCGTCAAAAGTGTAAAGCTTTATTTCAGGTTTGCTGATCGTATCGGTATGGGCCAAGGCCTCCGCACTTTCCTTTTTGTTGTCCTTACATGCAAAAAGAGCAAGGATGATCAATAGTGTAACGTACTTTTTCATCATTCTTTTATTTATCCAACAGATCCTTCCAAACTGATTTCCAATAATTTTTGGGCTTCAACCGCAAATTCCATCGGCAATTTGTTCAATACTTCCTTGCTGAAACCGTTGACGATGAGCGCTATGGCCTTTTCGGTGGGAATGCCCCTTTGGTTGCAATAGAATATTTGATCTTCCCCGATCTTACTGGTCGTGGCCTCATGTTCGATCTGTGCCGATTTGTTCTTGACCTCGATATAGGGGAAAGTATGCGCTCCGCAATCATTGCCCATCAAAAGTGAATCGCACTGCGAAAAGTTACGGGCATTTTCGGCACGACTGCTCACCTGTACCAAGCCACGGTAACTGTTCTGCGATTTGCCTGCGGAAATACCTTTTGAAATAATCGTGCTTTTGGTGTTCTTGCCCAAATGGATCATTTTGGTTCCGGTATCGGCCTGTTGGTGGTTGTTGGTGACGGCGATGGAATAGAACTCCCCAATACTGTTGTCGCCTTTTAAAATACAGGATGGGTATTTCCAGGTTACGGCAGATCCCGTTTCGACCTGGGTCCAAGAAATTTTGGCGTTCTTTTCGCAAAGGCCACGTTTGGTGACAAAGTTATACACGCCGCCCTTGCCTTCCTTGTTGCCAGGGTACCAATTTTGTACCGTTGAGTATTTAATTTCCGCATTGTCGAGCGCAATCAGTTCCACCACGGCAGCATGCAGCTGGTTCTCATCCCTGGAAGGTGCTGTGCACCCTTCCAAATAACTCACATAACTGCCTTCATCGGCTATGACCAAAGTGCGTTCGAACTGTCCTGTACCGGCCTGATTTATCCGGAAGTAGGTGGAGAGCTCCATAGGGCATCGCACCCCTTTCGGAATATAGCAAAAACTGCCATCCGAGAAAACGGCCGAATTCAGCGCCGCGTAAAAATTGTCCTTTTGGGGCACAACGGTACCCATATATTTCTTGACCAGTTCCGAATGTTCCTTGATCGCCTCGGAAATCGAACAAAAAATAATCCCTTTTTCGGCCAAGGTCTTTTTAAAGGTGGTGGCCACCGAAACGGAATCCATCACGATGTCTACCGCAACCCCTGCCAATTTCTTCTGCTCGTCCAGGGAAATTCCCAATCTTTTGAAGGTATCCAACAATTCGGGATCCACTTCATCAAGACTATCGTACTTGGGTTTGCTATTGGGCGCCGAATAATAGGAAATAGCTTGAAAATCGGGCTTTTTATATCTTACGTTGGCCCATTCCGGTTCTACCATTTCTTTCCAGGCACGGAAAGCTTCCAAACGCCAGGCGGTCATCCACCCAGGTTCATCCTTTTTTTTGGAAATGGCGATAACGATATCCTCGTTCAATCCTATGGGAAGGGTGTCAGAAGCGATATCGGTGTAGAAACCATATTCATATTCCTTGGTTTCCAGTTCTTTTTTTAATTCCTCTTCTGTATATGCCATATTTTTTCGTTAAATGCCCCATGTAATTTAAGAACAATGAAGCCGTTTAAAATTTAACCTTTAAACAAGCCCCGGAGCGAGGGGCGGTACTCAGAGTGAGAAACTCTCCCCACATCCGCAGGTCCTTTGGGCATTCGGATTGTTGAAAACAAAGCCTTTGCCGTTGAGCCCTCCGGAGTATTCCAGGACCGTGCCCACGAGGTAGAGAAAACTTTTTTTATCCACGATGATCCTCACGGCATTGTCTTCAAAAACCTTGTCCGCTTCATCAATCTTGTTGTCGAATTTCAACTCGTACGACAGCCCGCTGCATCCGCCGCTTTTCACCCCAACACGAACATAGTCCTTGGAAGCATCGTAACCCTCTTCCTTCATCAGACTGATAACCCTTTGTTTGGCCGATTCCGAAACCTGTATCATTATTTGTTTTGATTCTAAATAATTTACAAATATAGGGTATTGGTAGGGTTTTTACCTAATTCCTAACATTATTATAACGTATGGGCTGATAGGGCTTTTCTATGCAGATCGATCCCTGATGGGCAGCGGGATTACTTGATTTTTAACAATACCATATCGGTTTGCCCTTTGTTTGGAAGACCCAGGAAATCGGGGCTTGCGGTTTCACCTACCAAAACAATTCCATCATCGGCAGTTTCCAGGGCATCAAAACCAAAGTCGAGGCCCGTGCCCCCGAACGATTTTTGCCAAATCAATTTTCCGTCTTGGTCGGTTTTTATCACCCATAAATCGTTCTCACCGGCATTTGAAAGCAGGTCTACATCGGAACTTTTAGAGTTGCCGAGAATGATAAAACCCCCGTCTTTTGCAGTGAAAACACTTTGGGCGGCGTCGAACTGCATCCCACCGTACGACCGCTCCCAGATCATGTTGCCCTGGTCGTCGACCTTAATCATCCAAATATCCGATTCCCCATTGTTTTTGGTAACATCCAAATTGTCACTGAAGGTATTGCCCACGATCACATAGCCATGGTCCATGGTCTTGGCGATATCATAGGAAATTTCAATTCCTGTACCCCCAAAGGATCGCTGCCATAGCAGATTTCCCCCCATATCGGTCTTCAGCACCCAAAAATCATAACTGCCCTTGCTGTCGGTCACATCAAAGTCGTTGCTTTCCGAAAAACCGGCCATCACAAATCCTCCATCTTCGGCCTGAACTACGGCATGGGCCCGGTCATTGTTCGTCCCTCCAAAATATTTTCTCCATTCGATATTCCCCAAGGCATCCAATTTGGTGCCCCAAAATTCCCCGACACCATGGCGGGTAAGGGTATTGCCTTTTTCATTGAAACCATCGGCCCTTGCCGCGGTCACGTCTAAAAAGCCCACGAAAAATAGGCCCCCGTCCAAAGTGCTA
The DNA here is from genome assembly GCA_963760375.1 of uncultured Flavobacteriaceae bacterium. Lineage (GTDB taxonomy): Bacteria > Bacteroidota > Bacteroidia > Flavobacteriales > Flavobacteriaceae > Pelagihabitans. Next base: position 567,515 of record CAVXCS010000007.1, on the reverse strand, counting down.
ATGATATCATAGCTATGGTCATGGCCTGAAAATCCAAAACTCTTTTCCCACTGAAGTTTGCCCATGGCATCGACCTTAACGATCCAATTGTCGTGGAAGCCCTCATTATTGCTGGCATCCCCATCACTGCTCATGGCGTATCCGGCAAGTGCGAAACCGCCGTCTTGGGTCTGCACCAAACTTTGGCCTCTGTCGTCCATACTACCGCCATAGGTCTTGTTCCATTGCAAGCGGTCTTCGGCATTGAATTTTAACAACCAGTAATCATTCACGGCGGTAGTTTTCCCGGCCAAATCCCCATCGGTACTGTTGGAAAACCCCAAAACCGCATAACCCCCATCATCGGTGGCCGCAATGGCCTGAGCCGTTTCTTCACCGCTTCCGCCAAAGTGATTTTCCAATACAAGCTCCCCCATAAACCGTGACTCGGGTGTTGGGTTGACCGACTGATGATCCAAATCCTTGGAACAAGCGGCCAATAGTGCCAAAACGAAGCTTAACAAGAAGTACTTCATCAGTTTGCTTTTTTAACCACGATTAGTCCCCTATTGATATCACTGATCACGATTTTGCCACTCGCAAAAAATGGATAAACGCTCCATACCCCTTCAAATGCCGCATTGTCGGTTTCCGGATGGGTATCGAAAAACCCCTCTTCCACGATGTTTTTTTCAGTGATTCCCGAAATATCCAGCACGCGGATGCCCGCGGTGTAATTGGCAAGATAGTACTCGTTTCCATTGACATAACCGTTATGGTCGATCGCACCGGTCGCGCCCAAATAGGTGTCGTGCAAAACCGGATTATCAAGATCGGCCAAATCAAAAATCAAGGTTCTCGACTTAAAACCTAAATTTATCTCATCGAGTTCATCCCCTAAAATGAAATATTGCTGATCCTCGCTGAACCATCCCTGATGCGTATAGCCGATATTGGGGTAATCGATGGTGGAAATCTCGGTCGGATTCAGTTTGTCGGTCACATCAACGATGACCACACGATTTTCATTGGCCCCAATAAATATTTCCTTGCCCACATGGTCGATATCTTGACCCATATAAAGAACCACCTGTGCATCATGGGTATAACCATCAGCCCCGTACCCGCCTGCGGCCAGCGGTGTTTTTGGGTTTTGGATGTCGATGAAGTGAACGCCCCCGTTAAAAGCGTCGTCCCTGGCAGTGCCGACGGCATAGGCGAAACCGGTAGCTTCATTGATGACCACATTGTGACAGTTTCCAAATCCCGTAAAGCGCGCATCGGCAGAAAAGGTAACGGGAGGGTTATCCACATTGCGCAATTTGGTGAGATCGAATACCTGCATCCCATGGCCGCTGGCCTCGGAAACGATAAAGGCGTGGTCTTGATAAACCTTGATATCACGCCAAGGACTGGAAGTTGTTGCGGTAGGCAACTTGCCCAGGTAAATGAAGTTTTCAGTGTCGGAAATATCTACAAATGCGGTGCCATTGTCGAGGCCCATAAGCGCATATTCCTTCCCGCTGGCAGCATCCGTCCATCCCCAACTATCGTTGCCCGACGAGGCATTAAAATCGGTGAGGGAAAACCGCCCCAACAGATCGATACCGTTACACGGATAGATTCGCCGCCATGCCATCAACGCACGGAAAGGCCCCTGTACCTTGTTCATCAGGAGGGGTATTGCCTAAACCGCCCCCGTTTGCGTCGATATTGGGCGCATCTTCATTTTTGGAACAGGCAACCATGTAAATAAGACATGAAAAGATCAAAAACCACTTTTTCATAGCATCAAGTTTAGGGCTTCTTGAAGCGTAAAGATAAGGCTATTTGGGCAGATATTGTTCGGATGACGGGCTTGCGTTGCGACTTCGGGGGAGCAGATCGGTCACTGTTTCCTTCCCCTAATTATTGGCCTTTTGCAGTTCGGATATCGTTCCACAATGAATTTACGCTTATTTTTGCGCCATGTTAGAAGACAAGAAACAAGAAAGGACATCCTTGGCCACTTTGGGCGAATTCGGATTGATCGAACATCTGACCAAGAACTTTTCAATCCACCATCCATCCACTTTGAAATCGGTGGGGGATGACGCCGCGGTACTTGATTTTAAAGACAAAAAAGTGGTGCTGACCACCGATATGTTGGTGGAAGGGGTACATTTCGACCTCAGTTATATGCCGCTCAAGCATTTGGGGTACAAAGCGGTGGTCGCCAACCTTTCCGACATTTATGCCATGAATGCCGAGGCTACCCAGATCGTAGTATCGATCGCGGTTTCCAACCGATTTCCACTGGAAGCCTTGGAAGATCTATATGATGGGATTCGATTGGCAGCGCAGCGGTTCAAGGTAGATCTGGTCGGAGGGGATACCACCTCATCCAAAACAGGCCTGATCATCAGCATTACCGCCTTGGGCAAAGCCAGTGCCGAAGAAATCGTTTATAGGGACGGGGCAAAAGCGAACGACCTTTTGGTAGTTTCCGGAGATTTGGGAGGCGCTTACATGGGGTTGCAGGTTTTGGAGCGCGAAAAAGAAGTGTTCAAGGTGAATCCCAATAACCAACCCGATCTGGAGCCATACAGTTATATCGTGGAAAGGCAGTTGAAGCCGGAAGCCAGAAAAGATATCGTTGAGCTCCTAAAAAAATTGGAGGTAAAGCCAACTGCGATGATCGACATCAGTGACGGACTTTCCTCCGAAATTCTGCATCTATGCAAACAAAGCAAGGTGGGTTGCAAGCTGTACGAGGATAAAATTCCTTTAGACCCCACGGTAATAACCGCCTGTGAGGAATTTCAAATCGATAGTACCCTAGTGGCCTTGAGCGGTGGGGAAGATTACGAATTGTTGTTTACCCTCGATCAACTTCAATATCCCAAAATTAAGGGAAATCCGAACCTGACGGTAATTGGCCACATGACCGACCCCTCGGAAGGGAGCGCTCTGGTGACCAGGGGCGGTACGGAAATACCATTGACCGCCCAAGGGTGGAATGCCTTCAGCACCTAGCGCAAAGCCTATTTTGATTGGGATCTTGGATTTGTCTACAAAGGAAAAATCCCGAAAATCAAGGGCAATCCCTGCTAAACTGTTGTGGGGCATACGACAGTGAAGAATGAGGGTGCTTTCTTAATTTCCAGGATATTCCGTTAAATTCCGTTGGCCGTTAAGCGCAGTTGGAATTCGCTTGCCAAAGCATAATTAGGCCACTTGTTGCGCGGCCCTATGTCTTCTTTGATATATATCTTCCAGTGTTGCGTTAATGTCTTTCAATTCTGGCGTTAGTGTTGATAGGTTCCCATTGACATCTGTCGTCACATGCTTTCCGCAGTGAATGCATTTGTATTCCTTGATGTGCTGGGTTACCTTTTTCGAAATGGAAAAATGATGTCCAAATAGGTTGCAAAAAACTTTTTTCATGGCAGTAGGTTTTAGGTTTGCATTTTGGCCTTTGGGAAAACCGCTTTGCAATGGGTCATTGGTATTCATGTGATCGGTCCGATTTGGAACCTTATCCCCCTTCCAACGCAATCCGTCAAACATTTATTGGCACTGATAGTTGCTTTTTGCCATATTTTCGATGAACGACATCCTTTTCCAAAAAAACAGTACAATAAGTCCCCAAAGCGGCTTGCTTTTTTAATCGGAATTTCCGTTATCTTACTGCCCTTAAACCATAGCTTGCCAACATGTCCCTAAACAAGGAAGCCTTAGTAACGGCCTTTGCGCTATTTTCACTTTTTTTCGGCGCGGGCAATTTAATTCTGCCCCCGTTGCTCGGTTTTCAGGCAGGAAATCTTTGGTGGCTGGTTACTTTAGGCTTTTGTCTGTCGGCCGTACTGGTTCCACTGCTGGGAATTTTGGCGCACGCCAAACTACAGGGCACTATTTTCGACTTCGGCAAAAAAGTGTCACCATCCTTTAGTTTGGTGTATTCCATACTCGTATATGCCATTGCCATTGCTTTGCCGTCGCCCCGCACTGCAGCGGTTACACACGAACTTGCCATAGCACCGTTGCTGGGCAGCAGCGCCCTGGCCACCAGTATCTCCTATTTTATGTTGGTCTTTATTTTCGTGATGAACCGTTCCCGAATCCTTGATATCATTGGGAAGATCCTCACCCCGGTGATCATCATCATCCTATTGATCGTAATCGGTATCGCCATGGGCTCACATGACTTCATTTTTGGGGCCGTGCAGTTCAAAAATGCATTTTCGGATGGTATTTTGGAAGGGTATCAAACCTTCGATGCCATTGGGGCCGTGGTCGTTGGCGGCGTCATCATCATCTCAGTGAACCTCAAAAAGAAGGATGCTTCCTATGAAGAAAAAAAATCGTTGATCCTCCGTGCAGGTTGGCTTGCAGGATTTGGCTTGTTTTTGGTATATGCGGGACTTATTCTCACCGGGGCCTTGATGCACGGTGAATTTGAAGCATCAGTTTCCCGCACCGCCCTATTGAGTGGTATTGGCGCCAAGACTCTGGGTGTGTCAGCGAATATATTTTTTAGCCTCTTGGTGGGCCTGGCCTGTTTTACCACTGCGGTCGGCATCGTTGCCGGCACGGCCGACTTCTTCAAGTACCTATTCGGGAATTCGCAGAGGGCCTTTATCGTTACCGCAGTATTGTGCTGTTTCCTAGGCATCATGGTAGGTCAATTCAACGTGGCCTATATCATCGCGGTGGCACTTCCAGCACTGATGTTCATTTATCCGATTACCATCGTTTTGATCATTCTGAACGTACTGCCGGAACAATACGCCACCGTCAAGACTTTTAGGGCAGTGGTGATCACGACCATTATTTTCAGTGTTCCGGATTTTCTTGGCAGTATCGGTTGGGGAGATTTGATCGCAGCATGGCAACCCTTTATCCCTTTAAGTAAATTTAGCCTGGGTTGGGTGTTGCCCGCGGTCTTGGTTTTTTTTGTGATGTTGGTATTCCAAAGATGGGCAAGCAGGCACGACAAGTTGTAAAAAATTTATCTCGAATTCATCAGGGTTTCTATCTCGTCGGCCTCTATGGGGATGTTCCCCATAAGATTTAGGGGCTTTCCTTTTGCTTTGATCACAACATCATCCTCTAGCCGAATGCCCATATTTTCTGCGGGAATATAAATTCCAGGCTCTACCGTAAATACCATATTCGCTTTCATCGGCGTCTTGAGCGCACCATAATCATGGGTATTCAGTCCGATATGATGGCTGGTGCCATGCATGAAATATTTTTTATAGGCGGGCAAATCGGCCTGCTCATTTTTGATGTCGGCCTTATCCAATAATTTGAGGCCCAACAACTCCGAAGTCATAATTTTGCCTACTTCCTTGTGGTACTCCGCCCATAGCGTTCCCGGGACCAATAGATCGGTCGCCTCTTTTTTCACCCTGAGTACCGCTTCGTAGACTTCCCGCTGCCGAGGTGTAAATCGCCCGTTCACCGGAATGGTTCGGGTAAGGTCACTTGAATAATTGGCGTATTCGGCTGCTACGTCCAACAAAATCAGATCCCCGTCCTTGCACTTTTGGTTGTTCTCGATATAATGTAAAACGTTCGCGCTATTCCCGGATGCAATGATGGGGGAATACGCAAAACCCTTGGAACGATTGCATATAAATTCATGGAGCAGTTCCGCTTCTATCTCATATTCCCAAATTCCGGGCTTCACAAACTTCAAAATCCTGCGAAATCCGGATTCGGTAATATCACAGGCCTTTTGGATCAAAGCGATTTCCTCCGGTTCCTTTATGCCCCTGATGTCCTGGAGAATGGGGTTGCTTTTGGCCATCTGATGGGCCGGAAATTGCTTTTTCACTTTCTGGATAAAGCGATCTTCCCTGGTTTCGGTCACCACCGCCTGCCGGTAGTGTTCGTTGGTATTCAAATAAATGGCCTCAGCCTCGGTCATCAAATCAAAAAACACCTTGTCAAAATCGGATAGCCAATACACCGTTTCGATACCGGAAATATCGGTAGCCTTTTTCTTTGATAGTTTTTCCCCTTCCCAGACCGCAATATGGGCGTTGGTCTCCCGAACGAACAAAACCTCCCTATGTTTCCGATCCATTGCATCGGGGAATAAAATCAAGATGGTTTCTTCCTGATCGGCCCCGCTCAAATAAAAGATATCACGGTGCTGCTCAAAAGGCATGGTCGAATCGGCACTGATGGGATAGACATCATTGGAATTGAAGACAGCGATGCTTTTTGGCTTCATTCGGGCCATGAATTTTTTTCTGTTCTTGACGAATAATTGACTGGGTATCCTATCGTACTTCATATCGTGATTTCATTTTGTTTTGAATTCTATAAAAAATCGATCTTGCGGTCGTTTCGCTAATGCGATGGCCCTCTCCCAAAAATAGGAATTATATGGATGATCTAGCCACAAACTTTGACGATTTGAAAATAGAAAGTAACCTTTGAATGGCGAACGCTTATTTACGAATGCGACTTCTCCCATTTTTCAAGAAGCCTTTGCAATATTACAAGCTCACCTAGCGCAATAGCTTTGAACAAACGATATCTTGTTTGCCCCTGAAGTAATGCTTACCTTGATGCCTTCAAAAATAAACCGCCATGCCATGAAGAAAATTTTACTCCCATTGATGCTATTGTTTCAATGGTTTCTATGCGCGCAAGTGAACCCAACTCCGCCTTCGATGGTGCAAGAAGCGCTGGTTCAGAAGCGACTTTCGGAAAGCAATTCATTTGTCAAAAATCTTCCCTTAAAAAATATTGGGCCATCGATCATGAGCGGCCGTGTGGTTGATTTGGACGTGAATCCTGACAACCCCAATGAATTCTATGTGGGATATGCCTCCGGTGGACTTTGGTATACCAACAATAATGGAACCACTTTTTCACCACTACTTGACGGATCCGATACACAAAACGTGGGAGATATCGCGGTAGATTGGGCCTCAGGGACAATTTGGGTAGGAACCGGGGAAAATAATGCGTCGCGCTCCTCTTATGCCGGAATCGGTATTTTAAAGTCGGTCGATAAGGGCAAAAGCTGGCAAAATATGGGCCTGTCCGATTCGCACCATATCGGTCGCATCGTCATCAATCCCAAAAATCAGGATGAAGTGGTCGTGGGCGTGGCCGGACATCTATATTCGCCGAATGCAGAACGCGGAATTTTTAAAACAAAGGACGGGGGCAAGACTTGGCAAAAGACGCTTTTTATCAACGAAACTTCTGGCATCATCGATGTGGCCCATGCCCCAAATAACTTCGAAATCATGTTTGCGGCATCCTGGGAAAAAGACAGGAAAGCTTGGGATTTTATCGGCAATGGCAATGGCTCGGGAATTTACAAAAGCACTGATGGGGGGGATACCTGGAACAAAATTTCACTGCCTGAGAGCGGTTTCCCTACCGGAGCGGGAGTTGGGCGCATTGGCCTTGCAGTATTTGACGCACAAACGGTATATGCGGTGCACGACAACCAAAACAGGCGGGATACGTCGGAAGAAAAGGAAGAACGCCCCGATAAATTGGTCAAAGAGGATTTCAAAACCATTTCAGAGGAAGATTTCCTGAAGTTGGAGGATGCCAAACTGAACGATTTTTTAAAAACCAACGGATTTCAAGAAAAATACAGGGCAGACAACCTGAAGCAAATGGTCCGTGATGGCTCGGTAAAACCTGTAGATTTGGCCAAGTATCTGGAAGATGCCAATTCGCTCTTGTTCGATACCCCGGTCATTGGGGCAGAGGTGTATCGAAGCAATGATGGGGGTCTCAGCTGGGCCAAGCAAAACAGTTCCTATATCGATGACCTTTTTTATAGTTATGGGTATTACTTCGCGCAAATTGCGATCGATCCCAACGACGTGAACAGAATTTATCTGGCCGGCGTGCCCATCATCAGATCGGATGACGGGGGAAAAACCTATATAGCCATCGATGGGGATAATGTGCATTCGGACCACCATGCCATCTGGATCGATCCAAAAATGCCCGGCCATTTGATCAACGGCAACGATGGGGGGGTCAATATCAGCTATGACGACGGCACCAGTTGGATCAAGAACAACATGCCTGCAGTCGGGCAATTTTATTATATCAACGTAGACAACCAAGAGCCCTACCACGTCTACGGGGGTCTTCAAGACAATGGTGTTTGGGAAGGACCCCATAATGCCGAAGAAAACAGCGATTGGCACCAAAGCGGTGAATATCCCTGGAAGTCGATCATGGGGGGTGACGGGATGCAGGTGCAGATCGATAATCGCGACCATAACCTGGTCTATACCGGATTTCAATTTGGCAACTATTTTAGGGTGAACAAGGCTAAAAACGAGCAAAAATATATACAGCCAAAGCACGACCTCGGGGAAGCCCCCTTTCGTTTCAATTGGCAAACACCCATCCTGCTCTCCCACCACAATCAAGACATTCTCTATCTGGGAGGGAACAAATTGCACCGCTCGTTCAATCAAGGCGATGATTGGGAAACGATTTCGCCCGACCTTACCCAAGGGGGGAAAAAGGGCAATGTTGCGTATGGTACGCTTACCACCATTGCAGAATCCCCATTTAAATTTGGCCTTATCTATACCGGCAGTGACGATGGTCTCGTACAAATCACACAAAATGGCGGTGCGACATGGGAAATTATTTCAAAGACCTTGCCCAGCGACCTATGGGTCAGTCGGGTGGTGGCCTCAAAACATAAACAGCAAAGGGTTTATGTAGCATTAAACGGTTATCGCTGGGACGACCTTGCACCTTACCTCTATGTGAGCGAAGATCATGGCAAGACATGGAAGGACATCGGTAAAGCCATTCCCGCTGCCCCCATAAATGCAATCGTGGAAGACCCTGAAAACCAGAATGTTTTATTTGTAGGGACCGATAACGGACTTTATGCTTCCTTTGATCGTGGTGCTAATTGGGCGGTTTTTCAAAATGGCCTTCCCAACGTGGCCGTGCATGATTTGGTGATCCAGCCCAAGGCCAAGCACCTTTTGGTGGGTACCCATGGAAGAAGTATTTACCAAGCCGATATTTCAAAAATTCAACAGTTGACCCCGGCCTTGTTACAAAAGGAGCTCTACGTCTTCAAACCGGAGAACATCAAACATTCCGATCGTTGGGGCAATGCCTGGAGTGCATGGGGCAAAGCAAGAACCCCTGGACTGGATGTTACTTTTCTTAGCGCCGCGCCCGGAAGTTACAAGGCCGCCGTGAAGACACTGGATGGCATTACGGTGAGTTCCACAGCGGTGACGGCCGATAAAGGGTTCAATATTCTTTCCTATGATGTGGCATTTTCAAAAATCGGCAAATTGGCCTACCTCAAAAAAAACAAGGTCGAACTCAAGGAAGCCAAGAACGGCGTAACTTATCTTCCCGTAGGAAAGTATGTGGTGGAAATTGAGGGCAACGGTCAACTCGAGAAAATAGAATTTGAAATCGAGGGCGGAAAATGAACGGTGCTTGCAAAACCGACCACCGGGTCGGTCGGCTGATTTTTAGAAAACATCCGAACGTTGGCGCTATCGGACGACTGAACCAAAACATAGGTCGAAAAGCATTCATGGGGAAGTGGAAGCACCTTGCAAATCGAATTACAAACCACCGGGTCGGTAAAAAATTGATATTTTGCCCCCTCAAATACTTGTCGAAGCTTTAAATTGGCCTTTTTAGTAAAATCTAAACAGTGCTTTAACCGATAAATCCATTCGATCGAATCTCAAGGGAATGGTTAGATGAACGAATTGAGTTTGCTCAGCAAGTAATTCGATCGTGGTTCGGTATTGACATGGGCACAAGGTTGTGATCTTTAATTTGTTTAGACTTGGGATCCGATTTATTTGAAATTGCAACAAAACGTTGAACACCGGGATAGGTTTCTTTAAAATACATCTAAATTAGTCTACATAAGACGGCTAAAACTTGTTAATAACTGCCCTGTACTGTATTTTTGTTCGACTAAACTAAACATTAATGAGCGGATTGATTAAGTCTTCGATTGCCCGAAAAGTGGTCATGGCCCTCTCGGGTCTTTTTTTGGTCATTTTCCTGGGCCAACACTTTGTGATCAACATTACTTCGGTGATTTCCCCGGACACCTTTAATTCATGGTCGCATTTTATGGGCTACAACGTACTGGTGCAATATGTGCTCCAACCCGTCCTGATCGGGGGGGTCGTGGTTCATTTTGTCATGGGATTCATTCTCGAACTTGGCAACAACAAAGCCAGGGACATCAAATACGTGCGATATAACGGTAAGAGCAACGCCCCATGGATCTCCAGGAACATGATCATCACGGGCCTTGTTGTGCTTGCTTTTTTGGGCCTACATTTTTACGATTTCTGGGTGCATGAAATGGTATATAAATACATAGAAGCCAACCCGGAAGACCCCACAAGATATTATGCCGAAACGGTCGAAAAATTTGAACCGATATGGCGTACGGTCCTTTATATAGTGGCCTTCGTCCTTTTGGCGCTCCACTTGCTGCACGGTTTCTCCTCCGCTTTTCAGACCATGGGGGTGAACAACAAATATTCCCCGGGCATCAAGACCTTTACCAAGATTTATGCCGTTGCGATTCCCTTGGGTTTTGCATTTATAGCGATTTACCATCACCTTAACCCGATAACACATTAATTATGGGCATTTTGGATTCAAAAGTTCCTTCCGGGCCATTGGCCGATAAATGGACAAAACATAAGAACGACATCAATCTGGTTAATCCGGCCAACAAGCGGAACATAGATATCATCGTTGTGGGCACGGGCCTAGCAGGGGGATCGGCTGCGGCCACCCTGGCCGAACTCGGCTACAACGTCAAGACTTTTTGCTATCAGGATTCCCCGCGACGGGCACATTCCATAGCCGCACAGGGCGGAATCAACGCTGCAAAAAATTACCAAGGCGACGGCGACAGCAATTACCGCTTGTTCTATGACACCATCAAAGGTGGGGATTATCGATCTAGGGAAGCCAATGTTTATAGGCTGGCCGAAGTTTCGGGCAACATCATAGACCAATGCGTGGCACAAGGCGTGCCCTTCGCCAGGGAATATGGGGGGTTATTGGACAACCGATCCTTCGGGGGCGTTTTGGTATCAAGAACCTTTTATGCCAAAGGCCAAACAGGGCAGCAACTGTTGCTTGGGGCCTATGCGGCCATGAACCGGCAGATCAACCGGGGAAAGATCACACCCTTTAACCGGCATGAAATGATGGATCTTGTTCTGGTCGACGGCAAAGCAAGGGGCATTATCGCCAGGGACCTGGTGACAGGTGCCGTGGAAAGGCATGCCGCGCATGCGGTCGTTTTGGCCACGGGAGGTTATGGCAACGTGTTTTACCTCTCTACCAACGCTATGGGAAGCAATGTCATGGCCGCTTGGCGGGCGCATCGAAGGGGAGCCTTCTTTGCCAACCCTTGCTTCACACAAATACACCCTACCTGCATTCCCGTATCCGGAGATCACCAATCGAAACTGACCTTGATGTCGGAATCGTTGCGCAATGACGGTCGCATCTGGGTGCCCAAACGATTGGAAGATGCCCAAGCCATCCGGGAAGGGAAGCTTAAGCCCACGCAGCTCAAAGACGAGGACCGCGATTATTTTTTGGAAAGACGATATCCGGCATTCGGGAATCTGGTACCAAGGGATGTGGCCTCCAGGGCGGCAAAAGAACGTTGCGATGCAGGATTTGGCGTCAATAAAACTGGGGAGGCCGTCTATCTCGATTTTGCCTCTGCCATTACAAGGTATGGAAAAGAGCAGGCGATGATCACAGGCATCAAAAATCCGGATGATGACACCATAAGAAAACTTGGAGAACAGGTGGTAGAGGCCAAGTATGGCAACCTTTTCCAGATGTACGAAAAGATAGTGGATGAAAATCCATACAAGACCCCCATGAAAATATACCCAGCGGTACATTATACGATGGGCGGTCTTTGGGTCGACTATAATTTACAGACCACCATTCCCGGATGCTATTCGGCGGGAGAAGCCAATTTCAGCGATCACGGGGCCAACCGTCTTGGAGCTTCCGCCCTGATGCAGGGATTGGCCGATGGTTATTTTGTCCTACCGTACACCATCGGGGATTATCTTTCACAAGATATCAGAACCGGTGCCATCCCTATCGATAGTGCCGAATTCGACGTCGCGGAGAACGACGTAAAACAAAGGATGGAGCGTTTGATGTCTGGCAGTGGCGCCCATTCCGTGGATTACTATCATAAGAAATTGGGCAAAATCATGTGGAACAAATGTGGCATGAGCCGAAATGCGAAAGAACTTAAGGAAGCTATCGACGAGATTTCCGCCCTGCGTGCCGATTTCTGGCAGCATGTTCGTGTACCGGGAACCACAGATAGCAAAAATCAGGAATTGGAAAAAGCAGGCCGGGTGGCCGACTTTCTTGAACTGGGGGAGCTGTTTGCCAAGGATGCGCTTACCAGGAACGAATCCTGTGGGGGACACTTCCGTGAAGAATACCAAACCCCGGAAGGAGAAGCTTTGCGCGACGATAAAAACTTCAAGTTCGTATCGGCCTGGGAATATAAGGGGGAACCCAAGGATGCCATTTTGCACAAGGAAGATCTGATCTATGAGAATATCGAATTGAAAACAAGAAGTTATAAATAAGAATCGATGAAGCTGAATTTGAAAATATGGCGTCAAAAAGATGCTAAGTCCAAGGGACAAATGGCCGATTACCCCATCACCGGCATTGATGGCGATATGTCTTTCTTGGAAATGTTGGACGTGTTGAACGAGGAACTGATCACCAAGGGAGAAGAGCCTGTTGAGTTCGACCATGATTGTAGGGAAGGCATTTGTGGGTCTTGTTCCCTGCAAATCAACGGAGAGCCCCATGGCCCCGATCGAAGGGTAACCACTTGCCAGTTGCATATGCGAAAATTCAAGGATGGCGATACCATCGTGATCGAACCTTTCCGCGCCAAGGCTTTTCCGGTCATCAAGGATTTGATCGTCGATCGTAGCGCCTTCGACCGCATCCAGCAGGCTGGGGGCTATATTTCGGTAAATACCTCAGGGCATACCGTCGATGCCAATGCGATTCCCATCAACAAACATATTGCCGACGAAGCCATGGACTCAGCCACATGTATCGGCTGTGGGGCTTGCGTCGCAGCATGTAAAAATGCAAGCGCCATGCTGTTTACTTCGGCAAAAGTCTCCCAATTCGCACTCTTGCCCCAAGGGCAGGTTGAAGCCATAGACCGGGTTCACAATATGGTGCGCCAAATGGATTTGGAAGGTTTTGGCAATTGCACGAATACAGGGGCTTGCGAGGTCGAATGCCCAAAAGGAATATCGCTTGAAAACATTGCACGACTGAATCGTGAGTATTTCAAGGCCAATCTTAAAGGATAAATCTTCCAGTAACCAGCATGCATCCCAAGTCCTTGAATCAAGGACTTGGGATTATTTTTTTATCTTGTCCAATGGCCGATTACAAATCAGAAGAACGGATCAGGGTGCCCCGATTCGATGAAGCATCGGGGTATTACACTTCTCCTGAACGGTCCAAAATGATGGGCAAGATCAGGGGCAAGAACACCAAGCCAGAGCTTGCTTTTCGAAAAGCGCTTTATGCCAAGGGTTACCGATACCGTGTCGATTACAAGAAACTCATAGGCAAACCCGATATCGTGATGAAAAAATACCGAACGGTAATTTTTATAGATGGGGCCTTTTGGCACGGTCAAAATTGGGAAGAACGCAAAGAAAAAATCAAGAGCAACAAGACCTTTTGGATTCCGAAAATAGAGCGCAACCTGCAACGCGATAGAGAAGTAAATACTGCATTGGCCGCTTTGGGTTATACCGTATTCCGATTCTGGGACCATGAGGTCAAAAAAGAACTGGATCGTTGCCTGGAGACCGTTATCGCGCATTTGGAAGCCATGATGCCCAAAAACTGAGGCGATTGCTTATTTTTACAAGACATTACCCATCCTATGAAAGCCTATAAATATCCCATCCCATCGAAACTTCCCCATGTAAAGACCACCATTTTTACCACTGTTGGGCGATTGGCATTGGCGCATAATGCCCTGAACCTTTCGCAAGGATTCCCCAACTTCGATCCCGACCCCTATTTGCTTCAACTGGTCTCCAAAGCCATGCAAAAGGGCCACAACCAATATGCGCCAATGCCGGGATTGCCCCAATTAAGGACGGTCATCGCCGAAAAAATCAAAAAACTACACCGGGCAGCCTACGATCCAGAAGAGGAGATAACGATAACCGTAGGTGCCACACAAGCCATTTTCACCGCAATCACGGCCTTTGTTCACCCGGGCGATGAAGTCATCGTGATCAAACCTGCCTATGACTGTTATGAACCGGCCATTGAAGTGAACGGCGGCATACCAGTATTCGTTCAACTCGAGAGCAAAGATTTTAGGGTAGATTGGGAGGCCTTTCAACGTGCCATCAGTCCGAAGACCAAAATGGTCATCATCAATACCCCGCACAATCCCAGTGGGCATATCTTTTCAAAAGCCGATATGTTGAAACTTGAGGAAATCTTAAAGGATACCAAGATTATAGTGATCAGTGATGAAGTCTACGAACATATCGTATTTGATGGCAAGGCACACGAGAGCGCCTCACGTTTCGAAGATTTGGCATCCCGCAGTTTTGTCTGCGCCTCCTTTGGCAAGACATTTCATGTAACCGGATGGAAGATGGGTTATTGCGCTGCCCCCGCCCCCTTGATGCACGAGTTTCGAAAGACCCACCAATTCAATGTGTTCAGCGTTGATCATCCGGTACAATGGGCCATGGCAGAATATTTGGAAAACGAAACGCATTATTTGGGTTTGAATGCCTTTTACCAGGAAAAAAGGGATTTCTTTTTAAACGGACTACGTAATTCGCGTTTCAAGTTTATCCCCTCCGAGGGCACCTATTTCCAATTGCTCGACTATTCCGACATTACCGATGAGGGCGATGTTGCGCTTGCCAAGCGACTTACGATCGAGAACAAATTGGCCAGCATTCCCATGTCGGTCTTTAATTTGGGCCAAAGGGATGATAAATTACTGCGGTTTTGCTTTGCCAAAACGGAAGATACTTTGGAAAAGGCGACCGCCATCCTCAGTAAAATTTAATCGAGCGCGGCGCTGATTTTGCCCATGAACTCCCCAATTTTGTTGGGCTCGAGCCATCGGGTCACGACCACTAAATCCCTTTCGTTATCAATCACTATAAAATTGCCCCCAAAACCGGCCGCATAATAGATCTTTTCGGAAAGGCCTTCCCAGTGTTCCGGCCCCTTTTGGTTCAACCACCACATAAACCCATAATTATTGTTGGGGATGGAAGGTTGTACCGCCTTGCTGATCCATGAAGCGCTAATGATCTGCCGACCCTTCCAATTGCCTTGGTTCAAGAACAATAGGCCGAATCGCGCCATGTCTTCCGTATTGATAAAAAGACCCGCACCCGAATGTCCTCCCCCGGTCACCGATTTCATCTGCAGGCCGTCTATTTCGGTCCATGCATGGTCATATCCAAACCATCGCCATGTGGTGGAAGCGCCAATGTTATCCATTAAGTTTTCTTTGAGCACCAAGGGCACGGGTTTGCGCCAAACATGGGTGAGTGCGTATGCCAATACATTAACCCTAACGTCATTATATTCCATCACGGTGCCCGGTTCGTTCAATATGCGGTACCTCCAATCGTCTATGCCCCCTTCCCTTGGCGGGCGGTCGGCCCAATCTTGCCCTCCCCACAGTTCTCCGGACCAATCTGAAGTCTGCTGTAATAGGTGTTTCCAAGTGATTTTCCCGTTGTGCTCCCCATCAAACGTTCCATCCCATATATAGTCGATTACCCGATCATCGGTACTGTTGATCAGGCCGCGGTCTTCAGCCAAGCCTGCCACCGTGGAAAGAAAGCTTTTGGTAACACTAAAGGTCATGTCGACCCTCTTTACATCTCCCCAATGGGCCACCAGATATCCATTTTTGAGCACCATCCCCGCGGGACCGCCCCGTTTTTTGGTGGGGCCTAAAATTTCGTGAAACGGTTCCCTCTCGAAGCCCTTTAGAATCGCAATGCGCAAATCCCTTGATCCGGAATATTCATTGGCTTCCGCAAAGGCTATGGCCTCCTGTAACAACTTGGCATCCATCTTGAATTCTTGTGGGGCCTTTTGGGCCCAGACCCCATTTGTATCCGGAAAATAGGAGGCCTTTTGGGCGTCAACATGGCAAACCCACAAAAGGGTCAAACAACCGAGTAGAAAATTCTTCATAGCATGGCGAGATTATTAAAGTATGTTGAAATTAATCAAATCGAACCGCATTAGCCAATCGGTCTGTTCATCTCTTCCGATATAATAGGGATGCGTTCCAAATTTAACAAATCCGTGGCGTTGATAAAAGGCAATGGCCTTGTTGTTCTTTTCCCATACCCCCAGCCATAAAAAGGTCTTTTGTTCTTCAAAGGCGATACGCTTGGTATTGTCCAACAACCATTCGCCAATCTTTCGTCCTTGGTAGGCGCTCCAAGACATAAATGCGTTCCAGTTCCATCGATTCCCCTAGTTTAAGGTCGGTTTGGTTTTGGTTCTGGTTGAGCTTGAAATAGCCGGCCAAAGCATTGTCGACGAAAGCAAAAAAGAAATGAGAATCCTTGCTGGTCAATTCCTCCTTCAATTTTTCCCTATCAAAGGCAAATTCAATATATGCCTTGAAATCTTCTGGGTCGTTGTCTTTTTCGAAGGCATCCTCAAAGGTCTTTCTCGATAGATGAACCAATTCATCCAAACCGCTTAAGCTGCATTTTTCAAGTCGTAATTCCATTGCACAATTCAAAGCCTTAAAAGTAAAAGCTTTTGCGTAGCGCTACAAACATTACTGAATTTTAAGAAGTGGAGGGGACTGCTAATTGAAGTAAAATATTGATTCGACTGTTTTTCAAGTAGTTATAATGCGATCCAGTGCCTGTTGCCATAAAAAAAGCGCAACCTTTGCGAGGTTGCGCTGCATCATTTAGGTCACAAACCTGTTTATAGCATAAACAGTTTGCGCATGAGCATCGCCAAGCCACTATAAAAGTCGTTGTGATACACTTGTATTTCTTCTCGGGTGTGGGGATGGTTCAATTGGGCATCCATAAAATGTAGGTTAAAAAAGGTTAGACTTGGTACGCAAAAATATTTTGGGAATATCCGTACGTTTTGATTTCCAAATTAATTCAAAACGGGAATAAGTGCAAATTATTGTTGTGAACCGCTTGGAACATGTGGTGAATAATGCAATATATGATTGCCAGCCAAAGTGCCTTTTTAGGTATTGAAGAAAATAGAGGAGTATCCCTTTTAAATCTGCATTTCGGGAACGCTGCCCTTAATGACCAAATGGCCTTCGGTGGCTTTTTGGACTTCCGCAATGCTTACCCCGGGCGCGCGTTCCAAAAGCTCAAACCCGTCGGGCGTTACCGCCAATACCGCTAAGTTGGTCACTATTTTTTTTACACAACCTACGCCTGTCAATGGAAGGGAACAGCTTTTTAGGAGTTTCGATTCACCCTCCCTGTTCGTGTGCATCATGGCCACGATAATATTTTCCGCGGAGGCGACCAGGTCCATGGCGCCACCCATGCCTTTGACCATTTTTCCGGGGATTTTCCAATTGGCAATATCCCCGTTCTCGGCCACTTCCATGGCTCCTAAAATGGTGAGGTCTACATGTTTTCCCCTAATCATGCCAAAACTTGTGACCGAATCGAAAAAAGAGGCCCCTGCCAAAGTGGTTATGGTCTGTTTCCCGGCATTGATAATGTCGGCATCTTCATCCCCTTCCAAAGGAAACGGACCCATTCCGAGTACCCCGTTCTCGCTTTGGAACTCCACACTAATATCGTTGCGCACATAATTCGCCACCAAGGTGGGAATACCTATGCCGAGGTTCACATAAAAACCGTCCTGAATTTCCTGTGCAATGCGTTTTGCGATTCCTGTTTTGTCCAACATGGCTTTTTTACCCTTTTTGGTTCCTGGGCCTTACGGTTCTTTGTTCGATTCGTTTTTCGTAATCCTTCCCCTGGAAAATACGTTTTACGAAAATGCCGGGCACATGAATTTCATTCGGATCCAGTGCTCCGGCGGGCAGCAGATGTTCTACCTCCGCCACGGTAACATTGGCGGCACCGCACATACAAGGATTGAAATTACGGGCGGTTCCTTTAAAAATAAGATTGCCGGCTTCATCGCCCTTCCAAGCCTTGATAAAGGCAAAGTCGGCCTTATAGGCGTGTTCGAGCACGTACATCTTTCCGTTAAATTCGCGGGTTTCTTTACCTAAGGCAACTTCGGTGCCGTAACCGGCAGGGGTATAAAATGCGGGGAACCCCGCCTGTGCAGCCCTGCACTTTTCCGCCAAGGTACCCTGTGGTGTGAGTTCAACCTCCAACTCGCCGCTCAGCATCTGGCGTTCAAATTCTTCATTCTCGCCAACATAGGAAGAAATCATTTTTTTGATCTGATGTTGCTGTAGCAAGAGTCCCAATCCAAAATCATCGACCCCTGCATTGTTGGAAATACAGGTGAGGTTCTTGATCCCCAATCGCACCAATTCGGCTATTGCATTTTCGGGGATACCACAAAGTCCGAACCCCCCCAACATCATGGTCATGCCATCCTTTACCCCTTTGAGGGCCTCTTCAGCACCGTTTACCGTTTTACGGATCATCGTAGTATTCTTGATTTAATTTGTTGATGGTTGGGTCCTAAAATGGCCCCTGCCAAGTACCTTTGATCAATGCTCAGATTCCCAAGTCTTCCAAATCATCGTCGGGATCCACATTGTTTTCCTTTTCCCTTTTTACTTTGTCACAATCGACGTTGATCGTCATGTTTTCTGGCCTTGGAAATTCCCCGTCGGAAATGCCCAAATCTTTTTCCTCATAATTCTTTTTCATATACAGGCCCCAAATGGGCAATGCCATGGAAGCTCCTTGCCCATATAGAATAGATCTGAAATGGGTGGCCCTTTCTTCTCCCCCTACCCATACACCGGTTACCAGATTGGGAACCATGCCCATGAACCAACCGTCGCTCTGGTTCTGTGTGGTCCCCGTTTTACCGGCGATGGGATTGGTAAATCCGTAAGGATATCCCGTAATGATCTCTTTGTAGACCGTAACATCCTGTTGATTCTTAGTCCTAAGCCGCGTACCAGAACCGCCTTCCGTTACCCCTTCCATCAGGTTGACCATGGCATAGGATACTTCCTTGCTAAGCACATCCTTGGTCTCGGGCACGTATTCGTACAAGACCGTGCCATTTTTATCTTCGATCCGGGTGACCATCACCGGTTTTACATAAACGCCTTGATTGACGAATGCCCCGTAGGCCCCCACCATTTCATAAACATTTACATCGAGGGTGCCCAGGGCAATGGAAGGCACTTCGGGAATATCGCCCGTCATTCCTAAATTCTTTACGATGGACACCACTGATTTTGGGCCCACTTTGTCGATCAATTGGGCGGTAACCGTGTTGATCGAATTGGCCAAGGCCTTCTTTAAGGTATAGCTTCTTCCGGAATATTTTCCATCTGAATTCTTGGGGCACCAAGGTTCGGGGTTGCCATGTTTCCCGGCCTCGATACAGTACTGGGTATCGGGAAGCGAATCGCAGGGAGACAGTCGCAATTGATCTATTGCGGCGGCATAGACAAAGGGCTTGAACGTAGATCCTGCCTGCCGTGCCCCTTGGATGACGTTATCATACTGAAAATGTTTGTAGTCTATCCCGCCCACCCAGGCTTTTACATGCCCGGTCTGTGGTTCCATCGACATCATGGCGGTGCGCAAAAATGATTTGTAGTAGCGTATGGAGTCCATAGGCGTCATCACCGTATCCTTTTCTTGGGAATCGCTTTTCCAATCGAAAACGGTCATCTCGGTTTTGATGTTGAACGAAGCCCTGATTTCCTCCTCCGATTTTCCATCCTGCGTCATGATCCGCCAACGATCGGAAGTTCGCATGGCACGTTCCATGATGCGGTCGATCTCACTTTTATCCAATTCCAGGAAGGGGGCGGTCGGATTTCGATCTGGGGTATTTTGAACAAAGAATTCGGCCTGAAGCCTTTTCATATGTTCAGCCACGGCATCTTCGGCATTTTTCTGCATTCTTGAATCAATGGTCGTGTAAATGCGCAGGCCATCCAAATACAGATTCCAGGTATCCCTTTCCCCTTCCATGGCCGGTTTGGGGTTTTTCCGTATCCAATCGTTCATGAAACCTTGAAGGTACATCCTGAAATAAGTGGCCAGACCTTCCCGGTGCGATTCGGGATTAAAATTGATATCCATCTTGAGGGCCTGTAAAGAATCGCTTTCGGCCTCTGAGATAAAATCATATTTAGACATCTGTTCCAAGACGGTATTTCTTCGGTCGAGCATCAATTCCTTTCTTCGGATGGGATTGTATAGCGATGAGTTCTTCAACATCCCTACCAAAACGGCAGATTCTTCCGTTCTCAATTCATTGGGTTCCTTGCCAAAATAAATTTTGGCGGCCGAACGTATCCCGTCAGCATTGTAGAGGAAGTCATATTCGTTCAGGTACATGGCGATAATCTCTTCCTTGGTGTACTGTCTTTCCAAACGAATCGCAATGACCCATTCCTTGATTTTTTGTTTGATCCGGTCTAATTTGCTTGCGGAGGCCCTTTCGGTAAACAGCAATTTGGAAAGCTGCTGGGAGAGGGTGCTGGCGCCTCCCTTTGTCCCCAAAAAAATAAATGCCCTTAAAGTTCCCCGGGCATCGACGCCGGAATGGGAATAATATCGAGCATCTTCGGTGGCCACCAAGGCATTGATGAGATTTTGCGGAAGGTC
The DNA here is from genome assembly GCA_963760375.1 of uncultured Flavobacteriaceae bacterium. GTDB lineage: Bacteria > Bacteroidota > Bacteroidia > Flavobacteriales > Flavobacteriaceae > Pelagihabitans. Next base: position 546,648 of record CAVXCS010000007.1, on the reverse strand, counting down.
CTTGTAAGCTACCGGGGTCCTATTGTCGTTGAGATAGAATTTTCCCAAGGTCTTGCCATCCGATGAAATACTTTCTGAGGCCAAATTGGTCTGTGGGTTCTCCAATCGCTCAAAAGTGGGCATTTCGCCCAAAGCGCCCCAAGAGGCCAATAGGAAAACGAATGCAATACTTAAGATGCCCAGCAGAAACAATATCCAAAACCATTTGATATAGGTGCCAAAATTGTTGGATTTGTTCTTTTTAACCGCTTTTGCCATAGATTACTGATTGCTTTTTGAGATTTCAAAGCCGACATCGGTGATTCCTTCCAACGCCTCGATCCCATCAACGTTGCCATTTCTTCGCATGGCCTGATAAATTGTTACCGTATATACGCCGGAAGAGGGAAAAACGATGTTCTCCTTGTACCAAAGTTTGTTCTCTTTAACACTCCCGTAGCCTTTGCCAAGCCATGTGCCGTCTGCTTTGGCCATTTCGTATTCCAGGGTGTCTATGGTGATGTTTCCATCGGGAGCGGCGAGTTCCGCGATCAAGAAGAGGTTGTTGTAGGGATAGCTGTTATCATTTCTGATGTTGATGAACATATGATGACGGCCAATGGTATCCATTTTCGAAAATGAAAAGACCATGCCTTTCTCCCGATTCCATTTCCCATTTTCGGTAGGTTGAAATTCTGAAATCTCCAAAGCTTTGTCGCAACCCAACAACACCAGGCAGAGGGTGGTCGCTAACCAGATCCTAGGCATTTTTCGCTTTTCTTTTTCTATTGTTATTGTTGTTTCTTTTATTGTTCCGGTTTTTATTTTTCTTCCTATTACGGCCCTGTTTTGGTCTATCGAAACGGGTTAGACTATCTTGGCCAACCACATTTTCGAACACCACTTTTTCTACACTTACGATGTTATCGATCACAAATTCCTCCAAGCTGGCCACCGGTTGTTTGCTTTTGTTCTTCTCCTGGATTTCATGCACCTGTTCTTTAGAAAGTGCATGCCAATTCGCCGGATCGTCTTTATAGGAGAACCAGAGCATGCCTTTAAAAATGTCGGTTTTTTGACAGAACGCGATGCCCTTTTCGGTATGAAGTTTGGTTTCTTGAGATGGGAAATCCCTCAGGGCATCCATATAGACGTCCAATTCATAATTGAGGCAACATTTCAATTTGCCACACTGGCCGGCCAATTTTTGCGGGTTGAGCGAAAGCTGTTGGTATCTCGCCGCCGAGGTGCCGACCGACCGGAAATCGGATAACCATGTAGAACAGCACAATTCACGACCACAAGACCCTATTCCCCCCAATCGCTGTGCTTCTTGGCGATATCCAATTTGACGCATTTCGATTCTAATGGAAAACGCCTTGGCCATGTCCTTGATCAACTGGCGGAAATCGACCCGGTCTTCGGCCGTATAATAAAAGGTCGCTTTCGATCCATCGCCTTGAAATTCGACATCCGATATTTTCATCTGTAATTTGAGGATGATGGCAATTTCGCGTGCCCGCTTTTTAATTTCCTCTTCGCGATTACGGCAGTTCTGCCACTTATCAATATCGTTTTGGGATGCCTTTCTATATATTTTTGGGAGGGCATCGTCTTTGTAGTCTACCTTTTTGCGTTTCATCTGCACCTTTACCAATGCTCCGGCAAGGGTCACCATCCCCAAATCATGGCCCGATGATGCTTGCGTAGTGACCAAATCGCCAATGGCGAGGGAAAGGTTTTCGGTATTTCTAAAGAATTCTTTGCGACTGTTTTTGAAACGGACTTCAACACAGTCAAAGGCTTTCTCGCCATTCGGTAGCGACATATTGGAAAGCCAATCAAATACTGTCAATTTATTACAACCATCTGTGCCGCAAGTACCATTGTTCTTGCATCCTCGTGGTTGTCCGTCCTTACCGGTCGAACAACTGGTACATCCCATATTTTATATCTTGATTTGACCAAAACCGAAATTTTGGTCAAAAAAGGTTCATACTAAACTCAAAGGTAAAGATAGTGTTTTTGGATGATCAAAAGTAATTCTGGCGTTTGCGAAATGGGTTCTGTCCATTAAAATGCCCAAACAAGTGTCCGGGCGTCTTATATTGTTTCATGGGCCATTGGGCGCACTATCTTTTGAATTTCAATACATCGGATCGGCCCTTCTTAAAAATCCTGTTGCTGGCCCCTTTTCCCTTTCTTAGTTCTTTTTGCGCTTCAAAAGGCAGGCCATGGATTTCCTTACAGTGCTCGGAACAGCATTGCTGCATGACCTTCGCACAGCTGTCGCATTGGATGAACAGCAGATGGCATGCCTCGTTCGCACAGTTCACATGGGTATCACAGGGTTTCCCGCACTGATGGCATTGCGCAATGACCACATCGGTGATGCGCTCCCCGCGTCTATGGTCAAAGACAAAATTCTTCCCCAAGAACTTGTTTTCAAGTTGTTTTTTTTCCACTTGTCGGGCGTAGTCGATGATGCCCCCTTCAAGTTGGTACACTTGTTTGAACCCTTTGTGTTTGTAGTAGGCGCTTGCCTTTTCACAACGAATTCCGCCGGTACAGTACATCACCAATTTTTTGTCCTCCTTGTGTTCTGCCAACGATTTTTCGATGATGTCCAGGGAATCCCTAAAAGTGTCCACATCGGGGGTTATGGCATTTTTAAAATGTCCGATTTCACTTTCATAATGGTTTCGCATATCCACCAAGAGCGTATCCGGATCTTCGATGAGTTCATTAAAACGTTCGGCATCGACATGAATGCCCTTATCGGTCACATCAAAAGTGGCATCGTTCAGGCCATCCGCCACAATTTTTTTGCGAACTTTCACCTTCAGTTTAAGGAACGATTTGTTGTCGTGCTCAATGGCGATATTCAATCTTACCTGTGCCAAAAAAACGATGCTGTCCAAATGTTTTTTGAAGGCTTCAAAATTTATGGCGGGAACCGACAACTGTGCATTGATCCCCTCATGGGCTACATAGATGCGCCCAAGTACGTCCAATTCATTCCAGTGGATGAAAAGGTGGTTGCGAAAAATCGACGGATTGCCAATATGTGCATATTGATAGAAAGAGATGGTCAGGCGTTCTTGTCCGGCCGCTTCAATAAGCGCTTCCCTTTCTTTGGCACTTAAGGTATTGTACAGTTGCATGCTATACCAATATTTAAGTTAAAGAATATGTGCTTCGAATTAAAATGCAAAAGTAAACATATTTCGCAAGCCCACCGGCCCAGAAACTAATTTATGGGACCATGGGTACAGATTGCCACGCTCGATTATGGCCTTATGGGCGGAAATCAAAATAGGCCTCGAGATATCCCGGAGGCCTCGGGGATAGCAGGTTTACAAGAAAACGTACAATAAAAAAGGGCCTTGAAGTTAATCAAAGCCCTTTACAGGCCATTCCATTTTTTCTTCTTCATAGCATTCTTTAGAAACCAAAAAGGAAATGACCACCACTGCCCATTGCCACTAAAAACAATGGATGATATATTGAGTTAGTATACCCTGTTTTAAACTTAGATGCCGAGAGGTTAAAAAGGTTGCGTGGATATGCGATATTGCCCAAATTTTTCATTTGGCTTGCTCAAAGTGGGGCAGATACCACAATTCAAGACCGCTAATCCGCTTTACTGATATCGAAAGCCGTTCTGCTTGAATTATGCAAAAAGAAATGGTAATTTAGCCGTCCTAACATAAAGAAAAATGAGTTCCGAAAAAGAAGCAAAATTAAAGGCCCTAAAGCTAACCCTTGACAAACTTGATAAAACCTATGGAAAAGGTGCTGTAATGAAGATGGGCGACAGTGTTGTCGAGGATATTGAAGTAATCCGCTCCGGTTCTTTGGGATTGGATATCGCACTCGGTGTTGGGGGCTATCCAAGGGGCCGTGTGGTCGAAATTTATGGCCCTGAATCTTCGGGTAAAACGACGCTGACCTTACATGCTATCGCAGAGGCCCAAAAAAACGGGGGTATCGCAGCCTTTATAGATGCAGAACACGCCTTCGACCGTTTTTATGCCCAGAAGCTGGGCGTGGATATCGATAATTTGATCATTTCGCAGCCCGACAACGGCGAGCAGGCCCTGGAAATAACTGATAACCTAATTCGTTCCGGCGCCATCGATATCGTGGTCATCGATTCGGTGGCCGCACTGACCCCCAAAAGCGAAATCGAGGGCGAAATGGGCGATTCCAAAATGGGGCTCCATGCCCGTTTGATGTCACAGGCCCTTCGTAAATTAACCGGATCGATCAGTAAAACCCATTGTACGGTAATTTTCATCAACCAGTTGCGGGAAAAAATCGGGGTGATGTTCGGCAACCCGGAAACCACGACAGGCGGAAACGCCCTCAAATTTTATGCTTCCGTAAGGCTCGATATTCGCCGTTCGACCCAAATCAAAGATGTTGATGGGGGTGTCCAGGGCAATAAAACCAGGGTCAAAGTGGTAAAGAACAAAGTTGCCCCTCCGTTTAAAACCGCTGAATTCGACATTATGTACGGAGAAGGCATCTCCAAAATCGGGGAAATCCTTGATCTGGGCGTACAATATGAAATCATCAAAAAAAGTGGGTCATGGTTCAGTTATGGGGACACCAAATTAGGACAGGGAAGAGATGCCGTAAAGGCTTTATTGGTCGATAATCCCGAACTTATGGACGAACTTGAAGGCAAGATCAAGGAAGCCTTGGAAATCATAAAATAACAGCCCTAACCTTTCCCCTTTTCTACATAGGCCTCCCACTGACAACGGTACATGAAAAAGTCGTTCCTTCAGTGGCCCTCATACGCAACCTTTGTGCTTTCTTGGCATCTTAAGGAAAAATTGTATTGTATGAAAAAGCTTGCGGTTATTTTCGGGATACTGTTCATCGTCATGATCGGAACATCCTGTAACAACGACGATGGCGTTAATTTTCATTTTACCGCCTTGGAGATTACAGGGGCCACCTTACCGGAATCGTTTCAATTGAATGGAAGATATCAAATAACGGTTACCTATACCAGGCCCGATGACTGCACCTATTTCGAAGGATTTGACGTGGTGCAGAAAGACCTTACCGTTCGTGATGTCGTGGCCATTGGTTCTGTACTTACCGATGAGGCATGTGCCGAAAGTACTGAGGAAGTGCAGGCTACCTTCAATTTTGTGGTACTCTATGATCAAACCTATCTTTTCCGATTCTGGCAAGGAGAGGATGAAAATGGAGAACCAATATATTTGCAGGTCGAGGTGCCGGTAGAATAAGGTCGTGAAAATGCTCAAAACGATAATTTAGGCGGGGCAGCATTCATCAATATAGATCACTTTGATCAACCGTTCCAAACGCTCAATGGAATGGCAATGGGATCGATGAAATGGAGACAGGATGTATCAATTGTAATCTAACCAACTAATTTGAGTTTAGAAGAGCTCATACATAATTGCAAAAAAGGCAATCGGAAGGCGCAGGAAGTCCTATATCGAAATTATTCCGCCGCGCTCTTCGGTATTTGCCTGAAATATTCCCGCAATAGAACGGAAGCCGAGGACAACCTTCATGACAGTTTTATGACCATTTTCGACAAAATCGATCAATACCGATTCAAGGGTTCCTTTGAAGGATGGATCAAAAGGATCACCATCAATACGGTTTTACAAAAATACCGGAAGGAAGTACACCTGAATGTGGTCAATGAAAATCAAGTAGAGCAGGAAACCGATTTGGAGTCCAATGATTCTGATATCAGCCTGCAGACGCTGTTACGCTATATTCAGGAGTTGCCCAATAAATATAGACTGACTTTCAACATGTATGTAATGGATGGGTATTCGCACAATGAAATCGCTAAACAGTTGGGAACTTCCACAGGAACTTCCAAATCGAATCTGGCGCGTGCACGAATGTTATTAAAGGAAAAAATAGAATCCGACAGAAATATGGCAATCATAGGGGTGTTGGTTTTCCTATTGGAAATCTGACTTTTTGCAAAACGACCCAATGGCGGATAAAAAAATTATACAAAATTCAAACCCTTTTAGAAATGGGCGAAAATAAGCTTGACAAACTATTCCAAGAGAAGATACAAGACCTGCAGGAGGTACCCGATGATAAGGTATGGTCGGCAATTTCAGATTCTTTGGATAAACGAAAAAAATCGAAAATCATTCCCCTTTGGTGGAAACTTGGCGGGGTGGCCGCCGTATTGGCCTTTGCGGTTGTTGCCATTACCCAATTTTCGGATAACAGTGGGGAAGATGCCATCATCACTGACGTGGAACAAAGTGAACCTGCCCAAAAAGTTGGGCCCAAAGGTCAGCAAACCCCTATATTAAAAGAAAAGGAACCACAAAACGATGCATTCGTAGGGGTCGAAAAATCAGAAGTGGAGGAAAATGGCCAGAACCGTCCTGCTGTGAAGGAAACGCCAGATCGTATAGCGGTAACCGATAGCCCCAAGGAGCGCAAGGCCAACCCAGAGGCAACGCCCCAAAATATCGGGAAGTCCTCGATTAGCGGGGATAAAGAAGCTGAGATCGCTTCCGTTCAAAAGAATGACGGTCCGGATAAAAAGACAGCGACCGCATCTGATTTGGCGAAAAATAATCGAGCCAACTCGGGCGATGGGGATATAAACAGGGGGGTTGAACCTAAGAAAGAATCGATTGCTGAAGCCCGGGTTGGGCCTGATGCCCTTGAAAAATCGCAAAATGACGAAAATAGGCTGGCCGCCCAAAATGGCCTTGCCGAAAATTCACCCAAACAAAATGGGGGAAAACCGGAGGTTTTCGCCAAAGATTCAGTGGGTAAAAAATCGCTATTTGATGAGATAGCGGCCCAAGAACAGCTGGAAATCGAAGAAATTCCACGAAAAAAATGGTCGGCAGGCCCCAACGTCGCGCCTGTCTATTTTAATGCCTTCGGGGAAGGTTCCCCGGTTCATTCCATATTTGTTCCCAATGCCAAGTCCGGGGAAACAAATCTAAGTTACGGCCTTTCCGTCGCTTATGAAATCAGTGATCGGCTAAGCCTGAGATCGGGAATCAACAAAGTAGATTACGGTTATGGAACCGCCGATGTTGAATTTACCTCTTCGGCGGAGAGTTCGGCCAACGGTCAAATCGACAATATCGACTATGCCCTTACTTCCAGAAACCTCGTGGTGCAGAGTAAGGTGGGCACCAGGGTCGTCTCCGTAAATGATGCTCCAGAAACCAAGGCACTGGATGTGTCGGCCAAAAGTGCGGCACGGGACGGCAATATGTCCCAGCAATTCGGTTATTTGGAAGTGCCTTTGGAGCTGAATTATGCCTTGGTAGACCGCAAAGTGGGCCTTCATGTGATCGGTGGATTCAGTTCCCTTTTTCTGGTCGAAAATGCCGTAACCCTGACTTCCGGTAATCAAACCATGGAAATGGGCGAGGCAAATAATATCAATTCGGTTAATTTTAGTACCAATGTCGGATTTGGCATTGATTATAAGTTTTCCCCTGGTATAATCTTGAATTTAGAGCCCATTTTTAAATACCAATTGAATACCTTTTCGAATGTAGACGGTACATTTCAACCTTTTTCAGTGGGCGTGTATAGCGGTCTAAGTTTTAGATTTTGACTTTGACCTTTTAAAATAGAAGTTGGTTAGGTAATGCCGTTGTTGAGCGCAACGGCGACTTCAGCGCCTTAACATGACTGTTAAGGCGCTTTTTTTATCGAAAGTGATCAGAATGGCCCATCCTGCAAATCTTTCAAGATCACTTGCCTGACTTTGTCCCGAAGCCCTATTTTGTCGGCTACGGATAAATGTGCCGTTTCCAAAAAAGGATGCACTTCGGCACGCAGCGGCCCAGGTGAACCGCTCAAAAACGTAAAAGAAAACCTTTTTTTGCAATCGTAAAAGGTAATGGGCACCACCGGAATCTTATGTTCGATAGCCATTTTGAAGGCCCCATCCTTAAAATAATCCAATAGTACGTTTTCTGCCGGAACACCGCCTTCCGGAAAAATGCAGATGCTCATGCCTTGCCCGAGCCTTTTTTGGGCACGGCGATATACCCCTGTTCTGCTTCTGGGATTGTCCCTGTCGACCATAATGCAGACCCTTTTAAAGAAAAAACCGAACAAGGGAACCTTCTCCAATTCTTTTTTGCCGACGAAAACAAAGGGATTTTGGCCCACACGAAGCATTAACATGATATCGAGCATGCTGGTATGGTTGGCCACCAACATATAGCTCTCCCCGCGCTCCAATTTTTGGGCATACTTGGTTTTGGGCGGGCATCCCATACCGTAAAGAATAATATTCGCCCAAATATTTCTGGCCATCCAGAAAAATTGCGGATACCATTTTTCCGACAGGGTCAAAACCAGTAGTATTGGGAAAAAAACTACAATGGGAAGCGCGACCAGGATATAAAACCAAATACGGTAAAGCGCATAACCAATATTTTTAATAAAACGAGGCATGGAATCAAATGTAGCAATTTCACCTCGCTTTTTGTGATTTGTTTTACCTTTGTCACCTTATCCAACAGGCTAATGGCAAGAATTCTAACTGGTATTCAAAGTACAGGCATCCCGCACCTTGGCAACATATTGGGGGCAATAATGCCTGCCATTGAAATGGCGGACGATCCAAGGAACCAATCGTTCCTTTTCATTGCCGACATGCATTCGCTTACCCAAATCAAAAACGGAAAGGAACTTCGACACAATACCTACGCGACCGCGGCTACATGGCTGGCTTTCGGTTTGGATATCGAAAAAACAGTGTTCTATAGGCAAAGCGACGTGCCCCAAGTCACGGAACTGGCCTGGTACCTCAGCTGTTTTTTTCCCTATCAGCGCCTGACCCTTGCCCATTCCTTTAAAGACAAGGCCGATCGATTGGATGATATCAATGCCGGCCTGTTTACCTATCCGATGTTAATGGCTGCAGATATACTTTTGTATGATGCCAACATCGTACCCGTGGGCAAGGATCAATTACAGCATTTGGAAATGACCAGGGACGTCGCAGCACGCTTCCAGGCCCAATTTGGGGAGACCTTCGTCATGCCCGATGCCAAGGTGCAAGAGGAAACGATGTATGTTCCCGGTACCGATGGTGAAAAAATGAGCAAGAGCAAAGGAAATCTGATCAACCTGTTTCAGACCGACAAACAATTGCGCAAACAGATCATGGGCATCAAAACAGACAGTACCCCGATGGAAGACCCCAAGAATCCGGAATCCGATAATGTCTTTGCCCTTTACAGGATATTGGCTTCCCCGGTGCAGGTCGAGGAAATGCGAGCCCAATATTTGGCAGGGAACTATGGTTATGGACAAGCGAAACAGGCCCTCTATGAACTGATGCTTGTCCGATTCGGGAACGCCCGGGAGCAATTCCAATATTATATGGATCATCTCGACGAAGTGGACGAAGCCCTCTCGGTCGGGGCTGAAAAAGCAAAAAAAGTGGCCGATGGGGTGTTGGAAAGGGTGCGGTCTAAAATAGGATATTGATTTTTGTCGAACAGACCGGATGGTCGGTTATTCCTTTCCCTTTCATTTTAAAAACATCCAGGCACTCGGATTTAACGGTAGGTTTGATCGTTCATCGGACATTTTTTGCCAGCGTAGTTACGAAAAAGATGCATAACCGACCCATTGGTCGGTATAACATCAGATGGCTTCGTACAATTTCCCCGGCAAAGGCCTGATCACCCCTTTCATTTCCATGTTTAACAAGGTGGACGAAACCCTATAAACCGGAAGTTCGCATTTCAAGGAAATCGAATCGAGTTGCTGTTTTCCGGTTTTTTGTAAAAAGCCATAAATCGACTTTTCGAAGGGATCCAATTCAACAAATAATTGCTTTTGCACAGATTTCGATTTGGGCAATTCCAAATCCCATCCCAGCATATAGACCAAATCTGCCGGGGAGGTGAGCATGTGTGCCTTTTGTTGCTTTATCAGATTGTTGCAGCCAATGCTGTATCTGTCACTGGAGCGTCCGGGAACCGCAAAGACATCGCGATTGTAGCTACAGGCAATATCGGCCGTGACCAAACTGCCCCCTTTCTCGGCCGACTCGATGACCACGGTAGCCGCCGAAAGGCCGGCGATGATCCGGTTGCGTCTTAAAAAATTCTCGCGATCCGGCTTGCTCGTACTCCAGAAATCGGTAACAAATCCGCCTTTTTTTTCCATATCCTGATTGAACCTTGCATGGCTTTGTGGGTAGGTTTGGTTCAATCCGTGTGCCAGACAGCCGATTGTCTGCAAACCGTTCTTAATGGCCGCTTTATGGGCGCAGATATCGACCCCATAGGCATATCCACTTACGATTGTCGGATTTAAAGGTGCCAGTTGCGCCACAAGTTCCTCACAAAAATTCAGCCCGTAGGAGGTCACGTTACGGGTACCCACGATACTGATGGTCCTCTGGGCCTCAAAATCGATATGTCCTCTTTTAAAAAGCAGGATGGGCCCGTCTATACAGTGTTTGAGGTAGGCCGGGTAATCGGCATCCATAAAATAAGACCATTCAATCTCATGCTTCCGAATGAAGGCCATCTCATTTTGAGCCGCTTCGAGGTGCTGCAGGTCGTGCAGACCGCGGAGCATAAAGGTGCCAATGCCCTCGATCTTCTCAAGATATTGTAGCTTATCCGAAAAAACAGCCTCCGGACCGCCACAATGGGCGATCAACTTCTTCGCCGTGATATCGCCTATATTGGGCACGTTTTGAAGCCTTAAGACTGCAGTCAATTCATCGATGGTCATCTCATACAAAGTCAAAGTTATCCACAAAATACAGAAAATATTATGTTAATAAAAAGTAAAGAACTTAGACTTTAAACCACTACATTTTTTGTAATATTTGTCGTAATGGGAATGGAACAATACTTGAATGAACTGCTTTACCGCTATAATTGTGTGGTTATACCTGATTTTGGCGCCTTTTTAACCCAAAGGAAATCGGCCTATGTACATCAGGCAACCCATACATTTTTCCCCCCCAGAAAATTGGTTTCCTTCAATGAACAATTAAGGTCGAACGACGGACTGCTGGTTTCCTACATGGCCGATGCCGAAAAATCGGGATACGAAACCATGTTGAACCAGGTTGGTCATACGGTACAGGAGTGGAAAAAGAAGCTACAGAAAGGAGAGCGCATTTCCTTTTTGAACATTGGGGAGCTATGGGTCAATAAGGAAGGTAAAATACAGTTCCAACCTTCGGAACAGATAAATTTTTTAACCGCTTCTTATGGCTTGTCTTCATTCGTAGCCGCCCCGGTAACCCGAGAAGTCTTAAAGGAGCAAGTGGTCGAATTGGAATCGGAAGTGCCGCTTGTATTTACTCCCGAGCAACGGCAAGCGCCCTACTTTAGGCCATACCTCAAATATGCCGCCATCTTTTTATTGGCCTTATCCGTTGGCCTCACAGGCTACAGGACCTATCAACAAGGGATCTACAATCAACATTTGGCCGCTGAGGAAGCCCAACAGCAAGTGTCCAGGCACATCCAGGAGGCCACTTTTTTCGATACCTCTCCGATAGAATTATCGGCCTTGAGCCTGGGTTCAGAACCCGTTGCCCCCGAACCGGTAACCGCGGCGCCCGAAATCAAAAAAAGGACACAAAAAACACACTACATTATCGCAGGAGCCTTCCAATTCAGAAAGAATGCCGAGAATAAAATAAATCAGTTAAGGAAAAAAGGATTTGATGCAGCTTATATCGGCACCAATGACTTTGGCCTCCATATGGTCGCATATGACAGTTTTACCGATGCCAAAAAAGCGCTTCAGGTCTTAAGGGAAATCAAACAAACCGAATCGCGCGATGCTTGGCTAAAATCGGTCAAATGATGGTTCCCCTTTTTTAACGTCGGCCATAACCCATACCTTTGCTGAAAACAGCTTTAATGGACCCGAAAAAGCCGAATGAATCCCGTACAATCATGACCGATATGGTGCTCCCGAGTGAGACCAATCCTTTGAACAACCTTTTTGGAGGGGAATTATTGGCCCGTATGGACAGGGCGGCGAGTATTGCCGCGAGACGCCATAGCCGCCGAATCACCGTAACCGCTTCCGTGAACCATGTCGCTTTTAACCAGGCTGTGCCCCTGGGCAGTGTGGTAACGGTGGAAGCCAAGGTTTCACGTGCTTTCAACACTTCGATGGAAGTCTATATAGATGTGTGGGTGGAAGACCGATATAATGGGAAAAAATCCAAGGCCAACGAGGCCATTTATACCTTCGTCGCGGTAGATGACACGGGAAAACCTACGGAAGTACCTCCCTTGGAACCGGAAACCGATCTGGAAAAGGAACGATTCGCCGGGGCATTGAGGAGAAAGCAATTGAGCCTTGTGCTCGCCGGTAAACTGAGACCCAGCGAAGCGACCGAGCTTCGGGCCCTGTTCATGGGCAATTGAATTTGTTAGAAGTCAAAATGATCTGGGTGGGCACCGATGCGCTCCCCTCGATCTAAACCGTCTAAATAGGCCATATCTCCGGGAGACAATTCAAAATCGAAAATAGCCGCATTTGCCGCAATTCGATTCTTTTGGGCAGATTTGGGAATGGTGATCACTCCCTTTTGCAGGTTCCATCGCAAGGTGACCTGGGCAATCGACTTGCCGTACTTGGCCGCAAGTTGTTTAAACGGCGCCAGTCCAAAGATCTTACCTTGCATAAACGGGGACCACGCCTCATATTGGATATTCTTTTCGTTACAGAAATCCAGCAGCTCCTGTTGCACCAGAAAAGGATGGAATTCCATCTGATTTACCATGGGCGCCATTTCCCCTTCCCGTAAAAGGTCTTCCAGATGATGGCGCAGGAAATTACTCACCCCTATGGCCCGTACCCGTTTTTCCTTGTAAAGCAATTCCAAGGCCCGCCAAGTTTCCCGATATTTTGCCACCACTGGCCAATGCACCAAATACAGATCCAAATAATCCAAATGAAGACGTTTCAAACTGTCGTCAAACGATTTTAGGGTGCTATCGAATCCCTGTTCCGAGTTCCAGACTTTGCTGACAACGAAAATGTCTTTGCGCGGAATACCACTTTGGGCGATGCCCCGGCCCACGCCCACTTCGTTGCCATAGGCCGAAGCGGTGTCGATATGCCTATAGCCTATTTCGAGGGCGTACCGCACGGCATCGACCACTTCACGATCGTTGCTCGATTGGTAGGTGCCCAATCCCAAATAAGGCATGTTGACTCCATTGCGCAAAGGGAAAGTTCCGCCAATATCAGTAATATGTTTCATGGTACTGTGGTTTTGATCGCTCAAAGTTGATAGATCCATTCCTCCGGATTCATTTTCTGGGTGTCTTCATAGAGGTAGAACTTCAGTCGTGTCTGCCCATTAGACCGATTGGTATAAATCTCTCCTAGTTCTGTCTTCACATCCACCATATCGCCTTTCTTCACATATATATTGGAAAGGTTGTAATAGGTGCTGATAAAATTTCCATGCTTGATCTGCACGCCCATATTCCCGCCGGGTACCGACATTATGGCGATGACTTCTCCCTTGAAAATCGCGCGGGCCTTAACCCCGGGATCGGTGGCTATGATCACCCCATTGCTCTCATGCTTGATTCCGGGATACACCGCATCGTTATAAACCCCAAATCCTTGGCTTTTGATGCCCTTATCGACCGGCCATATCAATTTGCCCTTATTCGCCGAAAAATTATTGGCGACAATGGCAGCCTCCGGGGTCAGGACGAACTTGCTGGAACTGCTCACGTTGTTTCCGGCCTCTCTGTTCGACGCGGCTATGGCATTGCGTATCAATGCCTCGATTTGGCGGTCGATTTTCCTGGCTTCGCTCTTTTTGCTTTGCACGGCAGCGGCATATTTGCTCTCATTCTTTCGTATATTCCCCAAAAGATCTTTTTGCGACTTCATTTCCTGCATCATTTGGTCTTTGGCCTTTTGGTTTTGGGCAATAAGTTGTTCCTTTTCCTTGCGTTGGCTATTCAGATCTTGGTTCAATTTGGTAAGTTCTTCGGTTTTAATGACGATCTGCTCCCCTTGCTCCCTCCTGAAATCGGCATATTGCTTCATATATTGCAATCGTTTGAAGGCCTGAAAGAAATTTTCCGATGACAACAAGAACATCAATCTGCTTTCCTGCGATTTGTTCTGATAGGATTTTTGGATGATTGCCGCGTAGTCGTCTTTCAAAGCATTGAGATCGCTTTTTAATTTGGATATATTCCGGATGTTGGCGTTGATTTTTCTGCTGAGGAGATTCGACTGTTGGTTGGTGACCTTGATCAATTCTTGGCGCACGTTGATTTTTTGATCCAAAGCTTCTATTTGATCCAACACATTTCCCTTTTCTTTGGTTTCCGCAAACAACAGTCTATTGATATCGTTGATTTCCTGCAGCAGTCTTTCCCGTTTGGCTTCCAACGATTTTTGTTCGTCGGTTTGGGCAAACGTCCACGCGGCCCCAAAAAAGAGCAAGATCAGGGCAATGTAAATCCTTTTGGAGCGCTTAAAGATCATTCCTGTCTAAAACTATCTTGTCAAAACCATTCGGTATTTTATAAGGAAAACTCAGGTTTTGATTAAATTCCATATTTCTATATTCAATATCGATGGTATTGCGTTGGTCGCCCTCTATGGTTGCAATCGCGATTTCATCGGGGATAATCCATTTATTGATTTTCTGGTATTGCAAATAATTGATCTGTAAAAGCCTCCTTTTCAAGGGTTGTGACAATTGTTGCGTGGCCATTTTAAAGTTTTGTGGTTCTATCTGTAATAAAATCTTGAACAACGGGCCCGCCTTCATTGGTTTCAGTTCATAGTTATCCCCTGTGATCTCCATCTCGTATTTTTGTTCCTTAAGATTAAATATGGCCTGGCCCAGTAAAAGGTTCTGTACCTGCTCAAAATCCAATGGTGCCCCTAATAGGTTGCTTAGATACGAAAAATCACCGTCGAAATACTCATTTTGTAGCTTGTTGTAAAACGAAACCCGGTTCGGCGTGATATAGGCCTTGACGATGCCCAGTGGGGCACTTATCCATATCGCTTTGTCCTTTTCCATCCGCAGACTTACGGAGATGCTCTGTGTAGATCCCCCTTCGGTATAAGCAATTTTAAGTTTACCGCTCAAGGTCTTAAAACGAAGTTGATTATCATAGTGTGCCCTGATGACCGCTTTCGGAGTCAAATCGGCATCCAGTGCCCCAACGGTTGCTATTTTGGTCGATTTACAGGCAAAGAGGAACATTGTCAGTAAACACATTCCAGTCCATCGTAAACCCTTTCTGAAGATTGTGTCCATGACCCTAAAAACCAGGTTTTATCATACGAAGATACATATTTGCCTTCACAGTATTATCCATTGCCGTATAGGCATCCGCCAATTCTTTATAGATCTTGTTCGCCAAAGAATCATTGGCCAGCAGATAGTCCAATCCCGTTTCGAGCATCTCCACTGCCTCGGCATGCCGGGTCAATCTATTCAAGGCCAGTCCCTGGGCGTAATATAAAAACGGTTGTGATGGGTACTGCTCCAGGGCCTCGGCCGAAATTCGCTCGAGCTCCAATGGCTGGTTCGCGCCGATCAGTCCTTCAATTTTTGATCTATATCGTTCCAACGGATCTTCAACGTCCGATGCCTTGGGAGGGTCGAAGTCTTCCTTTTCGTTCAATATCACTTTCCTTTGCTTCAGGGAATCGTTGATCTTGGACAGGAGGTCTTCCGCAAAACGGGATTGCTTCAAAAGTTTCAAGGCCTGAAGGGAATTTTCAAAATCTCCTTTTTTATAATAGATCAATGCCAGGTTTTCAAGCGCTTTAAAATTGCCCAAGGGCAAACGGCCAATCAATAAATCGCTCGAACCGCCCTGTTTTTCAACAATTGCAACAAGCGTATCCAAAAACCATTTGTTTCCAGGCTCGGCAAGAAACGCAACCATCGCATAGTCTTCCGCAATCGGATACTGCTTATCCTCAAAAAAAGCCTTGGCCAGTTCGTGGTCGATTACGTGGTTGGAAGGATCTAACTTCTTGCATTCCAGCAATAACGCGATCGCCTTGTCATAATTCTCGATCCCTTTCTGTTTTAGCGCCTCGAAAAAAAACTCCTGAAATTCGTCTGAATAGTCTTCCAAAGAAACCTCGGCGTTCTCTTCCATGGGAATATCCTGGTCAAGGTCTTGGCCAATAAGGGTGGGTAAGGTGATGAACAAACCTATGGTCAAAAACAAAAAATTCAATTTTCCGATCATTCCTTTACATTCCATTGCGACATGCGAAAAAGTGCGCGCCATGATTCAATCATAGTGACCCTTGATTTAGCGCTCCGCATGCGGTTGGCCGTTCAAAGGATTGCATGCCTAGCATCCAATGTGTCAAAATTAGCACTAAAAAACCAATTGGCTGGCCAAGAAACGCAGCCCTTAGATCCACCCATGAGGCGATACAACTTATCACCATATCACAAACATCATGCCCCTGTGGTCACAAGCAAGAATTGCTATGCGCCAGCAGGAAGCTGATCGGGTCTGCAATGAAATTTTAGCTTTGCAACTACACCAGATCAATCGCAATCGGCAGTGAATTCATGGAGGGGTATGACGAACTATAGCATGGCAACCAATTTCCCAGGCCCTTTTACTTATTTCAAGCCAGTACTGCCAAATCCTCCACTGCCCCTTTCAGTTTTTGTCAAATCTTTGGTTTCATGCCATTCGGCCCGTTCATGTTTGGCGATGACGAGTTGCGCGATACGTTCGCCATTTTGGACGGTAAAGGCCTCATTTGACAGGTTCACCAGAATCACCCCGATTTCACCCCTATAATCGGCATCAACGGTCCCGGGGGCATTGAGCACGGTAACGCCATGCTTTGCAGCCAAGCCACTTCTGGGACGAACCTGGGCTTCCACCCCTATGGGAAGTTCAAGATGCAATCCTGTATTGATAATAGCGCGTCCCAAAGGAGGTAGGGTAACCGGTTTTGCGATATTCGCCCTTAAATCCATTCCCGCAGAAGCCAAGGTCTCGTACTGGGGCAGCGCATGTTCCGATGTATTGATGATTTTGATTTTCATGATCAAATTTTGATGATTTTAATAGGCGCGACCTATGGTAAAGGGTAGCGATTAACCTTTTCTTAAAAAAATCTGTTTTAATTTTTCATGTTCCAATCGGTATACCAACCCCAAGAAAAACAGCAGCAAAAATATGCCAATAAACAAATTGCGGTCAAAGATATAGAACGACAAAGCAGAGAACGAAATTGAGACAGAAAGATAAAAGATGATTTTTCTAAAATTGTAGGGGATGGGATAATGTGCCCTTCCAAAGTAATAGGAAAGCACCATCATCATACCATAGGCCATCAAAGTTGCAATGGCCGAGGCCATATACCCTATGACCGGGATGAACACATAATTTATACCAATTGTTATTATTGCGCCGACCAGTGAAATAAAAGCCCCGTACCGGGTTTTATCGGTAACCTTGTACCAAACCGAAAGGTTATGGTATATTCCCAAAAAGAAACTGGCCAGAATGATCAAGGGAACTACGGTCATCGCCTCCCAATAGGCTGGATTCTTGATAAAAAGGACTTTCAAAAAATCGGCAAAAACCACCACGGCAAGTAAAATAACGCTCCCCAAAACCACAAAATAATTGGTAATCTGTGCATAGGCCCTTTGCGGGTTTTCAGAACCCGCATGGCTAAAAAAGAAAGGCTCTATCCCCATCCTGAAGGCTGTGGCGAAAAGGGTCATGAAAAGCGCCAATTTGTAGCAGGCAGAATATTTGCCCACCTCGCTTTTTGCAATCGCCTGTGGCAATAGATTTTCAAGCATGATCCTGTCAAAAACCTCATTGATGGTGAAGGCTATTCCTGCAACGAGCACCGGCCAAGCATATCGCATCATTTTTTTCCATAGAACCAAATCAAAAGTATAGCTGTTTTTGATGTATAGGGGCAACATCAAGAGCAGGGTAAAGCCGCTGGCGATCAAATTTGAAATGAAGATATACGAGATCTCATGATCGGGCTGGTACATCCAGCCATATCCACTATCGGGATTTTCAGCCATTACCTTAGGCAAATAAATCAAAAAGAAAAGGTTCAGCCCAAGGTTCACGACCATGTTCAATATTTTTATGATCGCATAGCGCATGGGTTTTTCATTGGCCCTAAGCCAAGCGAAGGGAACAATGACAAGGGCATCCAAAGCTAAAATGTATATGGCATAACGTATATATCGCATGGGAATATCACTGAGTTCCGCAATGCTGTTTCTGGCGGTCAGGGCGATAATCATAAACAATGTTGTGGTCAGAAGAATCGACATCAATGAAGTGGAAACCACCTTCTCCTTGTCGAAATTGCCGTTGTAGAAACGAAAAAATGCTGTCTCCATTCCATAGGCCAACAGCACATTAAAAATAGCAAACCAAGCAAAGATTATCGATATTTCACCATAGCCGGCAGTAGCCAGGACCCCGGTATACAAAGGCAATAATAAAAAGGATAGCATTCTGGGCAAGACCGTTGCCAAACCGTAAATCGCAGTCTGCTTAAAAAGTTTCTTTAACGGATTCAAAAGCGCTATTATTTCAGCTTAAAAGTACCTATTAAAAGGCTCCCGACAAAGTTTTGTTGAAATAGGTAGCAAGCAGAACCCAGCAAACCGCTGCATGATGAACAAGTAAATCAATGGAGCCAAAGCTGGAAATTCAATGCAAGGGTTGTCGCCAACGGATATAAACGCCTACTTTCTTAATTGTTTAGTGCCTCGGCCCCTCCCACAATTTCCAAAATCTCGTTGGTAATGGAAGCTTGTCGGGCCTTGTTATAGGTGAGTTTCAACTGATCACGGAGTTCTGTGGCATTGTCCGTCGCCTTGTGCATGGCGGTCATTCGGGCCCCATGCTCACTGGCGAAAGAATCGCGGATTCCCTTGTATAATTGGGTCTTAAGCGATTTTGGGATCAGTTGCTCCACAATCTCTATCTTGGTCGGCTCAAAGATATAATCCGCACCCGAAGTTTCACTCCCTTTTTGGGGAACAATGGGCAAGAATTGCTCCGACATCACGATTTGCGTTGCGGCATTCTTGAATTTATTATAAACGATATCTATCCTGTCGTAGGCACCAGAGGTAAAACGGTCCATTAAGTTTTCCGCGATTACCGCGACATTATCGAAGTTCAGGTCGTCATAAATGGCGCTGTGGTTGGCCACGACCTTAAACTTCTTCCCAAGAATGTCGTTCGCCTTTTTTCCAATGGCCATAATTTCGACTTGTTTCCCGGAATAGGTTTCATTGGCGAGCACGGCACACTGTTTAATAATATTGGTGTTAAAAGCGCCACAAAGCCCCCTATTGGAGGTAATGGCGACGACCAAGACCTTCTTCACTTCCCTGTTATCCGAGAACTTACTGCCCGAATCGATATCCAAACTTGCACTAAGGTTCTGTAATAGCTCGGTAAGCTTATCGGCGTAGGGCCGCATCGCCGTTATGGCATCCTGCGCTTTCTTCAATTTGGCGGCCGATACCATTTTCATGGCACTGGTGATCTGCATCGTGGAAGAGACCGATGCTATCCTGTTTCTTATTTCCTTAAGATTAGCCATAATTTTGTTCGAATGGTTTGGCGTGGGATGAAGCACGATTTTGCGCCCCGTTTCCCATCACGCCTTTCTTATTCCGTTACCTTGTTTAGCCCCGATATTTTCCAGAAAGGTCCTTAGCCACTTCGGTAAGGACATCGGTAACCTCATCGGTGAGTTTACCTTCCTTCAGGGTCTTCAACACGCCCTTGTGCTTGGCCTTTAGAAAATCCAGAAAGTCTTTTTCGAATTCCTTAACCTTGTCCACGGGAACATCCCTGAGTAGGTTTTTAGAACCTGCAAAGATAATCGCGACCTGATCCTCCACGGTAAATGGATCGTTCTGCGCTTGTTTCAATATTTCAACGTTTCGTCTTCCTTTTTCGATCACATTCAATGTAGCCGCATCCAAATCGGATCCAAACTTGGCAAACGCCTCCAATTCGCGGAACTGGGCCTGATCTAATTTCAAGGTCCCCGCTACTTTTTTCATGGATTTAATCTGGGCATTTCCCCCAACACGGGATACCGATATCCCCACATTGATCGCAGGACGCACCCCTTGGTTAAACAAGTCCTGCTCCAAAAATATCTGTCCATCGGTAATCGAAATAACGTTGGTCGGGATATAGGCCGATACGTCGCCCGCCTGGGTCTCGATTATTGGTAGTGCGGTTAAAGAACCCCCACCTTTTACCATGGGTTTCAACACTTCTGGAAGATCGTTCATGTTTTTGGCGATTCCGTCATCGGCTATAATTTTTGCCGCCCTTTCCAATAGTCTGGAATGCAGATAGAAAACGTCTCCGGGATAAGCTTCGCGACCGGGAGGCCTTCTCAACAATAAAGACACCTCACGGTAAGCAACGGCCTGTTTTGATAGATCGTCGTAGATGATCAGGGCCGGTCGGCCCGAATCACGGAAATACTCTCCTATGGACGCCCCTGCAAAAGGAGCGTACACCTGCATTGGTGCAGGATCGGAGGCATTGGCCGCTACAATGGTAGTATAGGCCAAGGCGCCCTTGTCTTCCAGGACTTGGGCAATCCCTGCGACCGTCGATGCTTTTTGGCCTATGGCCACATAGATACAATATACGGGTTCCCCCGCGTCATAAAATTCTTTTTGATTTAGGATGGTATCGATACAAACGGTGGTCTTACCGGTTTGCCGGTCACCGATAACCAACTCCCTTTGGCCTCTACCAACGGGTATCATCGCGTCAATGGCCTTGATACCGGTCTGTAATGGTTCTGTCACGGGTTGACGGAATATTACCCCTGGGGCTTTTCGCTCCAAAGGCATTTCGTAGGTCTTGCCCGCAATCGGTCCTTTACCGTCAATCGGAATACCCAAGGTGTTGACCACACGGCCTACAATACCTTCGCCCACCTTAATGGATGCAATCCTTTGGGTTCGTTTAACAGTTGAGCCTTCGCCAATCTCTTTGGAATGTCCCAAGAGTACCACCCCGACATTATCTTCTTCAAGGTTTAAAACGATCCCTTCAAGACCGCCCTCGAACGATACCAACTCACCATATTGCGCGTTGGATAAACCATAGACCCGGGCAATTCCATCCCCAACCTGCAATACGGTTCCCACCTCGTCCAGGGAGGCTGTGGCCTCAAAACCTGATAATTGCTTTTTTAAAATTGCTGATACCTCAGCGGCTTTCACTCCTGCCATTTGATTTAGATATAAGATGAGCCCATTGGTTTACCAGTAGGGCCATATGGATTATAAGCTTTTTGTAAATTCCCTTTTGAGATTGTCTATTTTGTTGGCGATGCTCGCATCGTACTGTAAATCCCCAATACGCAGCACGAAACCACCAATGATGCTTTCATCGATTTTATTCTCCAAAGAAACCTTGTTCCCTATCAGTCCTTCAACTTTTTTCAACAATTGATCCTCCAGTTTGGTCGACATCGGTACTGCTGTCGTGACATAGGCCACGTTCTGGCCTTTGATCTTTTCGTTGAGAATGATATATTTTATGGCAACTTCATTCAACATCGAAATCCTTCGGTTACCGACCAAAAGATTCACCAGGCCTTTTGTTATTTTGTGGTTTTTGGGAAAAATGGCCTCGATGGCCTTTTTTTTGATTTCGCCTTTAATTATAGGGCTCGCCAGCATTTCCCTAAGTTCTGAGCTCCCAGATATGGTCGCCAATATGGCCCGCATGTCTTGCTCCACCCCTTCCGAGGCCTTGTTCTCGATCGCTAAATCTAAAACGGCTTTTGCATAACGCAATGCGGCTCTTGAATCGGTCATTTCGTTTAATTCAATTTAATATCGCCCAGCATATCCTGGACCAACTTCAATTGTTTGTCCTTATTGGCCAATTGTTCCTTGATCAGCTTTTCCGCAATTTCAACGGAAAGCTCGGCAACCTGATTTTTGATCTCGGCTACGGCCGCCTTTTTTTCACTTAAAATTGCTTCTTGGGCCTGTTTGATCATTTTATCCCCTTCCAATTTGGCCTGCTCCTTAGAATCCGAAATCAATTGTTCCTTGATTTGACGGGCTTCCTTTAACATTGATTCGCGTTCCGCTCGGGCTTCCTTCAGCAATTTTTCACTGTCGGCCGTCACGTTCTGCATCTCCTTTTTTGCCAACTCTGCGGCTTCCAAAGCATTTTTGATGCCATCTTCCCTTTCGTTGACAGCGTTCAAAATCGGTTTCCAGGCAAATTTGCGAAGCAAGAGTAGCAATAGCACAAAAAGCAGCGTTTGCCAAACAAATAGGCCTAAAGAAAACTCATTGATCAACTTTTCCATAAAAAGAATTTTAAACTTTAATTTTTAAAGAAACCATGGCAATAACCAACCGTTAAAGCCATGGTTTTTTGATTTGTTAGGATGCAAATATTGCAGCGAAACCAATCCCTTCAATAAGTGCTGCCGCGATCAACATTGCTGTTTGAATCTTACCGTAAGCCTCTGGCTGGCGTGCGATGGCATCCATTGCGGAACCACCGATCCTACCAATACCCAAACCTACTCCGATAACCGCTAATCCTGCGCCTACAATTGCTGGAATTTCCATAATCTATCTAGTTTAAAAATTAAAAATTCAATTAAAAATTCCCTTGAAGGGAATGCATGTCACCTGCTTACAAATGAGCCAACTCCGAATCTTCGTGATGCTCATGTTCCTCGGAGGCAAATCCGAAATACAAAGCAGAAAGCATGGTGAAAATATAAGCCTGTAATACGGCCACTAAAATCTCGATCAACGAAATGGCAAAGGCAAGGCCAAATGACAAAGGACTGCCCAACCAACTCTTAAAAATGAACATCAACCCGATCAGACTCATCAATACGATGTGTCCGGCCTGCATGTTGGCATACAAACGGATAAGCAGCGCAAATGGCTTGATGAAAAGGCCCAAAAGCTCGATGGGGACCAAAATGATATAAAGCGGCAACTTCCCGTACCAAGGCATGGTTGCGCCCAAAGGATCGAACAAATGTTTCCAATAATCCTTTGTCCCCGTAAAATTGGTCAATAAAAAGGTAATCAAGGCCAATGCCACGGTCACCGCAATATTTCCGGTGACATTCACGCCAAGCGGGGTAAGCCCAAAAATGTTCAAAAACCAAATAAAGAAAAATATGGTGAGCAAATACGGCATGTATTTTCTATACTTCTTTTCACCTATGTTGGGTCTGGCGATGTCATCTCGAATATAAATCACGATAGGCTCAAAAAACCGGCCAATCCCTTTCGGGATACTGCTGTTCTTGGCATAGGACCTGGCCAAACTGGTGAATAGCCAGAACATCAACAATCCCGTAACGATGATCATGACCACACTTTTGGTCATTGAAAAATCCAAGGGTTTGGCATTGGTCGGATGCTCGTGATCATCCAAGGTTATGGTACCCTCGGCATCGGTCTTGTATATCTTGCTATGGAAAAGCTTGTAGTAATTGCCGTCAACAGCGGCCACGGTTTCCCCGTGATGAAATTTGGAAGAGGAAAAAACCTTGAGTCCGCCATCCCAAAGGATAACAGGCAGCGGAAAACCGATATGATGTTGTTCCCCGTTATCATCCGTCCATGAAAACAAAGAAAAGTCATGTGAATCCTGAAGGTGATGTCTTATATATTCCTTGATCTCGGAACTCTTTTCTTCCGGCCCTTCATTGGAACCATCGTCGGTGTCTTGTCCAAAAAGACAACCTACAAACAGGAGATGTGCAGTAAGGAGAAGTTTAGCAAAGTATGTAATCCGCATAGCGCTCAAAAAAATCGGTCCTTAAAAATCGGTGCAAATGTAAGCTATTCTTCCAAAAAGAAAAAAGCATTTCAGCGGTTTATTTCAAGATGCATTTTGCGCTGGATTTCAGTCCAGTTTTTGAAGCATTTTGGCCGTGAATATGGTCTCTAGAAGCAGGCAAATGCCATATGGCACGAAGAATGCCGCGAACTCTAATTTATCCATGGTGCCGTCTTCATGGTAAACGGGATAAAAGAGCAAGAAAAAAAGATGAATTTTAGGAAGCTGCCGCCCATGAACAAAAAGCCGATCTGACTTTTCAATCGATGGCGAAAGATGAAAAGAAGGGTGTAGATCACAATGGCCAGCAAACCATTCACTATATAGGAGAGCGACAGCAAATCGTCATAAGGCGGATAGCCATTGTGCTCTAACAAGAAAACGTGGGCAATAAATGTAATCCCCAGTGCGATGGTTACAAGCAGGAAAAATTGGATGATGGGGAAGCGGTTCAGTATCAATACTTGATTCGTTTTAATTGGCGCAACACCACCCAAATAGAAATTGCCACACCCAATAGCGTGGCCATGGCCGTATAGATTTTTTTTTCCGATCGGAAATGTGCGTCGAGCCAAATACCTCCTTTGGCCGCCAAAAATATGATGGCCCCCATTTCAAAAGCAATGCCCGAGAGCACTGCAACATTCTTTAAACTGCTTTTTTTAGGAGGCTTTTGCTGGTTCATTGCTGTTTCTTCCCACAGAGGATTTAAATCCTTGTGTGGATGTGCTTGATGCCGAGGAAGTAGATGCCGCAGGGCTACTGCTGCCCAGGGATCCTCCTTTGCCCTTCATGGTACAGGAGGCATTGAACGTAGCTCCGGGCTCCACGGCCAGTTTGCTCACTGATACGGTGCCCTCTATGACTGCAGACGCTTTTAGGGAAAGCAGGTCTGAAACCAATAGTTCCCCATTAAAGCTTCCTTCGATATCTGCATTGACGCATTCCACCTTTCCATGGATATAGCCATCCTTGCCAATGACCACCTTGCCGGAGGTCTTCACATTACCATCCAATTTTCCGTCGATCCGAAAATCTGCCTCGGAAACGATATCACCCTTAATTTTGGTGTTTTTTTCAATTCTGTTGGGTTGTCCGCCGATTTCTGTCATAGGTCTCTTGTTATCTGAAAACATTTGTTATGGTTTTGGGGTTAAAATTTCACGCTTGTAATCTTGTAGGTTTTTGTGAACTTGAATAATTTTATAGTTGGAAGATAAAATTACGAAATTCTCATTCTTAACCCTATAATCCTTGTTAATTTTCAACAATTCCGCATAGCCCAGGGCATACTCCTTCGATTTGAACCCGTGAACAATGACAAACTGATCTTCCAAGTTGTAAATATCCTTGGAAACGGTGTTTTTATATTTAAGGTCTTTGATCGATTTCTCCAATAGTTCCATCAACCGCAAAGCTTGGTCGTTGTTGCTTCTTTTGAATGGAAAAACCACTTTCCAATTTCCGCTTGCAGGGGCGCCCTCTTCCGGCGTAAATACCTTGGGTTCAAGTTTGGGGAGTTGCTCGGCCACGATTTGTTCCGTTTTTTTGCCTTCCGGACTATTGGGGTAGGTCAATGCCACATAGTTCAAGGCTTCCTTGAAGGCTTCAAACCCCTGTAGGCGTCCTATTGCATTGGCCTTCAACATTTCAAATTTGGGTACCATGGGGTCGCCTGTATATTTGGCGATATTTTCCTCGGCCCCCGTAATGGTCTTTAGAAATTCCTGGTTTTCATAAAGTTTGTATAGTGCGGCATAGCGACTATCGGGACTATCATCGTTATAGGCCAGAACCGCTTGTGGGTTCAGGAGGATTTCGGCATATCGCGAATCGCCATGGTTCTGTAATATGTTTTCCTTCATGGATGCCATCAAAGGACTGCCCTCTTCCTCATAGATCTTATATAGGTTGTACTTCGTGGGAAGCACCAGTCTTTCCTCAGGATTCGATCGGAGCACGTCTTCCAATTTACCCGCTGCCAAAAGATTTTCCTTAAATTTTTCCTTATAGATGAGCCCAAGTTGGTAGTTGGCAAAATTTCGCTCTGCATTCAGGCTGTCGATAACTGCGACGTCTGTAGGAATCCTATTCAAATAATAATCGAGCGAATATTGTTCATCCTCACTTGGCGCAGCATCCGGTGAATTGCCCTTGTTTTGTACGATGGCCCCATCATCGTCTTCCGATACCGACACTTTGGTCTTATTGCTCCATCGCCAGTCATCTTCCAAGGTGCGGTTTCCCCATTTTTGCTTGAAATCGTTTTGGCCATAGCCCAGACTGGTGATGTTGTAAAAATAAAACTTGCCCTTGTTTTCCTTGCCCCCTTTGGTTTCCCCAAAAGCAGCAAAGCCCGCACTCTGACGCTCTTGATCCTTTTTTGCCTCTTCCTCCGCGGCCTTTTTCAGCCCTGCGATATAATCGCCAAAATAGGTTTCCCGCTGGGCTTTGGTCATTTTGAAAAGAGAAATGACACTATCGGCGTGCTGCACCACATTTTCATAAGCGATCACGTCTTCGAGATTGTCGAGTTTCTTTTTGATGTTCCTGAACTTTTTGCTGTTTTCCGGCAAATTGCTCAAAACACTATCGTAATAGGCCCCTGCGGTTTTATATTGGTTTTGACCGAAGTTCCATTCCCCCAAATTCTCATAGTTCAGGGCATTCAACTTGGGCTCATTGTTGGTCGCTCGAAGCGATCTGTTGAAGTACAGCAATGCCAGGCTATCGGATTTCCTCGTCAAATGGTATTCTGCGATCTGCCGATATACTTTGTCCAAAAATGGTCGGTTTTCTCGATTTTTCTCCAAATCGGTCAAGTGCTCCAACATCGCTGCCTCATTCTCAGAGGTGATTTCGGCATTCCGTATTTTTTCGATTTCGGCATTGATCATGTGTACCCGTGGAGACTTACGCTTGAGTTCAATCACCTTGTCGAAGGCGTAGTTGGCACTGTCTTTATAGCCCAATTGGTTGTACAATTGTCCAATGATATAGTAGTACCTGCCTTTCTCAGGATTTTTTTTGGTGTAATACGAGGCGATCTTGAGTTGTTGCAAGGCGGTATCGATGACCTGGAGATTGATATAAGCCTGGGCCATCATCGCACGTGCATCGGCGTATTCCTGGTCTTTCAGCTGTTCATACTTCATCAACCGCTTCAAGTTTTTGATGGCGAGTTCCTCGTTTTCCAGTCGGATGTTCACTTTTTCCCGCCAAATGTGGGCCTCGTTCAACTTATCGCTATAGGTGTATTTCTTGATGACATAGTTGAACGCTTCCAAGGCGGGAATATACCGCTGATCGAAGTAGCGCGATTTACCAAGCAATAGGAAGGCCTCGTCGGTTTGGGGATTGCGCTCCTCATCCTTGATGTCCATACTGTGCTTCTGAATGGCCTTGGTGGCTTTTTCCTCAGCGATGACAAAACTGGGGTTGTTGTCTTCCGAATCGAGTTTGATTTCATCGGTCACCTTCAAGCGTTCCACCGGTAGTATTTCCCAGTAATCGTCCCTGTAAGTCTCATTGAGCACCTCACGGCCTTCCTCGAAGGCATTGTTGCCATTGTAAAGTACGTTGTACTTGGTATTCAATGCATGGAAGTTGCGGTTGAGAAAAGCATCCTTCTTGGTCGAACAAGCAGTAAATAGGAGCCCCCCAATAACAATGCCGAGAATAAATTTAAATTGAAGCTTCAAAATATGGTGTATACGTATATGCTAAACTAAAAAACATCCAAATTATTATGCACTTCATCGACAAAATGCAAAATTTTACCGAGTGATTTTAAATCCCGACTTCAGGGTGCCTTTAGATCAAAAATGGAATGGAAATCTTAATCTTAAAATGATCGGTACGCAAATGTTTGCTGCGCAAGTTATCCCGTTATGCGAAAAATGATCGATTATTTCCCAAACTTTCCCCGCTCGGGAACCGACCGGATGGTCTAATTCGTGCTAAAATCGCATTATGATTGGGTCATTTATGCCCCTTATCCGCATTTTGGAACTATAGGTCGGGTCGACAAAGGGGTTGTACCCCGTTGGCCGTTGATCCATTTAGACCGATCAGTCGGTTTCCTGGGATTGCCGGAGATTTTCCCAAAATAGTATTGAACCTCAACCGAACCCCTGAAAAAGAGTTTGTGGCGGGTGGCGCATCAGGCTATTTCCCGCTCAACCGTGTTGCGACCGGCAAAAAAGCTTTCGAGTTCCTTTAAGGTTTCCTTGGAAGTCTTGATGTCTTTGACGATTTCACCTTTGTTGAGCACAACGATACGCTCACTGACTTCCGTCACATGAATCAGATCATGGCTCGAAATCAAGATGGTGACCCCTTGTTTATTGGCCAGGTCTTTTATGATGGTCTTTAATCTGATCTGGGTGGTCGGATCCAGGTTGGCGAATGGTTCGTCCAAGATCACCACCTCGGGATTCCCGATAAAGGCCCCGACGATGCCCGCTTTCTTCTGGTTCCCTTTGGATAGGTCCCTCAGGAATTTTTTTTGCCCTAGGATTTCCCCGTGGAAGAAATCTTCAAATCCGGCCAGAAGGCCATCAACATCGGCTTTGTTTGCCCCCCTGAGTTCCCCGATAAAATAAAAATACTCTTCCGGGGTCAAATAGCCGATCAAAAAAGATTCATCGATGAAGGCCGATGTAAAAGGTTTCCAGGCTTCACTGGTATTCACTTGCACCTCGTTGTTGGTTATATTGCCCGTACTGGGCTGGATCAAATCGAGCAATAGGCTGAAGTAGGTGGTCTTCCCCGCCCCGTTGTTGCCGACCAGGCCAAAACTCTGTCCCTTGGGTATTTCCAAGCTTTCTATATTCAGTACGGTTTGGTTGCCGTATTTTTTCGTGAGGTTTTTCGTGATGATCATATGATTTGAACGTTTAGCTGTTTTTTTCCTTAAAGCCAGCGACCATGGCATATTTCTTTTTTCGGTAGGCCGCTATTACCAAATCCATCAAAGGTTTCCTAAGGGCGATGCCAACCAGCCCAAGGGAACAGAGTACCCCAATGGCCAATTCGAAGGATATAAAGGTTTTTAATAGAAAATAGATCAGACATGGGACGACCATTAAGGGCAAAAGTACCAGAAACTGCGTAGCACTGGTGCCTTGCATGTTGCCCAAGGCGCTTTTGGTGAGGTCGATCCTTTTCCTGTTGAAAGAACCAAAGAAAAGAATGACCGGAATATTAACCCCAAAATTATATACGGCACAGGCGAAATTAATGGCCAGGGCCTTCCAGCCAAAATACACATAGGGGATGGATAGCAGGAACATCACCACAATACTCAAGGAAATGAGCGCCACTTTCGATTCGAGGTATTTTTTTAAGGGAATGTTTTGGGACATCATCATACTATAATACTCACTGTCCCAGGCTGGGATAAACTGCCCAAAGTTGGAAAGGAACATTCCGGTCATAAAAATGCCCACAAAAACAAAGATGGAGGAGGTGGGCCCATAAGTGCCCGTGCCATAAAAGATCAATCCGTAAAGAATCATGGCCAAGGATATGAAAACCTGCATTTTGGTGCGCTTGTTGCGCCAGATCAACTTCAGATCAAGTTGAACGAACGGTGCAATATCACCCAAACGCTTGGTCCACGCCAAGTCGGAGGTCACCGCTTCCTGGGTCTTTTGCTTTAAAGAGGCATCCAGAAATATCCTAACTCTCAAAAAACGGTAGTTGATGAGGTAGGTGGCGAGCCCAATGGCCAAGGGAACGAATGAAATAACCGGTTGTTCATAGAGTGCATAGAAAATGTTGCCCAAAAAGACCGTGATCGGGAAAAGCCCGAAATAATCGATGGCATACAGCGCCAAAATGAGCGTCCCTAAGATTACAAGCGCCTTGTCGCTCTTGTTGATGATAAAGTTGATGTAATTTACCGCCAATACAATGCCAATGATTGCGAGCAGCCATAGCAACACGGGCATTACGGGATAATCTTTAATGATCAAGACCATCGCAAACGGAACAAAGAAGAAAAGGGTCAAGAAATTATAAAATGACAATCCGGAGCGAATCAGGATATAGTGGGTAATACTGCTTTTCTTGATGGGAAGGGTCAAAAAGGGTTTAATGTCCATCACCGGAAGTTTCTGCATGAAATAGCGCAGAAAGAGTTCGGCCAAGATCCAATACACCATATACTGGGAGACCACCATCAGCGGATCTGCCCCAGGCATGGTTTTTTCAAGGATAAAATAAAGTCCGGCGCCCGACAATGCCAGGGAGCCAAGAATATAAAGCCCGAAAAAGCCCATGAGCAGCTTAACGGCCAAACTTTTTCCTATTGAGGAAGAACGGAAGAAAGATTTCCATTGCAGGGCCACAAAATGTTTGAACATAAGGGTAGGGAATTTTGTTCGGTTCGTTAGTATTTAAAATTAATGATAAGTTACATGTCGGCGGGGTTTTTTTTTCACATCTGGTTTCAAATCGACAATCCAATGCTTAGTTTTGCAGCAAAATTTTGATCATGGCCACTTTTTATCCTTTAAAGGTTAAACGCATTCGAACGCTGACGCCGAGTTCGGTGGCGATTACCCTCTCGATCCCCAAAGAGCTGATACAGACCTTTGCCTTTACCCCGGGTCAGTACATCACCATCAAAAAAGAGATCAAGGGGAAAGAACTTCGCAGGGCCTATTCGATCAGTTCGTCCCCCAAGAACGAGGACATCACCATTGGCGTAAAGAAGGTGGACAAGGGTGGGTTTTCCGATTATGCCCACAACAAACTGGCCGTAGGAGATGTTTTGGAGGTAATGCCCCCGGAAGGCCGCTTCATATTCAAGGCTACCAACAGCCCCAAAAATATAGTGGCTTTCGCTGCTGGAAGTGGCATTACCCCGATCATGAGCATTGTGAAATCGGTTTTGGAAGCCCATCCCAAAAATCAGTTTGTGCTCGTTTATGGAAACAAGTCGTATGAAGAAACCATGTTCTATACGGATCTGGTTAAATTACAATTAGATTATACCAATAGGTTTTTTATTTATTTCATCAACAGCCAATCCAAGGAAGACGATTCCCTTTTCGGCCGCATAGACGTTTCCACGGTCAATTATGTGTTGATGAACAAGCACCAAAAAACGACTTTTGACGACTTCTATCTCTGCGGCCCCGAAGCCATGATCAACTTGGTAAAGGAAACTTTGCTCGAAGACGATATCCCTGAATCAAAAATACATTTTGAACTGTTCACCAGTACCGAAATTTTGGATGAGCTACCGCTTAAGGCCGATGGTCAGACCCAACTGATCGTTACCCTAGACGATGAGGAATTCAAGCTCACCATGAACAAGAATGTACGGGTGTTGGATGCGGTCTTAAAGGAAAATATCGACGCGCCCTATTCTTGCCAAGGCGGGGTATGCAGCAGTTGCATCGCCAGAATCGTGGAAGGCAAGGCCGAGATGGTCAAAAACCAGATCCTGACCGATGGGGAAATCGCAGATGGCTTGATCCTCACTTGCCAGGCGCATCCCCTGACCGCGGTCTTAAAGATAGACTACGATGATGTCTAGGAATTGCCCTGCTGGCAAGCTGATCTGATCCCCATACCGCAGTTTGCGATAAGAACCATACAAACCGACCGGTTTGGTACGGCACTTCAGTAGCGTATAATGCATATTTTTTATGCATTTGGTCGAAATTCCGATACTTTACGAACCGGCCATTCAATAAAACCAGCGATTTCAAGTTATGGTTATCAGACCCATCGGTCGGTTTTACCCAAAAACCCAGTCCCATGAACCAGAACCTAAAACGAATGGCCACCATGCATAAAATGCAAGTGACCGGCTTACACCTTTTTTACAGCAAAGGCTATTACAATACCAGTGTCGATGACATCCTGAAAGAGTTATCGCTTTCCAAGGGTGCCTTCTATTATCACTTCGATTCCAAAGAAGATTTCTTCATACAGATAATTGAAAATTTGTTGGTGCGAAAGGTATACAGCATGCTCATTCAACCCATTGAAGGCCATGACCAAACCCTGACCATGATTTCCGATTGTTTTGAGGATGCCCTGGAAACCGCGGTGCATAATGAACTCGACTACGGGTTTGTGCTCAGCAACTTCATGAACGAGTTCAACGGCAGGAATGAAAATATCATGAAACACCTTAATGAAATCCTGAAGGTTTGGGAAGTGAATCTGGTCTCTGCCATACAAAGAGGAAAATTTAATGGCCATATCGACAGGCATGTTGATGCCGAAGGCGTGGCCATCTATTTGATGAGTGCCTATATCGGAATCAGGACCTTGATGGTAGAAACTGCACCTGCAGCAAGAAAATATCGTTTTATGGCACAACTTCGCCAATATTTTAAATCCCTTGAGGTCAAAACCACATCACAATAAACTTTAGGACCGAACCGCTTCCAGCAGATCGGTTACTTTTTCAAAAATCATATGTGGCGTGATGCCGGCAATCGCCTTTTCATAACCCTGTGGCATTTTGTTCCCATACACCGAGGTAGGCACCATCGGAAACTGCTCACCGATCGGCCAACAACGCATTGGAAGGCGCTTGTCCGAATGGATAAAATCCCGCATAGGGATGGGTCACCCCCCAGAGTGTTATGGTGGGAATACCATAGATGGCAGCCAGATGTGCATTGCCGCTATCCATGGAAACCATAAGATCAAGATTCGAAATCAACGCCAATTCTTCGGCGAACGATAATTGCCCTGCCATATTGAAACAATTGCCGGTCTGTGTAATCAGATCGAGCTTTGCCTTTTCAACCGACCCCCCTCCGAACAACAAAATTTTATACTTATTGGTATTGTTCAATAGGCGAATGGCCTTCTGCATCATTTCCAAGGGATAGGCTTTACCCCTGAATGCGGCAAAAGGGGCAATCCCTATCCACTGTTGCTCTTTGGGACCCAGCATGGCAGCGGCCCTCTCGGGGATGGGTTCGGCCGTTTTTAGGGATGCCGATCCGAGCGAGATGGGAAACCCCATGCGTTCAAAAACATCCGCATACCTTTGATGGGTTGATTTTAGTGGTTTGAAGACTTTGTTTTTTGGCCCCGTCAGGGCCCTTTTCTCCTCACGTCCCTTATCGATTTGGTAAATGGGGATGCCACTGAAGCTAAAATACAGCTTTAATATTTTGGTTCGCAGAACTTGGTGCAGATCGGCAACCGCCCCGATGTCCATTTGCACGACTTCCCGGTAGAGTCTCCAAAGGCCCATCAATCCCTTGTGCCTTCCTTTCAGATCGGCTTCAAGGACCCGCACGTTCGGTAATCGTAAGAACAAGGGTTTATAAAATGCACGGGTAAGCAGTGTAATCCTTAGATCGGGATGTTGCTGTTGAAGGGCGACCAGTACGGGAACGGTCATGGCAACATCGCCCATTGCGGAGAAGCGGATGACCAGGATGTGCCCAAATTTTTTCATTCGAAAACCGCCCCGTTATTTCTGCTTTCGCAATACAGGGTTCAATTCCTCATCGTTATACATTTTCATCTGTTTATACACTTTCATGTATTTTTTGCCAGCTTCTATATCCGATAGCAGCTGGTCGATGGCGCTCACCAAATCTTTTCTTTGCGCCAGGAGCACATCCAACTTTGCCTTGCATTGGCCTTTATGTTCGGGAGAGGCGTCGGAACGTTCGGCTTCCTCCCTCATATGATATATCTTCAGCGCCAAGATCGACAACCGATCAATGGCCCAGGCTGGGCTCTCGGTATTGATCGTTGCATTATCCTTTACTTGTACCGACTGGAATTTTTTAAAGAAATAACTGTCGATGTATTCAACAAGGTCGGTTCTGTCCTGGTTGCTCCGATCAATTTTGCGTTTTAGTACCAGGGCTTCGGTGGGAGCGATATTGGGATCTCGGATGATGTCCTCATAGTGCCATTGTACCGTATCGATCCAATTTTTCCGATAGAGCAAGTGGGCTATATCTTCTTTTGGATATGGATTCGTAAAAGCCTGGTTTACATCGTTCTTGAGATGATAATTAACGATGCTTTCCTCAAAAATACCAAATGCAAAATCACTGAACATCGGACTATGGTTTATGGGGCAAAGATACCCTTATTTATTTTATGATGAGTTCGATAAAAAACCCCATCAATGGGAAAAAAATGGCCAACATCAAAAACAATTCCCGCAAATTGGGCCGTCTGATAGCTTCAACATATCGCGTTAGAAACACTGAAGCCGGAAAAAAGGTAACGATGATAGGAAACTCGGTAGAGGAAGACTTCAACACATCCAGGATCAATCCAAGCAGGAACGTAAAGGCTATGATGCGCATGGTGGCTACTTTTCCCGTTCCCGTATTGCTCGATTTCAAAAAAGACCATAATCCCGTAATACTGATACCGGCCACATAAAAAGCCAGCTTGGCACTGTTCTGCCATTGCATCAAATATTCCTTGTCATATGAAATGGAAAATCGATAATGTTGCCAAATCATGGCTTCGCTTTGCAGAACAGTAAGAATGGCATAGCCAACAATACATACCGTGAATATGGCCGCGAAAGGAACCAGCCAATTTTTCAGGTGCTTGGGCTCATAAATATAGATCGCCATAAACACCAAAATCAAAAACAATAAGGCCCAATCATAAAAGAAACTCGAAATCAAAATCCAAAAAGTGGCATCAAAAACCTTGGGCTTGATGTTCTTCAGCGACCTGATACTAATCAGCCTTCTAAGGGCCATCAGCAAAAAAAAACTGCAGAACAAGGCGTTGTTATCCCCTAGGGTTTCGTAGAAAACGATCAACAGCAAGGTGAAAAAAAGCAATGGAAAAGAATTTTGGCCCGAGACTTTGTTGCGTTGAACGATAAAATTCAATACAAAATATCCAAATATCAGCGATCCCAAGGCCAATAGCCGTATCGATAACTGTTCTAAGCTGAAGGTGCGTTCAAAGATCAACAGATTTACAAACCAATAGAAAAAGAACAAAGGGGTAAGGAGAATAATATAGTTGATGGGTTTTGTTTTGCCAAAAAAGCTTGATATCATCTCAGGATTTTATACTTTTGTTGGGTAAATATAGGATAAGATGAAAGCATTTTTTTATGGCATAGAGGATTTGTTCGTAAATTATCTCTTCGCTCCCTTTGATTTTTTTAGGTTTCTGGAGAATTGGTGGCTTTCCAGTAGCGTCAATTGGATTTTCTTTGTTTTGGGGTTTTTGGCCTTCACTTATTGGATGCTCCAATTGAAGAAATATAACGATGCTGGTGAAGAGGATAAAAGCATAACTTCCCATTCCTATCTTTAACCCGCTGCTATCCAGGATATTGGCTTATTGACTAATTTGTGCACTGTTTGGACTATAGGTCAAAGCCCAAATCCTTTCTATAATTCATCCCTTCGAATTCGATTTTTTCAATATTACGGTAGGATTTTTGAAGGGCTTGTTTAAAGTCGTTTCCAAAGGAAGTAACTGCCATAATCCTTCCTCCGTTAGTGACAATACGACCCGCTTTCAATGTGGTGCCCGCTTGGAAGACCATTGAATCTGTAATATCCTGAACGCCCTTGATCACTTTCCCTTTTTCATACGCCCCTGGATAACCTCCTGCGACCAACATGACCGTAGCCGCCGCGCGATCATCCAACTTCAAGTCGATTTGATCTAATGTTCCATTGCCGACGGCCCTGAATACCTCTATCAGATCATTTTGAATTCTGGGAATGACCACTTCTGTTTCCGGATCTCCCAGACGAACGTTGTACTCAATGACGAAGGGTTCCGTGCCCACTTTGATCAATCCGATGAAAATAAAGCCCTTATACGGCAAATTATCCGACTTCAGGCCATTGATGGTGGGTTGAATAATGCGTTCATGGATTTTTTGCATGAATTCCCTATCTGCGAAGGGTACGGGAGAAATAGCGCCCATACCACCGGTGTTAAGACCGGTATCGCCCTCACCAATCCGTTTATAGTCCTTTGCTGTCGGCAACACCTTAAAGTGCTCCCCATCGGTAAGCACGAATACACTCAATTCGATTCCGGCAAGAAATTCTTCTATGACCACCGTTTTACTGGCAGCTCCAAATTTAGCGCCTACCAGCATTTTTTTGAGTTCCGATTTGGCCTCTTGAAGATCCTTCAATATCAGTACCCCTTTGCCTGCAGCCAAACCATCGGCCTTAAGTACATAAGGAGGGTTCAACCGATCAAGAAAGGCATAGCCTTCCTCCAGGTTACTTGAAGTAAAGCTTTGGTATGCAGCTGTGGGTATTTGATGGCGGGCCATGAACTGCTTGGCGAAATCCTTGCTGCCCTCTAATTGAGCCGCAGCTTTTTGTGGACCGATAACGGGAACATCGCGAAGTTGTGGGTCATTCAAAAAAAAATCATGTACCCCTTTGACCAATGGGTCTTCCGGCCCAACGACGACCATCTGTATGCCATGGGCCAGCACCGCTGTTTTTATCGCTTCGAAATTATCAAGGCCTATCGGTATATTGGTTGCGATTTTATCGGTGCCTGCATTGCCTGGTGCTACGTACAAAGCTTCGAGATGGTCGCTTTGGTTCAATTTCCAGGCCAAAGTATGTTCCCTTCCCCCGGAACCCAAGATTAAAACCTTCATTTATGATTGGATTTTTATGATGTGCTATTCAATGGCTATATTAAGGTGTCGGATAAAATTCCCGATGTGCCTTGCCCTGTAATACCTCCGGTGGCAGGCTTTTAAAATAATCGTATACGATTTTTAAACCTTTTGATCGTTCTACTTTGGGCTCCCAATCCAACAATTTTTTGGCTTTGGAAATATCGGGTTGCCTTTGTAAGGGGTCATCTTGTGGCAATGGCTTGTAGATGATCTCCTGATCCGTTCCCGTGAGTTTAATGATCTCTTCGGCAAACTCCTTGATGGTGGTTTCATGTGGATTTCCAATGTTGACAGGATTGGAATAGCCGCTAAATAACAATCGGTATATTCCTTCCACCTGATCGTCGATATAGCAGAACGATCTGGTTTGGGACCCGTCACCAAACACAGTAAGTTGTTCGCCTCGCAAGGCTTGGCCCATAAAGGCGGGCACCACACGGCCATCGTTCAGGCGCATTCTTGAACCATAGGTATTGAAGATTCTTACGATGCGCGTATCTACACCATGGAAGCGATGATAGGCCATGGTAATCGATTCCATAAATCGTTTTGCCTCATCGTATACCCCACGTGGGCCAATGGGACTCACATTGCCATAATACTCCTCGTTTTGAGGATGTACCAGCGGATCGCCGTATACTTCAGAGGTGGAAGCCACCAAGATGGTGGCCTTCTTTTCCTTGGCTAGACCCAATAGGTTCAACGTTCCCAAGGAGCCCACTTTAAGGGTTTCTATAGGTATCTTTAAATAGTCGATCGGACTGGCTGGGGAAGCAAAATGCAAAATATAGTCCAACTTACCGCCGATGTGCACAAACTTGGTCACATCATGGTGGTGGAATTCGAACTGTTCCAAAGGAAAAAGATGTTCGATGTTCTTTAGGTCGCCGGTAATCAAATTATCCATGCCGATGACATGAAATCCTTCCTTGATAAAACGATCGCATAAGTGCGATCCCAAGAATCCGGCCGCGCCTGTTATCAGTACTTTTTTCATTCCTTGATTTTTATGGCTTCCGTATGGTTTGAACGTTAATACATGCCTTCATTTGAACCAATATCAAAACATTATAACGAACCTGCTTGCTTGCTTCACTTTATTAATCTTCTTTTCGGAGCTTTGTAGGTTTGACTTTTTTTCGCTTGCCATTGGCCTCGCTGACCTTTTCCCTAATCTTTGCCATCTTTTTCTTCAATGATAGTTTTTGCTTTAATGTGGAAAAGCTATAATTATATTTAAAGAAAATATACCCCAAAAACAACACCACCGAAACCAACATGATCACCATGCCCAGATTCTTTGCCGTACTGCCAAGTACAATAAAGAGCATCACAAAAAGCAAATTAAAACAGCCTATAATAAAGCTGGCCTGCTTATGGGTCAGCCCCCAATAGTCGATCAAAACATGATGCGTGTGGTTTCTGTCCGGAGAAAAAGGCGCCTTGTTTTTTGCAATGCGTATGGTGAACACCCTTGCGGTATCAAATAAGGGCACAATAAGGATGCTAATGGCGATCAAGGGGGCATTTTCCAATAAAAAGGGCAGCTCCGTATATGCATGTGGGCGTAAGGCCAAGAATTTGAGCGTGAGTACACCGATGACAAAACCCACAATCAACGATCCCGTATCTCCCATGAATATTTTTTTGTCCGAAGACAGGTTAAAGCCCAAAAAGGCCATAAGGCTCGCGTTGAGCGAAATGCTCAACAGAGCGAAAAAATATTCCGCAGTAAGATAAAAGATGGTGGTGTAAATGACCATGATCACGATGCCCACCACTGAAGCCAGGCCATCGATGCCGTCAATTAAATTATAGGAGTTGATAATGGTAAGCATCATGAATCCAGCAATGATCAGATACAAATAATAGGGGATTTCATTGATGTTCAAAAAGCCATTCAATGAAAATATGGTAAAACTGGGATTGGCCAGGATAAATGAAACGGCAAGGGCTTGGGCCAGTAATTTCGCCCCTGGGGAAATAACTACCAAATCATCCTTTAAACCAACGATGAACATTATAGTTAAACCTGGAATGATATATATGATTTCATCAAAAACATCGCGTTCCTTGATGAAAAACATGGCGAAAATCAAGGTGTAAAAGAAAGCTATGCCCCCCAAGGTTGGCGTTCTGGAGGTATGGGAACTGCGCTTATTCGGATCAGACATCAGCCGTTTGTGCTCCACCACCTTAATCACCTTGGGGATGGTAAGATAAGTGAGCAGAAAAGACCCTATAAAAATCAGTATGGCTGTTTCGAGGAAAAACAATTTATGCTAGTTTAGGTTGGTAAAGTAATGGTTCTTCATAATAACCAAAAACAAAAACCTCTTTATATCTGTAAAGTTATGAAAACTAGGCGAAGTTCAGACTTTTAGTGGGGCCCAAAACAAGTCTTCCAACCAACCCTCAATAGAATACTTATGATATAGCTCCCTTTCCAATTCAACATAGGGGGAGTCAAAAAAATCCGGATCAAATTGAATGTCCTGACGATCGATGACCAGGATGTTATTTGGATGATAAAAATCGTATTGCTTTATTTCGCTATTGGTCGTTATCATTTTTTTTCTGGCGCCGATCATTTCAATGGTGCGCATGGTCAACCCCTGTTGGCTTGGATGTTGTATATCAAGTATCACTTTACTTGAGCTTAGCTTCTCTATCAATTTGTCCTTCGCCATGGGAATAAATTTGAAGTCTTTCTGTTGGGCCCTTCTAAAAGACTTATTTAAAGCTTTCATCCTATAGAATAGGATTTTACTCTGGAAAAACATATAGAACTCGATTTTCTTGCCCAAATTTTCGCATGCTCCTTTCAGCGACATGAGCAATTCATAGCGATCACTGTGAACCGTGCCCACAAAAAATAAATCAATTCTCATTTTTTCTGCCATGTTTTCCACATCCCTATAACTATCTATAAAAAACAAGGGTCTAAAATGGAGTCCATAAGCTTTGATGGCACAATCCCCCTTATCAAAAGAGAATTTCCGGTCAAAAAACGGTAAAATATCGATGGTGTATTTTTTGTTCCTCAAAGAATCCCACATATACATGATGAAAATGGCCTTGGGTTGGCATTTTTTAAGCAACTTCAGGTTGTTTCGAGATATGGCCTCAGGATTTAGGAAAACCACAAAATCATAGTGATGATCGACCAACTTTTTGATGATATCCGTATAATAGGTTTCAATTTTACGCCTTAGAAGCGATTTATTGACCCTGATAATGGCCTTGGTCCAAAAATCGTTGCCCGGCCTTTCGTCAAAATAATCGACACTAGCTCCCATTTCCCTCATTTTGGAAGCGACTTCCAGCCCATACCCAAAGAATTGGGGTGAAAATAGTAGAATATTTTTATTGCTTAATGCGTTGGAAAAGTCCATAGTTAATTTAGGGTATGTTTTTCGCCAATTTCACGTTCCACAAATCCATCAATGATAACGTCGGGTTGAACTTTTTTAACATAATACTCTTTGTGCCCCCAGATATAAGTGACTTCATAGAAATTCAATGAAAAAAACTGGATCAGGCTGTTGGAATAAGAATCCCTGAAGACCAAAGCTTTTAGCTGATTTCCTGCGTTTTCATTTCTTGTCCTAACGGTTAATTTGGGGTAGCCCTCAATGGATAAATATTCAATTTGATTACTTTGCTCCTTCAACCTGAACTTCGGTTTTTTTTCTTTAAAGAACCCATTATTTTGGACGCCTAGCATCTGTATCAGGTCCCCTCCGTAATAATCTTCCCATATAATATCGAAATCACTTGCTGCCTTTGGTGCAATTCCCAGTTCAGTTCGTACTTTTTCAAAAAAAGTCTCATATGCCAAAAATGCGCCATAATCATTCCAATGGGTATCAAATTTGTGGTACAGCTGATGGGTTATTTTTGATTGCAAAAAGCGGGGCCGTACATCAATAAGGGTTACGCTGGAGTTGTGAACTTTTAAATAATCGATAATTTGATCTACGCGAGAGACCGTATCCTTGATCTGCAAAGACATGGCTGTTGGCAAGAATTCAGGATAGATGGTGTGCTTATTGGGCCAAAAGGCAAGAAAATACTTTCTGCCTTCAGCCTCAAAGCGTTTTTTGTTGTCTTCCCATTGACGCACCAGTAGCGCCAAACTATCCTTGCTTAATAAATTGACCCGCCTATAACTATCAAAGATCTTACTTATTACATTGTCGTTGTAAAACAACCACTTGTTTTTTCCTAACATCACCTTCTCTGGATGCATCGACGACCTAAACAATTTGGTCTTATAGGCGCCGCCCCAATTCACCAGATAGGTTCTTAACCCAAAATTATCGTTATAATAGGTTTCAAACTGTCTGGCATAGTCCTTCGTCCAAGAAAATTCGGGAAGTTTGGCGAGTTCCCGTTTTTCGAGACTTTCCATCGGTTTCGCGAAATGTGTCCAATTTTGGAGCGTGGGCAATATCAGGATAAGTATGAAGATGGCAACAAAAGCAGATTCAGTAGGCAATGAATTCCATTTGAAGTTGTATTGCAAAAACAAAAACATAATAAGGCAAAAGAAAGCCGAAATCCAGTAGGGGTATAGGGTCAACCGGTCTGTTACGATCAAGGACATTTCCCGGGAATTGTCAATCGATATGAAATAAGGATCATAGATGACTTTTGTTCCGACCGTATCGGTTATTCCCACAAAATTGCCCGAGGCATCCCTGGAAATATATTTATTTGGCGCGAACATTTGGTCGAATTCCAGGGCGTTGAAAACATAATCATCCGATTCCTTTCTAAATTTTACCTCGCTGATCGCTATGGTACCTTGTTCCCTATTTTCCCCTATGTCTAGCCGCAACCGAAACAAATCCTCCATTTTGGGTAATTCGAAAATTATTTCTTGAAAATCAGGTCTGCCTTTTATCTTGGCCCTTACCGAGTTCACTATTTTGAATTTGGTTTCTTCCTCCGTCCAATAAAAAAGTTGAAATGTGTCATCTTGAGGCACACTGGCTTTTACAACAACGGTCATATGTTCAATCACCCGGTTATCGAAATTTTTTAAAAAATGGGCAATCGCAAAGAACATCAGAATACCAATTGGTACTAAAATCAGATTTTTCTTTATGTTGTTGAACGGATTCATCAAAACCTATAATAAATAAAAGGATTATAACTGGATTGGGCCAGCTCTATGATCGAAAGCACCAACAAGGCTATATAGAAAAAATATATGCCCGTTCGGTACAGTATTCCCATTTTTCCATTTTTTGTCCTTAAGATGCGTTCATTCAACCCATGACGTATCGGCATGGAGAAAAGAATGGCCAATATCATCATACAAATGCTATAGGGGTTGACATAAATCAGAGCGGTAGTATCCTCTCCCCCGGTAAGGCCTATCATATTTTTTAAATATACAAAAGCATCGAACATCGTTTCTGCCCTAAAAAATACCCACCCGATGACAACGACCAACAATACATACAAATGCTGTAAAAATAGCGGCCATTTTATAGTGTTGAATAACTTGCTCCGTTCCAAAATTAAAAAGCTCCCATGGAATAAGCCCCAAAATATGAAGTTCCAACTCGCGCCATGCCAAAGGCCAGTCACAAAGAAGACAAAGATCAAGTTGATGTAGGTCCTGACCAGTCCTTTCCTATTTCCCCCCAACGGGATGTAAAGATAATCCCTAAACCAAGTGGATAACGATATGTGCCACCTTCTCCAAAATTCCTGGATTGATTTTGAAATATAGGGATAGTTAAAGTTCTCCTTAAAATTAAATCCCAACATTTTTCCCAGTCCAATGGCCATATCGGAATAGCCTGAAAAATCAAAGTAGATCTGTATGGTATAACTTAAAATGCCAATCCATGCCGTAAGTGTGGAAATCTCGGTAACACCGACTGAAAACACCTGATCGGCAATCAGCGCTGAACTATTCGCAATGATGACTTTCTTAGCCAACCCTCTAACAAATCGGATGACTCCTTCCGTAAACAATGCGATGTCTATATTGCGCTTCTCGATTTCAAGGGCAATGTCGTGATATCTCACGATTGGTCCTGCTATCAATTGTGGGAAAAAGGATATATACAAACCCAAATGAAATAGGTTGAGCTGTACCTTGGTATCTTTTCGGAATACATCCACCAAATAGGAAATCCCTTGAAAAGTAAAAAAGGATATTCCAATGGGCAAAAGGATGTTCTGGTGATCATAATCCAGATAAAGACCCGTTTCCTGTAGCGTTGCTACAATAAAATTGGCGTATTTATAGTAGAACAATAGCCCTAGATTGATTGTGATCGCAATGCCCAGAATTATTTTGGCAATCTTAGGGTTCCTGTCCAGAAAATAGGCAATCCCAATGCCCGTAACATAGTTCACGCTGATGGAAAACAACATGAGCACGACCAGCATGCCTTCTCCCCAAGCATAGAAGACCAAACTGGCCAGTAAAAGGAAAAAATTTCGGTATTGTTGTTTTAATAAAAAATTGATTATTAAAACAAGGGGCAGAAAAATAAATAGAAATACTGTAGAGCTAAATACCATTATTGGTGATCATGCTAGTTTATCCTTAGTTCTTTTGCCACTTCCTTTTGCAAAGGTTGATCAAAAGCTGCCATCGAATCTTTAGTTTGGTATATATTGAGTTTTTGCTGGCGTGACCGGCAGTGGAGGCCGTATTCCCATGCCTCCGATAGTATATCAGTGGTTCATCGATGTAATAGGTCGGCCCCATGGTCTCCGCAATCAAACCAAGCCATATGTCATGCATGGCGAGGTTTTTGGGAAAGGGCAACGCCTTTGTCAAAACCGACTTATGAAATGCCAAGGTAGCGCCCAAAAACTTTACTTTGATAAGATTTGAAAGAATACCCGTCTTCTTTCCCGGATCCTTGAAGAATAATTCGGTCTTTTGAATATCATCTCCATGGAACATTGCTGCATTTGAAAATACCAAAAGGTATTT
Source organism: uncultured Flavobacteriaceae bacterium (assembly GCA_963760375.1). GTDB lineage: Bacteria > Bacteroidota > Bacteroidia > Flavobacteriales > Flavobacteriaceae > Pelagihabitans. The sequence continues at coordinate 503,150 of CAVXCS010000007.1, read as the reverse complement.
TTTTAAAAAATTTAAAGACTTTTCTACCTTGTCATCGAACCAAACGTCATCCTGGTCAGAAAGAAATATGACATCCCCCGTTGCTTGTTTTAGGGCATTTTCGAAATTGAATATCAAATTTTTATGTGGGGAGTGAAAAAGTTTGATACGCTTATCCCGTATGGTCTCGATCAACTCCAGGGTCCCGTCGGTAGAGCCATCATCCGATATGATCAATTCATCATGGATCGATATTTGTTTTAAGATAGAAAACAGCTGTTCCTTTAAAAATGGGGCCCCGTTATAGGTGGCCATACACACTGAAATCTTCATACCTGCCTATGGCTTATTTGGTTGCAAACTTACTATAAATAGCCAAACCTGCTATAATCTTGTATTGCTTCAGAATAAAAAAGCGCTAAAATATGTTCTAAGAAAACTCACATTGCCATATCTGATCGTTAATCGCATTGCGCGAAGCAAAACAAATGAGTTGTACTGGATCCAATCCCATGCTCCTCCCTTTTCAATGTTTCTGGCGCCCTCGCAATAGTACCGAAAACGTTTCGCTTGAGTTGGCAAAGAAATTTCTTCATCGGAAAAATCTTGTTCACAGATAATATCCACGACATAGAATGTTTTGTAGACTTTCCGAAATCGCTCGATAAACTGAAAATCACTGAAATCCAACTTTACCTTTTCATTGTACCCTCCAACCTCATGAAATGCCTTTAAATTGACCAACATACCGCTATTTACAGGTGCAAGTTTGTTCAATGAATGTATTCCTGCTGCTATGGTTTTCAAATAAAACCCCCTTTTAAATCGATAGGAACAGGGTGAGAAAATTTTGCCGTTTTGAAGTTTTAAAACAGGGACGAACAAGCTTATTTCGGGATGTCGGTCGATCTCGTTTTGATAAGCTTCCAATATGTCTGCTGGCAAGGTGGTATCTTGGTCCAGTAGTAAAATCCATTCCTTCCGCAAAGCAGTGGCGTGGGCCGCGGCCACATTATAGGCTTTGCTTACCCCGGAATTTTCTGGATCATGAAAATAGGTTATCCGTAATCCAGGAGTTTCGATAGGCTGTTGTGGTGTTGGTGAATTATCGTAAACGATAAGGTCGAGTGTGTTACCTCTCCGACGCATTCCCTCCACGGATTGGAACGATTCAGAGGTTTCCAGTTTGGTATTGTACACTACGATAACTACAGCAAGGCAATCGATAAAATTGGTCATAACTTACTTGTACATCCCTTTTTGCTTCAATTCGGCGATAGACTTGCCATAATTGTCTTCCTTAATTTCTTGGGTGTTCACCCAGTTGGTAAACCGCTTGATGCCTTCTTCAAAATCGATTTTAGGAGAAAATCCCAATTTGGTGTTTATTTTTTTAAGATCGGCATAATTATGCCTAATGTCACCAAGCCTATAATTCCCGGTGATGGTCAGCGAGGTTTCCAAGCCATAATTTTTAACCAGTGTTTTTGCCACAGTAACCACATCGGTGGGCACCCCCGTACCTACGTTGAATGTCTCCCCATTGGCTTCCTCTTTTTGGAGACCCAGCAGGGTGGCATCGACTACATCATCTATATACACAAAGTCCCTCGTTTCCTTTCCATCTTCAAAAATATTGATGCCGTTCCCATTTTTGATTTGGGTGGAAAAAATGGAGAGGATACCGGTATAGGGGTTAGACAGGGATTGTCCCGGGCCATAGACATTTTGGTAACGAAATGCCACGGGGGCGATACCTACGGTGGGACAAACGGTCATCACCATTTGCTCTTGGTTCTGCTTGGTGATTCCGTAGACCGAAGAAGGGTGAATTTTAGAATCTTCATCGGTCGCTACCAATTTCAAGACAGAACTGCCCGGATACTTGACCTCGAAATCCTTGCTGTCCATATCCTTACCAAGTCGATGTTCCGGATACACATGCCCCAATTCCTTGCTCCAATATCTTCCTTCTCCATAAATGGAACGCGAAGAAGCCACGATAACCTTCTTGATTTTATTGGGTTCATTGACCAACAGATCCAACATCATCGCGGTTCCCTGTATGTTGACATGTACGTATTTATTTATTTCATACATCGATTGTCCCGTGCCGGTTTCAGCGGCATAGTGCACAATGGCATCCTGATTTGCCATGGCCTTCCTCCAATCCTCAATATTGGTGACATCTCCTTTGATAAAAGTCACTTTGCCCTTTATCGATTTATAAAGTGGGGAAGAGACTTCCGGATTTTCTCCATGGATCTGGATTGAAAGATTATCCAAAACCGTGACCGAATATCCGAGATCAATAAGTTTAAGCGCCAAGTTGGAGCCAATAAACCCAGCTCCCCCCGTAATTAAAATGTTCTTCATTCTCTCAAGTATTTAGGATCTTTGCCCTTTCTTAATTTTCAAAAGTAACAAAATTGGCTCTTTAAAGATCAAAGCTCGTATTCGATTCCTTTCAGGGCGGATCGTGATTAGTGATTTCGACTGCTGTCCGTTATATTTGCATTTTATTTATGCATTTGACTTGCTATGATGCCAATACAGCTGATCGCTCTATTAATGGTTTTATCGATTGTTCGATCTTTTATCCCTTTCGGCAACAAATTTCTTTCCTTTTCCGCATCCCTTTTTTTGGCCATATTCTACACCATCCAATTAAGTTCTGTCATCGTTACCGGGGAAATAGCCGATTATCGATTTTACGAGAATTTCAATTTTGGCGATGCCCTTTCCGTTGTTGATTTTTTTGGTCGTGAGGGCCTATTGATTGTAGGTGCCTTGCTGTTGTTGGTGCCGCTTATCCACTGGCTAGGTTATTTGTTGAGGGTAAAACTGAGGAAAAAAATTCTTTTGTTTTTTGGCTTGTTCTTCGGCCTTGGCATATTAAGTCTTTCAGGTGGCATACTCAATAACGCCTATTCCACCATAAATCTGAAGTTTGCAGGAGAATCCTCCTTTGTGGAGGCCCTTGACGCACTCCAAATAGATCCAAAACAATATATCGGAAAAAATCAGATAAAGGCGACCAAGGGCAAGAACATAATAGTTCTTTCTTTAGAATCGCTTGAAAAGGGTTATTTGGAAGGGAATTTGAAAGCCCTTACGCCAAACCTAAGCGACATGGCCGCAAAGAATGTCTTTTATACCATGAGACAAGGCCCGGCGGGCGGATGGACCTCAGCCTCCATGTATACGGCCATTACCGGTGTTCCTGCTTTTTTCGGCACCCATGGCAATAGTGTTTTTCAGAACAGCTATGAGAACAAACTTACCTCCCTGGCCGATGTTTTGAAAACAGCCGGGTACGACCTCCAATACTTCGTTGGGAAAAAGGAGTTTTCAGGAATTGATGACATGTTGAAAACACATGGTTTTACCGTAAAATCGGAAAAAGATTTTAAGACAGCCTATGAGAAGGTCGATTGGGGAATTCAAGATATGGACCTTTTTGCCGAGTTGAAGAAAGAATTGCTGATCAAAAAGGAAGACGCTACGCCCTTTGCCTTTTTTTTATCCACCATCTCAACCCATTTCCCGAATGGCGTTCCAGACAGGAGGGTCGATAGCATTTTACCGGCACAGCGAAGTCGCTTGGAATTAATGGTTTCCGCAACGGATCATTACATAGGCGATCTTATACAGTTTCTCAAAAAAGAGGACATGCTGTCGAACACTGTGTTTTTTATCTATCCTGATCACCTCTTGATGGGCAACAAATCTCCGGTGATTGCAGATTTTGAGGAACGATCCCTTTATTTGATCACCAATGCAGACAATACCCGATCAAACTTTCCTTTGAATAGGGATATTTATCAAATCGACCTCCCGAAAATAATACTGGATGGGGCAGAAATAAGTCACAATGCCAAGTTTTTGACCGACTTTATTGCGAACGGTGATAAGAATGCATTTCTCAACCAGAATGATAAAAACTTACTACGACTGAACGATGCGGCACTTAAAACCTTGAATTGTAAGGAAGGTATCTATATTTCCCTGAACCAGGCCGAGGGCCAATTCGAAATCCGAAACAAACAAGACATGGTTTTACTTACCACAACCCTCCCCAAAAGAGGTTCTTGCCAACGCGTGCTTTTTGATGAAAACTTACGGCCTTACGAAGATTTTCCTATCGCCACAACAGAGGTGTTGAAATCCCCTAAAGCTTTTATGTATTTAGATGTATACCAGACCAACGGCCTACTTTATGGGACGCTGAATGACACATATCATTTCGGTATTACCAGGAATAATGTGAAAGAGGTCGTTTTTAGACCTGCCGACATCGATCTTTTGAAAAATATCAATTTAAATGAGGACAAAAAGAATTTTATAGTCCTAGAAAGCAATAGCTGGAATGTCAAAAAGCCAAGTAGTTTTGTGATCAACGGCAAAGAAAATATCATCTCCAGAGGACTTACCGTCATCAGCTTCAATTCAAAAACCGGATACGAATTTCGCACCTTCGATACCTATGGTAGTCTCGAAGAAACCGAGGAATTAATGAAGATATTGAAGCAGATCCGGACAAACAATTCGCCATTCGTTATATTGGCACACGACTCAGCGGCCAAAAATTTAGCTTTATTTTCAGAAGACCTTAGCGAAATGGGCTTTGATCAATTGAGTCGATTACAAGAAAGACAGGCCTATCTCGCATATCATTTAGAGGGAAATACCCTTGAATTGGTCGATGACAATTCCATCAAAAAAGACCTTCCATTTCCGAATGATCCAAAAAACGATATCTCCTATTTTAAACCGTCAAAAATCGGATTTATTTCTTCCGCCGATCGATTCATTGCCCATGCCGGAGGTATGATCGATGGGGTAAAGTATACCGATAGCAAAGAGGCCATGGACTTCAGTTATGCCCAAGGGTTTCGGTTGTTCGAATTGGATATTTTAGAAACTTCAGATCATGAATATGTGGCCGCCCACGATTGGGTTCACTGGAAAAAAGAAGTCCGATTTTCAGGGGAAACCCCGGTTTCCAGGGCTGAATTTTTAAAACATAAGATAAGGGGCAAATATTCAACCCTGGACATGGATGGGATCAATAGTTGGTTCTCCGCTCACCCTGATGCGATATTGGTAACGGATAAGGTAAACGATCCCGAAAAATTCGCATCCAAGTTCGTTGACAAAGACCGTTTGATGATGGAGCTTTTTACCCTAGATGCTGTAGAAAAGGCCATTTCACTTGGGGTTATGCCACTGGTTTCGGAAAGCGCCATTGCAGAAATCAAGAAAGATATGGTCACTTATCTGTTAAACAACAAGATTGGCCACCTAGCCTTATCGCGCAGGGGAATTGAGAACAAAACCACATTGCTCAAAAGACTTAGGGAAAATGGAATCAAAGTCTATGTGTATCACGTTAATTTCGATCCAGGCAAGGATGAAAAGTACGTGTTTGAAAATGAGATAGGGTTAGTATATGGCATGTATGCCGATCAATGGATTAGCGAATTTTCCACCATAAAGGATTAAGCATTGAAGAGTATCTACTTTATCATCAACGAATTGTCTCCCATGGCCCGCTCGGCAGGCCTTGCCATTCCTTCTTACTTTAAAGACGACTCGGATATCGACTGCCAGGTAAGGTATTCGACCTATAAGGGACATGCCATTGCGCTGACAAAAGAGGCCATTGCGAATGGGGCAGATATTGTCGTTGCGGTCGGCGGCGATGGTACGGTCAATGAAGTGGCCCGATGTCTGGTACAGACTCCAGTGGTCTTAGGCGTGCTTCCCATAGGCTCTGGCAATGGGTTGGCGCGTAATTTGGGCATCCCTGTTAAATTGAAATTGGCCATGGCGGTCCTGAAAAAATTTGAGACCCGCAAAATCGATATCGGTCAGGTCAACGATCTTTACTTTTTTTGCAACCTGAGCATTGCTTTTTCCGCCCATGTAATCCATAATTACCACGCGATTTCCGGCAGGGGTTTCCTGGCCTATTCAAAAGCTTTTGGTAAAACGCTTCGACACTTTAAATATGATCCTGTGGAACTACTGGAACAGGGGGTAAACTACCATGCCACTCCATTTATCTTTTTGATTTCAAACACCAATCAATTGGGATATAACAAAACATTGACCCCAAATGCCAGCCTGTATGATGGAAAGTTGGATTTTATACAGGTAGAGCGGTCCCATTTTATCGCCATAACATTATTCATGCTCTGTGCCTTTTTTAAAATTTTCCCGCCATTTTTCAAAGTACAACGAAAACAAATGACTTCAATGGACATTATGCCCAAACGCATCCCAATAAAACTTCAGCTCGATGGTGAAAAGCTGTGGTGGGCAGAAAAGGAACCCCTCAGGGTTCGGGTCTTACCGCAATCCTTGAATGTTATTTGCGCCAATCCCAATTAAAGGTGGTGCTGCTTTTTGAAAACACGGTCAACAAGAACGCCGATAAGTACAAAGGAGTGGTCGTTCTGAAGGGCGCTTCCACGATCATGAGCAACAGAAGCATAAAGCTGACCAAAAGCAAAGTTTTGTTTTTTGATTTGGCAAAGTCGTAGGTCATATAAAAAAAAGCGGCCAAAAAAATCAAGGTGCCAACAAGGCCATTTTCCAACAAATAAGCCAATAATTGGTTATGCGAATGATTGACTTCCATAAGGGTTTCAACTCCGCCCCTGTTCACCGACAAATAACTTGGCAATACGGCTTCTGAGGTGCCCGTACCATACCCGAACCAAGGCCTCTCCATAATTGCCGACCATGACAATCGCCATAATCTTGCCCGTTGAACATCGAACCGGTCTATCAATATCACTATTATACCAAAAAGTATTATCCATGATGGAATAATAGCCTTTTTCAGGTAGCGAATTGGCAGGAGGTACCAAAAGGGCAGGGAAAGCGCAATGAGCAATGCGAATCGTGAGCCCAATATACCCAAAACCAACAGGGTAAAAAGGCCATAGGCCACTCCCAAAGATCTGTCAATAGCTCCTTTTTGAACCAAATCAACACAAAAAACGCCCCCGATGATGATGAAAAAAGAGAGGAAAGTTGGATGCCAATAGTAAAGCCAATACAAAATTTCTTGGCTGTGTAGCTTGGCATTGGGGAAGTAAGCCAACCCTTCTGACCTAAAATAGTACCCATCGCTAACGATAAACAATATTGAATTGACCAGGATAATCGACATCAATGTAAAAAATACCGTTACATATATTTCTTTGATGCCTTGATTTTCCCGCGAAAAATCAAGAATGCTCCCAATTAGGAAAAACAATAAAAACCCCATCGGAATGGCCATTTTAGCAACGTTGCCGTCTCCCAAGAACAAGAGGGGTACTGCAAAAAAAACGAAAAGTGACCATTGTGTCGGCCCTATTTGCAAATGTTTCCTCATAAAGAAGTTCCATAGGGAATAAGCTGCCAAAATCAGGGTAGCAAAAGATACCCATGCCATTTTTAGTGGGATTGCGATGATAAAAAAAGTACAAAAAATCAAGATATATTCATTCTTTTTAAGGCGTTCCCCAAACCATTTGAAAGTTGGGAATGCCAGTAACACCAACCAAGGCAAAATCAAGAGCAGTAGTCTAAACCATTGCGGCCAGATCAACTCGAACACGGAATCGAAAACCAGATAAGGATCGAAAATTTCTTGATCGGATGCCAGAAAATAAGTGTTGGTCGAATCCCATTTAGTAATCCCTGAAGAAAATCCAACGTGTTTGCCTATTTGCTGGCCTTTGAGGTCAAACAAATGGTTACCCTTCGAGCTAAGTGAAATTGAATGTAATGCTACTTTTTTTACATCCCTGTTCGACCCGAAATCGATTCGAAGATTTCTGAGTTGTTCCCCTTCTTTTAATTGAAATGGGAAAATGATTTCATTCGGACCGCTTTTGACCATTACCGATTTCGCTTGCTCTTTGTTAAAATCATGCCCTGTTTCATAGAAAAATTCCATGGTGGCATCGGTTTCGTAGGTTGAATGGACCGTAAGCAGGAAATCGCCCTGTGTTAGGGATTTCTTTTGAAAATAACGCAGCGCCGCATTCAAGGCCAGTGAAATGACCATACATAGGGCGATTCTAATCAAAAAGTTTATTTTCTTTTCTGGAATCATATTTTTGAATCCTTCAGTAAAATGGTTTCCCTCTTGATTCTTTCCTGTCGGTTCAATGTATTCATTGAAACCAGCACTATAACAAATAAGGAAATGCCAATGGGATTGTTGAAGAAGGGGTTGGTCAACGACAACAAAATCACCAATAAGGCACTAAGCAGGTATGACTTTCGAATTTCCGGAAGGCTTTTCCCCTTCACAATGGCGTTGTATAATATCACAAAAAATAGAGCCCAAAGTGCCAACCCTACAATACCTTGTTTGTGAAAAACTTCGAGATAACCAATTTCCATATGGACTTCCCGCACGGGAACCCCAATACCAAACCCATGCCCGATAAAGAAACTCATGGGATCTATTCGTTCCGCTACTTGTACCAGCTGTTGCACACGTATGGAATCGCTCAATTCCTTATCTCCCAATTCAAAGTTGCCGAAAAAATATAGGCTCCCCAAAATCAGTAAGCCTGCCAAAATAAGCACCTTTACATTTAGCCTTAACAACAGAGGAATTCCATAAAACAAAGCATAGATCAGCCCGAACATGATAATAAAACCTCTGGTTCCAGTTAGGATCATCGCGGCCATTATAATTACAATGGGCACTATTTTTCGTTTGGCATCTGTGCTATGGATCCAGAAAATCAACCCGATGACCATGTACACGAAGCCTTTATAAAAGAAAAGTCCCTGGGTACCTCTAAAGATAAAGTCCGATGGAGAAATTTGTTGATTTACATATTGATAGAATGGGAAAAAGTCGATTTTCCCTAGATAAAACAACAATTGTACCGCCAAATAAGCCAGGGCCATGAAAAGTGCTGTCTTTTTAATCCATGAAGTTACGAGCAATACCCTTGCTTCCGAATCGATATAATAACTGAAGAACAGTACGCTCAAGAAGTAAGACAATGGCTTTACATCTTCCATTAGCAATATTAAAGGTGCGCCATTTAACCAGCCCAAAAACGAATACGCGATCAACACCCCCGTCAAGGCCAAAACAAGAAACAGGACGTACACTGGAATTTTGGATCGTTCTAAGTACAAAACCGCGACGAGCACGATGTTTAGAACGAAAAGCAGCATTCTTAAAGTAAATGGGCCCAACTCGAAAACCCTTCCACCGCCCCCGACGAAAAGTTCGATCAGGGTAAGGACAAAAAGAAATTTGAGCAAGGTTTGCATGTTCTAAACGTGGGAATAATTGATCAATATTACTGTTTTTTCCTTAGCCTACCCCCTTCTCTTGCAGTACCTGTTGCAGGAAAATATAATTGTTGTCCTTTTTCATGATAACATACAACACGAAAAACCATAGCGATAGGCAACCGGCCAAAACCCCATAATTCGTTTTAGAAAATTGGAGTAAAACCCAATATATCAACCCTGTTATGGCAATGATTATAAGATTGGTTAGGGTAAACGTTCTTAACGAAGGTATTTCCCTTTTACCGTACAACGAATACATCCCGAATAATATGATATGAACTGCTACACTTGTCCATGCCGCAGCTATAATGCCGTATAGCGGGATCAAAACCAAGTTCAAGACCAAACTCACGATCAGGGAAGTGCCAACGGCCAATACCCTATAAACCTGCTGGTTCGAAACGGTGAGGATATTGCCCAATAATGAGGAAACGGTCCTGAGGATCAAGACCAATGAGAATGGCAAGATAAGTGGGAGTGCTTCTTTGTATACAGGAGGATACAAAAAAACCATTAGCTCCGATTTGAAAGAGGTAAATGCCAGAAAAATGGAACACCCTACCAATAATAGGTAAAGAAATAGCTTGGAAACCAATATTGATAAATCCTCCCTGTGATGGAATTTAAACGACAAATAAGGCAATAACACATTGGTCACGATATCTGAAAAAAGCATAAGAACAAGCACAATTCTGAATACCGATTGGTATAATGCAACTTCTTTTGCCCCTAGATATATGGAAATTATTTGAGTGTCGATCATGAAATAGAAGATTCCCAAGATACTGAACACCCCAAATGACCAGCTGTTTTTAATGAGTTTTGCGACCATGGTTGTCTTAAGTTCAAATTGGTCAAAAGTGCGCCGACATAAAAACAAAGCGTAAAGAAGTTGTGCCGATTTAGCCATAAGTAAATAGCCCACCAATTGTTTCAATGATAAATTCCATTGCCAGTAGGCATACACCACGAAACTGATACCAATCGCATAGACAACATTGGTTGCTGTATATGCTCCGAATTGGTTATTTACCCTTAAAATGGCCTGAAGATAAATGATAAAGGAAGCCAATACCGCAAATAAAACATAAAGAGCACCTATAATCAGCCACTCCCCATGGTAAAAGCTAATCAAGTAAACAAAAAAAACACCGCAGGTAGCGGCCGAAAGGATTATTTTTGCAAGGATACTGTTCGTCAGATAAGTTCCCTTTCCCTGTTGGAGTTTCGGATAGTCTTTTACCACCATGAGTGAAAAACCGAAATCAGCCACAATCACCACCAAGGCATTCAGGGAAAAACCGAAGCTGAGGATGCCGAAATCATTTACCGACATCAATTTGGCAAGGACAATAAAAACCACACTGCCCGTATACAATTGCAAAATGGAAGTAAAGGTAGACCAGAATATATTTTTGGAAATGGTCGCCATGGCAGGGTTTGCTTATCAATCGATTTGTACCGTCCCTATTAAACCGGAAACATAATTATTTTGAATATTCAATTCGTTCATCCATGCTCTAACCTCCATGGTTTTCCAGGTACCGGTACCTTCGGCCTTGCCTGCCAATTGATTGTTCCACAACCACTTTGGGGTGGGCCATAGGGCGTATTTTGCGTTTACGGCCGCATAGAATTCTTTGCTGACCCCTCTTTGGCCATGGTGGGCCATCTGCACATAATCTGACTTTAATATATCAATTGCTTTTGAATTGAGCAGGGCATTTCCCCCCAATTCCCCTAAATCGCCCAAAAACAATACAGACTTTGATTTGCTGCTTATTTTGAATGCCATGGAAGAATTATTGATCGCGTTCACCACGATATCCGGGTTACCAGTTCCTAAAACTTCCAAATTTATGCCATCCCCCAACATAAAACGATCGCCTTGAACCACGTCAATTTTTGGAACATTCGAGATTTCCAGCACGTTGACATAGCGTTTGTAAGTATCGTAGTTGACCTTTTCATTTTCTAAAACCCATGCGTCTTCCAGTGCCACATGTAGAATACGATCGATGACTATGGCTTTATCGTTGAGGATCTCCAATAGCGCGTTCATATGATCGGTGTGGGGATGGGTAATGATCCAGGTATGCACCCGTCCGCCCAACTGCTTTAAATATGATTGCAATATCGGTGCAGCCGCGGTACCTCCGCCATCTATGACGATGATATTTCCTTCATCCGTTCTTAGCAAATAGCCCATTTGAACCTCTTCAAAAAAGGCCCCCAATTGCCAAAGAGAGAAATCCTGTTGTCGATTGTGCTGGATCTGAATACTTAAAGGTTCGTAATCTTCCGTTTTTGAACAGTAAATCAAGGTAAATGCCACCATCAGGGTTAGGGCCCCAATAATCTTGGTACGAAAATTTATAAACCGTAGTTGCCGTGTCATTACTATTGATGCTTTCATGCTTCTGATACCAATTCAATATTGCTGCGCATTTTAACGTTGAGCAAACCGCCCGGAATACAAATATGCCTTGATTTCCTTCAGTTTGGCCAACAGAAGAAAAACCAATGATTTCTTTAACTGTAATGGCGCTTGGCCGCCCACGCGATTTATTTTTGCCCGAATGGTTTCATCACGGCTTCTGTATTGTTTTAAGGCGCTGGCACTTAGTGGGTTTAATGCACAGGTTTTAAGTGTTTTATTTACAAAATTCCCAAAATCGTTGGCATAATCCCCATAAATTTCCTTATTTCTTCGGTGCATGCTAAGATATCTAACCATAAGAAAAGAGAGGTCGAACCGTTCTTCGATCTGCCATTCTTGATCAAAAAGGTGCAATTTTCCGTTTTGGTCCTCGATTATATTGAAAGGCAGTGCATCAAAGTAATCAGGTTTCACCAAATTTGTATCGGAACCCATGTCGACCAGTGCGAACGATTTTAAATAATCGACCCATTTCGCTATCAATCTTTCGTATTCTTTGTATTGATGTCTTAACAGGGCCCCGGTTATCAAGTGATGTAGATTTCTTCCCGGAATATAGGTTGTTTCCCCATCCAGATCATGCGATATGCCGGCCATAGCTTTTTTACCTTCAACGGAACCAAGATGATTTTTACGAACCCCAATGCCTTTAGTTGTCGTGGAATAAAAGGTCGTAGCCGTATTGTGCGGTTCAACCCGATTGCAAGTATAGTATTGCGACAAAAGTGAGTCGTCTACCAATTCTTGAGTTTGATTTTTGGTAGCGACTATTAAAAAAGAATTGGACAGGTCCTTTATCAATCCGTTTTCTGCGACTGATTCCCATACCAAGTATTCATTCATCAAATTTGCTTTCGGGCGCGGATTATAATGTCTATCCTTCGTGAACCGGATCAAATCGGCCACATTGAATTCTTTTCTGGCAAGACCATGGTCCGTTATAACCACCTTGGGCAGTTTATAATCAGGAAATGGAAACAGAAACTTCGTGGTACCAAAGCCACTTTCTCCCAGCAATGCCCTTATTTGATCATATCCAAATGTTGTAATATCCTTTTCGCCATATCTACCCTCCAAACCAAAATAGGCTTTGGCAAAATGATCCTCGTTAAATCCTGCAAAATATTTTAGCCCCAGCTTGTTCTCGATTGCTATTACCAAAGCACCATTGGGCTTCAACAAACTTGCATAACTATCCAAGGCGGCAGAAAAAGGGTTCTCTCGATTGGAATACTTCGCGGTATATTCGAAGACGCCTATCAAGGTAACGATGTCGAACTTTTCTTCAAATTCGATATCTTCCACATTGCTGCAAACAACAGTAACGTTGTCAAGGTCCCTGCAGCGTTCCGCGATACACCTCGCCCGAGACAAACTGCCTTCAACCGCCGTTATCTTGGCCCCGGTTTCGCCCAGATATCTGGTTATTGCCCCACAACCGGCACCGATTTCCAATACATGATGGCCCTTTTTGATGTTTAAAGACCGGAGAATATTGGACCTGTATGTGGTAAAATGATATTCACTGCTCCAATCTCTTATACAATTGAACAATTCCATGGAATAAATAGAAGTATCCTTTGCATTTTTTAAAGAATCGAAAATATATTCTTCATTTTTTTCGCCATCGCTATAGTCAATAACTTTATCGGTATTGATATATACCCGGTTCCTCTCATCAAAAGTCAATTCCCTTAATTTCATAAATTATTGATTATGATCCATTTTATTAATGGCGTGTACAAGACTCTCCCTCCAATAAGGGATTTCGATAAGTAAGTCCTTCTTGATTTTTGACTTATCCATCACACTATAGGCGGGACGTTTTGCAGGGGTAGGATAAGCCTCTGTTTTGATGGGCATTAAGAGACAGTTTACTTTCCCCAAATCGAAAATGGCGTGTGCAAAATCGTACCAGCTGGCCACTCCCTCATCACTGTAATGATAAATTCCATACTTAACGGTATTATTCTGGATGATGTTCAAGATCACTTTGGCCAAATCCCCTGCATAGGTGGGGGTTCCGATCTGGTCGCAGACCACGCTCAAGCGCTCCCGTTCCCTGCCCAATCGCAACATGGTTTTCAAAAAATTATGCCCATGTTCCGAATACAACCAGGAAGTCCGAAGTATAAAATATTTTCTTAAGTTGGAAATGATCGCCTCTTCTCCATGCAATTTCCCTTGGCCGTAAACCCCCAATGGATTGGTCATATCGGATTCGTTGTAGGGCGTGGATTGGTTCCCGTCGAATACGAAGTCGGTCGAAATATGAATCAACTGCACATTGTGTTTCAGGCAGGATTCTACCAAATGCCTGACCCCATCACTATTGATGGCGTTGGCCAGTTGGGGCTCGGATTCTGCCTTGTCCACTGCCGTGTAGGCGGCACAATTGACGCAAAAGTCGATGGTTTCCATTTCAAAAAAGGCAGTGACTTCCTCTTTTTTCGTGATATCCAATTCATCGTAATCAACAAAAATAAAGGTGTAATCGACCAGCTCTTGCGCCAGATCTTTGATGCAGGACGCCAATTGCCCTTTTCCTCCCGTAACCAATACGTGTTTCATAGGGCGGTGTTGTCAAATGTTGGTAAAATGGCGTCTTTTTCTGAAATGACCAATTGTTCTTGGGGCAGTTTCCAATCGATGTTCAATGTAATATCGTTATAAATGATGCCCCTTTCAGACGCTTTATTGTAGTAATTGTCGCACTTATAAAAAAATTCGACCGTGTCGGAAAGTGCCACAAAGCCATGCGCAAAATCTCTGGGAATAAAAAGCTGCTTCCTGTTTTCATAACTGAGTTCCACGGCAACATGTTGGCCATAGGTAGGGGAATCGGTTCTCATGTCCACGGCCACATCCAAAACACAGCCCTGGAGCACCCTTACCAATTTTGCCTGGGCATGTTCCCCGATTTGACGGTGCAGGGCACGGACGACACCTTTGGTAGAAAATGACTGGTTGTCTTGAACAAAAAGAACCTTCCTGCCAATCGAGTCATTGAACAGTTCTTCGTTATAAGATTCCATGAAATAGCCGCGATCGTCAACAAAGACTTTTGGCTCCAATATAAAACAGCCTTTCAACTTGGTCTCGGTAACCTTCATAGATGTTTGTTTAGGATTCCCAATAGGTTTTTTCCATAACCGCTTTTCATCAAGGGTTCCGCCAACTTTTTAAATTGTTCCTTATTGATATAGCCCATTTCGTATGCGGCGGCCTCGATGGCGCCAATTTTTAAACCTTGTCGTTCTTCAATTACCTCCACAAACTGGGAAGCCTGCATCAAAGATTGGAAAGTACCGGTATCGAGCCAAGCGGTGCCGCGGTCCAAAATACTGACGCTAAGCTTTCCCTTTTTAAGGTATACTTTGTTCACATCGGTTATTTCAAGCTCCCCACGATGGGAAGGGGGAATATTCTTCGCTATTTCCACAACTTCATTGTCGTAAAAATAAATGCCTGGTACGGCGTAGTTCGATTTAGGTTCCTTTGGTTTTTCCTCAATGCTCATTACTTTGCCTTCTTCATCAAATTCCACCACCCCGTAACGTTCCGGATCATGTACCCGATAGGCGTAAATGATACCCCCATCGGGGTCGTTGTTCGACTGGAGTAATTTTGCCAACCCGGAACCATAAAAGATATTATCGCCCAAAATCAGCGCTACCTTATCGTTTCCAATAAACTCGGCGCCGATGATAAATGCTTCCGCCAGGCCATTGGGGGCATCCTGCACCGCATAGGAAAAATGGCAACCATATTTTCTTCCATCCCCCAACAAATCTTCAAAAAGTGGAAGGTCTTTCGGGGTAGAAATAATCAAAATATCCCTGATTCCGGCATACATCAGGGTAGACAACGGATAATAAATCATCGGCTTGTCGTAAATCGGCATAAGTTGTTTGCTGACCGATAATGTCAACGGGTGCAATCGGGTTCCGGAACCCCCTGCCAAAATAATTCCCTTCATAATGTATCGTTTAATGGGAAGTACTCTTAGGAGTACATTTTTTCATAATATTTTTGATAATCCCCCGATGTTACATGATTCAACCAATCGGTATTTTTGAGGTACCAATCGATGGTCAAATCCAAGCCCTGTTCGAAGGTAACAGAAGGTTTCCAACCCAATTCCCTATTGATTTTACCCGCGTCTATCGCATATCTTAAATCATGTCCAGGTCGATCCTTTACGTAACTGATCAATTTTTCCGAAGCACCTTTGGGCCGATTCAATTTTTGATCCATCAGTTTGCAGAGCAATTTCACCAAATCGATATTCTGCCACTCGTTAAAACCCCCAATGTTATAGGTTTCGTGATTTTTACCTTTATGAAAGACCAAATCGATGGCAACGGCATGGTCCTCCACAAATAACCAATCGCGTGTATATTTGCCATCTCCATACACCGGTAATGGCTTATTTTCAATTATATTATTGATGAACAAAGGAATCAATTTTTCAGGAAAATGGTTGGGGCCATAATTATTGGAACAGTTGGTGATCACGTATGGCAGGCCATAGGTTTCGCCATAGGCCCTGACAAAGTGATCGGAACTGGCCTTGGAAGCCGAATAAGGCGAATTCGGATCGTAGGGGGTGCTCTCCAAAAAAAGCCCTTCTGCCCCCAGTGAGCCATATACCTCATCGGTACTGATGTGGTAAAAACGCTTTTTTGAAGTATCTCCATGCCATAGTGCCTTTGCCGCATTCAGCAAATTTACCGTCCCGATGATGTTGGTCCGAACAAATGCCAAGGGATCGGTTATGGAGCGGTCAACGTGTGATTCGGCAGCCAAATGTATAACGCCATCAAAACGGTGTTTTTTGAAGAGGGTATTGATGAAATCCTCATCTACGATATCGCCTTTTACAAAATGATAGTTGGCCTCGTTCTCAATATCCCTTAAATTTTCCAAATTGCCGGCATAGGTAAGCGCGTCTAGGTTGAAAATCTGATACTTTGGGTAGGTTTTTACGAAGCGCCGCACTACATGGGAGCCTATAAAACCAGCTCCTCCAGTAATTAGAATATTCATGGGACAAACATTTTTTAAATTAATACATACCTATCGGCAATATGGTTTTCAACTCATCTCACCTGATTTCCTGTCAAGGTAACCGATAAGGGACCATAGGAAAAAGCCCCCCAATAAAATCAAGGGCACCATGGTCAAGCTTTTGTTCAGGAATTGTGTTTTTACCACCTGGGTTTTTCCGAAATTGATGATACTGATGGCTTGCTTTTCTTCGACCAGTTCAAGCTGTTTTTGCTCTACTTGTTTGATAAGCGCATTCTTTAAGCCTAATAATCCAGGTACATCAAGGCTCTTTTCCTGGTCAAAAAGCACCATTCCCTGATTCGCGGCAGAATCTGACTTTTCAGAAAGCTGCAGGGTATAACTGGCCACCAGGTCATCAATTTGCTTCACCAGCTCGGTGTTTTTTGTGATACGCTCTTGTGCATTGTTGGCGTATGCCTGTCGGAGTTCGTTAAAATATGGATTGGCATTGATATAATCGATCAATTTTCGAACATATTCCTCTCCCTTTATCGGGTTTTTATGGGAAAAGGTTATCCTATGGGTAAGTATGGTTTTCTTTAAGATTTCTGAACGAATGACCTGCAATACAAAATCATTGTCCTTATAGTTCTGTAAAATCTCCAGATAGTCGTTTTCTTCCTTAACCGTTTCCTTATCCTGCTCCACATTTCCTATTGGCTCAATGCCGATCTCAAAACCGCGCATGCCGTTCACATCGATGCCCAAACCACTAAAAAACAAGGTGTCCTTGGAAAGGATGTTCGCTTGGATTTCCTCAACAACATCGTACAAATAGTCCTTGCTCTCAAAGTTTGGTTTTACGATAACCTCGGTCTTCAGTTTTTTGTCGACTATCAAATTGAGCAAGAAGCCTATGACGACCCCTGCCACGATCAAGGCGCCCAATTTGAGGGCGTTCTTTTTGAGATAGCGAAAAATACGAAGGATACCCCTAAAAATGCGATTGAATCCGCTTTTGAACAATTGCAGGAGCTTCCCTAAATCTATTTCTCCTGAATTTGCTGGGGTGCTCGGCGGTAAGTCGTTTGCCATATTTAAGATTTAAAAATTTGGTCCAAAATTTTATCCGTGATCAAATAGGTGGGTTTTACCCCAGTGGTGCCCAAGCCTCCGGATGCGAGGGTACTCCCCGACTCCAAAGGATTATCGGAAGCATAATACGCATAACGTACTTTCACATCTTCTCTAATGCTTTTGCGAATTTTCGAGGCCGATTGTATCGCCTTTTGATAATGCACCCCTTCCATTTCCAGCCCGATTACGTTCCACGTCGATTGATGGAAGAATTTTAAAATGTCCTTATTCTGCAAAGAGGTCCCCAACACGGTCACCATGGTCCCTTCATACACTTTTAGGCCATTGCCTTCAAAATCGGATGCCGATAACTCGTTGCTAAACGGATAATTATCGGCCGTCCCTTCAAAAATATGGGCCGTAGGAATCATTAAATCCCCTTTGCCTCCCTCAAGAATGCCGGCCTTGCCCATAATCGAAATCGACTCAATATTCAGAAATAGCTCT
This sequence comes from uncultured Flavobacteriaceae bacterium, assembly GCA_963760375.1. Taxonomy (GTDB): domain Bacteria; phylum Bacteroidota; class Bacteroidia; order Flavobacteriales; family Flavobacteriaceae; genus Pelagihabitans. The sequence continues at coordinate 484,807 of CAVXCS010000007.1, read as the reverse complement.
TTCTTTTTATGACCGCCGAAAGGCTTCAACAATTCATCGATAGTCTCATAGGCCTGTTCCCCAAAGGCATAGTCCATCACAAAGATAACAGGTTTTTCTTCTTGGGAAATCCCAACGGGAAGATCATAACAGCAACTTGCTTCTCCCAATCTGGCCATATCAAATATTTGCACGTCGATATTGGTGCCGGATACATCGTTTATCGAGATCATTCCATTTTTTTCAGCGAACTGGATGACCTTGTTTCTCAGTTTCAAATTGGAAGTCATGCTCAAGGCCTCATAAATTTCAAGGGAACCATTGGTGGGAAACTCCTTTTTTAATGCATTCCTGGCGAAAAGGGAATTCATGACGCTGTGCATGTTGGCGCTGATAATATGGATGGGCCTTTTTAGCAATCCATTCTGCGCCAAGGTCTCCTTGATGGTGTCTGCCCAACGTTCGCCATGTATGTGGTGCCCCAGTCGTTCCCGTAAAAGAGCGCTAAACGTTATTGCCCTTTTCTCGCCGGTAACTTCCTCTTCAATGGCCAATTTGCCCAACCAATACACAATTTGTAAAAATCGTTCCGGCTGGCGTTTTGTGGCGAACTTTTGATAGGTTTCCATCACTTCTTCAAAGGAACGCCCTAAAATGTATGCGGTGTGGATCAGCGCCACTTCCTTTTCCGCTTGGGTCAATTTTGGTTTTTTGACCGCCGATTCCAACTTCTTCCAATCCCTTATGGTTTTGTCGGTATCTTCAATAAGCACCCGCTTGGCAATTTTTTCCGATTCGATGAACAAAAAGGTCAAATGTGTTAAAATATCATAGATATCCGATCGCCCCCGGGTGATTTCAATGTTCATCTGTTCATCATCGATACGATAACAATTTCGCCGCCGTTTGGGCGGTATGATGGCAACAAAATGGGATTTGGTATAACCTTCGTCAGAAGTAAGGTTGATGAATCGGCATTGTTCTATACCTTCGGGCAAACGTTCCAGCACATAGGTCAATCCGTTCAATTCTGCCTTTTCCTCCGCAATACTACCATATATTTCAGGGCGTAATTGCAGTAGGGCATTTTTCAGGGTTTCCCCTGAAATCCCATTGGGTTTGTAAAACCCCCTATTGAACAAATGCCGCATGGTGATGTACAGGCGTTCAATGGCATTGGTAGATTCTTGCGCACGGGTGGTGTCGGTTGTCTTGCCCATTGTACAATTTCGAACAAAATTACAATTAAATATTAAGATTTTCCCAGCCTTTTGTGCCAGACTAACCGTGGTTTTCCATCACTGCCCCTAAGGAAATGGGTTTTGTGCCGCAGTGATTTGTCAATCACATCCCATCATTGCACTTGCCCTTTTTTCAAAGCTGTTATATCCTCTCGGCCACAATATGAATGCTGCGTTTACGTTCCTATTGCTGATGACATTCAGTGTTTTCGCAAAAAGATATGCAACTCAACAAACCAAAACGAAATCGTAGCTTCTCCAAAAAAGGATTTGTAGCCCTCCTCATTTGGCTCGCATTGCCCCCTTGTTATGCGGCTTTTGATCTCGACAAAACGGTCAGCGAAGATTTTTGCAAAGCAAATGGAGCAATGTTGTCCACGTTCATCGCACCAATCGCCTACGCCACTGGGAATTGTATAGAAGAAAATGCGGTACTGGAGGTCAACAGCAACGGATTCAATGCCCAAAAGCAAAGCGGTTTTATAGCGAATGGCGTTACTGAAGGGATAGGAAGGGGCTTGACCATTGTTCACTTTACGGCCGCCAACAGTTTTGAATTCAAGACCTATGACACTTACGGAAGTGAAACGGATGCACAACAGTTTATCGATGTTTTGAAGAACATGATCAAGGACAGTGCCAAGTTTGCTATACTTGCCCATGATTCTGCCACCAATGAGCTTCAAAAATATTCGCAAACGCTTAAAATTCTCGGGTTTCCCGTTTTGGGGAGCCTCAAAGCCCGATATGCATATGTGATGGATAATTTTGAGGGAAGCATCCAAGAAAAGACCGACCCACTTTCAATCACCCACAGCTTGGCAGTCCCGAAATCGTTGCTTAAAAATCGATCCTATTTTCCTAAAATAACCTACGCCTTTGAGCCCAGTATCGACCGTTACATAGCCCATGCTGGCGGATCGGTCAATGGCATCGCCTCGACCAACTCCCTTGAGGCATTGAATGAAAATTACAAAAAGGGATTCCGTTTATTCGAATTGGATATCAATGAAACCACGGATGGACAATATATTGCGGCACACGACTGGAACATGTGGGCCAGGTTCACCGATTTTGAAGGGGAGCTGCCGGTAAGCCATGCCGAATTTTTGAAGCATAAAATTTATGGCGATTATACCACCTTGGATATGAACCGAATCAATGAATGGTTCTCCGCCCATCCCGATGCCACCTTGGTCACCGACAAGGTGAACGATCCTATACGGTTTGCCAATAGTTTTGTGGACAAAAAAAGGCTCATTATGGAGCTCTTTAGCCTTATGGCGGTAGAAGAAGCGGCAAAGAACCAGATCAACGCGATGATCTCCCAGGAAACGCTGGGCGATATCAAAGGGGACAAATTGGAGTATCTTGCGATCAACAACATAAAATATGTTGCCCTATCGAGAAGAATCGTCCCCAAAGAGACCGACTTTTTGTTGGCCCTGAAAAATCAGGGCGTTAAGGTATATGTCTATAATGTTAATTTTGATTTGGGAAAGGACGAAAAATACGTTCAAGAAAATGAAATCGGATTGGTTTATGGCATGTATGCCGATAAATGGGTCTTCGATACCGTTTTAAGGAAAGGCACTCAAAGTAAAACGCCGTAAAGAGACCAACAACTATATGGGCTTTTGTCAAGATCGTGTTCCCTTCACACCGCTTTATATTCTAAGAGGGCATCGGCCAACTTGCGGTCGTTCGAAAGTCTTTGCACCTTGTTCTGCCCGCCCAATCTTCCAATTGATTTCATATAAGCCAAAAATCCACTTTGTTGGATAGGGGTTACTTTTAAGGTCTGCAAAACATTGCCCGCTATTAAATCGTAGTAATAGCTGTTCTGTTTTTGTAGGGTGGTATCCAAAACTTCGATAAATTTTTGCATGTCGGTCGGAGGTGCTGCAAATTCGACCAACCATTCATGATAGGGCAGTTCGCCCCCGGGCGGATTGATTTGTGGCGCCACGGTAAACTCATTCACCTCGGCATCGGTTTGGGAAATGGCTTCCTGCATTGCCTCCTCCACTTCCTTGGCGATCACGTGTTCGCCAAAGGCAGAGATAAAATGTTTAATTCGTCCTGAAACGATTATCCTGTATGGCTTCAAGCAAACAAACTGAACGGTATCTCCAAGATTATAGGCCCAAAGCCCTGCATTGGTAGAAATGATCATCACGTAATTCACATGTAGCGCAACGGCATCCAGAGTAACCCTTTTTGGCTTCGGGTCGAAGAATTCGTCGGCCTTTATAAATTCGTAAAAAATACCTGCGTCCAAAAGGAGCAACAAGCCCTTACCTTGCTGGGTATCCTGATAGGCAAAGAAACCCTCGCTGGCCGGGAATAGCTCGATACTATCTACTTTTCTTCCCATCAGATCTTCAAACTTCGCCCGATAGGGTTCAAAATTGATGCCTCCATAAATGAACAATTGAAAATTTGGAAATAGTTTCCCGACTTTTTGATTCGATTTAGCAATCAATTTTTCAAAATACATCTGTATCCAAGATGGAATACCCGCTATTACGGTCATGTCTTGATCGATGGTTTCCCCAACAATGGCGTCGACCTTGGTTTCCCAATCGGCTATACAATTGGTCTCCCAACTCGGCAATCGGTTTTTCTGCAGGTAGTTTGGCACGTAGTGGGCCGAAATCCCCGAAAGCCTTCCAGTTTGAATACCGTTTTTTTGATCAAGTTCCGGACTCCCCTGTAAAAATATCATTTTACCGTCCACAAATGATGTGTTTCCGGTTTCGTGAATGTAATTTAGGATGGCGTTTCTGGAGGCCTCGACCTGACATTTTATCGATTCATTGGTGATTGGGATATACTTGGTGCCCGATGTGGTACCCGATGTTTTTGCAAAATAGACGGGTTGTCCCGGCCACAGAATATCGCGCTCCCCATCGACCGTCTTCTGGATGTAATCCCGCAGTTCCTCGTAATCCCTTACCGGCACTTTGTTTGCAAAGTCGTCAAAGGATTCGATGGTCTCGAAATCATGGTCTTTGCCAAATTTTGTAGAGGAAGCCCTATCAATGAGCTGCTTGAAAACCCTTTTTTGGGCGGCAAGGGGATTATCGGCCCAATTGGCGGTCTTACGCGCTATATAGCCGGCAAAGACTTTGGCTGCGAACGATTTAAAGGACATGTGCGCTATTTAAAATCGATATAATCCGTTGGATTTATGGGAACACCATTGTTCCAGAGTTCGAAATGAAGGTGCGGGCCTGTCGTGAACTCCCCCGTATTGCCCACTGATGCAATAACTTCTCCAGAATTCACCATATCTCCCTGGGCCTTGCTCAGGGAGCCATTATGCTTATAAACGCTCAACAAACCTTCTTTGTGCTCAATGATGATCACGTGTCCGGTATCTGCCGTCCACTCGGCAAAAATTACCGTTCCGTCGGCTATGGCCTTGATCGGGCTATCTTTTGGCGCTACAATGTCGACCGCATAATGTTTTATTTGCGCATCATATTCCTGTGAAATAATTCCGTTCAGTGGTGGGAAAAACACCAAGGAGGATCCATCCGTGCTTCGTTCAAAAAGATTGTACTTGTCCTCCAGGGCTACCTCGGCCCTTAACATCGAATCTTGTCTTATGGGAGACAGGTCGAGCGATGACGGGTCCAATTTAAATTGTTCGAATAACGAATCCCTGTTCATTTCGTTGTTTTCCACCTCCCCGCGGAGCACCATTCTTACATTTTCTAAATACCGATTGGTATAATTTAAGGTTCTTACCAAGGAGTCCGTTTTGTAGGTAAGTTCCGTAGCCTGCCTTTTCAGTTTGGTGGAAGAATATCCCGGAATATACTCCCGTAGGGGCGTAAAGGCGATCAATAGCGTTGTCAGCCCAATGAGCCCAATGATAAAAAGGGATCCGGAGACGAAAACGTTCAATCGGCTTAATTTAAATGAAATCTTCTCCTCAAAAGTATTCTCGTTCAGGATTACCAAACGGTATTTGTGCAGAAGTTTCCGTTTGATTTCCCCTCTTTTTTTTACTTTTTTTGCCATTGCCCCACAAAGATAAACTTACTATTGCATATTACAGGAAATGCCTTAAAATTTTATGAATTTCAACACTATGGTTTGTCAGTAGACCATACGAACGGTATCGAATTCTTTTCCAAACAATTTAAAAGGCACAACAACGTTAGTATTATCAACAAGCTAAGAACTTTTTTAGTATCTTTGATATCCATTAAATCATAAACTATGACAGCTTTACATACATTTTTGGCAATCGGTGCACCACAAATAATATTGGTGGTGGTGGTTGTGCTGCTGCTTTTTGGTGGCAAAAAAATTCCTGAGCTTATGCGTGGCCTGGGAAGCGGCATCAAAGAATTTAAAAATGCCTCCAAAGAGGATGAAAAATTACCGGAAAAAAAAGAGTAACATCATGTTATAAGCAACAGCCCCTTTATTTTGGGGCTTTTTTATTTTTTTTTGCTTTTTAATACCGTTCGGTTTTAATATTTTGCTTTTTTGCACTGCACAACCACAAAAGCAGTCTCCCCCTATCTATCATACGGCCATCGATTGTCAAGCACCTCCCCCTTGCCACCACAGATGGGTTCCGTTGCCAACAACACCTCACGGTCATGCCCGTACACTACAGAAATAGCCACTTTCACAACAAAACCACATTCGCAGAACAAGATAAATCAAAATAAGCGTTTTTAGGGTATGCCATGTGCGTGGGGACATACGACACTTAGGATTCCTATAGTTTCGCGTTCTATGTTTTCCGCCGGATATTTTTGGTATAACATATTAAGGAATTGTGCGTTAATAATAAACGGCAAAATCGATGAATGCGTCGTGAAGATCAATTAAATCCTAGGAATCGGCCTTTGGCCAAGACCTTTAAATTCAAATGCGAGCCAAATGCCCCGATTGATATGATGAATCCACTGAGAACCCGGGCATCGCTTAGCTCCTGAACCATGAGAAACCTACTGACACTTACTTTTCTGATGCTGGCTTTTTTGACGTATTCCCAGGTTAACGACGGAATAAATGCTATTGCCAGCACAGAAGCATACCCTACACGCTCCCTCGATTCTAAAAATGACCCCACATTTGAAGAGGCTGCCAAAAGAGCGAATATTGCCCATAGGAACATCAAAGACCTGGAAGGCATACCTGCAGGCTATTATGTCATTGCAGGGGTTTTCAGCGATGGTAAAAACCTCAAGAAAACGGTTAAAAAACTCCACAAAAAAGATTTTGAAGCGGGATTTTTCAAAAATCCCTCAAATGGCCTCAATTATGTATTCTTAGAATATCAACAAGACTGGCGTAAAGTCATTGCGGACTGCTCATCACAATTTGACGGTAAGTATCGTGAAGATGTTTGGATCATGAAGGTCGACAACGGAGAAGCCGAAAATATTGCTGCTTCAGAGCCAATTACCAGGCCGACTAGCCAGATCGATCAACCCACGGACGAGTCTTCAATTGACATAGAAGAGGTAACCTACAATATGCTCAGTGCCCCAAAGTCGACCCAAATATTGTCGCAAGACTCCGGGACATCCAAGAAAAGCAAACTCATACAAAAAGCCGACGGATATTTTAACAAAATGTGGTATGCAGAGGCTGCCGACCTTTACGAAGAGGCTTTAAGGAAAGAAGATTGGAACTCTTCCTATGAAGTCATGCAAAAGGTCGCGGATGCCCATTATTATAATACCAATATGGAAAAAGCCTATGAATGGTACAACAAACTATATGAGCACTATGGGGATGAACTTTCAGCAGATAACACCTTTAAGTACGCCCATTCTTTAAAAGGTACCGGCAAATACGCCAGAGCAAAAAAATTAATGCGGCTCTACAACAAGAAACTGCTTAAAGCCGGTTCCACCTCATTTAAAGACCCACGGGATGCCAAACGACAACCCAATGAGGTAGTTTTGGACAACATTCTGAATGCCGCACCCCAATTCGAGATCAAGAATTTGGCCATCAACACCAAATATTCTGAATTCTCCCCCATGTACTATAATGATGATCAAGTGGTATATGCTTCTGCCAAAGATTCTTCGTTTTTAAATACCAGAAAGTATAAATGGAACGATCAACCTTATTTAGATCTATATGTTGCCAAAATCAATGAGGAGTCGCAAGACTTAAAAAACGCCATTAAATTCTCCAAAAAAATCAACACCAAATACCATGAAGCCTCGGTAACCTTTTCCCCGGACAACACGACCATGTATTTTACCAGGAACAACTATGGCAAGAAGTTGAAACGCGATAAAAATGGAGTCAATCACCTTAAAATTTATAAATCAACCAAAGTGGATGGCGATTGGACGGAAGCCACGGAGGTCTCCTTTAACAGCGACAACTATTCAACGGGACATCCCGCGTTAAGTCCTGACGGCAAAAAACTTTATTTTGTTTCAGACATGCCCGGCAGCCTTGGTGAAACCGATATATTCGTGGTGGATGTGCTGGAGAACGGAACGTTTTCGGAGCCCAAAAACCTAGGCCCTGGAATCAATACCGAAAGAAAGGAAATGTTTCCTTATATCAACAATGAAAAATTATACTTTTCCTCAAACGGACATACGGGATTGGGCGGTCTTGACATCTATGAAGCCATACTTGGTGAAGATGGTGGGTTCGGTGAGGCAACCAACCTTGGGCAGCCGGTGAACAGCAAATTAGATGATTTCTCTTATATCGTGAACGAAGAAACCCAGAAAGGATTCTTCGCATCGAATAGGGCCGGTGGCAAAGGAGATGATGATATCTATTCCTTTAAACGGCTGGTAATCGAAGAAATACCCGAAAACCAAAACGCGATCGCTGGGGTGGTTACCGAAATTGTCACCGGTGAAATCATGCCCAAAGCCCTTGTGGAGCTGTTGGATGAAAATGGTATCAAACTCAAAGAGATGGTGACCGAAGACGATGGCAGTTTTGTTTTTGAAGACCTTGAAGGAAATACGAAATACACCCTTCGAACTACCTATGGAGAATTTTTCGATCAAGTTACCGAGGTTGCTACAGAGGATAATGTTAGGGTGAAAGTTGATGTGGCCATGAAGCGCCTGCAAGAAATGATCGCCTTGGAAGATGGCATTAAAAAGTTGAAGACCGAAATGATCTTCTTTGATTTCGACAAATTCAATATCAGGAAGGATGCCTCCATTGAACTTGATAAATTGGTGCAGGTCATGCGCGAATATCCATCGATGGTCATCCGTATCGAATCTCATACCGATTCGCGCGGCACGGCAACCTATAATAAATATCTGTCCGATAGAAGGGCCAAATCAACCCGGGAATATATCCTCTCCAAAGGAATTGAGGCGCGACGCATTGAAAGTGCAAAAGGCTTTGGGGAAGAACGTTTGCTTAATGGCTGTAACGGAAGGATCAAATGCACCGAACAGGAACATTTCCGCAATAGGCGTTCCGAATTCATCATAGTGAATATGTAGTTCCGGAAAAGATGCATACAAAGCCGTGTTACAATTATTCGTAGCACGGCTTTTTCGTTGGTATTGATCGCCTACTCCCATTTAGACCCACATTTCTTACATTGTAATGTCCCCTCATTAGGTCTTCGAGCGCAAAGCACTTGTTTAATTTTTCGCCTCGTTGTGCCAAATAGTATCCCGCGCCCTTACAAAGCATTATATACTTTTCGGTATGTTTGTGTTCAAGCTATCCTTAGATGCGATTGGAGGCAAAGCCCCGCGTCTAAAATCCGGTTTTACCACAGCAATTCATCGATACACAACAAAAATATCCGATGAAATACCTAAATCTTTGATTTTGAGTTATATCATTATAACCAAAACCAAATCAACCCAAATGAAAAACGCCCTACTTATAAAAGAAATTTACATGGAGGCCTTTAAAAACCTAGGATCGCTATTTATCAAATCCTATTTTAAATTGTTCTCATGGTTCTGCTTCGCGAGCTTTGTTATTATGCTTTATGCATTTGTGTTCAGAATTTCAACAGGCTTTGCATTCGACTAAAAACCAACCAACCCAACCAACCTAACCAAGAAAAAGCACCTATTTTAGGTGCTTTTTTATTTTTCAATGGCAAACCTTCCTGAAGGCACTGGTCCATTCTGCTACTCTCGAAGATCATTTCCGGTATTCCCGATAGTCAAACCACAGCTCGGCCGCCAATGCCTTATTTGGTGACTTGCTCAAAACCGCAGCTTGTCGATTTTAATGCCCCCTTTATCCAACTTTCACAAATGCCAAATATATCAACGAATATTAACCTCAGTTCATCCAATTAATATACCAAAATAGTGCCGTATTCGACATCTTTGCTTCAGTTAACTCTAAAAGAACGGTATATGAGGAAATTACTACTCGTAAGGGAAATTTATGTTGAAGCATTTCGGGATTGGACCTATAAGCTGCTGAACAAGTATTTTAGGTTCTTCTCCTGGTTTTGTTTCTTTTTATTGGCTGTAGTGATATATGCGTTTGCATTTCGGCTTTCTACCGGCTTTACATTTGGTTAGAACAACATTTGTTTGCCAAGCCATAAAAATTAAAGGCGGCGTCATGTGATTCATGACGCCGCCTTTTTCTTTTTAAAAAGAAACTGCCTATTTGGGGGCAACGTTAAATTTTATGGTCTTCATGATTGCTTCCAATTCAAACATATAGTCCCTTTTTTCGGTGGCCGGCGCAAATGTGAATCCTTCGACGACCATTTTTCTGTTTTGTTTAGGGTCATCGATGATATAGGTCAAAAAAGGTCCTGCCATGGGATAATTTGCAATATCCCATATCCCCCTTACCTCATACGCCTTTTTTTCCGAAACTTCAATGGGAAACACGTGGGGTGCAAAAGCAGGTTCGGTGCGCATATAGGTTGTTTTGTTGGGTACATCGGGACCAGGGATGTACAATTGGCCAATGGAGTCCCGCATTTTTACAATATCCCGTACCAAGGTAGAATCGTTGTTCAAAGTGTTCAACGGTACGGTGTAAGCAATAATATTCATCGTCCCTTTTTGGATTTGTCGATCGATCCAAACAAAATTGCTTTCCTGTCTTCCTACTTTATAGATGGAAGGAATACTCATGGAAACATTGAACCTTGCCTCAAGAACCCCTTCTTTGTTGAGTGATTTCAAAAATCGTTTTTGCGACTCCAGAATCTCCTGTTCTTTAAAGGAAACGATCATCTCCCCTGCCATTTTATCAATATTTTGGATGATTTCCTCATTTGTACGGCCTTTGATAACCCCTACCTTTTGGGGTGTGGCGTAAACATCGGATTTTATGTGCGCTATATTCAGGGTGTCCAATTGTACATATAATATCGACCTTGAACTTCGCGTGGTGCCGGTGAATGATTTCGGTGGAAAGTGATTGATACTGAAGTGTGGTTCGTCTAGGGTCAATCCCATGACCGGTGCTGCAAAATATTCCCGCACATGATCCCCAACCTCACCCTGCCAAAGTTCGTTCTCCATGACCACGGCCAGGGAATTGATCGGACCGATGCTACCGGGAAGATAGCTTTGTTTAGATCCCTCTTTACAAGAAATGGCGATAAATAGTATTAATGCGAATAGTGTTCTGCTAATTTTCATTCTTTGGATTCATTTACGATGAACAGTCGCACAGTTTCAATTTTGTGCCCGGTTGTAGGTTGTTACCGCTAATACCGTTCCATTCTCGTAAATTCTCAACAGAAATGCCAGGATATTTTCTTGAGATGGTCCAAAGCGAGTCACCGCTCTGAACCGTATGTACCTTGGTGCCTGGCAAAAAAGGTTGGGGGCCCTTCGCTGTGGCGGTGGTTGTTTTGGCCACCGCGGCGGGCGCTACATAATTCCTTGGAAAAATTGTAAGGCGTTGGCCCACCCGCAAATTATTGCTGCGAAGTCCGTTCCATTCTTTGATTTGACTCACCCCTACGCCATAGCGCTGTGCGATCCTGCCCAAAAAATCGCCGCTTTTTACTTTATATCTTATCCGGTTATCCTCGGCTTCTTTTACCAACTGCGGAAGCGGGCTTTCTTTGCTTTCCAATTCCTTTTTTACATGGGCATAAATCTGTACCTCGTTGTTCACAAACTTGCCCATGGCACTGGTTGGAAGGCGCAAGGTATACTCTTCGCCCTTGATATAAGGTATTACGTTTAGTTTATAGGAAGGGTTCAAGATCTTAAGTTCCTCAACGCTTATCCCGACCAATTCGGAAATCTGATCGAAAGTGATCAAACTTTTCACATGCACGGTGTCGGTTTCAAAAAAGGGCCTATCGATTTTCCTCCTTTTGAGACCGTGTTCCTCCGCATATTCGAAGATATACATGGTCGCCAAAAAAGCTGGGACGTATCCTGCTGTTTCGCGAGGCAAATTACGACGGATGTTCCAATAATTGCGATGTCCGCCAGATCGTCGAATCGCTTTGTTCACATTACCGGGGCCGGAGTTATATGCTGCCAAAGCGAGGTCCCAATCCCCAAATACAGTATACAGTCTGGAGAGAAATTCACTGGCCGCCTTGGTCGCCTTGATGGGATCGCTGCGCTCATCGACATAACTGGTCACCGAGAGCTTGTACTGTCTCCCCGTGCCGTACATGAACTGCCACAGTCCGGTTGCGCCTACCCTAGATCTTGCCTTTGGGTTGAGCGCCGATTCCACAATGGAGAGGTATTTCATTTCCAGTGGAATATCATGACGGTCAAATTCTTCCTCGAACATCGGGAAATAAAATTGACTTACCGTAAGCATGCGCTCCATCAAGCCCCTTTTTCGTGTCAAAAACGTTTTGATCACGTTTTCAAGTGCTGCATTGTAAACAACATTAAAAGGTGTTTTTTGATTTAATCTTTCGAGTCTTGCCTTTAAGGTGTCGGTGGGAAGGTCGTAAACATAGGATTCTTCCATGGCAACCGCATTCTCATCGGTGTTTTCAACAACATCGATATTTTGGACTTCCTCATACATGTCGTCAAAAAGGGCGTCGGCTCCATAGAGTTCCTTCATCCATAGACTATCATATATCGCCGCTTGTGGATGGTCGTGCAAATGATATTTCCCTATGCCATTTCCTTGGGCCAATAAAAAAGGGGTCTCTTGGTCAGATTCAGAGTCCATAAGGTCCATCTGTTCCAAATTCTGCAAATCCATGGCCAAGGTATCGTTTGCGACATTGTTCAAGGCCACATCGGGCATATTTGGGCTGGAAATCCCTTCGGAAACCTTTTCTTGTGCGCCTAGGGATAGGACCAGCAGCAAGGTGGGGAGCAATAACAAATACTTTGTCATCTGTGTCGTGTTGTTAAGATTGAAATTTTCGAAGGACCCCTAAAATCGTGTTTTTTTTTGAAAGAATAAAACATTTGACCTTAATTCGCTCCTATGGATCCTGCGATGCCTTTAATCGATAACGCCTTTATCCTTCGATTATTGCGGCGATTCCCGGCAAGACTTTGCCTTCCAGGCTTTCCAACATGGCGCCCCCGCCGGTGGACACATAGCTAACCTTGTCCTCGAACCCGAATTGTTTGACCGCGGCCACGGAATCTCCGCCACCGACCAAGGAAAATGCACCTTTTTCCGTGGCCTCTGCAATGTCGTTGCCGATGGATATGGTTCCTTTTGAAAATCGCTCCATTTCAAACACCCCAATGGGGCCGTTCCACAGAATTGTATTGCACTTCAATATCACTGCCCTAAAATTTTCCAAGGTTTTTGGTCCGGCATCCAACCCTTGCCACCCATCAGGAATTTTATCGACAGGAACAATCTGGGTTGCCGCTTTGTTATCGAAGGCATCCGCAGCCAGGACATCTACGGGAAGATGAACCTGAACCCCCTTCTCTTTGGCTTTTTTCAAAATTTCCAAGGCAAGCCCCATTTTATCGTCTTCACAAATGGAGTCTCCCACCTTTCCCCCTTGTGCTTTTACAAAAGTAAAAGTCATTCCGCCACCGATGATCAAATGATCGACCTTATCCAAAATATTTTCTATGATCGTGATCTTGGAAGATACCTTTGCGCCGCCCAAAATTGCCAAAACTGGCTTTTCCCCTGTTCGCATGACCTTTTCAATGGCTTCAATTTCTTTGGCCATCAAATACCCGAAACATTTCTTACCGGGAAAAAATTTGGCCACTATGGTGGTCGATGCATGGGCCCTATGAGCGGTTCCAAAGGCGTCGTTGACATAGATGTCGCCCAGTTTGGAAAGCCGTTTGGCAAAGGCCTCGTCCCCTTTTTCTTCTTCCTTGTGGAAACGCAGGTTTTCAAGCAATAACACTTCCCCCGGTTGCAGTTGGGAAACCGCACGTTCTGCCTTTTCCCCTACACAGTCATCAACAAACTTAACCTCAACCCCAATAATATCGGATACCGTGTCACATATATGATTCAATGACAACTCTGCTTTTGGCGCACCGTCGGGCCTTCCCAAATGTGACATCAGAACGGCACTTCCACCATCCTCCAGTATCTTAATGATCGTTGGCTTGGCTGCTTCTATCCTATTCGTGTCGGCAACTTTGAAATCACCATCCAAAGGCACATTGAAATCAACGCGTATCAACGCTTTTTTGTCCTCGAAATTAAAATCATCAATAGTTTTCATGCTCGTTGTTTTTTGCGTGGTAAATGTAAAGTTTTTTAGGGATGGCGAAAAAGCAGAAGTGTTTTATTTGGCTGCGAAAAAGCAAAACTTGCAACGAATTGGCCTCTTTTTTTATTTATGGCTTTCTTTAACAAGCTCCCTTATTGATTTGTCGCCCTAAAAGCCTTTTGAAACGGATTGATTTGCTTAAAACCGCTATCTTTGGAACATGCTATTCAAGCAAATCCATGGGCTCGCCCACCTCAAAAATCATTTGGTCAGCAGCGCCGATTCGGGTAGGACTTCCCATGCGCAATTGTTCGTTGGGCCGGAAGGAAGTGGCACCCTGCCTTTGGCCTTGGCTTATGCCCAATACCTCATATGTGGGAACAAAAATGGAGAAAACTTGGGACCCGATGAAGCCTGTAACGCCAAGTGCGGCACAATTTCGCATCCAGATCTGCATTTTGCATTTCCGGTCTCCAACAGTCCTAAGGTGAAAAGTCATGCGGTCAGTGATCATTACATGGAAGAATGGCGGCAATTTATTCATGAACACCCCTATGGCAACCTATTCGATTGGTACCAAAGGATCGGGATAGAGAACAAGCAGGGTCAAATTGGGGTCGATGAGGCACAGGAAATCGTGCGAAAGCTGTCCCTGAAATCCTATGAGGGAGGCTACAAAGTGATGTTGGTTTGGATGGCCGATAAAATGAACAGCGCCGCTTCCAACAAACTGTTGAAACTGATCGAAGAACCCCCCAATAAAACGGTATTTATATTGATTACCGAGGAAGAGGAACAAATTTTGCAAACCATTCGATCTCGATGCCAAATCCTTCATTTTCCGCCATTGGCTGAGGAAACCATAGCCAATGCGATTCAGGAAAGGGGATTGCAGCGATCGGAGGCCTTGCGTTTGGCCCATGAGGCAAACGGCAATTATAACAAGGCCTTGGACCTGATGAACAAAAACTCGGAAGACCTGGTGTTTGAGAAATGGTTTGTACAATGGGTGCGCAGTGCGTTTAAGTCAAAGGGGAACAAGGCCGCCATCCATGAACTTATACTATGGAGCGAGGAGGTGGCCGCAACGGGAAGGGAAACACAGAAAAAATTTTTGAGCTATTGCCTAGCGGTGATCCGTCAAGCGATGCTCATCAATTACAATGTAAATGCGTTGGCCTTTATGAAGGTACATGACGACGGATTTCAACTTGAAAAATTCGCTGCCTTTGTTCATGGGAACAATATCATTGAAATTTCACAAGAGCTTGAAAATGCCATATACCATATTGAACGAAATGGAAATGCCAGGATTATTTTTACCGACCTTTCGATCAAACTTACCCGCTTGCTCCACAGAAAAGCGGCCTAAAAACATACCATTGGAAATTTAAATTGCAAACCATGCCCAACCAGTTGATGAATGCCACTGAAATTTTATTGTTGCTTTTTCTTGTAATCACTTTTATTCAAAGTGGACTGGACAAACTGATCGATTGGAAGGGAAATCTTGGCTGGTTGAAAGCGCATTTTTCAAAAACATCGCTTAATCAAGTCGTTCCCGTGTTGCTTGGCATTGTTTTGATCTCGGAATTGCTCACGGGAATTTTGAGCATGATCGGGATTTGGGATATCGTCATCAATGGACATACCACAATTGCTTTTTACGGGGCAATCTTGTCTTGCCTGACCTTGTTGATGCTTTTATTGGGGCAGCGAATCGCAAAGGATTACCAAGGCGCACAAACCTTGGTGGTTTATTTTATTCCGGCCATTTTCTTGGTATTTCTGCTTCAAGGATAAAAAAGGCCCCAAAAACGTGAGATGCTTTGGAGCCTTTTCAATACAAGAGGGACTTTAAAGCTTATTTTTTATAGGCTTCGTTGAGAATTTTTACAATTTCATCGGTCAAATCATTGGTATCGGTACCGTAGAGCACACTGCCCCCGTCACCGCCGCCCAAGATGTACGCATAGCCATTGGACTTGCCATAGTCTTTGATTATCTTTTTTACCTTACTCACAATGGTATCCATTTCGATCTGTCCCTGTGATTGCAGCAACTGATCTTCCCTTTGCAATTGTTGGCCGATGAACTGTCCTTTTTGTTGTATCAGGCCATATTCTTCCTGTGCTTTCTGTTGGGGCATGTTCTGTGCCTTGGCCTGAAAAGCTTGGGCCTCTAATTGAAAGGCCTGTGAAATACTATCCCGCTTTTTGGTCAAAGCCTCTGCCTTTACCTTGAACTTCGTCTCCACATCGATTTTCTCTTGGTACTTATCCATCAATTTGACGTTGTCGACAAATCCTATCTTTTGTTGCTGACAAGCCATCAGGCCGAAGACCAAACCTGCTAAGATTAATTTTTTCATCTTTAACTATTTTGTTTGTGTATTTAAAAGTGCGGCAAAAATAGGAAAGCTTTTTTAATGCCAAGGGAAGTATCTCCTTTTTTAATTGATTATGAATACTTCATAGGACGGGTACCCTTCCGTCGTCATAAGCGTTGTTTATGACGATAGGCGTTACCAATTGGCATAAACTATTGGTTTTCGTCTCAAATTCCATGCCTTAGAGCGTGTTTATTTGAAATAAGGGTCCCTTACTGCTTTTCGATGGCGTGGGTCGCTCCTGCGCGCTCAAAATAGGTTTTGGCCATACCATTGGCCTGTCGCCTGGTTCCAAGGGCGTTTGGCACAGCACAAACCGAATTGCTGAAGCATCGCCTATGAATGTACCTATCGCTATTCCTTTTGAAGTATATAAATGATCGAAGAATATTCTTTGGATTTCCAGGCACTGATATTGGAAACAAGGCCATTGAACATGGCTTTGATATAGTTGTTCTTCCCGGTTTTATATTTTTCAGAAAGCAGTGATACATAGAAAGCATCAAAGATCATCGGCTTGGTATCGATCAATTTTATTTTGTGGCGTGCAAATAGCGTTGTTATGGCATCCTTTGAAAAATGCCAAAGATGTCGGGGCACATCATAGGCAGCCCAAAAACCGTCATAGATTCTTGCATCATAGGACTTAAAATTGGGGACAGCGACGATCAGGGTTCCTGTTGATTCTAGAAGCGATGCCAAAAGTTCGATCTGGGTTTCAATATCGCGCATATGTTCCAGCACATGCCATAGGGTGATAATCTGGAATTTTTCACCTGTGGAATTTTTGAGATCCGGCAGTAGTGCCATCCCTTTTGCTACGGCCCTTCGTCTTGCTACCTCACTTGGTTCAACCCCTTCGACCCTCCAACCCTGTTGTCTGGCCGCCAAAAGAAAATCTCCGGTACCGGCCCCCACGTCCAAAAGTGTTTTCTTCCCATTTGCGCATTTCCCTATCAAGCGGAGCTTTCGTCTTAGGCTTACTTTTTTTGCCAGTTGGTACAGTTTATCAGCTAGCGATTTATTGGAATCGGTATGTGAAATATAACGGTCACTGTCGTAATAAGGCGTCAAATCCTCTGGTTGGGGCGCCGTTCGCCAAAGATCCATTGATTCATCGTAAACCAACTCAAATCGTTCCCCTGTTACGGCAAAGTCTTTAATGTCCATCTTGGGATTCTAAAATATTCTGATGCGCGTTGTAGTCGTCTTTCAAGCTGGTAAGATAATTTAAAACCAACGCTCTGGAAAGAGAGGTCGACGATAGGCAATCTTTTTCGAAATCACTGTACACTTCAATGGCGACATACCAATTGCCATTTCTATTGACCACTTCCCAATCCTCGGACAAAATGGGTTCTTCCCAACCCAGTGCCCCTCCCACAAAAAGGTCGAACATTGCCGGGAATAAATTCAGGGATTTGTCTGTGATTTCCACCTCATAAAATGAAAAGAAAAATTGTGCGCCATCAATCTTGAACGGAACATCATCATAAACATTCTGATGGTTCAATCCATACTTCGCATCCACGTAATTAAAAAATGCGTCGGCCTCTTTGGTGTCCCTAAAAATATACATCTCTCGTTGGGGCAATTTTCGGTTAAACTTTTTTCCGCGTGTTACCCTGTAATCTGAGATCTCAGGCGCGGTTCTCAAAGGAATACAGGAACCCGTCACTTGAAAAAGGAATAAAAAAACCAGGACACGATGCATTGGAACACTATTTTATGATGCAAAACCCGTTATTTGAAAATGCCTATGGCTTCGAAGTTTTTAATTCCCCGATCCATTACCGTATACAAGTTAGAGCCATTATATGCCTTAACTGTTCCAAGTTAGATCATAGGCTCCAAAATGGACTTCTAACGAATTGTTCCACGTGGAACCTTATGCCGCTACCGCCCCAAAAACACCAAAAGCACACTGATGTCTGAAGGGTTTACGCCGCTCACCCGAGCGGCCTGCGCAATGGTTACGGGACGAATGGCATTCAATTTTTCCCTGGCTTCAAAAGAGAGGGATTTCAATTTTGAATAATCAAAGTCCGATGGGATTTTGACATTCTCAAGCCGTTGCAATTTATCCGCATTGTTCTTTTCCTTCTCAATATAGCCTGAGTATTTCACTTGGATCTCTGCCTGTTCCATCACTTCCCTACCCATACCGTTCTCGGCCACAAAATCTGAAACCGTTTCCAGTTGCAGCATATGGTCCATGGTTACATTAGGGCGTGAAAACAACTTGAACATCTTGTCCGACTGCCGCACCAAAGCAGAGTCGACTTCCTCCAAAATTGGATTGATGTCATGGGGAAGCACACTGGTTTCCCTGAAAAAATTCACCAGCGAATCGGACTTTTTCATTTTGTCCTCCATTCTTCTCAAACGATCTTCCTTTGCGAGTCCTAATTCAAATCCTTTGGGCGTGAGCCGAAGATCGGCGTTGTCCTGTCTTAACAAAGTCCGATATTCCGCCCTAGACGTAAACATTCTATAAGGCTCCTCGGTTCCCTTTGTGATCAGGTCATCGATCAGCACACCGATATAGGCCTGATCCCTTTGCAGCACAAAAGGATCCTTTTCCCGAATTTTCAAATGCGCATTAATTCCGGCCATCAAGCCTTGTGAAGCTGCTTCCTCATAGCCGGTGGTACCATTGATTTGTCCGGCAAAATAAAGATTTTCGACCAATTTGGTCTCCAAGCTATGTTTTAACTGCGTAGGCGGAAAATAATCATATTCAATGGCATAGCCCGGCCTAAAAAACTTGACCCTTTCGAAACCTTTTACCGATCGCAACGCCTTGAACTGTACCTCCTCCGGTAATGAGGTCGAAAAACCGTTGACATAAACCTCCACGGTATTCCATCCTTCAGGTTCTACGAACAACTGATGGCTGTCCTTATCCGCAAATCGATTGATCTTATCTTCAATGGAGGGACAATAACGTGGTCCAATGCTTTGAATACTGCCATTGAACATGGGCGAGCGATCAAAACCTTCCCTCAACAAATCGTGTACCAAGCTACTGGTATGGGTCATGTGGCAATCCCTTTGCGCCTTGAGCACTTGGGTGCTATCCGAATACGAGAATTTTTCAGGTTGCGCATCACCTGGTTGGGGCACCATTACCGAATAATCCAAAGACCTCCCGTCTACCCTGGGAGGTGTTCCCGTTTTCATTCTACCACTTTGAAAACCAATGGATACCAGTTGCTCAGTAATTCCTGTTGAAGCCTTTTCCCCGGACCTTCCACCACCCAGCTGCTTTTCCCCAATATGTATTAGTCCGTTTAAAAAGGTGCCATTGGTCAACACGACCGATTTTGACCTTATCGCAATGCCCAAAGACGTGCGCACACCAACGGCCTTCCCGTTCTCAATAAGAATACCCGACACCATTTCCTGATAAAAATCAACCATTGGAGTATTCTCCAAGGCCAAACGCCATTCTTCCGCAAACCGCATCCTATCGTTTTGAGCGCGCGGGCTCCACATCGCAGGCCCTTTTGATTTGTTGAGCATTTTGAACTGGATGGCCGACTTGTCGGTCACTATACCACTATAGCCGCCAAGGGCATCGATTTCCCGTACGATTTGCCCTTTAGCGATGCCTCCCATGGCAGGATTACAGGACATTTGCCCAATGGTCTGCAAATTCATGGTCACCAAAAGGGTTTTTGACCCCATATTGGCAGCCGCGGCCGCTGCCTCTGCGCCGGCATGTCCCCCTCCTACCACAATCACATCATACCCTTCGTTGAACATCACTTTCTGTTTTATGCCATTTCACAACTTGGAAGTTTACAAGGCTTCATAAGCTGCTCCTGAATCCTTCAATATTTTTGTCAATTTAATGTTCCACGTGGAACAATTTCATTTTTTCCAATTCTTTCCTCCTCATGATCTCAATATCCTTTTTTGATTTGTCTTTATAGCCCATCAAATGAAGTAACCCGTGTGCCATTACCCTGCGCAGTTCTTCCAAGAATGTTGTATCGAACAACATCGCATTCTCTCTTACCCGTTCCACGGAAACAAAAATATCTCCGGCTATTGATCGGCCCTCGGAATAATCAAAACTAATGATGTCGGTATAGGTGTCATGGCTCAAATATTTCTTGTTGAGCTCCAACAAGTAGTCGTCGGCACAGAAAATAAAACTCAAATCTCCCGCCTCCCAATTTTCCGACACGCATATACTTGACACCCAACTTCTATATTCCGGTTCCTCATCAATTGTAAAATCAATCTCATAATGAAATTCAATCATTGCTTTTAAAATACTCCTTTACCTTAAGCTGGAAATTTTGCCGCAAAGGTAATGCTTGTCGTTGTAAAATCTCAACTTCGTTTCGATAATTCTCTAATAACAAAGGCTTTGTGGTAATAGGATTTTGAAAGGCATTCCGATTGATGTTGCTTTCACGTTCCGGCTTTTTCCCCTGTTTCATCGCTGCATTCTCCAATTTCAACAATTCATAACGAATGGTATTAATTCTTGACAATCCTCTATTGGTTATCCCATTTTCCAAGAGTTCATTCTCAAAATCTTCCATCTGCCGCAATATTTTATCCCCAAGTTTGCGGTCATCGTTGTTGATCATATCCTGAAGCTGGTTTTCCAATTCCTGTCTGAGTTGCTGCTGCTGTTTGTAAATCTCATATATCTCCCGCAGTTCGGCCTCACTGGGCTGTTCCTGGCCTTGTCCCCCATTTCCCTCACCCTTGCCATCGCTTCCGTTGGGCCCGTTCTTGCCATTTCCTTGGTTCCCGTTTTCACCGCCTTTACCTTCTTCACCTTCCTTACCTTCCTTACCATTATCCCCATCACCTTGGGTTTGCCCCTTGCCCTTCTGCCCTTCTCCCTGACCATTTTCCTGTTTGCCCTTTCCGGACTGTCCCATGCCTTCCATTTTTTCCTTGAGTTCCCCTTGCGCCTTAATGATGTCCGGTAGTTGAAACCCTTCCTTGCTCTCTCCTGAGCCTTGTCCCATTTTCATGCTTTGTTGCATATTATCAAGCAAGTTCGCCAGAAAATCGGCAAGACTGTTGGAGGCATTCAACACATACTTCTGATACGATACTCCTTGGTATAACTGATTGTCCGCAATACTTTCCAGTGATTTATCGATATTGTAATATACTTCCGTAATCTGCTCGTTCACGAATTCGGACACTTCCGCTTGTCTTAACGAAAGCGCAAAGAGACTGTCATCGACATAGCCAAACAATTCCCTTAGTTCCTTTTGTTCCCTTACCCTTCCCGAAAACTGTGGAGCATCGGGATCGGATTGTTCCAAACTTTCAAAAAGCGATTCTTGTTTGAAAGAAAAAGTGATCAAATTATCCAAAATCTGTCTCAGCATCTCCGCATCCTCCTCGGTAGACGAACCGCCCCCTCCTCCCGAAGCCGACTCGCCCAAAGCTTCGGACATCTCCTTCATCTTCTGTGCGGCGGATTTCTGTTTCTTTGAAACCGATTCCTGAACTTTTTCCTTGCCCTTTGTTTCTGTGTCTTCCTTACCGTCTACGGTACGTTCCATTTGAGTCAATGCCTCCTTTTGGTCGGTTTTAACCGATTCGGCCTTTTCTTCATCTATATCGAGCGACAAGGGTTTCTTCAAATCTTGATTATCCTTCCTGAGCTCTTCAAGTTCCTCAGCCATTTCCTTGAACGTTTCATTCAACTCTTCCTGCTCCTTCAAAGTGGAATCCTTGTCGATGGCTTTTTGTGTCATTTCTTCCTGTTCCGATGCCAACCGCTCTAAATCTTTTGACAGCTGCGCTGCCTTTTCCGTCACATAATACCGTTTGGTCAATTCCAGCAACTGTTCCAAACTACGTTGATTATTCTGTTGTTGCTTTCCAATTTCTTCAAGTCGTTTGGCCAAATCCTCCTTGTTGATTTTATCCGCAACCTTGTTGAGTTCCTCCAACAATCTTTCATTTTTTCTGGCTTCCATTTCCTGCCGTTCCAATCGTTCCCTTAACAATTGGTTCAACTTGTCATCCTCATCGCTTTTTTCCAGGTTCTCCCTTAATTCTTTACTGAACTTCTGCATCAATCCTTCCTGCTGTTGTTGCTTTTTCAAAAAATCCTTTATCTGTTTTTGGTCATTGAACTTTAGCTGGTCCTTTTCCTTTTGTCCTTGATTGATGGAATTTAGGGTTTCCTTTTGTTCCTTCAACTTTTCGAGGGATTGGTCCATGCTCTCAATGAGCAATTGTTGTGCGGCCAATTCTTGTTCCCTCAGCTGGTCCTGATTCAGCAATGCGAGTGAAAATACCTGACTTTTGGTGCTTTTTCCTTTATGAATCGCGTCATTGTCGGTTGCTTCGAAATAGAAACTATAATCAATCCCTACGGTTAATTCAAGTCCGGAAGGAAAAGTATAATAGAACTGTTTGAAATTTGCATTCGGGTTCTCCAGCTCAAGCGTCTTTTGCTCCCCTGGTTTGTTGTTTGGGTAATAAATCAGTTTTATACTCTTCAGTATGTAATCGTCTGTTGCTTCTCCCAGGTAATACCGTATATTGGGATTCAAGGAATCGATCACTTCTTTGGCCTTAATGGTGGGAAACGCATCCTTGATCACATCGAAACGATACTCCAATTTTTCATAATCCCGAACATTTCGATTGGAAGTAGCTATGGTATAGGGAAACCTGTCGAAAATCTTTTTGGTCAATTCAAACCGATCTCCGGTCTTCCCAAATATAATGGCAGTGTCCTGTGCCAACAATCGAATGTCGTCGGTATGCTGTCCCATAATTTCCCAAAGTACCGAGGTGCCTTCCGGAAATGTTGCGTTTCCGCTGCTTACCATGGTTTCAGTAGGTCTGTTGGTGTATGCTGGATAGACCAAAGTCAATTTAAAATCTTGTATGGCCGGCGTTTTCACCACTTCCAAGGTATACTCCTTCGATTTAATACCACTTCCCAAAAAATAAAAATCGACGGCATTCAACGGAGGATTAAAAGTGTACTCCAAAATCCCATCCCTTTCCGGAAGCACGGTTTCTTTTCCATCAATGATGATTGAAACAACTTCGGGACGAACTTCCCCAAATGTTGTCAATTGCACCGTAAACGGTTTTGCGTCAAGCGCCCTTAGTTCATTATTCAATATCCTGAATTGGAAGGGGGCAGGTGGTGCATAGGCCATGTCATAATTGACCACCCTATTTGCAGAACCGAAAAAAGAGGATAGGTTACCACTTAAGGCGATCAAAAGAAATATACTTAATGGTACCAAAAGGTACTTTAGGTATTTCAAATTCTCCTTAAATGCCACGGCCTTCGCAAATGGAACATTGCTCAAGGCATTGGACCGTTGTTCAATGCTTGCCAGAAGCAACTCCGACCGGTTTTGGTCTTCCAGCAGATCTAGCAAATTGTAAAGCTTGTCGTTGACTTCAGGAAAGTGTTTCCCGATCAGCAATGATGCTTGCTTGTTGGTTATTCCTTTTTTTAATTTAAATAAATAAAACAGCGGTGTTAGGATGTATTTGAACATTAAAAACAATTCCACCCCAACCAGCACCAACAACAGTATCAACCTGCCATTGGAATTCAACCACAGATAGTATTCCACGGTCATGATCAACACGAAAGAAACCAAGCCCAAAGCCAAAAACAGCACCACGCCTTTGAGGAGCATTTTGGTATAATACTTTCTGGTAAAACCTTCCAGTTTCTTAAGGACGTTGTGATAAATCTTCAATTTGCGCTATATTTAATACCAAGATACTTGATATCACAAATTTAAGCATCAATAAATTGTTAAAAGCTTCATGATGAAAGATTTAAAGTATATGGCCGCCCTTAGTATTCCCCTATCTGCCGTATTCGCATTCGTTTTACAGGGCGGATGGAGTTATATAACCCCTATCTATGCTTTTGTGATCATCCCTTTTCTGGAACTGCTCTTGCCACAAGACTCGCGAAACCTTGAGTCCCCTATGAAGGAAAAGAAGGAACAAAGCAAGCTTTTCGACTGGATGCTTTACCTGAACATTCCAATTGTTTATGGTTTGCTGTTTTATGCGCTTTGGGATGTCGCCTTTCACGACCATTCCACTTTTGAATTTGTGGGCCTCATGATTTCCACCGGTATTGTGCTGGGAACGAACGGCATAAATGTCGCCCATGAGCTGGGACATAGGAACAATCTGGGTTCCCGTATCTTGGCCAAATTGTTATTGTTGCCCTCCTTCTATATGCATTTCTTCATCGAACATAATTTTGGGCATCATGCCAACGCGGCCACCAAAGAAGATCCGGCAAGTGCAAGATACAACCAATCGGTATATTCCTTTTGGCTAAGCTCGGTGAGCAGGCAATATGTGAATGCCTGGAAATTACAGTCAAAATTGTTACAACAGGACGGTCAGGGAACATTCTCCCTTAAAAACGATATGTTGTGGTACACCATCATTGAAATAATATACATCTCCTGTGTTTTTCTGTTCTTCGGCACTAAAGCAGTCGTTTTCGCTCTTGGCGCAGCCATCATTGGCTTTTTGTTATTGGAAACCGTAAATTACATTGAACATTACGGACTATTGCGTAAAAAATTGCCCTCGGGCCGCTATGAACGGGTTCGGGAGGTTCATTCCTGGAACAGTAACCATGTGATGGGCCGTATTGTACTCTATGAGTTGACCCGGCACAGCGACCATCATTACAAATCGTCTAAAAAGTACCAGTTGCTCGATTACCACGATATTTCCCCACAAATGCCCTTTGGATATCCCACCTCAATGGTTCTGTCATTCATGCCGCCATTATGGTTCAGATTGATGAACCCCAGGATTCCCGATCAAATGAAGTACTGATGCCCGGCAAGCCTTCATTTTCGGATGCCATAGTTTTAGATGCCCGACATCTTCATTGACTGCAGCGCTTTTTTGTAACTTTGTCCCCTAATTTTGCAGCATGAACCAAAAAATACGCGTGCGTTTTGCACCAAGTCCAACCGGGCCTTTACACATTGGGGGCGTACGTACCGCACTTTTCAATTATCTTTTTGCCAAAAAACATGGGGGTCAATTTATACTTCGGATAGAAGATACCGACCAGAACCGTTATGTGGATGGGGCGGAACAGTATATCGTTGATTCCCTGAACTGGTGCGGCATTCCCTTTGACGAAGGTCCCGGAAAGGAAGGGCCTTTTGGTCCATATCGGCAATCTGAGCGAAAACACCTTTATCAAAAATTTGCGGATCAGTTAGTGCAGTCGGGAAAGGCCTACTATGCCTTTGACACCAATGAAAAGCTCGATTATCATAGAAAAGACCATGAGGAAAAAGGAAAGACCTTTATCTACAATTGGCACAACCGCCTCAAATTGGACAACTCACTTTCGATGTCTGTCCAAGAAACAAAAAAACGTTTGTCGGCGGGGGAGGAGTACGTTATCCGTTTTTTGACCCCATCCGATCAGAAATTGGCTTTGAACGATATAGTTCGGGGACAGATAGAAATCGATACCAATATCCTCGATGACAAAGTATTGTTTAAAAGCGATGGCATGCCCACCTATCATTTGGCCAATATTGTCGATGACCACCTTATGCAGATCACCCATGTTATTCGGGGAGAGGAATGGCTGCCTTCCCTGGCCTTGCATCAACAGTTATATGATGCCTTTGGGTGGACCGCTCCCCAATTTGCCCATTTGCCCCTAATTCTCAAACCCACGGGCAGTGGGAAATTAAGCAAGAGGGATGGGGAAAAATTGGGATTCCCGGTTTTTCCGCTTTCGTGGAACGAATCCCTTGGTTATCGGGAAGCCGGTTATTTTCCTGAGGCGGTAGTCAATTTCTTGGCCCTCTTGGGATGGAACCCGGGAACGGAACAAGAAATTTTTGGTTTGGACCAGCTGGTACAAGCCTTCAGTTTGGAAAGGGTACATAAGTCGGGCGCACGTTTCGACCCCGATAAAACCAAATGGTACAATCAGCATTATTTACAGGAAAGAAGCAACCCCGAGCTGGCTGACGCTTTTCGAACTTTGCTCATTGAAAAGGGAATAGACAGTCCTGTGTTGGATGATAAGCACTATCTCATCAAGGTGGTATCGCTCATCAAGGAACGGGCGACCTTTGTTTCTGACTTTTGGGAATTGGGCGACTATTTCTTTAAGGCGCCCAAGCAGTATAACGAAGCTGCCGTCAAAAAGCAATGGAAAACAGAAACCCCCGGATTAATGAATCGTTTGGCGGTCCTATTGAATTCTCTTGATTCATTTTCCTCCGAAAGTGTTGAGGCCGACGTAAAAGCCTGGCTTTCCAGAGAAGAATTGCCCTTTGGAAAGGTGATGCCCGCATTGCGATTGGCCATTGTTGGCGACCTGAAAGGACCCCATTTGTTCGATATCTTGGCACTCTTAGGCAGGGAGGAAACAACTAAAAGGATACAGAAGGCGATCGAAACCTTTCAAACCGCTTAAACGGCCCCCGAACTTATTCGTGCTTTAAAATATATTCTTCGCAATACAATGGATTTGTAACAAAACCCATAAAAACGCTACAGATTTCACGAAGTAATGCTATCTTAAGTCGATTAATTTAAACACATAACCATGGGAAGTTTTATTCTTATACCACTGCTCCTTTTTGGGCTTATTATTCTTTTTTCCTCTTTTTTTACCGTAAAACAACAGACCGCGGTCATTATTGAACGTTTTGGCAGATTTCAAAGCATTCGCAATTCCGGACTGCAGATGAAAATTCCCCTCGTCGACCGAATTGCGACCCGTGTAGGTTTAAAGATTCAGCAATTGGACGTGATCATAGAAACCAAGACACTGGATGATGTCTTCGTAAAATTAAAAGTCTCCGTTCAATATGTCGTTTTGAAAGATAAGGTCTATGAAGCCTTCTATAAATTGGAATATCCTCATGATCAGATTACATCCTATGTTTTCGATGTGGTGAGGGCCGAAGTTCCCAAAATGAAACTGGATGACGTATTCGTGAAAAAAGACGATATCGCGATTGCGGTGAAAGCCGAATTACAGGAGGCCATGCTCGATTACGGGTATGACATTATCAAGACCTTGGTCACGGATATCGACCCGGATGCGCAGGTGAAGGAAGCCATGAATAGGATCAACGCATCGGAACGCGAAAAAATTGCCGCACAATTCGAGGGTGACGCGGCCCGTATTCTTATTGTAGAGAAAGCGAAAGCAGAGGCGGAGAGCAAAAGGTTACAGGGGCAGGGGATTGCCGATCAGCGGAGGGAAATCGCTAGGGGATTGGAAGAGTCTGTTGAAGTGTTGAACAAGGTAGGTATCAACTCACAGGAAGCATCGGCCCTTATCGTGGTGACACAACATTACGATACGCTCCAATCGATAGGGGAACATACCAATGCCAATTTGATCTTATTGCCAAACTCCCCGCAAGCCGGAAGCGATATGCTCAATAACATGGTAGCCTCTTTTACGGCAAGCAACATGATCGGGGAAAGCATGAAAGAAAAGAACACCAAAAAGAAGGAGTAGCCTTCGGTTATATTTTGCAAGCCCCTTTTTCCTTTCAGGGAAGAGGGGCTTTCTTTTTTTGCTAAAAGGGAATCCCCACAAGCTTGGTCCGCCCCCCTGTGGTACTTCAAAGGGCATAAATCGATTTGGGAAGCTTTTCGCGAAGGCAAAGACCCTAAGATGGGGTTTACCAAGGCCCGAATCCAAAAATGTGATCCAAAAGGCCACAAATCGGCCATATCAAATAGTATATACCAATTGTTTTCTAATTTTATATAGAGAATAGCTATGCTATTCCTTGTCCATTATTTTGGCCCAGGTATCACGCAATCCCACGGTTCGATTAAAGACCAATTTTTTAGCGGTACTATCGGAATCTACACAAAAGTATCCCAATCGCTGAAACTGAAAACGATCTCCGGCCTTGGCGCCCTCAAAACTCGGTTCCAAATATCCGGTGATGCTTTCCAATGAATTTGGGTTGATGAATTCCAGAAAATCCCTGTCTTTATGTGTGTCGGGGCTTTCTTCGGTAAAAAGACGGTCGTACAATCTTACTTCCGCTTCAATGGCGTGTTTAATGGAAACCCAATGGAGGGTGCCCTTTACTTTACGCAAACTTTCTTCAGTTCCGCTACCGCTCTTACTCTTTGGATCGTAGGTACAGTGTATTTCGGTTATGATGCCATTCCCATCCTTCTCACAACTTTCGGCCTTGATGATATAACCGTTCTTCAGCCGTACCTCTCCGCCCAGTTTCAATCTAAAAAACTTCCGGTTCGCTTCTTCCATAAAATCGTCCCTTTCTATATACAATGTTCTCGAAAAGGGCAATTGCCTTGTTCCCGCGCTTTCATCCTCTGGATTGTTTTCCGCTACGAGCCATTCCTCTTTGCCTTCGGGGTAATTCACGAGCACCACTTTTACCGGATCCAAAACTGCCATTACCCTTGGCGCGATCTTGTTCAAATGCTCCCGAACATGAAATTCCAGGAGGGAGACATCGATCAGGTTTTCTCGTTTGGCGATTCCTATGGTATCCGCAAAATTCCGGATCGATTCAGGGGTATAGCCCCTTCTTCTCAGTCCAGATATGGTCGACATTCTCGGATCATCCCAGCCCGTGACGATTCCCAGAGTCACCAATTGCAGTAATTTTCTTTTGCTGACCACAGTGTGGCTCAGGTTACGCCTAGCGAATTCCCTTTGCTTTGGCCTTATTTTTCCCGACTCATACACTTGATCCAAAAACCAATCGTACAATTCACGGTGCATGGCAAATTCGAGTGTACAAAGCGAATGGGATACCTGTTCGATATAATCGCTTTCCCCATGTGTCCAATCATACATCGGATAAATACACCAATCGGTATTAGTACGGTGGTGGGCCCGGTGAAGGATACGGTACATGATCGGGTCCCGCATCAACATGTTCGGGGAGGCCATATCAATCTTAGCCCTAAGTACGTGGGTTCCTTCCTCGAACTTGCCCAATTTCATCCCTTCGAAAAGTTCCAGATTTTCGGCAACCGAACGATTTCTGAAAGGACTGGCGGTACCTGGCTCTGTAGGAGAGCCTTTTTGAGCCGCCATTTCTTCCGAGGATTGGCTGTCTACATAGGCCTTATCCTCCTTGATCAACTCCACCGCCCAAGTATATAGTTGTGGGAAATAATCAGAAGCATACCGTTCAGTATCCCACTGAAAGCCCAGCCAGGCAACGTCTTCCTTTATGGCGTCCACAAACTCCTGTTCTTCCTTGGCAGGATTCGTATCGTCGAACCTTAAGTTCACGGGTGCGCCATAGCGTAACCCCAATCCGAAATTCAAACAAATCGAGCTTGCGTGGCCGATATGAAGGTATCCGTTGGGTTCCGGAGGAAAACGAAATCGCAATGCTTCTTTGGGAAAATCATTAGTTAAATCTTCTTCTATGATATGCTCTATAAAATTGAGAGATCTTTCATCCTCGCCCATGATATTCATTTTGAAGGCACAAAAGTAGGGAAAATGGTAATATGGCAGGCGATATTCGTAGCTCACCCTAGATTAATCGCGTTTCACAACATATTTGGGAGATGCTACAACATTAAATTTCACACCGCATTATTATATGACATATTTGTTGTTCAATACCGTATTAAGGTACTGAAATCGTTGGGGCAAAGCGAATTGAACATAAAAATGAAATATGAACCGTTTTCCCCCAACCCGAATCATAACGATAGCGAGGGTAGAGAACCAAAACTACTACTTATGAGAACAAAACTATTCAACCGCAATTCCTTTTCGTTGTTGACGCTGCTATTGTTGTTCACCACAATGGCTTCGGCCCAAGTATTGATCAATGCCCCACAACCTGCCGATAACCCTAATTTACCTGGCAATTCTCCATGGAGTGCCATTTGCGCAGGGGCCAACGGTGGCTTTAACCAATACTATGCAACGGTTTCTTGGGTGGGTACGCCCAATCTTGACAATGAATGGATCTTAGAATTATCGAATGCTACCGGGAGTTTTGCATCTCCGGTAGAATTGGCCAGGGAAACCAGCAACGCCCTTGTGCAGAACCCAGGTTTTGAATTTTCGATACCAACCAATACCAGGGGTGCCGGCTACAAAATTCGTGTCAGAAGCACCAGTCCACCCAAAACAAGTTCCGAATCCGCCGCATACAATATGTATTATATGGATGTAGTGACCAATCTTCATATCAGTCCGAATGGCGACGGCACCTCAGGCGACGTCTGTAGTACCGGTCCCGTGACCATGCAGGTAGATAATGTGGCGAACCCGAACACCTACCAATACATTTGGCAAAAAAATGGTTCCACCCTTGCTGCCACGGGCCCATCGGTCTTGGCAGATTCCAATGGCGTATACCAGGCCTTCATCGACTATGGTGTGACCTGTACCGGTTCCGGAAATACCGATTCGAATTTCACCATGGTGACCATAGGCGGTTCCGGAATGGGAATCGCGATCAATCCACCTTCCAAGACCTCACTATGTGTAGGCGATACAGAAGTACTCAGTATCAATCTTACCGATCCATCCTGGGCCTATCAATGGTTCAAGGACAATACCGCAATACCCGGTGCCACGGGAACATCTTATACCGTGGATGCCAATACGGCCGGATTTGAAGGTGACTATCAGGTTGAGATTTCGGCTACCGGCATCTGTAATGAACGTTCTGCGGCCGTAACGATGACCAATGCAGACAGTTTTACCGTTACGCGCAACAATGCCGCGAACCTTGTGGTGTTGCCATCACAATCCCAAACTTTGAGTGCCACTACCACAGCGAGCTCCCCGAACTATCAATGGTACCGAAATGGTAGTCCGGTAGGTACAGATAGCAACAGCTTATCGGTGACCCAAGAGGGCACCTATTATGTTGAAGTTACCCAAAACGGCGGCACCTGTCCGGGGACCAAGAAAAATTCGGAGAGTACCACCGTCACCGTTCCCGATTCATTTGAAGTTATCGTTGATTATGCTTCGGCCTATACCGCATGTGTCAGTACCAGCATGGTTCTGGAAGTCAGTACCATCAATGCCGTTGCGCTCAATGGCAGTAAGACCGATGTTACCGCTTCCCTGGAAGATTCATTTACCTATCAGTGGAAAAAAGACGGGTCAAATGTAGCCGGGGAGACTGCAAAAAGTATCAGCCTAACCAACACCGCCGAAAATGGCACTTATACTTTGGATGCCACTCTGAGCACCTATTCCGATACCTCGAATGCCTTGTCGGTTCAGCTATTGACCAATGAAAACTTGACCATCAACAGCACGGGTACCGTTTACTGCAATGGCACGGAAACCATCACTATAACCACTACAACCGACCTAAGCGGGGAAACTTTCTCTTGGGAGCGCGATGGATCCTCGATCGATACCGCCAGTCTTGCTTTAGAAGTTGGAGCTCATGGAATATACCGATTGGTTATAGAAAAAAATGGATGTGACCTGATATCCAATGAAATCACCATTACAACATTTGATGACAGTCTTATTCAATTGGATGTAGACGGTGATATCGTATTCCCTGAAGGCAGTTCAAAAACGGTAACGGTAAGGGGAGGAACAAGCTACCAATGGTTTGACACCAACAACAACCTGATGAGCAATAGCGATACGATGACCTTTACCCAAGAAGGGGAATACATCTTAGTCTCCAATATTGACAACTGTCAGGTTACCAAACAACTGACCGCGGTGTACTTGGATCTTTTTAATATACCGAACGTTATCACGCCCAATGGGGACGGAGCGAACGATCAATGGATCATTCCCAATTCCTATTCGAACAAAAACGATGTCAACGTCATCATCTATAATGATAGAGGCGCGGAAGTACTCAACGTAATGGGGTACCAAAACAACTGGCCTTCATCATCCATGTCCTTCCAAAGTCAAAATATGGTGTTCTATTATGTGGTGAAGAACGCCTCAACAACCCTTAAAAAAGGCACCATAACAGTTATTCGATAAATCCGAAATGAAGCTTTTAAAATACATACTCCCATTGTTATTGGCCATACAGGCCCTAACGACCACTGTGCAGGCGCAGCAAGATGATCCCATTTTGCCATACCGTGTCGCGCCCCAGAACCTTTTAAAGTTCAACCGGTTTCTGATCAATCCTACTTTCTCCACCGTGCGTGAAGACAAGTCTTATGTGAATCTATTACACAGAAACCAATCGGTACAATTTCAGGATAACGACCAAACCTACTTTTTGAGCTACAGCGGCCGCATCGGAGATCGCAGCGGGTTGGGCCTTAGCCTTTACTCCCAAAAAATCGGTCCCATTCAGAACATTGGGATTTTGGCCAACTATGCCTATGGAATCAAACTTAGCGATAAAAGCAATTTTACCTTCGGGGGCAACTTAGCCTACTATAGCACCGGCCTCAATAGAAACAATGTGGATGTCATTGACACCAACGATTTTCTTTTGAACGGCACTGAAGACAGTAATATACTGTCGTTCCAGCCCGGTTTTAACCTTTCCTATGGTAAGTTCGACTTTGGCGCCTATGCGGAGAACCTCATCGAATATAATTTAAAGACCAGTAAGTCGTTATCCGATTTCGGAGACAAGGCCTATTCGGCACATTTACAGTACACCCACACTTTCGAGTCAGGTTCCGGAATTATGGAAAGTGCCCGATTGATGCCCTTGGGACGTGTTCGAATGAACAGCCAAAGAGCGAGATCGAATAACGCCAGTGATGTCTCCCTGGGGGGCAGCCTTATCTTAGACCTTCCGAAACTTGGTTGGTTACAGGGAGGCTACGACAGTTTCTACGGCGCGTCGGCAGGGGTGGGCTTCAATATCAACCAAAGACTTTCCCTTGGATATACCATGGAAAAAGGCTTGGCCACCGATTTTGATAATTTGGGTGTGACCCATGAAATTTCATTCGCCTATTCCTTCACGCCAAATCTTACCGAAGACCGAGTCATGCTTGAAGAAGGTAATGATGATCTTGCAGAAGCAGGGGAAATCGACCAAAACGACCTAGCGGACAATGAGGACATTGAAGAACTCAAAAGAAAACTGGCTGAAAATGATGCCATAATCGCGGAGCTGATGTTCCGTCAAGATTCACTGGAAGCCAACAGACAGAAAGATCTGGAACGAAGATTCGAGTTGGTCATGAAAATGGTACGACAGGAAACCAATGGCGAACGTCCGGATATTGAAAACAAGGCCGAAGCCCTCTTTTTGGCAGGCCAGGAAAAGCCGCAAGCACTCGCCAAGAACAACAGCAACGATGGATATGTGCCCGATAACGGGAAACGTAACAATGCAGCAGAAATTAATGTAAAAACGACGCGGCCTATAAAACAGGACGCTATTGCGGCTGTTGAAAAAACGCCCCAAAGGCCAACTGCAGCGATAGACAAAGTAAACACCACGGAAACCCATACGATTTCCAAGGAAGAAGTTGATATAAAAAGCAGAAAATTCAAGAACCTTGAAGGAGTGGCCGATGGCTATTACATCGTTGCAAATGTCTATAAAGGCGGCCAATACATGGAGAAGTTCATGAAGGGGCTGGACGAAAAAGGAATCGCTTCAAGTTATATCGACAACCCTGCAAACGGACTCAAATATGTATATCTCGAAAGGTATGATACCTGGGAAGATGCCGCGAATGCCTACAAGAGCGATTTGGGAGGCAATTATAGCGGGCCAAAATGGATCATGAACGTCGATAACCGATACACCAACGAGGCCTATGCCAGTAATGTTGAAAAAATTAAGGAGAAAACCTCGAAATATGAGGTAGACGTGTTAAGGAAGAATGTTGTGGTCAAAGATAAAGTCTCCGCCAACGAGGTCAATTCCAAAACCTACAAAATCGATGGTGTCGGATCCGGATTCTATATCATAGCCAATGTTTTCGCCAACCCGAACAACGCCAGCCGATTTATTAAATTATTGAATTCCTATGGTTTGAGCGCGAGCTATTTCATCAATCCCGAAAACAACTGGCGGTATGTATACCTCAAGCGCCACGAATCATGGAACAACGCCCTTATTTCCTACTATACAAGGTTAAATGATTCCTATAACGATAAAATGTGGATCATGCGCGTGAAACCAAACCGATTGGCATAACGCATTGTCGACAGGCCATCCCTTCATTCTGTTCAAATTCATTCTACAATAGGCTGGCTCCAGTGATTTTTGGGGTCGCAGTACATGTTGTGAACGACCCCTTTGAAATCGTTGTCCCTTTTTTTGGAAGCCTCACAACTTTTAATGTCGGAAGGAATTCATTCCAAAGGGGCGCGCCAATACCTATTTTTCGCACGGGCTGTTCATTACTTCCATAAGGTTGGCAAGTTCTCTTTTTTGACGATCAATTCAGATTTAAAACTTTCTTTTAAGGTTGATTATCTGAATGGCGAATTGCAGTAATTCCACTCAAATAGTATTGGATTCTTCCTTTTTCAAGGATGCAATTTAGTTGTTCTTTCTTCTTTTCGATTTCTTACAGAACTACAACCTAGCCCATAAAAATATGGTGTTTGACAAATTCAAACCTTGTTAAAATCGTGTTTCACAACATAAATGGACCATGCCACAACATTAAGTTCTAAGGCTTATTAATAAGGTGAATATTTGTGGTTGGTAGTTTCCGTTTTATCGCATTTTTTTTAACAGCAGCCTTAAAATTTGAACGTTAGCCAAACCCAATAGAAAGACCATTGTATAAATGCTTGCTTGTAAAACCAAACTTGCTTACCAGATGAAAATTAAGTCTCCCAAATTTCTCCTACTGATTTGCTTACTTTTTATAGGCAGTTTTACGGCATTCTCGCAGGTAAAAAATAATTTTGACATCCGGTATGAAAATGATATCCGCGGAGAAATCACCTTTATAGCGAACAACATTGTCAGTGCCCAACAAGCTGCCTATTGTGTAGGAAGAGGTCGCAATAGGGTCTGTTACCCTGCCACCACCCCTAACGACCCCTATAACAATACCGGGAACGCTTCCGATTACAACGATAATTTAAACATGCAGTACATCGACGTTGATGGGGATGCCACAACGTTCAATTCTAGTAGTGCCACGCTCGACATTCCCGATGCAAGCTGTGCAAAGGTTCGCTATGCCGGGCTTTATTGGTCGGCCGTATATGTCAACGCCAACAGGAGCAACATCAATCAAGTTAAACTGAGTCTCCCTGGAGGCGCTTATCAAGACATCACCGCCGATGAAATCATTTTTGATGGTGCCGGAGATGTAGATTTTGGATATTACAGTCCGTACGCTTGCTACAAAGACATTACCTCCTTGGTTTCGGCCATGCCCGATCCAAACGGCGATTATTTCGTAGGCAATATCAGGGTAAGTACCGGCAGCAGCATATCCGGAGGGGTGTCTGGGGGATGGACCATGGTCGTGGTCTATGAAAATCCGAACCTTCCCGGCAGTAAATTCATCACCACATTTGACGGTTATGCCGGCATTAAATCTGGACAAACCGTTGACATTCCCATTAACGGATTTACCACCCTTCCCGCACCATTTCCCGTGAATGCGAATATTGGGGTGGCGGCCCTCGAAGGCGACAATAAAATTTCCGGTGATGGACTATCGATCAGGGCCGGCGGCCTTCCCACATTTACGGCTTTAGGCAACACGCAGAATCCCACCAATAATTTCTTCAATTCAAACATCACCCTGTTTGATGCTATTGTTACCACCCGTAATCCTAACAGTGTTAATACTTTAGGGTGGGATGTTGACCTCTTGCAGATTGCCAATAATTTCAATGCCGTCATCCCGAACGATGCCACCAATGCGATCCTTAGGGCCAGTTCCTCTCAGGACAAATACGATATTTTCTTTGCCTCGTTCGACGTCGAAATCATTGCGCCCAACATCGTTTTGGAAAAACGCGTTGAGGATATTGGCGGGAACGATATTACGGGCCAAGGGGTAAACCTGGGACAAACCCTGGATTATGTGCTGTCATTCCAAAACATCGGAAATGATGATGCTGCCAATTTCACCATTAGGGATATATTGCCCATCAATGTGACCTTGGACGAGTCAAACTTCGTTTTGCCTCCGGGGGTTACCTATAGCTATGATGCAGCAACAAGGACGGTGCTTTTTACAGTACCCAACAACCGCGTGGAAGAGGGAGACCCCGTTTATAATATTCGCATGCGGGTACAGGTGGCAGAAAATTGCTACGATTTTGTAAATGCCTGTTCCGACCTTATCCAAAATCTGGCCTATGCCACCTACCAAGGAGTTGAAAATACGGCCCAGATCACCGATGACCCCAGTGTTTCCGATTTCGACAGTTGCGGATTCGTGGTACCCGGCGCGACCAACTTTTTACTTGACGACCTTTCAGACTGTAATTTCAACAGAACGGTTGAACTCTGCGGTAGTAGCGTAATGCTTGATGCAGGTGATGGTTTTGATGGTTATGATTGGGTAAGGGACGATAATAACAACGGTCAGATCGATGCTTCCGATACCGTGCTCAACGACGGTGATCCGGATAATGACCCCAGCACCATGGTGGTTACACAGTTGGGCACCTATATCGTCGATAAAATCGCCACCGATCCCTGTAAAGGATTTAAGGAAATCATCACTGTAGAGCCCTATGGATCGAACCAGGCCAACCCTATTATCACCTATTTCAATTCGGTGAACGGCGATGCCGACCCATCGAATGACATTGAAGGCGAAATCGTGACCTGTTCCACCGATGGATCGTTGCTGCCCAAATTATTCCTTTGCGGCATCAATGACACCAAACTGTTACAGGTAAATATTGTCGACGCCCAGAGTTTGACTTGGGAAAAACTGGATGAGGCAAGTTGTGCCGCAGTAGGGGATGATTGTGCCAATAAAGACCTATCCTGTACCTGGAGCCCGGTTGGCGCAGGCAACAATTATACGGTAGCCAGTGAAGGCAAATACCGCTTGGCCGTTACTTATCAAAATGGTTGTACCAATCGATTCTATTTCAACGTTTTCCAGAATACCCTCGATCTTCAATACGACAAGAACGATATTATCTGTACTACCCCTGGAAATATTACCATTACCAATCTGGGGAATGGTTATGGATATCAATTGGTGAACGCGTCGACCAATGCTATTTTGACTCCCTTCAGCGCAAACAATGGCCCGAGCTTTGATTTTGGCCCTGGACAAAATGGCGGGTACCGCATTGAGGTCACCCAATTGGATGGTTCCGGAACACCTATTCCGGGCGCTTGTATCTTCACCACGCCCGATATCGGTATTTTGGAAAGGGATTTTCAAGTTGCGGTCAGCACCACGCCGGCGACTTGTATAGCGCTTGGATCTATCAACTTTCAAGTGTCGAACGTAGAACCTAACTACGAATACGAAATCAGATTGGATGATGGTTCCAATGGCGGATTGGGAACGTTGGTTGATAATGAAGCCGCCCAACCAGACAACAATTTTACCTTTAGCGACCTAAACCCAGGTAACTATATTGCCATTGCCCGCACCGACGATGGCTGTTTCCATAGTGAACAGGTTACCGTTGTGGATGAGGACGATTTGGCCTTGAGCGCTAATGTTGTACAACAGATCATTTGTGGAAATGGGATCGTTCGAATGGACGCTACCGGCGGGGTGGCGCCTTATTCTTACGCGATTTGGACCTATGTGGATGAAGGTGGTACCACGATTACTTCCTATCCCACCGTACAGGATATTCCCGCTTCGGAATATCAAGCCAGTGTTGATTTTCAGATTACCGCTCCTGGCGATTACACTTTTGTTGTGGTCGATGATAACAATTGTTATGTCTTTTCAAATACGGTAAGCCTTACCGAGTTGGAAATCGAATATACCACCTCCTTTACTGATGAAACCTGTTTTGGCATTGAAGATGGGTCTATTTCCGTCAACGTCACCAACAGCAACGGTTTTACCTTGACCTATTTCTTAACCTATCCGGATAATACGACGATTACAAATGCCTCAGGCACATTTATCAACTTGCCCCAAGGTGATTACCTCTTGGAAATAGTTCAGACCAATGGTCCGAATTCATGTGATCTTCAGGAAAATTTCACCATCGGTGGTCCTGTAGACGGCATTTCGGCGGACGCGGCCTTGACCCAGCCCTATACCTGTTTGCAAGACGGAACGATACAGGCACAAAACGTAACCGGTGGAACCCCTGGATATTCCTACAGCATCGACGGCATCACTTTTGTGGGCTCCGATACCTTTACCGGACTTACCGATGGGACCTATACGATCACGGTCCGCGATGCAAGCGGTTGTACCTTTGTGACCCCAGCGGTAATCATCCCTGCACTTGACCCGCCAACGGACATCTCCTTTGCGGCAACAGCACCCAACTGTCCAGCACAGACTTCCGATGTGACCCTTACCGTTTCGGATGGTACGGGAGCCATCACCTATGAAATCATCGCCCCGGCGGCCGTGAACAACGGCAACAACAACGTATTCTTGGGACTGGACCCCAACACCTATACCTTCAGGGTCACAGATGCAAACGGTTGTTCTTATGACGAGAACCTGACCATAAATGCAGTCGCCCCAATAACCGTGGCCGGCACACTTATTAACGACGTGTCCTGCGTAGGGGCTGACGATGGGCGAGTGGACTTTGCCGTGAGCGGATTTGCGACCACTTATGCCTATTCCATCAATAGTGGTGCGGCCATTACCGGACAATCAGCGGCCACGATTAACCTGAACAGTCTTGCCCCCGGCAATTACGATATTCTGGTCACCGATGAGACCACCTTATGTACCGATACCGACACCATTACCGTCAGCGAACCTGCCGTGCCCTTGGCCTTCACCTATGTGCTCACCCCGCTGAGCTGTAACGCCGACGGTTCGGTGACCATCACCGCCACCGACGGATGGGGCGGGTACAGCTACCAGGTACAGAAACCCGACCTTAGCATACTCGGGCCGCAGGCAAGCAACGTCTTCCCCGGGCTCGACCTTACCGGCACCTATACCATCAGCGTCACCGATGGGGGCGGCTGCACCGTGACCCAGACCTTCGACATCGTCGCGCCGGCCAACCCGACCGTGACCCTGGACCCCACCACCGACCTGTGCTACGATCCGGCGACCGGAGTCAGCCTTACCGCCAATGCGGCAGGTGGCGTTTCGCCATATACCTATAGCCTGAACGGCGCACCTTCACAGGTCGGGAACGTGTTCAACAACCTGACGCCGGGCTCCTATACCGTGGTGGTCACCGATGCCTACGGATGCAGCGGGACCTCCAATACAGTGACCATAGAACCGCAATTGTCGGTCTCCGCCACACTGGCCAAGGAACTCGACTGTACCGGATCCCCGGATGCGGTCATCGATATCACCATCAACGGCGGTTATGCCGCCTTCGCCTACCAAGTGGACGGGGGCGCCAGCACGCCCGTGGTCGGGAACACCTTTAGCCATACCACCGCCGTCGACGGAACCTTCACTTTCCTGATCACAGACAGCGAAGGCTGTACCGCGCAGACCACCGTGGTGATCGATCCGATCACCAATCCGGTGGCCACCCATAATGCTACCGACCCTAGCTGCGACGGTGCCAACGACGGCAGCGTTGAAATCATCATAGACCCGAACTTCGGGACGGCGCCCTACCAGGTCGACTTCGACGGTAATGGATTGTCGGCCCAAACGCTTTACACCGGCCTTGATGACAAGACTTACAACTATATCGTACAAGACAGCAAGGGCTGTACCTATAATGGAAGCGTTACGCTTAACGATCCGGCCAAAATCGATGCCGATGCGGTACTAATACAGCCTTATACCTGTGTTCAAACCGGAACCATCGAGGCCCAAAACGTCACAGGGGGAACAGCGCCCTATGAATATAGCATTGACGGCATCAACTTTGTGTCCGGTGCCGGGGCCGAAACATTTTCTGGTCTTACAGATGGCGACTATGAAATATTCATCCGGGATGCGAATGGCTGTACGTTTATCACCAATAAAGTAAAAATCGATGACGTAAAAGTGCCGAACAGGCTTCATGTACGGGATATGACCGATGTCAGCTGCCCTGATGAAACTTCCGATGTAACGCTGCACGTGCATGATGGAAAAGCACCTTATACTTTCGAAATAATCGCCCCTATTGCCATCCCGTCAACTTCCGTTTCAGGAGACGAAGGCACTTTTGATGGTCTTTCGCCAGGAACCTATACCGCCAGGGTTACCGATGCGAATGGCTGTTCGTCTAGACGCCGATTTCACCATTGAACCCTTACAAAAAATAACCGTGGTAGGGCAGCTGATCAGTGACGTATCCTGTGTTGGGGGTAACGACGGGGAAATATTGTTCAATATTGCTGATTTTGATGACAAATACGAATTTTCAATAAATGGTGGTCCGATCGATGACAATGAAGATGACCTTACCATTAGCCTAACCGGGCTTATCGCCGGGGATTATACGATATTGGTAAGGGATGAAGAAACCAACTGTAGCGCGTCGGTTACCATTACCGTCAGCGAACCTGCCGTGCCCTTGGCCTTCACCTATGTGCTCACCCCGCTTAGCTGTAACGCCGACGGTTCGGTGACCATCACCGCCACCGACGGATGGGGCGGGTACAGCTACCAGGTACAGAAACCCGACCTGAGCATACTCGGGCCGCAGGCAAGCAACGTCTTCCCCGGGCTCGACCTTATAGGCACCTATACCGTGAGCGTCACCGATACCGGCGGATGTACCATCACCGATACCCTCGACATCGTCGCGCCGGCCAACCCGACCGTGACCCTGGACCCCACCACCGACCTGTGCTACGATCCGGCGACCGGAGTCAGCCTTACCGCCAATGCGGCAGGTGGCGTTTCGCCATATACCTATAGCCTGAACGGCGCGCCGTCACAGGTCGGGAACGTGTTCAACAACCTGACGCCGGGCTCCTATACCGTGGTGGTCACCGATGCCTACGGGTGTAGCGGGACCTCCAATACC
Organism: uncultured Flavobacteriaceae bacterium; assembly: GCA_963760375.1. Taxonomy (GTDB): domain Bacteria; phylum Bacteroidota; class Bacteroidia; order Flavobacteriales; family Flavobacteriaceae; genus Pelagihabitans. The sequence continues at coordinate 443,555 of CAVXCS010000007.1, read as the reverse complement.
GTGACCATAGCACCGCAATTGTCGGTCTCAGCCACATTGACCAAAGAACTCGACTGTACCGGATCCCCGGATGCGGTCATCGATATCACCATCAATGGTGGTTATGCCGCCTTCGCCTATCAGGTGAACGGAGGTGCAAGCACCCCAGTGGTGGGCAACGCCTTTAGCCATACCACTGCCGTCGACGGAACCTTCATCTTCCTGATCACCGACAGCGAAGGGTGTACCGCACAGACCACCGTGGTGATCGACCCGATCACCTATCCGGTGGCCACCCACAATACAACCGATCCGACCTGTGATGGTGCGGCCGACGGCACCGTGGAGATCATCATAGACCCGAACTTCGGGACGGCGCCCTACCAGGTCGACTTCGACGGAGCCGGACTTTCCCCTCAGACCCTATATACCGGCCTTAACGCAGGCATTTATAATTATACTGTACAGGACAGCAAGGGCTGTACCTACACTGATAGTGCAACGCTTACCGCCCCGAACCCCATCAACGCCGATGCGGTCTTGATTCAACCCTATACATGTCTACAGGACGGGACGATACAAGCCCAAAACATTACCGGGGGAACCGCGCCTTATGAATATAGCATCGACGGCGTCACTTTTGGCGCCCCGGATACCTTTGCAGGCCTTACCGATGGAACCTACACGATATATGTGCGTGATGCCAACGGTTGCGTATTTACTACCCTTCCCGTCATCATTCCCGCCCTGGACCCTCCAACGGATATTTCGTTTGCGGCAACGGCGCCCAACTGTCCCGCACAGACTTCCGATGTGACCCTGACCGTAACCGACGGAACCGGGGCCATTACCTATGAAATCATCGCCCCGGTGGCAGTGCCCAACGGCAACAACAACGTATTCTTGGGGCTTGACCCCGACACCTATACCTTCAGGGTCACCGATGCCAACGGCTGTTTTTATGATGAGAATTTTACCATTACCCCGGTCGCCCCTATCCAAGTCTTGGGGTCCCTGGTCAGTAATGCCTCCTGTGTGGGTGCGTCCGATGGGGCCGTGGATTTTGCCGTAAGCGGATTTACGACCACCTATGCCTATTCCATCAATGGAGCTGCGGCCATTACCGGCCAATCTGCAGCCACGATCAACCATATCGGCCTTGCTGCGGGCGACTACACCATCGTGGTCACCGATGAGACCACCGGCTGTACCGATACCGATACCATCACTGTGAGCGAGCCTGCATTGCCGTTGGCTTTTACGTTCGTGGTATCGCCCCTGACCTGTTCGGCCGACGGATCGGTGACCATCACCGCCACCGACGGATGGGGAGGGTACACCTATTCACTCGAACAGCCCGATAGCATTGTGCTCGGGCCACAGGCCAGCAACTTGTTCGCCGACCTGGATCAGCTCGGCACTTATACCATCAGTGTCACCGATGGGGGCGGCTGCACCGTGACCGATACCTTCGATATCGTCAACCCGACCAATCCCGTAGCCAGTATCGATCCGACTTCCAATCTATGTTATCAATCAACCAGCCTTGCGACCATTGTTGTGGGTGCATCTGGCGGATTGGCACCATATTATTATAGCATCAACGGCGGACCCACCCAAACATCGAATACCTTTGCCGATCTTATTCCCGGCAACTATACGTTTACTGTTTTGGATAGCAACGGTTGCTCCGATGATGTAGTACAGGACATATATCCAGAATTAACGGCAGATGCCATCTTGGTAAAAGATCTTGATTGTAGTGCCAGTCCGGATGCCCAAATCGATTTGAACGTCAATGGTGGATCAGCCCCTTATTCTTATGAGGTTGATAGTGGTTCGGGAACTTTCGCCCCCCTTGCTGGTTTTCCATATACCACTGCAGCCGCTGGCGATTATATATTTAGGGTTACCGATGCCCAGGGCTGTACGGCGACATCCCAAGTGACCGTGAACCCCATCACAAACCCTGTTATCACAGGTATTGTACAAACACAATTCATTCTATGTTTTGGTGATTCAGGGGCGGCTATCGAGGTGAATATAGATCCAAATTTCGGGGTGGCTCCATTTACCATCAATGTATACAATACCACGACCTCCACCGACTATGGTACCCAGGTGTCTGGATTACCCGCGGGAGATTATCAAATCACCGTATCGGATTCAAAATCATGTTCCGATACCGGTACCATCACTATAAGTCAGCCTGATGCCATCAATTATGATATTACGCTGATCCCGATTACCTGTGATCCCGGAACCGGAACCGATCCCGGATCGATCACGGTGGAAAATTTAACCGGGGGTACGGCGGAATACACTTATTATTTAACCGGGAACAATGGGTACAATGCGACCTATAATACCACTATGGGCGGGGAAGACCATACTTTTGCCATCCTTGAATTCGGTATTTATGAAGTGGATGTCGTGGATGCCAATGGTTGCTCCTTTAGAACCACCAATATCATTGCCTCGCCCCCGGATGATCTTGACATCGATGTTTCAACGGCAACAGCCGATTGTGCCACTGGCGGTACGGCAATCGTTACGGTTTCTTCTTTGGTCGGAAGCAACGACTACGAATTCGGCATACTGGATTCTTATTCCGTACCCTATACATCAAGCTATCAGGCACCCGATGTGGCCATGGGCGATACCTCGACCTTCACTGGTTTGGTTCCTGGAATCACCTACACCTTTGTGGTTCACGACAAGGTCACCGATTGTTATTATTTTGAAAGTGCGGCAACACCAATTGATTCGCCATCAAACCTAACCACTGCTCTTGATGTGGTCGCCAATGTGACCTGTACGGGCAATGCAGATGGCAATGTGAGCTTTACCTTTGACAATTATGACGCTGGCGCAACCGATGTTGAATATGAGATTTTCAATGCCCAGTCGAATGTCACTACCGGCATTACAGGGAGTTCTCCGGTAAACCCGCCAAGCGGGCCTATTTCCGTGGGTTCTTTTGGCCCTCTGGGTCCTGGAGTCTATTATATTCTTTTCCAAGAGATCGGTGGCGCATATAATGGCTGTACCGTAGGTTCAGATCAATTTACGATTAGCCAATCAACCAATGTCCTGGCCGTAAACGTTACTGCAAGTAACGACAATTGTAATGTGAATGCCGGGCGAATTACCGCTGTAGGACAGTACGGCACTGCGCCTTATGAATATCAATTGACCCTGGCCGGCGATCCGGCACCGACGGCTTCAACTTGGGCTGGCGCGGCCACCAATGTATTCAATGTGGAAGGAGACGATTATGTGGTCTATATCAAAGATGCCAACAATTGTATACAAGCTGCGCCAATTACCGTTAATACCGATCCGGTGCCTGCGATATCTGCCGCCATTCTCAACCAATGCGCAGCGGACGAAGGTGATTTTGAAGTAAGGGTTACCTTGGATATCGCCGGTGTTGGTCCATACTCGATCAGTGTTGACGGGGGTGCCTATCAATCGACCACCTTGGTGAACGCAGGCGATTCTGTTGATTTTACAGGATTAAATTCAGGAAACCATACGTTTGCCTTGCTGGACTCTAATGGCTGTGGAGATTCGGATTCGGTGGATATCTATCCCCCTTCGGCATTAACTGCCGATGCCTTGGTACAACCTACCTGTGCCGCAAATGACGGACAAATTGGATTGGTCCCTTATGGTGGGTCAACTTTTTATACCTACGAATTGTTCTATGCCGACGGTCCTTTCATAGGCACAAGCGTTACTGGGGCACCGCAGGCATTACCATTGTTTACAGGGCTGGCACCTGGATTATATACCGCTTGGGTTTATGACACCATGGCGGTAGGGTGTAGTGCCTCGGTCAATATAGAATTGGAGATTCCAGCGGCTGTTTCCTTTACCGAAACCCACACCGATGTTTCCTGTGCAGGAGCAAGTGACGGCACCATCATTGCAACCCTTGATCCCGGGAACAACAATCCCCCCTATACCTATGCGCTTTATGATAGTTTGGGGGTGATTTTGATACATGGTCCTCAGCCAAGCAATGTATTTACGGGATTGGCGCCCAATGATTATGTGCTTCGTGTAACATCTGCCAGGCTGTGTTATGATGATCTAGCGGTTACCATAGACGAACCCTTGCCGGTGGGAATCACCGCCACTGCGACCGATTTCGCCTGCAACGCGGACAACTCCGTGGCCAGGGCCGTGATCACTGCCAACGGCAGCGACGGCACCGCGCCATACACGTACAGCATCAACGGGACGAACTTCTTCGCCTCGAACACCTTCAACATCAGCGATACCGGGGCCTCGCAGACCATCACCGTCACCGTGCGCGACGCCAACGGATGTACCGACAGCGTTGACGTGACCATAAACCCCTTGCCCACGATCACCGCCGTGGACGTGGCCCAGCTGGTCGAGATCACCTGTGCCAACGACGAGACCGTGAGGATCACCGTCACCGGAGGCTCCGGTGACTTCACCTACGAGCTGTTGCCCGGTGGGCCGTCGCAGAGCCTTGTGTCCAGCACGGCCGACTTCGACCTGGCCGCGCCAGGGGACTATACCTTCAGGATCACCGACAACGTGACCGGTTGCTATTCCATCACGGCACCGTACAACATAGCGCCATACGACCTGATAGAGGTCGTGGCGACCGCCATCACCCCCGTGACGTGCTACGGGGACTCCGACGGGGAGATGACCATCGAGGTGAACGACTACCTGGGCAACTATACCTACCAGGTGTTCGATAGCGCCGCCGCGCCGGTCACCGGCGTGGTGGCCGCCGATACCTCGGTGAACCCCTTGACCATCTCGGGGCTCCCCGCGGGCAACTTCCACGTGCAGGTGATAGCCACCGGTACGCCCTTCTGCGACGACATGTCGAACACGGTCACCATAGGCTCGCCCAATGCGGCCCTGGCCCTGGTGCTGGTGGACAACATCAACGCCAACTGCAACATCGGCGCACAGGTGAGCGTACAGGCCAGCGGGGGTACCCCGGGCTATACCTATGCCTTCGTACCGGACGGCGCGGCGCCGGGGATCTACACGGCAAGTGCCAGTGCGACCCTCGACCCGGCCACCGACCTCGATTGGGACGTATGGGTACAGGATTCCAGGGGATGTACCTTCATGATCGACGTGGCCATAGCCGAAGATATGTTGCCCACGGTAACGGCCCCGGCCTATGCCACCGACCAATGTACCTCTACCGGCACAAGCTATACCTTCACCGTCGCGGGAACGGGCATCGCCCCATTGGCCTATAGCGTCGGTGCCGGCTTCCAGTCGAGCCCGACGATCACCGTCAGCGCCCCCGGCACCTATACCGTGACCGTGCGCGACGCCAACGGCTGCACCGCCACAGACACCATCGACATACTGCCGCCGCTAGGGCTCACGCCACAGGCGACGGTACAGCCCAGCTGTGCCCTGAACGACGGGGAGATCACCATCACCGCCAACGGAGGTTCCGCAAGCTATGAGTACGACCTGTTGGACGGCACGGGGACCAGCGTGACCGCCGGGGCCCGACAGGCCTCCAACGTGTTCGCCGGCCTGGCGCCCGACAACTATACCGCGATCGTCTACGATACCGCCGGTTCGGGATGCGACGCACAGGCGCCGGTAGCCCTTGAGGCCCCGACCCCCGTCGTGTTCACCTTCACCAAGGAGGACGTGTCCTGCAGCGGCGGCGCCGACGGCTCCATACAGGTGGTGTTGGACCCCTCCAACGACAACCCGCCCTATACCTATACCCTCGACGACGGGACCAACCCGCCGACGGTGCAGAACAACGGCCTGTTCACGGGCCTTGTGGCCGGGGCCTACACCATCACGGTTGACTCGGGAAGGGCCTGCAGCGACTTCACCGTCGTTAACATTACCGAACCCCTGCCTGTTGCGGTGAGCGCCTCGGCGACCGATTTCGCCTGCAACGCGGACAACTCCGTGGCCAGGGCCGTGATCACTGCCAACGGCAGCGACGGCACCGCGCCATACACGTACAGCATCAACGGGACGAACTTCTTCGCCTCGAACACCTTCAACATCAGCGATACCGGGGCCTCGCAGACCATCACCGTCACCGTGCGCGACGCCAACGGATGTACCGACAGCGTTGACGTGACCATAAACCCCTTGCCCACGATCACCGCCGTGGACGTGGCCCAGCTGGTCGAGATCACCTGTGCCAACGACGAGACCGTGAGGATCACCGTCACCGGAGGCTCCGGTGACTTCACCTACGAGCTGTTGCCCGGTGGGCCGTCGCAGAGCCTCGTGTCGAACACGGCCGACTTCGACCTGGCCGCGCCAGGGGACTATACCTTCAGGATCACCGACAACGTGACCGGTTGCTATTCCATCACGGCACCGTACAACATAGCGCCATACGACCTGATAGAGGTCGTGGCGACCGCCATCACCCCCGTGACGTGCTACGGGGACTCCGACGGGGAGATGACCATCGAGGTGAACGACTACCTGGGCAACTATACCTACCAGGTGTTCGATAGCGCCGCCGCGCCGGTCACCGGCGTGGTGGCCGCCGATACCTCGGTGAACCCATTGACCATCTCGGGGCTCCCCGCGGGCAACTTCCACGTGCAGGTGATAGCCACCGGTACGCCCTTCTGCGACGACATGTCGAACACGGTCACCATAGGCTCGCCCAATGCGGCCCTGGCCCTGGTGCTGGTGGACAACATCAACGCCAACTGCAACATCGGCGCACAGGTGAGCGTACAGGCCAGCGGGGGTACCCCGGGCTATACCTATGCCTTCGTACCGGACGGCGCGGCGCCGGGGATCTACACGGCAAGTGCCAGTGCGACCCTCGACCCGGCCACCGACCTCGATTGGGACGTATGGGTACAGGATTCCAGGGGATGTACCTTCATGATCGACGTGGCCATAGCCGAAGATATGTTGCCCACGGTAACGGCCCCGGCCTATGCCACCGACCAATGTACCTCTACCGGCACAAGCTATACCTTCACCGTCGCGGGAACGGGCATCGCCCCATTGGCCTATAGCGTCGGTGCCGGCTTCCAGTCGAGCCCGACGATCACCGTCAGCGCCCCCGGCACCTATACCGTGACCGTGCGCGACGCCAACGGCTGCACCGCCACAGACACCATCGACATACTGCCGCCGCTAGGGCTCACGCCACAGGCGACGGTACAGCCCAGCTGTGCCCTGAACGACGGGGAGATCACCATCACCGCCAACGGAGGTTCCGCAAGCTATGAGTACGACCTGTTGGACGGCACGGGGACCAGCGTGACCGCCGGGGCCCGACAGGCCTCCAACGTGTTCGCCGGCCTGGCGCCCGACAACTATACCGCGATCGTCTACGATACCGCCGGTTCGGGATGCGACGCACAGGCGCCGGTAGCCCTTGAGGCCCCGACCCCCGTCGTGTTCACCTTCACCAAGGAGGACGTGTCCTGCAGCGGCGGCGCCGACGGCTCCATACAGGTGGTGTTGGACCCCTCCAACGACAACCCGCCCTATACCTATACCCTCGACGACGGGACCAACCCGCCGACGGTGCAGAACAACGGCCTGTTCACGGGCCTTGTGGCCGGGGCCTACACCATCACGGTTGACTCGGGAAGGGCCTGCAGCGACTTCACCGTCGTTAACATTACCGAACCCCTGCCTGTTGCGGTGAGCGCCTCGGCGACCGATTTCGCCTGCAACGCGGACAACTCCGTGGCCAGGGCCGTGATCACTGCCAACGGCAGCGACGGCACCGCGCCATACACGTACAGCATCAACGGGACGAACTTCTTCGCCTCGAACACCTTCAACATCAGCGATACCGGGGCCTCGCAGACCATCACCGTCACCGTGCGCGACGCCAACGGATGTACCTCGACCGATACCGTGACCATCAACCCCTTGAACAAGTTCACGGCGACAGTGGCACAAAATATGGCCATTTCCTGCGCAGGACCTGAACAAGTAACCATTACGGTAACCGATGACGGGAACGCAGCAAATGTATATAGCTTTGAATTATTGCCCATTGGCAACGTGAACGGGACCCAAACCGGGACCCCAACCTATAACACGGCTACCTATGATCTGAATGCGGTAGGCAGTTATGTGTTCCGTATCACCGATACAACTACGGGATGCTACGTCAATACCGCACCTTATAACATTGCGCCTTATGACTTCATCGACGTGGTGGCCACGGCCATTACTCCCGTGACCTGTTTCGGGGATACCGATGGGGCATTGGAAATCAATGTCAGTGGCTATTCAGGCCCCTATGATTATGAGGTCTTTACCCAGTCTGGAACAAGTGTTCTAGTAGGATCCGGAAATACGACCACCAATCCATTGTCAATTACCGGCTTAACCGGTGGCAACTACTTTGTGAGGGTCAGCGAAACCGCATTACCCTTATGCGGGGAAAATTCAAACATGATTACCATCATTTCTCCCGACATGGCTTTAACGGCCATCGTCAATCCGATTGCCGATGTGACCTGTACCAATGATCAAGGAGAAATATTGGTTGACCCAAGTGGGGGCTATGCGCCCTATGATATTATTTTGACCAATACCACAACGGGACAGACATACAACGCCAATAATGTACAGAGCTTTGTCTTTACAGGACTTTCTGCCGGTAATTTTGATGTGGCCATCACCGATAACAGTGTTTGTGTGCTCAATGATACCGAAGTGTTGGTGGCACCGATTCCGATTACCGCGAATGCAACGCCACTGGCGACGGCCCTGACCTGTTTTGGGGATACCGATGGAACGGTATCGGCCATCGGTACCATTGGAGGAAGTGGTTCTTACCAGTATCGCTTGAACTACTACGATCCTACAGGCGCCGTCATCGACTTTACTTCCGGAGGACAAACCAATGCGACCTTTAACAATCTGGGCGCTGGAATATATAGCATCACCGTTTCGGATGGATGGAATTGCGATGTGGAAACCAATCAGGTAACCATCACCGAACCCACCGAAGTGAGCGCTTCCTTGATCAGGACCAGTGCCCTTACCTGCGCTACACAGGCCGAGTTGGTGTTGACGGCCTCTGGTGGAACCGGACCTTATACCTATAGCGTTGATGGCATCAGCTACTTCCCAATGTCTGGTGGAAACACCCATACCTTTAATGTAGGTGCGGGTTCATACAGATACTATGTTAGGGATGCTTTCAATTGTGCCTCGGTTCGCTCAAACCAAATCACCGAGAATCCGATCATGCCATTGACCCTTAGCATTGACCCGAAAGCAGCGGTCATCAATTGTGCGGGTGAGAATACGGCCATAATCTATGCTTCGGCAAATGGTGGCCTGGGCAATTACCGATATGAACTGTTCACCGATGTCTCCTTAAGTGCAGGATCACGGATTGCGGGCCCACAGAGTCTGGGACAATTCAATGATCTACTGGCCGGCACCTATTATGTAACGGTTACCAGCCTTGATTGTACCGCGGCGCCCGCAATGGTCGTCATTACCGAACCAACGCCTTTGACCTATACCGATTCGGTGAGCAACGTAAGTTGCAGCGGGGAAGACAACGGAAGCATTACCGTGACCCTGTCCGGTGGATCCGGCGGCTATCAATACGCCATTTCCCCGAACCTGAACCAGTTCGATGATATCAACACCTTCACAGACCTTCCAGGAAGCGTAACGGGCATTACCTATACCGTTATCGCACAAGACCAGAAAGGGTGTTTTATCGAGCTCCAATACACCATCTTTGAGCCTGAAGCCTTGAGCGCCACAGCGACCTCATCGCCCGAAGTATGCATCGGTGAGGAAGATGGCACCATCAGTGTGGACATAACCGGAGGTACTGCGCCATATTCGACAAGTCTTAACGACGATAGCAACTATGTGCTGGATCGGGTCGACTTTAATGATTTGGCATCGGGGACATACTTTGTATTCGTCAAAGATGCCAATGATTGCGAATTTATCGTGCCTATCGATGTGGCGCCAGGGGTCAACCTCAACGCCACTATTGAGCCCATTTATGAATGTTCAGGGGATACGCCAAGCAATTATGTAAACATTACCATGGAAGATGATACCGTTCTTGGTGACATCATGTACGCTCTGGATTCGACCGACCCGGCCGACTTCCAGTTAAACCCCGATTTTAGAGACAGCTCTCCCGGGCCACATTACATCGCCATCGCCTCAACCACCAGCGGATGCTTGAAGACCTATGATTTTGAGATCGCGTTCTTCGAACCATTGACCTTGGTCTTGGAACAGAACAATATCAATGAGATCACAGCGATCGCCACAGGTGGCCAAGAAGATTATACCTTCTATTTCGGTGATGTCAACAATGGTACCGACAATACCTATTACATCAACAGGACCGATACCTATGTGATCACAGTCGTTGACGAAAATGGTTGCGAGATGACCGCCAGTATCTTTATGGAGTTCATCGATATCGACATTCCGAACTTTTTCAGTCCGGATGGAGATGGCCAAAACGATACCTGGAGACCAGATAACGATGAGGGCTTTCCGCAGATACTAACAATCATTTTCGATCGTTATGGTAGGGAGGTATACAGAATGCGTTTAAATGATGCCGGATGGAACGGAATCTACCAAGGTAAAGAACTTCCAAGTGGTGATTACTGGTACATTCTTAAGCTCAGGGGCGAGAACGATGACCGCGAATTCGTAGGACATTTTACCCTATATCGATAATCATTAACCCAGATGAACATGCGTAACAAATTATTCATTCTTGTCTTTCTTTTCTGCGCCTTTTTGGCCAAAGGGCAAGAGTTGAATTCCCCCCAATTGTCACAATACCTGGCCGATAACCCTTTCGTGCTTTCGCCGGTCTACGCCGGTATAGGCGATCACGTTAAAATAAGGCTCAATGGCCTTACGCAATGGGTGGGTATCAAAGATGCGCCACAAACGCAATCTTTGGCCGCAGATATGCGAATCGGGGAACAGTCTGGCATCGGGCTGTTTTTGTACAACGATAGCAACGGGTATACCAAACAGCAAGGCGCACGCGTATCCTTCGCCCATCATTTGACTTTGGACAAATACGAGGATGAATTCTTGTCTTTGGGTATCTCCTACAATTTCAACCAATTTCGCATCGATATCGATGAATTCAATCTGGCGGGTTTTCCCGATAACGGGGTAATCAACAACCGGCAGACCTCGAACCACAACTTTGATATCGGCGCCCTTTACCGATATGGTACTTTCTATTTTAGCGCCAACGCCTCGAACCTGTTGAACAAAGATCCACAAAGCCTCACCTTCGATGCGGATGAACCCAATGCGCTCAGAAATTATTACGCCTACACCGGATATCGTTATAAAAAGAACAAGAACAGTAATTTGGAAATCGAACCCTCTTTGCTTTTTAAAATATTTGAGAGTGATGGGCGTTCGGAAACCGACCTAAACCTCAAATTCCGATGGTACGATTTCGATGATTACTATTACGCGGGCATCAATTACCGCTTTTTGAACGATCAAATCGGGGACCCCTTGTATATCGCGCCTTTTGCGGGCCTTAAGAAAGGGAATTTTTACTTCGGGTACTCCTACCAGATCATCCTGAACGAAATCATCACCTATAGCACGGGAACCCATGTGGTCACTATTGGCGTCGACCTGTTCCAGGGCATCAGCAACTGTAGGTGTACCTATTGACCTTATAAGCGCGAAAACATTTATTTTATTTGTCCGCAGCATTCGCGAAGCTGCCTTGGATTTCAAGACTTTTCCATTGTGTTCCCACATTTTTCTCAACCGATTCAGTTAAGTTTGCAAAAATCTTATTGGTCTTGGGACAGGTAAAACTTGAAAATATAAGGGTATACGCCCATCACGGGTGTTTGGAGGAAGAAACGATCATTGGGAGCCACTACAGGGTCGATGTTTCCCTTTCTGCCGATCTCACCAAGGCAATGTATTCCGATCGGCTTACTGAAACGGTCGATTACGTGCACATCAATCAAATCGTAAAGGAAGAAATGAAGATTTCCTCAAAGCTCCTGGAACATGTTGCCCATCGCATCATCGGGCGTATCTTTTCCGAATTGGAACAGGTGAAGAAGGCCAAGGTATCAGTGTCAAAAATCAATCCCCCCATAGGCGGGGATGTGGAAATGGTAACGATTATCCTTTCCCAAAAAAAAGATGTTTCTTAAAATTATAGTATCTTTGCGCGGCGAAAAGGCATCGTGGCCGAGTGGCTAGGCAAGGCTCTGCAAAAGCTTGTACAGCGGTTCGAATCCGCTCGATGCCTCAAAAAAACCTCCATTTTTGGGGGTTTTTGCTTTTTATGCGGTATTACTTGATATTTTCAATTTGTTCCAACCCCTTTTCCAAATTGAATTTATCCATCGGTAAAAATCCCTTGGTGATCAATACCAGGCCACAAATGATCAGGATTATGCCCAAGGCTTTTTTCACCATGTATATTCTTTTCGTGGTCAACTTTTGCTTGAGTTGTTTTGCCAGCAATATTTTAAACAGGTCGGTAATAAAATAGGCCATGATCATTGCGGCGAAGAAGGTGGTCATCCTATGTGAATCATTGCCAAGATTTGGGCCCACTACCAGGATTACGCCCAGCCAGAAGACCAAAACCCCTATATTGATGAAATTCAACAAAAAACCCTTTATAAAAAGCCCCAAATAACCTTTTTTGGTCTTGATCTTCAGCTGTCCTTCTATCACTTGCCCCTTATTCTCCCGTTTCACAAGGGTAGTGATGCCATAAACGAAAAGGATTACCCCACCAAAAACATAAAGTCCCGGTTGGTTGCTCAAATTTCTCAATAACTGAAAGCTGCTGAAATAAGCGACCGTTATAAACAAAACATCCGCTACAATGACGCCCAAATCAAATACAAGGGCTGCACGAAAACCTTTTAAAACACTGGTTTGAATGAGCACAAAAAAAACCGGGCCAATCATGAAGCTAAGAAAAAATCCCAAGGGTATGGCCGCCTGTATATCTTCCCACATTCGTTATCGTTCCATTAATTCAGTGTTATTCGAAGAGGGGCCAGGGCCTTTTTCGGGACAAAAGAGGTGCCTCTTCGAAGCGAAAGCCATGCATCGAACGGAAACTGATCACATCCGTTTGATTTTTCCTCCAAATACCGTTTTTTCCTCCATTTTTGCAGGGTCGCCATAGACCAGCACCTCTCCCCCTGCCTTCACGGATGCCTTTACATAGTCTGACGCGTTTATTTCTGCCTTCGATCCGGCATTTACATTTACGGTAGTAAATTTGGTCTTGAAATCTTTCCCATTATAAACCCCTCCGGTATTGATGAGAACGTCTTGAAGGTTTGAAGATCCGGTTGCCTCGATAATACCTCCGGTAACTGTTTTGATGAGGAGTTGTTCCACTTTCGCCTTGATTACCAGTTCGCCCCCTTCTTGGGCCTTAAGTTCCAATATTTCTTGGGTTATCACCTCATTGGAAGTAATCCTGGCATCTTCATTGACGTCGATAACCACCAAATTTTCCGTGTAATAGACTTCCACAAAAGTGCGGTAACCACTGAAAATCTTATCGAGCTGCATTCGAAGTTTTAGAATACCGTCGTTGTTTACAATGGAAACCTTGTTCGTATTGACTCCCGTAATGACCGCTTTGTTCTCATTCGACCTGATCAGGTTCACCGATAGGCCATCAAAGGCCTTAATTTCGCTGAATTTCTCCAAGGATACCGTAACGGTCCCGTTCTGGGCAACCATCAGATGGGCGCAGACCAATAAACAAGCCAGTAAGAGTAACTTCTGTTTCATAAGGCCGCACAAGATATGTTTACTTTTCCGCGAAACATGATTAACCCATCGAGCATTTGCAACAAAGTTTGATTTACAAAACTCAAATTACAAACATTATTCCAAAAAGCACTGAATTCAAAAGGTTTATGTATGGTAGTTCCATGAAGATACGATGATCAAAGCATTTACCCATGTTTTCCTATCAAAGAAAAATCGAGATGGCGTTTCACCAAATCGGTGCTCTTTACCATAACCACAACCTCGTCGCCAAGGGTATAGGTTTTTTTGGTTCGTTCCCCAACGATCGCGTATTGCTTCTCATCAAAAATATAATAATCGCCTTTTATATCCCGGATTCGCACCATGCCCTCACATTTGTTCTCAATGATCTCTACATAGATTCCCCATTCGGTAACCCCTGAAATAACGCCGACAAATTCCCTGTCTTGATGATCTTGCATAAACTTGATCTGCATATATTTTACAGAATCGCGTTCGGCATTGGCGGCTAGATTTTCCATATCGGAAGAATGCTTGCATTTCTGTTCGTAAATATCCGCTTGGGGCGTTTTACCTTCGTCGAGGTAATTTTGCAACAAACGGTGAACCATTACATCGGGATACCTTCGAATCGGTGAAGTAAAATGGGTATAATAGTCGAATGCGAGTCCGTAATGCCCAATATTTTCGGTAGTATATATCGCTTTGCTCATGCTGCGGATCGCCAAGGTATCTACCAGATTTTGTTCTTTTTGTCCTTTTACATCCTCCAATAATTGGTTCAGCGACGCACTGATCGATTTTTTATCCTTAAAATCGAGTTTGTGACCGAATCTGGAAATGATGGCATTCAACGCCTGAAGTTTTTCTTCATTGGGATTGTCGTGTATCCGATAAACGAAGGTCTTCTTTGGCTTCTGTTTACCGATGAACTCGGCCACCTTCTGATTGGCCAGCAGCATAAACTCCTCAATCAATTTGTTGGCATCCTTGGCTTCCTTGAAATACACGCTTTCAGGTTCGCTTTTATCGTTCAAATTAAAACGCACCTCTACCTTGTCAAAGGATATGGCGCCTTGTTTCATTCGCCTTTCCCTCATTATTTTGGCAAGACGATCCATAGTGAGGGTGGCTTCCACGATTTCCTTTCCCACTGTAAAAGCTGCTCCCCTGATGGATATCTCGGACGGAATGTTGCCATTTTTGTTCTCGATGATATGCTGGGCCTCCTCGTACGCAAATCGCTCATTGGAGTTGATGACCGTTCTTCCAAACCATTGCTGCTTCACGCCGGCATTTTGATCTAATTCAAAAATGGCCGAAAAAGTGTATTTTTCCTCATTGGGCCTTAGTGAACATACATTATTGGACAAGACTTCCGGCAACATGGGTACTACCCTGTCTACCAAATAAACAGATGTGGCACGGTTATAAGCCTCATCATCCAGCAGGGTGTCGGTTTTTAGATAATGCGACACATCGGCAATATGAATACCTATCGCATAATTGCCATTTTCCAATACCTCAAAAGAGAGGGCATCGTCGAAATCCTTGGCATCCTTTGGATCGATCGTAAAAGTCAAAACAGAACGTAAATCCTTTCGTTTTGAAATTTCCTCTGCCGTAATGCGAATGTCAAGCTTATCCGCAAAGCGCTCCACCTCAGGGGGAAATTGGTAGGGTAGCCCATATTCCGCCAAAATAGAATGTATTTCGGTATCATGCTCCCCGGGTTTGCCGAGCACTTCGGTAATGATCCCGAAGGGTGAATCGGCCTTTTCCGGCCATTCGGTTATTTCAACAATGACCTTGTCGCCATCATTGGCGTTCCCTATATTATTTTTTGAAACAAAAACATCGGTATACATTCTAAAATCGGAGGCTCTCACAAACGCAAAATTCTTTTGCATATCCAAAATACCCACGAAACTATTTTTCTTGCGTTCGATGATTTTGGTGATTTCCCCTTCCAATTTTTTACCATTTCGTCTGGGATAGACGTAGACTTCCACCGTATCTTTATGAAAGGCCTTATTTATTTTGTTGAAGGGGACGAAGATATCATCATCCATCCCTTCCACGACAATATATGCATTGCCGCGACCCGTGATATCCACTGTTCCTATGTGGTGGGTTCTAACCGCTCCAGCAGCTTTGTAATTTCCACGACTTTCCTCCAATATCCTTTTTTTCTCCTTCAATTCTACCAGTCTTTTTATCAACTGGTTCCTATCCTGGGCATCGGTAACTCCGATTTGAGCGGCTATTTGTTTATAATTAAAAGCTTTTTTTGGCTCCTTTTCAAGAACTGTAAAAATACCTTTGGTAATTTCATTGCCCCTATGGTTTTTTGCCTTCTTCTTTTTCTTCGACATTAAATATTTATTTGGGCGCAAAATTACGAATTATAATCCATAGCCATTGAAAGAACGATTATCTAAGAAAAAAGTGGAAATTAAATTGTTATCAACAGTATTATTTATTCCATCATCTTTTTATTGAAATGAAATATTAAAATGGTGATGATGATGGGGTGTTGATAGTCGTGATAAAAAATGTACGCATTACTTGTTTTGAACCAGCACTTATTTTTATTGACAAAGTTTACAATAGAATTACACTTGATTTTGAAGTGGTTAAACCCTTTATCAAGATAAGTTGATAACCTCTTTCAACACTAAATTATTGATAAGTTAAAGTTAAATCCTTGTTAACCCAAGATGTTTTTAGTTTGATAACCCACCATTAAAATAACAGAACTAAATTTTTGGATTCGGTCAGGGTTTTGTAATACAATTTTATCATCCCAATCGCAAGGTTAAACAATATATATTTTTTAGTGGCTTATCAACAACCGTTCAACCTATTTAAAAAAGAAAATCAAGGTTCAATTATAGAAGCCGTTCAAAACTATTGTATACTGGAATCGGCATGACCTAAGAACCACAACAATTCGTATTTTTGTGTTTCTAATCCATAAAATCATTTGATCATGAAAATCGCGATAGGAAACGACCATGCCGGAACGGAGTATAAATTGGCCGTCATCGGACTTTTAAAATCAATGGGTATTGAAGTGGCCAATTATGGAACGGACGGTAGCGATAGTGTTGATTACCCGGATTTTGTACACCCTGTGGCCAAGGATGTGGAAGAAGGCAAAGTAAGATATGGCATTATCATCTGTGGTAGTGGCAATGGTGCCTCCATGACGGCCAACAAACACCAGAAAGTGCGATGCGCCCTTTGTTGGAACAAGGAGATAGTGGCTTTGGCCAGGGAACATAACGATGCCAATATATTGAGCCTGCCGGCGCGCTTCATATCGCTGCCTCAATCGCTGGACATGGTCAGAACTTTTCTCGAAACCGAATTTGCGGGAGGTAGGCATGAACGACGAATCGAAAAGATACCCTGTATTTAAAAAACCAAGGGAAACCTGATCGTGATTACCACCTAGACCATAGCCTTAAATGATCAAAATAGAAACAAAAACTTTTCAAGAACTCAGCACCGATGAGCTGTATTCGATTTTACAACTGAGAAGTGCAATTTTTGTGGTGGAACAAGATTGTGTGTATCAGGATTTGGACGGTAAGGACGCCTTGGCGATCCATGTTTTGGGAAAAAAGGAAGGTGAGCTGGTGGCCTACACCAGAATATTTGCTCCTGGGGCATATTTTAAAGAAGCGAGCATCGGAAGGGTGGCCGTCAAAAAGCAGGTGCGACAGTTCGGCTATGGTAGGGAAATCATGCTGGCATCGATCAGCGCTGTTCAGGATTACTTTCAAGCATCAAAGATCCACTTGTCGGCACAGACCTATTTAACCAAATTTTACCAATCGCTGGGATTTGTCGCCCAGGGGGAAACTTACTTGGAGGACGATATCCCCCATATTGCCATGGTCAAAACCAAATAAGGGGCAATCGCCTATATCTTGATGGGTTTTTTGTTGCCCAGATTCAGGTCTTCCAGCATGGTATCGGTAAATTTATAATGCCCTTTGGTGGTGATGATTCGAAACCCATGCGAATTCATTCTACTGATGGTGTCCAAAAAAAGCCATTTCGATTTTAAAAGCTTCGGCTTTTCAGATTTCAAACTGATTTCAAAGTAATATTTCTTGCCATTTTTATAGGCTACAATGTCGGGCGTAACGTGGGTTTTGCTTTGTTTTCTTAAATACGATTTTGGAGATTCGTAACCTTCCATGTCAGCTTTGATATCTTCAAATCCCGAAGATTCCAAATGCCGAATGGACTTTGCTAAAAACGCGCCGTTTTCTTGTTTTTCAATTTTTACCATAAAGTACAAGTTACACTAAAATAGGAGATATCCAAATTATTTCGCCTGATTAACAAAGGTTTGTGAGTAATGGGAACGCTAAAATGGGTTCAAGAATCCAAGTTTTTTGAGCCGTGTTTCATGCTTTGAATCGAAAGAGTGCGGCCCCGATTTTTTCAACGACCCCTACCACCAAGGCATTGCCCATAAAAAAAGCCCTTTTACGATCACTGATACCGTTGAGCTTGGTGTGGTCATCCGGGAACATGTTGAGCCGTTCAAGCTCGACGGGCGTCAAACGCCTAAGTCCGTTTTTGGTTCGCACCACATGTTTGAATCGGGATGCCGATCTGCCGCCCTCACCAGTGATAATGGTCCTAGAGGCTTTATCCAAGGCATCCGGAAAAACCATTTTACCTTCGGCATAACTGTATACAAATCCGTTTTTTTTGGAGTTTCGCATTTCTTTTTTAGCCCCTTTGAGATAGGTCCATTTTGAAAGATCTTCAGGGCTCAGGTAAAAGTCGTCCGTTACTTCACCATTTTGCAGCACATCGCCCAAAACCGTCCGCTCGCCATTGTAATTTGGCATTGTTTTGCAGGTATATGCCTTTCCGTTCACAAAAACGCCCGTATTTAAAAACGGTGACAGCGCCGCTTTCGCATTGAAGCGTTCCGAAAGGGCTACCAAGTCATCCTGTATCAGAAAACTTTCGATCCCACCAATCGCATCGGCTACCGGGAATGCTCTGGCAAGAACGCCCGATTCATACATCCAGTCGGTCTTGTCGGTGTTAAGGAGGGAACCATGGATTTTGGAACCGAGGTGATAGGCAAGAAAAAAGACACGCTTTCTTCGCTGTGGCATTCCATAATCTGCGGCGTTGATCACGCGCCATTCCACCGCATAGCCCAGGTCGGAAAGACTTTTTAAAATGATGGCAAAATCCCTACCCCTTTGTGCAGCTGGTGATTTTAAAAGGCGGTCAACATTTTCAAGCAGCAAATATTTAGGCCTCGATTTCTTTTCGGAGAGTATTCGGTGAACAGACCACCACAGCACCCCTTTTTTACCAATAAGCCCTTTGGCATTCTGCAGGGTACTGGCCACGGAGTAATCTTGGCAAGGAAAGCCCCCTACCAAAAGATGGGCATCGGGTATTTCGGAGGTAGGTACTTCCGAAATATCCCTGGTAGAGTGGTTGTTGGGTCCGAATCGTGCTTCATAGACCTCGGAGGCATGTTGATTTTTGGTTGATGGCTCCCATTGGTTGCTCCAAACCACCTCGTAATGTCCGGTTCGTTCGAGCCCCAAACGAAAACCGCCCACGCCTGCGAAAAGTTCTATAACTTTGAGTTTCTCCATTGAGGACCAAAATTACATAATTCCCTTAAGGAACAAGTACCATTAATCGATTTCTAAAATGATCAAGAACCCGTTACCTATCGCAATGATGTTTGCCATCGTCATTTTTTTTTCGAGCTGTATGCCCAAACATGACCCGGCAGCGCCCTTAAATGATTTGGTGGCGCAGATCAAAAAGCAATATGCGCCCGATAAGCGAACCGCATTGTTTGAGGTTCACGCCATCACAATGGGCGATGAAATCGTTATCAAGGGCGAAAGCAACTTACCCCTGGCCGTATCCGAACTTAAACGGCGATTGACATCTGAAAACATTCTATTTTTAGACAGTATCCGACCGCTTCCGGGCAGCGACCTGAACGGCAAGGCCAAGGGACTGGTCACCCTATCGGTCGCCAATTTGCGCAGCCAACCGGCCCATTCGGCAGAGCTCGCCACCCAGGCCATTTTGGGCACCCCGCTGAACATCCTTAAAAAGGAAGGGGATTGGTCGCTTGTGCAGACCCCTGACCAATATTTGGCGTGGGTTGATGCGGGTGGAATATTTGATCTATCGGAAACAGACTTCCAAAAATGGAAATCTGCGGATAAAGTGATCTACACCCAGCTAAACGGAAATGCCTATAGCGAACCAAATGAACGGTCTCAGGTGGTCTGTGATCTGGTCGCTGGAGCCATCTTGGAAAAAACGAACGAAAGTGAAGACTTTTATTCGGTGACCTTGCCCGATGGTAGACAAGCCTTTGTTTCCAGAATGCAGTCCCAAGATTATGACCATTGGGCCCAAGCACTCGAACCTACGGAAGAATCACTGGTAACCACTGCACTTACCATGATGGGACTACCCTATTTATGGGGCGGCACCTCTCCAAAAGGAGTCGACTGCAGCGGCTTTACCAAAACGATCTATTTTTTGAACGGCCAGATCATTCCACGGGATGCATCACAACAGGTGCGCACCGGAATACCGATCGATTCGTCCCGAAGTTTCGAAAACCTCCAAAAGGGAGATTTGCTTTTTTTTGGCAAGAAAGCCACCGACACCACCGCGGAAAAAGTAGTGCACGTAGGCATGTGGATCGGCAACAATGAATTCATCCATGCCTCTGGCAGGGTAAGGATCAGCAGCATGGATAAAAAGGCGGAAAACTACGATGCGTTCAATGAGGATCGGTATCTAAAGACCAAGCGAATACTCCGGGAACAAGATCCGGCCTTGATCGATCTCAATGTAACCAAAGTATTCAAAAATTGAACCGCATCTTTTAGGGGTGCAAGCAGGACTATTGTTTGCCGAACACCAAGTCCAAGTGCGCCTCATCCGGCCTTCTTTTTGCACTTAGACGACTTACCAGCACGTAAGTGAGCATTGAAAGGATAAAAGCCGGGATCACTTCATGGATGTCTTGCAGTACTTCATACTCAAACCTGAAACCAAAACGCCAGACCACATTGACCACCATGCCCACGACCATGGAGGCCATGGCACCAAGATCGGTACCCCATTTAAGATAAAGTCCGCCAAAAATCGCAGGAAAAAAACTTGCCGCAAACACGGCACCCGCGAAGGCCGTAAGTTCTACGATTCCCGCCATGGGGTAGAGCGTCATCACAAATACGATCAAACAATAAGCGCCCATGAACCACTTGGTACGTAGAATGATTTTTGAATCGGGCATGGGCCGTACCACGTGCCATATATCTTTTACAAATGCGGTTCCTATGATGATGATTACCGATGCAAGGGAAGACATCCCCGCCGCGAACAATCCCGCCACACAGATTCCGTTCACCCATTTATTATCGAACTTGTCGAGCATAAAACCGATCACTTCGTCGGTGTTGTGGATCAGGTATGCCGCTTCATCGGGCGTGGCCATACCGTGTACCAAGGCGCCCAGTCCCATGACACAAACCAGGGATACCCCTAAAAATATCGGGGTCCAAATCATCGCAAAGCGCATGCTCTTTGCATTGTTGATCGAATAAAAACGGATGAGGTTCTTCGGTTCCGATATCTGTTTCATTCCAACGGAGAGCCCTATCCCTAAAATATAAAGGAAGGAAACCAGTTCCCCGAAGGTGACCAATCCTGATTGAATCGGCCTGCCCGATTGCGTCAAATGATCCGTGGTACGTATCGTCTCCCATAAATTATCTATCCCTCCCGTGTACATGAACGGAATGGCGAGCATCAACATGGCCACTCCGAACATGATGATGCCCTGTATCGCATCGGTCCAGAGCACACTGTACATGCCCCCTGCGATGGTATAGGCACATGTGATCGCTATGATGGCGAAGGCCCCATATTCATAAGGAATATCTAGAACGGAGGTCAGCACATGGGCACAGCCTTTGGCTATGCCGATCATGTACCAGAGCGTGGCGAACAAAATAATGACGGCAGAGAGCACCCTGATGCTTTTTGCCAAATTGCTCTTGTATCTGAGATGGAAGTAATCGGGAATGGTAAATGATTTCAGTCGGGCCGTTTGAAACCTCATTTTTGGCCCTAACAGCTGCCAAGAAATGATACAGAACAAGGTCCAGATAAAACCCATCCAGGCCCAGGATAGGCCATATTGAAATGAAAGGCCGGCCTGCCCGATATAGGTGTTCGTGCTGGCGGAGGTGGAGAAAAAGGCCAGGGAAATGACCCATCCGGGAATCTCCCGCTTGGCCACATAGTAACCTTCCACGCCTTCTGCGGCCTTTTTTTTGAAATACCAGCCTACATAAAGGCATCCGCCCACATAGATCGTGGTCAGAATCAAGGTCACATAGTGGGCTTCAAAATACTCCATCAATGCTCGGGCCGATGATCTTGTTCATCGACGGTGATGTCGCGTTTCAACACCAGGACGGCGTTTAAAATGATCAAGACGATGATGCCCAAATAGGGGAATAGCGTTAAAAAATCCATTGGCCTGTTTTCAGTTGATATTTAGGTTTTCCGCTAGCACCGATCTTTTTCGCCATCGGGCGTTAAAATTGGTTTTTGACTTCGTTTTTAGTCACTTTGCCCAACACATTTCGGGGCAAGCTTGTTTTAAAGATATATTTTCTTGGGATTTTATAGGAGGGCAGATGCGCTTTTAACCATTCCGATAGCGTGATTCCTTGAATATCCGGTTCCTGGGTCACAATGCAGGCCGCAACGATTTCGCCCCATTCCTCATCGGGAAGCCCCACCACGGCACAATCATCGACCGCGGAATGTCCGCGCAGTACATCCTCGATTTCGAGGGCCGAAATTTTGTACCCCCCGGACTTGATGATGTCAACGCTATCCCTCCCCAAAATTTTGTACAATCCTTGGTTGTGCATGGCAATATCGCCGGTCTTGAACCACCCGTCGTGGGTAAAGGCATTTTTTGTAGCTTCTGCCTTGCCCCAATATTCCTTGAATACGCTTGGCCCTTTAATCTGAATTTCCCCCGCTTCATTTTGCCCCACCGGATGTTGATCGCCGTTCACCAACCGCACTTCTACGCTTGGCAAAGGGAGACCCACGTGTCCGGGTCTGCGTTCCCCAAGATAGGAGTTGGAAAGGCCCATTCCTATTTCCGTCATCCCATATCGTTCCAACAAGGTTTGTCCCGTGATTTCGCGCCATTTTTCCAAAACGGGCACGGGCAATGCCGCCGAACCGGAGACCATCAATCTTAATTTGGAGGCCGATTCAGCCATTTTTTTCTGCCGATCTTCGGGCGCTTGTTCCCAGAAGGCTATCAGTTTATAATAAATGGTGGGCACAGCCATAAAAAGGGTCAAGCGCCCTGATGCGATGATTTCCCAAACGGCATCCGCATCAAATTTTGGCAAAAATTCACAACAGGCACCGCGCCAAAGCGCACATGACATGACGTTAATGATGCCGTGCACATGGTGCAAGGGCAAGATGTTCAAAATATAATCGTCTTTTTGCCATTCCCAAGCGGTCACCAGGGCAGTGATCTGTGCCTCAATATTGGCATGGGTGGTGACCACCCCTTTGGGTTTGCTTGTGGTACCACTGGTATACAAGATCATGGCCCTTCTCCCGGCATCGATTTCGGGCAATAGAACGGCATTCTCCCTTAAAATCATACCCAATGGCACGATGGAGGTGCCGACAGCGGTTTTTAGGGGTGCAAGGAATTCGGCAAAATCCGGGTGAGCGATCACCATGGTCGCCTGGGTGTCTTCGATCACATATTCGATCGAAGGTAAAGGATGGAGCTCACAGAGGGGCACCGCAACGCCTCCAGCAGCCCAAATGCCCCATTGAACGGCGGTATAATCAAAGGAAGGGGGCACCAGGAACGCCACCCTCGCCCCATTAAGGTCTTTCTTCCCTTTCAGAAGATTGGCCGCAACGGAATTTGAAGCCTCCCTTAGGGCTTTATAGGAATAGGCCCTGCCCTTGGAAACCAATGCCATCCGATGCTCAAAGTTTTTCGCTCTTTCCAGTAGATTTATCATGGGTTACAATTGGGCTTTTAAAGCATTACGGTCTTCCCCGTACGATACGATTCGTCCGCGGCCAGAACAATCCTAAGACTGTTCACGGCGTCGTGCAAATGATCATCCAAATCAGTATTTTTGGAGATGGCTTTCAGAAAATACTGCTGTTCCAATAAACAGAGCCCGTCGTGATCGGGCTCGTCCGAGGTGTCGACGATTTGATCGGGCTTGATGAATTTCCCGGTTTTATCCATATTGCTGAAGTGCAGTTTTAGTCCGCCGGTCTTGGTATGGCCTTCTACGTCATCCGAATCGCCCTTGGTCTCATCGACGATGGAAACACAACCTTTTGGACCGATGACATCCTTTATAAAAAATGCGGTCTCGCTTATCATCGGACCCCAGCCGGCTTCGTACCAGCCTACCGACCCATCCTTGAAACGCACCTGCAACTGCCCATAGTTATACATCTTCGAATCGATTTCGTCTGTAAGACGCGCCCCAATGGCACTTACGCTAATCGGGCTAGATCTGGTCATCAGGCACATGATGTCAACATAATGCACCCCACAATCTACGATGGGCGACATCGAATGCATCAACTGTTTGTGGGTATACCATTGTTCCCCTGAACTTTGTTGGTTGAGGTTCATGCGCATCACCAGGGGTTTACCAAGGGTCTGTGCGATTTCAACAAATTTAGACCAGGCAGGATGCACGCGCAGAATGTACCCCACTACCATTTTTCGGTTCTTTTCCTTGGCCAGATCTACCAGGCTTTGGGCTTCCTGTACTGTAAGTGCCAGCGGCTTTTCTACGAATACATGTGCGTTTGCTTCCAAAGCGGCCCTTACAAAATCGGCATGCGTATCGGGATAGGTGTTGATCGACACCGCGTCGGGCCGGGCCGTTTTTAGGGCGGTATAATAATCCCCAAAGGTGGGCAAGCCCCCCAAGGCCTTTGACAACTTCTCCCGGCTTTCAGCTTTTCTGCTCACCAGGCCAACGATTTCGAACCCTTCCAACTGATGGTAGGCCCGTGCATGGGAAGCACCCATATTGCCACAACCCACGACAAGAACTTTTATTTTCTGCATCTTTTCCTAAAATTTTTATTCCAGCGCAAACGCTATGATTTGATTGCCTTTTTCGGTCCCCAGTTTTTCGCCCCCGCAGGCAATGGCAATATATTGTTTCCCGTTCACTTGGTACATGGCGGGCGTAGCAAAGGCGGCTGCAGGCAGCTTATATTCCCAAAGCAATTTTCCGGTTATTTTGTCAAATATCCGAAAATAACCATCCCTGGTAGCCCCTATGAAAAGCAGTCCGTTTTCTGTCACTACAGGCCCCCCATAATTTTCGGTTCCCGTTCCTTTGATTCCTTGGGCCACCAATTCGGGGGTTTCGCCAAATGTGACAGACCATTTATAATCGCCCGTATTCATGTCTATGGCATGCAGCGTCCCCCATGGAGGGGAAATGGCCGGAAGCCCCTTATTGTCCAAAAATTTGTTGTATCCTTTATGTTTATAGGGCATTTGCGGCACTTTGGTAATGGTATCGTCCATGGCCACATCGTGCTTGACCTCTTCATCGAACAAAAATCTTAAAAGCGCTTCTTTTTCATCTTTTCCAATTTGAGGAAATCCCGTCATCATTCCTTTTCCCTGTGCGACGATCATGGCGACCTCGTTTTTTGTTTTGTTTGCCCCGATGTTGACCAAGGAAGGAAAACCGCTGGCTGCCAGTCCCTGTCTGTCGGCTTGATGGCAGGTAGCGCAATATTTTGAATAGGCGAATGCTCCAGGGGGGGCATTGGCATTGATGCTGTCATTCTTTTCCATTTGCAGGAACCAGGCCATTTCGTTCGAATTCACATAGAGGATACCTTCCTCTGGATCGGCTGCCGTACCGCCCCATTCCGCCGCACCGTCATAACCGGGCAATAAAAGTACCGGATTTAGGCCTGGAGGGGCATAGATGCGCTTATCGGCTTGGAGCAACTGGGCCATCAATTCATCCCGGTTTTCCGCATACGGACTGATATCGGCCTCGGTGAGTTGGTCGGATTGCCTTGCAAAAGGCTTGGGTTTTGTGGGTATGGGCTGGGTGATGGAGGCTTGCTCACCTTCTAGGTCAGATTTTGGGACGGGCACTTCTTCAATATCAAACAATGGCGCTCCTGTTTTTCGGTCAAATAGAAATACAAAACCTTGTTTGGTGACCTGTGCCACAGCGGCCACTTTTATCCCATTGTGCACAACGGTAATAAGGTTGGGCGGTGCTGGGGGGTCACGATCCCAAATATCGTGATGGGTGAACTGAAAGTGCCAGAGCCGTTTTCCGGTTTTGGCATCCAAGGCCAACAAACAGTTGCTGTACAGATCGTTTCCTTTTCGAAATCCGCCATAGAAATCAGGGGCGGCCGATCCGGTGGGCACATAGAGGATACCCGTTTCCTCATCGAGGGCCATCCCGGCCCAATTGTTGGCCGCCCCCGTTATTCCGTCGGCATAGGCTTCACTGTTTTCCCAGGTCTCGTTTCCTTCTTCCCCCGGTCGGGGAATGGTATGGAAGACCCAAGCCACCGCTCCCGTGATCACATTGAAGGCCATGATGTCGCCAGGGGCGGCCCCTGGACCTTCAGACAAGCGAAGCGGCATCACGATGAGGTCTTCAAATACGGTACCGGGGGTATTGGAAATGACGAAGTTGTCCATGGCGAATTCCGGTAGGCCGGAGCGCAAATCAATTTTGCCATTGTTCCCAAAACCCGCGATAGGCTTACCGGTCAAAGCATTTAATGCATAAAGGTCTGGCCCTACGGTATACAATATCCGCTTGTCATCCCCTTTTGCCCAATAGGACACGCCCCTGCTGGTAGAGTGCCAAACTTTCAAAGAATCCCCGAAACGCCAAATTTCCTTACCCGTGGCGGCATGCACCGCAAAGGCACGCATGGCAGCGGAAACACCGTATAACATGGTATCCACAACAATCGGGTTCATCTGCATCTGCCCGTAGTCGGGGGAGGCGTAGGTCCATGCGACCTTTAAATTTTTTAAGTTATCCGGGGTAATCTGCGACAGGGTGGAGTAGTGGTTTCTATCGGCCCCGCCCAGATAGGAAGTCCATGTGGTGTAGTCATGAACCGATCGAGGCTCCTTCTCGGAAGGCGCACAGCCCGCCAACAATAATATACAGAAAGCGGCCAACGGTAGTGCAGTTCTTGAAAACATTTTGTAGGATCGAAAGTTTCTTAAAAGTAAGGAAAAACAAATAACCAAATAGGAGCTCAATTGGGATTCCATTTAAGGGTTTATCGAAGAATTGAAATCGCTTGTTGCCAATCTCTCATTTCGTGGAAAATCATACCGCCCGAAGGGTTGAGGAGGAGCAAATTTTTATGGGCGGGTTGGCGGGCGTCATTTCAAAATATTTAACTACATTGTGTGGGCAAACCTTAAATTTAAGGCCAAAACAGGGGCAATTTGCCAACAAGCCGTTCGAAAAACAATGTTATAACCAACATAAATCCAAACAACCATGTCTCAATTTGCCGCTACCGTATCGAAACGGCTATTTTCACTCGATGTTTTCCGTGGGTTGACCATGTTCCTGCTGATTGCCGAAGCAGCGGGCTTTCACCACAATTTTGTTGAACTTACCGAAGGCACCGCTTTTTCGGGATTGGCCCTTCAATTGGAACACCATCCTTGGAACGGACTTCGGTTTTGGGACCTCATCCAGCCCTTTTTTATGTTCATCGTAGGGGTAGCCATGCCATTTTCCATGCGCAAGCGATTGGAATCGGGCTCTCGGGCCGCGGTCACCAAACACATTCTGAGACGTTGTTTTCTGCTCTTCAGCTTTGGGGTGCTGCTGCACTGTGTCTATTCCGAAGCCCTGGTTTGGGAACTTTGGAACGTATTGGTACAATTGGCGTTTACCATCTTGATCGCCTACGCTATCATGAACACCTCCCATAAAGTGCAGATCGGGGTATCGATCGGGCTGTTGGTATTGACCGAAATCCTGTACCGAGCCTATAACCCCGGTAGTCCGTATGCCCAAGGCCACGAAAGTTTCGGTTCTTTTGTTGACATGCTGGTCATGGGCAAGATCAACAATGGGTATTGGGTATTCGTCAATTTCATCCCCACTGCGGCCCATACGATTTGGGGCGTTGTTTGCGGACAGATATTGCTCTCGCATCGTTCGGCACAGGAAAAATTGAAGCCATTTATCATCTGGGGCTCGGTTATTTTGGTGATGGGCTTTGCGATGGACCTGCTGAACATTACCCCGATCATCAAGCGCATCGCAACCTCTTCCTTTACCTTGGCTTCCGGGGGCATCACCATTCTTACCTTGTCGTTGTTTTATTGGTGGATCGATGTGAAGGACAACCACAAAAAATGGCTTAAAATATTTTCCGTAGTGGGCACCAATTCGATTTTCATCTATCTCTTTGCTGAAACTGTCGGAATCCAATGGTTTACTGGGTTTGGCCATATTTGGACCGAAGGCCTGTTGGGCCCGTTGGGGATTTCCGAAAAGGTGATCATGGTGATCAATGCCCTTTTTGTGCTGTTCATGTTTTGGTACATCACTTATTTTCTGGACAAGCACAAGGTGTATTTTAAGGTTTAATCAAATCCCACTTATGAACAGGTTCAATATCCACGATATTAAACGGCTTCTTTGTTTTGCCATGGTTTGGCTAGGCGTCCAAACCGTTGCACAGGAAACCCCTATGCCAAATGAGGGTTGGGAACCCTTGTTCAATGGAAAGGATCTGAGCGGCTGGACCGTAAAAATACACCATTACGAGGTCGGGGATAACTATGGCGATACCTTTCGTGTGGCCGACAGGACGATCCAGGTGCGCTATGATCGGTATGAGGGCAGTTTTAACGACCGTTTTGGGCATCTGTATTATGACAAGCCCTATTCATACTATCATTTGGTGCTCGAATATCGTTTTGTCGGGGAACTATATCAGGGCGCACCGGACTACACTTTAAAGAACAGCGGTGTCATGTTCCATTCCCAAGACCCCAAGACCATGCCCAAAGAGCAAGACTGGCCTATTTCGGTGGAAATGCAGTTCCTGGCTGGGATAGAGCAGGGGATGCCCCGACCCACGGGCAATATGTGCTCCCCGGGCACCGATGTGGTTTATGAAGGCAAGATCGATCCGAGACACTGCATCAATTCGAGCTCGGACACCTATTTTGGAGATCAATGGGTCAGGGCTGAGGCCATTGTTTTGGGGGATTCATTGATCGCCCACATCATCAATGGCAAAAATGTTCTGGAATACACCCAGCCCCAAATTGGCGGTGGCGTAGCCAATGGTTTTGACCCTGCCCAAAAAATAGACGGAAAATTATTGAAGGAAGGCTTCATTGCCTTGCAGAGCGAAGGCCAGCCGGTTGATTTTCGAAATATTACACTTCGAAACCTAAAAGGGTGCATGGATCCCAAAGCCAAGAATTATGAAGCCTACTTTGTGAAATCAAACCCCGCCGATTGTACCTATTGAATGGGGCCTTCGCTTTCCCAAGCAATAACAACGACCCATGGGTTAACTTCCGCAACCCTTATTTCTCATAGAGTTCCAGGGGCAGGCCATCGGGATCTTCAAAAAAAGTAAAACGTTTTTGGGTCGCCGCATCGATTCGAACCGCTTCGGTGATAACGCCCTGTTTATTGAGGTGGGCAATAGATTTCTCAATGTTTTCGACAGCAAAAGCCAGATGGCGAAGTCCTGCCGCTTCCGGTCTGGAGGGCCGTTTTGGAGGGTTGGGGAAGGAAAACAGCTCGATAACGTATTGGCCGTTCAGGGCAAGGTCCAACTTATGGGAATCCCTTTCCTTTCGAAAGGTTTCCGCGATGATTTGAAGACCCAAAACCTCCACATAAAAGCGTTTTGACACTTTGTAATCGGTGCAGATAATGGCGATATGGTGTACGCTTTTGAGCAATATGTTGATATGGATTAATAAGTTCGCCTTATTGAATATCCTCCGGATATTTCCCTGCGACCGTCCATCCGCCATCAACGGGAATGGTTTGACCATTGATATGGGCCGCTTCTTCCGACAGCAGGAAAAGAACAACTTTCGCGATATCCTCCGGCTTGCCCACCACTCCCCTAGGTATTAATTTGCCCCAAATGCCCTCGTAATCGGGCTGTTCTTTTTTGGTGCGTTCGGTCAAGGTAGCGCCTGGCGCCACTGCATTTACGGTGATCTGGTATTGGCCCAATTCATAGGCAAGGTTACGGGCAAGCATTTGTAGGGCTGCCTTTGTCATCGAATATGCGGTGAGTCGGTGATAGGCCTGAATGCCCACCTGTGAAGACATCATGACCATTCGTCCGCCCCCGCCCTGTTCGATCATTTCCTTGGCCGCGCGCTGTGCCAGAAAAAAGGCCCCTTGGAGGTTCACCTTCATTACTTTTTCAAAGGATTGAGGGGTAAATTCCAAAAAATTTCCAAAGAGGGTAATGCCGGCATTGGGGACCACAAAATCGATCTTGCCAAAATGGGACAGGGTAAAATCGACCATTTTGTTGATGGTGGCGACATCTCCCGCATCGCCCCAAAAAGAGAGGCAGCTGCCCGGATATTTTTTGTCCAATTGCGACGCCGCCAGGTTCGCCCGTTCCTCGTCGAGGTCATTGAGGATCACATTGGCGCCCGATTTAAGCAGCAGTTGCGCGATTGCATATCCGATGCCCTCGCCGGCACCGGTTATTATGGCTACTTTGTTCTTTAATCCTGAGTACTGCATCAAAAATAGTCTATTGGTGTTCCAGCAACATTGGGCCGATATACGAACAAGCCACCGCTTAAGGGAAATTGTTTTAATTGTGCTTTGTTCAACCCACTTCTTGCCGTTGTAATATACAACGAATCGAGCTGTTTCCCGCCAAAACAACAGGAAGTTACATGGGGTGCCTCAACCCTTACACATTCCAGGACATTTCCAGAGTCTGGATCCCATCGCCGCACTTGATTGCCGCCCCAATGGCCGATCCATAGCTTGTTCTCTACGTCTATGCACATCCCGTCGGGACTTCCATAATCATTCGGTACGGTGAAGGCTACCCGTTGGTTCGACAGGGAATCGGTCGAGGCATCGAAATCAAAGGCCATCACTTGAAAAGTAGGGGAATCGATGTAATAGAAGGTCTTACGATCGGAGGTCCAGGCCATACCATTGGAGATGGCCGTTTCAGGAATCAAGACCGCACTATGACGATTTTTGTGCACACGATAGAGGTTGCCCGATTTCGGATGAAATTTTTTGTGCATGCTCCCGATCCAAAAATGCCCGTTAGGACTCACCTTGCCATCATTGTAGCGCATTTCCGGATCGCTGTTTTCCAACAGGCCCAAGGCGGTCAATTTTCCCGATTCAATGCCGAATTCGGCCATTCCCGATTCAAGGGCCATCAAGAGGTTGCCATTGTTCATGGGAACGGCGGCGCCGACCATTTCGTCAAAAGACCAATTTGTATTTTTTTCGTTGGCGGGATGATGACAATGCAGTTGTTTCCCCTCAATATCGACCCAGAACAGCAGTTGCCTTTTCCAATCCCATACAGGGCCTTCGCCCAATGTGGCTTTGGCATCAAAAAGAAGTTCGGCATGGCCCATCCTTGGTTCCGACATGAAATATTGGGGATTTATTTTAAGCTTCCAAATTGTTTTCTGGTCTTATCGGTACAACCGTACGACTATTTTAAGATACCGGTATACTTGGTTTTGTTCGCGAGCAGCTCGGTGGCCGCCAATATGGCCTCATCGTTCTTAAGGTTATATTCGTAAAGCCCTTCCCTGTAGAAATAGCGCTTCACGATTTCATCCTTCAATTTAGACTGTATTTCATTTTGATAGGTCTCCAGTGCCGTAATCTTGCTTTTATCGAGATCCGACAGCAAGGCTTTGATGTCATTTTTGATGGTTTCGTTAAAAGTCACCTCTTGGCGGTCGCCCAATGCTTCCTTCAAGGTCTTTTCCGTTTTGGTTTCGAACGTAAAGTTGCTTTGGGAAACAAAATTTTTGAATTGCTGGAAATCGCCGTCGGCAAATTGAAAGGCATTGATATCGGGAAATTGATGCTGGTAATAAAATGAAGTGGCATAATCGAATATTACATTGCTGTTGATCAAGGCATTGGTGAGCTCGTTGGCCTTGGTCGCATCGATTTCAACATCGGGAAGCACCCCGCCACCATCCTGAACTTTACGGCCATTTCGGGTGGCGAAATCCTTAAAGCTGCTGGTTTTAACGGCATTGCCCTCTTCATCCCTGTTCCAATAATCAAGGGACTGTATACAGCGGCCAGAAGGCGTATAATAGCGGCTGATCGTCACTTTTAACTGTGTGCCATAGGTTAGTTTCAAAGGGCGTTGTACCAATCCTTTGCCAAAGGTACGCGCCCCCATCACCACGGCGCGATCGAGGTCTTGGAGACTTCCCGATACGATTTCACTGGCCGAGGCGCTGCCACCGTCGACCAGGACCACTAAGGGAATCCCTGTGTCTTCGGGGCTGTTCCTAGTCTTATATTCTTGGTTGAATTTCTTTACTTTGGACTTGGTCGTGACGATCAGTTCACCCTTGGGAACGAAGAGATTGGTTACGTTGATCGCTTCTGTGAGCAGCCCTCCAGGATTGCCGCGGAGGTCGAGGATGATGCTCTGGGCACCTTTGCCTTTCAAGTCGTTCAGCGCCTCCTTGGTCTGCTCCGATGCCTTGGCATTGAATTTGTTGAGAACGATATAACCGGTTATGTCATCGACCATATGATAATAGGGCACGGCATCGACTTCCACCGCAGACCGGGTAATGACCGTGGTTTTGATTTCCCCCTGACGTTTATAGGATACGTTCACCGTAGTATTATTGGCCCCCTTGAGCAGCTCACTGGCATTGTCGTCGAAGGCGGACACCTCTATATCGCCAATTTTAATAATCTCGTCCCCCGCTTTTAGGCCAGCCTTGTCTGCCGGGTAGTCTTTATAAGGCTCGATGATCAAAAGTTTATCCTTGAAGGAACGCACCAAGGCTCCGATACCCGAGTATTCCCCGGCATTGTTGATTTTATATTCCTCCACGTCCTGCTCATTCAAGAACTTGGTGTAGGGGTCTAGATCGTCCAACATATTCTTGATGGCGGTATCCATGAGTTCGGCAGGGTTGGTCTCGTCCACGTAGTTCATATTGAGTTCTTTGAACAAGGTGGTAAAGATTTCAATCTGCTTGGCGATTTCGAAGAAATCACTCTTAAAACTACTCCCTGCCACCAAAAGACATATGGCGAGGATCGGAACAATTATTTTTGCTTTAATCGATCTTTTCATCATCAACTTTGTTTACGAATTTCTGGAGAATTTTTTTAACATGTACCTCAATGGTTTGATATTGGGGCATCTCCTTCCCAAGGTATAAAAATAGGAACGCAAAGTTTCCCACACTATTGTTAAAAAGAATCGGTTTGTTCAATCGATAGGCCTCGCGCATCAATCTCTTGATCCTGTTGCGCTTCACGGCACTCTTGAAGTTTTTCTTGGGCACTGTGACCCCGGTTTTGAACTTCACCTTTTCCACCGGTCCGGTTTGGATATAGATCAATTTTATGGGATAGGAGGTGACAGCCTTCCCTTCCACAAACAACCGATCGATCAGTTTTTTGCTTTTGAGTTTTTCTTTTTTGGGGAAAGTGAATGGCATAATGGCGCAAAAGTAAACATAATACGCTTCTTCCGGATTATGATAATTGTCATAGTTGTCTTTATGCGCGCTTGTTAAATTAGCCCGAACTACCCATCATCCTCTAAAAACATATTCATGGGCGAATTAAAAGTTGAAAAGTTGGCGGGAAGCGCCGCAAAAACAAAATACATCAATCACCTATTGCGCGATATCGCGGCCCTGGAACTGATGTTGGATCGGGGCATGATCGAAAAATCGCCAATAAGGATCGGGGCAGAACAGGAATTTTGTTTGGTCGATGATTCCTGGGAACCGGTTAACACGGCCATGGAAATCCTGAAAAAGCTCGATGACCCCAAATTCACGACCGAAGTGGCCCTTTATAATTTGGAAGTGAATCTGGACCCGCTCACATTGACCGGGGATTGTTTTTCCAAAATGCACGGCGAATTGAACGGCTTATTGGAAAAGGCAAGAAAAATCGCCGAAAAACATGGATCAAAAGTACTGCTGACCGGGATACTTCCCACCATCGACCAGCGGCATTTGACGGAGGCGTCGATGACCCCGCTAAAAAGATATCAGGTACTCGATAAAACCATTAGGGATTTGAGGGGGGATCAAATTGAACTCCACATCAAGGGGGTCGATGAAATAAACCTGCATCACGATTCCATTCTTTTTGAAGGGTGCAATACCAGTTTTCAGGCGCACTTGCAGATCGATGCTGAGGATTTCGAAGATACCTATAATTGGGCGCAGACCATTGCCGGACCGGTGCTTTCGATCTGTGCCAATTCCCCAATGCTTATGGGCCGGGAATTATGGCAGGAAACCAGAATCGCCCTGTTTACCCAAAGTGTGGATTCGAGGGCGAGCACCAATTTGCTCAACGAAAGGGAGGCCCGTGTCGGTTTTGGTAGGGATTGGGCCAAAGGCTCGGTGGCCGATTTTTATAAGGAAAGCGTGGTTCGATTCAAGAGCTTGCTGAACTCCGAATTCGGGACCGATAGCCTTACCGAGCTGGAAAATGGCAAGGTGCCCAAACTAAAGGCGCTCCACCTGCACAACGGCACGGTTTACAAATGGAATCGGGTGTGTTATGGCGTCACGGACGGCAAGCCACATATCCGCATCGAAAATCGTTACATGCCTTCCGGACCGACCACCATGGACGAAATTGCCAACATGATGTTCTGGGTGGGCCTGATGCGGGCAAGACCCAAGCAATACACCGATATCCGAAACAAGATCGACTTCAAGGATGTAAAAAGCAATTTTTACAATGCGGCGCGCTATGGGACCGCCGCCCAGTTCTACTGGGAGGGACGCCTCGTGCCCTGTAAGGAACTCCTGCTCGACGAACTGCTGCCGATGGCCTATCGCGGTCTGTACGCGATGAACGTGTTGCCGGAGGACGCGGAAAAATATCTCTCGGTCATAGAAAACAGGATCAAGACCAGAAATGGTGCGCGCTGGATCGTCGAGAGCTATCGCAAACTGAAAAAGGAACACAAGACCCACGACGTGCTTCACCTGCTCACTGCGGCCATGTACCAGCATGAGCGAAAAGGGTACGCCATCGATGCATGGGAATTGGCCCGCGGCAACGAATTTAGCTGGGATGCCAACAAGCGGAAAGTGAGGCAATTGATGAATACGGATATTATTTCGGCCCAAGATGACGACAGTGCCGAACTGGTGCTCAAAATCATGTATTGGAAGAACATCCACCACCTTCCCATAATGGACGCCAAAATGGAGCTGGTAGGACTACTGACCTGGACGGATGTCAAACATTTTATGGAGCACCCAAAAAGTGCGGAAAGAAGCATCAAGGAGATCATGAGAACACAACTGGTCACTATCGATGTGGATGCCACGGCGAACGAGGCCAAAGCATTGATGGCCAAGAACCAAATCAATTGTTTGCCCGTTATGGGGAACCATAAGATTGTCGGAATCCTTACCACAAAGGATGTATAGCGGCACCTTCCATCCATGACCGAAATAGCGAAGCATAAAGCGAAGGGCATACGGCCAGACCGTTTCATCGGACAGCTGCAAGGCAAAGCCAAAGGCCCTACCTTACTGTTCTTCGGGGGCATACACGGCAATGAAATGGCCGGGACCAGGGCGATCGAAAAGGTTTTTAAGGATCTTGGCCCGCACACCGATGAGGTCAAGGGATCGATTTTTGGGATTCGGGGCAACATTCCCGCACAGCTCAGCCAAAAACGTTTTTTGGACGATGACTTGAATCGACTTTGGACCACGGAAAGGGTTGCGGCCATTTTAGGCAAGCCGGCCATTGAACGCAATGTAGAGGAATCCGAACTCTTCGAAATCAACGCCCTTCTCACCGAAGTGATCCGAACCGAATCGCCCCCGTTCTATTTTATCGATTTCCATACCACTTCGGGCAAGACCAGACCTTTCATCACTATTAACGACGCCCTGATCAACCGAAGGTTTTCCCTCCTTTTTCCGGTGCCCATCGTTTTGGGGATTGAAGAATACCTGGAAGGGCCACTGCTCAGCCTGATGAACGAGCAGGGCTATGTTTCCCTGGGATTTGAATCGGGCCAACATAGCGAATTGAGCGCCGTAAGCAACGCTTTTGCTTTCATGTGGTTGAGCTTGGTCTATGCAGGCTGTATCCCAAAAACCCTGGTTCCCGATTTTGAAACGCTATTTGGCCGGCTCCAAAAAGACGCCAAGGGCGATTCGGGATTTTACGAGGTGACCTACCGTCACCTATTGGCCGAAGGCACCGATTTTAAAATGCTGCCGGGCTTCACGAACTTTCAAAATGTGGGTAAGGACACCACGCTGGCCATTCAGGACGGGGAGGAAATCAAGACCAAAAAAAGCAGCACCCTTTTTATGCCGCTCTATCAAAAGCAGGGCAAGGAAGGATACTTTTTAATACGGCGCATTCCCCAATGGGCCCTGCGGGCTTCCACGATCGCACGAAATCTCAAGATCGATGGGTGGCTTACCGTTTTGCCGGGAATCTCATGGAGCGATGAAAAGAAGGAACAACTGCTGGTGAACACCACCATTGCCCGTTTCTTTACAAAGTCGTTTTTCCACCTCCTGGGCTATCGCAGCAGGACCCTCGGCAAGTCGAAAATGCTGATGCAAAACCGCGAACGTACCGCCAAAAATGTGCATTATAAAAACGAGTGGTGGTTCAAAAACGGGAAAAAGGCTTAGGGATTCGGTTGCCACACATTGTTTTCGGGATTGATGTCGGCCATCAATTGAGACGGGTCGATCAGCACGGCCTTGATCTGCTGCAAAGGCTTATCGATCACAAAACCATAGGATTTGGAGGCCCATGCCCAATCTTCCAAAACGGTACGCTTCAGTTGTGGATACGGATTTTCCTTTTCACCACGCATCATTCTCAAAGGCGCATAAAAGGTTTCCTGGCTCCCGTCTTGGTAGACCACCAATAGATCGATGGGCATCGGCATCAATCCGAGGCGCACCAAATCTACCTTTGTTCGATTCCCATCGGCAGAAACAGCCTGAATACCATAATCGATGGTGTTGGTCGTCTGTGTCCAGTCCGTGAGGTACCAGTCGAGTTCCATATGGGAGACTTTTTCTGCCGTTCGCTTGACGTCGTTGGGCACCGGATGTTTGAATTTGAAGTCGTTATAGTATTTTCCAAGGGTTTCCATGAGTTTGTCCTGCCCGATCACATACCCCAGTTGGGCCAAAAAAACGGCGCCTTTGTTATAGGCAGATTGCCCATATGCAAAATTGAGTTCGTACCGGTCGGCATGGGTGGTCTGCGGCTGTTCTTTCCCGGACAGGGCCAGGTTGTAATACCCCGTATAAATGTCCTCAAATGGAAAGGCCTTGTTTTCCTCCAATATTTCGTTCTTGCAAAGGGTGGAAACAAAAGACGTAAAGCCCTCGTCCATCCATTCGTGCTGCGACTCATTGGTGGCCAGTACATGCTGAAACCAGGAATGCGCCATTTCATGTACCGTCACCCCTACCAGGCTGCCATAGTTTCGACCTCCCGTGATCAAAGTGGCCATGGCATATTCCATACCGCCATCCCCCCCATGGATCACCGAATATTGATCGTAAGGGTACGGACCGATATTTTTATTGAAAAATTGCATGGCCGCTACGGTCTTGGGCTGCAATTTTTTCCAATTCTCTATAATTTCAGGGTCGTTCTTATATAAAAAATGCAGCATGGGCCCGTTTTCCACCTTAAGGGTATCGTGCAGATAGTCGGGATCGGCCGCCCACATAAAATCATGCACCATGGGGGCCTTGAAATGCCAGGTAAGCGTTTTGCCCTTGGTCTTGGCGACCTTGGTTCCGGGAGCCTCATAGCCATGGCCTATTTCCTGAGGGTTCTGTAAATAACCACTGCCACCTACCACATAGTTTTTATCAAGGGTCAATTTTACGTCGAAATCGCCCCAAACCCCGTGAAACTCACGGGCGATATAAGGGTCGGCATGCCAACCTTCAAAATCGTATTCCGCCAACTTGGGATACCACTGGCTCATTGAAAGGGCCACCCCTTCGGCATTGTTTCTTCCCGAACGCCTGATCTGTACCGGCACCTGCCCGTTGAACGTCATTTCAAAGGTGGTCTTTCCGCCAGGGGGAATGGGCTGGGCCAGGTCTACCACCAAAACGGTACCTTCTTCAACTGCGGAAACGGGCGCGCCATCCTGCTTCAAGGAGGTGGCGTGCAGATATCCTATCTCAGTCTCGGTAAGGCCGGCGATACGGCTCTTTTTGTCCTCCGTGGTCATGCGGCTGTCGGGATCCGCAATTTGCTGAAGGCGCATATCCATCTCACTTCCCGGCTGAAAGGCGTTGAAGTAAAGATGGTAATAAACCCGCTCCAAGGTATCCGGGGAGTTGTTGGTATACACCAGCTTTTGGGTGCCATTGTACCTAAAACTTTCAACGTCCATGGTCACCTCCATGGTATAGTCGACATGTTGCTGCCAATAACAGGCATTGTTCTGGGCATGTCCCCAATTCGGTAGGGCCAAAAGCACGATCATGGTGCCCAGACCTTTCAAAATTCGATCTTTCATATCTTGAATTATACTTTGATTTTTCCACTGTTCACCTGATCGGCCAAGATCAGGGCATTATAGGCGTTGACCATTCTTCCCGAGGCCGAAATCTCATCCAGGGTGCCCGTTTTGGAAGTGTCTCCTCCCAATATGACCTCTGTCCTCGGCGCCAATCCCGATTGCATCAAAATGTGCTTCACTTGTGAGGCACTCAATTTTGGGTATTGCGAACGGATCAACGCAGCCACACCGGCCACAGCAGGGGCCGCCATTGAAGTGCCGGGCGAAAACTCATAGGTATTGCTGGGATAGGTGGAATAAATATCGGTACCCGGTGCAAAAATATCCACATTGGTTTTGCCATAATTCGAATAGGAAGCTACCAAATCGGAACCGTAGTCGGGATTAAGGGCACCTACCGTAATCACATTGTCGGAAAATTCAGGCCCGTTGTTCACTTGATCGTTCGGATAATTGGCATTTTTTGGGTCGTCGAGGTCATGACCATCATTACCGGCGGCATGTACGAAAAGCACATCGTTGTCGGCGGCATATTTTAGGGCATCATAAACCCATGTTGCGTTGGGGGAGTACGACTTCCCAAAGCTTGCGTTGATGATCTTTGCCCCGTTATCCACGGCATAACGAATACCAAGGGCAATGTCCTTGTCATATTCGTCGCCATTGGGCACGGCGCGAACACTCATGATCTCCACATTGTTGGCCACCCCATTGGCCCCTTTGCCGTTGTTGCGCTCGGCGGCGATGATGCCCGCCACATGGGTGCCGTGGCTTTCGTCCTCGGATCTGCTCTGTGGATTCCCATTGCCGTAGTTGGTGTCCAATAGGTCGTAGGCATTGTCCCCTACCACGGTGCGGCCGTCAAAATTCACATTATAATTGTAGTTCACCTGATCGGAGAAGTGCTTAATGCCATCGCCAAGCTCTTCGATCACCTCGGCGATCGTATCCTTGATGCTGAACATCTGCATCAAAATACTGATGTTTCTCTGCATGGCCTCGTCCTTGGGGGCAATGCCCAAAAGGTCATTTTTGGTGTAGGTTTCCTTTCCGAGCTCTTTCTTTACCGCAGCGTCCGAAGTTTTGACCGCCTGGAGGATCTGCTCGTACTGTTGTTTGTTTTGCAGGGCTTCCGCATATCCCTTATCGACATCTGCCTTAGCCTTGGCCTGCATCGCGGCATCGCCTAGTTTTAACCTCAGGATGCGGGCGCTCTCCAATTGCTCATTGTAGGCTTCTCCCAAAAAATTATAGCCGTGGACGTCATCGATAAAACCATTTTTGTCGTCGTCCTTGCCATTGTTCGGGATTTCCCCTTTGTTGGTCCAAAGCACGTCGTCCAAGTCTTCGTGCTTCAGATCGATGCCCGAGTCCAGTACCGCGACGATTACCTTTTGGCCTTTTTTGTTTCCGATGATTTCGGAATAGGCCTTATCTACGCTCATCCCCGGAATGGTATCGGCAACAAGATCTAGGTGTCCCCAATTTTTTTTCTCCGCCTCGGAAAGATCGGAGATTTTAAGCGGGGTCGTATCGATGTTCGCAATGGGCGTCAATACCAGGGTGGTTGCCCCACAGCCTACAAAGAGTGCCGTTGCGAAAAAGGCGAACATTATTTTTGATAAAATGCGTGTCATTTTGTTTTATGTTATTAGAATATGAATTAAAAATGGGCCCCCGGGAACAGGGCCGGAAAGCTTTCGAGACAGCCCCTATCGGCCATGGTCACAAAACAGGTTTTGCCATTTTTGCCCCCAAATGTAATGTTTGACGGCTTTTTTCCCTTAAGAAGTACCTCTTTTATGATTTTTTTATCAGGGGAGACCACCACTACGGTACCCTTATCGTAACGCGTGATGTACAGGTTTCCCTTACGATCGCAACGCATGCCGTCCATCCCGAAATCTTCGAAGGTGATGAAGCTGCTTTTGTTTGACAGGCTCCCATCGGGGTTGATATCATATCGCCAAACCTGGCGTTGCGCCGATTCGTTCACATAGAGTTTTGTACCGTCCGGACTCACTTCTATGCCGTTGGTGGTGCCCATATGTTCTTCCAAGAGCACGATTTCCCTATCGGCATTGACCAACCAGATCCTGCCGGTACCTTCCTTCCAGTTGGGATCGCTCAGGTAAATGAGCCCATTGGGCGCTATGGCCAGATCGTTGGGCTGGCTCATCTTCGGGTCGTGGGCATATACTTCCGGATCTTTTGTGCCTTTCTTGACCCGAAAAACGTTGTGGCCGACATAGTCGGCGATATACATGTTCCCTTCCCGGTCGAAGCGAATACCGTTTCCAATACTTGTGCCGGGAAGTTTTAGGTATACTTCCCCATCCCCTTCGCCATTTACGATGCCGATCGTCCCCTCTTCCTTGAAGTTGACCGCATACAGATTTCCCTCCCTGTCGACCGCGGGACCCTCAATGCCTTTTGTGAAAGCGAACTCAGCCGTAAAATCCTTGCTGTCAATTTGTTGGGCCTTACAGGAAGTTAAAAGGAGCAGTGAGGAAAGGACAAAAAACGGGTTAAAAACAAGATTATTCAAATACTTCATCGAAGGTATACAATTGGTTAAGACGGACCCCTTTTTCGGTTTGTTGCAAGGTACAAATTTCATGGTACGCATCGTGTTCGAAAAACAGATGGTAATCGTTGGCAACCGCCTCGTCCAAAAAAACTTCCTTTTCGGTTAAAGTCAACAAAGGACGGGTATCATAGCCCATGACATAGGGCAAGGGGATATGGCCCACCGTAGGGATGAGGTCGGCGACAAAAACCAACTTCTTTCCTTTGTATTGGATATGCGGCAGCATCTGCTTTTCGGTATGTCCATCCACAAAATGGATGCCGAAGCCCAATTCAGATTGTTGAAGGAAAGGTTTTCCATTGTGGTTCACAAAACGCAATTGACCACTTTCCTGCATCGGTAGCAGGTTTTCTTTTAAGAAAGAGGCTTTTTCGCGGACATTGGGCTGGGTTGCCCAGTTCCAATGGGCTTCATTCGACCAGAATATGGCATTTTTGAAGGCGGGTTCGTAGGCAGTTCGGTCCCGGTTCCATTGGATACTGCCCCCACAATGATCAAAATGCAGGTGGGTCATGAACACATCGGTAACGTCATCGCGATGAAAACCCAATTTATGCAATGATTTATTGAGGGTGTGGTCGCCCCAGCGATAATAGTAGCCGAAAAACTTATCCGATTGTTTATTGCCCATGCCCGAATCGATCAAGATCAAGCGGTTCCCATCTTCGACCAACAGGCAGCGAGCGGCAATATCGATCATATTGTTGCCGTCCGCGGGGTTGGTTTTGTGCCAAATCGATTTGGGCACCACCCCGAACATGGCGCCGCCATCCAACTTAAAATTTCCGGTTTCCAAAGGGTGTAATGTCATGTCGAGACCTTTCGCTGCTGCAAAATAACGAAACCAATTTCGAATAGCTCCCCTATAAGCCCAATTTTGCGATCGTTGCCATGGCGAAAATGAATTTCCATCATTTTCAAGGATCGAACGGATCGCACTTCACAAAATTGCATGTATCTTCATTATTCGTTTCAAAAATCATCCGAGCAATAGTAAAAACCAACCCATGGATCGGTTTCAAGAACATTTCGAACTTCCGCTGGAAAACCCTGTCTTGGTTTTTGCGCTGATCTTGTTCATTATTTTACTGGTCCCAATCCTCCTGAACAAAATCAGAATTCCGGGCATTATCGGCCTCATCCTGGCGGGCGTCCTGATCGGCCCGAACGGACTTCATCTACTCGACAAAAGCCTATTTGTAGAGGTGTTTTCCACCATAGGTCTGTTGTACATCATGTTCATTGCCGGGCTGGAACTCGATCTAAACGAGTTTAAATCGAATCGGAACAAAAGCGTATTGTTCGGCATTTTTACCTTTATCATACCCCTTGCCATC
Organism: uncultured Flavobacteriaceae bacterium; assembly: GCA_963760375.1. Taxonomy (GTDB): domain Bacteria; phylum Bacteroidota; class Bacteroidia; order Flavobacteriales; family Flavobacteriaceae; genus Pelagihabitans. The sequence goes on along the minus strand of CAVXCS010000007.1, from coordinate 400,940 downwards.
GGCTTTCCCGTATTCCATTTTTTTCTGGGCTATGATCTGTATGCAAGCCTTTTGGTGGCCAGTATGTTCTCCACCCATACCTTGGTGACCTATCCCATTGTCAGCAGGCTCAATCTTGCAAAAAACCAAGCCGTGGCCATTACCGTGGGCGGAACGATCCTGACCGATACCGCGGTTCTGATCTTGTTGGCCGTTATCGTTGGCGCCCATCAGGGCAATTTATCTATTTCGTTCTGGATCCGATTGGTGGCGCTGCTCGCGATTTTTTTGGCTTTTATGGTGCTGGTCGTGCCGAGGGTGGCCAAATGGTTCTTCAAAAAAATGCCCACGGAGAAGTACTCCCATTTTATCTTTATCCTGTCGGTCGTCTTCTTTGCCGCTTTTTTGGCGCAACTATCGGGCGTGGAATCGATTATCGGGGCTTTTGTCGCCGGACTGGTGCTCAATAGGGTGATTTTGCCCTCTTCGGTTTTGATGAACAGGATCGAATTTTTTGGCAATGCGCTTTTCATCCCTTTCTTTCTGATCAGCGTGGGGATGTTGGTCGATATTTCGGTCATATTGAATGGTCCTGAAGCGGTATTGGTGGCGGTTACGCTAACCACCGTTGCCATCTGCGGAAAGTGGTTGGCATCGCTCATCACACAATTGGTTTTGAAGTACAGTGTTTTGCAACGACGCTTGATATTCGGACTGAGCAATTCGCATGCGGCGGCTACCCTTGCCATCATCTTGGTGGGATTCAGGGAAGGAATCATCGATATCACGGTTTTGAACGGCACCATCTTATTGATTCTCGTCACCTGCGTCGTGGCCTCCCTTGTTACCGAAAGGGCGGCAAAACGCCTTGTCGTGACCTCCGAAACAGACGAGAAAGCGATGGAAGCGCCGATGGGCGCCCAAGAACATATTTTACTCCCCATCGTGAATACGCGCAACCTTGATCGTATTCTAGAATTTACAATGTTCATCAAGGAGAAAAAATCGGCATTCCCCATTTCCATCCTTACCGTGGTGCCGAACGATAAGGAGGCGGAAAGGAACATCGGTATCGCCAAGCACAAATTGGAACATTTGGTCACCGATACCATAGTGCAGGAATCGTCGGTGGAGGTCATCGCCAGTATCGATTACAATCCTTCCAGCGGTATCACACGAACCGCACGGGAGATCATGGCCGACATCATTATTCTGGGGTGGCCTCAAAAAACCGGATTTATAGAAAAGATCATTGGCGAAAAAATGGACTTCATCAGTGCCTTGACCACAAAGACACTTTTTATCTGCACCTTCGAACGACCCTTGGTCGACCATCGCAAAATAGTGGTGGCGCTACCGCCCCTGGCGCATCGGGAGGCAGGGTTTCCGCTATTGATCTCGAAGGTGTCCCTGCTTTCGACCGCGCTGAATTTGCCCCTGGTTTTTAGCTGTGACGCGCCAAGCCAGAAGATGATCGAACGGTTTACGGCGTCGCGCAAGATCAAAAATGTGTTGATACAGCCTGCTCCACAACAAAATGACAGTTATTATTTGCCATCTGCCATGGTCGACAAGGATTGCCTATACTTCGTGGTTTCGGCTCGGAAGGATTCGGTATCCTATCTACCGGTGATGGACAAACTTCCCGAAAAGGTAATGGATCAGTTCCCGAACGTGAGCAAGATCATCATTTACCCTTAGCAGACAACACCTTTTTTTGGTATTTCGGCACTTCGGTTTAAAAACCTATTTTTAGGCCTGATTAAAACCTAAAACAAACAACATGATCGAACTGGCGGGCATCATTATTTTAGGCATCATCGCCCAATGGGTGGCTTGGCGGTTAAAACTGCCCGCAATTTTGCCCCTGATCTTGATCGGCCTGTTGGTGGGGCCCATTTCCACTTTGTTCACCGAAAGTGGCGCCAAGATCATAGAGCCGATTTGGAACGGCGAAAAAGGGCTCTTTCCCGGCGACGGTCTCTATTATTTCGTTTCCTTGGCCATCAGTATCATCCTTTTTGAAGGCGGGCTCACCTTGAAACGTTCCGAGATCAAAAATGTAGGCCCGGTCATCACCAAGCTGATCACCGTGGGATCTTTGGTCACCTTTTTTGGGGCCGGATTGGCGGCACACTATATATTTGGCCTGAGCTGGCAAATATCCTTCCTGTTCTCCGCTTTGATCATTGTTACGGGCCCCACGGTGATCACGCCCATTTTAAGGAATATTCCATTGAAGAAAGATGTGTCCGCGGTCCTGAAATGGGAAGGCATCCTGATCGACCCTTTAGGTGCCCTGGCGGCGGTCTTGGTCTTTGAATTCATCAGTGTGGGGGAAAGTGTGGGCTATACCCAAACCGCCCTGGTGGAGTTTGGAAAGATCCTCCTTTTTGGCACCACCTTCGGCTTTACCTTTGCACATGGGCTAGCTTTTGCCATCAAAAAGAAAATGATCCCCCATTATTTGCTCAATGTGGTTTCCTTATCCACGGTACTTTTGGTTTTCGTGGAATCGGACGTTTTTGCGCACGAATCCGGACTCTTGGCGGTAGTGGTCATGGGCATGGTCATGGGGAACATGAACCTTCCCAACATCAAAGAACTGCTCTACTTCAAGGAATCGCTCAGCGTGCTGCTGATTTCCATCCTTTTTATCCTGTTGGCCGCCAACATCAATATCTCCGATATGGAGCTGATCTATAACTGGGATTCCCTGTACATTTTCCTGATCATCGTATTCGTCATCAGGCCTTTGGGCGTTTTTATATCCACTACCGGCTCCACTTTGAAATTCAATGAAAAACTGTTCATCAGCTGGGTCGGACCAAGGGGAATCGTGGCAGCTGGCATCGCCTCGCTCTTTGGCTCCAAGTTACTGGCACGGCAAGAGCCGGGGGCCGAATACATTACCCCCCTGGTTTTTATGATCGTTTTGGGCACGGTGCTGCTCAATGCCACCACCGCGAGAATTTTCGCCAAGGTTGCCGGGGTTTTTCTAAAGAACTCCCAGGGCATATTGATCGTTGGGGCCTCTAGGTTGTCGAGGATCATTGGGGAATATCTGCATAAGCACAATCGCCATGTGGTGTTGATAGACAACAACGCGACGAATATTGAAAAGGCCAAAAAATTGGGCCTTGAAGCCTTTGATGCCAACATCTATTCCGATGCGCTTTCCGATAATATCGAACTGAACGACGTGGGCTATCTGATGGCCTTGACGGGCAATCCGGACATCAATGAATTCGCGATCGATAAATTTGGGGACCAATTCGGTGAAAACGGAGCGTTCAGATTGATCAACTCCGAAGAGATGAACGACCCCCAAAACAATCCGAAGGAAGGGCTGTTTTCCCATACCGACGATTTCATCAAACTCATGGAAACCACCAAAAAATATCCATCGATCCACGAAATCGACCTGAAAGACAAGACGCATTACGACCAACTGATCGAAATGACGAAAGCCGACGACGACATCATCCCCATTTTTTTGAAGGCCCCCGATGGCGACCTGAAGATCATCTCCTCCTACAGCACCGACTTCGAAGATATCAAGGAGGGGTATAAGTTGGTGTATCTGGGCAAAATGTTCAACAGCGAAAAAGTGGATAAAGAACTGCAGCTCAAGAAAGAAGCCTAGCCTATCGGGCGAGCAACAACACCCATGGATTGGTATCGGGCGCCGTGAAACGGCCTCCGCTCACCTTGCCCAGTTTTTTCGGATCACCGGTCTTGGGATCGATCCAATGGTAGTTGAGGTCGTCGGGCAGGTTTTCGATTTCGATTTCCCCGCCATTCGCCAGATAGGCGAGGTAGATTTCCCCCTCTTTGGCCAATAAGGGCTTTCCCTTGGCAAGGTCCCATCGTTTTTCGATATCGGTAAGATCATAACCATCCAGGATTTTTCCCACCAGGCCCACATACTTCGATCCCTCCAATGCCATGGCCCCCTGCCAGTTCATCGGCAGGTCGGTCCAAGCATCCCAACCGGTTTCATCAGGGGATATTTTCCATTGCCAGAGTCCTGCCGCCCCGTATACCACCCCCATGGTGCCGCCGTGCATCAATTGCATCCAGGCCTCTTCCCCTTGCCACCAGCCCAGGCCGTTCTGGCCGTTGTTCATGCCTTCGTAAGTGGGCTCGCCATTGGCCACCGCCTTGGTGGGCAGGTTTTCGTACATGCGGGCTACCTTATGGTACAGATGATCGCCGCCATGTCCCGTTTGGGCCCATTGAAAATCGAGCCATGCCGCCTCTTGGTGTGTTTTGTTATAGTGCATACAATGCTTTGAAGGGTCGTTTTTGGCCCACTCGGCGAGGTAATCGTCGCAGGGATTGTAGTGCAGGCCCACGGGTTGTGCGTAACAGTCCCATGCTTCCAGCATTTCACCGCTTTCCTTGACCCCCGGATCGTTACCATCGTGATCGCCGGCGATTAACCAAATGGCGGGCATGCTCCCATAGCGGGCCAGAAGATATTTGGTGTAGCGCACGTATTCTTCCGGGGCGATCGTGGTGCCCAGCACCTGGAGTCCTTTCCACCCAAACCCATGGAAGACCGGTTGGTAGACCGGAACGATTTCATGTTCGATCAACTGGGCCACCAACCCATCGTAGTATTGGAAATAGTCGATGTTGATCTGGTTGAGATGCCCCTGCGAAAGGTCCCGGAACGCCCTTTTGAATCCTTGATCGGTATTGCGGGCATCGGGCCCATCGGCATTGGTATCGGGTTGCAGGGTCATCAGCAGGGCCGTGTTGAACCCTTTTTGCTGTCGGTCCTTGGCATAGATAGCCACTTGTTCCGTCGTGGCCCGGAACGGGATGGCCCAAGGGGTATCGCCTACCACAAGGAAGGTTTTTCCCGAACGCTGCACCACGTTCCTGTGTTTTGGCGACATGCCCAAGGGTCCGTTTTTGATCAAGGTGTTGTTGCCCGTATATGCCGTAGATGTGAACGATCCATTTCTGTTATGCAGACCGGGGTCTTGGGCGTTGCTGGCAAACGACTGCCAGTTCCAGGTTTGTTCCAAACCGGTGGGCGCGAAGCGTATTTTCCAGGTCTGGCCACCGTCCCAGAAGGCGGGCCGTTTCAAGCTGTCGCCGGCAGCCGTTGTAAACAGGGCCCATACCTCCACATCGGTATAGGGATTGGCATAGGTTTGGGCGGCCGAAAGTTCGATCTCATGGGTGGTAAATTGGGGCGTTGATGCAGGTTGGGCCTGTACCGACAGCACGAGCGGTAATAGGAAGAACAAAAATTTCATGGGCTTTGCGATTACTTGGCATCAAGTTATGTAAAAAAGCAAAGCGGAACTAGCCGTTGAAGGGCATCGTTTTCCAGACCGAAACCGTGATATCTTTGGGGGAAATGGGGTAGGTGTTTCCCGCCATCAATTCATAAAAATGCACCGCCGATTCGCGTTTGATCTTGTCTTCCAACAGGGAGGTATCGATATCGCCGCTCTCCTGGTGCCAGATAAAAATGGAGTTCTGTTCTACCTGGATAATTTTGTGCTTGGCCGTAAACTGGGCAATATATGTGGTCATCGGTGGGAGAAACGGTTACTGGTCAGTTATAAACATTCGCCGCGGCAAAAAATTGTGCGTGAATGGACCAAAAGTAAAAAATAATTAAACTTTTTGTAAGAAAAATCGAATTAGGGCCTGGGGATAAGGCTTTTTTAATCGTTGAGCTTCAACACCGCCATAAAGGCCTGTTGCGGAATTTCAACATTCCCCACCTGGCGCATCCGTTTTTTCCCCTTTTTCTGTTTTTCCAGCAGTTTTCGCTTACGGGAGATGTCCCCGCCATAACATTTCGCGGTCACGTCCTTTCGCAGGGCCTTGATGGTCTCACGGGAAATGATCTTTGCACCTATGGCCGCCTGAATGGGGATATCGAACTGTTGCCTAGGGATCAGCTCTTTCAGTTTTTCACACATCCTTTTGCCGATGTTCACCGCATTGTCGAAGTGGATCAGGGCCGATAGCGCATCGACGGGCTGGGCGTTCAACAGAATGTCGACCCTCACCAATTTGGAGGTACGCATCCCTATCGGGGAATAATCGAAGGACGCATAGCCTTTGGACACCGTTTTTAAACGGTCGTAAAAATCAAAAACGATTTCGGCCAGGGGCATATCAAAATTCAATTCCACCCGATCGGTGGTGAGGTAGGTTTGGTTGGTGATCTGCCCGCGTTTTTCGATGCAGAGCGACATCACGTTGCCCACAAAATCGGACTTGGTAATGATCGTGGCCTTGATGTAAGGTTCTTCCACGTGGTCCAGGGTCGAGGGATCCGGCAAATCGGTAGGGTTGTTGACGATCAACGGCACCTCCGGATTTTTCCGGGTAAAGGCATGGTAGCTTACGTTGGGCACCGTGGTGATCACCGTCATATCGAATTCCCGTTCCAGGCGTTCCTGTATGATTTCCATGTGCAACATGCCGAGGAAACCGCAACGGAAGCCAAAGCCGAGGGCGGCGCTGCTCTCGGGGGTAAATACGAGGGAGGCATCGTTCAGCTGCAATTTTTCCATGGAGGAACGCAATTCCTCAAAATCTTCGGTATCCACGGGGTAGATGCCCGCAAAAACCATGGGTTTTACGTCCTCAAAACCGGCAATGGGGTTTTTGGTGGGGTTCACGGCATCGGTGATGGTATCGCCCACCTTTACCTCCCGGGCTTCCTTGATGCCCGTGATGAGATAGCCCACGTCACCGGCCTTTACGCTTTGTCTGGGAAGTTGGGCAAGCTTGAGGGTGCCCACTTCATCGGCATAATAGCTTTTGTCGGTGGCGACGAACTTTATTTTCTGTCCTTTTTTGATTTCTCCGTTGATGACCCTGAAATAGGTCTCGACGCCCCGGAACGGGTTATAGACCGAATCGAAGACGAGGGCCTGCAAAGGTTCGTCGACATTGCCCTTTGGGGGCGGGATGCGCTCGATGATCGCCGATAGTATGGCCTCTATGCCGAGCCCCGTTTTGGCGCTGGCCGGTATCACTTCTTCCCTACGGCATCCCAGGAGGTCAACGATATCGTCGGTGACTTCTTCCGGCTCGGCGCTGGGCAGGTCTACCTTGTTGAGCACGGGGATGATCTCCAGATCGTTTTCGAGGGCCAGATACAGGTTGCTGATGGTCTGGGCCTGGATGCTCTGTGCCGCATCGACCACCAAAAGCGCACCTTCACAGGCGGCAATGGACCGGGAAACCTCATAAGAAAAATCGACATGGCCGGGGGTGTCGATCAAATTCAGTACATACTGTTCGCCCTTGTAGGTATAATCCATCTGAATGGCATGGCTCTTTATGGTAATGCCCCGTTCGCGTTCGAGGTCCATGCTGTCGAGCAACTGGTCCTTTTTTTCGCGCTCGGTCACCGAGCCGGTAAAGTCTAACAAACGGTCGGCCAAGGTGCTTTTCCCATGGTCGATATGTGCGATGATACAGAAGTTCCTAATATTTTTCATCCAGGTCGTTCCCGATGCTACGGGCAGTTCAAGTAATACGGTTCGGGCAATGCGCTTGTTCGCTTAAGACCAAAGCTTAAGCAGTTGCAAATATAGCCTAATTAATTGACCCCGTTCCATGCCCTTGAAGCAATTTCCATGACGTGCCATGCCCCTTGATGGTAGTTAAAGTTTAGGGGGTTAGTCCAATGAAGTGTTAATATTTTGTTAGATTTGAGGTTCAACCCAAATGAGAAGTGAGGCTTTTATATCCGCTTTTGGTAATGCTTATGTTATGCTCGATCCCCCTTCTATCCCAAACCGCACAGGTTTCCGGCGCGGTCAGGGACGGGATGAACGAAAGCATTCCGTTTGCCAGTGTCTTTCTGCTCCAGGTTTCCGACTCCTCAGTGGTAAAGGGCGCATCCGCGGATGAAAATGGCTTGTTCGTCATCGAAAACGTCTTGCCCGATCTCTATTTTATCCGTGCCAGTTATATCGGGAAAACTTCCGATTTGATCGCCATCGACATCAGCGGGGAGGTCAAGATCGGCGCCTTGATCATTGACCAGGCCGTTGAATTCCTCGACGAGGTGGTGGTGAATTCGGTAAAACCGCTCATCGAGCGCAAGGCCGACCGATTAATCTTCAATGTGGAGAACAGCGTGGCTTCCCAGGGCAGTTCCTGGGAGGTGCTGAAACGTACCCCGGGGGTCATCGCCGTACAGGATAACCTGCAGGTGCGCAACCAATCGGTCACCGTATACATCAATGACCGAAAGGTGCAGCTATCCTCGCTGGAGGTGCGCAGCCTTTTGGAAAACCTCTCGGGGGCGCAGATCAAGTTGATCGAGGTGATCAACAACCCGCCCGCCAAATATGATGCGGAAGGGGGCCCGGTACTGAATATCGTGATGGCGAAGAACATTGCCTTGGGCTACAAGGGCAATGTGAGCAGTACCTTCACCCAGGCGATCTTTCCAAAGTATACCTTTGGCACCGCCCAATTTTACAAGACTTCCAAATTTAACGTTTTCGCTTCCTATACCTATGGCCCGAGCAAGGAATTCAAGAACGTGGACAGCAACATCAATTTTATCGACGATAGCGGTATTTTTTCGAGATGGGGGACCGATTTTGACAAGACCAGCAGGGCGAAGACCCACAACGGCCTGTTGAACCTCGATTATGCCTTCGACGATCGGAACGAGCTCCGCCTCGCCTCCAATATGCTGTTATCGCCCGACAAGAGCTTCGACCAAACACAGGTTACCGAAATGCGGAACAGGCTCAACGTGCTCGATTCAACCTTTATCACCGGCAGTCAGCTGTTGGAGGACAAGAACAACCTATCGGCAGACCTTACCTATATCCACCGTTTCAAGGAAGAGGGGAACCTGAGCCTGAACGGGCAATATACCAAGTTCAATTACGACCTTACCCAAGATGCGGTATCGGACTATTTCGATCCGCAGGATCGATTCATCAGGGCCTTCGCTTTTTTTACCGACGCCAACCAGGAGGTCGATATCTATACCGCCCAGCTCGACATCAGCTCGAAAATGGGGAGCGTTTCCTATGAAACGGGGCTCAAGGATCCTTCATCGATTCGAGGAGCGGCCTGGGATTCTATAATGTTTTGGGCGCGGGGCGGGTGTTCAATGCGGCCCTGTCCGACGATTACCGCTACGAAGAGAAGGTGTATGCGGGCTATTTCAGCCTTGCCAAGGAATGGGAAAAATTCAGCATCAAAGCGGGCCTCAGGGCAGAACAGACCTTCAGCAAGGGGTCGTCGCTATCGCTTTCCAGCATCAACGACCTGCGTTACCTCGAATTGTTCCCTTCCCTGTACCTGTTGCATTCCATCGATGAAAACCATAGCCTCTCTTTCGACTATTCCCGAAAATTGGGGCGGCCCAGGTACGAGGACCTCAATCCGTTCAGGGTGTACATCAACGAAAACAATTTTGTGGAGGGCAATCCCAACCTGACCCCCTTTTTCAGCCATAACTTCAACCTGAACTATACCCTCAAGGGAGAATTCTTCTTCGACCTGTATTACCGCGACAACGGCAACTATATCTCCACCCTGGCCTTTCAAGACAATGTGAACCTTACCTTAAGGGACATCACCCAGAACGTGCTGGCCAGTACTTCATACGGTTTTGATTTCAACTATGGAAAGACGGTGGCCCCTTGGTGGTCTTTGTACACCTATCTCTCCATCTTTCACGAAGAGGAAACCTTTTTGGCGCTGGAGAGCAACAACCAAAGGGTGATCAATGAAGTAGACGGCGCCTATATCGATCTGTCGAACTACTTTACCCTCTCCAAAGACGGCTCTTTCAGGGGCGAACTGGGAATCACCTATTTATCGGGATTTTTGGAGGGCTCCTACAAACAATCGGAGACCACCAATTTGGTACTGGGGCTCAGAAAATCGTTCTGGGACCAAAGGGCCCTGCTCAGCATACAGGCGAACGACCTGTTGAACAAGGTGAACCCCAGGATCACCTCCAGGTATTTGAACCAGGACAACGGTTTTCTGTCGCGGCCCGAAACCCAATATGTGCGCATGGCCCTGACCGTGAATTTCGGCAATTTCAGGCTGGCCGACAACCAACGCGCCATCGAGAAGATCGAGCGGGAACGCCTCGAGCCCAAATAAGGGCTTTAGGCCTTCAAGCGCTGTTGCACACTTCCCTTTATTCCTGCCACTCGGCGATGAACAGATTCGTGTCGCGGGTACCGCCATTGTTGCGGTTGCTCGAAAAGGCCAGGTATTTGCCGTCGCTGGAAAACACCGGAAAGGCATCGAAGGTCTCCCCATGGGTCACCCGTTCAAGGTTCTTCCCATCGACATCGATAAAATAGAGGTTGAACGGAAAGCCTTTTTCAGCTTCGAAATTGCTCGAAAAGAGGATTTTTTTGCCCGAGGGATGAAAAAACGGGCTCCAGTTGGCATTGCCCAAAAAGGTGAGCTGCCGCAGGTCGCTGCCATCGGCATTGCAGATGAACAGTTCCATTTCGGTGGGCTGCACCAGGCCTTGCGCCAACAGGTCTTTGTATTCCTTGATGGCCGCCTCGGTCTTGGGCCGGGAGGCCCTGAAGATCAATTGTGTGCCGTCGGGGGAGAAAAAGGCGCCGCCGTCGTAGCCGAGTTCGTCGGTGATCTGTTTTACATCGCTGCCGTCGAGGTTCATGGTGTACAGTTCCAGATCGCCACTTCTCGAGGAGGTGAACACGATCTTATCGCCTTTGGGCGACACGGTGGCCTCGGCGTCGTAACCGGGGGAGTCGGTGAGCTGCCCCGTGATATTGCCCTGCAGGTCGGCCACAAAAATATCGAAGCTGTCGTACACGGGCCATACATATTTGCCATTGCTGCGCAAGGGCACTTCGGGACATTCCTTATTGGCCAAATGGGTGGATCCGTAAACGATATGCTGGTTGTCGGGCAGAAAATAGGCGCAGGTGGTGCGGCCCATGCCGGTGCTGATCATGGGCGGTTTTTTGTCCTTGAAATCCTCGCCCACCTCCATGAGGAACATCTGGTCGCACTGCAGGCCCCAGTCGGCATTGTTCGATTGGAAGACCATTTTTTTGTCGTCAAAGCTCCAATAGGCCTCCGCGTTGTCGCCGCCGAAGGTGATCTGCCGGATCGACTTGAAGTATTTTTCTTCGGGATAGATCAGCGTATCGCTCCCGGCCATAAGCGATTTGGGACTTTCTTGCGGGGCTTCCGCTTTTTTGGGATCCGTTTTACAGTTCGCCAGGACGAATATTGCCGCCAACATTAAAAATTTCCTCATAGGATGCTTAATTTTGAACAAAATTACATCCAAAAATGAAGAAATATACCTACTTGGCCCTGTTTTTATGCCTGGCCCTGGGCTGCAAAAACGAAAAGACGGCGACTGTAAGCCTTCAGGAAGACGTCAGTTTTCTCGCCAGCGACGCCCTTGGCGGCAGGGAAACGGGCACCGAGGGCGAACTGAAGGCCGCCGGATACATCCAGGAAAGAATGGCTGCTTTGGGGCTGTCTCCCAAAGGCAATGCCGGCACTTTTTACCAGACCTTCACCTTCAAGCCCAAGAAAGATCCCCATTCCGAAGTACAGTATACCGCGGGCGACAGCACCATCACAGGCACCAATGTCATCGGCTATCTCGACAACCAGGCCGCGAACACCATCGTGATCGGCGCCCATTACGACCATCTGGGCATGGGGGGCGAAGGCTCGCTGTACCGGGAAGGCAAGGCAATCCATAACGGGGCCGACGACAATGCCAGCGGGGTGGGCCTGTTACTGCACTTGGCCGATACCCTGCAGGGCATCGATAAGGGCAACAATTACCTGTTCATCGCCTTTTCAGGGGAAGAGATGGGGCTGCTCGGCAGCAATTATTTCGTAAAAAACCCGACCATCGACCTAAACAAGGTAGATTATATGCTGAACATGGACATGGTGGGCAGGCTGCGCGAAGACCAGACCCTGGCCATCAGCGGTACCGGTACCTCCCCGATCTGGGCGCAGGTGCTCAATGCCGCCAACCCCGGCTTTAAATTGGTGCTCGACGAATCGGGGGTAGGGCCCTCCGACCATACCTCCTTCTACCTGCAGGACATCCCGGTCCTGCATTTTTTTACCGGGCAGCACGAAGACTACCACAAGCCTTCCGACGATTCCGGAAAGCTGAACTATGGGGGGATGCAAAAGATCGGCAGCTATATCGTCGCGGTGATCGGGGAACTCGATGACGATCCCAAACTCACCTTCAAGAAGACCAAGAACGAAAGCGAGGAAGTGCCCCGCTTCAAGGTAGCCCTGGGGGTGGTGCCCGACTACCTCTTCGATGGGAAAGGGATGCGGATCGACGGCATCAGCGAGGGCAAGGCCGCCCAAAAGGCGGGCCTTCAGAAGGGCGATATCGTGATCCAACTGGGCGATAGCACGGTGGTCGACATGATGTCGTACATGCGCGCGCTCTCCACTTTTGAGGAGGGCAACAGCACCAATGTGATCGTGGATCGGCAAGGAGAAAGGATCCTTGTGCCCGTTACTTTTTAAAAATTTCTTAATTTTGCCCCCTGAAACCTTTTAAAAAGCGCCCTTGCCAAAAATAGGAGACATACAATTGCCCGAGTTCCCCTTGTTGCTCGCCCCGATGGAGGATGTGAGCGACCCGCCCTTCCGCGCCCTGTGCAAGGAGCAGGGGGCCGACCTGGTCTATACCGAATTCATTTCCTCGGAGGGCCTGATCCGCGACGCGGCCAAGAGCGTGATGAAGCTCGACATCTATGAAAAGGAACGCCCGGTGGGCATACAGATCTTTGGGGCCAATCTCGATTCGATGCTGCAGACGGTGGAAATCGTGGAAAAATCGAAACCCGATATCATCGACATCAACTTTGGCTGTCCGGTGAAAAAGGTGGTCAGCAAAGGGGCCGGGGCCGGCATTTTGAAAGACATCGACCTGATGGTCTCCCTTACCGAGGCCATGGTTAAGCATACCCATCTGCCCATTACCGTGAAGACGCGCCTGGGCTGGGACCACGATTCGATCAGGATCGTGGAGGTGGCCGAACGGCTGCAGGATGTGGGCTGCAAGGCCATTTCGATCCATGGCCGTACGCGCGCCCAAATGTACAAGGGCGAGGCCGATTGGAGGCCCATTGCCGAAGTAAAGAACAACCAAAGGATGCACATTCCCGTTTTCGGGAACGGGGACGTCGATTCGCCCGAGGCCGCCATGACCATGCGCGACCAGTACGGCTTGGACGGGGCCATGATCGGCCGCGCCAGTATAGGCTATCCCTGGTTCTTCAGGGAAGTGAAGCACTTTTTCAAAACGGGAACCTACCTCACCCCGCCCAGCATGGAAGAACGGGTGGCGGTGGCCAGAAGGCACCTGCAGATGGCCATCGATTGGAAGGGCGAGCAGTTGGGTGTTTTTGAGACCCGTCGCCATTATACGAATTACTTCAAGGGGATTCCCGATTTCAAGGAATATCGGATGAGAATGGTCACCAGTGACCGCGCCAGCGATGTTTTTGAGGCCTTCGATGCGGTATTGGAGAACTTCGCCGACCACGAGTTCGTGCTCTCCTAAAGGCCCGCTCGGGCCTAAGCCAACAATTTTCGGTTTACCCTGCCACTGGCGATCTTGGCCGCGATGATGCCCAGCACCACGATGGTGGCCAGCACGATGAGCACGTTCAAGATCTGGAATTCCACCGGGTAGGCCAGGGAAGGGGTGATCCGCAGCCAGCCGAAGGCCAGTTGCGAGAGGATGAGCAAGGAACCCAGCAACACCCCGATGAGGCCGCCGAAACCCGTCACCAGCACCCCCTGTACAAAATAGATGCGCCGCAGCTCCCTCAGGGTGGTGCCGAGGGCAAAGAGCGTTTTTGAATTCTGCTGCTTGTCGAGGATCATCATGGTAATGGCGCCCACCACGTTGAAGAGCGCGATCACGAGCACCAGGGTAAAGATCAGGTAGGTGGCCAGGTTTTCGGTGTTCAGCATGCGGTAAAGGGTGCTGTTGAGCTCCCTGCGGTCTTTGACGATCACCTTGCCGCCGAAGAGGGTCTCGATCTGGTTTTTGAGGGCGGCGACATCTGCCGTTTCCCTGACTTTGAAATCGATGCCCGAGATCTGGGTACTGTCTTTTTCGAGGAGGGCCTGTACCAGCGGCAGTTCGGCGAAGACGTATTTTTTATCGAGGTTTTCCTCTATGGTATAGACCCCGCTGAGCACCAGCGGCATTTGGTTGTAGGGCTTCCGTTCCTGGGAGATGGAGCCTTTGCCCGGTTTGGGGGCGTATATGATCATGGGGTTCTGGAACTGGTTGGTGGCCAGGCCCAGCAGGTTGGCGATCTCGAGGCCCGCCACGCCCTGCAGCGCATTGAGCGTCCACTGCCCGTAGCGCACGATGCTGTCGACGCCGGTGACCTTGACATAGTTGGTATCGACGCCCTTGATCATGGCGATATGGCTCTTTTGTTGGTAGGTGAGGTATACTTTTTCTTCCAGTTCCTTGGAATAGGCGGCGAGGTCGTAGAGGTTGGCCAGAGTTTCCTCCTGTTCGGGGGAGATCGAAAAAAACTTGCCGGTGGCCGGGAGGGCCTTCAGGTCGGGATCGAAGGCATTGCTGAAGGAAAGGCTGAAGGTTTTCAGGCCCGCAAAGCCCGAAAGTACGATAAAGAGGGCCGCCGAACCGATGACGATCACGATAAAGGTGATCAGGTTGATAATGTTCACCGCATTCTGACTGCTTTTGGAACGCAGGTAGCGCTTGGCGATATAGAGCGGGAAATTCAAGTTTACAGCTTTTTTCTTTTGGCCAGCAGATCGCGGTTCTCGATGGGGTTTTCCTCCCCTTTGAGCGATTTATCGATGTTCTCGATATAGTCGAGCGAATCGTCGAGGTAGAAAAGCAGTTGGGGCACCCGCCGCAATTGGTGCCTGGTGCGCTGTGCGAGTTCGTGCTTGATCAGGGGCTGGTTCGATTTGATGCCCTCCATGAGTTCCCCGGCCTGTTTGGTGGGAAAGATGCTGAGGTATACTTTGGCGATGGAAAGATCGGTGGTCACCGTTACCTTGGAGACCGAGATGATCACGCTGCGCAGCCCGCCATCGATGGCGGCGCGCTGTAAAATATCGACGATGTCTTTTTGGATGACCCCCGCTATCTTTTTCTGTCGTTGTGTTTCCATAGGGCAAAAATACGGAGAATTAACTGTAAATTAGGGCAGAACGACCCGAGAGGGCCAAAAAACGACCGATTTGAAGAAAATAGAGCACATCGGCATCGCCGTAAAAGACCTTGAAGCCTCCAATGCGCTGTTCGAGAAGCTGTTGGGCGCTCCGGCCTACAAGACCGAAACGGTGGCCTCGGAGGGGGTGCGCACGGCCTTTTTCGGGGCGGGCCCCAACAAGGTGGAACTGCTGGAAGCGATCGACGATGCCAGCCCCGTGGCCAAGTTCCTCGAGAAAAGGGGGGAGGGCGTGCACCATATCGCCTTTTTGGTCGACGATATCGTGGCGGAGCTCGCCCGCCTGAAAAAGGAGGGTTTTGTGCTGTTGAACGAGGAACCCAAAAAGGGGGCCGACAACAAGTGGGTGGCCTTCGTGCACCCCAAATCGGCCAACGGGGTATTGGTGGAACTGTGCCAGGAGATCGAATAGCACAAAGCCCTTAAAGTTGTTGTGGCTGTGTAAAATAAGTGGTAATATTGCAGCCTCCAAGCCCAATTCGTATCTTGTTTTTTGGAATTTGGTTTTTGGAATTTTTCGCTTTTGCGAATTGGTCCTATAGCTCAGTTGGTTAGAGCACCTGACTCATAATCAGGTGGTCCCTGGTTCGAGCCCAGGTGGGACCACAAAGTGGCCCAAAAACCTCAGCAGTCGCTGAGGTTTTTGCCGTTTACGGCCCTGGGCGAGAAGTTTATCCCGCCAAAGGCGGGAAGCCCAGAAAACCAAAGGAAGTGCGAAGTACGAAGTAAGAGGTACGAAGTGTCAAATTACAGCGCCAAATTCCAAAGTATAATATAGGACCATTGGATTTTGCAGTTTTCTACCCGCCTGTCGGCCGGCAGGTTTGCAGCAGCGGGCCTTCTCTTGTCCGTGTGCCTTGCGCACGAACCCTGGTGACCTAATTACCAACTGACATTTTAGATTTAACACGGCCTATTTTTTTTATTTTCTTTGCCTCTTTTTGCTTGTCCAAAAAGAAGCGCAAAAGGACACTTTTTCGTTAGGTGTTTCCCATTCGCTTGTGCTCATGGGAACCGCTCGCACGGGCTAAACGCGGTCCAAGTCTTCCCGCGTTCTTCACGCCCTTACTCACTACACTACAGAAAAAGGAGCCCCTCCAATGATCTTTTTGAGCAAAAGAACTGATCTAAACCCACCCCTGGCCCCTCCCGGGAGGGGAATAGTTTCCAATAGAATTCTAATGCTAAACATGGATGCCTTGTCAGGTCGAGCCTCGCATTGGTCCACGAGTGTATCGAGCTAACCCTGAGCATTAATTAAATTCTTTCTTGAAAACAGTATCTTCGGTACCATCAAAAAAAATGCAACATGCCCGAAAGCAACAAACCCAGTTCTTGGATACACATTTTGAGCGAACTTGTTGAGGCCTTTTTTAAGAGCAGCCGCCAAAGCAAGCGAGGCAGGACTTGGCACCAGCACGTGGTACCCTACGAGGACGTTTGGGCCGTAAGGCGTGAGGGGAACAAACGCATCACCTCCAAGCACCGCCTGCAGGATACGGCCATCAACAAAGCAAAACGCCTGGCCAGGAAATACAAGGCCGATGTGATCATCCATAGGGAGGATGGGACGATACGGGATCGTATTGGGTATGATTGAAGTGTGCCCGAGAGTCGGGCAGGGCATTTTAATTACCCTTTTTTTCTTTTTGTCTCTTTTTGCTTGTCCAAAAAGAGACGCAAAAAGGACACTTTTTCATTAGGTGTTTCCCATTCGCTGGCGCTTATGGGAACCGCTCGACGGGCTGAACGCGGTCCAGGGCTTCCCGCGTTCCTGACGCCCTTACTCACTACACTACAGAAAAAGGTAACTCCCCAATGAACTTTTGGGCAAAAGAACCGGCCTATTTTTTGTTTCTTTTTTTGGCGATGAAAAAAAAGAAACATAAAAATATTTCTCTTGCTTCTTTTTGCTTGTCCAAAAAGAAGCGCAAAAAGGACACTTTTTCATCAGGTGTTTCCCATTCGCTGGCGCTTATGGGAACCGCTCGCACGGGCTGAACGCGGTCCAGGGCTTCCCGCGTTCCTGACGCCCTTACTCACTACACTACAGAAAAAGATAACCCCTCAATGAACTTTTGGGTAAAAGACCCGGCCTATTTTTGTTTTTGCCAGAAATCAAGGGATTTTCACCTGGGATTCAGGGAAGCCATCCATAGAGCATTCCGAGTATCGGAAGCGGCCTGGATGGTGCGGCCGTGGAAATCGCGTAGATTTCAAGAAAAGAAAAATCAGCCTAGACTTTTTTGTTTCTTTTTTTGGCGATGAAAAAAAGAAAAGGATATTAAGAATTATTTTTTTCTCTTGCCTCTTTTTGCTTGTCCAAAAAGAGGCGCAAAAAGGACACTTTTTCGTTAGGTGTTTCCCATTCGCTGGCGCTCATGGGAACCGCTCGCACGGGCTAAACGCGGTCCAAGGCTTCCCGCGTTCTTCACGCCCTTACTCACTACACTACAGAAAAAGGAGCCCCTCCAATGACCTTTTGGGGATAACCCCGGGCTATTTTTGTTTCTTTTTTTGGATATGAAAAAAAAAGACATTAAGAATCATTTTTTCTTTGCCTCTTTTTGCCTGTCCAAAAAGAAGCGCAAAAAGGACACTTTTTCGTTAGGTGTTTCCCATTCGCTGGCGCTCATGGGAACCGCTCGCACGGGCTAAACGCGGTCCAAGGCTTCCCGCGTTCTTCACGCCCTTACTCACTACACTACAGAAAAAGGAGCCCCTCCAATGAATCTTTTTGAGCAAAAGCACCGATCTAAACCCACCCCTGGCCCCTCCCGGGAGGGGAATAGTTTCCAATAGAATTTTAATACTAACGTTGATGCCTTGTCAGGTCGAGCGGAGTCGAGACCGGCATAGCGGGCAATCATCATATCCCGTTTTGCTTCGCTAGGTACCTTCCTTCAATAGGTATGTTGAACTAGGTAATGCTCGATGTAACAAAATATATACTCGATTTTAATTACAGAATTTGAGGAATGTCGCCTCTCGACTCCGCTCGAGGTGACATTGTATTTGGAAAAGACCCCTAAAAGTATCGGGACAGAGCCACTATTTCTGAAAATCTAGCCTTGGCCGGCCAGGATGCTTGTCAGCGTTAAGAATTGACCATGCTCAAGTTTTTTTGGTAACAAAGTACCGACCCTTTCGTCATATTTAAATAAAATGGAAACAACAACAAAAGTGCTTAAAAAACCATCGGAACCTAAGGAAACCTGGAAAACCATCATTATTTTCCTGATTGTGGTTACCATTACAAGTGCCATATTTCACTATGCCATAGTGAATTTGTACCCTTCAAGTATTTATATCGGCGGACTTATGTGGTGCCCTGCCATGGCTGCATTCGTTACCTTGAAATGGATGGGAAGGTCCATTTCTACTTTGCCCTGGGCTTGGAGAAACTGGAAATATATTCGCCTATCTTATTTTATCCCAACCTTGTATGTTATGATCACCTATATCCTCATCTGGGGCTTTGGATTGGGAGGGTTAACCGATGAAACGAATGTGTTGGAATGGGCCAAAGAACTTGGTTTGGTCGGCATGGGTTCTTTGCCGCCAGGCTTGGCGGCAATCATTGCGGTTATTTTACTGGGAACCGTTGGGATCATCAGGGCAATGGCAACCACTTTAGGGGAAGAAATCGGTTGGCGTGGATTTTTTATCTTTGAATTAAGAAAGGTGCTGCCTTTTACGGGCGTTTCGCTTTTTAGTGGAATCGTTTGGGCTTTTTGGCATTGGCCTTTGATCGTATATTATGGCGGAAATATCGCACTAGAGCTGACCACTTTTGTTGTGGTGATCGTATCCATGTCTTTTATGATGACCTATTACACTTTTAAGTCGAACAGCTTATGGCCGGCAGTCCTCTTCCATGCGGTAAGCAATGTATATATCCAGAAAATATTTCCCCCGTTGACATCAAAAAATGTAGGGGCCGAATACTGGCACGGCGAATACGGAATTATGTTTGCCCTTGTCACTTTTTTATTCGGAATCTATTTTTGGAGAAAAGCACGGAAGGAAAATTTATAAAAAAACAGCAAAAGAAATGACAATACTTGTAGCTGGAGCGAGCGGCGCAACGGGGCAACATCTTGTTGTACAATTGCTCAAAAATGGGCATCATGTTAAAGCGGTCGTCCGGTCTGCCGGAAAATTACCGGAAACCATTAAAAATGAAAGCCGTTTGACAATCATCGAAGCCAGTATACTGGGCCTCACCGATGAGGAAATGGCCGGTTATGTCAGCGGTTGTGATGCCGTAGCCTCATGTCTGGGACATAACCTGACCTGGAAGGGTGTGTATGGCCAACCCCGAAGATTGGTGACCGATGCGGCTAGCAGGTTATGTGCCGCCATCAAGGCAAACAAACCGGACAAGCCTGTTAAATACGTATTGATGAATAGCTCGGGAAACAGTAATCGCGATTTGAACGAACCCATCCCTTTCGGCGAAAAATGCGTTCTCGCATTGCTGCGATTATTGCTGCCCCCCACATGTTGACAATGAGAAGGCGCAGACTGGATCTTCGGACCCAAATCGGCCAAAATGATGCCATGATAGAATGGGCGGCAGTCCGCCCCGACAGTTCGATTCGATGAACCCGATGTTTCGGAATATGAGGTGTACCCTTCCCCAATAAGAAGTGCGATTTTTAATGCGGGAAAGGTCAGTAGGATCAATGTCGCCCATTTCATGGCCGCTTTGATCGGCAACGAGGAGCTCTCTGGCGAAAATGGAAGGGACAAATGCCCGTAATTTACAGCAAAGGGCAGTAGGGTAGCGGTAGAATTCAAGAAAAGAAAAATCAGCCTAGCGTTTTTTTGTTTCTTTTTTTGGCGATGAAAAAAAGAAAAAAACAAAAAAATATTTCTCTTGTTTCTTTGCTTGTCCAAAAAGAGACGCAAAAAGGACACTTTTTCGTTAGGTGTTTCCCATTCGCTGGCGCTCACGGGAACCGCTCGCACGGGCTAAACGCGGTCCGAGGGCTTCCCGCGTTCTTGACGCCCCTGAGCTGCTACACTACAGAAAAAGATAACTCCCCAATGACCTTTTTAGGTAAAAGACCCGGCCTATTTTTGTTTCTTTTTTTCTTTGCTTCTTTTTGATTGTCCAAAAAGAAGCGCAAAAAGGACACTTTTTCGTTAGGTGTTTCCCATTCGCTGGCGCTTCTGGGAACCGCTCACTTGGGCTAAACGTCGATCCAGGGCTTCCCGCGTTCTAAACGCCCGCGCTCGCTACACTACAGAAAAAGGTAACTCCCCAATGAACTTTTGGGCAAAAGAACCGGCCTATTTTTGTTTTTGCAAGAAATCAAGGGATTTTCACCCTAGATCAGGGAAGCCATCCATAGAGCATTCCGAGCATCTGAAGCGGCCTGGATGGTGCGGCCGTGGAAATCGCGTAGATTTCAAGAAAAGAAAAATCAGCCTAGCCTTTTTTGTTTCTTTTTTTGGCGATGAAAAAAAGAAAAGGACATAAAAATATTTCTCTTGCCTCTTTTTGCTTGTCCAAAAAGAGGCGCAAAAAGGACACTTTTTCATTAGGTGTTTCCCATTCGCCGGTGCTCATGGGAACCGCTCGCACGGGCTGAAACGCGGTCCAGGGCTTCCCGCGTTCTTCACGCCCTTACTCACTACACTACAGAAAAAGGAGCCCCTCCAATGACCTTTTGGGGATAACCCCGGCCTATTTTTGTTTCTTTTTTTGGATATGAAAAAAAAAAGACATTAAGAATCATTTTTTCTTTGCCTCTTTTTGCCTGTCCAAAAAGAAGCGCAAAAAGGACACTTTTTCATTAGGTGTTTCCCATTCGCTGGCGCTCATGGGAACCGCTCGCATGGGCTAAACGCGGTCCAGGGCTTCCCGCGTTCTTTACGCCCGTGTTCGCTACACTACAGAAGAAGAAACTCCCCATTGTCCTTTTTGAGCAAAAGAACCGATCCAAACCCACCCCTGGCCCCTCCCGGGAGGGGAGGAGGTTCCAATAGAATTTTAATACTAACCTTGATACCTTGTCAGGTCGAGCGGAGTCGCTGGTCTACGAGTGAAAGGAGCTAACCCAAGCATCGATATTTTCTTGTGCAACTTAGTATCCCGGGATAGTAAATGTTTTTCTCTTATGCATTAGTGTATATACTTAGCTTCGTGTCCAGTCACTGAATTATCAACAGTTCGGAGAGTGCCTCGAGAACCACTTTGAAATTCAATTTGTGCTTTCTACGTGTCATAATATCTTGGTTTTTGTTAAATTACGGTCTTATAGCGGAGGCAAGTATAATCTTTCCCAAAATTTACTAACGATGCCTAGAACAATTCTACAATTTTTAAACTACCAACCGATCATTTACTCAGGTCTTGATAGATTTAGTATTAACCTCGCAAAGCAGCTAGGTACTTTAGGCTATAAGAGCGTGTTCATCTATATTGATGGTTTACACCGTTGTCCGCAGCTAGAAAAGGATGTTTTAGCCGCAGGTATCGAAATTGTTGTACTAGACTCTGGGAACTCGCGCCTGACGCTTTTCCGACAGATTTTTCGCCTTTTTAAGAAGCATCGCCCAGTATTGATACACGCTCACTTCTTTGATATATTGAAAATATTTATTGCGTTTTGGGGATTACTTTTCCGAGTGCCACTCATTACAACGGCCCATTCGGAATTAACCCCCTATTATACTGTCCAGGAACGACTTCAAAATAAGGGGCTGATGAATACCTTACTATTCCGGGGGAATTTTATTTTTCTTACCTACGCAAGCAACTACTGTTTCTGCGTTTCTAATAAAATACGCGATCAATTTAGGACATTCAGCTGGCCGAGTGATAAAATTCGGGCCCTTTACCTGGGCGTAGATACCCCATCACCTAACTCTGAAAAGGGTGAAATACGAAAGCTTTTGGATATGTCGCCTGATCAGATCTTGATTACCAACGTCTCTGCAATCGAGTTTATTAAAGGGATAGATACGATCATCAAAGCGTTAGCCATATTAAAAAATCAATATAATTTAGGCAATTTCCATTTCTATCACATTGGCGGCTTGCGCAGTGGTGCATTGACAAATTCCTACTACGAAGAACTAAAGCAATTGATTCGGGACTTAGGAATTACCGAGCATTTCACGTGGATCGGTATCCGCACCGATGTGCTCGATGTACTACCTGCTTTCGATATTTACATACAGCCCTCCCGATTGGAAGGATTACCTGTTGCAATAATGGAAGCTTGTGCCGCCAGCTTACCCTGTATTGGCAGCAATATTAGTGGTATTCCCGAAATTATTCACAACGGTCAAAACGGTTACGTTATCGGGCCTGAGGATATTAATCAACTTGCTTTTTATTTGAATGAATTAATAGAAGACGAAACCCGACGCCTGGAAATGGGTAGTCACTCTCAAAGATATTTGCTCAAAATTTTAATATCGATACTCAGGTCGATCGCACTAAACAGTATTACCTTGAACTCATTACTCGCTAGATCGTAATCAATAAACCACCCAAACAGGCTCCAATTGGTTTCATTCGCGAAACCCTCTTAGGTACACAACAAAGTAATATCAGGGTATCGCAACTAAAAATAATAGCGTTGGACTGAAGCTCACCAAGAATGGCAGTCGTTTTTTCCCATTAATAATAGATTTGTCAATTTTTCTGGTTTCATTGGCACCCCACAATACCCCGAACCTCCATTCTCTACAACGAACCAAACCTCAAATAATTAACGTCATTGCTCAAGAAAGTTTACTCCAACGTTAGCATATCGATAATTACCAGTGTTTCCGTCCATTTTTCATCTCTTGCACACCCATCCCGTATTCGTAAACCTATTCAGTCTTTAAAAGAAAAAAGATATAATATTTCAATTGACACCGGGCCAAGGCGTGTTCACTAGAATAGGATGAATAGCTACTGGCAGGGCTACTTCCGCACCAGAAATATTAAAAAAAAAGAGGTAAAATGCCACAAATCACATATTCAAATGTAATAAATATGGAGCTAAAATTAGCAGATTAGGAGTGAGTTACAAGCTAATTCAAGCTAGATATGTTAATAAATAGTTTAGTTTATCGAAAAAAACAATATTGACATCCTTAACCATATTCTATTACGTACATTCATTATTGACCCACATATATTTATTCATCAAAAAATAGTACAGTTCATCGATTAAAAGTTGGTATAAACTATTTTTCCAAATCCCAAGCTTGCATATCTTACTTTTTAAACCTAACCTACCAATGAAAACGTCCCCTACTAAAACAAACACCTTGGCTATTCTTTTATTTATATTTCTCGTTAGTCAGGCATGCAGTAGTGATACTGATTTGTTAGCTGATGCCGTTCTAGCGGACAAATTTGTAAAGAAAGGCATAGCCGTTAACGATTATTTTGTAATTAACCCAGATAAAAGTATAATTTTTGACGTGCTATTTAATGATGGTTTCTCATTGGAGGAGGATGTTAGGATAACTGAAATTTCGACTCCAAAGCTGGGATCGGCTATAATAAATGATGACATGACCCTTACTTATACCCCACCAGCTGCAACGGAGGCAGCGGAAGAACAACCTTCTGTTGTTACCGATACATTTACTTATACAGCAGAAGTTATTAATAAAAATGATGAGGCAACTACGGAAGAAGGCACTGTAGAAGTAGTCATTGAACCCATTGAAATCCTTAACGACACCAGTCAAAGCAGTGTTGTTGGCCCACCGGCCATTCTCCCCTCGCTAGATATTAAAGGTGCCGCTATTTACACCGATGATTTCGAGGGTGGCACAGCTCCTTGGGGTGTTAACGGGGAATACAGTGCAGGAGGTGGAATTAATGCAAATGCAAGTATTGTAACCGATAATTCAGCAATAAGCGGTTCAAAGGTATTAAGAATGAGAGCTGATGATACTAATATGGGGACTTTTTCCCGAACGAATAATTTCATATACGACACCTTTAATTCACATGAAGATGTAGTTTTTGAATTTTGGTTTAAGTTGCCACAGTTAATAGACCATATTGATGATTTCAATTCCTATACTCAGATTTGGCAGACCAAGGGCGTAAATGAAGGCGGAAATAATAGGAACGACCCTTTATTTGGAATTGGCATCAATAATAGAGGAGGCAAAGGTAGTGGAAACCCTAATTATTTAACTCTTTCTTTTGGTACAAATTGGACTGAGTTAGGAAGCGTTCAAAATTTAGTACCTGAACTAGGAACTATAAATATACCATTGAATACTTGGCATAAGGTAACTATTAGGTATAAAGTAGGAAATGGTGACGGTATTATTCAAGTATATCAAAACAACGTACTAACCCATAATGCCCAAAACGTATATACGTTCCCTAGTGATTTAATCGATTTTGTTTATTCATCTGTAAGTAATTACGGAGAAGGTAGAATATCAAAAAATGTAGACGGTACTCTTACGGGTCTTGGATATTCGGATATTCTAATAGATAACTATGGAACTTATGTTTATAAGCCTTAGATTTTATTGGCTCTAGTTTAAAATGGTTATTTCGAAGTAATGGTGCCACTAGTTTTGATAGTTTGAGGTCGTTGACCAGTAGATAACAAAAAGAGAAACGGGAGTGTAATTTAAACTCATATTCCCTGACCATAAATACCATTTATAGAAATCATTTGATTATACAAATACTTAAATGTTAGTACGGCCGCTACTTGTTTGCATCAAAGTTTTGAATATGGGAAATAGTATTTTCTATATTCCTTTTTGAAGAAGCTCCAAATAGGATAGACTCGACATTTGGTAAACTACATACGTATTCAATTGCTTCTTTTGGGGGTATGGCCCCACCGCCCAAAACTTGCATGGCAATGGCCCTAACTTTTTTTGTTCTTAAGGTTTCTTCATAAAGCTCTTGTCCGCCAGACATCCTAAAATTTACTGCATTTATTGACGAACAGATTATTGGGTTTTCAATTCCTATATTTTCTAAAGTTTCCAGAAGCTTGGGCATGTTCATAGTGATAAATCCCGCTTCTGCATTATACTTTTTAGCGATATAATCATGAAAACTCTTTAATATATCCGTCATCCCTAAACCTAGAAGAAGGTCGGTAATTACATTCTGCAAGAAAATAACAGGAGTATTAATTCCCTTGAACATTTTCATTTCCGCATCAATTAATAATTCCATTATAGAAATATAATTTTTAGAAACCAAGGCCGTACCTCCTTTAAACATAGTGCCAAAAATATTGCCAGGTACATATTGTTTGATGGTCCCAGAAATACCCAATTCTGTTACCGCATTGGCATATTTATGGGCATAGGGCATACAGGGGTAAATTTTAAAGTCCCTATATTTATCAGGATTGGCCCGTACGGAATCGCATACATAGGTAATCCTGTCATGGGTGGTACACATAAATGTATTTATACCTGCTTCAATGGCCTGATCTAGGGTAGCCATTATTGCTGAATTATCTTTAAACTTTATGGATTGTTCCATAGATTTTGCGTCAGAGATGTGATTGACTGCAAAAAACTGATTATCCCCGTATAAAATCCGTTCCATTATGATTTGATTTTTGAATTATTTCTGATTAATGCAATTGCTTTATCGGTTAGTGCCGCACTTTTAAAGTTGTTAATGTCATTTGGTCCTGCACCGTTCACAGCTTTAATAAAATAGTTAACTTGCGCCGAGTATTCTTCGCCTCGTAAGTAAAAATCTACCTGGTCGGCAAGGTCTGTAACATACTTTATATTCCAACCCTTGGTATAGCCTTCCAGGGCGCCTTCATTTTTAAAATACACCTTAAGTTCGCTGGCGTCAGAAACAATCTTTCCTTCAGTACCAATGATACTAATCGAAGTAGACATTTTACGATAGGTATCATCGCTCCAATTAACCGATAATATGCCACTCACCCCATTGTCAAGCTTTAATAAGGGAATAGACTGCATCGTCCACGTTTTGAGAATAAATCGATTTTAATAGTGTTCCCTTTACCTCCTTTGATCGGGGAAATCAAATTGTTGATTAAGTCAATGACATGCGCGGCATAATCCATAAGGCAGCCCCCGCCCTCTTCTGGGTTAGATCGCCAAGTACTGTCTTTCTTTTTGGTCACCACAGGGCCGTAAGCCTCTCCTGTAAAATGATAGACATCTCCCAAAACTCCTGCATCTAGTATTCTCTTGACTTCTTGAAACGTCCCAATGAATTTGTTGTGGTAGCCCACCTGGTTGATCAGATTGTTCTGTTGAGCCAAGTTGACCAATTCTTCCCCTTGCGCAGGAGTAAGGCAAAAGGGTTTTTCTGCAAAAACATGAATCTTCCGATTCAATAGCTCTTTGATCATTTCGTAATGAAATTTAGTTGGTACGGCTACAAAAACGGCATCCGGCTTTTCTTTGTCCAGCATTTTTGAAAGCTTTTTATAACATGGGAATTTGGTATATTTCTTCAATGCCCCAGTTACGATCATGGAGGTATCACATACTCCCACAACATTTACATCTTTGTGTGCGCCAAGAATGGCTAAGTGTGAAATTCCCATTTTACCTGCACCGATTAAAGCTACCTTAACCATAGTTTTTTTATTTATTTTTGAAAGTTCCAAAATTTTAGACTTTTCTGAATTCATTGATATAGAGCTATGAGTTTCTCCACAATTCTGAGAGCAGCTTCACCGTCCCACTTTTCAGGAATTCCTCCCTTCTTCCAGTTCCCTTGGTTCAATTTCACAAGATAGTGGGGAATATCCGCCGGATTGGTGCCCACAAGTTCGTTGGTGCCAATGGTTATTGTTTCTGGTCGTTCGGTAAAATACCCAAAGTCATACAAGGAATCCCCAATACTGTGCTTTCTTCAGTAATGCCACCTGAATCGGTTATCACACATTTTGTATACTTCACCAAATAGATAAACTCGAGATAAGGCAAGGGATCTAACTGTATTAACCGGTTGTCCTCATAGCCCAATTTCTCCATTATCTTTCGGGTTCTTGGGTGTACCGGAAACAAAACGTGGTGTGGTTTGGAATGCTCCAATATCGCATCAAGCAACTCCTTTAAATTTTCAGGATCATCCACATTAGATGGACGGTGCAGTGTCACTAGAAAATATTGCCCTTCTATAAGGCCGTTTTCCTTCCAAACTGCTGGTTGCTGCAGCCTGTCCTCGTTTTGATAGAGCGTATCAATCATTGTGTTGCCAACAAAGTGAATCCTTCCCTCCTCCATTCCTGCACGACGGAGGTTTGCATTTGCAATTTCACTGGTGGTAAAAAAATGATCACATATTGAATCCGTTACCATTCTATTTATTTCTTCCGGCATGCTCATATCGCCAGAACGAATACCGGCCTCCACATGCACAACATCCACCCCCAATTTTTTAGCGGTAATGGTGCAAGCCATTGTGGAAGTCACATCACCCACCACTAGCACAACATCAGGCCTGTTTTGCTCCAGTTCTTTCTCAAATCGTACCATAATCATGGCAGTTTGCTCAGCCTGACTACCGCTACCTGCTTCTAGGTTCAAATCAGGCTCAGGAATTCCCAATTGGGCAAAGAAATCATCACTCATTTTCTTGTCGTAATGCTGACCTGTGTGCACTAGCCGGTATCTAATGTTGACTTTAGCTTCTATTGCCAATTTTACGGCCCTAATAATTGGGGCAATCTTCATGAAGTTTGGCCGTGCTCCGGCAATAATGGTCAACAACATAAATATTTAATTTTTTTAAACAAGTTATACTAATCTAATTCCTTATGAGGCACGATGGGCTATTTTAACCATACTTATTGATTTCACTTTTCAAGAATTCATAAGCCTTCTTCCCCCTTATTCATTATTTCGGTATTGGGCTCTGCATTTATAGTGATGCTGAGGTATTTTTCTACTTTTTCAACCGTAAGGTTGGCTTCATGATACATGGCCCCTTTTGATATCAGGTATTTGTCCACTTCAAGAAGATCATCTTGGTACACAGAAATAGTTGGGATACCAAGTATGGCCAGTTCACGCGTCATAGATCCCCCTGCTCCAATGAACAAATGACAGTTAATGGCCACTGTATCAAAATCCAAAGGCTTTTCTGGTACGTTTAAATGAGTGAATTTTTTTTGTCTATAATGCAATAACTGTGTCTTATCCCTAACTAGCATGGTGATATCGTATTTTTCTTGAAGTGCACAAATAGTTTCATCCAAAAAATTCCGTTTTCCTTTGTAATATTGTGCAGTCAATGGCTCTGGTCTAATATAGATTTTAAAATTTCCATTTGTATCGGCGGTTCTTCGAATATTTAAGTTTCTTGCCTTTTTCCAAAGATATATACCTTCCTTAACACCCGGGTATTGTTTTATTTTCTTTTTTGATATCCCCTTTCTGGTAATACTCTTAATAGCCATAGTTTCCGGAATTAAAATCTGGGTCGCAAAATAAAACGCGGGTAAATTACCAAGGGCGTGCTCATTATCGTTGGTGTAAATTGATGGAATACCGAGTAGTTTTGCAGTCAACGGTGAATGAAAGGAGCTTTGGGAAACTGCTAGATCTGGTTTATGATTTTTCAAAAAATTCCTAAGCTGCAGAACACGAATTGGATACCCGAATATTTTCTTGTAAAAATTTTTCCCGTAGTGCTGTCCTACTATAGTGTGTTTCAACCCCCTTTGAGTCAAGAGCTCTATGGTATTGGCTAGAGGTCTTGCTGTAATAAGCGCCGTATGGCCATCATTTTCAAGATCCAGAATCAAGTCATTAAACATATTTACATGAGGAGAATTAGAGATATCGAACCAAATTTTCATTATAAGGGTATGGTTTGAATTAAAATTGATTAAGGGTATTTACTTTACAGTCTTCCATTAAATAATTTAAGCTGACAACAAGAATATTTGTTTTTCCAGATTTTCCCCATTTTTATGCCGGTTCAATAGTTCCCTTACTTTGTTTAGGTTAAATAAAGTCTGAAAATCATGATTATCCATAAAGACACTTTCCAATTCCTCCATATTTTTTCTAAACCAGCTTTCAGTAGGAGATTTAAAACCCAATTTTTTTCTATTAACAATGGATGAAGGCAAATATTCCTCAGCAAATGCTTTATGGATGATTTTTGATTTCCTTGAATTGTATTTATACCTACTGTCTAATGATTCAATAAATGCGATTAGCTCATTGTCTAGTATGGGAACCCTACATTCAAGACCAAAGTTCATGGTTATTTTATCGGTGTACATCAAAAGATCATCTGCCAGTGAAGTGCGTAGATCAAAAAATAAAAATGAATCTTTTAATTCGCTATTTTTTGGAGTCCTATTTTTCCAAATATCACTTATGAACAATTGGTTATGTTGAATTTCATTTAAACCTCGGGTAACTTCTTCGGGATTTATTAGGCTAACGACATCGGTTAAAGATGAGATTGCGTTATATTCCAACCAGGAATCAACCTTGTCTTTAGGTTGAATTGCTTTAAAAAATCTTCTAAGATGCTCCTTGTCTTTATATAAAAAATTAAATTTATCCAAAACCGGACCTAAATTTCTGAACAAGCGAGCCTTCTCAAGATAAGGGAGAGCTCTATACTTATTATAACCACCTAAAGGCTCATCTGCACCTTGTCCACTCAAAACCACTTTAACGTGAGAGGCAGCTAATTGCGAAAGAAAATACATGGGGATAATAGAAGTTGTCGCTATTGGTTCTTCCACTACTTGGACTATTTGTTTAATTGAGGTTAAGAAGTCAGAAAAATTTATTTGTTTTTCGTAATGATCAAGACCAAGTAAATCTGCTGTTTCACGAGCATAACCAATCTCGTCCAGCTCCTCATGATCACCTTCAAAACCTATTGTAAAACCCTTTATTTTTATATTGGTTCTTTTTTGTGTAATTGCGGCGACCAAGGCGGAGTCAACACCCCCACTTAGTAATATTCCTATATCAACATCCGCCATTAATTGCCTTTCAACGGCATTTTCAAAAAGATCACCATATATATTCACAAGCTTTTTTTGGTCATCTTTTCGAGTGCCCAACTGATTGTTAGTTACAAAATATTCTTTAGTTAACTTAATAACCTTTTCGCTAAGATCAAAAATAAGCACTTGTCCAGGTTCTACTTTCTTTATGCCCTGATATACGGTTAATGGAGAAGGGCTATAACGCATTCTTAGAGTTGTAAATGCAACCCCTCTATTTATTTCTGTTTTTATGTAAGACTTAATAGGTCTTACTTCAGAAGCAAATAGCAATTGGTTTCCATCAAAGTAGTAATACAAAGGCTTAACACCAAAACGGTCTCTCGCCAAATACAGCTGTTTTCTTTCTACGTCCAAATATGCAAAAGCAAAAATCCCGTTCAGGTTGGTAAGATTTTCCAGTATTGAACACTTTCTGAAATAATTGACTATGGTTTCCGTATCCGAATGGCCTTTAAAAGTCACATGTGGTAACTGTTTTTTAAGATCTAGATGATTATAAATCTCACCATTAAATATAATGTAGGCATTATTATCAAAAGTCGCCATAGGCTGACTGCCAGCTGGGCTTAAATCTACAATTGAAAGCCGACGGTGAAACATGGAAATTTTATGTCCTCCAAGTTCAAAGTATTCAGAACCTGAGGAGTCGGGGCCACGATGTTGGATTAAGTTTAAATAATCTGAAGTACAGTCTAAATTGATACTTCCTAGGATTCCACACATAATCACTTGATTTTTATAGAGTTATCGTTATAAATAGTCAGAATACCTAAGAAACAGACATTGACGCTTTCTTCCTGATAACTGAATTATATATTTCTTCCAAATCTTTGGCTTTTTCAAACAAATCCAGATGTTTCTGTGCATAATTTTTGGCGTTTTCGCCAATCGTTTTTCTTAATTCCATATCTTTATATAACATTACAATCTCATTTGCAATGTGGTCAAAATCGTTTTCTTTTACAAGAAAACCAGTTGTTCCATCACTTATTACAGATGGAATACCACCGTGCCAGGTAGCAATTACCGGAAGCCCGCTAGCCATGGCTTCCACAATGGCCCCAGGAATACCTTCTTTATCATTTTGTTTTGTTGTTATACTAGGATGAATAAAAATATCTGCCTGTTTTAAAAACTCCTTGAATTTTGGACCATGCTTTTCGGCACCATGAAAGATTATACAATCCGAAATTCCGTTCTCCTTAATAAAGTATTCCATTTCTCTTTGGTGAAACCCTTCACCCACAATATTGTATTTTATTTTTAAATCGGGAATGTTTTTGCTTAACTGCCTTAATGCCCTGAGAACACTCATATGACCTTTTACGGGTAAAAGACTGGCAATAGTAAGTAGATTGAGTGTGTCTTCTTTGAGATCGTAATCTCTTTCTACTTCAAATAGTTTTGTATTTATCCCATGATAATGGACCTTTATTTTGCTTTCAGGACAACCAATTTCAATTAAGTCCTTTTTCATTTCATTCGTCATGGCTAAAAATAGGTCGTACTCCTTGAATATTTTGTTGTAGAAGTATTTCGCCAAAAAGCCATATTTCCTTGGGATGACCGAAACATCATAGCCATAACAGGAGCATATTTTAGGAATGTTGCTGTTTTTTGTAATGGGATGGAAGAAGATGGAATCCGTTATATAATGACCATGTATAATTTGTGGCGCCATCTTTTCAAGTTCAGTATCAAAATAATTTTTATGGGCCCTTTTTAACAGCTTTGTCGAAATGGCCGTCACTCTGGGGGGGGATAAAATCGTAGCATTCGCACTTAAGAAATTGAGATGCTCTATAGTAAACACGGAATGTTCCAGAGTGTGGAGTGCGTTAATTTGGTTTACTATAAAAGTCTCTGTAGGACTTGTAAATTTTCTTTCAAGATGTAAAATCATAATCATTACTATTTAATCTAACCTATGTACGTATTGTTTTCAATATCAATTGATAAATTTATTCTTAACATATTTTCAATCCTGAGATTTATCCTTCCTATGTTGAACGATTTTACATGAATTCCACAGGGAGTTTTGATCAATTTGGCTTCATATTTTTTTAAAACCTAAACCACTGTTATTCAAGGTATTATGGTTATTTGTAGTAGAATCCATAATTTTCGATATTTTCTTTAACATTCCTCATTATTCATGCATCATATTGTGAGAGCCATACGGGGTGTCCATACTTTGGACTTTCAAGGATGGATTAGCAAGCGAAAAAAAATTAGATAGACCATAGCGGATAAGCATTAGATCAAAATTCCAATTAGTAATAAGATTATAATGTATGCACCTTCTACGAGCATAGTTCAAATATTTATTCTACGGTACAGCCTATCTAGACTACCTTCTAATCAAAACCACCCTTTTTGTTGGCATTGTTCCATTTGTTTCTTAACAAAAATTCCGTCATAAGGGAATTATTGTCTTATCTGAGTGGTGATTACACATTATATTTTCATTTATCCAGGGTAACAACCAACTGTAATTCACCTGATGTTATTACAGCACTTAATTAATATAACGCTGCCAAACACCTAGCATTCTGCAAATTGCTTCGGCTTCAGAGATATTTTCGAACACGCAAAAACGGGGAAGCTCATATAAGCGATATAACTTATCTTTAGTTAAATAACTTGCCTCGGTAGTATAAGCCATGGCGTAACCAGTTTCTTTGAGATAGCGTATCTCCCGTTGTCCATAATCACCATTTGGATAGGCAAACCCCTTAACTTCTATATTTAACCATTGCTGCAATTTTTCTTTTGAAAGAGAAAGCTCTGTTAAAGCTTCTTCATCATCACAATTTATCAATATAGGATGCCATACGGTGTGACCGCCAATGGACACGTATTTTGAGGTTGCGATATCCTTGACCTCTGACATGGTTAAAGCCTCTCTTTTTTGATGCAATTTGGTTTTTACTTGGTCCACTATTCTTTCGCGTTGATGATTGGGCATTTTTTTTAAGGCTTCAATAGAATAATTGGATAACCCCATTTTGGGCGGTTTCTATTAGAAGACCACCAAAAAGTTCCAGTTTCGACCGGCCCGGTAGAAACAAAAATAGCAACAGGTATTTCGTGTCTATTGGCTACTTCAACCACATTTTCCTTATTACTTTGCCATGGCATCCTCTATGGACCGGAAATAATAACTACTCCACCTTTAGGAAACGGCCTATCTTTATGCACTGTTTAAAGAACATCTTGCTGAGTAAAAATTAAAATCTATTTTTCTTTAACCACATTATACAGAATTCAAAAAGTGGTTTACTTGGAGCGTGAAAATAAATAGATAAAATAAACTCACCCTTAAATGCCTTTTTTTTTGCTTCAGCAACCAGTCCACAAGCAATAAATCATTTAGCAACAATATTTGCTCCAATATTCCTCATCTTTTTTTATTGCATTATGTGTTTCTCGATTAAGGGAATAAAATGATTTTGAACTACTTTCTCCCATGTATGCTGGGAGTATTCTTTTCTTATGGCCTCACTATCAAACTTTTGTTGTGTAAGCTTAAGTATGCCCTTTTGAAAAGATTCTGGTGTGTCGTCAATCACTACTCCTGCTCCCGGTCCCACTAGTGCTTTATTTTCATAAGTACCCGTAGCTATGGTTGGCATGCCCGAGATTAAATATTCATAGGTTTTCGTAGGCGGCTGGTACTGGTAATACGAACGGATGGGTATATAAGACACCCCAATATTACATTTTTCGAAAAAAGGTCTTAGGTCATTTCTAGGCACATATCCTGTGGAGTGTATATAAACTTCTAAATTATTTCTTTGTATATACCCTCTTATTTCCTCCAATTCATGATAGGGAGAATCACCTACGATGGTAAAACGAGCGGATATTTCCATTTCTGTTTTTTTACAATTCTCAATATAGTTATGAAACCCCTTTACACAGTCCAGGATATTTCTGTTATCTAAGGTACCTACATAAAGCAGAGAAAGGTTCTCAAAAGATTTTAAATCATTAGAATAGCATTCTCCACCCAAAGGGAGAATATGAAAGTTTTCAATACCTAGTCTTTTTCCGACTCCTTCACTGATAAGCGCTTTATGCTTAAAAAAGGATAGTTCCAACTTCAACACTAAGTCGAAGACAAATCTTTTAAAGCTATTGCGCATGACACCCAGGGTGTCTACGTATACAATAAAATTAGCCAATGGATTAAACCAACGTACTAAAGAGATACCTCTGAGGTATTTGGCAAAAACGATATCGTAGCCATTTTCAATTTCAATATGGAAAGCTTTTAGCAAGTTCAGGTTTCTGGCTATAAGATTTGAATTTCTAGATATATACTTCACGCGTACGTTAAGCAATTCTAATCTAGGTAGACCATAATCCCAACCTATATAGGTGACATCGTATTTGGTTCGCGCAAACTCGCAATGTTTAAAGGTCGTAGTCGAGTAACCGAATTGGTCATGCGCCAAAAAAAGGACCTTTTTTTTAGTTGTTTCGATCAATTTAATTTAATTTAAATTCGAACTTATCATATTTTATTGCGCATCTAATGCCAAGTTTAAGAATTTCTTTTGCCTTTAATTGCCAGTTATTTTTTATTAATTTTTTAACGTAAAAGATCCAAGTTTTAAAACCAAATTTTGAAGCTTTCTTAGCAAAAAAGAAAAACTGATTAACTAAAACTTTTTCAAAGATTTTTGTATCGTAAATATTTTCTTTCCGATTTGCCATACCAATTTTATATAGCCATTCATAGGCCTCTGAAAAAGCTGCAAAGTTGGTAAAAATTTTCTCTGAACATATCCGATGGTGCATACGAAGGTCCTTTTCCGAAGGATTCAGCTTCAACGTAGCCAATGCCTTCTTATAAATAATCTTTTGGTTTTGGTATCTTCGTTCTTCGAGTGGCCCGAACTTTTTCATAATACTTGTTTCTGAATCACGATACATATAGAGCAATTCTTGAATGTTGGTAAACTTAAGGTGTTGGGCACAACGAAAGATAAAATCGTAGTCTTCACCGATTGGCAGTTCTGTATTATACCATAATTGGTGTTTTTTGATTTCCGAAAGACGCAGCATGGCCGTTGCATTCGGTATGGTAG
Organism: uncultured Flavobacteriaceae bacterium; assembly: GCA_963760375.1. Classification (GTDB taxonomy): domain Bacteria; phylum Bacteroidota; class Bacteroidia; order Flavobacteriales; family Flavobacteriaceae; genus Pelagihabitans. The sequence goes on along the minus strand of CAVXCS010000007.1, from coordinate 365,630 downwards.
AAGATCGAAACAACAGCGAGGCCCTAATTTCTTCTGAATTCTCTATAGCCTTTAAAATACCTATGGTATGTGAACCTTTGAACCGTCCTAACCAAGTACCGCAACCGCCATATTCGAGATTGTTACATAAGAACTGCACCTGCCTATCAAAACGCTCTGGTAGGCTAAGGTCGTCGCAATCTGCCCAGCATAAAAACTCTCCTTTGGCTTCTTTCAACCCTAGGTTTCTGTTATAGGGAATACCCCGATTTTTTTTATTATTTAAGATTCGAATTCTCGTATCGGCGTATAAAGTTATAATTTCAAGGGAGCGATCCGTGGACCCGTCGTTTATGATAATCAATTCAAAATCTGGAAAAGTCTGAGCCAAGACGCTATCAATGGCTTCCCGAACATATTTTTCCCCGTTATAAATGGGCATCACCACTGTCAATACTGGCTGGCTCATCTTATAAACTATTTTAATTGAGTATCTTCATCGAAAATATCTTCTAGCTTCCTTTTTTGTAACAACCCAGAACGCGTTGTGTAGCCTTCCATTTGATATATGTAGAGCACTAGGGTTGTTATCAATAGATAATGGTTATGGTATGTGGTATACCAAGTTAAACTTGTCATTAACAAAAACCACAAATAATATTTTAAATAATAGTACTCTTTTGGTACTGCGATTACGAAACTCATAATCCAAATTATTATAAATGCAACTATCGCGGGTATACCGAACATGGCGTACACCGCAATAAGACCTACATCAGATAAAAAAAATGATTGATTGATTTGTAGCATATCCATATAAATCCCATAATTTGAAGTCCCGGTGTAAGGCACTCCGTTACCAAAAAATGAGGTTACTGGATTAGGTGAAAAGTCAAAAAGGAAATATTCTCCTGCCAAAACCCTGATATAGTTGGCCCCCTCATTGGCATCGTTTTGGGTAGCTTCAATTAGGCCTTCTATAACTGGAATAGATGAATTATAAATAACAAAACCGACAACTATACTTGCCATGAGAACGAAAACTTTTTTAGTAAGGCTGAAGTTACGTATGGCGTGGTATAAATAAATTAGCGCAATACCAGCAATAAATTGTCGTGTTACTTGGAGCACGGGTATTATTATACCCAACAAAGTTAGTATTAACCAAAACCAATGATATTTGCTCTTTGAGCTTAGTTTGTTAATGGCTATAAATGAAGTTAGCACAAAAATTCCACCTCCAGGAAAAACAATTCTTACAATACCACGCGCTTCCGTAAATTCATCACCCCAGAGTGATCTTCCGAACAAAACGGTAGGGGCATTGGCCAACTGAAAAAAATACAATAGGATATATAAAACGCCATAAACCACAATAATTTTCTCCAAAGTCTTAACAGGAAATTTAATGCGCAATAAATAGAAAAAGAACATAACGACCAAATACGGAGCTGTAGCTATCATCCCATGGTTTATCGTCTGGTCCCAAAAAATAGATGCCATGAAAATAGAGAGTACCACAGCTACCAATAATAGTTGTATTGGAAATACAAATCCTCTGCGCTTTGGCAAAATATAGGGCAAAGAAATAAACACAGTGCCAATAATAATTAGATACAAGGAGTAGTTTACAAAAGTAGCATTGATGAAATGGGCATCAAAGAACTTCATGGTCACCATAATCAATAGAAAGATTATCGCTATTTGAATTTTTCTATTCATTGGACCCGTATAGATCTATAAGCTTTAAATAAATAAGACCCCAAAACAAGAAGAATTAACGTTGACAGAAGGAGTTTGTGCACTAGTGATGTGTTGGTGGGCAAGAAATATGAAATTGCAAACAATCCCAAACCCAATGCCCAAAGTATTCCATTGTGCTTTATTTCTAACTGTAATGTTTTTTTGAACGTGAACCATACATATACCAAACAACATCCGAAAGAAATCACATAACTATACGAAAGGCCTAGTGCGCCATAATGACTTCCATAGTACAGGGCCGGGGTACAAATAAAAAAATAAAGGATACCGAACCTTAAAATTAATTTTTCCATATTTGCAGCTCCTAAAATAACACCTATAAGGCTATCGATTGAAGTTAAGAACAAATACCAAACTTGTATTTGACAAACAGCTACCGCAGGCAGATATTCTGAAGGGAATAAATAGATTACTACTTCTTGGGCAAATAAGGTAAACAAAAAACAAAAGATCATAGATGCCAACATGAAAAATCGAAATCCGTTGGATAGATAGTTCTTGAACTTTACTTTGTCTTTGACCCATAGTGCGGACAAGTTTGGGAAAACGGCAGTCAACATCATGGTTATAACCAAGGATAAAGGTCCAATTAATCTTTGTGATAAATTGAAATAACCAATTTGCTGATTGTTTGAATTAATATCCAAGAAATTATTTGATAGACTTGTTAAGGGCAACATAATCAATATCATTACAAAATAAGGCCAACTTTCCTTGAAAAGCTGTTTTGTAGAGACTACGAAATTTTGTACCGGACCGATCAAAAGCTTGTGATATCTCAGAAAAAAAAGAAAAAGCCCTGCCTTTAAAAAGTTCACTACAATAAAAAGAATAAAGATTAACGTAATGTCCATAACCCTATTGGGGAGAAAAAATACAATCAAAAACCAAATAACACTATAGCCTAAATTTATAAGCGAAGAAGGAAACATTTTTTGATTCCCCATAAAAACCAATTCAAAAAGGCCTGAGAAACAACTGACCAGCGTGAATATAAAAATTAAGAGAAGGTGTTCGCTGGAAAGACTGCCCAGAAAATGATTGTAAACGAGATACACTAAAAAAAGAAGTATAATGGCCAACGACCTAACAATGCCGCCATTCACGAGAAGATCATTGGTTTGTTTCGGCTCACGGGATATCGTTCTAATTACAATATTCCGATTCCCTAGATCACCGATCTTTAAAAGCAATGTTCCCTGAGCTATTAAAAAAGTATAGAGGCCGTAGTCATTTGGGTTTAATATGCTTGTAATTTTTAAGATAGTTACAAGTGCAATTAGCTGAGATATTACCGTGCTAATAGTGAGGTACGAAAAGTTTTTAAAGACAATATTGTTAAGAATACTTTTGACCATTAAAACGTTTGGAATTTATCAAAAATGAAAAAATGAATCAGTCCGCCCCTTTTTGATATCAAATTTGTTCAGTACTTTTTATATTACTAGTTATACCATTATTAGAGTAGGGAGTCTAATAACGAGAATCGACCAAATCATATCCGTAACCATAACCATAATCATTGTTTCCTATGGACAGGCCTCTTTTCTTCACCCCATTAAACACAATAGCTACGTCCTTTAAAAGTTCTAATTTGTTGGATATTTCTAGGCGTTGCACAATATGCCTTGGGGTATGGTTATGACGGAGAACTAGCAAGGTTCTATCGCAGAATTCTCCAAGTACATTTACCTCAGATACCAGATCTATCGGTGCAGAATCCACAATTATATAATCAAACTCATTCGTCAACTTCGCAAAAAGGGTTGCCAAATTTCCTTTGAGCAACCACTTAGAATGATAACCACCCTTAGTTCCTGCCGGAATAACAAATAAATTGTCATTATCCGGCAGCGCATTTACTATTTCCTCGTAATCCATAGTATTTATCAAGAAATCCAACACACCTTTAGCATCGTTAAGTTTAAATCGTTGTGATAATTGAGGTTTTCTAAAATCCATATCGATCAAGACAACTTTTTGTCCTGACATTGACAAACTATGCGCAAGATTGGCACTTACAAAACTCTTACCTTCACCTGCGATACTGGAAGTAACAAGAATTTTCTTTTTGTTATTCATTTTAGTATACAAACCCAATTTTGCACAAAGATGCCTGAATTGCTCGAGTGCCAAGGTCTGCCAAGGTTCCAAGAAAATTTTACTTTCTACTTTATTGAGGTAAGGTAATTCTGCTATAATAGGAAAACGAGTATGTTCTTCAATTTCTTTTCTAAACAATATTTTTTTACTTAAATTTTCCTTGGCTAATACATAGGTGATACCTATTGCACAAGCTAAAACAAACCCTACCAGATAAGCCAAAAGTCGCTTTGGGCTTATAGGTTTTAAGGACGCCTCCGCTACATCAACTATTCTACTATCGCCAATAGTTGGTGCAAGAGACAGCGCCGTTTCTTCCCTTTTCTCCTGTAGGTAGGAATACAGGTCGTTCTTGATAGTTTTTCTTCTAGTTATCTCTACCAGCGTTCTTTCTTTTTCCGGGATACTAGTTAAGGCGGTATTGGACTTGTTTGCATTAAAATTTAAGTTCTCCAAGCCTGCACTAACGTTGTTTTTTTGATTTCTGATATTCTCGACTATACTGGGCCGGATCTTCTCTATTTCATTCGCTATTGAAACCAGGATGGGATTATTTTCTCCTGTAGTTTTTTTAAGTTTGGCATATTCTATCTCGGAATTGTATAATTTCTCCACTAATTGGGATAGTACCGGATCGTTGATTCCCATAGTAGATGGAACTATACCCCCTTCATTCTTCTTTGAAATAACATAGGCCTCTACCCTATTCAGTACATCCAATTGTCGATTTAAGGTGGCAATCTCGCGGTCGTAATCTCCAACATCCTGTAAGTAAAGCTTCCCTTGCTCGCTAAGGTCGACCACGCCTTGGGACGATCTATATTTTTGAATTTCCATTTCCAATTCAGCTAGCTCGGTGCCTACCTTACCCATTCTCTCTTCAATGAAATTCAATGTACTCGCTGCAAGGGTACTCCTATCAATAACCGTTTTTTGGTTGTAATTAAAAATTAATCGGTTTATTATATCTTCTCCCCTTTTTCGGACAGGGTCCTTATAGGAGATATTTACTACCGTAGAAAGCTTATTGGTCGATGCGACATCCAGCTCACTCAACATTCCGGCGGTCATTACCTTGGGGTTAGCGAGGGTAAAATATAACGCCCCTTTTGGATTCCTCATCTTATTAGGATTTGGAATAAATCTAACTTCCCCAAAACGATCGTCAGAGATCCATTTATTAAGCGGAAATAAGGTATTGTCTATTTCAACCTTGTCTTGCTCTTCCGCTAACCAAATATAAAACCTAGCAGGTTTCCCAGAGCTCGTTAAAGGTATTTGCTGGGGATTCTTCATCTCAATTATTATGGGTGAAGATGTATATGCAGAAATATCCTTAAGGTCACCTTCCTCGTATAATGGAGCATATAAACAAAGTTCCTTTACCACTTTGTCCATTAAGCCTCTTGATTTAATGACCTCTATTTCATTCTCAACGATTTTCTTGGAATCAAAAGCATTTATAGATTCCAACATACGGGCGTCATCCACACCCTTTTTTTCGTCTTTGATAATTAAGGTTGCAGAAACGCCATAAACGGGAGTGGCCCATTTAAGATAGGTCCATGCCCCTAGCAAGCCGAAAAAAATCAAAACTGCAAACAGGGGCCAAAACGGTAAAAACCGGGATATTATGAAACCGAACAGGTTTTCGTCATCGCCAGATTTCCTATAATTATTTATATTCAAAATAGTTTAATTTAAAAAGATACTATAGTGATAATTGCCAAGGAAATAGCACTTAATACAACAGGAACCCATAGACTAGCCTGACTTGCGCTAGCCACTTTGGCTTTATTGGCCTCTACATACACAACATCATTGGACCTAAGATAATAGTACGGTGAAGAAAAAATTTCATTGCTCGTAAGGTCTATCCTGTACAACTTTTTAATGCCATACGCCTCTTCCCTAATAATAGTCACATTTTTTCTATTTCCGTAAACGGTGATATCCCCTGCGAGGCCCAAGGCTTCAAAAAGAGAGATTTTTTCATCGGGAATTGTAAGTACCGCCGGATTTTTTACTTCCCCAAGTACGGAAACCTTAAAATTAAGATATCGTATATCTACTATAGGTTCCAACAACAGTTTACGGTTTTCCAGTTGTGCCGTAATTTCTTCCCTAAGCTCATTTTTTGTAATTCCATCAGCCTTTATACTTCCCAATATCGGAAATCTTATATAACCGCCCTGATCCACCAAATACCCCGAAACCTGAGCCGTGGTTCCCGAGATGGTTGAGGATTGAGAAGTATTGGCATTGGAAACATTAAACATTTCGGCAGCTTCAGGGTTTACACTACTTACCATAATACTGAGTAGGTCGTTCGGTTTGATTACAGGTTCCCAATTCTCATATTCATTGATGAATTTGGCATTTTGGCTTCCGCTAAAATAGGTTGCATCTTTTAAGTTTCCGCAGGAACTTAATACTAAAAAAACTACAACGGGCATACTCAATACTTCTAGTTTATCCAGAAATGACCGGTCTGATCGGTTTTTAATGTTCAATTTTAAATTCATTTTTGCCACTGTTAAGTTTCGTTATTTATTAAGTTTGTAATTGAACGATAAAGTATAAATTCAATATAGACCCTATAGCATAGCTTCCTAATTTGGATTTAACCCATTTTAAATTAAAACATTTCAAAAAAGCTAAAACTAACATATTTAACTCTAATAACCACCTATTAATAGGCATTTCTATCTTTACTAAATACATGGAATATAGTGTAAAGAATGATTTTCAGATCCAAGGTCAAACACCATTTTTCAATGTAAAAAATATCCAAGCGAGTCCTATTTCTTATATCAACGGGATGCAATATCTCCCCCCTATATCCTTTAATCTGGGCAAGACCTGTGATTCCTGGTTTTACAAAGTGCCTTACTAAATACTTATCTACTGTAGTTTGATAGTCCAGGGTGTGGGATTTCATATGGGGACGCGGTCCCACAACACTCATCTCCCCCTTTAGGACATTATAGAACTGAGGCAGTTCGTCTATACTCGTCCTCCGAATAAAACTTCCTATCCTTGTTACCCGTATGTCGTTCTTTGTCGCCATTTTTGTATTGGCATCGCGATTAACGGTCATTGACCTGAATTTATAGCACTCAAAAATCTTTCTCCTTAATCCGTGCCGCTGCTGCTTAAAATAAAGAGGGCCGGAAGATTCTATTTTAATCAATATAAATAGCAGGGGTGTTAACCAAGAGAGAATGAAAATGATAACAAAAAGTGAAAAAATCAAATCGAACAAGCGTTTTAAGATTCTTGCCCTGTCCGTATCCAAAGGTATTTTTCTTAAATCCAAAATGGGGATGTTTCCAAACCGCTCTATGGACGTCGCCCTTGTAAAAATTTCCTTGTGATCCAGAATCAATTTAAATTTTATAAGATTGTTATCCGCAAAATCCATAAAATTTTCCAGCTCGTACTTTGAAAGTTTAGAAGCTGTACAGTATATTTCCTCTATATGGTTTTCCAGAATATAGAGGAAACTGTTCTCGATTTTGCCTAAATGCTCAGAACGACCAAAATTGTTCTCATCAAAGAAACCGCAGTATCTATACCCCAAATAAGGGTCTTCGAAAATCTTGGTTATTTTTTCTAAATTTTCATCCCATCCTATAACAACTATCTTTACCGTATTACCACCTTTCAATCGATATTTGCGCAAAGCAAAAAAAAACACCCATCTATACAAAAGAAGACATGAAAAAATTACGATTAGCACAAAAAGTTGATGTTTCAGGAAATTTGGTGGCTGCTCATTAAAGCCAAAAGATGCCAAATAAGTAAGTCCAAAAAATACAAAAAGCTTAAACAACTTATTTATATTGTTCAGAAAACTTTCCCGACGCCCAGTAGGATAGAAATTAAGGCTATTGGTAATTATAAGCCACGCCGCATTATAATAGATAATATGAAAAGTGTCCAAATAGGTTTCCGGAGTAAGAAAAAACAATAAACCATTGATTATACCTAAATGAATAAGTATGGATATAGGAATAACTAAGTCCGAGTTTTTCATTTTTTTGTTAGCTCCATTTAACTACGGGAAAATAACTCCTATAATCACGAATCATATTAATACAATTGATGTGTCTTATCTATACCTTGCATTAGTCCTTCCCAACATAATAATCCATTCTGAATTATCTACGTCATACATTAATCAAGTCCAAAAAGTATAGGAGATTGAAAGAAATTGGGAGGGTTAAAATAACTACTGAAGACAATGTGTACAAGTTTATCATCTAAAGCAATTATTAACTCGTTGAATTACACTTTAAGAGCAAAGCTTGCTGAGGATTGCTTATAACTAACAAACTAAAATACCCGTTGTGCATTTTAGATAATGCTAATTTTGATGTTGTTGATATTTCGATTGAAGACCCCCTTGATTCCAATCGTAACCTAATGGGCACAAATATTTCCTAAAACCTTCTTGATTTTTTGGTTCGTTTTATTCATGTGATTTCCATTTCCTTTTAAAGGTATTCATGAATACTTCGTATTTGAATCAAGCCAAAATGAACTATAAGAACATAAAAATATTTTTCGTATCTCTTTTTGAGCAAAAGCACCGATCTAAACCCACCCCTGGCCCCTCCCGGGAGGGGAATAGTTTCCAATAGAATTTTAATACTAACGTTGATGCCTTGTCAGGTCGAGCGGAGTCGAGACCGGCATAGCGGGCAATCATCATATCCCGTTTTGCTTCGCTAGGTACCTTCCTTCAATAGGTATGTTGAACTAGGTAATGCTCGATGTAACAAAATATATACTCGATTTTAATTACAGAATTTGAGGAATGTCGCCTCTCGACTCCGCTCGAGGTGACATTGTATTTGGAAAAGACCCCTAAAAGTATCGGGACAGAGCCACTATTTCTGAAAACCTCAGGGCTAGACCTCCAACTTCGTCCCTCGTCCCTTATTTCCTCCCAAAAACCTTTTTTCCCCCTTTTACCAACAACAACACCAGAAATCCGACCAAGAGCCCCACCAAAAATTCAACGATCAGACCCGGAACGGAAGGGAAGATATCGTGCAGGAAAGGCAGATTGTGCACAAAGATCCCCCCGGAGACCAGGCATAAGGCGATGGTGCCGATCACGGTAAGACCTTTGATCACCCATGGCAGGGCCTGCACAAAAAACCGCCCGATCTTATCGGAAATACTGTGCTCCTCCCCGTTCATGTCAATCAATCTGGCGCCGAACTCATCCATACGAACGATCAGCGCCACAAGTCCGTACACCCCTACGGTGGCGACCAGCGCGATGAACGATACCACCAAGATTTGATTTATCAGGGGTTCGTTGATCACCGTGCCCAGGGCGATGATCACAATTTCGATCGACAAAATAAAATCGGTGAGGATGGCCGATTTGATCTTTGTTTTTTCCAGGGCGAGGATGTCACTTTTCTGCATGGGCTTAAGATCGGCGGGAATATGCGCCTGCGCATGGGGCACGAAGAATTCGTATATTTTCTCGGCCCCTTCATAGGCGAGATAAAGTCCGCCCATTATCAGGATCAGGGTCACCGCCAAGGGCAAAAAGGCGCTCAGCAAAAAGGCGATGGGGAGAATCATGATCTTATTGAGCAAAGACCCTTTGGTGATGGCCCAAATCACGGGGAGTTCACGTTTGGACACGAACCCGGAGGCTTTTTCCGCATTCACGGCCAAGTCATCTCCCAGAAGGCCCGCGGTCTTCTTGGTCGCGACCTTCCCCATGGTGGCCACATCGTCTAACAGCGTTGCCACATCATCCAAAACAGCAAAAAATCCTGAAGCCATGGTTTTTCTTTTAGGGTTCAAATATAGTTCAGGAAGTTGACTTGGAGGAATCCATGGAACACAAAAGGCAACAACTGGAACAAGCATGAAATTGGTTTAAATGTCGGTCAAGGCATGCCCACCAATTTAGCTGAGCCATAAAGCAAAAGCCCATCACCACTCAAAAAAAATTGGCCACCACAACGTAACGTCATGATGGCCCATTATTTAACTGTTATTTCCGGTGTTACGGTATAAAATCAAACCATTCCTCGACGGAGTTAAAATTAGTAGTGGTCGCGTCACCAAAAATGCGACCTGTATAGAGATCATAGGCATCACCCTGGGTAAAGAACCTCGCTGTAACAAAAGAAATATTGGTAAAGACCAAATCTGGAAAGTCTACCAAGGGCATTGCGCCAATGACAGGGATTTCATCGGTTGGGGCATAGATGATCCAATCTATTTTATAGGAGTCGGTTTGCGTGCCGCCCCCCCATCTGGAAGCATTGATCATCTGGTTCGCTGTGCTTGAGAAATCATAACCGCTAAACATATCGTCGTTGATGATCACGGTAGCAGAAGGAAACACCACATCATTTGTAGCAACAGGGTTTCCCTTTTTACGGTAATTGTAAGCATAGTGATCATCCCCCATGGAAATATTGGTTTCATAATCTTGGTAGGCATTTAAATAGCCCAGACTAAAGGAGGTGCTGGTACCGGCAACGTAGTTGGGGTTGGGCGTGGAGGTCCAATACAGTTGGAAACGGGAGTTGGTAACCGTATTCAAGGCCGATACGCTATAGCTAAAGTTATTTACCGAACCGTCAATGGGAACACTGATGACTTGGTCGAAGGCAGATAATTGGGTATTGCCGTCAAGTGCAATATTTGCACCATCGGTTAGGCCATTGATCAAAGAATACCTTGGGACCCAATTGGCATCGATCACGGTCATCAAATAATCGGTGGTCTGTTTATAGGAAAAACCATTGATGTCGATAATATTTGGGTCAAATCCAGGGTTAAAGGCCATATATTGACTTAACTCGGATGGAGAATGGTCCTGTGTATTTGTTAATGTGTATGAATTCCAGGCGGGTACGTTATTCACGGTAATATCAACTTGACCAAGGTCTGTTAAAGGGGTACTGGGGGCAAATCCACTTAACGTCCAGGTTCTTCCGGGTTGTATTTTTCCATAGGATTGTAGGTTGTAACTCAGTTTGTTGCCAAAGTCGTTCACCCTTAATTTAGTGACGGTCATATTTGCCAGGTTCACCGTATCCTGGGCCTCCAGAACAACCGTACCCCCATTTTGCAGCGGCACATAATTATAAAGATCACCATTTTCTCGGTGGATCAATATCCAATCTTCAGACGGCACCGTATTGGTGTTGTAGTTGTTATCCACAACAATGGTCAAATAGGTTACCATGGCAGGCGGTACTGGGGGTGTGGGCTCCTCTTCAATGGGATCCGGAGTGATTGCAATTAAATTATTTTCAGGCTCCTCATTGGAACAGGAAAATAACAGTGAGAAGCATAGCAATGATACTAGTTTGTTGATGGGTTTCATGTAAGGCTTGATTTAGAGGTTAATTTTTTATAAACGCTTGGAAATGTTAAAAGTTGTTCTCCGATCCATTGCCGTGTTCTATAAATAGGTGAAAACACGGTTTTAAGCGGACTTCAACAGGATTTCGAGGATTTATTTTTTTGATAGATGTTGGGTTTTGGGCAGGAAATGCATTACATGTAGTTTTATCTGAGATGATTGAACCGGTTGAACTTCGATTTCTGCTTTTATTTCAAATTTCGAAGGATCATTAGCAATTATTTTTTCCTTTTGCCTCTTTTTGTATGCCCTTCCGAAATCCCATGAAGGAGGGCCTGTCCAAAAAGAGGCGCAAACGTGGCCGCCTGAGGTGGCAAGGACACTTTTTCATTAGGTGTTTCCCACGCGTCCGCCTTTGGCGGAGAAGCTTGCGCTCATGGGAACCGCTCGTGCGGGCTAAACGCGGTCCAGGGCTTCCCGCGTTGGTTCGCAACACTCCAGAAAAAGAAAACTCCCCATTGTCCTTTTTGGGCAAAAGAACCGATTCAAGCCCACCCCTGGCCCCTCCCGGGAGGGGAATAGTTTCCAATAGAAATCTTATTCTTAAAATTGATGCCTTGTCAGGTCGAGCGGCGTCGAGACCGGCATAGCTGGCAAACATCATATCCCGTTTTGCTTCGCAAGGTACCTTCGTTCAAGCTGTATGTTGAACTCGGTAATGCTCGATATGCCAACAGCGTAGGGCAACCCCACTATTTCTGAAAACCTTCAGCAATTAATATTTAAATTCAAAGTACGAGGTACGAAGTTCGAAGTGCCAATCACAAGTATCAAATTCCAAAGCATCAATCAATCCCAATGACCTTTTTCGCCATAAGACCTGGCCTATTTTTGTTTTTACCAGAAATCAAGGGATTTTCACCTGGGTTTCAGGAAGCCATCCATAGAGCATTCCGGATGCCGGAAGCGGCCTGGATGGTGCGGCCGTGGAAATCGCGTAGAGTTCAAGAAAAGAAAAATCAGCCTAGCCTTTTTTGTTTCTTTTTTTGGCGATGAAAAAAAGAAAGTAACATAAAAATATTTCTCTTGCCTCTTTTTGCTTGTCCAAAAAGAGGCGCAAAAAGGACACTTTTTCGTTAGGTGTTTCCCATTCGCTGGCGCTCATGGGAACCGCTCACAAGGGCTGAACGCGGTCCAAGGTTTCCCGCATTCTTTACGCCCCCGCTCGCTACACTACAGAAAAAGATAACTCCCCAATAACCTTTTTGGGTATAAGAACCGTCCTATTTTTGTTTCTTTTTTTGGCGATGAAAAAAAGAAAAGGATATTAAGAATTATTTTTTCCTTTTGCCTCTTTTTGGGCAAATGAACCGATCCAAACCCACCCCTTGGCCCCTCCCGGGAGGGGAGTAGGTTCTAATGGAATTTTAATGCTAACATTGATGCCTTGTCAGGTCGAGCGGAGTCGAGACCGGCGACACTGGCAACCATCATATCTCGTTTTGCTTTGCAGGGTACCTTCGTTCAAGCTGAATGTTGAACTCGGTAATGCTCGATGTAACAAAATATATACTCGATTTTAATTACAGAATTTGAGGAATGTCGCCTCTCGACTCCGCTCGAGGTGACATTGTATTTGGAAAAGACCCCTTGAAGTATCGGACAGAGCCACTATTTCTGAAAACCGCAGAGCTTGACCTCCAACTTCATCCCTCGTCCCTCGTCCTTCATCTCTTGTCCCTTATTTCCTCCCAAATACCTTCTTCCCCAATTTTACCAGAAACAGCACCAGCGAACCCGCCCAACTGGCCCCACAATCCAAATCGTATCAAAACCCTTGCACGGTTTCTGGTAGTTTTCTTATTTTTAGGGTTTCGCAACCCTGCGATCAAAACTTAAAAGAACAAGTCCATGCTAAAAACCACCCTTTCCCTGGGGCTTATCGCCCTGTTGTTCTCTTGTAAGACCGAACCCAAAAAAGACCAAACAGAAGCCCCGCCCGAAGCGGCGGCAGCGGCCCAAGACGATTGGATCACCCTCTTCGACGGCGGCAGCACGGCCGGATGGAGGGCCTACAACGGGGAAGAACTGCCCCCGGGCTGGACCATCAAGGACAGCACCCTCACCTTCGACACGGCCCTGGGGCTGGAGCAGAACTATACCGGCGGTAAGGACATCATATACGGGGCCGAGATGTTCGACAATTTCGAACTCTCCCTCGATTGGAAACTGCCCGAAGGCGGAAACAGCGGCATTTTTTACCATGTAAGGGAAGGCTACGACGGCCCCCCCGTGGTGGCCCCCGAATACCAGTTGATCGACGATGAGAACTATGCGCGCATCCACGACCTTACCGAATACAACTTGAGCCTGGGCTATACCGATAAACCGGAAGAGCTGAAGCCCCTGCAGCAGACCGGGGCAGACTACGCCATGCACCCCCCCGATCCAGGCAAGATCCTGCATCCCGTAGGGGAGTGGAACAATACCCGAATCGTTTTTACCCCGGAAATGGTGGAACACTGGCTCAACGGAAAAAAAGTACTATCTTTTGTTCCTTGGACCGAAGCCTGGTACGCCCAGAAAAATTCGGACAAGTGGAAGACCAGTCCGGATTATGGCAAGTTCAAGAGCGGCTATATTGCCCTGCAAGACCATTCGAGTCCGATTTGGTTCAAAAACATCAAGATCAGAAAACTATAACCACCATAACATGAACAAAAGGGAATTTATCAAAAAAAGTGGCCTGGGGACGGTAGGTCTCGTGCTCGCCCCCTCATTTTTGCAACACGGCTTTCAGAAGACAAGGCTGCGCACCGCCCACATCGGGGTTGGGAACATGGGGGGCGAAGACCTCAAGGCCATTTCCTCCCATAAGCTGGTCGATGTGGTCGCCCTGTGCGACGTCGACGCCAACAACCTCGCAGCGGCGCACAAGCTGCATCCGGGCGCCCGTGTGTTTTCCGATTACCGCGAGATGCTCAACACCATGGGCGACGGGATAGACGCCGTGGTGGTCTCCACCCCTGACCATACCCATGCCCCGGCCTCCCTGATGGCCATGCACATGGACAAACCGGTATACTGCCAAAAACCGCTCACCCACCATGTGAGCGAGGCCCGGGAAATGAAAAAGGTAGCCGAGGAAAAGAAGCTGGTCACCCAGATGGGCATACAGGTGCACTCTTTTTACGACTATAAACTGGCCACCCTGCTCATACAGTCGGGCATCATCGGCAAGGTACATACGGTAAGGGCCTGGTCGCCCAAGAATTGGGGCTACGACGGCCCGGTGCCCGAAGGCAGCGACCCGGTGCCCGCTACGCTGAATTGGGACCTCTGGCTGGGAACGGCCGAGGAACGTCCCTACAAGGAAGGCTATTACCATCCCGCCAACTGGCGCAAACTTATGGATTACGGCTGCGGCACCCTGGGCGATATGGGAGTGCATATTTTCGATACGCCCTACAACGCCCTGCAACTCGACGTACCCCGGACCGTAAAAAACGATTGCCGCCCACCAACGGGGTACGGCTATCCGGAGAACAATACCGTCACCTATGAATTTCCAGAAACGCCCTACACGGCAGAGACGCTGACCTGGGTGTGGTACGACGGGCCAGGGGCCCCACCGGCCCACCCCGACCTGAAACTGCCGGGCGACGAAGCCCTGCACGATCAGGGCGCCATGTTCATGGGGGAAAAGGGACGCCTGTACCTCCCGCACTTCCAGAAACTGCCCCAATTGATCATCGATGGAAAATATCAGGAAATGGATATCGAATCGTTCAACCTGGGCGCTCCGGTGCGCGATTACGAGAGCGAAGGAAAAAAGCACTACCACCAGTTCGTGGATGCCTGTCTGGGCAAGGCCGAGTGCTCTGCCCCCTTCTCCTATGCCGCCCGTTTGACGGAAACCATTTTGCTGGGCGTTATCGCCGGCCGTTTCCCCGGGCAAACCCTGCTTTGGGATGCGGAGAAAGCACAATTTGAAGTGGAGGCCAATAAATACCTTACGGGAAATTATCGGAAGTTTTAGGCGATTTACGCTTCGTGGGAACCACATAAAAAAAAGCCTTCTTTTTTCAAAGAAGGCTTTTTTAATTTCCAAATCACAAGCACCAAATTCCAAATTCCAAGTAGGAAGAATCAAATCATAAGCATTAAACGCCAAAGTATCATATAGTCCTAATGACATTTGAGGTTAAAACCCGGCCTATTTTTCTTTCTTTTTTTGGCGATGAAAAAAGGAAAAGGACATTAAGAATTCTTTCTTTGTTTGCCTCTTTTTGCTTGTCCAAAAAGAGGCGCAAAAAGGACACTTTTTCATTAGGTGTTTCACATTCGCTGGCGCTCATGGGAACCGCTCGCACGGGCTGAACGCGGTCCAGGGCTTCCCGCGTTCTTGACGCCCGTGTTCGCTACACTACAGAAAAAGATGGCCCTCCAAATGACCTTCAGGGGAAATAACCCGGCCTATTTTTGTTTTTGCCAGAAATCAAGGGATTTTCACCTGGGTTTCAGGAAGTCATCCATAGAGCATTCCGGATACCGGAAGCGGCCTGGATGGTGCGGCCGTGGAAATCGCGTAGATTTCAAGAAAAGAAAAATCAGCCTAGCGTTTTTTGTTTCTTTTTTTGGCGATGAAAAAAAGAAAAGGACATTAAAATTTCTTTTAAGTGCTTGTTAGACTATTGGGCCACCTGTTATTCTTTCTGCTTCTTTTTGCTTGTCCAAAAAGAAGCGCAAAAAGGACACTTTTTCATTAGGTGTTTCACATTCGCTGGCGCTCATGGGAACCGCTCGCACGGGCTGAACGCGGTCCAGGGCTTCCCGCGTTCTTCACGCCCGCGTTCGCTACACTACAGAAAAAGAAGGGCTGCCAACGGCCTTTTGGGCAGGGCCAACGGCCTAGGTATTGGTAGGCAACAAATTCCAAGTACCAGTTGGGTCATTTGCTTTGAACATAAAATAAGTTTTTCAAAAGCTGTTCATGTGGGCATGAACACGTTCTTCCTTAAAATTATTTATACCTGTCAAATCCATACTGGTGGTACAGTTTCTGGTAGCGCGGATCCTTTTTTAAATGATTGAAGAGCGGCTCGATCTTTAAAAAGATCAATGCGGGTTCCCTTTTTAAGAAGGACCTTTCCAGGCTTGCAAAACAGGAGTCTGTCATCTGAACCTGTGCATATATCCTTGCAAGGTTGTAGTCGACACTGGAATTCGGGACTGCTGCGCATTTCTTGAAGTTGGCGCAGCACCTTGTTGCTTTCGGCGCGGTTCCCTTCTTTTAAATAGGCAATGCACAGAAAAGACAACAGGTTCTCGGAAACGGGCGAAGCGTTTTTTGATATACGGTCATTGAGGTCTTTGATGACACTTGCATAGTGTCCGGAATAAAATGCAGAGGCAAAACGCAGATGGTCAAAATTGAAGTTTTCCGGAAATAGTTCTTTCCCTTCTGCGATGTATTTTTCAGCTTCTGCAAATTGCTTCTTGTACATCTTGGCATTGCCAACGATTACATAGCCGTTCCAGTCGGCCGGGTCGGAACCGATCGCATCAAGTCCCAGTTTTTCCGCTTTATCGAAGTCGCCCATCCAAAGTAGGAAATAAGCATACCTGTTTTTGATCAGGGAGGCCGAAGGATTGAGTTCAATCGATTTTTCAAAGTTTATTTTTGAAATAGGAAAATCGAGTTCAATGGTCCATGCCAAGAGGGCAAGCGCAGAATAGCCTTCGGCAAGATTGGGATCGAGCGCAATGGATCTGGCCGCAAATTCTTTGGTTTCCCGAATGGCATTTACATCGGTAAATGTGCCTGAACGATTGATTTTCCAAATCATGGCCAAGGCAAGATAGGCATAGGAGGGTGCAAAGGTCGAATCAAGCGCGATCGCGCGTTGGTTGTATTCAATGCTCTTGTCATAATCCTGTTCTTTATAGGTGTGCATGCCTTTGAGGTAGAGCGAATATACTTCGGGGTCTGTGTGGTGCTTGGCCAGTCTTGGTTTTTCCTCGGAGGAAAGCGTAATTTTGAGTTTCTCCACTATTTTATTGGCAATGCTGTCCTGGATCGCAAAAATATCCTGTGATTCCTTATCGAATTGTTGCGACCAAATGGTAGAATCTTCTTTTACACTGATAAGCTTGGTGATGATCCTGAGCCTATTCCCCGATTTTTGGATGCTGCCTTCGAGGATGATATTCACGTTCAGTTTTTCTCCTATCGTACGGGCATCGAAATCTTTTCCTTTGTATTGAAAGGAGGAAGTGCGCCCGATCACCTTCAAATCTTTTATGATGGCAATTGAATTGATAATTTCATCGGCCAATCCGTCGCTGAGGTATTCCTGGTCTTTCCCTGGGCTCATATCGGTAAATGGAAGGATCGCAATCGATTTTACACCGGTGATAAGGGCAAGTTTTTTGGGGGCACGAAAGTGTATCAGAAAGTATCCCGATGCCAATAAGGCCATTGCCGCCAAAAAAACCAATAAGACCTTTGTTTTGGGTTTTATGTTCCAGGCCAATCGGGTCGATGGAACAACAGCATTCGTTTCCGTGATTACCCGGTAGATCTTTACAGGTTCTTTTACGTTTTTGAGGGATTGCGTTCTTACGAACCGGGTGACAATTTCTTTCTTGTTGAGCACATTGTCATGAACCACTTCCGAGATAAAAATGCTTCCGGGATCGGCGATGGCCTGTATGCGTGAAGCGATGTTCACCCCATCCCCGAACACATCCCCATCCTCAAAAACCACTTCTCCCAAATGGATCCCGATCCGTAATTGGAATTCTCTTAGGACATTGCAATTTTCCTGCATTTTAATGGCCGCATTCACGGCATCGGAAACGGTATTGAAACTGGCCATTACCCCATCTCCCATTTCTTTGATCCATCTGCCATTGAATTGTTCAATGATGGGCTTTTGTATTTGCCGGTTTTTGTTCAACAATTCAAAGGCCCTGTGTTCATCATTGCCCATCATGGAGGTATATCCGACAATATCAGTAAACATAATGGCTGCCAGCTGACGCGATTGTGACATTGTGAATAAATTGGTTTCAATTATTTACCACCTTTATCAAATAGTACCTCCTTGCGAATACCTCTTCAAACAAGTACCATAAAGATAGAGATAGGGATCACTTCTTGATTTAAAAAGAGCCCCTTATTTTAAGGGGATGTTCGAATTTAAATCAGGAGGAAAAGGAAGCTTTTTTGTAAGGCCGAGGGGGGAAGTACGAAGTAAGAGGTCCGAGGGACGAAGTTTGAAGTACGAACTAAGAAGTGCAAAATCACAAGGAACATATTCCAAAGTATCATATGGTTCCAATGACCTTTTGGGCAAAAGAACCGATCCAAACCCACCCCTGGCCCCTCCCGGGAGGGGAATAGTTTCCAATAGAAATCCGATTCTTAAAATTGATGCCTTGTCAGGTCGAGCGGAGTCGAGACCGGCGACGCTGGCAACCCCACTATTTCTGAAAACCTTCGTTAAAGGAAATCCTGTCAATTTTCAAATTCCAAGCTGAACAAGCTTATAAAGGAATATTGCCATGCTTTTTCTTGGGCAGGGTGGCCACTTTGTTTTGCAGCAGGGCGTAGGCCTTGATCAATTTGTTACGGGTATTTTTAGGAAGAATGACCTCATCGATAAATCCTCGCTCGGCGGCGCTGTAGGGGTTTGCGAATTTTTCGGCATACTCGGCCTCTTTTTCGGCCAATTTCGCTTCAGGGTCATTTGCGGCATCGATTTCTTTCCTGAAAATAATCTCGCTGGCCCCCTTCGCCCCCATGACGGCGATCTCGGCACTGGGCCAGGCATAGTTCATGTCGGCACCTATATGTTTTGAGTTCATCACATCGTAGGCGCCACCATAGGCTTTTCTGGTAATTACCGTCACCTTCGGAACCGTCGCCTCGCTCAGCGCATACAACAGTTTTGCGCCATTCATGATGATTCCTTTCAATTCCTGATCGGTACCTGGAAGAAATCCGGGCACGTCCACCAAAACCAAAAGGGGAATGTTGAAGCAATCGCAAAATCGGGTAAAACGGGCCGCTTTCTTGGAACTATCCACATCGAGCACCCCCGCCAGATGCATCGGCTGATTCGCGACGATACCGATACTTTTACCGGCCAGTCGCGCAAAACCGACCACGATGTTTTCCGCATAGTCTTTATGGATCTCACAAAATGTTTCCGCATCGATGATCCCATGGATCACATGGCGCATATCATAGGGCTGACTGGCATTTTCAGGGACTATCTCCTCCAGCACCTCCCGGGTTTCATCGGCCAGGGCGTAGGGAAGATCTTCAGGGGCATCCTCACAGTTCTGCGGCATATAACCGACCATTCGTTTGATCTGTTCGAGGCATTCCAGGTCGTTCACCGCGGTCATATGCGTCACGCCCGATTTCGAGGCGTGCGTCAAGGCGCCTCCCAGCTCTTCCGAAGTCACCGATTCGTTCGTGACCGTTTTCACCACATTGGGTCCCGTCACGAACATATAACTGGTGTTTTCCACCATGAGGATAAAGTCGGTCATGGCCGGGGAATATACGGCACCGCCCGCACAGGGGCCCATGATCGCCGAAATTTGGGGCACTACCCCGGAGGCCATCACATTTCTATAAAAGATATCTGCATAGCCCCCGAGCGACCTTACCCCTTCTTGGATTCGTGCCCCCCCGCTATCGTTCAAACCGATAATGGGAACCCCGATCTTCAGGGCGATGTCCATTATCTTGCAGATCTTCTCGGCATGGGTTTCCGATAGGGCGCCCCCAAAAACGGTAAAATCCTGTGCAAAAACGCATACCTGCATCCCGTTGATGGTGCCGTAGCCGGTGACCACCCCATCGCCATAATAGATTTCCTTTTCCATGCCAAAGTCTTGGGTACGATGGGTAACCAATGCCCCCATTTCTTCGAAAGAGCCCTCATCCAATAAAAAATGGAGCCGCTCCCGGGCCGTCAATTTGCCCTTGGCATGTTGTTTTTCAATACGCTGTTGGCCGCCTCCCAAACGGGATTTTGCCAATTTCTCTTCCAGGATCTGCTTTTTTGATTTCATGTGGGCGATATTAAACGAGTGTGTGCTACCGGGTCCTGCTTTTTTTCCAAAGGGAAGGGACCAGAATGGGCTTCCTCAGTATTTTTTGATTTTCGAGATGTAACCGTAATCCAACGAGTGCCGCAATTTTGCGTTCCTCGGCGTATTGTTCCGCAAGGCTTTCCGGGGAATAATGGTTTTTGACGAAATGGGTATCAAAATCCCCCGAAGTGAAGGCCTCATGTTCACAAACAAATTTGCCGAACGCCAAGGTGGTGGCCACGCCTTCGATCTTGTATTGGTCGATCGCCTCGATCATGCGTTGAATGGCTTCCTCCCTATTTTTTCCGTAGGTGATCAACTTCGATAGCATGGGATCATAATAAATAGGCACCACCATCCCTTCCTCGAAACCATCATCCAATCGAATACCGGCCCCTTCAGGCCTCCTGTACGTAGACAAAGTGCCGATACTGGGCATAAAATTGTCCAATGGGTCTTCGGCATATACGCGCACCTCGAGCGCATGGCCCTGTATGCGCAAATCTTCCTGGACGAATGCCAAGGGTTCCCCTCTGGCGATCTTGATCTGTTGTTCGACCAGGTCTATACCGGTGATCCATTCGGTGACCGGATGTTCTACCTGCAGCCGGGTATTCATCTCGAGGAAATAAAAATTCATTTCCGCATCCAACAAAAACTCAACGGTGCCCGCCCCCATATAATCACAGGCTTTGGCCACCTTAACCGCTGCTTCGCCCATGGCAGTCCTAAGTTCGGGCGTGAGCACGGAAGAGGGCGCTTCCTCGATCACTTTTTGGTGCCTGCGCTGTATGCTGCATTCCCGCTCAAAAAGATGTACGGTATGGCCGGCGCTATCGGCGAGCACCTGAATTTCAATATGCCGGGGGGAGGCGATGTACTTCTCGATAAAAACGGCCCCATCGCCAAAAGCGGCCTGCGCCTCACTGATGGCACGGTTCATCTGTTCGGGCAATTCTTCCAACGAACCTACGATCCGCATGCCCTTACCACCGCCCCCCGCCGCAGCTTTGATCAAAATGGGGAAACCAATCTGCTGCGCGATTTTTTTGGCCAGGACCACATCGGTGATGGCTTCTTCCGTACCGGGGACCATGGGGATCTGGTATTTGCGAACCGCTTCTTTTGCGGCCAACTTGTTGCCCATGAGCTTGATGGCATGTGGTCTTGGCCCGATAAAAGCAATTCCGTGGTCTACCACCATTTGAGCAAAAACATCGTTTTCACTCAGGAACCCGTAGCCGGGGTGGATGGCATCGGCGGCCGTTTCCTTTGCGGCAGCAATCACTTTTTCCATGGCCAGGTACGACTCGGAGGAAGGCGCCTTCCCCAGGCATACCGCCTCATCGGCAAATTTCACATGGGGCGACCAGCGATCGGCTTCCGAATACACCGCAACTGTTTTTATGCCCATTTTGCGGGCGGTCTTCATAATCCGGAGCGCGATTTCACCACGGTTGGCAACCAGTATTTTTTTCATGGATCAAGTTCTTTTTTGGTCATTTCCATTAAGGCGTGAATCTTATGATTCCATTTCTATGATCAATTGTCCTTTTTCTACGGTATCATCGATCTTAACGGCGATCGATTTTACGATACCCGCCCCTTGCGACAGGATAATGTTCTCCATCTTCATGGCGGAGAGCACCAACAAGGGGGTGCCTTCCGAAACCGTTTGCCCTGCCGTTGCCATCACGTCGATGATCAATCCGGGCATGGGCGCTTTCACGGAGTTGATCTTCTGGGAGGTGGAGGTCAGTAGCCCCATTTTTTTTACCCGTAGGTCGAATTCATCCGCGATCGCTACCTCATAGCTGTTGCCATTGACGACGATCCTATAGGCTTTTTTTAAATAATCCGATTGGGCCAGGCCGATGGCATACGCTTGGTGATGCTGGATGAGATGAAAATTCGCTTCATCGACCTTGATGAGGTCCAGCGCTTCGGCGGCCGTGGTACTTATCGGTATTTCTTCTTGGTCTACGGTCACTAAATAATCGGCCATTTTTCTGAATTTAGGGATAAGCGTTGCATGCTGGATAAAGATATGCCATGACCTTACAGCCAGCAAGTCTTTGTGGATATCACATTTAAAAATTTCGGTTGAACCGCCCTCCAGGTTTTACCATGCGGGGCGAAGTCGTAATTTAGGAAATGTTTTGATGAAAATTGGCAGATGCCATGGACAATACGGTATCGGGGACCAATGGCCTTTTTGGGCAAAAGAACCGATTCAAACCCACCCCTGGCCCCTCCCGGGAGGGGAATAGTTTCTAATAGAAATCCGATTCTTAAAATTGATGCCTTGTCAGGTCGAGCGGCGTCGAGACTGGCGATGCTGGCAACCATCATATCTCGTTTTGCTTCGCAAGTTATCTTCCTTCAACATATATGTTGAACTCGTTAATGGTCGATATGACAACAGCGTAAGGCAACCCCACTATTTCTGAAAACCTTCGTTAAAAGGAGCACCTCCACCGACCTTTTTCGGGTAAAGACCCGGCCTATTTTTCTTTTTGCCTCTTTTTGCCTGTCCAAAAAGAGGCGCAAAAAGGACACTTTTTCGCTAGGTGTTTCCCATTCGCCGGTGCTCATGGGAACCGCTCGCACTGGCTGAACGCGGTCCAGGGTTTTCCGCGTTCTTTACGCCCGTATTCGCTACACTACAGAAAAAGAAGGCCCTCAATGGCATTTTGGGCAAAAGAACCGATCCAAACCCACCCCTGGCCCCTCACGGGGGCGGAATAGTTTCTAATAGAATTTTAATGCTAACCTTGATGCCTTGTCAGGTCGAGCGGAGTCGAGACCGGCAAAGCTGAAAACCTTCGTTAAAAGGAGTACCTCCACTGACCTTTTCGGGTAAAGACCCGGCCTATATTTCTTTTTGTCTCTTTTTGCCTGTCCAAAAAGAGGCGCAAAAAGGACACTTTTTCGTTAGGTGTTTCCCATTCGCCGGCGCTCATGGGAACCGCTCGCACGGGCTGAACGCGGTCCAGGGTTTCCCGCGTTCTTGACGCCCCTGATCGCTACACTACAGAAAAAGAAGGCCCTCCAATGGCATTTTGGGCAAAAGAACCGATACAAACCCACCCCTGGCCCCTCCCGGGAGGGGAATAGTTTCCAATAGAAATCCGATTCTTAGAATTGATGCCGTAGCCTATCTCGACTCCCATATGAAAACCTTTGTTAAAAGAAGGTTACGATGGATAATATTTCCCATCCATGTGCAGTCGATATCCCTTGGGGTAATACTTGCCGTCCTGGCCGAGGAAACTGCCTTCAGGATAGTATTTGCCATCGATGCCCAAAAAGGACCCTTTGGGATAGTACTTCCCGTCCTGCCCCAAAAAACTGCCCTCGGGATAGTATTTTCCATCCCTTCCCAATACCGATCCTTTTGGGTAATACTTCCCGTCCTGGCCGAGGAAACTGCCTTCGGGATAGTATTTCCCGTCCATGCCCAAAAAGGACCCTTTGGGATAGTACTTGCCATCCTGCCCCAAGATACTGCCCTCGGGATGGTATTCGCCATCTATGCCTAAAAATTGTGCCATATTCTTTGTTTCATTTTGGACCCATCGGACTCCTTTTAAGCTTATTCCAAGGCTTGATAACGGTTGATCTTTTAACGGCTACTTTCTCTATTTCTTTCTATTGAAATTGAATAGATCTTACATGGATCGTCCTTCCTTCGCCGCCCAAAAAAACGAAGCCCAAGGGGGTCTCTATGATTTTCTTGTCTGCGGTCTCAAATCGGTCAATGGGCACTTCATAAGTTTCCCAGGTATTGGTCAATGTTATATCAACTCTTGATTCCTTTCCATCGGGAAGGTCATATTTGTCTTTCATCATGAGGGCGAAGGTCTCACCACCGACCGCACCTTTCATTTCCAGGACCACCTTTTCAAAATTTGTGAAGTCCATTTCGGTTACGCGACCATTTAGCGCTTTGATATTAAAATAAGGCGAGCCCCAATCGAACGTATTTTCAGGATAGGTCAAAATAATATGGTCATCCTCAAATTGTATCCCTGAGTAATATTTGTTGCTGGATTGTGCATACAATAACCCAAAGCCCGAAGGCACCTTTCCATTGACCATTAGGTTCAAGATGCCGACCTCCGAATAGGAATATAAAATGCCGCTAAAATCAATTTTGGTCTGCTCGTCAAAATTCATTTCTCCTTTATCGACCATTTCAATATACTTTTCACCGAGCTGGATTTGCTGATCGTATAAACCGGTCATATTCAGTTCGATAAAACTTTTGGCAAAAAGTGCTTTTGTATCCTGGGCATTCAAAACCTCCAAAAATCGTGCTTGGGTTCCACCCTCTTCCATATAATCCCAAGGGGCCATAAAAACGTCAATTCCTTTATTTCTAAAAGTATTGGACCATGTTTGATAATCGGCCTTCATCGACTGGTTGTAACTTTCTTCCTGTTTTTGCAGGCGTTCGGCGGAGGTGTAGAAGGTATTCAGCAACAATTCAATATCGGTACCTTGGAGTTTATATAAGTAAATTGAATTTTTCAATGCTTCAAAAGCACTAAGATTGGGCTGATAATAAATAAGATTCGTCAACTCATTGAAGGTGTTCGCCACAAAAGCGTAATCTTCAAAAGCCATACTAGGGCTTTGGGCATCTATGTAGGCATCGAAAATAGAATCTGACTTTATCCCAATACTTTCCCTGGCGGTTCTAAGCAATCTCAGATATCCAATATCCGATTGAATGGCACTGGAAATACTTTTCATCAGACCATCCAGTTCTTTGGCTTGGATACGATCTTCGTTATTATTATTGATTTGTAGGGCAATCAGGATGCCGATTACTACAAGCACGATTTCCCCTATTGCATACCTCAAATATTTTAAGGGCTTGTTGTTGTCGGCGAATTGTTTGCGGATTTTTCGAAATATGGGCAGCATGGGTTGAAAAGGGTTGTTGCGCAACCTAAGGTAATGAATTATTGGGCATTCCGTTCCGAACCTAGTTTCTGCGCGACACAATATTGAAAAGAAAAACCTGTTCTACTTCCTTTTGGCCCTTTTAACCTTTTTATTGGGTTTTTGTCCATTGATTCAGAATTTATGGTGAGAAGCATGGTTCTTAACATAGTACAATCTTTAAATCCCCCTTTATGAAACGCAACACCCAGATCAAATCCAGACTTCAATGGGCATGGATATTTCTATTGGCCCCCATCGCTACCCAAGCCCAATGCGAGCTCTTCAAGAGCGAAATGGACGGGGTAAAAAATTATATGGTGGCCGTGAGCCATCAGGTCGATTCGTTACAGACCTATGCCGAATCGGCGGCCTATGACCCACAGTTCGCTTCTGCACGCACCAACGCCCGAAAAGTGGAGCTGATGATGGGGAAAGCGCTGAACGCTGCAGATGAGGCCGTGTTGAGGGCGGCCGAGGCACAATATTATTCGGAAATTTGTGGACTGGAAGCGGTGAAAAGCCATTCGATAGACGCAGAGCGCCATGCGCTCGACGCACGCGATTTTGCCGAGGAAGCCTATGCCAATGCCAAAGCGGCGAACTCGGCCAAGAACCTGGGCGATATGCATTACTATATGCGGAAATCGCAGCGCGCGGGGCAGGAAGCCAGGGATGCGGCGGATGATGCCGTTTATGCGGCTGCCATTGCACATATGAGCTGTACCCATGAAGCGGCGCTGAGCTTGGGGAGCGACTAGTGCACTCCTTGGTAAGGATATTTTTTATCAAAAAAACAAAATCCCCGTGACCATGTGCCGCGGGGATCTTTTATTATTTAGGGTCTTCCGCCCTATAAGGGTGGTGCGCCTCTTGCAGATCAGCTTGAAATGCCCAAAAGGCCCATCAAGAATCCAAGAACGATCAATGCCAGTACCACCTCCAAGCTTACGTTTAAAACGGAGAGGATGGTATTCAATACCGGGTGTTTGTCTGAATTTGTTTCCATAGCATTTAAATTTTTTAAGGGATTTGCAATAACAATAAGGTACGATTTTGTGTGGCGTACACGCTCTGATTTGTTGTGAAAGTGCCAAAAGTTGTGGTTTAATCGTATTTATTGTGCATTTCGTCGATGAATCGGTAGATGTCCATCCTAAGTTGCCCTAACGGTTAGCAGGGTTCGACCTTGTTTTTATTTGGCAACAGTGCCCTTCTTATTGGATCCATTTTTGGAGATGTGCAATATGGCGTCCCCTTGATTTACAATGGGGGAATGGTTCACGCAGATCACATAACCCGGACTGCTCGCCTTGATCGATTTTTCGAATTCCCCGAAGGGATCGGAAATACTGGCGAGCACCTCGCCCTTTTCAACATAGGCGCCCAAACCAACATAGGGTCGGTACATCCCCGAGAAGCTGGCCCTGACCCATCGGGACGACTCCAAAAGAATCGATTCTGTTGCTGGATAGCGAGAATCCGACAGTTCCTTTTGAAAATCGCGGATTCCCAAGTGCTGCATGACCCTCAGTGCACCGGCCACGCCGTAGGAGGTGATCAAATCATCGGAGAACATCGATTTCCCCCCTTCAAAAAGCAATATCGTTTTCCCCTGTTTCACGCAGACGTCCCTGAAGGTATTTTCCTTGTTTTTGGATTGCAATATAAAAGGGGCACCGAATATACGGGCTAATTGAATGCATTCCTTGTTTTTTGGATCCATGCGTATTTGCGCGATATTGAAACGGGCATTGCCCCCGGTATGGTAATCGATTCCATAGTCGATATAGGGGATGATTTCCTTCATGATATGGTAGGCGAACCTGCTGGCGAGCGAACCCCTGTTGTTACCGGGGAAGACCCGGTTCAGGTCCCTGCCGTCGGGGAATTGCCGGGTCTGGTTGATAAAGCCAAAAACGTTCACCACCGGAATACAGATGACCATGCCCTTGGTGGGTTTGTGGTATTTGGCCATAATGATGCTCCGAACAATTTCAACACCGTTGATTTCATTGCCATGGATACCTCCTGTCAATAATATACTGGCACCGTCTTTCTTGCCACGCGATACGATGATCGGGATTTCGATGTTCGATCGGGTATGCAGTTTGGCGATGTTCAGGGTAAGCCGATAGCTTTTGCCCGGCATGATGGGCGTCCCCAGAATTTCAATATTTTTATTCGGCATTGCGCTCCACATATTTGATGATATGCCCGGCGATATCCTTTCCAGTAGCGATTTCTATGCCTTCCAGGCCCGGGGAGGAATTTACTTCAAGGATCAAGGGCCCCCTTGCCGATTGCAGGAGGTCTACCCCCGCAATGCCCAAGCCCATCACCTGGGCCGCTTTCAAGGCCGCATTTTCTTCCTCATCGGTGAGTTCGATGATGTTGGCCGATCCCCCGCGATGCAGATTCGACCTGAATTCCCCTTCTTTGCCCTGTCTTTTCATGGCCCCGACGACCACGCCATCCACGATAAAAGCACGGATATCGGCCCCTTTTGCCTCTTTGATGTATTCTTGGACGATGACCCTCGCCTGTAGTCCGTTGAACGCCTCCAAGATTGACTCGGCCGAGTTTCTGTTATCTGCCAGCACCACTCCGAGCCCTTGGGTGCCCTCCAAAAGTTTAATGACCAGTGGGGCGCCCCCGACCTTGTCGATGATGCCCGCCACATTTTTCGAATAGTTGCTGAACACGGTCTTGGGCAGCCCGAGCCCCGCCCTCGACAGGATCTGTAAGCTCCGCAACTTGTCCCTTGACCTTACCAGGGCCTGGGATTCGGTGGCGGTGAAAATTTTCATCATTTCGAACTGCCTTACCACGGCAGTTCCGTAAAAAGTGACGGAAGCCCCAATCCTCGGGATGACCCCATTTACATCGGATATTTCGGTTCCTTTGTAAACGATGCCCGGTTTCTTTTTTTCAATGACCAGATCGCATTTGGTATGGTCTACCACTTGCATTTCATGCCCTTTCTTTTTGCCGGCCTCAACCAGTCTTTTTGTGGAATACAGGTTGGGATTTGCCGACAGTACTACTAATTTCATATGATTTGTTTTTAGGGTTAATGCGCTATGACCGGAGCTTACCGAACCCTTGCTTATCGAAAATGATGCTTTTGTCAATGCCCAACAGTTTGCCTCGTGCGAGGCCACAAACAGTCCATAAATTGCATGCTGGCGACCGGGAACCGTGCAATGGTCAGGGCCAGGGGTGCGATTTTGAAAAATTTATTGATGGGTAGGGGAGCTATTTTCCGTAATTCTTTCAGTAAAAAAGGTTAGAAACGCAATGACGATAAGATAAAGAATTTTAAATGAAATCCATCAAGTTGGGGATATTAAAAATGTAGGCCTCCTTGAAATTCCCTGATTTTATGGCCAATCGCCTCAATTTGTTGTTTTGTTTTTGAATCGTGTTCCACTATTTGGTAACTTACCCGAAACCATTTCAATCATTACCATGAAGATCTGTTTTCGCCCGCTTCTTGCCCTGCTTTGCCTTGGCCTTTTATTCTCCTGTAAAACGGAAACCGTTAAAAGCGAGCCTTCCGAATTTACGCTCGACTATGAAAAATTTACCCTTGACAATGGCCTGGAGGTCATCTTGCATGTCGACAAAAGCGACCCCATAGTGGCCGTGGCCACCATGATGCACGTGGGGTCGAACCGGGAAAAGCCCGGCAAGACAGGATTCGCCCATTTTTTTGAGCATATGTCCTTCAACGATTCTGAAAACGTACCCGTCGGAGCCAACCGAAAGATGATACCCGAATGGGGCGGTACCCGGAACGGCGGTACCTGGAGCGATGGAACGGTGTATTATGAGGTGGTGCCCAAAGACGCCTTCGAGAAAATCCTCTGGATCGACAGCGACCGTTTCGGCTATATGATCAATACGGTCACCACGGCCGCCTTGGAACGCGAGAAACAAGTGGTGAAAAACGAAAAACGAGAGAATTACGACAATGCCCCCTATGGCTACACCAATGAGATCATCAGAAAGAATTTATATCCCGAAACACATCCCTACCATTGGACGGTGATCGGTTCCTTGCCCGACCTGCAGGCGGCCACCTTGGAAGACGTCAAGGAATTTTATGGCAAATATTATGGGGCATCAAACGCTACCTTGGTCATCGCCGGCGACATCGACCCGGCTGAAACAAAAACCTTGGTACGGCAATGGTTTGGAGAGATTCCCAGCGGTCCTCCGGTGGAGCCATTACCCCCCATGCCGGTTCGCCTTGCCGAATCCAGATCGCTCTTTTTCAAGGATAATTTCGCCAAGTTGCCCGAATTGAGGATGGTCTTTCCCACAGTGGAGGAATATCATGACGACCAATATGCCCTCGATGCCCTGGGCCAACTGCTGAGCGCAAGTAAAAAATCGGCCCTATATAAAACCGTGGTGGAAAAGCATAAATTGGCCCCGAGTGCCAGTGCTTACAACAACAGCAGTGAGTTGGCGGGCGAATTCGTGATACGGGTAAGGGCCAATGAAGGGGTGTCTTTGGATTCCGTAAAAAGGGCCATTGATGAAGGGCTTCAAGACTTTGAGACCAACGGGTTCACCGATAATGAACTGGAACGGCTAAAGGCAGCATTGGAGACCGACCTTTATGGCGATGTGGCGACCGTGTTGAACAAGGCTTTTCAACTGGCGCAGGACAACGAATTCGGTGCTGACCCCGGAATGATCACAACTCGTGCCAAAAAGTACCAGGCCCTTGACCGTGCCGCCATTATGGGCGTTTATGAAAAATACCTGAAGGGCAAAAATTATGTAATGACCAGTGTGGTGCCCAAGGCAACACCCGAACTGGCCGTCGCCAACGCCGAAGAGGCCACCGTATGGCAAGAGGAAATAACCGCGATGAAAGCCAACGAGGAAGTGGCACAAGGCGAAGAGGCCGATTATGTCAAAACCCCTACGACCTACGACCGGTCGGAACCTGATTTTGGACCGCCGCCCCTTTTCACCATGCCCAAGATTTGGCAAGCCAAGGCAGCAAACGGCTTGTCGTTGTACGGCATTGTGAACCATGAAATTCCGATCGTCAATTTCCGATTGACCATCCCAGGCGGGCATATGCTCGATCCAAAAGGGAAGGCCGGATTGGCCAGCTTAACGGCAGATTTGATGAACGAGGGCACCGCGAACAAGACCGCTGCCGCCCTCGAGGAGGCGATCGGACTTTTGGGTTCGGAACTGCGGTTCAGTGGTAATCTCGAATCGGTGGAGATCAGCGGCACCTGTTTGGTGCGTCATTTTGAAGCCACGCTCGATCTTATGGAGGAAATGATCTTACAACCGCGCTGGGACGCCGATGACTTTGACCGTTTAAAACAAGAATTGATCACCTCGATCAAGGGGCAGGAGGCCGATCCGAGTGCCATAGCCAGCAACAATTTCAATGCCTTGCTCTATGGAGGGAACAATATGCTCTCGATTCCTTCGAACGGTACCCTTGAAAGTGTGGAAAAGCTGACCCTTGATGATGTGAAGGCATTTTATGCCCAATTGGGCCCGAAGCATGCCAGCTTCAAAGTGGTCGGCGATATCGATCAAGATCGTGTCGAAAAAGCAATGACTTCGTTGGAGAAAAAGTGGACGGGTCCGGAAGTTTCCATTGCCAAGCAAGAATATTTGCCCAACGATAACGCGGGGAAATTATTTTTTATCGATGTGCCCGATTCAAAACAGTCAGTGCTATTGGTCGGTAGATTGGCATTGGCCGCCGACCATGCCGATGCGCCCAAACTCGACTTTGCCAATGAAATACTTGGCGGAGGATCGAGCGGTCGTTTGTTTCAGACACTTCGAATAGAAAAGGGCTATACCTATGGGGCCTATTCCGGGGTGCCCTCAAGAAAGGAAATCGCACCGTTCATCGTGCGATCGAGCGTTAGGGCGAATGCCACCCTGCCTTCCCTTGAGATCATCCAAAAAATGATCCAGGACTACGGACCGAATTTTACCGAAAATGAAGTGGAATTGACCAAGAACAAGATCGTAAAACAGAATACAAGGGCCTATGAATCGGCCAATGCGAAGTTGAACATCCTGGATCAAATCGATAGCTACGGGAAGTCACTGAAATATATCGAGGAAGAACAGGCATTGCTCCAACAGATGCAACGCGATGATTTTCAGCGCATCATAGCGGAATATATGCCGGAAGAAGAGATGGTTTACGTGGTGGTCGGCGACAAGGCCTCGCAGTGGGATGAGGTCAAAAAATTCGGAAAGGAAGTGATTGAATTGGACCTCCATGGAAAGCCTAAATCAAAATAAAATTCCTTATGAATCCATCCACTTTTTAAAATCGGGCGCTTTGGCCTTGCTGATGACAATGCGTTCTTCAGAGGGTGGCCGCACGTTCACCAAAAGTTTGCCCCCGAAATGGTATTTGAGGTTCGTGATGGCGTTTTTGGAGAGGATGAACTGTCGGTTGACCCGGCAAAATAGGGACGGATCCAATTCGTTTTCAATATCCTCCAATTTTTTGTCGAGAATATAGGTCTGGTTGTCCTGGGTCTTCACCTTCACCATGCCCGTGTCGATGTAGATGTAGGCAAATTGTTCGGTCTTCAGGGGAATCATCTGGTCTCTTTGGTTCACCAGATAGGTGGCCTTGAAGGTTTTGGTCTTGGCCTTGATCAGATCCAAAAGTCCCGTTACCTGTGCATCGACCAAACCCGTGCCTTTCGATTGTGTCTTGAACTGCTCCAGACTGGCCGACAGTTCTTCCTGGTCTATGGGCTTCAACAGATAGTCGATGCTGTTCAGCTTGAAGGCCTTTAGGGTATACTGGTCGTAGGCCGTGGTAAAGATCATAGGGGCTTCGATCTTGACTTGGTCGAAAATCTCGAAGGAGAGTCCGTCTGCCAAGTGGATGTCCGAAAATACCAGATCGATTTCGTTGGGCTTGCCAAAATAGGCCACGGCAGCCTTCACCGATTCGAGCACTGCAACGACCTGCATCGATGGATCGATCCGCTGCAGCAGATAGGCCAAGTTTTCACTTGCAGACAATTCATCCTCTATGATCACTACGTTCATGTCGTTTTTAAGAAAGGCAGTTCAACATTAAAGCTGTTGTTTTCCGTAGAAATGGTCATGTTCCGTTTCGCCAATAAAAAATATCGTTTTTGTAGATTGGCAAGGCCGCTGCCCGTGCCTTCGGCCAAGGTGGTCCTGGGCCTGATCGGGTTTTCCACACAGATGGCGTCGTCTTTGGAAAAAATCTTTACGATCAAGGGATTGGATTCCGAAATCTCGTTGTGCTTGACCGCATTTTCCACCATCGATTGAAGGGCCAACGGCGGCAGCTGCTTTTCGAGATCGGCATGATCGATGTTGATCTGGATCGAAAACCGGTCACGGTACCGGGCTTTGATCAAATGCACATAACTTTCCAAAAATTTGAGCTCTTCCTTAACCGTCACCAAATCCCTGTCCCCACTCTGCAGGATATAGCGATACATGAACGACAGCTTGGTCACAAATGACGTTGCTTGTTCATTGTCACGGATCAGACAGTTGAGCGAATTCAATGAATTGAACAGGAAATGGGGATCGATCTGGTTCTTCAGGGCGGTGAGCTCGTTTTGCAGGTTCTGTTGCTTCAGATGCTCGTTTTCGATCCCACTTTCTTTTTGGATCAGTTGTAGCCTTAAGATCCTGCCGACGAACAACAGGCTGATCAGGATAATCACGTATTTGAAAAATAAGAATCCCTGTTCTTCACGTGATATCGGAAGTCCGGTCATGGGATAGACCTGTTCCAGTACTTTTAAGGTACCCGTCAAGAAAGCGACACCCAACAGTAACGTGACGGCAATACGAACCATGTTTGACCTGATATAAATATATGCCCAATTGGCGCTGAGCTCTAGGATGAGCCAAGAAAAAAGAAAGAAAAATACCAATTGCAGCAGCAAGTCGGAGATCAATTCCCCCGAAAGATCCATCTTGCCGGTATCGATCATCCTATAGATGAACAGGGTTTTGGATATGGAAACCATGACGGAAACAAGCAGCGAGACCTTGAGGATCTGCGGTCGACTTACGTTTTTGATTTCGATGGCTTTCATGGTTCTATGTTTTAAATATACTTCTTTAAACGGTTTGGCCGGGCATCGGCTAAGCATTTTGAAAAAAAGAAAGGCCTTTGGTGAAAACCAAAGGCCAACTTATTTCAGTTCTTGGCCAAGATTTATTTGGCATATGGGTTGAACCCTCTTGGGAGGTATTTGCGTGAAGGGAAATCGAGTTGTATCTCTTCTTCCTCTTCGATATAGATGATGCTGTTCAAATCGAGTTCTTCCAGAGCCACTTGAAGATCGAGGTCCATGCCTTCATAGGCGTTGAAACCTTTGGGAAGATAGTCGGCGGTATCAAATCCAAGATCGATATCCTCTTCTTCCTCCACATAGACGATATCGTCAAGGTCAAGGTCCATTCCCTGGTAAGCGTTGAAGCCCAGGGGCAGATAGTCGGCGGGCTCAAAGCCCAGGTCGAATTCGCCCTCAAGTTCCACATAGTCGATCTCGTTGATATTTAGGGTTGTCGGGTTCGTTTCGGTGGGTAGGCCGCTAAGAAAGGGCTGTTGCAATGCCTCGTAGGCGATCGCTACCTCTTTTTCACATTTGTCTTTTCCGTTGAAAGAGAATAATACCAGTGATAATAATCCGATTCCGGTAAGTATGCTTACTTTTTTCATGATGTTTATTTTTTAAAGATTCGTTTTGTTGTTTTTATTTTAATTCTTGCACAAATTTAGGGCGAAACAAATCTTTAAAACCTTGGTTTTTGGGTGAAACGCCCAAATACGGACGTGAAACGACCGTAGGACAAGATGGGATGGTGGCGATCATCCTTAAGAGTCCCTTCATAGGGTCGTTTTGTGTCATAACATTGGACACCATTCTCTTTTTATGTCAAGAAGGCCGCAACGGAACCATGTCCAATAGTTCAAAAATTGCTGCTTAGCATCTCGGTGTTGATCTTCCATTGGTTGCCGATCCTCACCAGAAATAAGAACCTTTTACCTGCGTCCATGACCCGTTTTCCATCGGCAATATGGGAATTGGTATAATCACTTAATACAAACGCCATGTCGCAGGATTCCGATATCCTGATTTTTAGATCGGTCGCGGTAATTTTAAGGTCGGTCAATGCAACCAACTCGGTATATGACCTGTCAATGGCCTCATGGCCTTCAATCAGGGTCGTTCTAGGCCGCTTGATCCTTCCTTCTACGATAAAGCGATTCGTAAGGCCCTTAATATTTTTGTCATGCAAATATTCTTCAGAATGCCTGAAAAGTTCGTAGATCTCATCTTCCAATTCTTTTTTATTTGTTTTGTCCATCCCATTCATTTTTTAATGTAAGTTTTCGATTGAATAATTTTCTTTTAAAGAACCTATTCTGTGCATAAATCGCAAAACATAACGGACGAATCAGTAGCATTTATGTCCGAAGGCACCCTACGAATGATCAGGGCATTTCAAGGGATTCGCTGCGGCATCGATCATTTTTAATGTACCTGTCTCGGAAGATCGACTTTAGGCAAGTAGCGGTTCGTTGGCGAGCGCAATCGCATGAGGCCCCCTTCAAACGACAAATGGCCAATACTTGGATCATTTTTTGAAAAACCAAATGCATAGCGACAGAATATTTATCTTGGCCTTGCCTAGGGGTATTTACTCAATTGACCGAAAGTCTTTTAAAAAAAACAGATATGGGATTGAAACCTTTATTTATGATGTCGTGCATGGTTTTATTTTGCTGGGGGAGGGCCAACGCACAGGTTCCGAATGGATATGATCTTTGGTTGGGTTACGATAAAATCGAAGCGGGGGCTCATTTGTCGGCCTATCAGAAAACCACGGCCTCCATTTATTTTCGACCTCAGGGCGATATTTTGAATACGGCAAAGGACGAACTGAAAAACGGGCTGGCCCGACTGATGGATCGACCGCCCCATTTCACCGACGCGATCGAACCATCGAATACCATGATCATCGCCAAAAAGGACGGCCTTGATCAAAAGGTTCGGGGGGAAATCGCGGCCGATTATGCCCGAATCGGAGCGGAAGGCTTTATCATCAAGGACTTGCGTTTGAACGGCAAATCGGTTTTGTTGCTTACCGCCAACGAAGATATCGGTATTCTGTACGGGGTGTTTAGGGTTCTGCAGCTGATGCAGACCCGTCAAGATTTTGCCGGGCTGCACCTCGTCGACGCACCGAAGATCCAGTTGCGCATGCTCAACCATTGGGACAATCTCGACCGGACCATCGAACGGGGCTATGCAGGATTTTCATTATGGAACTGGCAAAAACTGCCGGAATTCATCGATCGGCGCTATATCGACTATGCCCGTGCCAATGCCTCCATTGGCATCAACGCAACCGTTTTGACCAATGTGAACGCGAACGCCCTGGTCCTAACCCCGGCCTATCAGGATAAGGTGGCGGCCTTGGCGAAGGTATTCAGGGCCTATGGCATCAAGGTATATCTGACCGCACGTTTTTCTGCTCCGATGGAAATCGGGGGCCTGCCCACCGCCGACCCGCTGGACGAGAAAGTAGGACTATGGTGGCAGGCCAAAGCAAAGGAAATTTATGACCGTATTCCCGATTTCGGAGGCTTTTTGGTGAAGGCGAATTCGGAGGGCCAGCCTGGTCCGCAAAATTATGGCAGGAACCATGTGGATGGGGCGAACATGCTGGCAAAAGCCGTGGCGCCCTTTCAGGGCAATGTGATCTGGAGGGCTTTTGTGTATTCCGAACTAGATCCCACCGATCGTGCGAAACAGGCTTATGATGAGTTTGTTCCCTACGACGGTCAATTCCTCGACAATGTACTGGTACAGGTAAAGAACGGGCCGATCGACTTCCAGCCCAGGGAGCCCTTCCACCCTTTGTTCGGTGCCATGCCCAAGACGCCCTTGATGGTGGAGTTCCAGATTACCCAGGAGTATCTGGGTTTTAGTGCGCACCTGGTATATCTGCCCATTCTCTTCAAAGAGGTACTCGATGCCGATACCTTTCGAAAGGGGAAAGGATCTACCGTTGCCAAGGTGGTCGACGGAAGTCTCCACAACCACAAAATGACCGGCATTGCCGGCGTGGCCAACATCGGCAACGACCTGAACTGGACAGGCCACCCCTTTGCGCAGGCCAACTGGTACGGGTTTGGCCGCCTGGCCTGGAATCCGGAGCTTCCAGCCGAGGCCATAGCGGACGAATGGCTAAGGGCCACCTACGCGAACCATCCCGATTTTTTGAAATCGATGAAGGAGATGCTGGCCATTTCCAGGGAGGCACCCGTGAACTATATGGACCCCTTGGGACTGCACCATTTGTTCGATACCGGGCACCACTATGGTCCCGGCCCCT
Organism: uncultured Flavobacteriaceae bacterium; assembly: GCA_963760375.1. GTDB lineage: Bacteria > Bacteroidota > Bacteroidia > Flavobacteriales > Flavobacteriaceae > Pelagihabitans. The sequence goes on along the minus strand of CAVXCS010000007.1, from coordinate 328,945 downwards.
GGGTGGGCGATTTGAGCCGGCCCGAGTGGAACCCTACCTACTACCACAAGGCCGATGAAAAAGGGATCGGTTTCGACCGTACCCCAAGCGGCAGCAATGCCACGGCCCAATATGCCGGGGAACTAAGCTCAAAATTCAACGATGTAAATACCTGCCCGGAGGAATATCTGCTCTGGTTCCACCACCTCCCTTGGGACCATAAGCTCAAAAATGGGCGTATCCTTTGGGACGGCCTTGCGCTGAAATATCAGGAAGGGGTAGATGGGGTACGGGCGATGGTTTCGAAATGGGAAGGGGCAAGGGCATATGTTACCGAGGGCCAGTTCCAAGAAGTTCAAATGCTCCTGCGCATCCAGCTGAAGGAGGCGAAGTGGTGGCGGGATGCCTGTCTGCTCTATTTTCAGACCTTTTCCAAAAGGGAATTGCCCGAGGGGGTTGAAAAGCCCGAAGCAAGCTTGGAATATTACAGGTCGTTGAAATTCCCATATGCTCCAGGCATCAAGCCACGCTGGGATTAGGGCGACTTAAATTTTTTGTACATTTTGAAAAAACAACTTCCAACAAAAACCCATAACATGAATAATCAATCGGCTCACCTTCTCGTCTTTTTGTTCCTGCTCCTTCTGTCCAACCCCCTTTCCGCCCAAAACCAGATCGGTATCTTCGATGGCCATTTGGATGTCGGCGATTGCAAGCTGCAGGGCAACGCCACTTACGACCCCAAGGGCCAAACCTATACCCTGAGCGGTTCGGGAACCAATATGTGGTTCGGCAAGGACGACTTCCAGTACCTGTGGACGACCCTGCAGGGCGATTTTATTTTGAGGGCCGAGGTCACCTTTATAGGGGAAGGCGCGGATCCGCACCGCAAAGTGGGATGGATCGTGAAGAACAGTTTGGACACGAACTCAAAGCATGTGAACGCCACCACCCATGGCGATGGACTCACCTCCTTACAGTATAGGAAGGCGATCGGGGGCAACACCGAAGAAGTGACTTCACCCGATAAGGCACCGGATGTCATTCAGCTCGAACGCCAGGGCGACACCTACATCATGTCGACCGCAAAATTCGGGGAGGAGTTCACCAGTATAACGCTCGATTCGATGAACCTCGACAAGGAGGTTTACGTCGGGATCTACGTATCTTCCCATAAGCCCGAAGTGCTTGAAAGCGCGATCTACAGGAATGTGAGGATCATCCGGCCCGCCGCCGTCGATTTTAGACCGTATCGAGACTACCTGGGCAGCAACCTTGAACTCATGGACTTGGCCACCGGACAGCGGGAAATCATTTACCGCTCGGCCCATTCGATACAGGCGCCCAACTGGACGGTGGACGGCAAAACATTGATCTATAACTCCAAAGGCCATTTGTACAACTATGAGCTGACGTCCCATATCATCACGCCGCTCAATACCGGTTTTGCGGTCAACAACAACAACGACCACGTACTGACCTTCGATGGGCAATTATTGGGCATCAGCAATCACAACCAAAACGATAAGGGCACCTCCGCGCTCTACTATATGAAAACGGAAGGGGATTCGTTGCCCAAGATGGTCACCAAACCAGGGGTAGGGGCCTCCTATTTTCATGGATGGTCGCCGGATAACAAAAGAATGGTCTTTACCGGGAACAGAGAGGGTGTTTTTAACATCCATACCATCGATATCGACTCCGGCAAGGAGCAAAAGTTGACCGATTTGGCCACCTTGGACGATGGCCCCGAATACAGTCCCGACGGGAAATACATCTTTTTCAACTCCACCCGCACCGGAAAAATGCAACTTTGGCGAATGGATGCGGACGGCAAAAATCCGATTCAGCTCACCTTTGATGACTATAACGATTGGTTCCCACATATCAGTCCGGATCAAAAATGGATCGTTTTCATATCCTTTCCCAAGGATATCAATCCCAGTGACCACCCTTTCTACAAACACTGTTTGTTAAGGCTCATGCCCTACGAAGGGGGAACCCCAAAAGTGATCGCCTACCTCTATGGCGGCCAAGGGACGATCAATGTGCCCAGCTGGTCTCCCGACAGCAAAAAAATCGCCTTCGTGACCAATACCGGCAACTAGCGTATTGGTGATGTAGCAGGAAAAGGGGCGGGCACCACAGCAAAACTTGACCACAATATCATATTTATGGGCCAACCCAAGCAACGGTTGGCCCTTTTTTACATCTAATGGTTCCAAGCGTGCGATGGGAAAGCAAAATTATTTGTAATTATCTTTGAAATAATCGAACCAATCATTGCGGTGTGGGCCGATAAGGGTCGGTTTGTCAATATTGATAGTATGATAAAAATGGGAAAACGGTATATAGTTCTTTTGGGGGTCGCGGCGATAGCCGTCACTTTCCTCTTTGCCGCCTGTTCGAACAGCGAACCTTTGGCACCTCTGGCACCGGTTGCCAATCCCGGTTCAACACCCAAAGACAATGGCGCAGCTCCCCCCCTTCCGGAATACCGATTTCTCAGGGGCTTGGCCTACCAAGACGGGGATGGTTCACAGCGTAGAAGCTTTACCTATGTCGGGGGTACAATGGTTCGGGAAGATTTTGTATTTCAAGGCATGAAAGTATGGTCGAGCCAATTCGAATACAACGCTGAAAACAAGTTGCTGGAAGAATTCATATGCGCCACCGGGGATGTCACCAATGACAGCGGGATCGATTTCAAGTGTACCCGGATCTCGGAAAAACGCTCCTATAACTATACCAACGGCAAATTGGGCCTTTTTGGGACCGAAAAATTGGATGAAGGGGGCAATGTCGTTTTTAATGCATCGGTGACCGTAAACCAGGACGATCGGGGCAACATCATCTCGGAACTGTATAACAATGGCCCCAATACCTCGCAGAACCACACCTATATCTACACCGACCAGGATAATATTCGAAAGAAAAGGGTGGCCTATTTGCCCGGTAACACGACCGAGGATATTACCTATGAGGTGGATGGCGGCGTAAACCCTTTTTATCCCTTATGGAAAACCTACGGGTATTACCGGGAACCTGCCAACGACAAAACCCTTTTATCGCCCGTGTTCTCCCCCAATAATGTTACCAGGGTGTATGTCGACAACGTGCTGAAACTGGAAGTGGACTATACCTATGGCCCTAAAGGGTATCCCATATCCGCTTCCATTAAAAGATATGTCAACGGGAGCTCCTTCATTGAAGGCGACATCAGTTATAGCCTATGCCAATTAGGCCAGGCGATGTCTACCCTCTTTGCTTGCCAAACTGGTACTGTGCTTTTGTTTATCATTCAGCTTTTTGGTTTAGAAATCAGTGCATCCAATTCCAAAAATTTTTCTTTCATCAGACTCAAAGCAAAAGCGCCAGCGGAAGCACTAAAAACAGAGTAGTCGAATGCGCCTTTTATTCCGGTTGAAAAAGTCATCGACAAGGCAAATAGCAGAAGCAGAAAGCCGCTCAATTTCGCAAACAGTTCCGTTTTAATTCCGATGATCAGGAAAATTGCAAAAATAATTTCCGCAGCGGTGGCCATAATTCCCAGTGCTGGGATCAGTGATTCTGGAATCCAAGGATTGATCAGTTGGGTATAGCTCAAGAAATTTCCCCAATTTCCCCAGACGGAGACTTCTTTACTCCATATTCCAAACCTGTCGGCTACCGCCGATAAAAAACCGAACGCCAATACGAGGCGTAAAAAAAGCTTTACTAAGTTTCCGGTCATATTTTTTTAAGTTACTGTTTTTGATTGGTCCGGCAATCCTGGCTCATATGGCATGATTTTTCTCATGGTTAGCACATCTTGTCAAGTCGAGCGGCGTCGAGACCTATAGGGCTGTTTCTATGCTAAAAATGGGTTTCATTTCCACAGGGTTATTTTTTCTTGTCAGGTCGAGCGGAGTCGAGACCTCTATGTATGTTTTTATACTTTGAATGGGTTTCATTTCTGCATTGCGCCAGTAATTTTATTACATCGGTTTCCCCTTGTGCCAATGCCAGTTTCTTTTTTGCACTCCACCTTTTGATTTTCTTCTCAAAATATATGGCCTGTTGCGCGTCGTTAAATTCTTGATGGAATATAAGCCTTATGGGCCTTCTTTTATAAGGTAAACAGGTAGGGTTCAATCCTTTTTGATGTTCATCAAGACGCCTGGCAATGTTGTTGGTCACTCCCGTATAGGTCAAGCCATCTGAACATTTTACTATATAAACAAAATAGCTTTTCATGGTATGGCATTGGTTTCAAGGAGGTCTCGACTCCGCTCGACCTGACCTGTTCATCTGATTGTTTTGGCTTCAAGGAGGTCTCGACTCCGCTCGACCTGACCTGTTCATCTGATTGTTTTGGTTTCAAGGAGGTCTCGACTCCGCTCGACCTGACCCATTTCGACCTGACATAAAAGGCAAGGCTCGGTTCCCCTCCCCAAGATGATGAATTATCGTACAGCACCGTCGGCCCGATGGACTGCAAAATGGTGTCGATCAACCCATTCTTCCAAAGAAGCGGCTATCTGGGAAAGAAACCATTTTTTCGACCAAATCACCATGAGCAACCATCGGCCGATAAAACATTGCGTTTTGCCCAAATTAAAAACAGGTTACGGCCCCAAGGCCTACATTGGCCCTGTAATGCTTTAAACCCCCGAATTATGAAAGCAAAACTTGATGTCATCGAAATGGGCCGTTTTTTGATTTGTCTGGGCATCGCCTGGATCGCTTGGTTCTGCAAGTTCCACACCGGATCGATCTTTTAGCACAACCCTTTACAACTTCTTTTTAGCAAAGGCACATCGCGATAGAACATGATTCAGCGTGGGTTCCGTTCCGCTTCGATCTCTTCCGCGATCCTTTGGTTCACGTTCACATTTGCCTTGGCCCCCTGGAACACAAAGATCGTGGTGCCCCGTTCACGGGCGTAAGGGTCGGTGATGGAGTCGTAGATGCTCGAGGCCTCGAAATAGGGGCTCGTTTTGACGAACTCTTCTTCGCGTTCCTCTTTGTACTTTACCCGGATCAGGTTCACGTATCGGGGTGTTAGGTCGAACCAGTTCACATAGTCGGCATTGAAGGAGACCGCTTGTATACCCTTTTCGCTATAGTAGTTGATGGCCCCCGCCTGCCCATAGTTGTCGCAGAGCACCAGGGTTTGGTCGGTATTCGGGAGGGCGGCATAGGCAGCATCGACCTTGGCGGCCAGTTCGCGCCAACCGCGCATATCGGCAAAATCCTGGGGCAGGGCATGGTCTTGCCCGTCTTCCCAGCGCAACAGGCCGTACTTTTGGTATAACTCGGGATGGGCGACGATATAGGCCGGACTTCGATTGGGAAAAGCGATCAGGGAGATGGGCCAAAACACCAAGATCGGCAGCGCGACAACCACGGGCCGCAGATACCGTTTCCAGCCGCTGTTCAGCAGCGTGGACAGGTATACGGCCCCAAAGGCGATATATATGGGATAGAGCCCTATGGCATAATAGCTCTTGGCCCGCAGGTATACGAAAGCGGCCAGGGTAAATAGGAGGGCCCAGAAAAAGAATCTGAACTTCTTGAAGGGGGCATGGAACAACAGTGCGGCCCAACCCAGGAGGATGAGCAGGATAGAGCCCGTAAAAAAGAGCAGCTGATCCAAGAGAAAGCCCGTACGGTCGACGTTCACCAACTGGGTCTCTGACAGTTCCCGCAAATGGCGCACCACCGGAAAATTTTCCCGATACTGCCAGATGAGGTTGGGCAAGATGAGCAAGAGCGCCAACCCTATGGCCCAGTACAGCTTTTTGTCGGCAAAGATGCGTCGTTGCGGGGTGAGCAGCAGGGCGGGCAGCAGGCCGATCAGCGCAAAGCCAATGTTGTACTTGTTCAGAAAACCGACCGCAAAGACCACGGCAGCCCAGTAGAGCCATTTCGGCTTATCGTCCTGGAAGTACTTGATCAGGAAAAAGAAGAGACTTACCCAACAAAGGATGTCGACCGAATTGGGCTGGTAGAGGATGTTGAGCCTTAGAAGGGCCGAGAAAAGCACGCAAACGGCCCCCAGAATCTGCGCAAAAAGGTCGCCCTTGAGGGTTTCGATGGCTTTCCAGACCACCAGCAGTGTCATGGCCCCGAAGAGGGCCGGGAAAAACTTCACCCAAAAAACGCCCTTGCCCAACAACAGTACGATCGCCGAGATCCAGGCCGTAAAGGGGGGCACGGAGGCATAGCCCCAGGCGAGATGGTTCCCCTGATCGATATACAGGTATTCATCGCGGTGCAGCTCATATTCCGGCCCGATGAGCAGGTACTGCAGCACGAACTTCAGCAACAGAAAACCGAGAAGGATCCAAGTTTTTTTGGTTAGCGCCATGGCATGGCTTTTAAGGTTGTTGCCCAAGCCTATGAAAGGGTTTGGGATTGGCCAGTCCTAAGATAGGAAGAAGCATTGAAATCGGAAAGCCGTTGGGTCCGGGTTTTTGGAAGGTAGATTTTTTGAGGTGAAAGGTTAAGGGTTGCCCAAACTGCCTTTCAATTCGGGTTGGATTTTATTGGCTAAAGTTTTGTGGGTTGATCCAGATCCGTAAAACTTGTCAAAGATCAGGCAAGCTGTAAGATCTCCGGTCACATTAACCGTAGTTCTAAACATTCCCAAGATACGGTCTATACCAATAATAACAATAAGGCCATCCACGGGGATTCCGGCGCTCTGCAATACGGATGCAAGAATAATGACGCCACCCCCGGGAATGGCAGGGGTGCCTATGGATGCAGCTACTACGGTGGCAGTGATCAATATCAAGTTGATCAGGGACAATTCCATGCCATAGGCCTGTGCCATAAATAGCGTCGTTACACACTGAAATAAGGCCGTTCCATCCATGTTGATCGTAGCCCCGACCGGAATAACAAAATCACTGATGTTGGAAGATACCCCTAATTGCTCATCTGCCGTTTTCATGGAAACTGGCATTACGGCCGCGGAACTGGCGGTAGAAAATGCCAAAAGTTGTGGTTCCCTGATTGCCCGCAAGAACGAAAAAGGATTTTTCTTGGCGACGCCCACGACCAGCAACAAATAGAATATCATCAAAAGTAACAGACCCCCTATAACGACTGCCATATAGTAGCCCAGCCCCAGGAATATGGCAATCCCTGTTCTGGACAACAAGGCCGCCATTAATCCAAAGACGGCATACGGCACCAGCATCATGGCCCATGATACCACGATCATACAAATTTTTTGAACGGCTTCTGAAAAACGAATGATGGGCCTGACCGTTTCATCACGGAGTTGCGTAATTGCCACACCGATCAGGATGGTGAAAATGACGACACCCAGCATTTCTCCTGTCAAGATAGACTCCAGTGGATTATTGGGGATAAGGTTCGAAATGGCATTTGGAATGTTCTCGATAAGGTTGGTCGGTTCAGAAGATGTGATTTGATCTTCGCTGCTATTTGGAAATCCCCCAAGCCTAAAAAAATATTGGCCGGGTTTCAAAACAAGCGTGATGGCTACTCCAATGACGATGGCAATGGCCGTAGTGAAAACGAAATAGAGCAAGAGCCGTAGTCCAAAGGATTTAAGGTTCTCCGATGTGTTGCTCACAATTCCCGAAATAATGGATGTAATGATCAATGGTATCATGATCATTTGAACCAGTCGCATAAATATTTGACCCGGCAGGTCGAGCCAATCGGCCAGCCGCAAACTAAAATGCTCAGAAAGCAATCCTGCCGATGGATTAAGGAGAACGCCAAGGGCCGCCCCCAAAACCAGTCCAAGGATTACCTTAAGCCACAATCGACCTTTGATAAGGCGATCTAGATGGATTGATAACGTATTAAGGGGCTTGATTTCCAGCATGGTGTATTTGAAGTATGGTTTGACAACAATTGGATATGGTCATTTTGGTTATCCCTTTCATAATGCTAAAATAAAATTCATTCTGGTCCTTGGCAATGGCAGATGCATTTAAGGTTCGGGAATTCAAAAAAAGGGGGAGCACTAAAGTATACAAAACCAGTCAGGTAAAAAACCTGTTGTCAGTGGCTTTTTTCTGTCCTTGAACGCTTTCTGCAGGGGTCGACGCAAATTCAGAAAGTTTTTGGTGATGGTGCTCACCCCCCCCATATTCAATGCAAGGCCACAAAAAGTTGTGATTTTATTTTCCAGCTGCCGGAAACCTTGGTCCACATGGCCGAATAATTGCCACCGACCACCGCATCGGGGCCTTTTTCCGGGTCATAGCCGTTCCAGATCCCGTTTTCCCAGGCCAGCCCGTTTTGCGCATTGACCTTAATTTCCTTCGGACTGCGTACCCAATACATTTTACTGGCGCCCGCTTCGGCAATATAGGCTCGTCAGGGCTTCTTTCCCGGCCAACAGGGTGCCGTTTCCGGTGGTGGTCAAGACGTCATCGGTCAGAAATGAAAGCACTTTTTCATGCTCGTACGCTTTTAGCGCAAGGTTCGAGGCCTCGCGCTTCGCCAAGATCTGTGCTTCATCGGTCTGTGCCTCCAGGCCGGAGGTGGCCAGCATCAGCGATACCATTAGGAAAAGAAGTTTGGTGTATTTCATGCTGGGTTATTTTAACGGCCCGGGTTCAGCTTCATGTTCAGATAGGTGTACATGCTGGCCGATACCTTGGCCGCCTGGGCGTTGGTGGAAGCGGCGCCATGCCCCCCTTCTATGGTCTCCTGGTACAACAGCGGGTGGCCCATGGCGTTCATCTTGGCCGCCATTTTACGGGCATGGCCGGGATGTACCCGATCGTCCTTGGTGGAGGTCACAAAAAACACTTCGGGGTATTTCTTATCGGCATGCATATTGTGGTAAGGGGAATATTTTTTGATGTATTCCCATTCCTCGGGAATATCGGGATTGCCATATTCGCCCATCCAACTGGCACCGGCCAATAGCTTTGAATATCTTTTCATGTCCAATAAGGGCGCCCCCACCACCGCGGCCTTGAACAGATCGGGCCTTTGGGTGAACAGGACGCCTGCCATAAGGCCGCCATTGCTCCATCCATAGGCGCCAAGGTGTTCGGGCGAGGTTACCTTTTTGTTGATCAGGTCTTCGCAAACGGCATAGAAATCGTCGTAGCCGTTCTGTTTTTTTTCCTTCATTCCCGCCTCGTGCCAGACAGGCCCATATTCCCCGCCGCCCCGAATATTGGCCAGCACGTATACCCCGCCCTGTGACAACCAGCCAAGCCCCGTGGTATAACTGTAGTCGGGCTGTTCCGATACATTGAACCCGCCGTAGGCATACACCAGGGTGGGGTTAGATCCATCGTACGCCATATCTTTGCGGTGCACCATGAAGTAGGGAATCAAGGTGCCGTCCTTGGAGGGCGTAAAAAGTTGTTCCACCGCCAAGTTCGCCGTGTCGAAGATGTCCTTTAATTTTTTCACCACTTCCTGGGTTTCGCCGGTCGCATGATAGAGCGTTCTTGGTGTGATGAAGTTGCTGTACATAAAATAGTAATCGTTATATCTGTTGTCGGAAGCGATCAAATGGATGCTGCCGAATTCGGGCGCCTTGATGGCTTCCGGGGCCCAGGCCCCGTTCTCCCGGGTAAATTTGATCAGCTTGTTCTGCACGTTCTCCATGGTGTTGACCACCAGAAAATCCTTGGTGCCCAGCGCACTCACATAGCTCGATTTTTCATTGGGTTCATAAACCGTTTGGATCCGTAATTCCCCCTCCATATTTGCATAGAGGTCATAGCTCACCAGGGTCCCTTTTTTGTAAGTGACATCGTTCACGGTCCAGTCTGACTGCAGCGACAACAGCAGTTGCTTTTTATGGAACCCGGCAAAATTGGCATCCTTGGGCTGTTCCACTTTTTGGAGCTCGCCCTTGTCGAGGAAATATAATTCGGTATTATAGTAGGCGAAGATATTATACACCCCAACGTACCAGCGGTCGTCTTCGTAAAAAGAAAATCCACGGGCGGAGACGCTCGAAGGTGCCGTTTCAAAAATGACTTCGGCATCCGCCAAAATGCCGCCCCTTTCCAAGATCCTTAACTGTCTCGGGTAACCGGAGGTGGTCATGGTGCCTTCGCCAAAATCGCGGTTCACCAGTACCGTATCGGCACTGACCCAGGAAACATCCCCCTTGCTTTCCGGAAAGGCAAAGCCGTTTTCTACGAACGACTTGGTCTCCACATTGAACTCCCGGATCAGGTTTTCGTCCGTGCCGCCGTCTGCGAGGGCGAGCAGGCAGATCCTGTTATCGGGCTGAAGCCAGGTAGCACCGGCAAACACCCACATTTTGCCCTCTTTTTTCGATAGGACATCAAGGTCGAGCACCACTTCCCAGGTGGTTTTTTGGGCCAGAAAATCGGCCTTGGACATCCTCCGCCACAAGCCCCTTTCGTTGACCTCGTCTTGCCATAGGTTGTACACATGATCGCCGATCAAATCGGGATAGATGATCTTGTCCTTGTCATTGGCCGCCTCAAGGTATTGTTGCCGAAGCGTCTCGAAAAGCGGGTCGGCGGTGATCTTTTTTCCGAAATGGCGTTCTGGCCCCTGACCCATTCCAGGGCCTTTTCTCCCTCTACCTCCTCAAGCCAAAGATAGGGGTCCTCTGTCGGGTCGGATTGCGCCAGGCCCGAATGGTTGCTCATAAGTACTACAGTGAAAGCCAGTAAAAAAAATTTGCGGGTCATATGGATGGTTTATGTTTGAATATTTTTGATTGCGCCTTCGCCAAAAATGTCCGGAAAAAGGATGGGGGAGTTTCCCGGTATTGTCGGTGTCCCAAGATATGTCTTTTTGATCAAAAAATGGGCACTTCAGGATTTCCTCACGTAGTAGCTACCGTCATTGTTATGCGCCCGGCACCTATACAAAGGGACTTTGGTATCGAGCCCCAGATCGTTGAATTTTTGCTTTTTATAACTTGCCATGGGTTTGATAAACAGAGGTACGATGAATTTCAAAAAATATACGCACGCCATTTTTATGAATTCAAATATTTATTGGGAATGTTCCCGGGGTGGTATTCGATTCCGTAACGGGCATGGAGCAACAGCGATACGACCTCATAAATCTGTGCTTCCGACCTTTGGAACTGCCTTAGTAGGCCCATCATGGCATAGCTTATGGGGTTGACGCTGGGGATGAAGGTCTCCCAATCATAACCTTTGCCCCAAATGAGCCCTTTCACCGTCAAGGACAGATCGGCTTGTTGATCAATGAGGTATTTCATGACCTCCACGCACTTGTTCGCATCTTGGTTCACTGTATGGAATATGGGGGTTTGCCCGCCGAATCCGTTGGCATCGATCCCTGCTTTCGCGTTAACGTCGGCCCCGTGTTTTACAAGTGTTCTTGCACAGGCCAAATGGTTGTATTCGGCACAGAGATGCAATAGGCCCGCTTCATAAAGGGGTGTAAAAGCACATTGGAACGAATAGGTCCGGTTCAACAGCTGCTGGTCGGCCGATAGCAGGGCATCCAGCGTGTCCGCATCGTTGAGCAGCACGGCAAGCAATGCCTTATCCTCGAAATGCAGGCCATGGTCGACGAAGGCCTGGATACAGGCCTTGAATGAGGGTCCCCGGGTATACATATCGATCAGGTGGTGAACCAAGGGCTTGCCATCGTGCATTTGATCGAGATCGAACCCGCTCTCAAATGCTCCCTTGATGCCTTCAACGTCGTGCAGTTCAAAGGCGATCAAAATTTTTTTTAAACCGTCCATAAGCGAAGTGTGCCATTTTTATGCTCCTTTCTTTGAAATCCAACCGAATCCCACCGAAATATAATGCATTCTTTGTTTCCTTCAGGCCATCAGGGGAAAATCGAACCTCAGATCGGGGCTATACGATTGGTAAGCCCCAGTTCGGCCCGAATCAATTCGAGGACCCTTTGATATTCCGCTATCAGACCTTTGTCGGTCTCGATCAGATAAAGTCTGCCTTGGCCGTAGGCTTTGGTCCATGAGATATAGAAATGATCTGTAAACAGGGATTCATAGTCATTGGGCGTTAGGCCCACACCTTCCACCAGATCAAAATGCAGCACAATATGGTTGACGAAGGGTTTATACTCCTCATTGACCAGACTGTTCGTCGATAAAATATTGGGAACCGTGACTTCGTGCAATTTTAGGATCTCCTTGCCCAATTCTTTGTTCGTAATGATGTCGATCCCATGCGATTTTAGGGCCTGATAGGCAATATCGGACAGCGAGAGGTTTTGTTTGCTGACCCTGGCCAGATGAAAATGCGCACGGAGGGAGTCCGAAAAGGGCGTTCTACTGCCTAATGCCTCCAAAACGATGGTACTGGAACGGTTCATGGCCCGCAAGAATTCGATATCGCCTTGTAAGTTCTGAATGTTGAGGTCGAGATTTTCCGCCATATCCTGGAGCAGGATCTTTTCTTTTACACGGTCCTTTCTCCAATCGTTCCAATTGTTGATCTGCAGGGCGATGAGAATGCCGATGACCACCAAAAATATTTCCCCAAGGGCATAGAGCAGGTATCTGGAGACCTTGTTTTGGGCGAGGAGCTGAAGGCGGATTTTTCGAAAGAAGTTAATCATTTATGATGGGATTGTCTTGAAGCGATTGTAGTACATTTTTGGACCTTTCCAAGGCCTTTTTCTGGTCGATCAACCATACTTGTTGTAATCCTTTTTTTATGGAGATCAGGGAAAGGAACTGATCGTTTATCTTCAAGAGTTTTTCCTTTTTATCCATTGTTGTGGCATCCTCGGGCATGCCACTGAATATGACATGACCGGCGCCTGCAGCAATGATATAATCGGTCACTTTATCGTTCCAGAATTCATCCAGATAATACTCCCCTTTTTCTATGGCCTTATAACCGGAGTGCAGGGCCCTAAGCTGAGGCAAAAGTTCCGATCTCGTGACCAATGCCCTGGAATCCGACTCCAGAATATCCTCCAAAATAGGCGCATTGACTATGGCCGGGACATAATCAAAAATTCTGAAATGGTTCGTATAGTTATATTCCAAAACGCCTTCTTTTTCTGCCAATTCAAGGAATCTCTCCATATGGGCCATGAGGGAATCATTGAAGTTCACTTTCGATTGGAGAAAAGTGATATTTTCTTCCAACTCTTTTTGGAAAGACGCCAATAATATGGTTTCCTTTTCTTGCAGTTTCTGTAGCTCGTTCCAGTTATTGATCTGCAGGGCGATCAGGATTCCGAGGACCACCAAAACGATTTCCCCAATGGCGTACAACAGGTATCTGGAAACCTTGTTTTGGGAGAGGAGCCGTTGCCTGATTTTTCTTAAGAAGGAGATCATAGTCAATACTTTTTGTCAGGTCGAGCGGTGTAGAGACCTATTTCAATGTTTTTATCCACATCCTGCATTTCATTGCTGGGTTGTTGGTCCTTTTGTCAGGTCGAGCGGCGTCGAGACCTATCTCTATGTTATTATCCCCATCCTAATGTCTCCTTGAAGCCTTGCGACGGTAATGTCAATACATCGTGCCCGCCATGGCCTTTTCCACCACTTCATAGGTCTTTTCGTAGCTATGTTTCAAAATGGTCTTGGCATCCATGGTCTCCCAATAGCCCTGATTGAACAGTTCCACTGCGAAGCCGCCCCTAAAGCCTGCAGCGTACAGTTTGGGGATGGCCGTCCCAAAATCACAGATGCCCTCCCCGGGGAAGGTGCGGTCGGAATCTTTCAGCAGTTCCCTGGCCGGACTCGCGGGATAGTCGTTCATATGGATTACCGGCAACCGCTTACCGTTCAGGCAATCCACGGTGTCCCAATCGTTCCCGCCGCGATAGATGTGGTAAAAGTCCAATAAAATAGTGGCCTTGGGATGCCCGGTGGCGATCACGATCTGTGCGCAGTCGGCCAGTTTGTGCAAGACGCCCATGCCCCAGAGTTCCAGGAGCGGGGTAACCCCGGTTTCATCGCCCACCTCTAAAATGGCCTTGTACCTTTCCACATAATCATCGAATTTCCCGCACTCCAGCGCTTCGAGGCCCATGATGGGGGCCGCGATGTATTTGCCGCCCAGACCGGCGGTGATGTTCATTTCTTCGCGCAACTGGTCCACGGCCGCTTTCCGTTCCTCAGGATCGTCACTGCACCATCTGGCGAAGCCGATCATGTCTTCCAGCACCAGCTGGCGGGACTCCAACTTTTCTTTTAGGGTTTGAAGACTGCCTCCTTGCTCCAAATAGGACTTCACATCGCTCATCCACAATTCGATGCCGTCGAAGCCCGCATCCGCGACCATGTCGATCTGAACGTCCACCGACAACTTGTAATGCAGCAAGGTCGAGGTATTCAAACTGATCCTGAAGGGCAGTTTCTTTTTTGGATCAAGGGTTTTGGGAGCCTGTAGATCGGGCATCCCGGTCGTGAAGGCATAGCCGCCCAACGCTGCTAGGGAAACCTTAAGGCTGTTGCCGATCGCTTTTCTTCTTGAAATTTTGTGGGTCATGATGTTTGGTTGTTAGTATGGATATGGTATTCCAAGATAGTGAATTATTCCTGTGCCGCGATAGGAAGCGGCGCCATCGCATCGTTCTGCAATCTGGCACCTAAGAAGTAGGTCTTTCTTCGGAAAATCAGGCTTTAAAAGAATTATCTTTGCTGCTGATTATCTTTAAGGGCCAAAAGCCCTATATTAAAACCTTATTCATAAAGCGCGCATGTATTTAAGAGACGGTGTTCAAACGGCGGAGAACAAAGTTTCCCCGGAAGCCATGGAACTGAGCCTTTTGGTAAAGGATTCCGGCAAGTCGCTGGTAGATCGGCTCGAATGCTACGAAGACATCATCAACCTTGAAGTAGGCGACACCGGATTGAACCGTGCGAAGACCCTTGAACGCGGCTTTGGCATACGCCAGCTCTACATCAAGTACGAGGGCGACAACCCTACCGGCACCCAAAAAGACCGCATCGCCTTTGCCCAGGTCTATGATGCCCTTAGGCGGGAATTTGAGGTAGTGTCGCTGGCTACCTGTGGCAACTATGGGGTGGCCGTGGCCCTGGCCGCACAATTGGCCGGGGTACGTTGCAATATCTATATTCCCGAATCGTACCATACCGATCGCATCGCCGAAATGGAGCGCTTGGAAGCCGAGATCATCCGCCTGCCGGGAAGCTATGAAGAGGTCGTTGTAGCGAGCAGCGCCCTGGCAAAAAAACACGACTGGTACGACGCCAATCCCGGGGGATTGAACACACCCCTGCAGATCACCGCCTATTCCCAGATCGCATTGGAGATTTATGAAGACCTGGGAGATGCCCCAAAATATTGCGCCGTTCCGGTGTCGAACGGTACTTTGTTCGCCGGGATCTACCGGGGCTTCGTGAACCTGTACAAAAGGGGAAAGACCTCGAGGATCCCCAAGATGATCGCCGCCTCCTCCAGCAACAAGAATCCAATTGTGCAATCGTTTCTTCTCGGATTGGATCATTGCAAGGACCTGAACCCGGAAGCCATCAAGGAGACCAAATACAACGAGCCGTTGATCAATTGGCACAGTTTCGATGGGGAGGAGGCCCTATATGCCCTTAGGGAATCGGAGGGAAGTGCCTTCAACATCAGCGATAAAAAATTAAAGTCGATGACCAGCCTTCTGGCAAAACAAGAGGGCTTTTTGATCCTTCCCGCCGCCACTGCGGGCCTTATTGCCTTATTGGAAATGGACGAAGAATTGAATTTCGAGCCCGATCGCTTTGTGGCGGTCTTAACGGCGAAACAATAAAAACAAACGAAAATGAAAAAATCGATAGACGGCAAAGCTTTGGTCTATTGCCAAGATGCCTTCAATACCCCCAATGGAAAAACGGCCCATGGCCTGGTGCGATTTACGGAACGTTATGATGTAGTTGGACTTCTCGATGGCCATTATGCCGGGCAGGATGCCGGAATGGTCCTCGACGGCAAAGCCAATGGCATCCCTATTTTTAAGGATATCGACGATGCCATGGCGCAATTGACAAAGACCGACCGATTGCCGCAATATTTTGTGGTCGGACTCGCACCCGATGGGGGCCGTTTGCCGGCCAAGGCCAAGGAGACCATTAAAGTTGCAATAGCCAAAGGCTGGAACGTGGACAGCGGCCTGCACGACTTTTTGACCAATGATTCCGACCTAATGGTCCTGGCCAAGGCACACGGGGTAAAGATCAGGGACGTGCGCAAAACCCCCGATCGGGACCAGCTGCATTTCTTCACCGGTGATATCGAAAAGGTCGATTGTCTTAAACTGGCCGTTTTGGGCACCGATTCGGCCCTGGGAAAACGCACCACCGCATGGATCTTGGTTCACGGTTTCAGGGCCGCCGGCCTCAAGGCCGAAATGATCGGAACCGGGCAGACCGCGTGGATGCAAGGGGCAAAATACAGCATGATCCTCGACAGTTGCATCAACGATTTTGTCTCGGGCGAGATAGAACATGCCGTGGTGAACGCCTATAAGAACGAGAAACCCGATGTGATCGTCATAGAAGGGCAGGGCAGTCTAATGAACCCCGCATATCCTGGAGGGTTTGAGATCCTGGCCGCTGGCAGGCCCGATCATGTGATCCTGCAACATGCCCCGAAAAGAGTGGAATACGATGGTTTTCCGGGCTATACCCTGCATTCCCTTCCCGAACAGATCAAGGCCATTGAGGTAATTTCCGGAAAAAAGGTAATTGCCGTAACGGTCAACCATGAAAACATGGCCCCGGAGGAAATCCTTCCCGCCTGCCAGGCAATCACCAAAGAAACGGGCCTGCCCGCCTTTGATGTATTGGCACACGGGGCGGCTCCGCTTATCGAACTCCTGAAGGCAAAGATTTTATGAAGATCACCAAAGTATCCTATGAGCGCCTCGACCTCCAGTTGACGGTGCCCTATACCATAGCCTACGAGACCATCAGCAAGACCACCAATTTTATTTTGAAGGTGGAGACCGATTCCCCATTGGTAGGATACGGCTGTGCAGCACCAGATGCTACGGTCACCTTGGAAACCGCAGACCAGGTCGAAGTTTTGATCAAAGATATAATCGTGCCATTCTTAAAGGGCAAGAACCCTTTCCATTTTGCCCTGTTGCTGCAAGAGATCGGACAGATGCTCCCCACCGCGTCTTCAACCCTTGCCATGGCCGATATGGCCTTGTACGATCTGATATCAAAAAAGGCGGGGGTACCCTTGTACCAATATCTGGGCGGGTACCGAACCAGTATTCCCACAAGCATTACCATCGGCATTTTATCACCTGAAGAAACCCTTAGAGAGGCCAAAGCCTTGGTGCGTCAGGGTTTTGGTATTTTGAAGATCAAAGGGGGGAGCAATGTAGAGGAGGATATCGATAAAATGCGCCGCATCCATGCGGCCTTTCCGCAACTAAAGTTGCGTTTCGATGGCAACCAGGGATATTCGGTTTCCCAGGCCCTGGCCTTTTTTGAGGCCACGAGCGACATCGGCATCGAAATTTTCGAACAGCCTACCCGGGTAGGGAAGGAGAAAAGATTGGGAAAGGTCACCCAAAACACCAAAATTCCGGTCATGGCCGACGAAAGCCTGAAAACCTTGAAAGACATGTTTCGTTTGGCGCGCAACGAGCGCGTGAACATGATCAACATCAAGCTCATGAAGGTCGGCGGCATCATGGAAGGTATGCACATCAATTCGGTAGCCAAGGCAGCGAGTCTGGAGGCCATGGTAGGCTGTATCGATGAATGCGCCCTCGGGATTGCTGCCGGATTGCATTTTGCGCTATCGCGGCCCAATATCAAATATGCCGATCTGGATGGCCATTTAGAAATTGCCAATGACCCCACGGCCGGAATGTTCACCCTGCGAAAAGGGGTGCTGTACCCTCAGGAAGTGCCCGGACTGGGCCCCCTTGATCTTTAAAGCTACTTGCATAGCCAATGGTAAATGGAGGCCACCTAAGACTCTAAACGGGTGATTTTCAATTTTTCGGTTTTGGCCACGTTGATCGGGATTTTTTCTTCCATCGAATTGGTGGTGTCCAATCCAAAATCTTCCATGGCGGTCAACCCGATCGATTTCAACAAACGGTAGACTTTTACGGCAAAAACCTCGATCAAGGTCAGATGGTTATCGGTGGCTACCCTCGAGTTGATCAAGATATACTTAAAATCAACCGGGATTTTTCCAACAGACAAGCTATCGAAGATGTTGTTCGCTGATATCTCCCCCGACTTGACCAGATCGGCATGGATTTTTTTCATCATATAATCGATCAAATGGGGTTCTTTGAAACCCAGGTTGAGTTTCACGAAAAATGCTTTTTTGGGCAGGATGGTCTGGGTTTTGTACGTAATGCCGTATGGTACATCGGCGATTTCGATATGGAGAAACCAATATACCTTCGCCCGTTTAGGCTGCATGAAAAAGAGGGAATGTACCACGGTGACATCGATAAAATTGGTGCGTGTCGATCGTACCGGATACACCAAATTGGTGGCCAGGTAGGGCAACTTCCCGTCTTCTGACACGCTGGCCAGCAAAGGTTTGATATCATCTGTCAATTTATACTCGGTGACCCTGTTCCGCAACTGCCTTGCCCTGTTGTAAAAGAAAAGCAAGGTGAACAGGACCAAGGCAAGCATAAGGGTAAACCAGCCGCCATGGATTATTTTGTTGAGGTTGGAGAACAAAAAAGTGGCTTCGATGAGGAGGAAGATCGCAAAAAGGCCTGCGAACAAAAACTTTTTTTTCTTGGAACGCACCATTAAAAGATATCCCAAAAGCAAACTGGTCATGATCATATCGATGGTGATGGCCAGGCCATAGGCGGCCTCCATGTTGGTCGACTTTTTGAACAACAGAATGACCAGCAAACAACCCGCCAACAAAAAATAATTGATCTTAGGTATGTAGATCTGGCCTTTGTGGGTCGAAGGGTATTTTACCTTTAAATTGGTCCATAGCTTTAGTTTGATCGCTTCGTTGACCAAGGTGAAAATCCCGGTGATCAGGGCCTGGCTGGCTATAATGGTGGCCACCGTGGAAATACCCACCACATAGGGCATCAAGTGTTTGGGCACCGTCGCATAAAAGACCGATGTGGTGGTAGCGCCCGGCGGCAGGGAAAGACAATAGGCCGTTTGCCCGAAATAATTGAGCAATAACATGCTGAGCACGAAAAACCAGGTAATCCGTATATTTTTCTTGCCACAATGTCCAAGGTCCGAATACAGCGCTTCCGCCCCAGTCGTACAGAGAAACACGGCCCCCAAAACCCAAATGGCCTGAGGATAGGTCTTCAAAAAAGTGAAGGCATACATGGGGTTGATGGCCCTTAGCGTTTCAGGCGCCTTCAACAATTGGTGGGCCCCCAAAAGGCCAAGGGTCAAGAACCAAATCAGCATGATCGGGCCGAACAATATCCCGATCCTTTTGGTGCCGAACTGCTGGATCATAAAAAGCGCGGTAACGATGCCACAGACGATCGGTAAGGTGGGAATGCCCTCATAGATAAGGTCCAATCCCTCAACCGCCGAGGAAATCGAAATCGCGGGGGTGATAAAGCCATCACTGATCAAGGTCGCACATCCGATCAATGCCGGGTAGATGATCCATTTCGACTTGGTCTTCCGCAACAGGGCATACAGCGCAAATATGCCCCCTTCCCCTTGGTTGTCGGCATTTAAGGCCAGGTATACATATTTAACGGTGGCCAAGAGGATCAAGGTCCAGAATACGCACGATAGGCTGCCCAATAGCAACAGCGGGTCAAAATTCTTGCCTTGGGTGATGGCGGTAAAGACGTAAAGGGGGGAGGTGCCGATATCACCGAATACGATGCCCAGGGTCATCAAGAGCGAAACGGCCGAAACTTTGTGCAGGTCGATTTTCATCAATTGATCAATACATAAACCAAAATGCCCGAAAAATAACCGATCAGTGCGAGCCAGCTTATTTTTTTGAGGTACCAGAGAAAATCGATTTTTAAGATGCCCATGGCCGCTACCCCTGCGGCCGACCCGATGATGAGTGCGCTTCCCCCGGTACCCGCACAATAGGCCAGAAAAGACCAAAAGTCGTGATCTTGGGGATAGACGTCCATCGAATACATCCCCATGGCCCCGGCGACCAAGGGAACGTTGTCGACCACGGAAGACAGCAGCCCCAGGGTGGTATTGATTAGATAGAAATTATCGAACGTATTTTCCAAAAAGCGGCCCATCACCCCCAATGATCCGTTGACCTCCATGGCGGCCACGGCAAGCAGGATCCCGAGAAAAAAAAGTACACTCGGGGTATCAACCCTTTGAATGGTGGCCGCGACCGATAATTGTCGTCTAAGGTCGGAGGCTTTCTTGCGATGCAGGATATCGGTGGTCAACCAAAAAATGCAAAGGCTAAAGATCATGCCCATCACCGGGGGGAGTCCGGTCAGGGATTTGAAAACGGGCACAAAGAGCAAGAGCAACATGCCCAACAACAAAATAAAATTGCTTTCGCGCTGGCTGATATTGAACTGCTCGACCGTTGTTTCGGTTCTAGGTTCGAACTGCTGCCCCCTGAAATTGAACGATGCGATCAACAAGGGCACCAATAGGCAGGCCAAACTCGGCAGCAGTACTTCCGAGATTATGGTGCCGGAGGTGACCTGTCCCCCGTTCCAGAGCATAATGGTGGTGATATCGCCAATGGGCGACCAGGCGCCCCCGGCGTTGGCCGCTATGATGATGAATCCCGCGAAATACCAAAGATCGGCCTTGACGTGTATAAACCGCTTCAAAACAGCCATCATCACGATGGTGGTGGTCAGGTTGTCGAGGACCGACGACATAAAGAAGGTCAAAATCGATAAGACCCATAGCAATTTTGTCTTGCTACCGGTCTTTATCATTTGGTTGAGCACCCGAAACCCATGGTGGGAATCGATGAGTTCTACGATGGTCATGGCCGCTAAAAGAAAAAAGAGGATTTCCGAGATGGCCTCAAAATGAATGGTCAGCTCGGCCAAAACATTGGCCGAATGTGCACCTTCCCATACCAGGAACAACCATAAAAGCACCCCCAATAACAGAGCGGTTGCAGCCTTATCTATCCTGACCTTGTGCTCCAGGGCGATGAACAGGTAGCCTGCTAAAAAAATTAAGGTGGTCAGGACCATTGTATCTTTTTATGTAGATGCCAAAGGCGGACTAATTTCCAACATTCCATATCCATTTATGCCGCTCTAACGGGCGACTGTAATTTGACCGCGTGGGCATTGATGATTGCCTTCCATTTTTCGGCCCTGTTCATTTCATAATCTTCCTTATAGGGGCCATCGATATCATAAAAATTCAGGATTTCAATTGAATTGCCCTTGAGGGAATGGATTTCCAGGTCGAGCTTCAACAAAAGCATTTCCTTATGGTTCTTTACTGTCGACTTCTTATAGTCAGCAGTAATTTTACAATCCCTGATGTTGTTGAGATCGATCAGTTTTTCCAATTGGTCTTTGTCTTCTACCTTCATGAAGAGCAGCTTTTTTTGTTGCTGATCGATACCGATAAACGAATTTCCCCAAATTTCCTCTTCCGTTAAGGCCAAGTGATTTTTGGCAATGGCCATTTTAAATTGTTTTTTTCTATGGCCGGCGGCCGATTTCCCCGTTCTGTCGATCAAATAGAAGGGGAGGAATACACTGCATACCAAAATGACTGATATGATCAATAATGATGTGTTCATTGTTTTGTGATATTAAAATTTTTATTCCGTGATGGTTTGAGCTTGGCGCAGGCCAAAAACCTCCCTCGGGAAGCTACTGTGGCCATACGGCAACAAGCTATCGTTTTTTAATCCTGGGCTTTACGGTTGACGGATTACGGAAAGTTGTGGTAGGGATACATCAGGGTCAACATGGGAAGACCCGGAATGATGGTAATTTCGTAGTCGAGATACAACAGGGCAACCCTCATTTTGAAGTCGACCGCCCCCGCCTTGGCGAAGTGCCGTTTTTTAAAGGGCTGAAAGTTTTCCTGTATGTTGACAGGGAGGCTCTGGTCTAAATAGAGCAAGGCCTGACCAATATGATGGTTGTCTTTTTGGGATTCGGGATTCCCAAGCGCATTGTTCGAAAAATGAACGGTGGAAGCCTTGGCAGAAGAAGGGGCCAACACAGCGAAAAGACCTAAAAGCAAACAAAACCAAAGAATTCTTACCATGGCCGGAACCGCTTTCATATAACATAGCAAAGGTATGTGCAATTTTTGTTAATAATTTGCCAATTTTTAAAGATGGAAATCAGGTCCCCATCGCTGCCCGACCGCCGGTCGTCCCAAATATTTCGATAAGAATGCTTACCTTACCTTAATGATGGGCCCTACCCATGAAAAATCTAAATATCACAAAGCATTTTGAAGAAACTGAAGCATATGGCAAGATTTGTAAAGAAGAACAAGAACGAAATAGGATTGTCGCCGGATGACCTGATATTCAGGGGCAAGCAAAAATCGGAAAACGTTCTATTGCGGGTCATCGACTTCGATGCCGATAGTATGGAGGAAAAGGCCGTGGAACTGGTAAAAGACGTGCTGAGTTATCAGGAGACGCCAACGGTGACCTGGTTCAATGTCGATGGCCTGCACAATAATGCCATCATGGAAGAAATCGCCAAGGCGTTCCATTTCGAACAAATGGTGTTGGCCGAAGTGATGGATATCTATGCCCGGCCCAGGGTTCAGGAACACCAAAATTGCATCCTCCTTTCCATCAAAATGATGCAGCTCGAGGAGTCGACCGGCACCATTGCCATTGAAAACCTCAGTATCATCATCACCGAATCGGTTTTGATCTCTTTTCAGGAAAAGAAAGGCGACGTTTTTGAACCAGTTCGGGAAAGGATACGCAACCAAAAGAAAAGAATCCGCCATGGAGGCACCGATTATTTGGCCTATGCCCTTCTCGACATCGTTATCGACAATTACATCTATATCATAGGGATCTTGGGCGAAAAAATCGAAACTTTGGAAGAAACACTGTTACAGGAACCCCGCAAAAGTGTCATCGACGAAATTTATACCTATAAACGGGAACTCAATTTTTTGAGAAAGAGCATCAAACCGGCCAAGGAAATGATTTTGAGCCTATCGAAAATGGACTCTGAATTGATCGATGAAAGCACCTACATCCATTTTAAGGAACTCTTGGAAAATATCAACCAGGCCAATGATTCGTCGGATACCTATCGTGAAATCTTATCGGATCAGCTGAACATTTACCATACCACGATCAGCAGCAAACTCAACGACATCATGAAATTTTTGACCATCTTTTCGGTTATCTTCATCCCCTTGACCTTTATCGCCGGAATTTACGGGACCAATTTCGACGTACTGCCCGAACTCCATTTCCGTTACAGCTATTTTATCATGTTGGGGCTGATGTTTGTCATCGTCGTGGGCATGCTGATCTATTTCAGAAAAAGAAGGTGGCTATAAGCTAGGCCACGATTTATTGCAAAGTGAACTTTGGCTGCGGGTTACCCACCCTTTAGCGCGATTGAATATGCGGATGAAGTTACCAGATCACTGTTCCCCGTTCTGCTTGATCGACAGCTCCCTGTTGATGGGGACATAGAACGGATCGGTATCCTTGGTTTCTCCCACAACGCCCTCAATTTCCTTTTGGAGATAGGTGAGGTGTGCGATGGTGAGCCGGTCGGTAATCACCGGAATGGTATTCTTTATGTTCCTTTGAAGGTTCAAGAGGTTGTCCAGGGCCAGGGAACGCACATCGGTATGGGCGGTATATCCTTCAGAAAGCTTGGCCAATATGCCCTCGACCAGCCCTTCGGCCTCATTGGGCTTGTAGAGGGCGATCAGATTGGAAACATAGGCTTTTTGGATCTTTCTTTGATAGGCATTGGTCTGATAGAAAACGTTCATGGTGCCCCAAACCATTTGGTTGAGATTGTCGAGATATTCTTCCGGGGTGTAGGGGTTTTCATCGGCATAGCGCTCCGCGATGAAGGTCATTCGGCTAAGCCTGCTGCCGCCCAACAGGTTCATCACCACACTTTCCATGGTCTTGGTCACCGATTCCTTCGATTGCGGAGATTGTATGGCATTCAGAATATCGTTTCGCAACAGCCATTTTGGTTCTTGAAAGAGATGCTGGCCCATAAAGGCGAGCGCTTGCTGCTGTATTTCCTTGGGTACGGGCCGGTACACTTCGCCATCTTCCGCCATGGTTTGTGGCGTGACATAAATGCCGCCGATATTTTTCGCCACATGGAAAAGATAATCGCTGTATTGATTGACCAAATCGGTATATACCTGATCTAGATTGGAAAAGTCGTCACTGTCGTGCTCCTTGGTCCAGTTTCTTAAAAACGGGGCGATGCGCTGCAAGTTCAAAATGCCGTACGAACTGGCGAGCATGGCATTGTCACCCAGGTCTTCAGTTTGCGATCGGGGATCGAAATCGCGGCCTTCCCCACCAAACCACAATCTGGGGTTGTTCGATATACTGTCGACCACCGTCTGTGCCAACAGTTCTTTTTCCGTTGCGGCCGATACGTCATCCGGAAATTGGGAATAGCCCCATTGTATGGCCCATTTGTCATAATCGCCAATCCTGGGCATGAGGTCCCTCGCGGGAATACTGTCTTCAGGCTGTGCCACATAATTGAAACGGGCATAGTCCATGATCGAACTCGTATGGCCATTTTTGCGCAGCCAGGCGGCATCCCTTAATTTCTCGACAGGGGTTGCAAAGCTTGCGCCCATATTGTGCCGCAGCCCAAGGGTATGGCCCACTTCATGGGCACATACGAACCGTATGAGTTGGCCCATCAACTCAGGTTCGAATTCCATTTTCTGGGCCCTTTCATCTACCGCACCAGCCTGAATCATGTACCAGTTGTGCAATAGGGTCATCAAATTATGGTACCAGCCGATATGGCTTTCCAAGATTTCCCCGCTTCGGGGGTCTACGATGTTCGGCCCATATGCATTTTTGGAGGGAGAGGCGAAATAACGCAATACTGAAAAACGCGCATCTTCAAGGCTCATGTCCAGATCGTTTTCTGGCCATTCCTTGGCCACGATCGCATCTTTGAACCCGGCCTGCTCGAAGGCCACCTGCCAATCGTTGATGCCCTGCATTAAATAGGGTCTCCATTGTTCAGGGGTAGCTGGATCGATATAGTAAACTATCGGTTTTTTGGGAACCACCAGTTCCCCGTTGCGCCATTTTTGCTCATCTTCCGGTTTGGCTTCCAATCGCCAGCGGTGGATGTACGTATTTCTGTCGACCTTTTGTTGGTCGTCGCCATATTCGAGGTACGAGCTGGCGAAATAGCCCACGCGCGCGTCAAAAAACCGTTTGCGCATCGGTTCTTTGGGCAAAAGCACCATCGAATTGTTGATTTCCAAAGTAACCACGCCTGCCAATACCGCGGCGGGCAGTTCTTTTTTCGAATCCCCCGGGGTGGATTTGGCCTTATAGGTCTTCACCGTTTTGATCTCGGTGTTGATCGGAAAGGTTTTGATTTCTTTGATATAGGACTTGTTCTTTTCCAAGCCCAGAAGTTTGTAGGCCTCTTTTTGGTCGTTGCTGAGCGCCAGTAGCGGGTTTTCCCCGTTGACAAAATCGCTGACATCGATGACATGGGAAGTGTTGCTGTCGTTCGACGCTTTGATGTCGAAAGCTTCCAGGATTGGGGTGATGTTGGCGTTGTTCACCGCTTTTGATATGGCATCCTCCTCATTGGCGGCACTGACCAAGGTCGCGATTCTCAGAAATATATTCTCATTCGGTCCCTTTTCAAAAATGATGGTGTTTTCCCCGATTTTTTCACCGCCATAATTCCCGGCGCCGGACGGGGTTTTGATAAAACGCGTCACGACCAGGATTTCGCGATTCAATAAACTATCCGCGATTTCGAAATAGTATCTGCCGCCTACCAAATGCACATCGAAGAGCCCTTTTTGGGTGATGGCTTCCTTGGTAATGATACGGTCATAGGCCTTTGCTTTGTTCAAAGTGGGCGTTTCCGGTTCCACTTTGGAGACCGATTTGCCCATAAGGCCAAGCGAACCACAAGACGTGGCCCAAATTAAAATAATAAAACACCCAATATAACGCATCATAACAAGCGAACGTATCAATTGAAACTTTAGTATGAAGCTGGTTGGGTCGGGCAATCTTTAATTTTGAAAAACCGATCGTTTTAAGCCGCCCTAGAACAGAAAGGGTAGGGCATTAAAGACAATCAATCGGCCGTTCCAATAGGGCTAAATTAGAAATTATTGTTGATATACGGCAATGAAGACCTACAAAACAGCCATTTTTCAAAATTTAAACCCATCGTTTTTCACATGATCGAAGTCTGCTCATTGAGCGGGTTCAGGGGCGGGTCGGGTCAGCATAAAATCGCCCTTTAGCATTTCGATCACATTGACCAAAGATCTTATATTGTGATAGTTGGTCTTCCAGATATGGGCCTTGGGATCATTTTTGGCCGTTGGGTCGGTGTCGAGTCCTTCATGGTACCAGCCTCCATGTTCATGATCGATCATGTAGGTGTTGATATAGGCCCATTGTTTTTTGAACAGGTCGAAATACCGGGGTTCGTCTGGGTGCAACCGGGCCATGAGCAAAAGTGAATTTAGACCTTCGGCCTCTGTCCACCAGACCTTTGCACGGTTTTCTATGGTACATGTCCCGGGGGTATAATAGTAACCGCCATCATAAAACCCGCCCAGGTCGTTGTCCCAACCGTGTTCAATGCCATGGTCAACCATCTTTTTTGCTTTTCGGTCCGTCAGGGTGTCATTCCTTAGCCCCAACGCATGGGAGGCCTCAAGGAGTAAGAAAGCCGTTTCCACATCATGCCCAAAAGAAACATGATCCAGCCAAAAATGTTCCTTTCTGTAGGTTTCGGATGAATCCCTGAGGGAAACCGGGGTCCAGTCCCGTTCTAAATGCAGGCTCAGGGAGCCCTGATCGTCGGTAATGGTGTCCCTGACCAAGACCAAGAGCTCTTCCAGCCGTTTTTTTAACAAGGCATCGGGCCATACCCCATATAGGGCCGTAAAACTTTCCAAAAGGTGTATGGTCGAATTTTGGTCTTTCCAATCTTTGCGGATAAAATTATCGTAGTTGTTGTCGTTTTCCTTTTGGTCGAGCATCCAGGACCCGTCTTGTCGCAACACATCGAAATAGCCGAGATACTCGGGGTCGTGGGCATGATTCTCCAACCAAAAAAAGGTTTTTTTCGCCAGGTCGAGGGCCGTGGTATCGCCTGATGCCTTATAATAGGTGGCCAACGCATAGATGGCGAATGAATTGCCATAGGCGCTTTTTCCGGTGGAAATTCTTTTCAAGGTACCGTTTTCCACCGCCAATAGCGTATTGAATCCCCCATTGACGGAATCCCACATTTGGTCCCTTAAAAACCGATAGCCGTGATCCGCTATTTTTTCATAATGTGCATCACCATAGAACAGGGCCAGGGTTGAGGCAGACCATACTTGTCGCGCCTGGCTCACCACCATTTTGTGCTGAGGCCCTTCCCGTTCCCATTTCGTATTGAAATCGGACCAATAACCGCCATTGACAGTATCTACAGATCTTGGGTACCAAGTTGTCGCCAGATCTTGAAGGGCCAGTTCCACCTCGGTCAAAATCGGGTCTGGGGTCGGGGCCGGAGGGGTGTTTTTTTGAGTACAGCCGATTCCCAAGATCAGGGCCGCGATAGCTGGCAACAACAAACGTGGATTGAAATGTATTGCATTCATCTGTATTGCATTGGTTGGTCAACCATGAAATTTACGAATAAAAATGCCTTGGCGGGGCATGTGATGCTAGCGCAATAGAATAAGCAGGGCCCCTAAGGCCGTAAAGACCAAAATGATCTGGCGGTAGAAACCTTCATTGATGATTTTTACCAACCTTACACCTGCGAACAGGCCCAATACAATGGCCGGCAGCAGTTTCAGATTAAAGACCAAAGTATCGGGGGTGATGGTGCCCCACGCCCAGATATGAAAAGGTAACTTAAAGAGATTGACAATAAAAAACAACCAGGCCGCGGTACCTATAAATTCATTTTTGGGCAGGCGCATGGCCAGAAAGAAGATGTTGGCGAAGGCCCCGGCCAAATTGCCCACCATGGTGGTGATGCCCGCAAGAATGCCCATAAAACCTGCAAAGGCCCAATGGGTGGGCACCGATTTCGATTTTCTTCTTTCCCACCAGTACATCATCAACACACTGGCGAGGATGATTATGGCCATCCCGATTTTAAAGGTCTGCTCATCGAGATCGTTCCCGACCAGCACCCCGATCAGTACGCCTCCTATCATCCAGGGCAGAAAACGAAAGACATATTTCCATTGGGCGTGGCGGTTGTAGTAGATGACGGCAAAAATATCGCCCATGATCAACAGCGGTACCAGGATGCCGGTTGAGGCCTTGCTTTCGAAAGCCAAGGCCATCAAGGTAACCGTGAGCACGTCGATGCCCTTGATGCCCCCTTTTGAAATCCCCACCACAAAAGCAGCCAAAAAAGCAAGGATCCAGGCGGTGGTAGAAATTTCCATAGGGGTCTTTGAACAGCAAGGTCGGGGTTTGTTGGGCAAACCTCAAAAATATCCTAAAAAATTATATCTTTAGCTATTAACCAACAACCAAATTATGCAATTAAGCACCCTCGATTATAGTTTTATTGTCGTTTTCTTTTCCATAGTCCTGGCCATCGGTATCGTAGTTTCCAAAAAATCGGGAAAAAGTTCTTCGGAATTTTTTCTTTCAGGAAGGACCATGCCCTGGTGGTTGTTGGGCCTGTCGATGGTGGCGACCACCTTTTCTACGGACACTCCGAACTTGGTGACCGATATCGTACGAACCAACGGCGTCTCGGGCAACTGGGTATGGTGGGCTTTTTTGATCACCGGGCTTTTGACGGTTTTTGTCTATGCCAAACTTTGGCGGAAATCGAATGTAAATACCGATCTGGAGTTTTATGAAATGCGCTATGGCGGAGGGCCGGCCAAGTTCCTAAGGAAGTTTCGGGCGGTTTATCTGGGGGTATTGTTCAATGTGATCACCATGGCATCGGTTACCTTGGCCGCTATAAAAATTGGGGGCATCATGCTCGGCCTCGACCCCTGGGTCACCGTGGTCAGCGCGGGCTTGATCACCGTCACCTTTAGTGCCCTTGGAGGGTTTAAAGGGGTGGTCTATACCGATTTTTTGCTCTTCTTTGTGGCCATGTCGGGGGCCATTGCCGCGGCAGTTTATTTGGTGAACATCCCGGAAGTTGGGGGCATTGAGGCCTTGATGGCCCATGAGGTCGTTGCCGAGAAACTCAACATCGTTCCTGACTTCAGCAACAAAAAAGCTTTGATCACCTTGTTCATCATTCCCTTGGCAGTGCAGTGGTGGAGCTCTTGGTATCCCGGGGCCGAACCTGGGGGCGGGGGCTACATCGCCCAGCGGATGCTGGCGGCCAAAAACGAGAACCATGCCATAGGGGCAACCTTCTTTTTCAATATCATGCATTATGCCCTGCGCCCTTGGCCATGGATTTTGGTGGCCTTGGCCTCCTTGGTGGTCTATCCCGATATCGCCAGTATCCATGAAGCCTTCCCCAATGTGGCCGAAAGTAAATTGGGACAGGATCTTGCCTATTCGGCGATGTTGACCAAATTGCCCAGCGGCCTTTTAGGGGTTGTTTTGGCCTCGCTTATCGCAGCCTATATGAGCACCATTTCCACGCAGCTGAATTGGGGCTCTTCGTATATCGTATTCGACTTTTATAAACAACAGATCAATCCGGCCGCGACCGAAAAACAAATGGTGGCTGTGGGCCGATTGTCGACCATAGTGTTGATGGTCCTAAGTGCCGTCTTGGCACTTGCCCTGGAAAATGCCTTACAGATATTCGACATTTTATTGACCTTTGGGGCCGGTACCGGACTCATATTTATATTGAGATGGTTTTGGTGGCGGATCAATTCTTGGAGCGAGATCACGGCCATGTTCGCTTCGGGCATTATTTCGATCTTGTTGAAGACCACGGCATTGGGCCCTTATCTTTTTGCCCCCGACACAGGCTTGCTTCCCGACTGGACCGAGTATCCCTTTGTGGTCTTGGTGACCACCTCGATCTGGTTGACGGCCACTTTTATGACCCAACCCGAATCGAAGGAGGTACTGAGGGATTTCTATAAAAAGATACAGCCCGGAGGTCCAGGCTGGGCGAAAGTGGTTGCGGAAGCCGAAACGGATGGGGTAACCATAGTAAACACCAAGGAGAAATGGAGCGTGCCCTCGGGCCTCACCGCCATGCTTTTGGGATGTGTGCTGATCTATTCCATCATGTTCGCCACCGGCTATTGGATCTATGGGAGAACCACTTCGGCCATGGTGCTTACCGCCGTTGCCTTTGTTTCCGGATTCCTTTTGATCAAGGCCTGGAACAGGATGAAAGATCATATTTTGTAAACGAGGGGTTACGAATTAAAAAGATTCCCGCCATTGCGGGAGTGCAGCAAAACCGTTTTGCATGAAAGATAGAATTGTTTCCGTCGATATTTTCCGCGGCATGACCATTGTTTTGATGATTTTGGTCAATACCCCGGGGACCTGGTCGAGTGTCTATGCCCCATTTTTACATGCGGAATGGCATGGGTATACCCCTACCGATCTGGTATTCCCGTTCTTCCTTTTCATCGTGGGCACATCGATCTCGTTTTCCTATAAAGACAAAACGGCCTCGCCCGCCATCTATAAAAAGATAACCGTAAGAAGTTTAAAATTGATAGGACTTGGCCTTTTTCTGGGGGCCTTCACTTTAAGCTTTCCTTTTATCAAGGATTTTGTCGATATCAGGTTTCCAGGGGTCTTACAACGCATCGGGGTGGTTTTCTTCTTTGCTTCCCTGCTGTTCCTCCATACGAAGTGGAAGACTTTGGTCGGAATTTCCGCTTTTTTATTGATAGGCTATTGGTTGTTGATGGTCTTTGTGCCTGTCAATGGAATAGCATCTACACTGGAGCGCGCTCCGAACAATCTCGCCAACTATATCGACCTGCAAGTGCTGGGCACCCATATGTGGAAAACCGATTATGATCCCGAGGGACTTCTGAGCACCGTCCCGGCAATTGTAAGTGCTTTGTTGGGCATCTTTACGGGTCTGATATTGACCTCCAAGCAAGGAAAAAAGGCGACGCTCTTAGTGGGAATGGGCGGATCATTTTTGATCATTGGCCATTTATGGGACCTCTTCTTCCCCATCAACAAAGCGTTGTGGACAAGCAGTTTTGTATTGGTCACCGCAGGATGGGCGAATTTGGTGTTGGCATTGATCTATTATCTGACCGATGTGAAAAAGATACGGTTCGGGAGCTTGTTCAGGTATGCGGGCGCCAATGCGATCATTCTCTACTTCTTATCGAGCTTTATCAGTAAAATTTTGGGGATGATCAAGGTGAACGGGGATGCCTCGCTCCATGGATGGCTTTTTCAATCGATCTATGTCCATGATTTCATGTCGATGCAGATGTCTTCCCTTTTATATGCCCTAACCGTGGTCGGTTTTTATGTGCTGTTGGGCTATGTGCTTCATAAAAAGGGGATTTTCATAAAAGTATAAGCCAAACGACCTGTTTGGCCTTCAATGCAGGGCTTTTGTTCCGAAAGCCCATTCGATGAATGCCGGAAAAATGAGCCCCCAGGTTGGCATATCGTGTTTGCCGCCTTCAATTTCTACATAAGTGATGTCGCCCGGGTAGGAATATCCTTTTTGGCTCAGTTCCTTGATTAGATCGAGGGTATCGTCTATGGCATCGATGATACCGTTGTTGTTTCGGTCGGCGGTCTCGTCTTCCGTTCCGCATTGGAACCAGAATTTTAGATGGGGACTGAAGGTGCCGTTCTTGACCGTGTCCAGGACGATCCTGCTTCGATCGGCCATATCTTTTTTGATGTAGGCCTTTTTACGCCACCAAAAAGAACCGCTGAACACGCCTACCTTACCGAAAGAACGGAAATTGTGGAAAGCGATATCGAAAGCCGATAGGCCGCCCAGAGACAGGCCACCATAGACCCAATCTTTGCCCTGATCCGAAACCTTGAATCTGTCTTTCAGGAATGGCATAAATTCTTCCATCACAAAGGCGGCATACTTGGGAGCAAGACTGCCCCTGCCCTTGAAATCGGCAAAGGCGGCTGTACCGTATTCCTGTAACCTGTTCTCATTGGCTTCGATGCCCACATAAATAAATGGCCGTATTATTGGGTTGGCATAGGCCAAGGTCAAAGCACGTTCCAGGTTCAGTGCATTGAAATCCTGGCCGTCATTCATCATCAATACGGGGAAAGCTTCCTTGGCGCCTTCATAATGGGGCGGCGCCACCCACCTGAATTTTACCGAACGGTTCAAATTTTTCGAGAAAAAGCTTCCCTTGAGACTTATAAAATCGACTTGATACCGCATGAATTTTTTATTGGGTCTGCAAGTATAAGGATTCCAAAAAAATTGAAGCGTTTCCATTCGAAAATAAATTACTTTTGCCGACCTTAAAGGATTGACAGTTAAGTAATTTTAGTCTATATTGTGAACTATGGCCGACATACAGTACATTCCGTATTATTCGAATATCTTATCGAGAAATATCAATGTCGAAGTGACCGGGCATTGGGGCCACCCTGTTTTGATGTTTCCATCTTCGGGCGGGCAGTTCACCCAAAATACGGACTTTGGCCTGAACGGATCGGTGATGCGTTTTGTTGATGAAGGCCGTATCAAGCTTTACAATGTGGAAACGATAGATATGCTTTCGTTCTATGCCGATGATTTGGCATCGGAGGTGAAAATACACAACTATGAACTGTACATGCAGTTCTTGAAGGAGGAGTTGATCCCTTATATTCAAAATGAGTGCAACACCCATAGGGTTGCCGTGGCGGGGGTCAGTTTTGGGGGATACCATGCGGCCAATACCGCTTTCCGCTATCCCGATCTGGTGTCGCACCTCTTTACGATGAGCGGGGTCTTCAATATTCGCAATTTCACCCCATTATCGGATGATCTGCGCATCTATTTGAATTGTCCGGATGAATTCATGCAAAATGCGGAAGGGTGGCAATACCATCATATGCAGATCGTGCTGAGCACTTCCGATTGGGACAGTTGCCAGCCGAAAAACCAAAATATGGCGGGCATCTTGGAGGCGAAGGGCATTCCCTATTGGTACGACGAAAAGAAATGGATCGAACACGATTGGCCCCTTTGGAAAATGGTGTTTCCCGAGTACATAGGCAAATATTTTTAATCATAAACGAACAACTATAATTATAAACTCACAACTAACAATATAAAATATCATGGCAAAGAAAGTAGGAATATTATTTGGGATGGAAGACACTTTCCCTTGGGCCTTTATCGATGAAGTGAACGCACAGGGAGGGGGCAAGGTCGTTGCCGAGCCCGTCCTAATCGATAAGGTGCAACAGGGCATTGATTGCGGGTATCACGTGATCATCGACCGCATTTCCCAGGAAGCCCCATTTTACAGGGCCTACCTTAAAAATGCGGCACTTATGGGAACGGCAGTGATCAACAACCCTTTTTGGTGGAGTGCCGACGAGAAATTTTTTAACAACTGCCTGTCGATCCAGTTAGGGATTCCGGTACCTAAAACGGTACTGTTGCCTTCTAAGGAGCGGCCCGACGACACCACCGAAAAGTCGTTCCGAAACCTAAAGGCACCATTGGATTGGGACTATATTTTCGACTATATCGGATTTCCGGCCTATATGAAGCCCCATTCAGGCGGAGGATGGAAAAGTGTTTATCGTGTAGACAGTCCAGACGACCTGTTCAACAAACATGGAGAAACGGGCCAATTGGTAATGATGCTCCAGGAGGAAATCGTTTTTGAGGATTATTACAGGGTATATTGCCTGGGACAAAAATATGTGCACATCATGCCCTATGAGCCCAGGAACGAATTTCATCTGCGCTATGCCACTGAACCGAAGACCAAGGGCGAGGAGCATAAAAAATTGATGAAAACCATTCATGATTATACCATTAAACTCAACCAGGCCCTCGGCTATGATTTCAACACCGTGGAGTTCGCGGTTCGTGACGGAATTCCCATTGCCATCGACTTCTGCAATCCTGCGCCCGATGCCGATGTGAATTCGGTAGGCCAGGCCAACTTCGATTGGATCGTAAAACATGCGGCCAAGTTTGCCATAGAAAAAGCCCTTTCCCACAAGGAAAAACAAAGTAATTCTTCTTGGGGCGGCTTTATCAAAGGCGCGGCCGTGCCTGAAGCCACAAAAACCAAAACCGCCACGCCCAAAAAACCATCTGCCAAAAAGCCAGCTGCCAAAAAGGTCGCGGCGAAAAAGCCTTCGCGAACGGCAAAATCGGCAACGATAAAGGCCGTTAAGCCAGCCGCGGCCAAGGCCAAGGCGGCCCCGAAGGCCAAAATAACGTCCAAACAAAAAGCGGCCCCCGCTAAAAAGGTGGCCAACCCAAAGGTAGGCGCAACCAAACCAACGGCAACCACCGTTAAAAAGGAAGCCCCCAAAAAGGCAAAATCAACCACTGCGGCAGTGAAACGGGAACCCGCAAAAGGCGGTTTGGACGCCCCAAAAAAAACAGCGACCAAGAGCAGCGCGAAAAAAACAAAATAGATTACCGTATTATCCGAAAGAATCGATATGCATAAATTCACACTGGGAATAGAGGAAGAATTTCAGATACTTGATGCCAATACGCTAACCCTGCATTCCCAAATGTCGAAGATCATCGATGGGGGAAAGGTAATCCTGAAAGAGCGCATTAAGGAGGAGATGCACCAATCGGTGGTGGAAATGGGCACCAATGTCTGTGAGAACATCCAGCAGGCCAGGGATGAGGTATCTTATTTGCGCCAGCAGATATTTGAGCTTGCCGCCAAGGAAGACCTAAAGGTGGCAGCGGCCGGTACCCATCCATTTTCACATTGGAGCGAACAATTGATCACCCCAAATCCGCGGTATGATGTGTTGATCCAGGAGATGAAAGATGTGGCCCGATCAAACCTTATTTTTGGGATGCACGTGCACGTGGGAATCCCCAGCAGGGAGGAAGGGCTGCAGATCATGAACGTTGCCCGGTATTTTCTGCCCCATCTCTATGCCCTATCTACGAATTCACCATTTTGGGAGAGTCGTGAAACAGGGTTCAAATCGTTCCGGTCCAAAATATTCGATAAATTTCCACGTACGGGCATCCCTCCTTATTTTGCAAGTGTAGGGGAGTACGACAAATTCGTGGAATTGTTGGTAAAGACGAACTGTATCGATAATGGCAAGAAAATTTGGTGGGATATTCGCCTTCATCCATTTTACCCCACTGTCGAATTCCGGGTCTGTGACATGCTCATGACCGTCGATGAAGTGGTGTGTGTTGCGGCCTTGATGCAGTGTATCATTGCCAAATTGAGCAAATTGCACCAAAAGAACCAAAGTTTCAGGGGATATCGGCGCATCCTGATCAATGAGAACAAATGGCGCGCAGCCCGTTGGGGCATCGAGGCCAAATTGATCGATTTCGGGAAGGAGGAAGAAGTACCATTTGCCACCTTGATGGAGGAGCTTTTGGAATTCATCGATGACGTGGTAGACGATCTCGGTTGCCGAAAAGAAGTCAACTTCGTTTATCAAATCCTGGAACAGGGCTCTGGGGCAGATAGGCAACTCAAGGTGTTTGAAGAGACCAAAGACCTCAAGGAAGTCGTAAAATATGTGGTGGCTGAGACCGCAAAAGGATTATAAAGGAGCGTAGCGGCCCGGGCAGGTTGGCCGAACAAAATAGAATACATGCACAACAATTATAAAGTCGCGGTCTTGGACATGAATGCAGGCCAAGCCAACGAAGGGATGCGATGCATCAAGGCGTTGGTGACCGAATTTTTGTCACAGGACGATATAAGCGGGAACTTCGATGTTTTCGAGGTGAGGGTAGAAGGGAAAACCCCTGTGGTTGAAGACTACGATATCTTTATTTCCTCGGGAGGCCCCGGGGCCCCCATGGTCTTGGGGGAGCCTTGGGAGGCTGATTATTTTAATTTTTTGGACGCCCTGTTGCACCACAACCTATCGAAACCCAACAAAAAACACCTGTTCCTGATCTGTCATTCGTTTCAGTTGGCATGTGTTCACTGGGATTTGGCAAAGGTGACCAAACGACGGACTACCTCATTCGGGATATTCCCCATCTACAAAACGAAGAGCGGAGAACATGAGCCCCTTTTCGAAGGCCTTAACGATCCATTTTATGCCGTTGATTCAAGGGACTACCAAGTTGTGGGTCCCAACGAATGGAAATTGGATACCCTGGAAGGAAAAGTGCTCTGCCGGGAAAAGATCCGGGAACACGTGCCCTTGGAAAGGGCGGTGATGGCCATTCGGTTCAGCAAGGAGATATTTGGGGTACAGTTTCATCCGGAAGCGGATTCGATTGGCATGCTCCACTATTTCCAACGGGCCGACAAACGGAAAACGATCATCAAAAAGCACGGCAAAGCAAAGTATTTGGATATGATTGCCCATTTAGACGATGACGACAAGATCATGAAGACCAACCATACCATCATTCCCCGTTTTCTAAAACAAGCGGCCGATAGCATCGATACCTTTAAATTAATGTCTGTATGATTCCGAGCATCAGGGAAGCCTTTAACCGCGATTTCAAGGAGGCCTATTATGAAAACCTTCAAAAAGAGGTGGCCGATACCTTTGGGGAACCTTGTGCCTTCCGCATTTCGGAAACGCCGGTCTTTATCGATAAAGCGATAAAGCAAAAAGTCTTTGAGGCTTGTGACGCCATTCTGGAACAGATCAACGCCTTGGATTTCGAAGCCCTGAGACAACGGTTCACCCCTAAGCATCTGCAATCACCCAACCCCTTGGGCAACCCCCATTTTTTGGCGATCGATTTTGGACTCTGTGATGATGGAAAAGGCGGAATAGGCCCACAACTTATTGAACTTCAAGCTTTTCCATCCTTAATGTTCTACCAGCCCTTTTTGGGCAGGACATTTCTTAAAAATTACCCGAACATCCCCAAAAAAGGATTTCAGTATTATCTTGATGGGCTGGATGAGAAGCGCTATTTGGAGGAAGTGAGAAAGGTGATTGTCGGCAAGGAAAATCCTGAAAATGTAATCCTGCTCGAGTTGTTTCCTGAAAAGCAGAAGACCCGGATCGATTTTTGGGCCACCAGAAAGGCCCTCGGCATAGAGGTGGTTTGTCTGACCAAGGTAATTAAGGAAGGACGAAACCTTTTTTACGAAAAAAATGGAAAAAAGACCCCGATCACCCGGATTTACAACAGGGTAATTTTCGATGAGCTGCAGCGGATCGAAAATTTAAAGACCGATTTTAACCTTTTCGATGATGTGGAAGTGGAGTGGATCACCCATCCCGATTGGTTTTTTATCATTTCAAAATGTATTATGCCCATGCTGCGGCACAAGGCCATTCCGCCGTCCTATTATTTGAACGACTACCCCGAAGGCATCGATCTGCACGATTATGTGATGAAGCCGCTGTTCTCATTTGCGGGCAAGGGAATCGACCTGCACCCTACCATGGAGACCATCGCACAGATCAAGGACAAACAAAATTATCTGTTGCAGCGCAAAGTGGTCTATGCCCCATTGATCAAGACCAATACCGAAAAAAATTCAAAAGTGGAACTGCGCATTCTGTATGCATGGAATACCGCAGAAAACCGGTTGAAGCCCATCATCAACCTGACTCGGATGGGCAAAGGCGACCTGATCAACGTGTCGCATTTGACCCAAGATACCTGGATCGGTTCTTCCATCAGTTTTTTTGAGGAGTAAGCCAGCCCCTACTGCCAAAGGGCCAATTCGAGTTTCAATAGTCCAACGACCTTATAATTGGCGTGCCGAAAGGAGTTTGGCCACATATTTCCCGATCATATCGAATTCAAGGTTTACGGTACTGCCCACCCGGTACGATTTGAACCGTGTGTGTTCGTAGGTGTAGGGAATGATGGCCACGCTAAAGGTATCGATCCCCGAATCGATCACCGTCAAACTCGTACCGTCAATGGTGATCGAGCCCTTTTCAATGGTAAGATGATCGGGGGACGGAGCATAGGAAAAAGAAAATATCCAGCTTCCGTCTTTCAGTTCGATCCCGGCACAGACCCCGGTTCGGTCGACATGGCCCTGCACAAGGTGCCCATCAAGACGACTGCCCAAAACCATGGCCCGCTCCAGATTCACCGGATCGCCGATCTTTAGTTGGCCCAAATTGGATTTTTGTAAGGTCTCATCAATTGCGGTGACCTTATAGCGGTCATCCGTAACATCCACTACGGTAAGGCAGACCCCGTTGTGGGCCACGCTTTGATCGATTTTCAATTCCCTGGCCAATGGCGATTTTACCGTGATGTGAAGATTGCTTCCCTCTTTTTCAAGTTTCCCTACCGTGCCCAAAGTTTCAATAATTCCCGTAAACATCTTCCGTATAATTTAAGTAGTTTTGTGCTGAAATTGTGGACACAAAGGTAAAGATATAATGGACGAGAATGAGAAAATAAAGTTGGGCATATCGGTGGGAGACCTTAATGGGATAGGCTGTGAAGTCGCCCTGAAGACTTTTGAGGACACCCGCATGCTCGAATTTTGTACCCCGATCTTCTTTGCTTCCAACAAAACCATTTCCTTTCAAAAGACCGAGCTCGGCATAGAAATCAACTATCATGGCATCAGCGAAGCTTCGGATGCCCTCGAAGGAAAGATCAACGTGCTGAACGTATGGAAGGAAGTGCCGGAAGTGGCCTTCGGAAAGGAAACCAAGGAAGCGGGCGAATATGCCTTACAATCCCTAAAATCGGCGGTCGCCGCCCTGAAGAACGGGGATATCGATGTCTTGGTCACTGCCCCTATCAACAAGAACAACATACAGGCCGAGGATTTCAAATTCGCGGGCCATACCGATTACCTCGCCCAGGAACTTGGGGGAGAAAGCCTCATGTTCATGGTAAGTGACGAACTTAAAGTGGGGCTGCTCACCGATCATCTGCCCCTTAAGGATGCCCCCGCTGCCATCAATCCCATTTTGATCCGCACCAAAGTGAGGACCATGGAGAAGTCATTGATGATGGATTTTGGGATAAGACGCCCCAAAATTGCGATTTTGGGCATCAATCCGCACAGTGGCGACCATGGTGTGATCGGGCAGGAAGATGAGGAAATCATGAAACCGGTGATCCGGGAAATGTCTGATGCCGGACACCTGGTCTTCGGGCCCTATTCTGCAGATGGATTTTTTGGTTCCCATGCCTATTCGGATTTTGATGCCGTATTGGCCGCCTATCACGATCAGGGCCTAATTCCCTTTAAAACCCTGTCGTTTGGAAAAGGGGTGAATTTTACGGCGGGCCTCACGAAGGTACGTACCTCCCCGGATCATGGGACGGCTTATGAAATTGCGGGCAAAGGGATTGCCGATTACAGCTCCTTTAAAGAAGCTGTTTATACGGCCCTTCAAATTTTTAAGAATCGCAGGGAATTTCAGGACCTGAGCGAGAATGCGATGCAGAAGCAGAAAATGCGGCGTTAGACCTTTTTTGCCCAGGTATTTTCCCCCTTAAAGGGAGACTGGGCAAACATTCGTTTATTTCTTGATAAGAATTGGCTTTTAGCAAAATAATATTATCTTTGCACCCCATCTTTTAGATGGTCATTTACGTTGAACCAGTGTCGTTAAGGATGAAGAATAAGGAATATCTCATTCCTTTCTCAGGATTGAAGCTAGGAAAACACCAGTTTGAATACGTAATTGAAAACGAGTTCTTTGAATCTTTTGGTTACGATGAATTTAGGTCATGCCATATCATGGTAAACGTTGTACTGAACAAAACCAGCACAATGCTTGAATTGGAGTTCGCGGCGAAGGGAACCGTCAATGTCGACTGTGATGTCACCAACGAACCCTTTGACCAACCGATTGCCACGACCATGGAACTGGTCGTAAAATTCGGGGAGACCTATAATGACGAGGATGATGAATTGTTGATCATTCCCCACGGGGAACACCAGATCAATATAGCCCAATACCTCTACGAGATGTTGGTATTGGCGGTGCCGCAGAAACGCACCCATCCCGGGGTATTGGATGGCACCCTAAAATCGGAGGCCCTTGATAAACTGAAGGCACTTCAACCAAAAGAAACACAGGAGCATAAAACAGAAAACGACCCGAGATGGGACGCATTAAAAAAGTTTAAAACGGATAAATAAGTGATCAATGGCACATCCTAAGAGAAAAATATCGAAAACGAGAAGGGATAAAAGACGAACCCACTACAAAGCGGTTGCCCCTACCTTGGCCACCGACCCGACAACGGGCGAAATGCATTTGTTCCACCGGGCACATTGGCATGAGGGCAAACTTTACTATAAAGGTCAAATCCTTATCGATAAAACTGAAACTGCCGAGGCTTAGCCCCGGGGTATTTTAAAAAGTGGAGCTCCCAATGTTACAGTTGGGGGCTTTTTTGTGCATTGTTGGGGCGGAAACCGACCCAATGGGCCGAAAACCACTTTTGAAAAACTCGGACGATCGAGGGAGGTAGCGATGTATGATACCGTCAGCAGTTCCGATCTCGATCCAAAAGCCCGCTTAAAAACACTGTTTATCGTCAAAAAGTCATTAAAAATCACTATTTTTCAACAATTTAGTGGTGTTTTTGTTGCTTTTTCGACACAAATCAATTCATTGGAATGGGTAAATTAACTGCTGCCATTACCGCTGTAGGGGCTTATGTACCAAACTTTGTGCTTACCAACAAAATGTTGGAAGCGATGGTTGAGACAAATGATGAATGGATTACCACCCGCACTGGCATCAAAGAACGACGGATCTTAAAACCGGAAGAAGGGGAAGGAACATCGTACATGGCCATCAAGGCAGCCAAGGAACTTCTCAAAAAGGGGAACATCGACCCTAAAGAAATAGACTTGGTCATCGTGGCCACCGTAACCCCGGATACCCTGGTAGCTTCCACCGCGGCATTTGTCGCGACCGAAATAGGGGCAACCAATGCATTTGGGTATGATCTGCTGGCGGCCTGTTCCAGTTTTTTGTTCGGAATATCGACCGCTGCCAGTTATATCGAATCGGGGAGGTATCGAAAAGTATTGCTCATCGGAGCCGATAAAATGTCGTCGATCGTTGATTATACCGACCGCACCACCTGTATCATCTTCGGGGATGGTGCAGGGGCCGTTTTATTTGAACCTAACAATGAAGGCCTTGGGTTTCAGAACGAGTTCCTAAGATCGGATGGGGTAGGCCGGAATTTTTTGAATATGGATGCTGGCGGGTCTCTGCTGCCGGCAACTTTGGAAACCGTCAAGAACAGAAAACATTACATCTATCAAGATGGAAAATCGGTGTTCAAATTTGCGGTCAGCAATATGGCCGATGCTGCTGCATATATCATGGAGCGCAACCAACTCAACCATGAAGACGTGGCTTGGCTGGTGCCGCACCAGGCGAATAAGCGCATCATCGATGCCACGGCGAACCGCATGGGACTCGATCATTCCAAGGTCATGATGAACATACAGTATTATGGAAATACGACCTCTGCCACCCTGCCCTTGTTGCTGGCCGACTATGAAAAACAACTCAAAAAGGGAGACAACATCGTATTTGCGGCCTTCGGTGGTGGCTTCACCTGGGGCGCCATTTATTTGAAATGGGCATACACAAAATAAAGATCGCTAACCAAAATTAATTTACATGGATATCAAAGACATTCAAAACCTGATCAAATTCGTAGCCAAATCGGGTGCCACGGAAGTGAAGCTTGAAATGAAGGACCTCAAGATTTCGATCCGTACTGGGGCATTGGGCAGTGGGCGCGAAACCACCTACGTGCAACAGATTCCCATGGCACAGCAGCCTACCCAAATGGCAGCTCCCCCAACTGAGACGCCAGTGGCAGCAGGAAGTCAATCGACCAAAGCCCCAGCAGATGATGACGGCAAATACATCACCATCAAGTCGCCCATCATCGGCACTTTCTATAGAAAGCCTTCCCCCGATAAACCATCCTTTGTTGAGGTGGGAGACAACATTGGCAAAGGAGACGTGCTATGCGTTATCGAAGCGATGAAATTGTTCAACGACATCGAATCCGAGATTTCGGGTAAAATCGTAAAAATATTGGTCGATGATTCTTCTCCGGTAGAATTCGACCAACCGCTGTTTTTGGTAGATCCATCATAACCATAAAATTCAAATCACTAAGGTTGCCCTCCGTGTAAAGCGGAATGCCATGTGGTCAGATTTTTAAATTTTCAATAGGCATGTTCAAAAAAATATTGATAGCAAACAGGGGCGAGATCGCATTACGTGTGATCAGGACCTGTAAAGAGATGGGGATCAAAACCGTTGCGGTTTATTCCACGGCCGATAAGGAAAGTCTCCACGTTCGCTTTGCTGACGAAGCGGTATGTATAGGCCCCCCGCCAAGCAGTGAATCATACTTGAAGATACCCAACATCATCGCTGCCGCGGAAATCACCAATGCCGATGCCATTCACCCCGGTTACGGGTTCTTATCGGAGAATTCCAAATTTTCAAGAATCTGTGCCGAGCACCAGATCAAATTCATCGGTGCCTCCGGCGAACAAATCGACAAAATGGGCGACAAGGCCACGGCAAAAGCGACCATGAAGAAGGCCGGTGTCCCAACCGTTCCGGGTTCTGATGGGCTGTTAAAAGATGTGGAAGATGCCAAAAAAACCGCTAAAAAGATGGGCTACCCGGTGATGATCAAAGCGACTGCCGGAGGCGGTGGCAAAGGGATGCGGGCCGTTTTCAAAGAGGAAAAGATGGAAGAACTGTTCAACAGTGCGGTTCAGGAAGCAAAAGCAGCCTTTGGCAATGGGGCCATGTATATGGAAAAACTGATCGAGGAACCCCGTCATATCGAAATCCAAGTGGTAGGCGATCAATATGGCAAAGCCTGTCACCTTTCGGAAAGAGACTGCTCCATTCAACGCAGGCACCAAAAATTGACGGAAGAAACCCCCTCCCCCTTTATGACCGACAAGCTTAGGGAAGATATGGGCAAGGCAGCCGTTAAGGCGGCGGAATATATAAAATACGAAGGGGCGGGAACCATTGAATTTCTGGTCGACAAGCACAGGAACTTCTATTTTATGGAGATGAACACCAGGATCCAAGTAGAGCATCCCATCACCGAACAAGTGATCGATTATGATTTGATCAGGGAACAAATTCTGGTGGCCGGTGGCGTTCCCATTTCCGGTAAAAACTACTACCCAAAACTGCATTCCATAGAATGCAGGATCAATGCGGAAGATCCTTACAACGGTTTCAGGCCATCACCGGGAAAGATCACCACATTGCATACCCCGGGTGGGCATGGGATACGTCTAGACACACATGTTTACAGTGGCTACTCCATTCCCCCGAACTACGATTCGATGATCGCCAAATTGATCACCACGGCCCAGACCAGGGAAGAGGCCATCAATAAAATGAAGCGTGCACTGGATGAGTTTGTCATAGAGGGCATCAAAACCACCATTCCCTTTCACAGGCAATTGATGGACCATCCCGACTACCT
Organism: uncultured Flavobacteriaceae bacterium; assembly: GCA_963760375.1. GTDB lineage: Bacteria > Bacteroidota > Bacteroidia > Flavobacteriales > Flavobacteriaceae > Pelagihabitans. Next base: position 285,340 of record CAVXCS010000007.1, on the reverse strand, counting down.
TGCCGGAAACTATACGACCAAATTCATGGAAGACTTTGTGATGAAACCGCAACCGGAAGAGTAGCCGTCACCAAAACTTGTTTTTACTTTCGCGGGATGAACCTGAGCTATTGGGAATACAAAACCTGGTTATCGAACATCGATTTTACCATTGTGGGCAGTGGTATTGTGGGGCTTAGCTGCGCCCTTCAGCTGCGTTCACGATACCCCAAAGCCAAGATAATGGTCCTGGAAAAGGGCATATTGCCTCAGGGGGCAAGCACTAAAAATGCTGGATTTGCCTGTTTTGGCAGTATTTCTGAAATCAAGGCCGATCTTCAGGCCCATACCCCAGAAGAAGTTTTCGATCTGGTCCGGAAGCGATGGAACGGGATAGCGTTGTTAAGGAAAACCTTAGGGGATCGCAAAATCGGCTTTCGGCAACTTGGCGGACATGAGCTATTTACCGACGAACAAGGGGGGTTGTATGAGGAATGTATCGAACGCATGGCAATGATCAATGGGTTGCTCCGCCCCGTATTCAAGGAAGCGGCCTTTAGGATCCATGGCAACAGCTTCCACTTTCATAAGATTCGGCCCAACTACATTACCAATGATCATGAAGCCCAACTGAACACGGGCCAAATGATGGCCGCCCTCCTGCATTTGGCTCACAAAAAGGGAATCGTGCTGTTGAATTCGATTACGGTGAAGGCCTTTTCAGACCACGGAAGCACCGTATCGGTTGAAACTGACCAATTCAACTTCGACACGAATAAATTGTTGATCGCGACCAATGGTTTTGCAGCCCAGTTGGTGAACGAAGCGGTAAAACCGGCCCGTGCCCAGGTTTTGATCACCAAACCCATCGAAAAACTGCATATCAGGGGCACTTTTCATATCGATGAAGGCTATTATTATTTCAGAGATATCGATGATCGCATCTTATTCGGGGGAGGCAGAAACCTCGACTTCAAAGCCGAGGAAACCACGGTTTTCGGGGAGACCCCACTGGTCCAAAACCGATTGGAAACCATTTTGAAAGAAATGATCTTGCCCAACACCCCTTTTGAAATAGAACACCGATGGAGCGGAATCATGGGCATGGGCGATCAAAAAAGACCCATCGTCAAGCAAGTATCCGATAACGTCTCTTGCGGGGTAAGATTGGGCGGGATGGGCATCGCCATCGGCAGTGCCGTTGGACAGGAATTGGCCGACTTGGTCTAGGCTTGGGCCAACCCTATATTGAGGTTTATCCGATTTTATGAACAATGAACCTTATTACAAGGCAGCAGTCCCATAATTTCTTATCTTGTTCCTCCCAAATAACAGTTTGTACTACCCCTCAGACTTACCTTCAAATTCCGTATAAAAACGGAAGAACATACCCATTATACCATGTTGCTATAAGTGCCCCTTTCCAAGGGAATGGACATTCTATATGCACTTTTAGGATTGATGGTGGCCGTGCCCATGGATAAAGAAGTTAATGTATGACCAAGGATTCTTTCAAATTTTTCGTTCAGGCCTGTGCGGTGGCGCTATTCTTTTCAGGCATCGAAGGCTGTGCGCCCACCAAATCGAAGTACGATCGGGAATATGACAGGGTTTGGGCCGAGATCGTTAAATCTGAAGCATGGACAAATTCTTTGATGGCCAGCAATTCCAATGCAAAGGCCAACAAAAAAAAAGACTACAGTACGCTTTCGGGCAAAGAGGCATTTGCCCGGCCATTTTCGCCGGACACCGACCGTGAGCTGAGGTTTAAGGATAAATACCACAGTTTGGTCACCAGGGCCTATTTCAAAATCATAGCGGAGGCCCAAAAAGCGGATAGCCGTCTTCGTTCGGAGCAAGAAAAGTGGAACGAACAGTATCTCGCGGATCAACCCATTCGAAGCGGGATCACCAACAACAAGCGCGCCCTGATCAACAGGAGATACGATGCGCATAGAAAAATGCTGGAAGGATTGTTGTCTTGGAATATCTTCAGCGAGGAGCGCACGGCAGACCTTGAATTTTTTAAAGCGGAGAACTTCGACCGGGTGTATAGAATGGCTGTAAACGGTGAAGACGAGGGGACCATTATCGAGTTTTTGGAATATCGATTGGCCGATCTGTACCATGCGGTCGACTAAAGCAGGAAACCGAAATTTAGTGCCTTTTTTTGCCAAATTAATTCTACTTTTAAGGCCTTATTGGTCCTTATATCCTACAACCCAATCTGCCGTCCGATGCTGAACCGAAATCTAAAGACAAGCCTTTTCCAGTTTTGCGATACTTTCGTGAAGAACAGGATTTCAAGAATTAAAAGCAGTCAAAAAGACCTTAGGGACGCTTTGGATTCCGAGGATAAGAACAGCTCTGGCGATAAACACGAAACGGGCCGTGCCATGCTGCAACTGGAACAGGAAAAACTGGGCCAGCAGCTTTCCGAGGCCGAGAAAATGGAGAGCGTTCTGGGCAAGGTCAATATCAGGTCGGTCAATGAAATCATTGGCCTGGGAAGTCTGGTGCAGACTTCCAAGCACAACTATTTTTTGGCCATTTCGGCTGGCCAGTTCAAGGAAGGGGACCAATCGATCTATTGTATTTCCACGTCCACCCCCATGGGCCAACTGCTGCTCGGCAAATCGGTAGGGGATGTGGTCGTTTTTAACGGCGAGCAGATCAAGGTGCAGGAAATCCACTAAAATACAACCCGGATTCGCTTTGTTCCGGGCTTATAAACGGCCAAAATCGATGGGCCAACATATTCCGAGGCATGAAAAAACAAAACAGCAACCCTTTAGCCTGTGTGGTATTATTGACCGTACTGGCTCTAATCTTTGGCATTGCCACGCTACAGGCACAAAAACCGGAACATCCCAAAGTAGTGCTGATCACCCTGGACGGATTTCGCTGGCAGGAGCTATTTACCGGTGCCGATCCCCAGCTGATCGCCAATCAAGTTTACGTGGAAGATACCATGGGGCTGAAAGAACAGTTTTGGCGCAATACGGCCGAGGAAAGAAGGGAAGTATTGATGCCTTTTGTTTGGGACCATGTCATCAAAATGGGGCAAATCCACGGCAACCGAAGCAAGGGCAGCAGGCTCGACCTCACGAACAAAATGTGGTTCTCCTATCCCGGATACAATGAAATCTTGACCGGGATGGCCGATGATATCCATATTACCAGCAACGATAAAATCGACAATCCCAATATTACGGTCCTGGAGCACGCCAACAAGGATCCGGACTATAATGGCAAGGTGGCCGCCTTTGGCAGCTGGGACGTTTTTCCCTTTATAGTCAACGAAGGGCGTTCAGGGGTGCCGGTGAATGCGGGTTTTGAAAATGCTACGGGCGATGATTTAAGCGAGCGGGAAATTTTCCTCAATGAACTACAGTCAGAAGTTCCCAGTCCATGGGGCAGCGTAAGGCTCGATGCCTTTACCCACCATTATGCCCTGGAGTTCATGAAAAAAAGACATCCCGAACTGGTTTTCATCTCTTACGGGGAAACCGATGATTTTGCCCATGATGGGAACTATCAGGCCTATTTGAGATCGGCCCACACCACCGATGGGATGATCAAAGAACTGTGGGGCTTTACACAAAAAGACCCCTTCTACAAAGGGCAGACCGTTTTTCTCATCACTACCGATCACGGTAGGGGCACATCTCCGCTGGAAACTTGGAAAGGCCATGGAAATGAGGTCCAGGGCGCCGGGGAGGTATGGCTGGTGGTTTTTGGGAACGGAATCGTACGCCAAGGAGAAGTCGCAAAGCCCGAACAGCTATACAGCGATCAAATTGCGCCGACCGTTATGCAGCTATTGGGTCTGGAAATCGATACGCAAAAGATGCCGGGACCAGCACTTATGCTGTATCCGGAATAGGTGGAAATTTCGTAAAACAATGATGACCATTGCTTAACCTTTCCTTGCCAAAATAGCGTCATTTTTGCGCACAAGCGTTGCGTGTTTTTCAGAGTTTGGGTTCGTTTAAAAAAACCGGAGCCGGCCTCTTGCTCCGGTTTTGACTTTTCATCCGATCCCTATTCAAGATCAAATTTTTTTCGGCCCTGTTTTTTTTGTGCCAGGGTTTTTTTCCGGTACAAGCGTTTCTCGATGGCCGATTTCGATGGTTTGGTAGGTCTTCTTTTTTTGGCGACGTGGAGCGCCGCTTCCAAGATTTCGAAAAGGCGCTTTATGGCCAATTGCTTGTTTTTGTGTTGGCTCCTGCTTTCGTCACATTGGAGCATCAGCGCCTTTTCCTTGGTCAAACGTTTGTCCAATTTTAAGGAAATGCGGTCCTTCTCCCAAGCCGAAAGCGCATTGGAGGCCAAGACATTGAAGGTGATTTCGACTTTTGAAGAAACTTTATTGACGTGCTGTCCCCCGGCCCCGCCACTTCTTATGGCCTTGAATTGCAATTCTTTTAATAATTGGGTCTTGTTCATGTCCTAAATCTCTGCCAAACGTTGGTTGATGGTCTCAATGGAAATATTGAGGAAGACTTTTTTGCCTTTTTCCAAAGGCAAATGGTGGTTGAAATAAAGCATTTTACCTTCATAGTTGCCCACCATCATATAGTTGCCCCCAATATAGAACGATCTGTCGACCGTCACTTCCAACCCTGATTTCTCCGAAACCTTAAATTCATGGGGGTACACGATGATATGTCTTTTGGTATCGGCATATGACTTTATGATATGCAAAGGAATATGGTTGGCTTCCCCGAACAGGGAGGCGACATACATACTTTTGGGCCTTTCATATAGGTTTTTGGGGGTGTCATCGGCCAGGATGCCGGCATCTTTGATGACGACGACGCGATCTGCGAAGCCCAGCACGTCGTTTGGGTCATGTGTTGCGGTGATAACGGTGATCTGTTGCTCTTTTAAATGCGAAAAAAGGTTGCGGCGGAGACTGTTCTTTCGGAAATTATCGATATGTCCAAAAGGTTCGTCCAACAACAATACCTGGGGTTCTTGAGCCAGCACCCTTGCCAGCGCAATACGTTGTTGCTGGCCGCCACTTAAATATTTCACTTTGGTTTTGGCGAATTCGGTCATTTCCAGTATCTCGAGCAGTTCACTTGTACGCCGCTTCATTTCTTCGGGCTCGAATACCGATAGGAATTGCCCCACATTTTCCGCAGCGGTGGTAAACGGCATAAGGTCGTAATCTTGGGAAAGGTATTTCATATAAGGTTCCCCGGGCACCAGGTTGAAGTCTGGCCCAAGCACTTCCTTGCCATCCCATGCTACTTTCCCTTTTTGCACCTGCAAAAGGCCATAGATTATTTTAAGCAGGGTGCTTTTGCCGCAACCACTTTCACCGATAATGGAGAGATGTTCTCCGTTGGCCACTTTTAGGGTAATATTTTCCAAAACCGGAACGGACCCATAGGCAAAACTAACATTTTGAAGGTGCAGCATGGTTTTTAGAAGCAAATAATAAGTTAGGGCGAAATTAAGGCTACTGCATTAAATAAAGAAAAATCCCATGCTTTTTTGAGGTGCCACATTTGTTCTGACAAGTCATAAAGGGTCAAGGAAAGCCTTTGCCAAAATAACCATGGGCTGTTTTGGTTGGAGCGGCACCCCACCGAAGCGGCTATCCCCATGATCGGAACGGGCTAATCTTTAAATTCCTTCAAAACTGATTGATTGGGGAGCGTTTCGTAGCCCATGTTATAGAACGTAAAGGCAAAAATATCTGCATATTGTTCAATCGTCTTGCTCACTGGCGTCCCTGCACCGTGTCCCGCATTGGTCTCGATGCGGATCAAGGTAGGGTTGTCACCCGTTTGTTTCTCCTGTAGTTCGGCCGCGAATTTAAAGCTGTGTGCGGGCACCACACGATCATCGTGATCTCCGGTAGTGACCATGGTTGCGGGATAGGACACCCCGGGTTTCACATTATGTAAAGGCGAATATCCCTTTAGATAGTCAAACATTTCCTTACTGTCCTGGGCGGTGCCGTAGTCATAGGCCCAGCCAGCGCCTGCCGTAAAGGTGTGGTACCTCAACATGTCCATCACGCCAACCGCGGGCAGGGCCACTTTCATAAGATCCGGACGTTGGGTCATGGTTGCACCCACCAAAAGCCCTCCGTTGCTGCCACCGCGAATGGCAAGAAAATCAGGGGAAGTATACTTGTTGTCAATGAGGTATTCGGCCGCGGCGATGAAGTCATCGAAAACATTTTGTTTGTTGGTCTTGATGCCCGCATCGTGCCACTCTTTACCATATTCACCGCCGCCCCGTAAATTGGGAACCGCATAAACGCCACCTTGCTCCATCCATACCGCGTTCACAACGCTGAAGGAAGGGGTAAGGCTGATATCAAACCCCCCATAACCATAAAGGATGGTTGGATTTTTACCATTCAATTCCAGGCCTTTTTTAGAAGTGATGATCATGGGCACTTTGGTGCCGTCCTTGGAGTGGTAAAAAATTTGTTTCGATTCGTAGTCTTCCGGATTAAAATCGATTTCAGGTTTCCAATAGAGCTTATATTCCCCTGTTTCCACTTGAAATTGATACGACGAACCCGGAATGACATAGTTGGTGAAGGAAAAATAGATCTCCTTCTCTTCCTTCTTTCCGCCAAACCCTGAAACGCTGCCCACACCGGGAAGTTTCACCTCGCGAACCAATTTTCCATCATAATCGTACTGCAAAACTTTGGATATGGCATCGATCATATATTCCGCAAAAAAGTATCCGCCTCCTTTATTCGGGGAAAGCACATGTTCGGTTTCCGGAACAAAGTCTACCCAATGTTCCGGTGTGGGATCCGATGCATCGACCGAGACCATTTTTTTATTGGGGGCATTCCTATTGGTAACGATGAACAGTTTAGAACCCATATTATCAATGATGAAGCTATCCGATTCTTCATTATCGGATATGGTGACCAATTCACTGTTCGGCTTGGTAAGGTCTTTTAAGAACAGTTTGTTGCCCGATGTTGAATTCGAGGCCGAAATGATGAGATAATGTTCGTCTTCGGTGACCGTAGCTCCCGTATAACGGTGTTTTTGGGCAGGGGTTCCCCCGTACACCAACACATCCGATTTTTGGGGAGTACCCAATTGATGGTAATAAACCTTGTGCTGATCGGTTTTGGCGGAGAGTTCGCTGCCTTTGGGTTTATCGTAGCTCGAATAGTAATACCCTTCGTTGCCCAACCAGGAAATGCCACTGAATTTGATGTCCACCAAAGTATCCTCCACGATTTCCATGGTCTGGGTATCCAAAACAATGCCCTTTCGCCAATCGCTGCCCCCAACTGAAATTTGATAGGCCGCCAATGCCCCGTCTTTCGTAAAACTAAGGCCGGCCAAGGAGGTGGTGCCATCTTCTGAAAACGTATTGGGATCTAAAAAAACGGACACTTCCCCTCCTTCTTTTTGACGGTAGAGCACACTTTGGTTTTGAAGCCCATCGTTTTTATAGAAATAAGTGAAACTGCCTTCTTTAAAAGGGGCGCTCAATTTTTCATAGTTCCATAGTTTTTCTAGGCGTTCTTTCAACTGTTGTCGAAAAGCGATCTGTTCCAAATAGCCAAAAGTCACTTTGTTCTGGTCCTGTACCCAGGCTTCGGTCTCTGGGCTACGATCGTCTTCCAGCCAACGATAGGGATCGCTCACCTGAACATCGAAATAAGTATCTATCGTATCAACTTTTGTAGTAGTTGGGTATTTCACGGAAATGGAAGTTTTTTGGGGAACGTTCTGGCACGCCAACATCAATGTGGCAAAGGCAAACAGGCACCAATTGTGTTTCATCGATAGGGGAAAATGAGGCGCTAAAATAGCACAAAAAAAACCTTTGGTTGCATCGCAATCCAAAGGTTTAACAGTATTTTAAATGGTCGGGCTACACCAATTGATTTTCAACCAGGTATTCCGCGATCTGAATGGCATTGGTTGCGGCCCCTTTCCTAAGGTTATCGGCCACGATCCACATATTAAGGGTATTGCGTTGGCTTTCGTCCCTGCGGATGCGTCCCACGAACACATCATCTTTATCATGGGCGTAGATGGGCATGGGATAGGTGTTGGTGTCGGGATTGTCCTGCACCACCACTCCGGGGGTTTGTTGTAACAGCTTACGCACTTCATCCAGGGCGAAATCGTTGGCGAACTCAACGTTGACCGATTCGGAATGCCCTCCAGCAGTGGGTATTCTCACTGCGGTTGCCGACACCGAAAAGGTGCGGTCGTTGAGAATTTTTTGAGGCTCACGTGCCAATTTCATCTCTTCTTTGGTATAGCCGTTTTCCAAAAATGAATCGCAGTGCGGCAGTGCATTTCTGCCAATGGGATAGGGATAGGCCATCTCTCCTTGAATACCATTGATTTCATTTTCCAATTGCCTTACCGCTTTGACCCCGGTGCCCGATACCGATTGATAGGTCGATACCACCACCCGTTTCATGTGGTATTTTTTGTGCAGTGGCGCCAAGACCATGACCAATTGGATGGTGGAGCAATTGGGATTGGCAATGATCTTGTCCTTGGCCGTCAGTTCATGGGCATTGATTTCCGGAACGATCAGTTTTTTATCGGGATCCATGCGCCAGGCCGATGAATTGTCGATCACGGTGGTCCCCGCCGCGGCAAATTTGGGCGCCCATTCCAATGCCGTTTCCCCTCCCGCTGAAAAAATGGCGATCTGTGGCTTTGCGGCCACGGCCTCGGCCATGGAAATGATCTTGTGGTCATTGCCCCGATAGGGCAAGGTCTTCCCCACCGATCGCTCAGAAGCGACCAGGAGCAATTCGGTCAACGGAAAATCGCGCTCCGCCAAAACCCTTAACATCACTTCGCCCACCATTCCCGTCGCACCAACTACCGCTACTTTCATTGTTTTTGATTTAGTTCGCAAAAATAGGGCAAGCTTTGTGATTGCACAAGCAAAGCAGCACCGAATAATAAAAATTACAACAAAATGTTATATTTAAAACAAGCAGGAAGGGGGAACCCAAAAAGAACCCCTGCCATATGACAGGGGTTTAGGAATATACAGTGTAGCGGTATCTCCCATTGCTAAGGGAGATGAAAGGGGATTATTTTTTAAGGAGATCCCTGATCTGTGTCAAAAGCTCTTCTTGTGAAGGGCCACTCGGCGCTGGGGGCGCTGGGGGTGTCTTGGTCTTGTTATAGGCCTTGATGATGATGAACATCACCAAACCGACGATGATCAGGTTTACGATGGTATTGACCCATGCGCCCCAACGAACGGCGTTTTCGGCAACATAACCTTCCTCTCCGGCCACGCCAGAGGCTTCGGTCAATACATACTTCAGGTTGGCAAAGTCGACCCCTCCCGAAAAATGGCCCACAATGGGCATGATGATGTCGGATACGAATCCGTTTACGACAAGGCCCACTGCGCCCGCCATGATCACTGCAACGGCAAATTCGATGACATTGCCGGTCATGATAAAATTCTTAAACTCTTTGAACATGATATAGTTGATTTAATTGGTTAATGACGTGCAATTTAAGAAAATAATTTTCTTAATGAAATGTTAACGGTCGATAAAAACCCTTTGTACGCGTTGCGATATCCCCGTCAACAGTTCATAGGAAATTGTATGTGCCGAGGAAGCGAAAGACACGGCGGTGGGATGTGCTCCGAACACGATGACCTCATCTCCTTCATTGCAATCGATGTCGGTAACATCGATCATGATCATATCCATGCATACATTACCGATGATAAATGCCTTGTTTCCGTTGACCGTCACATAGGTTTTTCCATTGCCATATTGGCGACCAATGCCATCGGCATGACCTAAGGGAAGTGTTGCCGTGGTTCGATGTTCTTTTGAAGTAAAGCCACGGTTATACCCCACACTCTCTCCCGGTTTGATATGATGTATTTGGGAGATAACGGTTTTTAGTGTGGCCACGGGCTTTAATTGGGGGTCTATTTTGGCATCGTTCCCAAAACCGTACAACCCGATTCCGCTGCGCACCATATCGTACTGTGCATCAACATAGTTCAGGATACCCGATGTGTTAAGGATATGTCGAAAAGGCTTGTTGGCCAGGTCAACGTCCAAAGTATCGGCAATTTTTTGGAAAGCAGCGATTTGGCGCAAGGTAAATTCCCTTTCGGCCAGATCTTCGGAGGCCGCCAAATGCGAAAAAACGGAGGTTACCCTAATTTCCGATCGCCCCTGCAACTGTTCCAAGATAAAATCGACATCTTTTTCCCAAAACCCAAGACGGTTGAGGCCCGTATTGAATTTTAAGTGTACCGGATAGGATTGCTGCCCCTGTGCGGCCGCTACGGCCAGAAACGCTTTCAAGATCCTGGGGGAATACAGACTGGGTTCCAAGCAATGGCGAATCAGTTCCTCAAAATTGCCGGGTTGGGGATGCAATACCAGAATGGGTTTGGTGATGCCCGCCATGCGCAATGCGGTGCCTTCCTTGACATAGGCCACCGCAAAATAATCGGCCCCCAGGGCTTCCAGTTTCAAGGCGACCCGTTCGGCATCGCTGCCATAGGCAAAAGCTTTTACTACGCCCAAAAATTTGGTGCCGGGAGCGAGCTTGGCGCGCAGATAGCTATAATTGTGTTCCAGGGCATCTAGATCGATTTCCAGAACCGTTTCGGTGGCCTTAGGCATTCTTTTTCTTTTCGTTTGGGGTAATTTCTTCGGCCTCTACTTCCATTTTGCTCACTTTTTCCCGAAGCATGGCCTTGAAGAAAGCGCCACGGCTCAAAGGTTCATAGGCATCGGTTTCTCCTAGGAGCACCAATTTATCGTTTTTCGATTTTCGAAAACTATAATTGGCCAGATTGCCCGTACGCGTGCAAATGGCATGCACTTTGGTCACATATTCGGCAGTGGCCATCAAAGCGGGCATTGGGCCGAAAGGATTTCCTTTGAAATCCATATCCAAACCGGCAACGACCACCCTGACGCCCTTGTTGGCAAGATCGTTGCAGACCGTCACGATCTCATCATCGAAAAACTGTGCCTCGTCTATGCCCACCACATCGCAACCATCGGCCAAAAGTCTGATATTGGCCGCTGCGGGAACCGGGGTAGACCTGATTTCGTTGGCATCGTGAGATATCACCTTATCATCGTGATAACGGGTATCGACCATCGGCTTGAAAATTTCAACCTTCTGTTTGGCAAACTTGGCCCTTTTCAACCTTCGGATCAGTTCTTCGGTCTTCCCAGAGAACATCGAGCCGCAGATAACTTCGATCCAGCCGAATTGTTCTTTGGGGTTTACCGTGTTTTCCAGAAACATTTTGTAATTTTAGACGAAAATAGGGTGTTTTTTCGTTCTTGTTTAAGAAAGATAAAATTAAAAAAAAGAACATCCTTGATACCAAAGAAAAAAATAGCACGATGAAGAGAAAATTGAAGGAAGAGCTGCGAAAATTGTCCACCGACATCATTACGGCACGTGATATGAACGATATTTCAGAACTGTACGAGGCCTCCAGGACTTTGTACGAAAAATTGGCCGTATTGAAATTTATTGAGGAGAAACTGCATGATGTCGAAATCGATGTTTCGAAAAATGTAGTTGCGGCAAAATTCGAGAAAATGGCAAGTATGGTGCTCAGCGCCAATGCTTCCGTGCCCGAAACCAATCCGCATCAAGAAGATATCATTACCCCTGGGATGGACACCATCAAGCATATGGTCTCTGAAATGTCCGACCATGCCGAGGATGAAGATGTACTGGCCGAATTTTTGGCTAAGCCCGATTACATGAAAAACGATAAGGAGCTCTTTATGCCAAAGAATGAGCCTTTAACGACAAAGGAGGCCAAACAAAAATCGCTGAACGACAAATTGGGGAAGAATGAAATTAAGGTCGACCTGAACAACAAACTCGCTTTTATTAAACATCTTTTCAATGGGAGTGCTGAGGACTATAAACGCGTTTTGTCACAATTGAGCACCATCGAGACCCTTGATCGATCCATTTCTTTTGTGAACAATATGGTTAAACCGGATTATGGCAATTGGAAGGGAAAAGAGGAATACGAAGTACGGTTCATGGAACTGATCGAGCGAAAGTTCTCTTGACTCACGCTCCGTCACACAAGAATTTAACCCTACACAGCGTAGGGTTTTTTATTCAATGGTTTCAACTAAAGAAGGAAGATCCCCGCATCAACCAATTTATAAAGTCCAAGTAAAAAGATGGGAAAATTATACCTGGTACCCACGCCGATCGGCAACCTGGAAGACATCACCCTTCGTGCCTTGCGCATCTTGAAGGAGGTCGATTTTATTTTGGCGGAAGATACCCGTACCAGTGGGAAGTTACTCCACCATTTTCAGATTGCCACTCCGATGCAGAGCCATCACATGCACAACGAGCATAAAAGGCTCGATGACCTGATCAAACGCTTACTGGCAGGGGAACGGATGGCATTGATATCCGATGCCGGTACCCCCGGCATTTCCGACCCGGGATTCCTGCTCACACGGGCCTGTATCGAAAACGACATCGAAGTGGAATGTCTCCCCGGAGCAACCGCGTTTGTGCCTGCACTGGTGAACAGTGGCATGCCCAGCGATCGATTCGTGTTTGAGGGGTTTTTACCGGTCAAAAAAGGACGACAGACCCGTTTGCAACTGTTGGCGGAGGAAAGCCGCACCCTGATCCTCTATGAATCGCCGCACAAACTGCTCAAGACCCTGGCACATATCATCGAATATTTCGGGGCGGAAAGACAGGTCGCCGTGTGCAGGGAACTCACCAAGATGTACGAAGAGACCGTAAGGGGAACTGCTGCCCAAATCCTCGAGCACTATACCAAGAAACCTGCCAAGGGTGAAATTGTGATCGTGGTGGCGGGCAAAAAATAATGTGGGCGCTCTTCCGAAAAAACTTAAATTGAAGCCATGATGACGCCATGGCTCATTTCCTTGTTCACGGTTTTGGCCGTTTATTTCCTTGACCGGTGGGAAAATCGGCACCTCCAATCGCTTTTTGATTGGGTCCCGGCCATCCTGCTCGCTTACCTCATTCCTGCCTTGGTTTCATATGCGCTTGATGCGGACTATTCCCAGGCGGGGATACACCGGTTCAGCAGGGATCTTTTTATTCCCTTGGCCATCATTTCGGTAATGGCCAGCCTATCTATAGGACAATTGAAGGCCATCGGATGGAAGCCGATCCTACTTTTTTTATCGGGATCCTTTTTTATTGCCCTGTTCCCCGTACTGTTGTTATTGGGAATATCGGAATCAGATCTCGTCACAAACACCATGTTACAAGGGGAATATTGGAAGGGCATTCCGCCCATCGTGGGAAGCTGGATCGGCGGGAGTACCAGTCAATTGGTATTGAAGGAGCTGGTGGAATGCCCCGAGCACATTTTCCTGTCGGTTCTGGTGATGGATAACATATTGGTGAATATCTGGACCATCCTCATGTTCCAGGCCATTAAGAAAAGCCGATACCTGAACGGCCTGTTCCGTATTTCCGATCTTGCCATGCCCGAAGACCTGCGTGCCGAAGCCAAGAATCCCCTTTCCCCTTGGTATTGCGGTGCGATCATGATCTTGGCCATTGCCATATGCCATGTATCGATCGATAGTTTTGTTGGCAAGGTGGTTGTGCTGTCGTTATTGGGGTTGGCCTTGAGCAATTTCATTCCCAATTGGAATTTTCGTTTTTCATTGAAAATCGGCGGCATCCTGATCCTCGTGGTCATGGCGGTCTTGGGGCTCAAACTGCAATTTGCGACCCTAGGTTTCAACAGCGCATTTTTGGCCTTTTTGATCATCTGGATCTTGGGCCATTTTATTTTCATGGTCTTGATCGCCAAGGTATTGAACGTAAATATGGCATGGGTACCCATTGCCAGCATGGCGAATGTTGGGGGGATCGCGACCGCGCCTGCGGTTACGGCAGCCTATGAAAAAAAGTGGATGCCACATGCCATCGTTCTGGCCATATTGAGCATGGCCACCGGCACGTTTTGGGGAATGTTCACGATTTATTTATTGCGGACTTTTTTGGTTTGAAAAGCTTGGGGCTGTGCCGAAAACCTCGGTTGCAACTTGGTCGGCAGTTCAATATACGCCCCCGCCATGTTTCCCTTTTTCCCAGCCGTGTTTCCCCAGGTACTGCGCCCCGCTTTCAACCGCGCCATCTTCGATGTTGGTGCCCATGGAATCGTTCCAACGGTTCAAATAGCCGAATAACGCGATAACGCCCAAAATCTCAACGATTTCCCCTTCGTTCCAATGGCGGTACAACCGTTCCTTGATCTCGGCGTTCACCCCATTGGGCACCTGGGAGGCCAAGAGCGAAAAGTCCAAAGCGGCCCTTTCCGCTTCCGAAAATGACCCATGGGTCCGGTATTCCCAAATATGGTCGAGTTGTTCCTGTTCCGCCCCGTAACGCTCGGCTGCCCTAATTGCATGGGCCTGGCAGTATCGGCAGCCACTGGCATTGCTGCTCACCCAGGCGATCATTCTTTTCAGGGCGGAAGTCACCCTGCCCTCATTGGCCATTACCGCCTTGTTGAGGTTGATAAAAGCCTTTGAAATTGCCGGCCGGTGTTGCATGGTGAGCACCGAATTCGGGCAAAATCCCAAGGTCTCGTTAAAGAAGCGAGACAATTCTTTGGTTTCGGCATCGTGGTCTGAAGGAAGCGGATTTACTAAGGGCATACTGTAATGTTTTTACCGGGTTTTATGCTACTTTTGAAACTGGAATGATTATGCTAACAAGAAACAAAAAATAATGGGGACCACAAATCATATCACGACCAAATGGCTGGGCAAGATGGCCTTCGAGAGCACCAATCCATCCGGGTTGAACTTAAAAATGGATGCAGGCCCTGACGACGGGGGGGATGGCAACGGTTTTCGACCCAAAGCATTGATGCTCTCTTCCATGGCAGGATGTTCGGGATTGGACGTGGCCGGCCTTATCAAAAAAATGAAGTTGGAGGTCGAAAAATTCCACATTGAGACCATTGCCCACTTGACCGACGAACACCCCAAATATTATGATAAGGTATTGGTTGAATTCCATTTTTATGGGGGCAATCTAAAGGAAGACAAGCTCAAAAGGGCGGTCGACCTATCGGTTGAAAAGTATTGTGGAGTGATGGAGATGTTTCGACATTTCGCCAAGCTCGAGATCAAGGCGATTTTTCACCATCAATAGCAATTTCCGCTAAGGGGTGCCGGTCCTTGACTTTTGGCCAGAACTTCCTGGCGGCATTTCAGTAAAAATAGACCTCCCGTCGGAGTTAACGAATTGTGTGGGATAGTATGCGATGGACGCTCAAACCAAGACCGGAACAAAAACGGATCGACCAATTGGCCGAAGCGCTCAAGGTTGATGCGCTGGTCGCCCAGTTGCTTTTGCAGCGGGGGATCAACAACTACGATGAGGCAAAAATGTTTTTTCGGCCCCATTTGTCCCATTTGCACGATCCTTTTTTGATGAAGGACATGGATCTGGCAGTGGCCCGTATAGAAACGGCCATGGCCAAGCAGGAAAATATTTTGGTATTTGGGGACTATGATGTGGACGGTACCACTGCAGTCGCTTTGGTTTCCTCCTATCTATTGCAATATTATCCCAACGTCGCGACCTACATCCCCGATCGGTATTCCGAAGGATATGGTATTTCCCATCAGGGCATCGATTTTGCGGAAGACAATTCCTTTTCCTTGATCATTGCACTGGATTGTGGGATAAAGGCGCTTGAAAAGGTCGATTATGCCAAGAAAAAGGGCATTGACTTTATCATTTGCGACCACCACAGACCGGGGGCCCAACTACCCGATGCGATCGCAGTGCTGGACCCCAAAAGGGAAGATTGCCACTATCCTTATGATGAACTCTGTGGCTGCGGGGTGGGCTTTAAATTGATCCAGGCCTTGGCATCACGACAAGGGGTGGGCATCGATGCCTTAGTTCCTTATCTCGATCTGGTGGCCACGGCCATCGGGGCAGATATCGTTCCCATAACCGGGGAGAATCGCATACTGGCCCATTTTGGCCTGCAGGTGATCAATGCGAGACCCAGGGCCGGCATCCGGGCCATCATCGACCAAATCAACAAAAGTGAACTCAGCATAACCGATGTGGTCTTTATCATCGCTCCGAGAATCAATGCCGCCGGGCGAATGGAGCATGGGCAACATGCGGTAAACCTCCTCACGGCCACGGACGGCGACCTTGCGAAAAGCATTGCCAAAGAGATTGAACAGTTCAATACCGATAGAAGGAACTTAGATCAGGAAATAACCTTGGAAGCACTGGGCCAGATCGAGCAAAACAAGGAAGAAGACCGGTTTACCTCAGTGGTCTACAAAGATACCTGGCACAAAGGGGTCATCGGCATCGTCGCCTCCCGTTTAACGGAAACCTACTATAGGCCAACCCTCGTTTTTACGAAAAGCGGCAACAAACTGGCGGCTTCCGCACGTTCGGTAAAAGGGTTCGATGTGTACCATGCGCTCGAAGGCTGTTCCGACTGTATCGAACAGTTTGGGGGGCATAAGTACGCCGCGGGCCTGACCCTGTTGGAAGAGCAATATGAGGCCTTCAAATCAAGGTTCGAGCAAGTGGTTTCAGAAAGCATCGACCCCAATTTATTGATTCCCGAACTCACGGCCGATGCGCTGATCGGCTTCGATCAAATCAATCCGAAGTTGCTGAGGATCCTGCAGCAATTTGCCCCGTTCGGACCCGGCAACATGACCCCGGTTTTCATGACGGAACAATTGGCCGATACGGGTTACGCCAAACAGGTCGGTGAAAACGGGGCGCATTTGAAGGTTTCATTGACCCAGCACGGATATGGCCCATTTGGGGGCATCGGTTTCAATTTGGGCGATAAGATCGAACTCGTTTCAGAGAAAAAAACCTTTAGTGCACTGTATACCCTTGAGGAAAATGAATGGCAGGGCAATATCAGCATCCAGCTCAAGATCAAGGACCTCCGGAAGTAATCGATTTTCGCCGGGGAAACCTTCGCGAGGATGCTTCTTGGTTGGCGGTGACCAACATCGATCATTGATTTATTTCTCCCATTAAGGTCATGCAAGATGATATAATAATATCTTTGGCACTTATTTTTTGACGGGCAACCACTATGGATCCATATGCCGCTTTGCGCTTTAAAGAATTCAATGTTTTTCTGGGGGTGCGTTTTGCCATGGTCTTTGCGTGGTCCATGCAGTTCATAGTCATCGAATGGCAGGTATATTCATTGACAAAAGACCCCCTATCATTGGGTTTGATCGGACTCATGGAAATCATTCCGGCCATTGTGATGGCCCTTTTCGCGGGCCATGTCGTAGACCAAAACGAGAAACGCAACCTCTTGGTCAAATGTATTTTGGGGTTTTCGGTCATCAGCCTGGGACTGTTCATCATCAGCCTGCCTTCAGTGGTGGCCCAGACAGAAACCAAAACCATCCTGTATTCCATTTATTTGCTCGTATTCATTGGGGGTATCGTTAGGGCGTTTTTGGGGCCGACCGTATTTTCTTTATTGGCTTTGGTGGTGCCCAAAAAGGTATATCCGAATGCGGCCACCTGGAGCAGTACCACTTGGCAATTGGCCTCTGTGTTGGGGCCGGCCTTGGCGGGATTTTCGATCGGATGGATCGGGGTACATTGGTCGATGTGCCTGGTGTTTTTCTTTTCCTTGATGGCGCTTATCGCCTTATCGCAAATTTCCAGAAAACCCATTTTGAACCCGAAATTGGGGGAAGCCGTAATCGATAGCCTTAAGGAAGGCCTTCGGTTTGTTTTTGAGACCAAAGCCATTTTGGGCGCCCTTACCCTCGATATGATCGCAGTGCTCTTTGGCGGTGCCGTGGCGCTTTTGCCGATCTATGCCCAGGATATTTTGCAGGTAGGGGCCGAAGGATTCGGTATTTTAAGGGCTGCACCCGCAGTAGGTGCCGCCTTGACCATGTTGGGATCCACCCGATTTCCTTTGCACCGGTCTGCGGGGAAGAAGCTGCTTTTGGCGGTTTTCGCTTTTGGAATCTGCATGATTGTTTTCGGATTGTCCACGATATTTTGGTTGTCGGTGATCGCCTTGTTTTTGAGCGGGGCCGTGGACGGTATTTCCATGGTCATCCGACAAACCATTTTACAATTGAAGACCCCCGATCACATGAGGGGCAGGGTAGCTTCGGTAAATTCGATGTTCGTAGGTTCCTCCAACGAACTCGGCGCCTTTGAAAGTGGCCTAACCGCTAAGTACATGGGCACTGTGGTCGCCGTGGTTTTCGGAGGCTGTATGACCTTGGCCACCGTGGGCTTGACGGCCATCTTCTCGCCCAGTTTCAGAAAACTGGACCTTCAAAAAGATGTGGAACAGCACGAGACTGCTAGCTGATGGTATATTTCTCCAGGGAAATGCTATCTCCATCGAAAACGGCATAGGTAAAGTAGGAAATCCAATCGCCCAGGTTGATATAGGTTGACTTACCGTTCAAGTCGATGTTCAAGGGCAGGTGCCGATGCCCGAAAAGGAAATAATCGAAATGACGGTCTTCCAATTTCCGTTTTGCGTATTGCACCAGCCATTCGCTTTCTTCGCCCAAAAATTTGATGTCATCGTCCCCCGAGATCAATTTGTTCTTCACTGAAAAGTACTGTGCCAATCGAACCCCCCAGTCGGGGTGCAGCCACCTGAAAAACCATTGTGCCACAGGATTGGTAAATACTTTTTTCATGCGTTTATAGCCCTTGTCCTGAGGACCAAGTCCGTCACCATGGCCGATGAAGAAAAATTTGCCATTGATCGTGAACTGTTGGGGCCGATGGAAAACCGGGATATTGAGTTCTTCTTCGAAATACCCGTTCATCCAAAGGTCGTGGTTGCCCACAAAATAGTAGATGGGGATTCCGGCATCCGATAATTCGGCCAATTTCCCCAAGGTACGGGTAAACCCTTTTGGGACCACGGTCTTGTATTCCATCCAAAAATCGAAAAGATCGCCCAATAGGAAGAGTGCCGCAGCGTCACTTTTTATGGTGTCGAGCCAGGCCACGAATTTTTTTTCGCGCGGCAGACTTTCCTTGAAGCTGGGCGCGCCCAGATGGTTGTCGCTTGCGAAATAAACTTTCTTACCCGCTGGGATGTCGATCGATTGCATATGGCGATAAAGATAAGGAAAAAGCCCAGCGCGCTTTGCCATAAATCCAAGCAAGCGCATTTTTGGCCCAATCCCTTAGGGGGTTAAGAATTATTGTCGGAGGCAAACCACTCTGCATAGGAGGTCTCCGTTTCTTGAAGTTTTAGGGAATGTAAACTGATGTTTTTCGGTAACCGCGCCTTGATCTTTTTGGCGAAATCGACCACCATGTTCTCGCTGGTCGGTTGGTAGTGGGCAAGGATCACCTTGTGGCCACGGTCGCTGAGTTCTTTGGCCAGCTCTACATGGGGGGTATTTTTGTTGAAGACCGTGGCATGGTCGAATTCATCGACAATTTCTTCCTTCACGATTTTCTTGAGGTCGCCAAAATCGATGACCATTCCCAATTTTACGTGGGAAGTATCTGCAATGGGCTGCCCGATAACGGTCACTGAAAGCTTGTAGCTGTGCCCATGCACGTTCCGGCACTTGCCGTCATAACCATACAGGGCATGGCCCGTTTCAAAACTGAACTGCTTGGTGATTCTTATGTTGCCCATAATTTCAATTTGCTGGGCAAAGGTAGGAATTCTTTAAAACGAAAACCTTCCTTTATATTGACTTTAGCCAAAGCATTGCCGATATAAAACCTATAAGATGCTCGGGAACTTAAGCGTGGTAAGGGCCGCTGTTCCCTCAGGTCCCATTAAGATTTTTATCTTTTAAATCTTCTTCTTGTGCGTACCCGATTAATAAAATAAATCACCAGCAACAGAAGGGCAACGAGCGGGAATACCATATTACCATTCAAAAAATCCAAGATTTTCATGAGTTATCCTTTGGGATAGAACGTTATTATTCGGGAATCATTATTTTTTAAACTTACTGAGGGCATTTTTAGTGAATTCTGAAAGCGCCAACTGTCCGGTGATGGCGGCCCTCTCAGTCAAGAGCTGGCCCCAATGTTCGGTTCCTTCCCATAAAACCTTTCTCCATGCCCTGAGTGCCATGGGATTGTATGCGGCAAGCGCTGCAACATAGGACATAAGGTCTTTGTCGAGGTCGGCCATGGTGTCGTATACCTTGGAGAACAATCCCCTTTCCTGGGCCCAATAGGCATTTTTCCATGTTGTGGGCGACAGCGACAATTCGGAAAGCGCCGCCTTTCCCATTTTTCGTTCCACCGCCGGGGCAATCACCAGGGGTGCGATGCCAATGGTGAGTTCCGAGAGGCGAATCGCCGCGTCGACGGAAGCAAAAACGTAGTCGCAGGCCGCAGCCAACCCTACACCGCCGCCCACCGTTTTGCCCTGTACCCTGCCAACGATGATCTTATTGCAAGTGCGCATGGCATTGATGACATTGGCAAATCCGCTAAAAAACAGTTTCCCCTTTTCGAAATTTTCGATGGCCAACAATTCATCGAAGGAGGCCCCGCCACAAAAAGCCCTGTTGCCTTCCGATCGAAGTACGATGACATTGATGGCCTCATTTTCGGAAAGTTGTTCGAATTCAGCGGTCAGTCGATCTAAAAGTTCGGCCACAAAGGAATTTCCCGCCGGATGTCCGAATTCTACAAAGGCCGTTTTGCCCTCTATTTTGGTGTAAAGGCTTCCATTTTCCCTATCGGTACCCATCTTAGCTCGTTTTGTCCAAAATTAAACGTTTTGCACGAGTGGCCGAAACTTTCTCCTAAACTTCCAGACCAGGGCGCCCGCCCTTATCGACATCCAAACGGTAAAGGCCGCCCAGATCCCATACAGTTGCCAATCGAAGTATTTTCCAAGATAGATGACGGGCACAAACCCCAAAAAGGTGGCCGTGAGCAGCAGGTTCCTTAAAAACTTCATCTCGCCCAATCCCTTGAAAAGGCCATCCAAAACGAAGGCAACGGTGTTGATGGGGAGGGCCAGCAAGAGGATAAAAAAGATACTCCCGAAACTTTGCAGGACCAGCTGATCATGGGAGAACAATCTTCCGATCTGGCCATATAGCAATGCGCCACCAAGGATCATGATAAGGCTTACCGCCAACCCATAGACCACGATCTTTTTGGCGAGTTCCCAGAGGGCGGCATAATCCTTTGCCCCCAAAAGCCGTCCCCCCATGACATTGCCGGCGGTACCATAACCATCGATAAAAAAGGCCGCAAACAGCCAAAGATTGATGGCTATGGTATGGGCGCCGATGTAGTGGTCGCCCAATCCGGTGGCCTCCCGCACCGAAAGTACCAGAGCGGTGTTCAAGGCAAAGGAGCGCACAAAAAGATTGAGGCTCATGCCCACGAGTCGTCCCAACTCGGGGTGCAGGCGGGCCTGAAGCCTTAAACTGATATCGGTTTTGCGTAGCAACAGTACAAAGGCCATCACCGCCATCACGGTTTGTGCGATAAGGCTTGCCCAGGCGGCCCCTTCCAGATAAAGGGCGGGCACCAATCCATCGATGCCATACACCAGGGCAAAGTCTAGGCCCACATTGAGCAAGGCGCCCGTAATGGCGATCACCATGGGCCAAAAGGTGTTTTGGAGCCCTTTAAAAATCCCAAAAATGGCGAAGGTGAACAAGCTCAGTGGAAATCCCCAAATGCGGATCTGGTAGTAGGAAATACAATAGTCGAGAATTTTACCGGAAGCCTTCATCATCACGAAAATTTCCTCGATAAAGAAGACCGTGGAGAACAGGACCACAAAGCTCAAGGCGATGTTCAAGGCAATGGCCTGGGCCGGCAGGGAGCGCACCTCTTCCAGTCGCCCAGCCCCGAGGTATTGTGACATGATGGCCGAAATCGCGCTCTGGGTCTGGCCCAGTATCCAGATCAACATGGAAAGGAACGAGCCCACGATGCCCGCCGCGGCCAATGATTCGAGTCCGTTTACGGGAATATTGCCCACGATGGCGGTGTCGGTCAAGGAGAGTACGGGTTCCGCAATACCGGCAATGGTCGCCGGAATTGCGATTCTGTTGATGTTCCTAAAAGAGATGGCCGTTTTCAATAAATTTGCGATTATAACAGCATTTCATAACAATGGAACGGGTGTTCGCTTTGCTTGGGAAAGTAAATATCGCCCAATCTTTGATATCCGCGTGTTTCGTAAAAAACTTGGTTTCTCCGGTTTTGACTAAAGGTGTCGAGGCGTACCGAAGTATAGCCCTTTTCCTTGGCGTATCGCTCCGCGAAATCCATCAAGCGTTGGGCATAACCTTTGCCTTGGTGTTCGGGCAAGACGGCAAGTCGGTGGATATAAATGTTGTTTTTGTTCTCACTGAGCCATGATACGGGCACATATTCTTGGTCCATTTGATTGGAAATCACCACAGTACCAATAATTTGGCCATCGATGATCTGTACATAGAGTGATTTTTCCCGTACATCTTTTTCAAAGGCCGATCGCGATGGATAGTGTTCGTTCCATTGATAAATGCCCTTTTCGATCATGGCTACCGCACAGGCTTTGGTCAACTTTAAAATATCCGGTATTTCCGATATCTTTGCCCTTCGAATCATCGACACATAAAATTAAGTTGTAAATTTAGGGTATAATTCGACAAATGTAGGCCTTGATAAGCTATTGAAAGCCAAGAAGGTGCCGCTATAATCATTTGTCGCATTGCCGTTGACCAATACTATAAATAATATTTTATCAATGAAAAACATCCTCGTTCCTATTGGTTCCAATCCCGAATCGCATGACACTTTGCAATATGCGGTCGATTTTGCAAAAGCTTTTTCCTGTACCATTTATGTGATGGAAGTGTTCAGCGTAACCGCCAAGGCCGGAAGTTTGGCGAATATCACTGAAATTGTTGCGGAAAGCAGTAAAGAAAGGATGAAGGAGGTGATCGATAAGATAGACGCCAAAGATGTCCCCATAAAAATTGCGACCTATAATGGCAACATTGTTGACGGGTTGAAGGAAATCGACAGGGAATTGGGCATCGATCTGATCATCATGTCGCCAAGAAGCAACGACATTCAGGAGGAACTCTACCTGGGCTATACCTCCGGGAAAATCATAAAAAGGACCAACATCCCCACTTTGATCGTTCCAAAAGGCACCACCCTCACCCCATTGCGCCAAATATTGACCGCTTTCAAATCGGGGGTCCTGAAACGATCGCGCATCTTGAATCCGCTGATCGATATCAAGAAAAAATTCGGGGCCGAGGTCAACCTGCTTTTGGTGAAAACGCCCGGCTATACCGATGATGACCTTAAGATCGACACCGCCCTGATGGATATCAGCACCAGGCTCACCATTACCGAAAGCCCTACCACTTATTTGGGGGTATTGGAACACTTTCAGGCACACCATCCCGATCTGCTCTGCGTCTTTCGAAGAAAGCGGGGTTTTTTCAACAAATTATGGGAAAAGGACACCATTTTAAAATCGGAGTTCTATTCGCCCATTCCCGTTTTGGTGCTCAGTGTCAAGAAAGATTGATTTGGACTTTGATACTTTCCCAAAAAGTATTTCCTTTGCGGTCTGAAATTTTGGGGGATTAGCTCAGCTGGCTAGAGCGCTTGCCTGGCAGGCAAGAGGTCACCGGTTCGACTCCGGTATTCTCCACGATCAAGCGCAGGAAAGCGCTAAGCTTAAAACAGCAAACAGCCCATCAAATGTATTTGAATGGGCTGTTTTGTTTTTAAGCTTCTGTGGCCCTAGGCCACAGTTTCCTGCATTTGCAGGATGGGAGATGATCTGGAGCAGCGCAGCTACCCCGGTATCATTTCACTTCATATGATTACACTGCTCTCTGTGGCCCTAGGCCACAGTCCCCTGCATTTGCAGGATGGGAGATGATCTGGAGCAGCGCAGCTACCCCGGTATTCTCCACGATCAAGCGCAATTTGTATTGCGATTTTAAACCATGGAAAGCCGCCCATATTTGGGCGGCTTTCGTGTTTTATATGTTTGGGACTTCAGGGAAGAACATTTTCATTTACAGTACCGAAGATGCCAGTGGGTTGGAAAATTACTGGGGTTGATAATACGCTATAAAAACCTAGTCCCATTTGAGATGGTCGTTAAAAAAAGGAAGCATGGCATTCAATACACGGCCATCCTTTGTCCATATCTTATTGCCGTGCGTTCCAATATATTCCTCTGCAAAGTGGTCGATTCCCAAGTTTTCAAGTTTTTGGCTGAATTGCATATTCTGCAGCGGAAACCGGGGGGCATCGTTTCTTCCCCAATCCAATTTCAGCGCTTTGAGCTTCCTCAGGTTGTCTTGGTAAGCATTGGCCATTTCAATGGGCATGTTTTGGTGCCATTTTTCCAAAACCTCCCGATTCACGTTTAAGCTGTCGCCTTCATAGGTAAAAGGCATGTCACAGTAAAAAGGAGGTTTATTGGCATTCGGGGTCCAGGCCCGGCCTACCGCTACCAATACCTTGGGATAATATGATTTTCTCAGTTCCTCGACGGTATGGATGCTTTCGAGGGCCTTGAAAGAATCGCTGTTCGGCCCAAACTCTTTGACAAAGCCCATAAGGCCGGGGCTCATGCCGTATACCACACTAAAGGTATCCGGATGCAGCATTGCAATCTTTATGGCACCATATCCGCCCATGGAGTGGCCTCCGATGCCCCGGCTTTCCTTGTTGGCCAAGGTCCGGTACATCTTATCTATCGCGTTTACCAATTCAATCGCTTCAAAGTATTCCCAATTTCCAATCAGGTTTGAATTGCTATAAAAACTGCCCTGAAAAAGGGTATTGTGATCGGCCTGCACCAAAATATAGGGGCGTATTTTATTCGTGCTGATCGCCAGATCTAATATTTCCTTCATGCCCGTATAAATGCTGTCGGTACCCATGAAACCATGTAAATAATATATAACCGGATAGCGTTTCTCGGTTCTGTGATAATCAGGGGGCAGGTAAACCGATATTTTGCGATTGGGATTTTCGCCCCCGGAATTTTTCAGCGCCTCGGAATGGAGCACAAAACTTTGTACGGTCCCTTCCTTGGACTGTGCACACACGGATCCATAAAGTAGGAAACAGCTTAAAAGTAGTAATCTTGTCATGTCTTAAAATGGTTTAGCTTATGTCAATTTCCATGTCCAATAAATGCGAGCTCAGACTTTTTCCATGCTTGTCAAGGGTAATCGAACTGGTTACCCCTCCCGATAAGGCATCGTGCATCACAAAATTCAATGCCCCCAATTGGGGAAGTTCGTAGCGTTGCACCTTTCCTGCTACCCTATCGGAAAACCAGGTTTTAACCGCTTCAGGGGTTACCAGCTTCTCTATTAGCGCAAAGTGGTTTTTATCATAAACGATAAGGGAAATATTTGAAATATTGCCTTTGTCGCCCGATCTTGAATGTGCTATTTCCCAGAGTTTCATTGTTCCTTTATTTGTTTGATGATCAGCTCGGTTCTTACAGTGTTCTTTGGTATTAGAACAGAGGCGACGGAAACGATTTCTTCGGTAGCCTTTGTGGCTCCGCCACCGCCTGCAGGGCCATTTGTATATAGGGCTTCCACCTCATTCCCAATTTTTTGGGCATCGGCCCAACTTTGTGTTTTGGCCGCGACTCGAAGCCTTATCTCCGGTACCGGGGGTTCTGGAAGTATGTCGGTGTGAAAAAGTGAATTTACACCGATAAAGTCAACCTGCAAAGACTCGATCTGTATTTGCTGTCTTTGGAACCTTTCAATGATTATTTCCGAAGCAAGTTTCGCTCTCTCAACGCAATTTGGCCCCCCATAGCTTATTTCACCGACTCCAACATATCCATTGGCATAGCCGACGCTTACCTTGTAGGTGTCGGTAGCCTTGCTACCGGTACCTCCTCGGATCGTTACTTGATCTTTCCGAGACTGGATAAAATCGACCTTCGAAAAATCAGCGGTACAATCGGGGGTAATATATTTCTCAGGGTCGTGGATCTCATAGAGCAGTTGCTCGGTGCAGCTTGCTATGCTCACGACACCCCCTGTCCCCGGCACCTTGGATATAAAGGCATCTCCATTTTCCAAAACCTCCACAAAGGGGAACCCCAAATTCCCTAAATCCGGGACTTCCTTTTTCCCTGGATCTGCGAAATATCCCCCGGTGACCTGTCCGGCACATTCAAGCAAATGGCCCAGCAGCGTTCCTTTGCCCAGTTTATCATTATCGCTTTTGCTCCAACCGAATTCATGTACCATCGGGGCCAGAAAGAGCGAGGGGTCTGCCACCCTGCCAGTGATGATCACATCGGCATTTTCTTGTAAAGCCATAAGTATTCCATCGATGCCCAAATAAGCATTTGCGGAAATGATATGGTCTTTCAGGCTTCGTAGCGGGTCACCGTTTTCCAAGATGATTTGATCGAGATAGCCTTGAATATCGTCGGAAATGTCATCGCCCAAAACAGCGATGATCTTTATGCCCTTGAGCCCGAGCTTTTCGGCCAATCCATAAATGGCATCAACCGCCCCTGATGGGTTGGCAGCACCCATATTGCTGATAATTTTCACTCTATTCTTAAAAGCCAAGGGGAGAATTTTCTCCATGCGGTATTCCAGCAATTGGTTGTAGCCCTTCTTCGGGTTTTTTTGCTTCTCTTTCTGGGCAAGGGCAATGGTTCTTTCCGCCAAACATTCGAGACACAGATAGTCTAATTCAGCCTCTTCCAGCAAGGTGATGGCTGGCTCCAATCGATCGCCACCGTATCCTGCACCACTACCAATTCTTATTTTTTTCATCAGACAAATTTTAAAAGGATATAACGCCGATCATCAATGAAATCAGCAACATTAGAAGGGTAATGGCAAAAGCGTATGGGATTGTCCTTTTTTGATGTTCCCCCAGATTCGATCCCGGCAAGGCCGATCAGCAGGTAAGTGGAACCCGTTAACGGACTCACGGGAAAACCCGTCGTCATTTGTCCCAAAACGGCCGCCCGGGCCACTTCAACACCTTCAATGCCAAATTGCTCGGCTGTTTGCGACAAGACTGGAAGGATGCCAAAATAAAAGGAATCAGGGTCAAAGAGCAGGCTTGCGGGCATCGAAAGCACGCCCACGATTACCGGCAAATGATTTCCCACACTACCGGGCATCGTTTCTACGGCCACCTTCGACATGTCGGAAATCATGCCCGATCCTTTTAGGATTCCTATAAAACAGCCTGCCGCAAACAAGATACTGGCCATTAAAATGGCTGCCTTGGCGTGGGCATCTATGCGTTTTCCCTGTTCGTGGAGATTGGGATAATTGAGCGTTATGGCCAAGGCGAACCCGACCATAAACACGATATGGGGGGGCGCCACGCCAAGGATAAGCACCGTTATGGCAGAAATGATCAATAGGTAATTGAACCACCGCATTCCCGGTCTTTCAAGTGGATCGACTTCAGCGGCGGTATTCGCATGATCTTCCCAATCCTTCTTAGTCGAAACTGCTTTAGCCGTTCGCCTCTCCTTTTTTCCGGCAAAAAAGGCGATTGCCAAAACACCGATCAGACCCCCGCAAACCGGAATCAAAAGGGGATTGAATAGGTCTGTAACCGAGATCGACAATGCCGTCGCTGCCCTTATCGTAGGGCCTCCCCAAGGCATAATGTTCATGGTCCCAGCCGATAGCGCCACGATCATCGCCAAAGTCGTCCTTTTCATTCCTAGTGCATCATAGATGGGAACCATTGCGGGAATGACCACCAAAAAAGTAACTGCCCCCGATCCATCCAAATGCACGAGCATGGCCAAAATGGCCGTTGCGACGGCAATCCTTGCAGGGTCGTCACCCGCCATTTTCAGGAGACCGGATATCACGGGTTTAAAAGTGCCGGCATCGGTGAGGATGCCAAAAAACAATATGGCAAAAATGAACATTACCCCGGTCGCGGAAATCTCCTTGATACCATCGGTAATAAAGGCGAAGATGTCGACTCCAAAACCCCCGATCAATGCCGTTACTATGGGGACTACGATCAAGGCGACCACAGGGGTGGCTTTTTTTGACATGATCAACACCAAAAGAACAAGAATGGCGGCAAAACCCAAGAGTGCATTCATAATTTGGTCGTTCTACGGCAAAAGTTTCAGTTCAAATCCAATAAATGTCATAGTCACTTATTTAAATAATCATCTATGCGCGCCAACAAGTTTCTGGAACCCGCAAGCGAAAAATCAAGCTCTTCTTTGGTCTCTGTAAATAGAATTCTCTTAAAATTACTTATGCCTTGAAAGGTAGCTGCTAGATGGCCTAAATCTATGTTCTCCCAAACCAGGGAATCTATCAACGGTCCTTGGTCATGTATCTTCGTCGAACCAAAAGTATAGGTGTTGACATAAGAGGTTACCTTTTCCCTATAATCATTCGTGGTTTTTTCAACTCTGTCTTTAAGAGAGAATTTTTTGTTATAAAAATTTTTAATGCTTGTTTTTATAGAATCGGATAAATTTTCGATCAACCCTGTTTGATTTAAACTATTGTAGGTATTTGTATTATATATAATCTGAACACTCCAATTTGGATTAAATTCATGACGCATTATTTGTATCAGCGTGTCTGCAGTTGCACCGGGTTGAGCTACCCTTTCCCGCAACAACTCATTCAATTCAAATTGCTCGACGATAAAAGGGAGCCTTTGTTTTATTAAAAGGGTGTCTAATGCCAAATCGCTCTTCAAAGCCTTCAGGACGCTTTTAATTTTGGCATCGGCTTTTTGATTTTCGTTCCAATTATTGATTTGCAAGGCAATTAAAATACCTAAAACCACAAGAACAATTTCGCCCAGGGCATAAATCAGATATTTGCTGAATTTATTTTCAGCCAGCATGTTTTCGCGAATTTTTCGAAAAAAATTTATCATTGGTCATTTGGTTGGTCACAAGGCGGTAAGGGGGCCTTGGCAATTACTTATGTCCCCTGAATCTTACAGGATCTTTTATTGGTTTATACTCCATGATGTTATACTTCTGCCTACCCTTTTTGGTAAAAATCTTTTTCTGTCATGTTTCTTTTTTCCTTCCGTGCTTTTCAGGGAAACGAAGCCATAGATCCATTCCTCCAGATCTGATATTTCCATGGGATTGCAACTTTCAGAAAGTTCGATTTCCTTTACTTGCGCCATAAGAAAGATCAAGGTGATATCATTGATGAATTTAACGTATTTAGGTATAAATTCACTATTAAAGTCTGTTGTGTCGATTGCTATTAGATCGGCTGTCATAACCACCACTCCAGGAAATTCGTTCAAATGCTTTGTCTTCTATTTCTTATTATGGAAAAGCAAGAAACGATACCTGTAATTCGCCTATTTTTTTATAACCCAATGCATTCATATGGATGGGATCTTGATAATAAAGGTCCTTATTGTAAATATTATAACCGCCCAAATAGAACTGATCAAGGACCGGTATACCGTGGAGTTCACAAATCATTTTTTGCATGTCCACATATTGGCTCATTCCCTCTGCATAAAATGGATCATATGCCCCCCTATCATTGAATGCTTTGCTTGATGTAAAAAAGTATATGACGGCGAGGGGATTTATCTCATAGATCTTTTTGATACAATAGTTGATGCCTCCTGCCTGGGTAATTCGTTTTTCCTCATTAAAACCATCAAATTCCGTATAATCGGTGTAGGATCCAACCTCTCGATGATTGGTGTAATCATTCGTCGATGCCCAAAGGATATAAATGTCGTACACCCCAGCCTCATCGACTTGTAGTTGAAGGGATTTCCCTTGCAATGATGAAAAACCCGCACCAGGTACCCCAAAGTTTATAATGGTCATTCCCAAGTATTTTTCCCACAGGGATTTGGCACTGTCGCTCTCCGGTATCACAGAAACAGAGCCTCCGAAAACGGCAACGGTCTTTCCGTAATTGAAAGATTCCTTGAAGGTCGCCGTCTCCATCCCTTCTTGTGAAAAAAGAGCACTGGACAATAAAAAAAATAGGACACACAAATAATCAACATATCTTTTCATGATAGCGAATCTTATAAATAATAGGTCATATATATTCTTGAAACCTGTACACTTTTATACTTTAACAAGTTGTCTTCTATGTATATTTCAAGATTTGACAAAACTTGTTTACAACGGTTCGCAATAGTTCCTGCCAGCGGACAGGTCGGCGCGGTTTTAGTGCTAGGGTTGCGATCTGTGTTGTTCCGTGCATTTCAAATGCAAGCGAAGTAACGGGCGAAATACTTAACCCTTGGGTCATAATAATTAAATGTAAGGAAAATTTGGCGGGGGGTAATGCGCTAACCCTTCATTTTGGCCATTGTCAGTGGCTGGCTTTTCCACTTTCATTGAAGGCCATTGGTTTTTTAATGATAACCGTGAAATTGTCCGATCCGGTCTTTGGTAAGAGTTCACTGTACTTGCTGGCATTGTGCATGGGCTCCATTCAAATAACTACCATAACGGTAGGTTTCGCATCAGGGTTATTTTGGGAAGGGCGGTAGACCGGGGAAATTTTAGACAGCGCATGTTACGATCGGGCATTCTGATCAAGATCGGCACCAGCAAGGAAAAGACCAAAAGCCGCCCGCCCATTCTCTATCGACTGGACCAAAAAAAGTATTTGAGCTCGCTTTCCGATGACGTGAAGTTGGGGTTTTGACCTTATTCGCCTAAAAAATTTTATCATAGGTCAATGGTTGCTTTTAATGTAGCACAACCGGCTAGGATATGAAACGTAGTATCCCTAAGGGTGCTATGATTTCATAGGATACATTGTTGGCAGTAGTTATTTTTATTTTCCATTTCGTTTATTCCTCCAAGTAGGGCGGCTTGCATCATAATTCGAATTTATTCCGAAAGGTTAAGTTGCCAGGAAATGCCATATTTGTCTTCGCACCATCCGAATTTATTACCAAAGCCGTAATCCCCTGAACCTGCGTAGTTGTCAAGAGGAACCATAACCTGGCCTCCATTTGAAGAAAGTTCTTCGAATAAAGTTTGTATCTCATTTTCGGAGTTGCATGCAACGAAAAGTGATACCCCAGGCGTAAATGACCAAGCATGATTAAAATTACTTTCGGAAACCATGTACTCTTCACCATTTAATGTAAATACTCCATATTTGATAAGCTCAGGCGTTCCTCCATCCTCTCCTTTTCGGTATTTTATTATGCTTTTAATTTCCGATTTTGGAAATATTGAAGTGTAGAAATTTATCGCTTCTTCTGCCTTTCCGCATTGATCACCTACAAATGTTAGAAATGTTGTTATTTTCATTTTTTTGAAATTTGAGTTCAATCCCAAAATGGTCAATTAAAGAATTAACCTGCTTCTCGAAAGTTGCTTTTATTAATTAATGGCAGAATTGGCAATTGTTAAGCTCTTTTTCGAAAAATGTTATTCTAATGTTTTCAAGTATTGCTGCCAACTTGTTTTATCCCTATAAAAATAATCCTTTATCCCAATATGCTTTCGGATTTGAAAAAGTTTTCCCTTTTTTAGAACAGTTTTGATCATTAATGCAGTACGGCATCAAAAAACCTAAGGCTGTCCTTCACGTGCTCCTGCCAGTAGGCCCATTCATGCCCGCCCTCAAATTCTTCATAGCCGTGCGGTATCCCAGCCTTTTTCAGTTGGGCATGCAAGATTCGGTTGTACTCGAGCAGTAGGTCTTGCTTCCCGCAATCGAAGCGCAAGGGGGGCAGCTTGCCCTGGGCGCGCTGCACCAGGTCCCAAATGCCCTCGTTCCCGGCCCCGTGGGCAATCAGGGCTTCGATGGGCTCCTCCACGAACAGCTTCATCTGATCGAAATGGGTCATCGCCGAATGGGCCGAAACCGCACTAAAACGTTCCCCGTATTTGGTGCCCAGTCGCAAAGCGCCGTAACCGCCCATGGACAGCCCGGCTATGAACCTCGGCGACTTCTCCGTGACGCCTTCGATAAGCTCCATCACCGCGGCGGGCACATCATCGACGATCCAGCGCTCAAAGTCGAGCCCGTGATGCGCCGTATAGCCCGAGCCGTCGCCCCAAAGGCCATCCGAGGGCATCGCGATCGCCATGGGGGCAATGGCTGCCGAGCGGATCATGTCGAGGGCCGTGCGGTGCACCCCCCCGTTCAAGGCCCATGACCAGGAACTGCCGTAAACGCCATGCAACAGAATCACCAGGGGGATATCCTTTAAATCGTTGCCGGGGGGCACAAAAACGCAAATATCGCCGCGGCCCTTCAGATGATCGGTTTTGATGGTGATGAACCTCAAATGGTCGCTCTCGAATTCCGGGTTTGAGATTTTGGTGGTTCTGAATTTGGAGGTCATGGTGCAGTGCTGTTTTATTCAAAGATAATAACCCCTTTGGCGTTTTTTCCCGAAAGCATATCGTCGAAGGCTTGCTGTAAATTTTCCAAGGCATAGGTCCTGGTGACCATTTCATCCAATTTCATTTCCCCGGCCTCATAGAAGCGAACGATCTGTGGGAAGTCGATGCCGGGGTTGCAGCCGCCATAGAGCGGGTTCAGGTACACTTTGTCCCATTCGAAGAGGTTCATGTCGACCGCGATGACCTGTTCCACCCCGCTCACCTGTATCGCCGTACCGGCGTTCCTGACCATGGCCAAAGGGGCCACCCCCAGTTCCGGGACGGCGGTGCATTCGAACGCATAATCGGCCCCGCGTCCCTGGGTCAGCTTTTTGACCTTTTTGGCGGCCTCCAACAGGCCTTTGTCGTCTTTGTGCGCCTTGATGATATGGGTGGCGCCAAAGTCTTTCGACATCGCCAATCGGCCTTCATTGATATCGATGGCAATGATCATTCCGGCCCGGGCGATCCTGGCCCCCTGTATCACGCTGAGGCCCACACCGCCCACGCCCAAAACCACTACCGAACTTCCCGCTTTCACCTTGGCCGAGTTCACTACGGAACCGTAACCGGTCATCACACCACAACTGATGATGCTGGCCGATGTAAACGATAGGGTCGGGGAAGGATTCTTGACCACCGCCGAAGATTTGACCAAGGTGTATTCCGACAAGGTGCCTAGGTTGAACGATCGCTCAATGGGTCTGCCCTGCCAAAGGGTCCCCTCCAAATGGGCGTGGCCCTTGGTATAACCGTTACTGCCGGCGATGACCGGAGAGTTTTGTTCACAGAGATGCCGATTCCCCAGCAGGCATTGATAACAATCGCCACAGGGCGTTGCCCAATTCAAGATTACCGAATCGCCTACCTTTACATGGGTGACGTGTTCTCCAATGGCAGCCACAATGCCCGCCCCTTCATGGCCCATCACCAGGGGCTTTCCCCAAAACAACGAATCATGGTCGGTGTGGCAGAGGCCCGCCGCTTTGATCGCGACCAATACTTCATCCTCAAGGGGTTCATGAACCAGGATTTCCCCCACTACAAAACCTCCTTTGCCGTCTGCTATGGCTGCCCTACACCTTTTGCCCATACTTTTGAAAATAAAAAATTTGCGATAGGGGGTTCTTGAAAGATACCAAATTTGATTTATCCGATCACACTTTCAGATGCCAAACAACCGATAAATCATTGAATTATGCCACTGTGGGGCGGTCGTGATCCGAAGGCTTAGACTTTTGGGAAAAGTATAACAAGCTTCATTTTCACCACGTGGCGCAGCGAATTATCTTTATAAAAAATATTCAAGATGGATTTAAAAGACAAAGTAGCATATATCACGGGAGGTTCCAAGGGCATTGGCTTGGGCGTTGCCAAGAAATTGTTGAATGCTGGAATGCGGGTGGCCATCAGTGGCAGAACCCTTAAAACGGTCGAAAAAGCGGCCTCATCCTTGGGAAACGACAGTAGGGTGATAGCACTGCAGTCGGATGTTTCAAAACATGGCGACGAGCAAAAGGCCGTTCAGCGCATCCTTGAAAAATGGGGGCAATTGGATGTGGTATTGGCCAATGCCGGGGTAGGCCATTTTGCCCCGATCGATGAAATGTCGGAAGCACATTGGCACCAAATGATCGACACCAACCTCAATGGTGTGTTCCATACCCTAAAAGCAAGTGTTGAAGCCTTAAAAAAAACAAAGGGGTATTACATTACTTTGGCCAGTTTGGCAGGGACCAACTTTTTTGCTTCCGGCGCAGGATACAATGCCACCAAGTTTGGGGTGGTAGGTTTTACCCAGGCGGCGATGTTGGATCTTAGAAAGTTCGATATCAAGGTGTCGACCATCATGCCCGGATCGGTTGCGACCCATTTCAACGACCACGAACCCGACGAAAAGGATGCTTGGAAGATACAGCCCGAAGATATTGGGGATTTGGTGCTGGATCTGTTAAAAATCAACCCACGCACCTTGCCCAGCAAGATCGAGGTGCGCCCTACACGACCCGATTTGAAATAGTTTAAGTATACCTTTCGGTCATTGGATACGTCCTAAATGGGCGTGGAACGGTTTTGGCGGTTGTCGTTCGGGGATAGGCCTATATTTCCTTTTCCTTGAAAGGAAAATGGGGATCGCAGATTTCGGCGATCAAGTTAAAAAGCTGTGGCATAAATGCGGCCAAGGTCTCAGCGGTGATGAAACTGTCTTTTTTGGCACCTTGGCCCGTCTTGTCTTTTTTGGCAAATTTTAAAAGTCCCGATTGTAAGCCCTTGAAAGAGATGATGCCCGCCTCAATGCCATCAACACCCGCGTTTGAATGGTACAGGGCGGCATAGCAGAGCAACTGGAAGCCCTTGCTATGGGCGTCATCTTCGACAATGGAAGGCCAATCTACGATTTCAATATTTTTTGGTTCTACCTTGCCCGTTTTGTAGTCGATGATGCGCAAAGTGCCATCTTTGCTGTCGATACGGTCTAACTTTCCCTTCATGGCCACCGGGAAGGGAATCCCCGGAATATCCAGTGTCATCTTCAATTTTTGCTCCAGGCCGAGGATCTTTATTTCGTGCCGTTCGACTTCCCCTATTTCCCCGTCTATAAAATTTTCCACGTAGCGTACCAAAACGTTGAATGCCAACAGGTTTTTGCCCTTCTCCATGTCACCGCCCATCATACTTCTGGCAAAATTCAGTGCCACGACCTCCCTGACCTTCGATTTCGCTTTTATGAGCCCTTCCTTGCTCAGTTGGCTACCGATAAATGGGGTATAAAGGGTTTCCAGACTATCGTGCACGATGGTGCCAAAGGTATTTGCGGCCACGGTTTCCTCTACCTCCGTCACGTCCTCTATTTTTAAGAGGTTTCTTTTATAAAAGGAGATGGGATCCATGATGTAATTGCTCAAGGAACTGGGCGAAAAGCCTTCCATCGCATGGTTTTTGATCAGTTCCATCAGACCTTCATCCTTTTCGATCACTTCCCCTTGGTAGATCGCTGGCGATAGCAGCGGTGCTGCGATGCGTTCGGTGATGTCGTCTTTTTTGTTTTCATCGCTCAGCAGCTGGCGGATCAATCTGCTCATTTCCCCGCCCTCCAGAACATCGGGCTCGGTATTGTAAAGCAAGTAGATGTTTTTGGCCCTTTGCAGCAAGCGGTAAAAATGGTAGGTGTAGATGGCATCTTTTTCTTTATAGGTAGGCAAGCCAAAGTATTTTTTTAGATCGAAGGGGATAAAGGAGTTGTTCGATTTTCCCGAGGGAAGAATGCCTTCGTTCACCGAAGTGAGGATGATGGTTTCAAAATCGAGGTTGCGGCTTTCAAGCATACCCATGATCTGTAAACCTTGCAAAGGTTCTCCCTTAAAATCAAGGGTTTCCGTAGACAACAATTCATTGTAGAGACTGGAGAGCGATTTCACGTCATCGATAAAGGGATGTGCGGTAATCAAATTCAGCAATTGATTGAAGAGCCTGTGAAAACGGTAAAGATATTCCATGGAAAGGGCATCGGTCTTTCGCGATGTTTTTTCCTTCAACCTAAGGATAAGTGCCAAACAGCGTTCGACAAGGTCTTTAGGCCCCTTGGGATCGTCAATGAACAACAGCTCGATCGCAACATCGTTTTTTGTGATCGTTTTCATGGATCGGGCCCCGATATAGGTATGGTTGTTCCTTCTGATTTCGTCGGCCAATAGCGTGGCCTGGTTCACGGGTTCATCGGCCCATAGCGCGTTCAGATACGGGTGCGATAAAAAGCCCAGGACCGGTTGATAGAACCATCCTTGTGCATCTTTATGGATATATAGACGGAAGAACTGGGTAAACAAACTGGCCAAGGGGGTTTTGGAAAGGGGCAGGCCCATGGTGATGTTCACTTCGGCAACCGTTTCGGGGATGGAATTCAGGAGGGGATTCAATAAAGATTCATCCCCGAGCACCACGGCAGTGGTCTTTAAGGGGTCTCCCTCGGCGCGCTGTAGCTGCTTTAACAGCTTGCCGACATATTTGGCCTGGGAAACATTGCCCGGTACCCCGATGACCTCAATGCGCTTTTCTTTTAGATAATGGTTCCCCAAGCCGTTTAGTGGCCGATTTTTAAGCGAAGGCCATGTCTTTTGATGTTGCCTGATAAAAAATCCGGCATCATGGATGGGGTCCTCCAAAAAATAAGGGTCAATGTCCCAATAGATCGTTGATGGGGTTTCGGCCAAGAGGGTTTGTATGAGCTGTTTTTCCGCATTGTTGAGGGCATTGAAGCCGATAAAAACATGTGCCTGGGCTTTATTTTCATCGATATAGGATTGCAGCTTGGTGTTGGCTTCGCGATACACCAGGCCTTGGGTTCCCATGCCATTGGCCAGTAAAGCCTTATTGAAGTGGTGATAGAGGGTTTCCAAATTGTTCCAGAACGATAGGTAATTTTCCATCATTTGGGTCTTTTTGGCTTCAGGCGACCAAATGTTTATTTCCTGAACGGCTCCCAGGTTGGAAAACAATTTATTGGGGTCGATCAGGTACCGATCGATTTCGTTAAAGTCTTGAAGCAAGGTTTGGCCCCATAAGGAAAAGGAATGGAAACTTTCTTTATCGCCCTTTGTGTATTCGGAATAGGTTTGGTAAAGTGCGAAGAGCTGTTCGGTATTGGTGGCGTAGGCCAACGCTGCCACATGTGATACAAATTCTTCGATACTGAAGATGGTAGGGGCAAAGATGGTTTTATCGGCCGATTTCGAAATGGCCTGCCGCATAAACGTACCGGCCCTTTTACTGGGGAGGACAAAAATAAGCGCTTCCAAAGATCCGTATTTCCCGGATGCTTCGGTGACCACCTCTTCTAAAAAACTGCGCATGGGCAAAAATAAAAAAAGCCCTGACGAAATCGCCAGGGCTTTTTGATTATTTGGAGTGGATTGGAAAATTACTTTTTCAAGTTGATTTCCACCCTTCTGTTCTCTGTCCTACCTTTAGAGGTTTTATTATCAGCGATTGGTCGGTCTTCACCGTAACCAATGGCGGTCAGCCTAGCAGCGCCTACACCTTCTTTGATCAAGAAATCTCTCACAGAGTTGGCACGTTTTTCGGAAAGTGATTGGTTCAAACTTGCACTT
This sequence comes from uncultured Flavobacteriaceae bacterium, assembly GCA_963760375.1. Lineage (GTDB taxonomy): Bacteria > Bacteroidota > Bacteroidia > Flavobacteriales > Flavobacteriaceae > Pelagihabitans. Next base: position 247,853 of record CAVXCS010000007.1, on the reverse strand, counting down.
CCTACGCTATCGGTATGACCCTCAACTGTAAAGTTAGAGTTTGGATATTCATTCAAAATTCTGATGATATCAACAAATACCGATACTGATTCTGTTTTCAAACTGGCTTTACCGGTGTCGAACAAAATGGTTCTTGCATAGTCGTTCAATTGTTTCTGAACTTCTTCGGTAACTTCAGGACATCCGTTGTTTGCCACTGTACCGGCAACATCTGGACACTGATCATCTTTATCCAATACACCGTCACCGTCTTTATCTTCGTAAGGACAGCCTTTGTTGGCAGCAGGGCCAGCTTCGTTTGGACAAGCATCGTCTTTATCGGCAACACCATCGCCATCAGCATCTGGGCAACCAGCTAGACTGGCCAAACCGGCTTCGCTTGGACAAGCGTCATCTTTATCGGCAACACCATCGCCATCAGCATCGGGACAACCATTCATTTCTTTAGATCCGGCTTCGTTGGGGCAGCTATCTTTGCTGTCTTCGATACCATCACCGTCAGAATCAGGACATCCGTTGAAAGCTTCCAATCCGGCAACTTCTGGACAAGCATCGTCTTTGTCATAAATGCCGTCGCCATCTGTATCGGTTCCGCCAAACTTGACAGCGATACCGGCCAAATGTTGAAAATGCTTCACGCCGTAATCTTCAAAGGCATGCTTATAGTTGGATTGAAGGGTAAGACCAACGTTTTCTGTAAACCAGAAGTTGATACCCAATCCACCGTTGGCAGTTCCTGCACCGATACCTTCGATCCAAGTATAACCTCCACCCACTTCGATAAAAGGTTCGATAGCGGCATCCTTAATTAAAGAATATTTAATGGTACCATCGATTGCATAGTGGGAAAGATCGTCAACCCTGGTATCGCCTATTTTATTTAATTTATTCAAAGAACCTCTTGCTCCAAATGAAAAACCGCTACCTATATATTTGGATAACCCAATATAGGATATGGAAGGAACGATGTTCCAATGGTCATTTACATTGAAGAATTCATTACCGAAAGAACTTCCATCACTCGTAGGATATGTGTCTATGGCATTTACCCCAAAACTAACCTGCCAAGGGTTATTCATGTCTTGAGCTTGTATGCTGTTATAACCTACAAAAAGCAGGGCAGCAATTAATAATTTGCTAAGATGTTTCATGTTCAAAATTTTAAGTTTAAGTGTTTATCAGCCGCAAATGTAAGTTGTTAATTATTATTAACAAAATCAATTGTTTATTTTTTTTACTGCATTTCAAGTGGAAAACCTTGCATTTAAACGATATTTAGCTCCTTTCCCACCTCCGTGAAGGCTGCGATGGCTTTGTCGAGATGCGATATGGTATGGGCGGCGGACAATTGAACACGAATCCTTGCCTTTCCTTTTGGCACCACCGGATAGAAGAACCCGATGACATAAATGCCCTTCTGCAACAAGCGGTTTGCCATCTCCTGGGAGAGTTTGGCATCATATAGCATTACCGGTACAATGGCCGATTCACCGTCGATGATATCGAAACCTGCCTTTTTTATCCCTTTTTTGAAGTAGGCCGTATTGGTCTGGAGCCGATCTCTTAGGGAAGTATCGTTCGCGAGCATATCAAAAACTTTGATAGAAGCCCCAACGATGGCTGGCGCCAAGGAATTGGAGAAAAGGTATGGCCTGGAACGTTGGCGCAAAATTTCTATGATTTCCTTTTTCCCGGTCGTATAGCCGCCCATGGCCCCACCAAGCGCCTTCCCAAGGGTGCCGGTGATGATATCGATACGGCCCATAGTGCCTTTTTCCTCAAGGGTGCCCCTGCCGGTTTTTCCAATGAACCCCGTAGCATGGCATTCATCGATCATTACCATGGCGTCATATTGTTCCGAGAGTTTGCAGATCGTGTCGAGTGGTGCCAGCGAGCCATCCATGGAAAAGACCCCGTCGGTCACGATGATCTTAAATCGGGCCCCGTCTGCATCGGCTTGTTTTAGCTGTACTTCAAGATCGCCCATATCGTTATTGGCATATCGGTAACGTTTGGCCTTGCACAAACGAACCCCGTCGATGATAGACGCATGGTTGAGGGCATCGGATATGATGGCATCCTCAGGTCCCAACAGGGGCTCGAAGACCCCGCCATTGGCGTCGAACGCAGCTGCATATAATATGGTATCCTCCGTACCATAGAAATCTGCGATCTTTTGTTCCAGTTCTTTATGGATGTCTTGGGTGCCGCAAATAAAGCGTACCGACGACATTCCGAAACCATGGGAATCCAAGGTGTCTTTTGCCGCCTTTACCACTTCCGGATGTGCCGAAAGGCCCAAATAGTTGTTCGCGCAGAAGTTGATGACCTCTTCCCCGGTTGAAATCCGGATCACCACATCCTGTGGCGTTGTTATGATCCGTTCGGACTTATAAAGGCCTTCTTCCTTTATTTGTTCCAATTCTTTTTGTAAATGTGCTTGAATCTTTCCGTACATAATTTGTGTTATATGGTTTCTAAAATGATTTCATCATTGATATAGACGATGATCTTGTTTTCAACATGGTACCCCATTTCCTCCAAGGCTTTCCCATAGCGGTTGACCTGTGAGGCATGGTTGGCATTCCTTTGCCCCGTTTTATAATCGATGACGGTCGCCCTTCGATCTTGGATAACGACACGATCGGGCCTTAAGAGGGTTCCGTTCGCCGTGATGATATCCTGCTCATTCTTTACGAGGTTCCCAACCTTATAATAAGGTTGCAAATCAGGGTGCCGAACAATTTGATCGATGGCATTGCGCATCGGTGCCATTTCTTTGTTTGACAGGTCACCCAATCTGACCACTTCGTTCAAGGCATGATCAACATCGTCCTCGGTGCGGATCATTCCCATGGCATAATGGATGAGGTTTCCCTTGAACAGCGCATCGCCCCTATCGGTGTCCCATAAATTCCCGGAAGCCGTTACGATTGTAAATGCGGGCGTTGCTTTATTGGTATAGGTGTACGGAATCGATTCCTGCAAGGGATGGGATTTGGGCTCCGCAACCCCCAACCCCCCAAATTCATAGACCGCCTTGGAAGCGACCCACAATCCCTCCTGTATCAAGTAATGAATGAAGAGGCCGGAGTAATAGTCGGTATTGTATTGTCCGTTCTGGTCTATTTGTTTGTCGGTAAGGATAAACAAAGCCTTTTCGGCACGGGTCAAAGCCACGTATAACAGGTTGAAGGAATCGAGTTCCATTTTTTGTTCCTCCTCAAGGTAGCGCTCGGCCGCAACGGTTCCGTATTGGGCAACCTCTTTTTTTTCATTCAACAGCAATTCTTCAAAACCAAGGTAGTTTTCCTTTTGAACGGGCATCCACATTTTTTTATCCCTTCGTCCATAAATGTGCTCATTTGCAAAAGGAAAGATCACAATTGGAAATTCAAGTCCTTTTGCCTTGTGCACGGTCATGATCTGCACCGCGTCGGTCGGTTCTGGCGCACTGATCCCCAATTTGCCTTTTTGCCTTTCCCAAAAGTCCAAAAAAATCTGGATATTGCTGCCCTCCTTGTTTTCGACCCCCAGAACGGCGTCCATAAAATAAATGATATAGGCATCGGTATCCTCGGCCAGGGCGAATTGCTTGATGGCCATTTCGAGGCCGTCATATACCGAGCACTGATGCAGCGTGGACAAGTCAAATCCATAATCATTTGAAAACAGCATTTCCAATAGATCGAGATGGTCGTGGATGAACCGGTGTTTCTGGGGCTTGGAGGCCGATAAATAGGCGAGTATCCGATAACTGGCGGCCCGATCATCGGGCTGGTTGGCATATTGCAGGAGATCGACCAAGAACCTCACTTTATCGCTGCTGTTGAGCAAGAGGCTTTCTGTAGAGATTACCGGTACCGATTGCTGGGTAAGGGTATTGGCCAAAACCAAACCATCGGCATTTCGGCGCACCAATATACAGATATCGCTGTGATCGTATCCCAAAGCCAGTACCCGGGCGATGGTTTCCAGAACCGCTTTGTCATAAGCTGCCGATTTTTCCAATTCCCCATCCCTTTCGATGAAGGCCAATTGCACCAAGCCACCTTTTTTGGCATTGATGGCCTGTTTGTTCCCTTCCAGAAACAATTGGCTATAGCCAGGGTGGTTAAGGAAGGTGCCGGTAGCCTGAAAAAAGGCGTTATTGAACCTTATTATTTCCTCATGGCTCCTGTAATTCTTCGGCAGGGGCTCGATCTTAGGCGCGAAAATGAATGGATTTTTATGGTTGGCGATCAGGTCAAGAAATTGCTCGGCCCTTCCCCCCCGCCATCTATAGATGGCTTGTTTGGCATCACCGACCAGGAACAAGGACCCACTTCTGCCTTCATCATCGATACTTTCGAGCGCATGCCCTACCAGCGGCACCAAGTTTTCCCATTGCATCGTAGAGGTGTCCTGAAATTCATCCACAAAATAGTGTCGGTATTTCTCACCGAGCCGTTCATAGATGAATGGAGCGGGTTGATTTTTTATTTCATTGGATATCAGGGTATTGAATTCCGAAATAGAGAGTTGGTCCCTTTCTGTCTGAATCTTTTTGACTTCTTGCCGAAGCGTATTCAGCACGGTTAATGGCACAATGTTGCCATAGGCATTCTTTAAAAAAGCGATTTCATGTACGTCCTGTTTCAAGCTTTGAAAAGAGGTGATGAATCGGGGCATTAACCCGTCGATGGCCGTTTTGATCGGTTGTGCACAACCCTTGTTGTAAAGGGGCTTGCTCCCAAAATCAATCCGCCAGGAAGTATCGAAATCTACTTTGAAATCGCCGGAAGAAAGCTTTTCGATGAATTTTGGGAACGCACTGCGCGTAAAATCGGTGAACGCCAACCCATGGTCATGGATCAGCTGCAGGAGTTTGGAGGCGTTGGCCTTTATATGCACTTCGAGCGACGCCATATTTTTTTTGAGGGCATGCTTCAGTTCCAAGAAATCCTCGATGCCCTTGTCGTTAAACCTGTCAAGATGCTGGGCATGGTTCTCCTGGAACAAAAGATTTCCAATATTGATCAGGTCAAGGGCTATGTCCCAGCTCTTGTCGTCCTCGATTTTTTCCAGGGCGAAATCGATCAAAACCTTGGTCAACAGCGGATCGGATCCGGCTTTGAGCAGTACCCTCGACACCGCTTCATGCAAGAGTAGGTCTTTGTCAAGCACCACCTCAAAATGCTGGGGCAATTTTAAATCTTTGGCGAAAGTGCGTATCAGCCGATGGTTGAACTTGTCTATGGTCGAAACATCAAAAAAGGCGTAGTTGTGCAGGATGTCCTTAAGGGTCTCTTTCGATTTTTTTTGCAAGCCCCCCATATCGAGGTGCATTTCTTCCATCATTTCAAGAAACATCGTATCGGCATCTTCAATTTTGAAGGTTTGCCCAAAATCGTACAAGCTCTTCAAAATACGGTGTTTCATTTCCCCTACGGCTTTATTCGTAAAGGTGAGGGCGAGAATTTTTCCATACCCTTTGGGGGTCGAGAGGGTAATTTTCAGGTATTCCTTGGTGAGGGTCCGTGTCTTTCCCGACCCGGCAGAGGCATTGTAGATTTGGAAGGGAATGACGGCCACCTTATTTTTAGCCGCAAATTAAGCAATAAGCCACAGTTCTTAACAATTTATTAGGGCATTTTGATTGTTAAAATTGTAAATTTGAGCAACATATAATTGTAACCTAAAAAACTGGAAAATGGCTTTTGAACTACCAAATTTACCCTATGCATATGATGCATTGGAACCCAATATCGATGCGAGAACCATGGAGATACACCATACCAAGCATCACAATGGATACACCAACAATTTGAACAATGCCATCAAAGGCACGAACTTGGAAGGCAAGACCATAGCGGAAATCTTAAGGAACCTAGACATGGCCAATAGTGCGGTTCGCAATAACGGAGGAGGCTTTTATAACCACAGCCTGTTCTGGGAAATCATGTCGCCCAAAGGGGGCGGAAAACCTGCCGGTGCTTTGGCAAAGGCCATTGACGACGCCTTTGGATCCTTTGATGCCTTCAAGGAAAAATTCAGCGGAGCTGCCGGAACCAGATTTGGATCTGGTTGGGCATGGCTTTGTGTGCACAAAGGCGGAAAATTGGAAATTTGCTCCACGCCGAATCAAGACAATCCTTTAATGCCCGGGACCGGTTGCGGCGGATTTCCGATATTGGGATTGGATGTCTGGGAGCATGCCTATTACCTGAATTATCAAAACAGGAGACCAGACTATATCGCTTCCTTTTTCAATGTGATTTATTGGGACAAGGTGGCTTCTTTATATGAGGCGAACAAATAATCATAACCGTTATCGGTTTTGAAAAATACCATTCCAATTCTTTTGGAATGGTATTTTTTTGTCCGTTAGGCCAGCGAAACTAGTCCGCGACCCTTGAACTGCAATAAGGGGCTGTGGCACCCCCACTATGTGAACGTTTAGGACAAACGGATAATTTTGGGTCTATGCCAGGAGAAAATATGGACTTTCCCTAACCATAGAAAAGGGCGGAGAAGTCCCCGCCCTTTTCGTCCCAAATCTTACCATAAACTTAACCTACTTATGCTATGGCATCACTAAATTACTGGTATTGTGGGAAATAAAAAAGAAAATTTGGGAAATTTTAGAAGTTTTGCACTACGATCAAAGCATCTGGAATCGCCAATAAGTAAGGCAAACCTTATTAATTAATTGGGATTGGACAATAAAAAAGGCGGAGCAATGCTCCACCTTTTTTCCCCAAATCTTACCATGAACTTAACCTACTTATGCTATGGTTTTTCGAAAGTAGATGAAGGAAACCAATCAAGAAAAGGTTTCCGATGAATACCCAAATTTAGGGTTGAAATGCCATAAAGGTCGATTTTGGGCCTTTTGTTGCGTCCTCCCAAATAATATTCTTAAGTCCGCCCGATATGCGTTCAGGTCCATTTCTGCTTCAATGATTGCCGGTAACGGCAATTTGCAGGTAAGGCCATCGGCATGGTAACATTACGATATAATCAAGGTGAACCATAGGGCGTGGGTTGCTGTGCGAATTGCAGAAAGGGGGTACAAATAAAAAGGTGGAGCATTGCTCCACCTTTTTTCCCCAAATCTTACCATGAACTTAACCTACTTATGCTATGGTCCAACAAAAATAGGGCAGGTGTTCGCTCTCAAAAAATATCCTTGTTGAACGGTCAAATTACAAGTTGAAGTACCATCGTAGGCATCAAAATATTATGATGCGTCGCGTATTTGAATTGCGGCCCGTTCATCTTTCCCACTGGAATTTACCGATGCATCATGGAGTGATGAAAAACGAGATGGAAGAAAGAGCCAATCGGTCATTCGAAAATAGAGGGCTGCCAAATAAAAAAGGTGGAGAAGTCTCCACCTTTTTTGCCCCAAATCTTACCATGAACTTAACCTACTTATGCTATGGCACATCTAAAATAGGTGGGAGGGGGTCCAATGAGGCCAAAAAGCCGATGAAAGCCCAATATTATCGATGAAATACAAAAAAGTGTGCATTTTATCGATAAAAAGCTCAATAGGCCCTCTGATTGTTTCCTTCATAAAAATTGATGAATGCCCTATTCACGACCCGGTTTCCCCCCGGGGTGGGATAGTTGCCCGTAAAATACCAGTCACCCAAATTTTTAGGACAGGCCTGGTGCAGGCTTTCGATGGTCTGATAAATGATCTGTACTTCGGCCTTGATATCTTCCGGACTCAAAAGCGCCCCGATTTTTTTGGAGATTTGATCGGCCGTGAAAGGAGCATAAAACTCCTTGACATGATTGATTACTTCTTTGTCGTTGGTGTTGATCTGTTTTAGGCACTTTTGATATATTTCATCGACCAGATATACGGTATTGTGATCTTGGTGCAGGGCAAGGGCTGCCCTAAAGGCTATAAAATCTTCCAATTTCGCCATATCGATGCCGTAACAATCGGGATATCGTATCTGTGGGGCCGAAGAGACCACGATGATTTTTTTAGGCGATAAGCGGTCCAGTATCCTAAGAATACTTTTTTTCAAGGTGGTTCCCCGGACGATACTGTCATCTATGATGACGAGATTATCGCCCTTGTTCACCGAACCGTAGGAAATATCGTAGATATGGGCCACAAGGTCGTCCCGGCTGCTGTCTTGGGTAATGAAGGTGCGGAGCTTGGCATCTTTGATGGCCACTTTTTCAATGCGCGGGCGAACATCCAGAATTTCGTGGAGCTGTTCGCTTGTGATATTGGGTCCAAGGGCAAGGATCTGTTCTTCTTTCTTCTTGTTGAGGTAATTCTGTGCCTCCTTAACCATCCCAAAAAATGAGGTTTCCGCCGTATTTGGAATATAGGAAAAGACTGTTTTCCGAATGTTGTGGTTGATGGCGGTGAGTATCTTGGGAAAGATAAGTTTCCCCAATTCCTTGCGTTCTTGGTATATTTCCTTATCACTGCCCCTTGAAAAATAGATGCGCTCAAAAGAACAGGCTTTCCTTTCCTTGGGCTCAAGGATTTTCTTGATCGAGGTACCTCCATCTTTTTTGATGATGATCGCATGGCCCGGGTCTATTTCCTTGATTTTTTCGTAGGCAACATTAAAGACGGTCTGAATGGCCGGGCGTTCGGAAGCGATTACCACTACTTCAGAATCCTTGTAATAGTAGGCAGGTCTTATTCCTGAGGGGTCGCGCAGGACAAAGGCGTCTCCGTGACCCAATAACCCTGCCATCGCATAACCTCCATCCCAGTTCTTGGAGGCCCTTTTTAAAATTTTATGCACTTTCAACCGTTCTGCGATCAAGGGGGAGGCTTCCATTTTGTTATAGCCCTCTTTCTTGATCTGCTTATATAATTTGGCCACTTCATCGTCCAAAAAATGCCCTATCTTTTCCATCACGGTAACCGTATCGGCCATTTCTTTGGGGTGCTGGCCAAGCTGCACTAAATTGTCGAACAGCTCATGAACATTGGTCATGTTAAAATTACCCGCTACGATGAGATTTCTGTGCATCCAATTGTTCTGCCTCAAGAAAGGGTGCACATTTTCTATGCTGTTCTTGCCATAGGTGCCATAACGAACATGTCCCAGGAGCAATTCGCCGATATAGGGAATATTGCTTTTTTGCAGGGCGACATCGTTCACATATTCGGGATGTTCCTTGAAAGCGGTGTTCACGCGTTCATTGATCTGATCGAAGATATCCTGTATGGGCTGCCCCTCTACCGAACGCACCCTGCTCATGTAGCGCTCACCTGCCCGCATGTCGAGTTTTATGCTTGCGAATCCCGCACCGTCTTGACCCCGATTGTGCTGTTTTTCCATCATCAGGTACATTTTGTTCACCCCATAAAAGGCGGTGCCGTACTTTTCCTGATAGTACTCCAGTGGTTTTAGCAATCGGATCAGGGAGATGCCGCATTCATGCTTAATAGCGTCGCTCATTTATCTTACTTTGATTAAAAAAGCCCCGAAAGTTCAGGGCGTATGTTTATTGCAACTCAATCTCAAATTGGGTCAAGGCCTTGAACTGATGCAACCTTTTATTGATTTCATCCCTTGTAAGGCTCTGCATCCGTTCGGTTCCAAATCGTTCCACACAAAAGGAGGCCAGATTGGAGCCATGAATCACGGCACGTTTCATATTGTTAAAGGAAATATTGTCGGTGGCCGCCAAATATCCCGAAAAACCCCCGGCAAAAGTATCCCCGGCACCGGTAGGGTCAAAAACCTCCTCAAGAGGTAGTGCAGGCGCAAAAAAGACATACTCCTTATGGAACAACAAAGCGCCATGTTCCCCTTTTTTGATCACCACGAACTTCGGCCCCATTTTTTGTATTTTCTCTGCGGCCTTGACCAAGGCGTATTCGCCGGTCAATTGTCGCGCTTCTTCGTCGTTGATCGTAATGACGTCGATATGCCGCATCACGGTTTTTAATTCTGCGAGGGCGTTGTCCATCCAAAAATTCATGGTATCCAACACGATCAATTTCGGCTGGGCCGTCATTTGTTCTATAACGCTCATCTGGGTGCTGGGATGCAGGTTGCCGAGCATCACCACATCGGCATCCTTGAACTGGTCGGGCACCTTAGGCGTAAAATCGGCCAAGGTATTGAGTTCGGTGACCAGGGTGTCGCGCGCATTCAAATCGTTATGGTATTTGCCTTTCCAAAAGAAGGTTTTGCCGCCTTTGACGATTTCCAATCCTGAGAGGTCAATATTTTTGTTGGAAAGCAGTTCGAGGTATTTCTGGGGCATATCATCGCCTACGATGGAAACGATGGCGGATTCTACTTCGAATTGGGAGGCTGCCATGCCGATAAAGGTGGCCGCACCGCCCAAAATCTTGTCCGTTTTTCCAAATGGGGTCTCAATGGCATCGAATGCCACGGTGCCCACGATCAAAAGTTTACCCATCTCAGTTGAAATTTGCTGCAAATATACTGTTTTGGTTGTCCAATGAAGAAGTCCCTTAACATCTAATTTTGAATTTCAATGCCTCCCGGGATTATTTATCCCCATTACAGATCAAGAATCTTACTTTCTGCCAAAATCGGCAGGGATTTCCCCCCATGCTTTGGTCTCCCATTTCACAATGGGGGTATTATGGGAATTTGACTTCAACCATAAGATCGCACGGCGTACCAAATCAAAAAGCATTTTGTTTTTAACGGTTTCCTGAAGCTTGGTGTTGCATATTTTTTTGCGGACCCAGCTGATCGCGGTGCGGGAGTCGGTATAGATGATTCGGTCGCTTTTGCGTTCTTTCAGATACGCCAGTCCGTGCACTATGGCCAAAAACTCCCCAATATTGTTGGTACCCTGTGCGAAGGGCCCTTGTTTGAAGAGCAGTTTTCCAGTTTTGGTGTCGACACCACGATATTCCATGATGCCAGGGTTGCCACTGGAAGCTGCGTCGACGGCTATCGAATGGTAGTTGGGGGTTCCATATTTTAAGATTTCCGAGGGGGAGAGTGTGGCCGTTCCTTTCTGTTTCCCTTTGTAATCCTCATAATTGCCGTTATAGGCTTTTTTGGCCATATCGAAGGTAGAAAATGACTTGTACTGTGCGCCTTTATAGCCCTCAATGGCCGCCTTGCAATCGTCCCATTTGGCATAGATGCCAGGTCTTTTCCCCTTCCAGACGGTATAAAATTTTTCTTTTTTGGCCATTAGGATCCCATTAACAACTTTTCGATCACTTTTGGGTAGTATTCATATTCCAACCGATGTACCTTTTCGGCAATCGCCGAAGCATCGTCGGCAGGCGTTAAGGATATGCTTTTTTGAAAAATAATGGCGCCTTCATCGTAATTTTCGTTCACATAGTGTACCGTAATTCCGGTTTCCGTGTCATAGTTTTGCGCTACTGCTTCGTGCACATGGCTGCCATACATGCCTTTTCCTCCATATTTGGGTAGGAGTGCAGGGTGGATATTGATGATTTTTTTTGGAAAATGTTCAATGAGATTGGGGGGCACTTTGAGTAGAAAACCTGCCAAAACAATCAGGTCGGGTTCAAGGGCCTTGAGCAGTTTTAGGACCACATCGGATGAGGAGAAGGCGTGTCTGTTAAAGTATAATATGCTTATATTTAAAGCATTACAGCGTTCGATGACTTTTGCTTCCCTATTGTTGGTGAGCACGGTGGCAATGGCGATGTTCGGACTGTTTTGGAAATAGCGAATAATGTTTTCCACATTGGTCCCTGAACCGGAGGCAAACAATATGATCTTTTTTTTGGGAAAGTCCTCCATTTTTATGGAATGATTATTTCTTGGGCGAAAATAGCACTCCTGTCTTTAATTTTATTAAATTACGATACATTTTGATGACAAATGGTGTTATTACACCAAAGTTTTTTATTTTTGCCAACAATTTAAATTTTTAAAACCAAAATAATTATGTCAGACATTGCATCAAGAGTTAAAGCTATCATTGTTGATAAATTGGGGGTTGATGAGAACGAAGTGGTATCGGAAGCTAGCTTTACGAACGACCTAGGGGCAGATTCATTGGATACGGTTGAGTTGATTATGGAATTCGAAAAGGAGTTCGATATTCAAATCCCTGATGATCAAGCTGAAAACATCGCAACAGTTGGCCAAGCCATTAGTTATATAGAAGAAGCGAAATAATTCGTGTATTTTCTTGAACAAGTTTCAAAATTATCCATGTGGTAACCGCGCTGCATGGATAATTTTTTTTAATTTCACTTTACTTGTTATCGTGAAAATCTTGGGCCGTTTAGGTGATGATGGTCCAGGAAATCATTCTAAAACACAGTTAGATGCAATTAAAACGAGTCGTTGTAACCGGGCTGGGCGCCTTAACGCCCATAGGGAACAATCTTAAAGAATATTGGGAGGGGTTAAAAACCGGGAAAAGCGGTTCCGCTCCCATAACGTACTACGATACCGAGAAATTCAAGGTCAAGTTTGCCTGTGAGCTGAAAAATTACAACGAATTGGATTTTTTTGATCGCAAGGAGGCCAGAAAATTGGACCGTTTTGCACAATACGCATTGGTTTCTTCCGATGAAGCCATTTTAGACTCCGGTCTTGACCTTACCAAATTGGACAAGTTCAGGGTTGGGGTCATTTGGGGCGCAGGAATAGGTGGGTTGGAGACCTTTCAGAACGAGGTCATGAATTTTGCGCTAGGGGATGGCACCCCCCGTTTCAATCCTTTCTTCATCCCAAAAATGATCGCTGATATAGCCCCTGGCAATATTTCGATCAAACATGGTTTTATGGGCCCAAATTATACCACGGTCTCTGCCTGTGCCTCTTCTGCCAATGCTTTGATCGATGCCATGAATTATATTCGCTTGGGCTATTGCGACGTTGTGGTTTCCGGGGGAAGTGAGGCCGCGGTTACCATCGCCGGGATGGGCGGTTTTGGCGCCATGCATGCCTTGAGCACCAGAAACGAAAGTCCGGCCACGGCTTCCAGACCCTTCGATGCAACCCGAGATGGGTTTGTGCTAGGGGAAGGTGCCGGTGCCCTTATCCTTGAAGAATATGAGCATGCCAAAGCCAGGGGGGCAAAAATATATGCCGAACTGGCGGGAGGCGGACTCTCGAGCGATGCCTACCATATGACCGCGCCCCATCCCGAAGGAATCGGTGTGATCCGGGTGATGCAAAACTGTTTAAACGATGCCGGCCTCACGCCACAGGACGTGGATACCATCAACACGCATGGGACGTCTACCCCCTTGGGCGATGTAGCCGAATTAAAGGCGATCGTGGAAGTGTTCGGGGACCATGCCCCTCACATCAACATCAATTCGACCAAATCGATGACCGGGCATCTCCTTGGTGCCGCCGGGGCCATCGAGGCCATCGCATCCATATTGGCGATGCAACATAGTCTCGTGCCCCCGACCATAAACCACACCACCGTGGACGAAAATATTGATCCAAGATTGAACCTCACCTTGAACAAGGCCCAGAAACGCGAGGTGAAAGTTGCCTTGAGCAATACCTTCGGTTTTGGGGGCCACAATGCCTGCGTGGTGTTCAAAAAAATAAGCTAAACAATCCTATGGGATTCCCTTCGAATATATTCAATTCCCATCCCAAAGAGGATGGGGATTTTTTTTTAGGGATAAAGCGCATTCTTGGTTTTAAGCCCAAGAAACTTTATGTGTACAAGAAGGCTTTCATGCACCGTTCCGCCAATAAAAAGGATTTCGAAGGGAACCCCATGAATTACGAACGGCTCGAATTTTTAGGGGATGCCATGTTGGGAACCATAATATCCCATTTTTTGTATAAGGAAGTCCCCGAGGGCGATGAAGGCTACCTGACCAAGATGCGATCAAAAATTGTGAGCAGGGAACACCTGAACGAGCTGGGAAAGGATTTGAACCTCATTCATTTTGTGGAGAGCCGTATCCCGAAATCGCACTTTGGAGACAACATCCATGGCAATGTATTCGAAGCGTTGGTAGGGGCGATCTATCTCGACAGGGGATACGATTATTGCGAAAAATTCATCAATAAAAGAGTGATCGAGCCCTATGTGGATATCGAACAGCTCGAGGGAAAGGTCATCAGTTACAAAAGCCTTGTCATCGAATGGTGCCAAAAACAGAAAAAAAACTTTAACTATGATGTGTACGACGATACCGGCAATGACGTGCTGAAGCATTTTGCCGTAAAACTCTCCATAGACGGGAACGTCGTTGCCAAGGCAAGGGGCACCTCCAAAAAGAAAGCCGAGGAGCGGGCTTCCAAAAGGGCCTATTTTGCCCTTCAGAACAAAATGGAAAAATCGTAAAGTGGTACAATTTTAACAACAGTTATTGGAAATGTTCAATAATAAGGGCTACATCGCCATAATTTATTAAGGTCTCGTTATTAATCCTATCTTTGCTTATTTTGTTCGAATATGCACGCAGTGTATAAAATTTCAAGCGATTTTGCCGAAGACCCATTCAGTTTGGTCGCATTGCACAGCAGTATGGAAGATTATGAATTGGTCTACCATATCAACCTCGGTCTGCATGCCAAATTCCGAAGGTGTAAAGAAGACTTTCGCCTCAGTCCACAGATTACGTTTCCTATTTTTGAATGGAGGGACGAAAGGCACGACAGGGATTGGATTTTGGTCACCAATAATAATATCAGTGAGGACGCATTGATCCGATCAGATCTGTTCCAGGACGAACCCTCCTTTACCACACATCATTTGGTACAGGAGCTTAAAGAGGTCGATTATTTAATAAAGATATTGCACGATGATATGGATGTAGAGGAAGAAGTTGTGAAGCCGCTGTTGCGGATACAAAAAATGATAACCGCCTACACCGTGGATCCTGATAAACTGAAATCAAAAAACAACCTAATATTGTTATAATGCCAACCAAAAAGAAGACAAAGATTGTGGCCACGTTGGGCCCGGCATCAAGTACCAAAGAAGTATTGAAGAAAATGATAGAGGCGGGTGTAGACGTCTTTAGGATCAACTTCTCCCATGCAGATTATACCGATGTTTCGGAACGAATCGATATGATCCGTGAATTGAATGAGGAAATGAACACGAATACCTCGATACTTGCCGACTTGCAAGGCCCTAAATTAAGGGTTGGGGTCATGGCAGGGGAGGTCGTGGTTTCTCCGGGCGATGAACTCGATTTCGTGACCGGCAAACCATTTGAAGGTACGGCCACAAAAGTTTACATGAACTATGCTTCCTTCCCGAAGGACGTGAAACCCGGCGAGTTTATTTTGTTGGATGACGGCAAATTGATGTTCGAAGTACTTTCAACCAACGGGGAAGATAAGGTAAGGGCCCGTGTGGTCCAAGGGGGACCCCTCAAATCAAAGAAAGGGGTGAACCTGCCCAATACGAATATTTCGCTTCCCGCACTGACCGAAAAGGACATCAAGGATGCCATATTCGCCATTTCCAAAAAAGTCGATTGGATCGCCCTATCCTTCGTGCGCTTCAGTCAGGATTTGATCGATCTTCAAAATTTGATCAAAGAACACTCAGAATACAAGATTCCGATCATTGCCAAAATCGAAAAACCGGAAGCGGTCGAGAATATCGATAAAATCGTATCCTATTGTGATGGTCTCATGGTCGCCAGAGGCGATTTGGGGGTTGAGGTTCCCGCCCATGAGGTACCCTTGATCCAAAAGCAATTGGTACTGCGTGCCAAGAAAGCCAGGATTCCGGTGATTATCGCCACCCAAATGATGGAAACCATGATTACCAGCCTAACGCCTACCAGGGCGGAGGTGAACGATGTGGCCAATTCGGTGATGGATGGTGCGGATGCGGTAATGCTTTCCGGGGAAACTTCTGTGGGCAACTACCCCGTTGAAGTAATCGCAAAGATGACCAGCATCCTAAAGAGCGTTGAAGGGTCGGATCTGATCAAAGTACCACATGAACCGCCCCATATCCGCACCAAAAGGTACATCACCAAATCGGTCTGTTACCATGCGGCGATCATGGCGAATGAAATAAAGGCGAAGGCCATATCCACCTTGACCAATAGTGGTTATACCGCATTTCAAATTTCTGCCTGGAGGCCCGATGCCCATATTCTGGTATTTACCTCCAACAGAAGAATATTGACCCAATTAAGTTTGCTCTGGGGGGTGAACGCCTTTTATTATGACCGTTACGTGTCAACCGATGAGACCATAGAAGATGTGAACAAAATTGCCTGCCAAAAGGGATTTTTGGACGTCGGCGACATGCTGATCAGTCTGGCCGCCATGCCCATTAAAGACAAAGGGATGGTCAATACTTTAAGAATAACCGAAATAGAATCCTGCAGTTTTTAAGACCCATAAGCAGAAAGCCCCGGTACCAGTGGTACCGGGGCTTTTTTTGTTTAAATAAACAAACACTTAAGCAATTTCCTTTTCATAGGCGATAAAATGTACGACGGTTCCCGATTCGTTGAGGATAGGGTCGGCTTTGATCCAACAATTATAGGGCGTTCCATCTTTTCTATAGTTCAAGACCACCGCTTCAAAAGAAGTTTTGTTACGAACGGCCTTGGAGATTTTTTTGGTAGTCTCTTTGCAGGTTGCCTCCCCTTGAAACATTTTAGGGGATTTGCCGATCACTTCTGCCGAACTGTACCCATTCATCTCTTGCATGTTATGCGAGGCATGAACAATCTTTAGCTCGGCGTCGGTCACCACAATGACTTGTTGATTGCAGATCAACGCTTCGTTCAGCTTGGGCAAGGATGCCCATCGGTGGGTCTTGGCAATATGATTTAAGATGGTAATGTCCCTGCTTCCTTCGCAGACCCTATTAAAATATTCGCCGGAAACATCTGAAGAAATCAGGGGCAGGGAATTGATCTGCTGCGTGGCGTAGAACTTCTGGGCTGCTATGTCGTACTGTATTAATTCTTCCATATGGGTGAAATGAAATTTGATGGGATTAGGCTATGGCCAAAAATGTTTTCCTTGGTCAACACGATGCAATAATCCGGGATTGGTTCAATGGAATGATGCCTTCCCGAACCACTAAACCATGAATGGCACGACCTTGGTCCGCACCCCAATGTGGCGTTAAAGCGTTGAATGTATTGGGTCAAAAAGGAACAATTTTTTTATAAAACTAGTAAAAGAAAGGATTGATATTGACAATATGGGAATGATTAACATTTTTGTTTAAGTTTTAAACGAAATAGCAATTCACAATCGGATATACGCTAAACAAAAAAAATTAAAAATCGAATTGTAACTGCACTGAAACCTTGGCATCGTTTTCCTCCGTTTTTCCATTCAAATTGTTTAAATTGGAAAGGGAAAGGCCCAATAAGCGAACCGAGTTTTCCAATTTTTCCTGATACAATAGTTCCTTGGCCGTTTCCACGATCAGGGCTTTTTCCTTGACAAAATATGGAAGGGTTTTACTACGGGTATGCAAACTAAAATCGCTATATTTTATTTTGAGGGTTATGGTTTTACCTGCCATGGCCGATTTTTTCAATCTTCGATCGAGTTCTACCGCGATCTGTTCCAATTTCTCCATTAAGAACACCTCGCTGCTCAGATTTTCGCTAAAGGTACGTTCTGCCCCTACAGATTTGGGAGTGCGGTCTGGTTTAACTGGACTCTCATGTATTCCCCTTACCACTTGATAGTAATGCGTTCCACTTTTACCGAAGTTTTCCACCAGGAAATCCAATGTTTTGGATTTTAAATCCATCCCGGTAAAAATCCCAAGTTGATACATTTTTTCGGCCGTAACCTTGCCCACACCGTAAAATTTTCGAATTTCCAGGGTTTCCAGAAAGGGGATCGCCTCTTCCGGGGCCACTGTTTTTTGACCGTTGGGTTTATTGACGTCACTGGCAACCTTGGCGATGAATTTGTTGATTGATATTCCAGCGGAAGCCGTTAGACCGGTTACCTCAAAAATACGATGGCGTATTTCTTTGGCGATCAATGTGGCGGACGGATTGCCTTTCTTATTTGTGCTCACGTCAAGGTAGGCTTCATCCAAGGATAATGGCTCTACCAAATCGGTGTATTCATGGAATATGGTCCTGATATTTTCGGAAATTTCC
Source organism: uncultured Flavobacteriaceae bacterium (assembly GCA_963760375.1). GTDB lineage: Bacteria > Bacteroidota > Bacteroidia > Flavobacteriales > Flavobacteriaceae > Pelagihabitans. The sequence continues at coordinate 229,810 of CAVXCS010000007.1, read as the reverse complement.
TTGTAGCGATCAAACCGGGCCTTGACGAAAATAAGTTCTGGACAGTTTTTTTGTGCCAAAAATCCGCTCATCGCACTTCGAACCCCATATTTTCTGGCCTCATAGCTGGCGGCGGCAACGACGCCTCGCTTTGAACCGCCCCCAACGGCAATCGGTTTGCCCCGCAATTCAGGATGGTCGAGCTGCTCCACCGAAGCGTAGAAGGCATCCATATCGACATGGATAATTTTCCGAGAGTGCAAATCATTGGACATACACAAATTTAAGGCTTATCTTCGAAGGGTTTATTTTACAACGGTAACATCTTTATGATCGAAATTGAAAGGAAATTTCTTGTCACTTCTACCGACTATAGAAGTATGGCGCAGCACAGCCATAGCATTTCACAGGGCTTTTTGAATACAGACCCCGATCGCACGGTGAGGATAAGGATCCAACGCGATAAAGGCTTTCTGACCATAAAAGGCAAGTCGAACCTTTCGGGAACCACCCGATATGAATGGGAATGTGAACTGCCTTTGTCAGAGGCGGAAAGTCTTATGGAACTTTGCGAGAAGGGCGTCATAGAAAAAGTCAGGTATATTGTATCTTATGGAAAACACCTTTTTGAGATAGACGAATTCCTGGGAGACAACCAAGGGCTGGTCGTTGCGGAAGTGGAGCTTCAAAATGAAAACGAGGCCTTCGAAAAACCCGAATGGTTGGGGCAGGAGGTTACCGGTAATATCAGGTACTACAATTCTTATTTGAGCAAAACTCCGTTCAATCTATGGAAACCATGAAATTTAGGTCAGCCAATAAGGTTCGATTCACTTCCATCCGCCGCCAAGGGCACGGTAGAGCGAAATAACTGCCTGCAATTGGCCTAACCTGTTGTCGATGGCGTTGAGTTCTGCATTCAGGGCCGCCTGTCGGGCAGTCAGTAAATCCAAATAGGTGCCAAACCCATTGTTCAACAGAAGTTCCGAGTTCGACTCCGCTTGCCTTAGGGCGGCGACTTCATTTTGACGGAATTCGAATTTTCGCGACTCGGCCTGAAAGCCATACATTGCATTCGACACCTCTTGCCCGGCCACCAACAAGGTCTTTTTAAAATTTAAAAAGCTTTCCTCCTGCTCGGCCTTTGCCACCTCAAAACGGGTACGTATCTGCCTTTTGTTTAGAATGGGTTCTGTAAGCCCCGCGATCAAAGTGGCAAAGAGCGATTTGGAAGTGAACCATTTATCGAATTCCAAACTTTGGAAACCACCATTCGCCGTCAGCGTAAGCGCGGGATAAAAATTGCTTCTGGCGACGTTGGTCAGCTCAAACGCATTGGCAAAATTATATTCCGCGGCAATCACATCGGGCCGGTTGCCCAATAAGGTGGCAGGAACCCCCAAACCGAGTTCCGTTTGGATCCTTTGTTCGGCCAAAGTGGTTCGGTCCACCTGTTGTCCCGGTTTTCCCAGAAGAATACTGAACGCATTTTCAGCAATAAAAATGGCCTGCTCCAAATCTACCAAAAATGCCTGGGCGTTATATAACTGGGCAGCCGTCTGGTCTACGGCAACCTGGGAAACGTTACCGGCGTCTTTCAACGCTTGAATGGTTTCAAGGCTGCGCTTTCTATTTTCAATGGTCTTTAGGGTCACTTCATATTGGTCGTCCAATGCCAATAGCTGGAAGTAGGTGGCCGCAATTTCGGCAACAAGTCGTGTTTTCACGGCCTTGTGTGCTGCCATGGTCTGTAAATAGCCGGCTCGGGTGGCCCGTCGGTCACTTCTAATTTTTCCCCATACGTCTGCCTCCCAAGCAAGATTGGCCGAAAATTCGTACTGGTCGATGGCATTGTTAAAGAATGCACCGAATTGGCTGTTTCGCGATAACTCTAGATGTGTGGCGGTCGATCTTGCGCTTAAGGTCGGGAAATATCCCGCCTTGCCTTGTCGCATAAAGGCCTCCGCCGCAATAATCTGTTGGAGGGCGATACGGATGTCCAAGTTGTTTTCAAGCGCCTCATCGATATGGCCCTTGAGCTTGGGATCGGTGAACAGATCGGACCATGGTATATTCCCCATGGACAGGGTGTCATTCGACACGACATCGGTTCTGTACAGCTGCTCTATTTCTTCAACATTGGGCCGCTCATAATTTTTCGCCACAAAACAGGACTGAAAGAGGATCAAGACCAAAGCGACCGGAAAGTATCTAGAGTTCTTCATCATTTTATTGACTTTCTTCACTTTTGCGCGCCGCAACAGCTTCGGGAACACCGCTTATTTTTTCCTGCAGCCATTGGAAAACAACAAAGAGTACCGGGATTACAAAGACGCCCAAAACGGTCCCAAACAGCAAGCCCCCCGCTGCACCGGTGCCGATAGACCTGTTGCCTTGTGCGCCGACCCCATTGGCCAATACCAAGGGCAATAGACCCAAAATAAATGCAAAGGAGGTCATAAGGATGGGCCGTAAGCGCACTTTTGCCCCCTCCACCGCTGCTTGGGATAGGGAAAGTCCGTGTTTGCGCCTTTGTGCGGCAAATTCCACGATCAAGATCGCGTTCTTCGCCAATAGTCCGATCAGCATGATCAAGGCGATCTGGAAATAAATGTTGTTTTGAAGCCCGGACAGCATTGTGGAGAAATAAGCGCCCGCCACACCAATGGGCAATGAAAATATCACGGCAAGGGGTACCAGGTAACTCTCGAATTGTGCCGAAAGCAGAAAATATACAAAAAGGATGCTGAGGGCAAAAATGATGCCCGCCTGCCCGGAAGCCGCAATTTCCTCTCTGGTAATCCCCGAAAAGGCGATATCGAAATTCTCGGGCAAACCTTTTGCCGCGACCCTATTGACCGCATTAATGGCATCACCGGTGCTATAGCCCTCCGCGGTGGTCCCATTCACGGTGACTGCGTTGAACAAGTTAAATCGACTAATGGTCTGCGGGCCGTACACCCTTTCCAGACTCACGAATTGTGACACGGGTGCCATTTCCCCGGTGGTGCTCTTCACGAAAATACTGTTGAGGCTCAATTCATCTTTTCTATCCTCGGGAAGCGCTTGCACAAATACCCTGTACTGCTTGCCGAACCTGCTGAAATCGGACGCAAAAAAGCCACCGATGTAACCCTGTAGCGTCCTTAAAATGGCGTTCACCGTAAATCCTGCCTCCTTGGCCCTGGCAACATCAATATTCAGCTGTAACTGAGGAAAATCGGTGCTGAACGAATTGGAGGCAAAGGAGACTTCAGGCTGTTGGCCCAAGGTTTCAACAAATGCAGAGACGGTTTGGTCGAGTTTTTTGAGGTCGCCTGAAGACCGATCCAAAATCCGCATTTCAAAACCATCCGCACTTCCAAAACCGGGAACACTCGGCGGGGTAAAGAATCGTATTTTGGCGTCACTGATATTCGTGACCTTTTTGGTCATTTTGTTGATCAGGGAATCGATCGACGTTCCATCGGTCTTGCGATCTTCAAAATTTTCCAGAATAAGAAAGCCCAGACCATAAGAACTTCCAGCACCGGAAAAAAAGTTTCTCCCGGCAACGATCGACGCGGTGCGCACGCCCTCTATATCCTTCACCCGCTCGAATAGGTCTTTCATGACCTTAAAGGTACGGTCGAGCGATGCCCCCGGCGGCAATTCAACATTGACGAAAATGACTCCCCTGTCTTCCGAAGGCACGAAACCTGTAGGGATGGTTCGGTCTGCGATTACAATACCTGCCACTGCCAGGGCCAGGGCCAAAAAGGTGACCCATTTATGTTTTAAAAGAAATCCCAGGGCATTGGTGTACTTATTTTTCGTGGCTTCAAAGGCGGTATTGAAAGCGATATAAAAACGCTTTACCAAAGAATGCTTTTGGCCTGGCCTGGCTTCTTTTGGCGGTTTGAGGAAAATGGCACAGAGTGCCGGACTCAAAGTCAGGGCATTGATTGCGGAAATCAAAATGGCAATGATCAATGTTACGCCAAATTGTTCATAGAAGACTCCCGCCGGTCCTTGGATGAAAGTGATGGGTATGAATACCGCGGCCATCACCAAGGTGATCGAAACAATGGCCCCGCTGATCTCGCTCATGGCGTTGATGGAAGCCTTCATGGGGTTTTTCTCGCCGCCCTCGAGCTTCACGTACACAGCTTCCACCACAACGATGGCATCATCGACCACAATACCGATGGCCAAAATAAGTGCGAAAAGGGTCAGTAGATTGATGGAATAGCCCAGCAGGTTAAGAAAAAAGAAGGTTCCGATGATCGATACCGGGACCGAAATCGCCGGAATCAGGGTTGATTTCAAATCCTGTAAAAAAATAAAGACCACCAAAAAAACCAGTAGGAAGGCCTCGATCAGGGTTTCCTTGACCTTTTCGATGGAGGCGGTCAAAAACTTATTGGTGTCGTAATTGATCAGATAATCTATGCCTTCCGGGAAATCTTTTTTCAATGTTTCCAATTTCACATAAATTTCTTCTATGATTTCCTGCGCATTGGATCCAGGCGTTTGGAAAACCCCGAAACTCAGTCCGGGATTTCCTCTTGACAATGAAAGTGAAGAATACGAAAAGGCATCCAATTCAACCTTGGCGACATCTTTCAGTTGTAGGAATTTGCCCTGACCCAGTGCTTTGATAAAAATATTTTCATATTCCTCTGCGGTCTTGTACCGTCCCTTGTATTTGATGACATATTCGAAAGATTCTCCCGCGTTTTGGCCCAAGGAACCCGCTGCCGCTTCCAGGCTCTGCTCGTTGATCGCGTTGATCACATCGGTGGTGGAAAGCCCGTAATTGGCCATTTTATCCGGATCTATCCAGATGCGCATGGAATAGTCCTTGCCCCCGAAAACGGTAATGGCGCCTACGCCTTTGACCCTGAGCAGTTCAGGTCTGACATTGATGTTCAGATAGTTTTGAATGAAAGTGTCATCATAGTCTTTATTGGTAGAAAACAGGGCGGCATAAAGCAGGGCGGAGTTCTGTTGCTTGGCCGTGATGACGCCCACCCTGGTGACCTCGGACGGTAAAAGTGAATTGGCACGCGCAACCCTGTTCTGAACGTTCACCGCGGCGATATCCGGATCATAGCCCTGTTCAAAGAACACCTGAATAGAGGCACTTCCATCATTACTGGCACTGGAGGTGATATAGGTCATGCCTTCCACCCCGTTGATCTGTTCCTCTATGGGCACAATGACGCTTTCCAATATGGTCTGGGCATTCGCCCCAGGAAAACTGGTGGTGACCTGCACGGTGGGCGGGGCAATATCCGGGTACTGCGTGATGGGCAATTCGGCAAGGCCCAGAACGCCGAGCATTACGATGATTATCGAAATAACCGTGGAAAGTACCGGACGCTCAATAAAGGTCTTTAGCATGTTTATGATTTAAAAAACAGGGTCGAAAGAATTGAGAATACTATCCATGGGTATGGGCGATGGGGCAATTTTTGTCCCGGCTCGTACCTTTCCGATGCCTTTGCCCAGTATGATATCGCCTACCTCCACCCCTTGATCCAGGGCATATAAATTATGGGCTTCTGCGATGATCGAAACGGCAGCAGGAACCAAGGTATCGGACTGTACCTTAAAAACAAATGTTTTTCCCTGCTGTTCATAGGTCGATAAAGTCGGGACCACGACCACTTCCTTAAAGATTTGGGGCAACAATACCTTCCCGCTACTACCATTTCTGAGCAGGCCGCTTTCATTTTCAAAACGGGCCCTGAAGGTGATGGTGCCGGTTTGTGGGTCGATGTCACCTGCAATGGTTTCTATGGATCCTTCCCGTTCAAATTCGACGCCATTGGCCATTATCAATTTTACTTTTGGGAGATTTTTGATTTTTTCCTCCATGGTCGCACCTGGTGCTACGGTGATAAAATTGATAAAGTCTTTCTCGTTGAGGGAGAAATAGGCATAGACCGTTTCTATGGAGGAGACCACGGTCAAAGGTCTTTGGTCCTGCGCACTGGCAAGTGCCCCTTTCCTAAAATTAATGGAACCGACCACACCATTGACCGGACTTCTGATATTGGCGTAACCGATATTGGCATTGACGCCATTGTACGCGCTTTGTGCCTGTACCAGCTTGGCCATCGCGGTTTCGAGCTGAACATTGCTTATGATTCCCTTGTCAACAAGGGGTTTTATCTTATCGACTTCGACCTGTGCCGCCCTTACGTTTGCCTTGGCGGCGGCCGCATCCTGATCGAGCGATTGCGTTTCGATTCGAAATAGGGGTTGCCCTGTGGTCACCTGTTCGCCTTCTTTGACCAATACCGATTGGATATAGCCCGAAAACTTAGGACGGACCTCACTGCTCACGGCACCCTCAAGGGTTGTGGGATAGGCTTTGTATATGGTAACATCCCGTTTTTCAACAGTGAAAACGGGATAGGAAGCCACTTGTGTGCCCATTTGGGAATTACCGGCGCCATTTTGGCCCTCGCCGCAACCATAGATCAATATGGTGAGGCATGCAACTGTAATCAAGGGAATGGGGGCACGATTAGCCATATCTGAATAATTTTGATTGCCTTTTTTGTGAGTCCATCGAAATACCTGTTTCAGGTTCAAGAGAAGTATATGGTTCAAATGCGGCAAGGTTAGGCGGTAGGGTTATTGTTGAGATGCTATGAAATCTTAAAAATACAATTGGTTAAGGCTCGATGGGATATGAAAAAGTTAATTGATTGTTAAATACATCCGGAGATCAATTGGCCAGAACCCCTTCTTTTTCTATGATGGGTATATGGGTGAATGCCTGTGGATTGATACTGTTCTTTTCAAATAAATAACGTTTTTCATACAGTTTTGCATCGGCATAAAAAGTAACGAAAAATTCATTGTTCAGCGCCAGTACTTCCTCGGTCAACAGTTCGATCTTCTCAAAAGATTTTGCCCCGACAAGGCCTATGCCATGTCGCATGGTAGAGGTTTTTCGTTCGCCATCGAAGCCGACGGAGACCACCAAGACCATTTCAATGGGGGAAGTTCGGTTGTTGATGATATAGGCATTCCAGTCTTTGGAGAGGAATTCGTCGTTCCATTCATGGACGATGGCAACGTAAACTTCTTTCGCAATGGGTATTTCTATGTCTTTCTTCATCACAACTTAGGGATTTTCCCGTGCCAAGGGCACTTCATCCCATTCCTTATCTTATTTTCAACAGTTCTTTTTGGCCAACCATTTACAATGCGCTTCTGAACTGTTCCAAGAATCTGATATCGTTTTCGCTCAACAGCCTAATGTCTGAAATTTGATGCAGCAATAGGGCAATACGATCGATACCCATTCCGAAGGCAAAACCAGAGTAGGTTTTCGAATCGATACCGCAATTATCGAGTACGTTGGGATCGACCATGCCACAGCCCATGATTTCAAGCCATCCGGTGCCCTTGGTCATCCGATAGTCGGTTTCCGTTTCAAGGCCCCAGTAAACATCCACCTCGGCGCTGGGCTCGGTAAATGGAAAATAGGAGGGGCGCAATCGGATCTTCGATTTTCCAAAGAGTTCCGTCGTAAAAAATTGCAAGGTCTGTTTTAGATCTGCGAACGATACATCCTTATCGATGTAGAGGCCTTCCACTTGGTGGAAAAAACAATGCGATCGGGCAGAGATGGCCTCGTTGCGGTATACCCTTCCCGGCGAAATCGTACGAATGGGGGGTTTGTTGTTTTCCATATACCTTACCTGCACCGATGAAGTGTGGGTACGCAGGAGGATATCTGGATCGGTCTGTATAAAAAAAGTATCCTGCATATCGCGTGCAGGATGGTACTCCGGAAGGTTCAGGGCCGTAAAATTATGCCAATCGTCCTCAATTTCGGGCCCTTCCGAAACGTTGAACCCGATTCGGGAAAAAATCTCGATGATTTGGTTTTTTACAATGGATATGGGATGTCTTGATCCCAAAGCGATGGGTTCTCCGGGCCGTGTAAGGTCACCATAAATGCCCTGTTCCACCACCTTGGTCTCCAAAGAGTCGTTCAAAGCGGTCACTTTTTCGGTGGCTAACTGTTTAAGGGTGTTGACGGCTTGACCGAACTCTTTTTTTTGATCTTTGGCCACTTCTTTGAAAGCCAAAAAGAATTCGTTCAACACCCCTTTTTTGCCCAAATATTTGATGCGAAAGGCTTCAACCGCTTCTTTGGAATCGGCCGTGAATTGTTCCACTTCCTCAATATGGCTCTTTATCTTTTCGATCATGGTCCGCTACTTGTCGCGCAAATTTAAAATAATTTGAACTTCCCCACCATTAAACTTCCCAAATCGTAGCAAATTGACACTATTTTTGGTATTCGTCGACAACGTTGTTTTTGATCCAGCCCAAACATTCATCAAAGGTTTTGAATATATGTGCCTCGGGAATGAGATCGGGAACGATATCTACGCGCTCCATCATATAACGGGGCTGTTTTTGGACATCGACCAAAAGTACGTTTTTCTTTGATTTTTTAAGATCGATCAGCACGTCCTCCATGGCGTACAACCCAGATTGGTCCATATAGGGCATGAGGTCCAAACGTATAATTACGGTATATGCCGTGGAGGGTATTTGGTTGGCCAACGCCTGAAAATTGCTGGTAGATCCAAAGAACAAAGGCCCTTTTAAGTGTTTGATGAAGACTTCCTCCCTCAAATTTTTTGGCAGACCGGCTTCATCGGTCCAGGATTGCTCCTTCTCCAGTGTTTTAACGTCGGAGCGTTCGGCGGTTAGATCGCCCATTTTTTTCATGAACATCAACGAGGCGATGACAAGCCCAATGCCTACCGCATAGATCAAGTTCCAAAAAGTGGACAGTATGAGGACAATGACCATGACGATTACTTCCGAACTGATCTTCAAAGGGCCCAAGGAAATGTCTTTCGGCAAACTTGGAATGGCCCTCAGCCCTTTATAATCCATAACACTGATACCCACAGTGATAAGAATGCCCGCAAGAACTGCTGCCGGAATCTTTGAAGCCACCGGGCCCAGTGCCAGCAGGATGAAGAGCAACAAAATGCCGGCAATCATGCCCGATAGCTTGGTTTTGCCGCCTGAATTGATGTTGACCACCGTACGAATGGTGGCACCTGCCCCGGGGAGTCCCGCAAATATGGCGGCGATACTGTTGCCGATACCCTGGCCCACCAATTCCTTGTTGGGTTGGTGTTTGGTCTTGGTCATGTTATCGGCGACCACGGAGGTCAGCAATGAATCGATGGCGCCCAGTAAGGCCAAGGTCAAGGAGGTAAAAATATAAGGTGTAATGGCACTCATCCTGAATTCGGTAAAAATTTCCAATCTGGGCAACGGCAGCCCTTCGGGAATCTTTTCGATGGCCCTGTAATCCAAACCAAAACCGTAGGCCACCCCCGATACCAAAAGGAGGGCCACCAAAGTGCTTGGGATGGCGGTCGTGATTTTTTTAAATCCAAAAATAATGATGATCGTGGCCATGGCGAGGGCCAATTCAAGCCAGTTGATGTTTTTTAGGCCAGCCGGCATCACCTTTACAGCACCTACCACCCCGGAAGCATCGGAAGCCGCCAAGGTCTGTGCCTCGCTCAGAATGGCGGCAACGGTGATTTCACCAGATCTTTTGACCGTTTCCTGAAAATCTTCAAGGACCAGGATACCTTCTCCGGCCTCTTCCCTTAAGATATTCTCCAGGATCATCTCCTCCGCTTGGGGTTTGAATTTTTCGATAAAGGCGGTATCCTCTTTTGGATAGTAGCCGATCGCGGGAAGAATTTGGGTGATGATGATGATTAACCCTATCGCGGTCATAAAACCCGAGACGACCGGATATGGGATGTATCGAATGTATCTGCCAAGGCCCAACAGGCCAAGGGCTATCTGCATCAAACCTGCCAATAAAAAAACCGATAAGATAGCGGGGAGTGCCTTCTCCACGCTACCATCGTAAAGTGCCATGATGCCTGCTATGATGACCATACTTACCGCGGTCATCGGTGCGGTCGGGCCGGAAATCTGCGTATTTGTACCTCCGAAAAGTGCCGCGAAGAAACTGATGAATATGGCCCCGTAGAGCCCAGCACTGGGCCCTAAACCCGAACTTACCCCAAAGGCGAGCGCCAAGGGCAGAGCTACGATTCCGGCGGTGACCCCCCCAAAAAAATCTCCCTTAAAATTGCCGAATAGGTTTTTCATGGTGGGTGAAGATAGTCTTTGTTAAGGTAGCAAAAATGTCCAAAAAAAGCCAATGTAATTTGCATTGGCTTTTTTTGGACATTTAAAGTGGATTCTAATCCAAATGATAAATTTCCATGATGTTTTTTAAGATTCCTTCAAAATCGATTTTTAGGTCGATCAATTTACCGGAGTGCACGTCGAACACCCAGCCGTGCACCTTGAGGTTCCTATCGCGATATGCCTTCTGAACGGCCGCGGTTTTTATAAGGTTCACACATTGCTCCTGTACGTTGAGTTCAACCAACCGGTCGTACTTTTTTTCTTCGTCTTTAATGCCGTTCAATTCATCTCGATGGATGCGGTAAACATCCCGGATATTGCGCAGCCAAGGGTTCAAAATGCCCAAATCGGCCGATTGCATGGCCGCTTTGACACCACCACAGGCATAATGGCCACAGACGACCACATGGTTTACCTTCAGATTGTTCACCGCATAATTGATGACCGACATCACGTTCAAGTCGATGCTGATGACCATATTGGCGATGTTCCTGTGTACGAACACTTCCCCAGGGCCCAATCCCATCAGTTCTTCGGCGGTAACCCTACTGTCGGAACAGCCGATGTAAAGCAATTCCGGATTTTGTCCTTGGCCCAATTGATTGAAATAGTCGGGTTGTTTGGCCAGCTTTTCGGCAATCCATTTTTTGTTGTTCTCAAATACGAGTTCCAAGTTCATTTTTATATTTTTATTGGGTTAGGTTTTCTGTACTTTCCGAGCACGCTTGTTGTTTAATTTAAAAAATTCGATGTAACTGGGGGGGTTTTCCACAATCCCTAGTTCGGAGACCAATTTGATGTCGATATGGCGATTCCTGGCTTTCTCGGAAAAATCCTGTAATATTTCAATGATATCGTTGTCTAAATACCTTGTTTTGCGCACATCAAGCTCAAGATACGAATCTTCCGGCAGCCCTTCCAATTCTTTTAGAATAGCGCCCTTGTTGAAAAAGGTGACTTCCTCGGCCAAGGTCATCTTAATTTTATGTTTTCCATTGCTTTTGTCCTCGATATGCAAAAAGTGCGAATTCTGATAGCTTTTGATCAAGATCACCACAATGCCGACGGCCAATCCAAGACCGATCCCGATAAGCAGATCGGTAAAAACAATACCGATGACCGTAACGATAAAGGGTACGAACTGTTTCCAGCCCAAATCGTACATTTTTTTAAAGAGCGCGGGTTTGGCCAATTTAAAGCCTACGATCAATAAGATCGAAGCCAAGACCGATAACGGTATCATGTTCAACAACCGAGGAATCAATATCACCGAAATCAAGAGAAAGAACCCATGGATGATTGCCGATAGCTTCGACTTCGCTCCCGATTGAATGTTCGCAGAACTCCTTACGATGACCTGTGTAATGGGCAGGCCGCCAATGAGCCCTGAAATCATATTGCCGGTACCTTGTGCCAAAAGCTCCCTGTTGGTCGGGGTGACCCGTTTGTCAGGATCGATCCTGTCGGTTGCCTCAACGCACAATAAGGTTTCAAGGCTTGCCACCAGGGCAATGGTAAAGCCGGTGACCCAAATTTGGGGATCGGTGATTGCCCCGAAGTTCGGAAAGCTGAACTGCTTCATGAACGACGAGGCATCTTCCGGGATGGGCACGCTGACCAAATGATTGGAAGAGATGCCCAGTACCGTGTTGTCCTTGGTAAATACATAAAACAATATGCCCAATGCCACGGCGACCAAGGGCCCTTGTACCAACTGAAAGATTTTTCCTTTTTTGGAAAGGATCTTGTCCCATAATATAAGTATGGCCAGTCCCAGAACGGCAACAATGGTAGCCCCCAAACTGATATTGTTCATCGCGTTTATGATTTCAGTGAAGGTATTATTGCCATCCACCTGGAAAAAAGCGAAATCCCCTTCAGGATCGACGTCATAGCCGAAAAAATGGGGAATCTGCTTTAAGATGATGATAATCCCAATTCCCGTGAGCATGCCTTTGATGACGGAAGAGGGGAAATAGTAACCGATCACTCCGGCCTTTAGCACTCCGAATAGCAATTGAATGGCACCGCCCAACACGACGGCCAATAAAAAATTTTGATATCCCCCCAAGGCGCCTATGGCGGTCAGTACTATTGCGGCCAGTCCGGCGGCCGGGCCGCTTACCCCAATATGGGAACCGCTGAGGCTTCCCACCACGATACCCCCGATGATCCCCGCGATCAATCCGGAGAAAAGCGGTGCCCCACTGGCCAGGGCTATACCCAAACAAAGGGGCAAGGCCACAAAAAAAACTACAATACTTGCCGGTAAGTCGTTTTTGATATATTTGAACATTTCAAAAGGATTTTATCTTCAAAGTACTTGAAGATAGGTTAGGTTTTTAAATAGTGAATTGCGGAATACTAGGAAACCGACTTGGGAGGTGGCAGAAAAATTTCCAGGGTCTGGCTGGGATGTCCCAACAGGTAAAAATCGGTCAGCGTTGATTTTTTGGAGAGCGCCAGTAAGGTAACGGTACTGGGGAAGGCATTGGAAATAATTTCGTCGGGTTGTAATTTTTTCCCCTGCTCATGAGGTTCTTCCTCATTCACGTTGTTTACGATCACAGGTTTTTCGATGTGAATCAAGGTAATCACGCTAGGGGCGCAAACGGCAAAGAGCCATATCAACAAAAGCGTTATCCTGATTATTGGTCCCATAACAACAAATCGAGTAGCTAATATAATGGTATTGCTATCAAAAACTTGTAATTTCTTCTAAAAATCCTTTAACAACTTAATGCTTTCTTTTGGAATCCAACCTGTTTTACCATCGGCAATGCTAATTTTGTGGTATTCGTCCAAGTCTTCCAAAACATTTACTTTGGCGCCCTCGTGCAACGTAAAGACCCCTTGGCTTCTATTGTTGGGTTCCGCTTTGATTTCCACTTCGCTCGAAAACACAATGGCTGGTCTATCATTTTTAAAAGCTTCGTACTGCAGGTATGCAAAAGCGGCAGTCGCGATTGAAAACAGCAGTGAGACTAAACTTAAGATAAATGCGATCCTTTTTCTGGTCGCGTATCTGAAGTAATAAAAGGCAATATAAAGGCCAACGAAGAGCATCATGAACAGCACGGCGGTATAGGCCCACTGATCGAAGGAGAGCATCCCGGTAAGGTTGCGGTAAAATTTTGATAATCCCATCTCCGGCATGGTATCGATGGCATCCAAGGTCATGTTCTGTGCGTAGGTCAGATTGCTCTTGATTTCGGCATCATTGGGGGTTAACAACAATGCTTTTTCATAATAATAAATGCTTGGCGCAATCTTGTTGAGTTTGTAGTACGAATTGCCCAAATTGTAATAAAGCGCCGCCGAGTGTTCGCCCTTCTCCAAAATATCGAGGTAGTCCTCGACAGCCTTGTCATAATTGCCTTCATTGTAGGCATGGTTGGCCTGTTCGAAGAGGGCATCGTTTTGTGCATGGGCACATACGGCCATAAAAAACATGAAAAGGATTACGATGGGCTTCACTTTTGCAAAATTTTTATTCATCTTTTCGATCGGGCCTGCCATTGTGTTGAAAAATGCCCTGGCCATTTTATAATTGTTTGTCCATATTTGAAATCACCTCACTGGCCTTGTCATAATCTTGCTGCATCTGAACATTTGAAAATGGACTGTAGCGGGCCATTTCACAGTTTTTCAACAATCCGATGAACCCTTCACTCGTATTTTCATCGACCTGTTTTTGCGACAACAAGGCCGTGATTTTGTCTTTGCTGAACTCAGAAGTCTCAATTTTCAATTTTGCCTTTAGATAATTGTGCAGTGCCTTTTCCAAGGCAATGTAAAAGGCTTCTTTGTTCCCAAGGACTTTTTTGGCGGTGGAGAGGTATTTTCTAGCCAATTTGTTCGCCCTTTTGATTTTCCTGCCGGCCACATCACTGGCTATGGCTTCTCGTTTTCTTCCCAGAACAATGCTGAGCGGAATCAATAGAATAGGCAATAGCCACCAAAGATAAAATGCCCTTGAACCAAAAAAGTACGCTTCGCCAATAGCGCTTAGGTTTGGTTTCAATTTGATGAAACCGAACTGATTTCCTGTCGCGACCACACTTTGGCGATTGACGGCACCGGGAATGGTGTTCGCCACATCCGTATTGGCAGGACCGGAAAGCACGCTGATGATAATTTCGTCGGAGGTTATGGTATTATATTTCCCGGTTTGGGGGTTAAAGTAACTAAAGGCGATGGGAGGGATGGGATACTTTCCTTTAAAAGAGGGCACAATGGTGTAGTTATTGCTCACCTTTCCCTGTGCCCCCGTAAGCGTGGTGCGTACCGATTCTTCGAATTCGGGTTCGTAAACTTCCAAGGACCCGGGAAGGCTTGGTTCGGGCAATTGGAACAGTTTAAGGTTCCCTTTTCCACTGACTTCCACTTTAGCCTGAAACGATTCGGAAGCCTTAAGGTTATTTTTACTGGTCGTCACCGTAAAACCGAAGTCGCCTACCGCACCACCGAAATTCTCTGGTTTGCCCAATGTGGGCAAAGCCTTTACATCCAATGTCCGCCTTCCGGCAGATACCGTTTTGTTGGTCGAGGTGTACATCCTTTGGCCAAAGAAGTCGCGACGGCTGGTCGGAACTTCAACGGTTACCTCCAAGGAGAGGGGCTCAATTTCAAGCTCCCCGGATTTTTGGGGGTAGAGCACCACACGTTTCAAAACCACATATCGATAGGGTTTTCCATCAAAAGTGCCATTTTCTGCCGATAATCGGGTAATGGGAATGTCCTGGCTCCAAAAATTATTGTATTTGGGGTTGTCCAACGGCCTGTAGTTGGTGACGCTTATCGACGGGCTAACATATAATTTGTACACCACGCTCACGGCCTCGTTCAGGAAGGGGTCGTCTTTTGAAACTTCGGCTACCAAATGCAGGCTTTCATCGGCCACGTCGTCTGCGGTCATCTGGTCGCTGGGTTTGTCGACCGCTGCGGTCACTTCCACCTGTTTTGGGCTTGATTTATAGGTCTTCCCATCGATGACGATCGTGGCTTGTTTTATGGTAAAATTTCCCCTTGCAGTGGGGGCCAAGGTATAGGAATAGGTCTTCGAATAACTCCTGACCCCATTGACCCACGAAGAACTGATGGCTTGCGAAGGCCCCATAACCACTTGAAAACCCTCAAAATTTGGGGCAACAAAATCGTCTCCATCCTTGTTCATCGTAAAATCAACGCGCAAACGTTCATTGATGCCCAACCTGTCCTTGCTCAATTTTACTTCAAAGGTAACCGCATTGTTATCCTGTGCCTTAAGCCCCGATAGCAGGAACAAAAATGCCAGAAATGCCAAATGTTTTTTAATGCCCATCGGTTTTACCAATCTTTCTCGTTCTTCACCTTGACACCTTTTACTTTTTGGGCGTCGATTTTTTCCTGAACTTTTTTCTCTTCGTTCTGCATGGCCTCCAACAGGTTCTGGATCTGTTGTTTGCTCAACTGGTTGGGCCTTGGCTGTTGCTCTTGTTGCTGTTCTCCTTGCTCAGGTTGTTTCTGTTGCTCTTCCTTTTGATCTCCCTCCCCGTCTTTTTGGTCTTCTTTCTGATCTTCTTTTTGATCGCCCTTATCGCCTTGGTCTTTCTGATCCTGATCTTTGTTCTCTTCCTTGTTATCGCCTTCTTTTTGGTCTTCTTTCTTGTCTTTTTGGTCCTGGTCGTCTTTGTTGTCTTTGTTCTGGTCGTTCTGCTGCTGTTCTTTTTTCAGCATTTCCTTGGCCAGGGCCAAATTGTAACGGGTTTCCTCATCGTTCGGTCCGTTGCGCAATGCCTGTTTATACGCTTCCACCGCTTTTTCGTACTCCTTTCGTTTCATAAACACATTGCCCATGTTGTGATAGGCCTTATGTTTATCAGCTTTTTCGGACGCGAGTTCTCCGGCCTCCTTAAAACGCCCAAAAGCCTCACTATAGGTCTCTTTGGTATAGTAGGCATTGCCAAGATTATAGGGAGCCGCAACATTTTCATCGCTTTTGGCTATGGCCTTCCTGTATTCTACCTCGGCTTCCACGAATTTATTTTCGGAAAGGTCTTTGTTGCCTTCCCAAGTAAGGTCTTTCGATTCCGTCAGGGCCCCCGATTTTATTTTCTCGTCCTCTTGCGACCAGGCCAGGGAGGAAATCAAAACAAAGGCAAAAAATAATTTTTTCATGCTATTCAATTTCCTTTTCATTAAACAAATTTAACCGCCTCAACCACTTTGTCTTTTTGTCAAGAATAAAAATGTCCAAGAGCAACATCAAGAGTCCGGCGCCCAAAAACCATTGAAATTGGTCCTTATATTCTGCGAACTGCTTGGCCTCGAATTCTTTTTTATCCATTTGCAACAGCTGTTCCTTGATATACTCTACGGCTTCTTCGGTATTGGAACCGTTGATATATTCCCCATTGCCATCAATAGCGATCTGCTTTAGGATTTCTTCGTTCAATTTGGTGATGACAACCTCTCCCTGCGCATCTTTTTTAAGACTTTCAACGATTCCGTTGCGCTTCATGGGAATGGGCGATCCCTTGTTTTTGCCCACTCCGATGGTAAAAATACGGATTCCATTTTCAACGGCCTGTTCTACCGCATCGCTGATCGATTCTTCTGAATGGTCTTCCCCGTCCGAAATAATAAAGAGCACCCTGTTGGTTTGATCTTCGTCGTCGTAATAGGTCGTGGCCAATTCTATGGCATCACTGATGGCCGTCCCTTGGGAAGTCAACATATCGGTGTTCATGCTTTGCAGGAACATCTTTGCCGCACCGTAATCGGTGGTAATGGGCAGTTGTGGATAGGCCTGCCCGGCATAGGCGATGATACCGATCCGATCACTTGCCAATTGGTTGATGATTTCAGAGACCAATCGCTTCGCTTTTTCCAAACGGTTGGGGGCGATATCCTCGGCCAACATGCTTTTGGAGACGTCGACCGCAAATACGATGTCGACGCCCTCCCGTTTCACGGTTTCAAGTTTGGTGCCCATTTTAGGGTTGACGAGCCCCAAGGTCAGAAAAGCCAGTCCCAACAGAAAAAACAGCAGTTTCAAGGTGCCCTTGAACATCGACCGATCCGGGGTCAAGCGTTTCAGCAAGCTTAGGTCGGCAAACTGTTTTTGGGTTCTGTTCTTCCAGATTTGTAATAGCACAAAGAAGACGATCAGCACCGGGATGATGCCGAGCAGATAAAAATATACCTTTTCGTCTAATTGAATCATTTTTCGTTTTTTTTGACTTGGACTACGCCATCAATTGCGCGTCCCATTAAATAAAACTTCTGAACAATGTATTTGCCAAGACCCATTCCAGCAAAAGCAAAACCCCTGCCAAAAGCACCCAAGGCCTGAATTTTTCTTCGTATTTGTAATATTTGAATTCTTCTATATCGGTCTTCTCCAACTTGTTGATCTCATCGTAGATCGCTTCCAACTTTTCATTATCCGTAGCTCTAAAATATCGGCCTCCTGTCGATTTTGCGATGTCTTCCAATAGTTTTTCATCGATTTCCACTTCCCGCATCCCGTAACGGAAAGACCCATCTGCATTATACGCAATGGGAGAGAGTGCATTTCCGTTGGTGCCCAGCCCGATGGTGTAGGTTTTGATGCCGAATTCCACCGCAAGATCGGCCGCGGTCTGGGGCTCTATAAAACCGGAATTGTTGACACCATCGGTCAGCAGGATGATGATCTTGCTCTTGGCCTTGCTTTCCTTCAATCGGTTTACCGCCGTGGCGAGCCCCATACCTATGGCCGTTCCATCGTTCAATTGGCCGTAGGTTATTTCACGAAGCGCGTTAAGCACGATCGATTTGTCACTGGTGATGGGGGTTTTGGTATAACCTTCCCCTGCATAGGCCACAAGGCCTATTCGGTCATTGGGCCTTTTTTTGATGAAATCTGCCGCTACCTCTTTCAATGCCGCCAATCGGTTCGGTTTAAGGTCGCGTGCCAGCATACTCGACGAGACGTCTATGGCCATGATGATGTCGATGCCCTTTGTGGTTTTGGTCCTGGTGGAAATGTCTTCGGTCTGAGGCCGGGCCATGGCCACGATGATGGCCGTAAGGGCCAATAATCTCAAAACGAAAAGCATGGGCTTCAGTTGGGGCAGCCAGCCTCCGTTTCCAAAGCCTTTGGTACTGGATATTTTCAAGGAAGCGGTTTGCTCCTTCCTTTTGAGAACATACCATAACACGGCCAAGGGCATAAGGCACAATAGCCAAAAGAAATCAGGGTTCGCAAAATCGATATTCTCAAACATTTATACTTCCGTTTTAACCTCTACCGTTCTCAGGATGCGATCTACGATTTCCTGGGCGTAGGGATCATCGACCAACCAAGTGAGGGTAATCTGTTGCTGAAAACCGGGACCCCCGAAGTTCAGAACGATATAATTTCCATTGACAGGTCCGGCTTTTTCAGGAACCGAAAATTTGCCGCTTCCATAGGTTTTCAAACCCCTTATTCCGGTGACCGTCACAAATTCTTCTTGTTTGGTGATGATATTTTTGGCCCCTTTGCTTTCCAGGCTTTTTAAGAAGCTTTCGACAGCCTGTTCATAATTGGGCTCTACCTGCTGGGCCAAGGTGATGGAGGTCGCATTGATGGTGAACAGGCCATCGGGACTTTCATAGGAAAATGATTGCATTTCCTTGATATTCTCATCCGCGCCCTGGGCGGGTTTGGCTTTTTGGCGCACCAGCACATCGGGGGTTTCGAGATTGATGGGGGGATAGCCATAGGAGCTTGCGATCCATTCCCCTTCCAATAGTTTCTTGGTGGGATAACCGGTAATGGTATCCCAGACATAACGGGGGCCAAAATAGACCAAGGAGAAGGCAATTGCCGCCATGACGGCAGCCGATGAAATACTTCCGGCCAAGATCCATTTTTTCCGTTTTTCTTTTTTGGCCAACCCTTCCAGATACTCCTCCCTTTGCATCAGATCCTCTTCGCTCGGTTCGGGAAGTGCCTTCTTCGTTTTGATCACGATTTCTTCAATCGATTTTCGATCTTGTTCAGCGACCGAGGTGGGCGGTTTGGATTTCGCGAACTTCACGAGATCGGCCGTTTGTAAAATTCTTTTGAACTGGCCAATGGTATCGCTTTCCAGTTGCAGCTCGCCGGCATCGCGCATCATTTCCAGCTTGGTGATCAGCTCTTCCGAGGTGCTTTCAAGGGCGGAAACATGAACGTCTTCTTCCAGATAGGAGCGTACGATATCGGTCAATTCCGAATAGTACTGTTTGTATTCGTCTTGGATCAGGTATTTGGAATTTTCCAGTTTTTTCAGTTCAAGTAAGGCGCGGTCATAGGGGGGCAACAAGGCTTCCTTTTCGGCTTCGGTCAGGCGTTTGGCCCGAAATACGAACCAATAGAGCAAGAATCCCAGCACGGACAAAAAGAGCAGGGCCCCCAATAATATTTTCCAAAAATTGCCCTGACTCCTTTCGACTTCCAACAGGGGTTTGATGTCGTACATTTTCTGTACCAGCGTATCAACGGGTACCGTTGCCACCTGCACCATCAACGAATCCGTAAAATACCCCTTGCCATTGATTTCTATCCGCTGGGCGGGCAGTTTATAGGCCCCTGAATCGAATTGGGTGAGGGCATAGACCTTTTCCAGGGTCATGCGGTCTTTTTTCCTGGTGGTGTCGGTCGCGAAGGACTCCACGGTTTCCAAGGGAGAGAAAGTTTGCCCTTCGGGAAAAATAACCTGTGCCGTTGTATCTGTTTCAATGGTCACTGTAAAGCGCAGTTGTTCGCCGATCTTGATCTGGGTGGTATCGACCCTGGAACTAATACTGGGCACTTCCTGGGAATAGCTGTAAGTAATTGTCAAGAATATAGCACAAACAATGGCCCAAGTGCCGTTGCCCATCATTCTATTCTTGCATTTCATTGGTGCATCCATCATATTCGTTTACCCCCTCCTCTTAAAATAGCCCAATAATTTTTTCACATAACTTTCGTCGACCCGACAACTTAAAGTACCACAACCCGACTTGTTGAAGGTATCTCGGAAGTATTCCACACGCTGTGCATAATATTTACCATAGGCCATCCTTACGCTTTTCGACTGGGTATTCACCAGGCGAACAGCAGCTGTTTCGGCATCGAGTACCTGAACCATGCCCAAATTGGGGATGGTTTCTTCACGTTCATCATAAATTCGGATTCCGGTCAGGTCATGTTTGTTGCCCGAAATTTTCAGGGTCTTTTCATAGTCTTCGGCAATAAAGTCGGAAAGCACGAACACAATGGCCTTTTTCTTCATCACGCTGCTCAAAAATTTGAGGGCTTCGGCAAGATCGGTATTATTGCTCTGTGGCTTAAATTCCAGCAATTCCCTGATGATCCTCAGCATATGGCTCTTTCCCTTTTTAGGAGGAATGTAGAGCTCAACCGTATCTGAAAACAACATGAGGCCCACTTTATCATTGTTCTGTAAGGCCGAGAAAGCCAAGGTCGCCGATATTTCCGTGATGATCTCTTTCTTGAACTGGTTTGTTGTTCCGAACATTTCCGAACCACTGACATCTACCATCAACATCATGGTCAGTTCCCGCTCCTCTTCAAAAACCTTTACAAATGGTTCATTATAACGGGCCGTCACGTTCCAATCGATGCTGCGCACATCGTCTCCGAACTGGTACTGCCTTACCTCGCTGAAGGTCATGCCCCGTCCCTTGAAGGTAGAGTGGTATTCCCCACCAAAAATATGATCGGAAAGACGTCGCGTCTTTATTTCGATCTTACGGACTTTCTTAAGTAGTTCTTTGGTATCCATTAGGGTTCAAAGTATCAAATTTAAGTACTCCTGCATGGTGCAGGACGCTTAAATAGGCGACTTTATGGCACTTCAATCTCGTTAACGATCTTGTTGATGATTTCCTCAGAAGTGATGTTCTCTGCCTCTGCCTCGTAAGTGATGCCAATTCGATGTCGCAACACGTCGTGAACAACGGCGCGAACGTCCTCCGGCACAACATAGCCCCTTCGCTTGATGAAGGCATAGCACTTGGCCGCGATGCCCATATTGATGCTTCCACGAGGGGATGCACCGAAGCTGATCAGCGGTTTTAAATGATCTAGATTGTACTTTTCGGGGTAACGGGTGGCAAAAACCAGGTCTAAGATATATTTCTCTATTTTTTCATCCATATAGACTTCCCGAACGGCCTGCTGGGCATTCAATATCTGTTTTATGGAGATTACGGGCTTTACATCTTCATAGGCGCCCATCAGGTTTTGGCGCATGATTAGTTGTTCCTCGTTCATTTTGGGATAATCGATCACGGTTTTCAGCATAAATCGGTCTACCTGGGCTTCCGGCAAGGGATAGGTGCCTTCCTGTTCTACGGGGTTTTGGGTGGCCATCACCAAAAATGGTTTGTCCAAAATAAAGGTTTCATCCCCAATGGTCACCTGTTTTTCCTGCATCGCCTCCAAGAGAGCCGATTGGACTTTGGCCGGGGCCCTGTTGATTTCGTCGGCAAGGACAAAGTTTGCGAAAATGGGGCCTTTCTTGATTGAAAAGTCGTTCAACTTCATATTGTAGATCATCGTGCCAACCACATCCGCCGGCAATAGATCTGGGGTGAACTGTATCCTGCTAAAGCTTCCCTTAACGGCTTTTGCCAGGGTGTTAATGGCCAAGGTCTTGGCCAATCCGGGAACGCCTTCAAGCAAAATATGGCCTTGACCCAAGAGGCCGATCAACAGTCTTTCGACCATATGCTTTTGCCCTACGATCACCTTGTTCATTTCCAACATCAGCAAATCGATGAAAGCGCTTTCCTGGGCAACTTTTTCGTTTACCGCACTGATGTCAACTATCGCATTTTCGTCCATATAATCTTGTAAAATTTTGGTTATGATCGCATTAAATTTTAACAGAGGTGCAAATTGAAAATTAAATCAGTGCTATGCTGTTAATGATTGGTTAAAAAAAGGGGCGAGCCCCTATTTTTATGAAGTTTTTAAGGGATTTCTTTTTAATTTCACTTCCTTATGGAAAACAAGTACGCTTATTCAAAAATAATTGCCGGTACAATGGGCTGGGGCAGTTGGGGAAAAGGGTTTTCGCAAGCGGGGATGGCAAGCCTCATCAACGAATGCACGGAACTTGGAATCACCACTTTCGATCATGCCGATATTTATGGCAATTATACCAATGAAGCCGAGTTTGGAAAGGCTTTTCAAGAGAGCGGTGTTGACAGGGAAAAAATTCAGTTGATCACCAAATGCGGCATACAGAAGGTGGCAGAAGGACGGGGGAATGGGATAAAGCATTATAATTATTCAGAGGATTACATTCTTTGGTCTGCCGAACAGTCGCTAAAGCATTTACAGACCGAATATCTGGATTTGCTGTTGTTGCATCGCCCAAGTCCGCTGATGCATCCCGAACCCATCGCCAAAGCGATTACCAAACTGAAAAACCAGGGCAAGATCAAATCCTTCGGGGTCTCGAATTTTATGCCGTCGCAAATTGCGATGATCGAATCGGCGATTACGGTATCGGCGAATCAGGTCGAATTTTCCCTGACCAGCTCTGAGGCCATGTATAATGGTATTTTTGACGATTGTATCACCCATGGGCGAATGGCCATGGCTTGGAGTCCTTTGGGCTCTTTTTTTAAAGAGAAAACGTCCCGGACGGAAAGAATTTCGGAAGTGATCGATGCCTTCTCAAAAAAATATAGCTGCACGGCCGACCAGCTTTTATTGGCCTGGATATTAAGGCATCCCGCCAAAGTATTTCCGGTCGTGGGAACGGCCTCTGGCCATAGATTAAAGGATGCGATGGCAGCGACCAAACTGCAATTGGAACTGGAAGATTGGTTCGTTTTGCTGCAAGTTAGCCAAGGACATGAAGTGCCCTGACCATCAATAAAAAACCTATAAAATGACAAAAACAGCCCTTATTACCGGCGCCACCAGTGGAATAGGCCGTGCCACCGCCACCTTGTTCGCCGCCAATGGCATCAAGCTCATTCTTTGTGGTCGGCGCCAAGATCGCTTGGAGGCACTCCGTTCAGACTTGGGGAAACAAACCGAAGTGCATACGCTGAATTTCGATGTACGCGATCGGGAAGCCGTATTCTCCGCTATCGAATCCCTTCCAAAACCCTTTTCATCCATCGATGTATTGATCAACAATGCAGGGAATGCCCATGGGCTCGACCCCATTGAGCAGGGCAGCTTGGATGACTGGGATGCCATGCTCGATATCAATGTGAAGGGCTTGCTTTATGTGTCCAAGGCCATCATGCCACAGATGGTGGAAAGGGGCTCGGGACATATCATCAACATTGGCTCCACCGCGGGCAAGGAGGTTTACCCGAAAGGCAATGTGTATTGTGCGAGCAAACATGCCGTGGATGCGATCAACCAAGGGATGCGGATCGACCTGAACCCCTATGGAATTCGCGTGGGAGCGGTGAATCCAGGCCTGGTGGAAACCGAATTCAGCAATGTTCGGTTCAAGGGCGATGAAAGCAGGGCGCATGGGGTATATCAGGGTTTTGAACCCCTCAGGCCCGAAGATATTGCCGATATTGTCTATTTTGTGGTGACACGGCCTTATCATGTGAACATTGCCGATTTGATCGTAATGCCCACTGCCCAAGCATCTTCGACCATTGTGAACAGAAAGCCATGATCAACAAGCGTCTCCTCGTGAAAAATCTTCTCGCCCACAACGACGAGAACAGCTTTTACGATAAAAAACGCTTTGTCGACATTGGCCAAAAAGAGGGTAAAGCAAAGTTCCTCAAGCACGTCTGCGCCCTTGCCAACAGCAATCCAAAGAACAATTCCTTTATCGTCATCGGGGTGGAGGATGAGGACAATAAAATCGTTGGGGTCGATTTCTTCGACGACAGTAAAATACAGAACCTGGTGAACGCCTACCTCGACAATCCCCCTTTGATTTCTTATGAAAACATTCCGTTTCCCCATTTGCCCGAAGGAAAGGTAGTTGGGCTTGTGAACATCAAATCGAATGGGAAGGTATGCGCCCTTAGGAAGAACATTTGGAAATATTATGGGGGGATGGTATTTTTCCGGGAGGGCAGTATCAGTATGCCCAAGGCTTATAACATCACCTTGAAAGACATCAATTCGAGTGCGGTTGCGACCATTGAACAACATGCCAAAAACAACATAGAACTCACTCTCGACGGAGTGATCGATTTTATGAACCATCGGCATCGCGACTTGGAAAGCAATTACAAGGTTTTCAAGGAACAATTTGTGGTTTGCTGGGCCGGTAACCAGAAAAAAGTAAAGGGACAGAGCTATTTTTCAAGGGTCGATATCGAATTGATCAACGAACAGGTGAAGCTGTTT
Source organism: uncultured Flavobacteriaceae bacterium (assembly GCA_963760375.1). Taxonomy (GTDB): domain Bacteria; phylum Bacteroidota; class Bacteroidia; order Flavobacteriales; family Flavobacteriaceae; genus Pelagihabitans. Next base: position 205,269 of record CAVXCS010000007.1, on the reverse strand, counting down.
TACTCCACCTTTGATGAGATTACCATCGCCTATAACGAGGATTCGTTCACGACCATGGAATATGTGCAGTTGGGACTGGGCAATGAGCAAAAGTACTATCCCCTTGAAAAAATGGTACTGACCTTTGAGGACAACGGTACCTACCAGATCCAGAGCGATCTGCTTTTCGATCCCCCCCAATACGACAGGAAAACCTTACTTCATATCTTGAACGCCAACAAATCGGTGCTACAAAAGATGGAGAAGAACATCGCCTTGGCCCCATCCGAAATAGAAGACCTAAGGCACTTGCCTGACACCTACCTGATCTGTTTCCTCAACGGCCTGGAGGAAGCGAAGGACCAAATGGAAGCAGCAAGGCCCTTGCTAAAAAAGTACGATCCTAAGATGTACCAATCGCTCAAGGAATCGTTGCGGATCTTAAGAAAGATAAAATATAGCTAGCCCTTCACGATCCAAAGCATTTGGTAGGGTTTCAACTTCACGGCATCCTGTATAAAGTTAATGGGAATGCCAGTTATAAGATCTTTTGGATGCCCTGCCATCCCAAAGGAGCCAATGTTCTTTCGCTCGACCGATTGAGGATATTCATCGAAATTGCAAACGATCAAAATTTCTCCTTTTTCGGTCGCACTTCTTTCGTAGATCAAAACGTGGGGGTTGTCGCAACTGTATAAAACCAGATTGTTGGCATCGGCAAAAACAGGGTTTTCCTTTCTGATCGCAATCAATTTTTGAAGCGTAAAAAATATTTTGGAATGATGCGATTCGCCTTTGTCCAATTCCGCGATAGTGTCCCAATCTTGAGGGGGCCTGTTTACCCAGCGGCTGTCCTCTTTTTTGTCCTTGTCCTTTTGATAGGAATAGTCGTTCAGGGTGCCTATTTCGTCACCGGCATAGATCAATGGGATACCGCCATAGGATAGAATTATGCCGTACATCATGATGATCTTTTCGATGGCCAAGGCTATCTGTGCGCTATTATTTTGTTGCAATGCCGCTTCCAAGCCGAGCAGGGAGGCGCAACTGCCGGTAATTCTCCCATCCCCGGTCTTCGGGTTGTACATGAACATAAGGCCTTTGGCGGGCGACCATGGAATTCTTTGGCAATAGTAATCCAAAAGGAATTTTCGATGTTCTTTGGCATCCCAGCCAATCTCATGGATGTGGTGGTCTTCGAAGCCAAGTCCGATATCGTCGTGGCAGCGGATGTAATTGATCCAGGTGGCCTCCCGTGGCTTTGAGGGCAGGCTCCTAAGATTTTTGTACAGCAACAGCGTTTTCTTTGTGGCGATGGCATCCCAAAGCAATGCCATGAGGGTCGCATTATAGGCAATTTCACATTCATTCCCCTTCGTTTGCCCTGTGCCAAAATATTTGATTATCTCATTTGGGGCCACGATCGCTTCCGCCAAAAAAACCACGCCCGGGGCAATTACCTGAAGGCACATCCTAAAAAGTGCGATCAGGTTATGGGCCTCGGGAAGGTTCTGCGACTGGGTGCCCATTTTTTTCCAAAGGAAGGCTAGGGCATCGAGGCGTATCACGTCTACCCCAAGGTTTACCAATTTGATCAAATTGCCCAACATTTCGATAAAGACCTCGGGATTCGAATAGTTTAGGTCCCATTGATATTGGTTGAAAACGGTCATGACCCATTTATCCATCTTGGCATTATAGGTGAAATTGCCGGGGGCCGTCATCGGAAAAATTTCAGGCAGGCTTTTTTCAAATTCGTCAGGAACGGTCCTATCGGGATAGGTATAGTAATATCCCTGGTATTTTTCATCGCCCTGCATGGCCATTTTGGCCCAAGAAAATTCATTTGAGGTATGGTTCGCGACAAAATCCAACATTAAATACATCCGATGATCCCGAAGCTTTTCGGTGAGACGGAGCAGGTCGTTCTTGGTCCCGAAACGTTTTGCCACCTCGTGATAGCTGTTTACCGCGTACCCGCCGTCATTTTCTCCTTCGGGCCTTGGCGTGATGGGCATAAGGTGTAACAGGTTTACGCCCAATTCCTCGAAATACCCTATTTTTTCTGCAAGACCGTTGAGGTCTTTATTAAAATGATCAACATACAACTGCATCCCGACGATCTTTTCAGATTGGTACCAGTTGCCGGTAGACAAGCGTTCGAGGTCCAATTCCCTTAAGGGTAGCGGTCGATTTTTGAAGAGGACCGGCAGGGCCTGTAACAATTTGTTAAAGGATTTCGAGTGTTCCTCTTCCGGGTAGAGTGAAAAAAACAGCTCCCGGATCAAGGTGAGGTTGGTTGACAACCTAAGGTCGAAAAGCCTTTCAAAATCCTTTTTATCAATCAGTTCGGGATGCGCAGCAATCAACAATTGATGGATGGTGGTTTGGTTCATCAGATCGCAAGGAGTTGCTTTTGATCGGGCAATGATGGGATGGCACCATAATTGGTGGTCGTTATGGCACCGGCCTTATTGGCATTTTCGACCATACCTGCCAACCGATCAAGGTTCTTGAAAATTTCATCCGTGTCGATCAATTTCGATATCTGATATAGAAGGCAGCCTATAAAGGCATCACCGGCTCCGGTAGTGTCGACCGGTGTTACCGGAATGCTGGGGACAATTCGTTTTCCTTCTTTCGTACTGAGAAGTGTGCCCTTTTCACCCATGGTAATCGTAATAATTTTGGTGCCCAATTCATGCAGTGCATCAGCGCATTCGTGCAGATCGGTCTTGCCCGTCAGCAGTTGTGCTTCTTCCAAGCTGAACTTGCCGAGATCCGCCTTTTCAATGAACGGCATACACTTTTTGACGAATTTGTCTTCTTCCCCCAACCACAGATCTCCTCGGAAATTGGGGTCGAAACTTATGAAAGCATTTTGAGTGAGCGCATCGAAGAAATAACGCCCATAGGCTTTTTCCAGGCCACCGCCCAATAGGGCCGTCGCTGCGCCCAGGTGCAGTATATTGCCTTTGATTGATTTTTTGAGCTCGGGATCGTACGCCAATTCCTTATCGGCTCCACGACTGAACACAAAATCCCTTTCCCCATCTTCGGTTAAGGATACAAAGGCCAAAGTCGTAAAGGTCTTGACCCGCTGTGCCAATGAAATATCGACATGGTTTTGCTTCAACACCTCCAGCAAATAGCTTCCGAACGGGTCCCTGCCCACACATCCGACGAATTTACTGTTGCCGCCCAGTTTGGCAATGGCACAGGCCACATTGGCCGGTGCGCCACCGGGTTTTTTTACAAAAACCTCGGCTTTGCTAAGATCGCTGCCCTGTTTTTCGGCAACGAAATCGATCAACAATTCGCCAATACAAAAAATATGTTTCATCTTATAAAATGATAGTTCGTGACAAGGTAGTTACATTGAAGCCCTTTTCAAAGTATTGCCCCATTTCTTGCCGATGGGTTACAAGGAGCTCCAAATATAATTGGAAACTTTAAAAGAAGAATCATTTTCTGGCGCAGACTATGCCAACGTCTACCCTTGTAAAAATGTTCGTTTCCTTTTTAAATTTATTGGTCTTTGGCATGGCCGTCATGTGCATAATCACGATTTTTGCGCCATGAGAACATTAGTGATTGGCGATATCCATGCGGGCCTCAGGGCTTTGGAACAGGTCATGGACCGTGCCGGGGTATCCACAACAGACCAGTTGATTTTTTTAGGGGACTATGTTGATGGCTGGAGCCAGGCCGTGGAAACCGTCGATTTTTTATTGGGCCTCCAGAAAAATTACAACTGCGTATTTATTAGGGGAAACCATGATGAATTGTGCCTTGATTGGCTTTTGGAAAGAAAAGACAATCCATTATGGGTGCGGCATGGCGGAAATGCGACCATGCAATCATATGCAAAAGCGGATCCCGCTACCATTCGTTCGCATATGGCGTTCTATCAAAACTTGAAAAACTATCACTTGGATGCCGAAAAAAAACTGTTCCTGCATGCCGGGTTTACCAATCTCCACGGGGTGGAACACGAATATTTCGAAAAGACTTTTTATTGGGACCGTACCTTATGGGAACTGTCCCTTTCCTTGAACCCCGATCTGGCCCCGGATGATAATCGGTACCCTAAAAGACTCATCCATTACAATGAAATCTATATCGGCCACACTCCGGTCACACGCATCGGGGAGACCACCCCGCAGAAGGCGGCCAACGTTTGGAATATCGATACCGGGGCAGCCTTCAAGGGGCCGCTTTCGATCATCGATGTTTCGACCAAAACGGTTTGGCAAAGCGATCCGGTGCATTTGCTATATCCCGGTGAAGTGGGGAGGAATTGAAAAAGGTGCCCGATTCAGCTATTTTATGTAAATTATCACGAACTTTGCAAAAAAGACAGTATGTCGACAAAAAATATCAGGTTAGAGGTGATGCAGGCCATAGAGCCACAGGTGGAAGGTTTCATGAATAATTTTTTGATTCCCATTGATGAAATCTGGCAGCCCACCGATTTTTTGCCCGATTCCCAGAACGAAGGGTTTCTTGAGGCGGTTGAAGATTTGCGGGGCGAATCGAAGGAATTGGGATATGATTTCTGGGTGACCATGGTCGCCGATACCATCACCGAAGAGGCCTTGCCCACTTATGAATCATGGCTTATGGATGTGGAGGGCATCAACCAACATTCCGAGAATAAAAATGGATGGTCTAAATGGGTCCGTGCGTGGACCGCGGAAGAGAACCGTCACGGTGACGTTTTGAACAAATACCTTTACCTCTCGGGCAGGGTCAACATGCGCGAGGTAGAGATCACGACCCAATATTTGATTTCCGATGGGTTTGATATCGGTACGGACAGAGATCCCTATAAAAATTTTATCTATACCTCGTTCCAGGAATTGGCCACCAATATCTCGCATAAGCGTGTAGGGCAGATGGCCAAGAAGAAGGGTAACGTGCTTTTGGGAAAAATGTGCACCATCATCGCAGGAGACGAGATGCGCCATCATTTGGCCTATCGCGAATTCGTGAAGACGATATTCGGCGAAGATCCCAGTGGCATGATGTTGGCCTTTGCCGATATGATGAAGAAGAAAATTGTGATGCCCGCCCATTTTTTAAGGGAGTCTGGCGGGAGTATCGGTACGGCTTTCGAAAATTTTTCGAATTGTGCGCAGCGGTTGGGCGTTTATACCGCGATCGATTATATCGAAATATTACAAAAACTGAACGATTACTGGCAATTGGACGCCCTCAGGGGATTGAACGACGATGCTGAAAAAGCCAGGGATTATCTTATGGCTTTGCCTGCCCGCTTGGAACGTATCGCCACTAGAATGAAGTTTCCGGAAGACCAATACCGCTTTAAATGGGTCGAGGCCAATGGCATGGTCTAAAGCGCCTCTTTGAGCCATAAACCTTCCCAATGAAATTAAAATTTAAAACCCGGACCATTCGGTTCCGGGTTTTTTATGGGTTAATAGTTTACAATTTACCGTGTTTGTGCTGATCTTGCCATTTGGCCAGGTCGCTCCACTTGCCTTCATGGGCCATTTTGGCCTGCATGGGCCATGATCCGGGTTGGTGTACCTTGAAACGGTTGCCCGCATCGGTTAAAATTTGCTGGCATTTGGCGACTGGGGTCTCAGACAGCGCCTTCCAGGTTTTGATGCCCGCCGCATGGAACAACTGCTGAATTTTGGGGCCAATGCCTTCCACAATGGTAAGGTCGTCCAATTTTACGGTTTTCCCCAAAGTGGCAGTTGCCGATTTTGCATTGAATGGCGCGGTTTTGATCGCCGCAGATGAAGCAATGGTTTCAGCGGTTACCGCAGTTCCTACCGCAAGTTTCTTTTGGCAATTTTCAAGATCCGTCTTCAATTTGACGTTTTGGTCCTGGGCCAATTTAAGTTCCTTGTTGTCGGTCACCGAAGTATTGCCCCCTTTTCCGATCAGGTAACCCAAGATTCCCGAAATGATACCGACCAGTGCGGGTATCAACCAGCACCAGATATTTAAATTTTCAAATTCCATATTCCACAGTTTAAAGTTAGATGGTTGTTTTTTCAGAGGCCTCTAAGCGAAGGAAGTGCCGCAGGAACTGCAAAGCAATAGGTAAAGCATGGTCCCCGCTATGATGGTGAGGAGGATGCCAATGAGGTTCGTTGTCTTTCTGGTCATGATCTTTCAGTTAGGTATGTGAAGCAGCAATGTATTAAAAAAATCTTAAAATGAATCATTATTCCGGCATTAAATGTTGGTATTCAATCACTTAAACATTTTGATATGCAAAATTCAACGTTTTTGTATCATTCGGCCTCTAGCACCATTGATACAGTTTTATGGCCCAAGCATACAAAAATGGGCTTGGCTTTGGAAAGTTCATCGCAACTTGCGGATAGATTAATATAAGCCCTTTCCCTCCCGACGAAGTTCCGGCATTGGGGAAGGGTTTTGTTTTAATTGGGTTTCATTTTGTGCCCCACCTTGAGGCTAAATTTTGAAATGGTCTTACTGGGGATTGATTTTGACCTTACCATTTATACAGGAAAAGATACTAACCATACAATTACAGACCGGTCATTGAAAGGTATCTACTACATTTAATTTAGAGAAAAGCACCTAGTTGGATATGAAAAATGAAATCATCAGAATCTTGACTTTCTTTTGCATGTTCATCGTGCTGGGCCTCCAGGAACTGCTTCACGGTAGCTGGCATGTAGATGCTCCCGAAGCGCTAAAGTCGAGGTCCCAAAAATCTGATTTTTAATTTTCTTTACGTTTATAAGTTTGAGTTAGCTTAGTTGGTTAAACCCGCTGTTTTTTATCTCTTACCGATCGGGGGAACGGGTAGGAATATAAAAAGCAGCGGGTTATTTTTTGGTTGTCATCTGGTTTTCTCCACGAACATGGCATCATGAACGGAAGACCCAATAACCTTGTTGCGATCTTATTAGAGGTCGAACTTGATGCCTTGCGCCAAGGGCAATGCCGTAGTGTAGTTGATGGTATTGGTCTGCCTGCGCATATATACCTTCCAGGCATCCGATCCACTTTCGCGCCCCCCTCCGGTTTCCTTCTCCCCACCAAACGCACCACCGATTTCGGCACCGGAAGTGCCGATGTTCACGTTGGCGATGCCACAGTCACTGCCTGCCACCGATAAAAAGCGTTCGGCTTCCCTAAGGTTGTTCGTCATAATGGCCGATGAAAGGCCTTGTACCACGCCGTTCTGAACAGCAATGGCGTTTTCGACTTCCCCGGAATATTTCAGGAGGTACAATATGGGCGCGAAGGTTTCGTGCTGAACGATTTCGAATTGGGGCTGGGCCTCTGCTATGGCCGGTTTTACGTAACACCCGCTTTCATAGCCGGAGCCTTGCAGCACCCCGCCTTCGATCACCAGTTTACCTCCTTCTGCTACCACTTTTTTCAGTGCGTTTTGATACATAGCCACGGCATCGGTGTCGATCAACGGGCCTACATGGTTGTGCTGATCCAATGGGTTGCCGATGCGCAATTGCTGATAAGCGGTTACAATGGCCTCTTTTACCTTATCATAAATCGATTCATGAATGATCAAACGCCTGGTCGAAGTACATCTTTGGCCGGCAGTACCCACGGCCCCAAAAACGGCGCCGATCACGGTCATTTTGATATCCGCATCCGGAGTGACGATAATTGCATTGTTGCCGCCCAGTTCCAAGAGCGATTTGCCCAACCGGGCCGCTACGGCCTGGGCCACTATTTTTCCCATACGAATGGACCCTGTGGCCGAAATCAAAGCTACCCGTCGGTCATGCGTCATGAGCTCCCCTACCTTATAATCGCCGTTCACCAGACAAGAAATTCCTTCCGGCAAGCCGTTGGCCTTAAATACCTGGGCCGCTATATTTTGACAAGCCACCCCGCATAAGGGTGCTTTTTCGGAAGGTTTCCAAACACAGACGTCTCCACATACCCAAGCCAGGGCGGTGTTCCAGGCCCATACGGCCACCGGAAAATTAAAGGCCGAAATTATGCCCACCACGCCCAAGGGATGATATTGTTCGTACATCCTATGGCCTGGCCGTTCGGAATGCATGGTCAAACCGTGCAGTTGCCTGGAAAGGCCCACTGCGAAATCACAGATATCGATCATTTCCTGTACCTCGCCCATCCCTTCCTGTAAGCTTTTCCCCATTTCATAGGAGACCAGTTTTCCCAAAGGTTCTTTCAATTCGCGCAACTTGTCGCCGAACTGTCGGACGATTTCACCGCGTTGCGGGGCCGGTTTCAACCGCCAGGTCTTAAAGGCTTCCGTGGCCGAAACCATCACTTTTTCATAATCGTCCTTCGAGGTAGTCTTCACCTTGGCGATCAAAGCCCCATCAACGGGCGAATAAGACGCGATGGTTTCCCCTGAGGAAAAACTGTGTTCGCCGGTTGAGGTGCCATTGTTTATGGCTTGAATGCCCAATGATTTCAAGGCTTTGTCAATACCGAAGGCAGTTGCAATTTTTGACATTTTATAACTTTTTTGGATTGTTTTGTTATTTCCGATAACAATCGGGAGGACAAAGCTACAAATAAAACCGGGGTTTTAATCGTCCTTTCTCAAGACGCTAACCTTGATTATTTTATCCTGTCGAACTTCATAGATCAGCACCAATTCAACGACTTCTTCACTTCCATTTCTCCCGACGATGCCTTCATGGTCGATCACTTTGTTCCCGAATACAGTACGTTTCAATATGGTGGAATGCAATTTGGGGGAATTTTCAAAAAGGGCGGTATAATAGGCTCGACAGGCCGCTGCCCCTTCCAAGGTTCTTTCCCCCGTGGCGAAATTATAAAATACCACTTTGGGATCCATTGTCGACATGAATAGGTCGATGTTCCTTTGGTTATAGGCTTCAAGTTGTTTTTGAACCACTTGCTCGGGCGTCGTCATCTGTGCGGGAAGTTTGATCGTTATGAATATCAAAACTGCAAAAGCGATATAGAATCGAAAGGTCAACATAATTTCTTGTTTTATACCATCATTTGGGCGTATTGTGGATTAACGTAGATCAATGAAAAGCAAAAATATGGCAAGCAGTGCGGGAAGGGCCTGAACAAAGAATATTTTTCGGTCTGCGGTAAAGGCCCCATAAATCCCGGCGATGGCAACACATCCTAAAAAGAAAAAGGCAATGTTGGAACGCCAGATCGGATCATCGATCAAAAACGTCCATAGCAGTCCGGCAGCCAAGAATCCATTGTATAGCCCTTGGTTGGCTGCCAAGGCCTTTGTAGGTTCGAATAGTTCCGAAGGGAATTTTTTGAATACCTTTCTGCCCCTTGTGGTCCATGCAAACATTTCAAACCAAAGAAAATAGCAATGTAGGATTGCCACCAGTATGATCAATATGTTCGTGAGGACCGCCATGTTTTATTCTTCTGCCACAAAACGCTTGTCTACGGGCATTACCGTACCGCATTGTTCGCAGGTGCGCAAAGCCTTGGAGCCGTAAAAGTGTTTGAAGTGCTTTAAAAAATCCTTTTCGATATCGTTGAGCGTAAAATAGGCCTCGTACAATTTGTGGTTGCACTGATCGCAAAACCAAAGCAGCCCGTCGTCGACCTGCATATCGGCCCGTTTCCGTTCTATGACCAAACCTATACTTCCCTCGTGGCGAACAGGTGAATGCGGCACTTTGGCCGGATGCAGGTACATATCTCCAGGGCCCAGTCTTAAGGTTTTTTTTTGGCCCTCCAACTGTACGTGGATTTCGATCTGGCCCTCCAATTGATAAAAGAGCTCCTCTGTTTCGTTGTAGTGGTAGTCTTTCCTGGCATTGGGTCCCGCCACTACCATCACTATGTAGTCTTTGGCATCTTTGTAAAGGTTCTTATTGCCAACGGGCGGTTTTAACAAGGCACGGTTTTCCTCGACCCATCGGTTCAAATTAAAGGGCGGTATGACGGTCATCTTTTTCAACTAGGTTTAAGCTGCACTGGATCGAAGCCAAAGATGGTCCACGAACTGACAGTCATTGTTTCCTTCAAAGTTATAAAAAGAATCTGCGCTATAAAAGCTAACGGAAGAAGAGTTGGGTGAAGTAATAATTTCCGTTGGCATCCTTTTTAACGCTGACGGCGGTATGCGTAAAATCACCTTCCATGGTTTTTTTATGACTGGAGCTATTCAGCCAACCTTGGAACGCTTCCACGGCAGAGTCGTAGTCCTTTGCCACGTTCTCGGCCACGAACTCCGCATTCTCGAGAGAGGAAATATTGGAGGCTCGGGCGCTGAAATTATCATGGCTCAAACTGCCCTTGGCGATCATATAGTCGGTATGCTTGTTGGCGAATTCATAGGCAACCGCGCTATATTCCAAAACGGTATAGCCCAGTGATGCCCTGTGGTCGTTCACTACGGCCAAAAGTTCCCCCTCCACAACCACGGCATTCTCCGATTCCGGTATCAGGGTTTCCCCTACGACCGATTCCTTGCTACAGGATACCGCCAACAATACTACCCCTATCAAAAGGGTATGTCGCAACTTCATTTTCATACAATGTTCTAAATTGTAAGTATAAGTAGGTATGCCTGCCAGTAGGTAAGGAAGAAAAGGGGGTACTAAAAAATCTTGGTTGAAGGGGAGATTTCAACCTTGTAATGTTAAAGAAAATAGAGACATCCTCTACGAAAAAGGCAATCTTTTCGATAAACGGCATTTTTTCAGGATTTTCGGGAACCGGCTCCGTGTTCTATTTAGGCATCAAAATAGGTCAAAGCGCCTCGCTGTCGGAGTCTTGCTTCTTCAGGACTTTGTTGAACACCAACGACCCGATATCCTTTAGGGGATTGTAGAATATTGATTTCGCTTTGGTTTCTTCCGTGATAACCCCAAGCGAATAATGCATGTGGTCAATAAAGATCAAAAGAGCACCGAGGATCACCGCTACTTTCAAAACCCCGAATACCCCACCTGCCAATTTATTCACAAAGCCCAATAGGGCCAGGTCGGCAATTTTGGTCAACAATTTGCCTGCCAAATGAACGGCCAGTACGATGATAATGAAGGTAATAATGAAGGCCGCAAGGTTCATATGCTGTTCATTCCAATCAAAATTCCTGGACAGGTATTCTCCCGTGATATATGAAAAGTGAATGGCCCCATAAAGTCCCGCAATCAGGGCGATAATGGCGGCAATTTCCAAAAGGAGTCCGTTTTTAAGGCCTTTCCACAGACCCCATAGCATCAAAAGCCCAAAAACGATATCCAAAAAACCCATGCGATAGTGTTTGAACAAATGTAACATTTTGATTTGTACCTTTGTCCATCTTCTGCCTTTGATCATAGGCAGCCAATGAAAAGAACATGTCAAGAGACCTGCAATTAAAGGAGCGATGGGAAGTACTGGTAGATAAACTCTCAGCCCAATTTTCAGACGGCGATCCCCTCGAATTGGATGCCATCATCTATTTGGTGGGGGTGCAGGAACTGGGACAGTACCATAAGAAATACAAGAAAGACGAAAAGCTCAATCTGATGCATATTGCCATCTGCAGGTTGCTGGAGCCCTATGGCTATTATGAGTTCGATTATTTCGACGAAGAAGGTTGGCCCCATTATACCATCAAAGAAGAACTGCCCACCCTGAAGGCGGGAGAACAGTCGGTATTGATGAAAGAAGCCATTGTGGGCTATTTTTTGGACAAGGAATATCTCATTTGAGAGGGAATACCCCGATGTTGCCCAAAGGGTTTGCTTGGATTGAAATACAAATTGATAATCGTAACGGATGAAAATGGGGAAGCCCTATTATGCGGTGATTTTTACCTCCACACGTACCGAAGGTGACCATGGTTATTCCGAAATGGCCCAGAGAATGGACGCATTGGCCAGTGAACAACCTGGATTTTTAGGGGTTGAAAGCGCCAGAAGCGAAGTGGGCATTACTGTCAGCTATTGGGAAAGCCTTGCCGCCATAGCCGATTGGAAGGCCAATGCCGATCACTTGTTCGCCCAACAAAAGGGCATCTCGGACTGGTACCAATGGTACAAAGTTCGCATTTGTCTGGTAGAGCGGGAGTACGGTTTTGATCGATGAAGCTGTTCCCATGCCCTTTCCTGGATGGGCTTGGAATCCAAGGGCAAGGCGATACGCTCCCCTTTTTGTAAAAAAAACACCTTATCCGCGGCCAAAATATCAAGTTTGGGTCAGCATTGCGAAGGTGCTCCAAAGGTTCTTTTGTATTCGAATTATATTCGCTTATCTTAGTGCATTAACCTCCATCACATGTCCAAAAGTTATATCATTGCCTTAGATCAGGGCACTACGAGTTCCCGTGCCCTGCTGGTGAACCAAAAAGGAACCATCGAAGGGATGGTGCAGAAAGAATTTAAACAGTTTTTTCCCAAACCGGGCTGGGTAGAACACGACCCTAAAGAAATATTGGAGTCCCAGCTTGGGGTGCTGAAACAATTGATCAAAGAAAACAAGGTCAACCCTGCCGATATCAAGGGCATTGGAATTACGAACCAACGTGAAACCACCGTGGTATGGGAGAAAAGTAGCGGGGAGCCCATTTACAATGCCATCGTTTGGCAGGATAAACGTACCGCCGATATTTGTGAAGAATTGAAGAACAGCGGCTTGTCGAAGCATGTGCGAAAAACGACGGGCCTGGTCATCGATTCCTATTTTTCGGGGACCAAGGTGAAATGGATCTTGGACCATGTGAAAGGCGCCAAAAAGAAAGCGGAGAAAGGAGACCTGCTGGTGGGTACCATAGATTCCTGGTTGGTATGGAACATGACCAACCGAAAAAACCATGTCACCGATTACACAAATGCATCCCGTACCATGATCTACGATATCGTAAATCTGAAGTGGGACGACAAGATGCTAAAAGCCCTGGGCATACCAAAAATCATGTTGCCGGAGGTGGCCCCGTCTGCACACCATTTTGGGGACTTTTTGATCGATGGCGTCAGCATTCCCATTGCCGGTATCGCTGGTGATCAGCAGGCAGCGCTCTTCGGGCAGGGCTGTTTCAAAAAAGGAACGGCAAAGAACACCTATGGTACAGGTTGCTTTATGCTGATGAACACAGGTGAAAAGCCCCAATTTTCGAAAAATGGGCTGCTCACTACCATCGCCTATGGCCTCAATGGAAAAGTGAACTATGCTTTTGAAGGCAGTATTTTTATCGCGGGAGCGGCCATTCAATGGCTTCGCGACGGACTGGAATTGATCAAGGATGCCAAGGAGACCGAAGCCCTGGCGAATTCCGTCAAAGGAGAGAGTGACGTTTATGTCGTGCCCGCCTTTGCAGGATTGGGAGCCCCTTATTGGGACATGTATGCCCGTGGGGCCATCTTTGGCCTTACCAGGGATACCGGGAAGGCGCATTTGGCAAAAGCGACCCTGGAATCCTTGGCGTACCAGACCAAGGACATCCTGAAGGCCATGGAAGAAGATTCGGGCCTCGAGCTCAAAAGCCTCAGGGTCGATGGCGGTGCTTGTGCCAACAATTACCTTATGCAGTTTCAGGCCGATATACTGGATACCGAAGTGCATAGGCCCAAGGTCATTGAGTCGACCGCCATGGGCGCCGCATTTTTGGCTGGAATCCAAGTCGGTTTGTGGAAACAAGGCGATATCGACCAAAACCGGCCCATAGACAAAATTTTTAAACCCACCTTCGACAGGGTAAAACGCAAACGCCTCTATAATAATTGGCGGAAAGCCGTGGAACGCACCAAAGGGTGGACAAAAGATTGATGTTTCATCGAAGCCCACTTTTTATGGGGAAACCCAATGCCGAACCGGTTCAAACTCTGGTTTTCTTGGGCCGTGGGAAATATGTAAAATTGCAATACAGAAATAAGCTATGAAAAACATCAAATTCTCTAACTTGGAAAGGACCAAAACCATCGCCAAACTGGTGAAGGAAGAGTTCGATCTGGTCGTTATCGGTGGCGGGATCACAGGCGGGGGCATTGCTTTGGATGCCGCCTCGCGTGGCCTTAAGGTTGCCTTGGTGGAGAAAGGCGATTTCGCCTCGGGCACCAGCAGCAAGTCGACCAAATTGATTCATGGCGGCTTGCGCTATTTGAAACAATTCGATTTTTGGTTGGTCAAGGAAGTGGGCTCCGAAAGAGCCATTGTACATCAGGTAGCCCCTCATTTGGTCCTGCCCGAAAAAATGCTCCTTCCATTGATTGAAAATGGCTCCTATGGTAAGTGGTTGACCTCTATCGGACTCAAAGTATACGACATTCTGGCCCAGGTCACCGGCGATGACAAACGCAAGATGCTGACCAAGAAGGAAGCCATGAAACTGGAACCCCTGTTGCCCAAAAAGATCTTGAACGGCGCCGGCTACTATGCCGAATACCGAACCGACGATGCACGTTTGACCATTGAAAACATCAAAACGAGCCTTCGGTACGGGGCGGTCGCCTTGAACTACGCCACTGTAGAGGATTTTGTGTACGATGAACAAAAGATCGTGGGAGTAAAGGTGAAGGATGGCATATCGGAAAAATCGATCAACATTAAATGTAAATATGTCATCAGTGCCGCCGGCCCTTGGGTCGATGAGCTGAGGAGTGTGAACCATTCCAAAAAGGGAAAACGCCTGCACCTTACCAAAGGGGTGCACTTGGTGTTTCCTTATAAAAAACTGCCGGTGAAACAATCGGTTTATTTCGACGTGCCCGATGGTAGGATGATGTTCGCCATTCCCAGGGGCAAAATCACCTATGTCGGAACCACCGATACCAACTACAACGACAACAAAGATGAGGTGCACACCGATATCGCCGATGCCATTTACTTGATCTCTGCGGTCAACAATATGTTTCCCAGCATCAATTTGGAATTGAAGGATATCATTTCCTCTTGGGCCGGCCTAAGGCCACTGATCCATGAGGAAGGCAAGTCGGCTTCCGAACTGTCGCGCAAGGATGAGATCTTCACCTCCGAGACCGGCCTGATCAGCATCGCGGGCGGGAAGCTCACGGGATATCGAAAAATGGCCGAAAGGGTGGTAGACAGGATCGCCAAAAAAATGGAGGAGGAATATAGCAGGGAACTGAAAGAATGCACCACGGATAAGATTCCCTTATGCGGGAACGAAGACTTTAAAAAATTCAAAAACGTCAAGAAATATATTGCGCAAATCCATGATCGCATCAAACCCGAAGGTTTTTCCGAATACGATGCCTGGTTTCTGGTCACCAATTATGGAAAGCAAACGGAGACCATCCTTGAAAACTATTCCGGCCTCGACGAGAAAGACAAAGCGGTGCGGATGGCCAAGGCCGAACTTCGATTCGGGATCGATTATGAAATGGTGCAGAACCCGATGGACTTCTTCATTCGGAGAACGGGAAGGCTATACTTCGACATCGATGGCATGCGCCAACTGATGGAACCCGTTCTGGAAGAATTCAAAAGTATTTTTAAGGCAGATGAGGCCCAGGTCATGAATTGGCGCGAAGCGCTGCAGAGTGAGTTGGACACCCATTCCAATTTTACGTTACAAAGGGTTTAAATACAGGTGCAAGAAATCATCAATCCAGTTTATCGGTGAGATCGGCAAATACCTTTTTTGCATTTTTGCCTTCATACAGTACTTCGTACACCGCATCGATAATGGGGGTCCTCACCTTCTTGCTGAAATTCGATTTCAGCTCATAGGCACTTTTGGTCGCATAATAGCCTTCAGCGATCATTCGCATTTCCATTTGGGCACTCTTCACGGTATACCCCTTGCCGATCATATTGCCGAACATCCTGTTTCGACTAAAGATAGAATAGCCTGTCACCAATAGGTCACCGAGATAAGCGGAGTCGTTGATGTTCCGATCTATTTTATGGATTCGTTTGGTATACCGCTTCATTTCACGAATGGCATTGCTCATCAGCACGCTCTGAAAATTATCGCCATAACCCAGGCCATGGGAAATACCGGCGGCTATGGCATAGATGTTCTTCAACATGGCCGCATATTCCGTTCCGATGATATCCTTGGTAATCTTGGTCTTGATGTAATCGCAGCTCAGGTTATTGGCCACCAAGGCCGCATTTTTATGGTTTGCACAAGCAATGGTGAGATAGGATAAGCGCTCCAAAGCCACTTCTTCGGCATGGCAAGGACCCGTGATGACCCCGATCTGGTCGAATGGGATATCATATTTATCGTGAAAGTGCTCCCCCACGATCAGGCCCGATTCCGGGACAATGCCCTTAATGGCGGAAAATATGATTTTGTCTTTGAGGGAAACGGAGAGGTTTTGCAGTTCACTTTGCAGGAAAGCGGAGGGGATGGCAAAGATCAAGATGTCGGCACCGCTCACCGCACTGTTGATATCATCAGTCAGTTCCAACTTATCGGTATCAAAGGTCACCGAAGTCAAATAATTGGGATTGTGTTTCTGAATCTTAATGAACCCGATCGCATCGGAATTCCGCATGTACCAGCCCACTCTGTCTTGGTTTACCAACAACATTTTTACCAGGGCCGTTGCCCAGCTCCCGCCTCCGAGCACCGCGAATTTTGGTTTCTTACGCATCATTTCCGAATGGGATTATCTCCCTTTTAGATTATGCGCCAAAAATACACAATTAAAATATTGATTATAAATAATTGACAATCAGAATATTAAATAAATGGCACGGTGCTTGTTTATTATATCAAAACCTTAAACCCTAGCATTATGAAGGCAAAACTACTATTCGGAATTTTATTGGTGGGTAGCTTGATGACTTCCTGTTACACCGAAGTGATCGTGGAAGAGGAGTATATCATGGAATCGGCCTTTAACACAGACAGGGTTTTGCAATCCTATGACCTCTGGTATGTCGATATCAATGCTACCGAAGGCAACGGAGAGGTGCCATTTTTACAGCGCGCCTTTACCATTTCCTTTAACAATGGCACCTTATTCGCCAACAATAATTTGGCGGGCATCGGCAAAACGGGAAACGGTTTGGGCATTGCTGTAGGATATTACAACACCTTGAGGGGAACGGTAGAAATCGACCATGATCTCGATGGACTGTGGTTGTTGGAGGTCTTTGCGGTCAATGGGAATACCATAGAACTCTACGATGGCCGATCGAATACCTCCTATTATTTAAAAGGTTTTCAACGCAACAATTTCGACTACGACCTCGTCTTTTATGACAATATCGACTATTTTTTGCAGGAATACGAGGTATGGGAAAAGGTATATGCCAGTGATGGGGGTGCGCTGAACGACTTTGATCGGGAGAATTATCTGCAGTTCTTGCCCTCCTATTTTCGATCGTCGGTAGACGAAGTGGGTACCGCCACGGGTGCCCTGCAATGGGATTTCGTCGGAGATTATCAGGTGTATGACACAGAAAACGATGAAACGCTCAAAACTTTAACATTGGCCTACGACTTTCTGGGCAATGATTACTTTGAACTGTACGTTATTAATGATGTGACCATCGAGTTATATCATGTTGCCAGTGGTTCGGTTTACGAGTTTAGGGGAAGGGGTTACCAACAGTATTTGAAATCGGGAAAAGGCACAGTAGACAAAAAAAGGACGAAAACGGTTCGTCCGGTAATGAAGGTAAAGCGCTCAAGAGCACTTTAGTATTCTTGAAATCTCGATTAAGAATGAAATTTTGAGACCGCAGTCACCATAGATCGCAGTCGAAACAAACATATTTTGGTTGGTTATTTAGTTAGGAACCGCCCTGAAGTCCCGACGGCCATTGGGATATTTGGGGCGGTTTTTTAATGTGCTGTGATCATTTTCACCAGGTCAAAGAAATCCCGCTTCCTTTTCGAAGTGATGCCCCAATCTACGGGAACACTTTGGAATCCGTTTTCAAAACCCTCGCCCTTCCGTCTGAAGTCGAAATAGCCCCATGAGGCATAGGTCTTGACGGCAGACACCAGGTTGTTCTCGGCATTTTCGAAATCGTAATGATCGTCTTCGTTGAACACTATGGGCTGACTTTCATAACCCGAAACGGCTCTCGTCATCGTCACCATCTCACGTATCTTGCTCGGATCCTTTACCCCGTTGCCGTGGAGCAATATAAAATCGGATTGGCGTACCACATTGGGTTTGGGTATTCGGCCGCCACCGTAACTGGTGCCGGCGAGCAGGCCAAAACCATTCTTTTTTATTTTTTGTACCCTCTCTATGAGTTCATGTACCCTTTCGGGCTGTAGAATTTCATGATCGTACTCGATATCGCATTCATTGTTCACTTCCACAAGAATGTTTCGATAGTCTTTTTCGAGCAGCCAATGCGTGATGTTGTCGACAGCGCGGATCACGGCTGCCTCATTTTCCAAATGTTGGTCTTGGCCAAAATAAAAGTATCCCAATATCACGACCATGCCAAGGGTATCGGCTTGTTTCAATATCCTGTCGAGCCTTGATAGGTACTTCGGCCTCAACTCGCCTTTTTCATCGAAGGTTGAATTGATCCAACCCGCATTGCCATAGCCCATCGGACTACCACCTTGTAGGTTCAACGTAAAGGCAAGCAGGCCATGTTCGTGCCACGACTTCATGGCCGAAATGAATTCGTCGGTATTGCGTTCCGCATCCCAAATTCCGGTGTCAGCATATTGGAACCGCTCCCGGGTCTCCGGGTTCAAGTCATCAAAAATACCCTGTACCATTCTCGAATTGAAGAGCAGGCCCTCTATTCGATGTCCGTTCCAAGTGCGGCCCTTATAGGTCGGCTCCCCATTGATTCTGAATTGGTCGCCCATGATCGAAACCGTGGTTTGGGCGAAAAGAAGCTCGACAAAGGCCATCATAAAAATCAAGGGTATCGGGTGCAAAGAAAAATGATGCCTATTCATTTCATCCTATGATTTTATGTTTTTTTATAAAGGTAGACGGATTTTCACCGGTCACTTTTTTAAAGGTACGGTTAAAGTACGACAGACTTTCGAACCCGCAATCATAACCGGTTTCACCGATGTGCTGCCCCATCAAAAGTAACCTTTTTGCCTGACTGATCCGATATTGGTTCAGGAAACCGACAAAAGTGCTCCCCGTCGCTTTTTTAAAGTATCGGCAAAAAGCTTCCTTTCCCATGTTGCAGAGCGAAGCGACTTCCCCGACCTCAATTTTGCGTTCGTAGTGTTCATCGATATGGGCATAGACCCTTTGCAACCTTTCTTGTTGTTTTTTGTTGTATGTATTGAATACCGGCTGTTCATGCAACAAAACAAACTCTTGGCTTTCAGACAATATCTCGAAAATATGCAGCACTTGCAAGAACTGTTGAAAAGGGGGAAGGGCATATAATTCCTTTAATTTTGGGCCTACGACCGCCTTGGTCTCCCCCATAAAGGCTATGCCATGTTGTGCCCTATCGAAAAGCCGGAAAATTTTTGACAGCTCTGGAATTTCATTGAACACCTTGTTTTTGAAGCCTTCTTTGATATGTAGCACCTCTTTCCTGTAATCGGTTTGCACCCCATAATCGAAATTGAGGTGCGGGATGTTCGACCCAATGAAAACCAAATCACTTTCTTCATAGGCCGAAATGTGTTCCCCGACATGGCGGGTGCCATTGGCGCCTTCAATGTACACCAGTTCATACTCCGGATGAAAATGCCAGAAAAACAAGTCGTTGAGTTTCGGATTGTGCAACAGCCGGAAGGAACTTTCGGCATCCGGACTAATATTTTCGAGTTGGATTTTCATGTTTAAATTTAACGAAATTGCTATTATTCTTTTAGGAAAGTACTAAAAATATCAATATGGTTCAATTAATGGTCAATATCAAGGTTACGAAACCTAGATCGTTACCCTAATTTTATCCTATCGATACAGCAGTTCATCAAAAAACCATATCATGCAAAACGGCAACACTAAAATAGAGATGGCCAATAAGGCCCATGAGGCGATTCCAGGGAATCCCTCCACTGCGACCAGTAGCAAGATTAAACTCAACGATCGTTCGAACAAAAGGCCATTGCGCGTCCTAAGTGAGGAAGATTGGACCTTTTGGAAACACAACGGGTATATCGTCATTAAAAATGCGGTGCCCAAAGCACAGGCCAAGGCAACGGCCGACTTCCTATGGGAATTCGAAGAGAAAGACCCCAAAAATCCCGAGACATGGTATGCCCCCGCCAGGGCGGAAATGAAGATGAAGGAACTGACCGGAACCGGGATGGTAGAGGTCTATAACCACCAACACCTTTGGAACAATCGCCAGATGGAACGGGTCTATGATGCCTTTGTTGACGTATGGGGCACCGAAAAATTATGGGTCACCATCGATCGTGCCAACCTGAATATGCCCATGCGGCCAGGTCATGAGTACAAGGGGTTCATCCATTGGGACTATGATCCAGAAACCCGCCCGCAGAACGTTCAGGGCGTATTGGCCCTGGCCGACCAAAACGATGAGAACATGGGCGGTTTTCAATGCATCCCCTGGCTGTACCGCAACTATGATACCTGGAAACTGACCCAACCGGAAGACCGCGACCGGTTTAAGCCCGATGTTTCAAATTTACAGGAGAAGATCGTAAAGGTAAAGATGGAGGCCGGTGATCTGCTCATCTTCAACAGTACAGAACCACATGGCATTCGCCCCAACCGTTCTGTTGACAAGGTCCGCATCGCCCAGTATATTTCGATGATGCCGGCCGAAGAAGACAACCAGGCTTTGCGGCAATGGCGTATCAATTCCTGGAAAAATAGGATTGCCCCTGAGGGATATGCCTTTCCGGGAGACCCCAGAAACTGGGAACAGACCCAATATGAAACGGCGAAGCTGTCTACGCTGGGTGAGAAATTGTTGGGATTAAAAGATTGGTAGGCCCAGATTGGGGAATGACCTCGAGGATGTTCGTTCCGATGTTTGGGGAATAAGCCCTACCTTCGCGCCCTTAAAATCTTATGGCGTGAAGAAGTACCTTAATTTATTCGATTTTAAGCAGCAAGTAGATTATAAGACCGAAATCTTATCCGGTCTTACCGTGGCCCTGGCTTTGGTGCCGGAGGCCATAGCTTTTGCCCTCATTCCGGGGTTTTCACCCTTGACAGGTCTTTATGCGGCCTTTGTACTGGCCTTGGTGACCTCCATTTTGGGGGGGCGTCCGGGCATGATATCCGGTGCCACGGGCGCCGTGGCGGTCATTTTTGTAGGTCTGATCTTGGAACTGAAACGAAACTTTCCGGGCATCGAACCCGATACCATATTGAATTATGTGTTTGCGACGGTCATCATCGCAGGGGTATTGCAGATTGGGGCTGGATTGCTAAGACTCGGAAAATTCATAAGGCTGGTACCCCATCCCGTAATGTTCGGTTTTGTGAACGGCCTCGCCATCATCATTTTTATGGCGCAGTTCCCCAACTTTTATCAAAAGGGCACCCATGAGCTTTTGTCCGGGGCACCCCTGTATACCATGTTGGGGCTGACCATGTTGACCATGCTGATTATTTGGGGACTTCCCAAACTGACCAAGGCGGTCCCTTCTTCACTGGTGGCGATCATAGTGGTCTCCTCCGTGGCCATAGGGTTTGGCGTGGAGACGCTTACCGTTGCCGATACCATGAAAGCAGGGCAAACGATCAACGGGGGTTTCCCCCCGATTTCGATTCCACAGATCCCGTTCAGTTGGGAGACCCTTATGATCATCTTTCCCTATGCGGGCATTGTGGCCGGGGTGGGTCTGATCGAAAGCCTGTTGACCCTCAATATAATCGATGAGATTACGGAGACCCGCGGCAGTGGCAACAAGGAATGTGTGGCACAGGGCACTGCGAATATCCTTTCCGGTTTCCTATCCGGAATGGGGGGTTGCGCCATGATCGGACAAAGTTTGATCAATACCTCTTCGGGAGCACGGGCCCGTTTATCGGGCATTACGGCGGCTTTGATGCTGTTGGTCTTTATCATGTTCGGGTCGGGTTTGATAGAACGCTTGCCCATGGCGGCTTTGGTGGGCCTGATGTTCATGGTGGCCATCGGAACCTTTGAATGGGCCAGTTTCAAGACCTTTCGAAAAATGCCGAATTCGGATGTCGTGGTGATGGTGCTGGTTACTTTGATCACGGCCATCACGCACAACCTGGCCATAGCGGTATTGCTAGGGGTGATTATTTCGGCCTTGGCCTATTCTTGGGAAAATGCAAAACGCATCCGGGCACGAAAATATATCGATGATCATGGGACCAAGCACTATGAAATCTATGGCCCGCTCTTTTTCGGATCAACCACCGCTTTTGCGGAAAAATTCGACGTGCAAAACGATCCGGAGGAAGTCATAATAGATTTCCGGGAAAGCCGTGTAGCCGACATGTCGGGCATCGAGGCCTTGAACAAACTTACCGAGCGCTATTTAAAACTGGGCAAAAAAGTCCACCTCAGGCACCTCAGCAACGATTGTAAGCGACTCTTGGCCAATGCCGATGATCTTATTGAAGTGAACGTCATGGAAGATCCCACTTATAAAGTGGCGGTCGACAAGGTATAAAGCAAAGCCTAGAAATCGGTCATTGGCTTGGGATTCCTCCAATGTCGGATGTATGCCTCCGCATGGGCAAAACCCCCTTCCATTCCCCTAAATTCTTCCATTTTGCCATGGGTGCCCACATAATAGATTTCCATCTGCTGGCTCTTATGGGCCAGACAGGCTTGCTGCTTGATCGGTTTCACCGAGCTGATGTCCACAAAATGTGTCGGCGTAAAGTTTTGTGATTGTTCCCCGCTCATGACCTCATAGAAATAGAGTTCCGGCGGGTTGGCCATGGCCAGCCAGGCGTTATAGGTAAGCATGGAGCAGGCACGGTGGTCTTTATGGGTGTCGATGGGCCAATGGGTGAGCAACAGATCGGGACCTTCGGAATTCAGTAGTTCCAAAGTACTATCGAACGCCTCTTGGTTCACATAGGTATCCCCATCGATCTGGCCCATGAACAAAGGCTTGGCCTTGAGGATTTCACAGGCATTTTTGGCTTCTTCCGTGCGTAGGGCCGCAGCCTCTTCGTGATCAGTCCCCGGAATACCGGCCTCCCCTCGGGTCAAATAGGCCAGGGTCACTTCATGGCCCGCCGCCGTGAGCAGTGCGATCAACCCCCCACAGCCTGTTTCCGGGTCGTCGGGATGCCCTCCCGTGACCACTACCTTTAATTTTTTGTCCTGGGGCCTGGCCGCTAACAATGGAAGTCCGAATACGGTGGCGCCCAATACGGCTCCGCTGCCTTTGATCAATTGCCTTCTTGAAATATTTGCCATCTGGCCTGTTTAATTGCCGCAAGACAAAAATTGATATGGTCTGCGGCAGATGATTTACGTCAAACCAATGTACCAAAAAAATAAAGACAAAAAGGCCTCCCTATATCGGGTTTTGATCAGAAACGGTAACTGATCGACTGTTTGATAAAAAATGGGATACCCGGGGTGAAGTGTATTTCTTCTATCGCGACGGTTTCATTCTGCAGTCTTGATTCGGTCGCAAATTGGGTTTCGTTCCATTGCGTATCGAAGAGGTTTTGGATCTGCAGGGAAAAGTCGAAATTTTTCCATTCGTAGCCAATGTTCAAATCCAAAACGGTGTACCCTTCGGCAATGATGGAATTGTCCTCATTGGCCGGCCTGTCTTTTAAATATCGGAGGTTTGCTCCGCCGTAAAAGCCTGAGGGATGGATGGCGTTCAAACCGCTGACAATGGTGAAGTCGGGGGCCAAGGGAATGTAATCTGCGCCGGAGGGCTCTTCCAAGGCCCTGGCATGGGTATAATTGGTATCGAAGTTCCAAAATAACCAATCGAGTGGCTGATAGCGCATGCTCAGGTCGATTCCAAGGCGTTTGGTCTTGCCACTGGGCTCCACGATGCCGGCATCGCCTACATAAACGAATTCCTGTTCCAGGTAAAGATACCAGTAAGCGGCGTTAACCAGCAATCGGGGCAGGGGTTTCCAGATAAAACCCAAATCGACACCGTAGGCTGCCGGGAGTATTTCCTTCCCTTTTTGGGCGACCACCACACGTGTATCGTTCGAGTGAAACCCTTTTCCCGCTTTTGCATACAGTTGGATTTTGCTCGAAGGGCTGTACAGTACATTGAACTTCGGACTAACGATGGCACGGGACTCTGTCTGGGTCTGGTAAAAACCGAGAAGGGCATCCCGGTACTGGAAATTGAAACGATCGAAACGCAAGGAAGGGTTGAACGTAAATTTGCCGATATTGATGCTGCTTCCGACATAGGCACCCAAATTCGTCTCACTGATGTCGCCCCTTTGGATCGGGTTAAGGGTTTCGGTTCGATTGCGCGTGCCCGACAGCTCATTATCAAAGCTTCTATCGGCACGTAAACTGAATCCAATCTGCCAGTTCCCATTCAATTTGTCGGCAGAAAAGGATCGCTGGTATTCGCTTTTCAAGCCATAGATGTCCCTATCTTCCTTTTGCAGTATCTGGTCGCCGTTGAGGGGGTCGTTGAGGAAAAAGGTAAAATTGGAGAACAGTCCAAATTGGTAATTGCTGTAGAAGACGCTGTTTTTGATCGATGATCGGTCATCGAGGTATTTGTGGTAGGTAACCAAAAGATTCGTTCTACCGGTGCTCCCACCCTCGGTATCGTCGATGGCCCCGAAACGACCGATCAAACCGGCATCGACCGCTCTTTGGGGAATTTGGCCCGAGGCGTCCCAACGGCTATAGAAATGTGAGGCGGTGACCCCAATTTTATCTGTGGGGGTCAGGTTACCGCTGTATTTTCCCATCAGGTTGATACGATTAAAATTTTGTGGACTTTCGAAAGGACCGTCGGTGGCCAGGTGTTCCGAAGCGATGTAGGCATGATGGCCGTTTAGTTGTAACAAATTGAACATCCCCAACAACCGCTGCGTATTGAAATCGCCCACTTCCAATTTGATCAGGCTTTGTTCCAATTGTTCCTTGGTCCGTAAATCGACATATCCTGCCGTGTTAAAATTCCCATGTTCGGCATAGTACGGCCCTTTTCCAAAATCGATATTGTTCACGGTTTCCGGGATCACAAAATGCAAATCCGC
This sequence comes from uncultured Flavobacteriaceae bacterium, assembly GCA_963760375.1. Lineage (GTDB taxonomy): Bacteria > Bacteroidota > Bacteroidia > Flavobacteriales > Flavobacteriaceae > Pelagihabitans. The sequence goes on along the minus strand of CAVXCS010000007.1, from coordinate 180,295 downwards.
ATATCCTTGCCCGTGGGCATGGGAGACCATGTTCACAGGGAGCCCATCGACCGTAATACCGATGTCGGTGCCATGGTCAAAATCGAATCCCCTAAGAAAAATTTGTTCAGCCTTCCCTCCCCCAGCGTGTTGACCGATGAACATGCCCGGCACCTGCCTTAAAATTTCCTGTGACGAAGCCACGGGATTGGTTTTGATATCGATGTCGGTGATCAGGTTCAAAGCATCGATTCTTGGGGAAATCACCACCTCCTCCAGCGAAATCGATTTGGCTTCCAAAACCAGGTTCAAATGATCGTTAAGGGATCTGACCACTAACATTTGGGTTTCATAGCCCAAATGGGAAAGCTGCAGGGTGTCGCCCCGCCGAATGTTTTCCATCATAAAAAAGCCTTTATCATTGCTGTGGCCATGCGAACCATTGGCAATATTTAGAATGTTCACATCGGCTATGGGAAAGTTACCCAATTCGGTGACCGTGCCCCGAAGCGATAGTTGTGCTTGCGCCAGGAAGGCCATAAAAAATACTGTGATCAGGCTGGCTGATTTTTTCATCGCAGGTATTTGTTGTGTTTGCCTTACCTACGAAAGTGGATGGGAGTGGGTTTTATTTTTAGACCAAAAAAATGCCTTTCCGCTTTTCAGCGTACTTATGACTACCAGTGCCTTTGGCTCATGGCGGTACCGGACGGCACAATCGTAAAGGGGTTGCACGACACACAACCGACGATTAAATTAAATCGTGAGGATAACGGCGCTATGGCATCAAGGGCCATCGTTTCGATAGGTCGGACTGATCCTGCCATGTGTACCTTGCTCAAAACCATAAGCGATTTCCAATAATAGCGGTTCGGTCCAGGCCCGGCCAAAGAATGAAACGCCTACGGGGAGCCCATCGATTTCTCCCATGGGCACTGTGATGTTGGGATAGCCCGCAATGGCTGCCGGGGAGGAGCTGCTCACCCCAAAATTATCGCCATTGGTCAAATCTGTTTTCCATGCAGGTCCGCCGGTCGGGGCCATGATCGCATCCAATTGATGTACGTTCATGACACTGTCGATCCCCTGTTCCCGACTCCCTTTGAGGCTTGCGGCCAAGGCCTCCAGGTATTCCTTACTTTGAAGATCGCCCTTGGTTTGGGCCAGTTTCAATAGTTCGTGATCGTGGTATCGCATCTCGACGCTATCGGAAAATGTTTTTTGGATCAAATCCTCAAGACTGCCGACGGGCGCCTTTGGCCCAAGCGCTGTAAAATATTTGTTCAACCCATCTTTGAATTCGTAGAGCAGTACTTGAAAGGAATGCCCTCTGACCCCGCTGGGCAAGATGTCGTCGAGTTCAATGATAGTTGCGCCCTGTGCTTTCAAAAAGGCAACGTTCCGTTCCATCACAGCAGTGAGGCGTACATTGTCGCCCAAAGGTTTTTTGTAATATCCAATGCGCTTGCCACGAAGTCCATCGGGCTTTAAAAATTGGGTATAATCGGTATGGGAAACCCGTCCAGGGGCCAAAGTTGCCGTATCTGTTGGATCTGTTTCCGTAAGGAGGCCCAAACAGATGGCCGCATCGGTAACGGTCCTGGCCATGGGCCCTGGGGTATCTTGTGTAAAGGAGATGGGGATAATGCCCCTTCTGCTGATCAACCCTACCGTAGGTTTTATCCCTACGATGCCGTTGTTGTTCGAAGGGCAAACTACCGACCCATTGGTTTCGGTTCCAATGGCCAAAACGCTGAGGTTGGCCGATACGGCCACTCCAGATCCAGAACTGCTTCCGCAGGGGTTTCGGGTCAGGTCATAGGGGTTTTTTGTCTGTCCTCCCAAGCCGCTCCAGCCGCTCGAAGATTCGTTGGAATGAAAATTGGCCCATTCGCTCATATTGGCCTTGCCCAAAATCACTGCTCCGGCCTTTCTCAGTTGGGCCGCCAATGGACTATCCTCGGTCGGATAGGAATCTTTCATGGCCCTTGCCCCGGCAGAACAGGGCATTTTGTCGGCCGTATCGATATTATCCTTCAACAATATCGGAATGCCGTGCAATGGGCCGCGCAGGGTACCGCTATTCATTTCGGCATCGAGCTGGGCGGCGATGGCGAGGGCATCTGGGTTTACCGTGATAACGGCATTCAATGTCGGACCGTTGAAACTCAGGGAGTCGATCCTATCGAGGTAAAATTGGGTCATTTCAACAATCGAATAATCCTTGTTCTTCAAGGCATGTTGAATGTCTGCAATGGTGACCTCATCGGAAATGGCCAAGGACTTTGATGCCGGCTCGGGTGATTGACATGAGAGGATGAAAAGTATGGGGAGTATGTAGTACCCCAACACTGCCCTATATTTTAAGAGGGTAATCATAGCTTTTTTGGATTGATGTGACCAGCGAAAACGGCACACTGTTTATTGTTTTACGAATATAAGCCATTGAAGCCGTTGAAATTCCAGCCTTGGTTTATTTTTTGGAATGCGTCATACTCTTCTATCCGGGGAATACGCATGATCGGGACGCGTGAAGCGTTCCATCATTCATGCTCCCAAAAAAAAAGCCCGGAAGCAATTTGCATCCGGGCCCTATATTTTGGTTTTTTTCTTAGTTGGAGGCGACAGTGTTCTGGAATTTCGCCAAAGAACTCGCGACGGTTTGTTCCACTTCATTATAAAAATGCAGGTAATATTCATCGTACAGGACTATGGCCAAAGTCACCGCTGCGATTATTCCAAGACATATCATGACCCTTGCCGTAATAAGTTTTTCCGCTTCGTCCATAATCTTTGGTAATTGATTGAGGAATCAAGTTAAGAAAAAAGAAAATAATTAACAAATACTTAACATAAAAACAGGTCAAAGCACTTTAAAAAGGGTCATTCCGTAAAATCTCTTTTTACAATTTCCTTGACGCCCAGCAGATAGGGGGTAGGTTTCATCTTAAATCGTTTTTCGAATTTGCTGCTGTCAAAGACATAGTCGCGATCATATTGGTACATCATTTCCACCGTTTCCCGCATGATGGGCATGAACAGTCCAAGCAGGCGCACCAAAAATTTTGGGGCCACTCGGTAACTGGGTTTTACGTTCATTTCGGCGGCAATCGTCTCGATCCATTGCTTCCCGGTGAAGGGATTGGCCGCTGTGGGCAAATGCCAGATTTGATTGTAGGCGTCTTCGGTATTCCCGAGCATGGCAGTAGCTTTCCCGGCATCCGGGGTATAGGTATAGGAATGCTTGAAGTGAATCCCGCCCAGCCAGTTCGCTTTTTTGCCGTTACCAAGGGGTTTGAAAACCGTTTCTGTCAAAACGCTGTTCCCGACCGAAGGCCCGTAAAAATCTGCCGACCGGGCAATGAGGGCCGTGACTTCGCCGCGTTGAACGGCATCCATGATCATTTGCGCGACCTCGGCCCGAGTCTTGCCCTTTTTGCTCGATGGGTAGATCGGGGTTTCCTCCGTCATTCCGTTCAAATAATTTGGATCGTACATATAGATATTGTCGAAGAAGACCAATCGGCTGCCGTTTTCCCTGCATGCCTTGATGACATGGTCGATAAAGGGAGGCCAGCATTGTTGCCACACTTTTGCGCTATATTCAAAACCGACGGTGACATAAACAATGGACGAACCTTTTACCGCTAGGCGTACCGCTTCGGCGTCCAGCAGATCGGCCGGTAGGAGCTCATCGGCGGGGTTCACTTTTTTGGGATTACGGCTCACCAACCTAATGTCGGTAGTGTATCGGGTAAGGGCTTTGGCCAGTTCCACGCCAATGGCTCCCCCTGCGCCTAAGATGGTTTGCATCACTTTTAAGATTGAAGTTTTAAGGTTGCGGGGGAAATGAAATTACATATTTTTCGGCATTATTTCGTAGTCAACTTAAAATTGATCTGTCTATGTCTGCATCGATGGTTTCTTATTGCTTCAGGCCTGCAGGTTCAAAAACCTTTTGGCCCCCGACATAGGTGGCCAATATTTCAAGATCCTTGATGCGTACCGGATCTCCTTGGGTCAGATCTTCGCTGATGACCACAAAATCGGCAAGTTTGCCCACTTCAAGGGAGCCCTTGGTCGTTTCATCGAAACTGGCATAGGCCGCATTCACCGTATAGGCGGTGAGGGCCTGTTGTACCGTAATTTTTAGATCGGGAACCCATCCAGCGGGATTTTTTCCATCGAGCGTTCTCCTTGTTGCGGCAGCGTATATGCCTTCCAAAGGGGTGGCTGGGGCGACGAACCAATCGCTGCCGAAGGCAACGGTGGCCTTGCTGTCGAAGAGCGATTTGAAGGCGTAGGTGGTCTTGATCCGTTCAGGTCCAATCAATGCTTCTGCCCAACGGCCATCGTCGATGGCGTGGTAGGGCTGCATGCTGGCAACGACGCCAAGCTCGGCAAAGCGATCGATGTCGGTAGGGGCGATGTGTTGTGCATGCTCGATCCTCAACCTTCTATCCTTTTTGCCGTTTTCGGATTCCACCCTTTCATAAATATCCAATAAAGTGTGAATGGCGCGATCCCCTATGGCATGTACCATAAGCTTCAGATCGGCCTTATCGGCCTTCGAGATCCAATCGTAAAGATCTGTTTCGCTATTGATGAAAAATCCCTTATCGGTGGGCTTATCGGTATAGGGTTGGTCGAAGGCAGCGGTATGGGAGCCCAGGGAACCATCGACGAAGCCTTTCAATACGCCAACTTTGAGCCATTTGTCGTCTTGTCTTTCCATGGCGGCAAGGGCTTCCCAATTGCTGAGGGGTGCAGCGGCGTAGATGCGAAGCGAGAGTTGGCCCTGCTCCTTAAGCTTCATTGCGGTACCGTAGCTTTCCATGGTTTTGCTGAGGCCATCAACGTCATGTACCGAGGTGACCCCGTTCGACAGCAAATAGGCCATGGCCGCTTTGAAAATTTTTTCCTTTTGGGCATCGTTCATAGGGGGTATCTTATCGAACACCAGATTCATGGCGTTGTCCTTTAAAATACCTGTGGGGGTCCCATCGGGATTTCGAACGATTTCCCCGCCCTCGACATCGGGGGTAGCCTTATCGATACCCGCAAAACGCAATGCCGCCGAATTGGCCAAGAGCATATGCCCGTCGAGGCGCAAGACGGCCACGGGGTGTTCCGGGGTATCGGCATCGACCCATTCCTTTTCGGGCAACGCACCGCCCCAAAGGGTATGGTCCCAATTGCCTTCCACGATCCAGGCGCCCGGGGGCATGGACTTTGCATAGGCCGCAATCTTTTCCGCGAAGGCTTCCGGGGTATCGGCATCCCTGAGCTGAACGCCCAAGAGTCCGTTGCCACCGCTCATCAAATGCACATGACAGTCGATAAAGCCCGGCGACACAAATTTACCCTTCAGGTCCTCTACCTTTGTGCTGTCGCCGATAAGGTTTTTGATGGCCTCCATCGTCCCGATGGCCTCGAGGGTGTCTCCGGAGATGGCCATGGCCTCGGCCCAGGGCTGTGCGCTATTGCCCGTCCAAATTCTGGCATTGGTGATTACCAATGTCGCCTTATGCGTTTCTTCGGTACAGGCAGCGGATAGGATAAGCAATCCAAAAAAGGCGGTGATAGGGAGGCTGGGTCTTCTTTTTTTCATGGGTTGTGCTCAATGGTTCGTTTTTAGAAAGGTAGCGATTATTTCATGGGAAAGTAATGCATGCTCTAACCAAAAAACAATTCGTGGAGGTATCTTCCAGGGGCCAGGGTAAAACCTCCGGCAATGATGATCGCGCCAAAGTAAAGCAAGATCATTTTTCTTTGGTGCCTTTTCACCTGTCCCTTTTTGATGGCGATATAGGCCGTCGGCACGGTATAGAGCGTTAAAATGCTGAAGCTATGGATCCATCCGAAATGATAGAGGATTTGCGGCCCTACCTGAGCGGGCATAAAAAGGGTGATCATGGCGGTGACGAACATCAATACCATATAGGCCTTCCCCATGCCCTTATGCAAAGAAGTGCCCTTTTGGATCAACAATAAAGCCGTGCCCATAAAAAAACAGGGCACCACCGTCGCCAAATGGGCATACATCAACATATCCTTTTCTATAATTGATTTTTAGAAATCATTTCCTCAAAACCCGATATGCCCTTGCATATCGAATATGGCGCTGGAAATTTAATAAAATGTTACGAAGTGTGCGCACGCTTCGTACGCTTTATCTTTAAAATTGAGGAAGAACGTATCCAATATTATATCGTGTTGGTCATTAAGCAGCACGGTTCTGTAAAGTTGTCTTGATCAGTGCGCTCAACTTACAACAATCCCACCACCATAAACCCAAGATAGGTGCCCAATGCGCTGCCCAATGTGCCCACGAGAATGGCCGGAAGGATGAGTTCGTTTCGGCCAAAGACCTCGGCCATGGAAATGGCAGTGGCTGCTCCGCCGATATTGGCCTGGCTCACTATGGCGATCATTTCCCAATCGCGGTAGAACAGGCTGCCCAGCACGATCAGCAATACCCCGTGCAGGAAAACGGCGAGGGTGGCGAAGCCCAATAGGGTAATCCCCACTTGCTGCAGTTCCACTACCGAACCGATCTCGCAGTAGGCGCCGATCACGGCAAGAAAGAGGTAGACCAAGTAGAGGCCCAGGGTATGGCTCCCCCTGAGGTTGGCCACAAAGCGGGTCTGGGCCAGCAGTATCCCAAGGGTAGTGAGACTCAGAATTCCTGGGATCGCCGGCACCAACCCGGCAATCATTTCAGAGACGAAAAGGGCGCCAAGACCCAAGAACAGCAACCACATCAGTGAGTGCAGGTCGATCGTTTCTTTTTCGGGAGCGTGATGGTGTTGTGCACCGCTGCCCACTTTTTTGTCTTTCCAGAATTTTCGCAACAGGGCCGGAAAAGTAAGGGTCGCCACGATCCAAACGGTAGTGACCACGTTGTCGACCGCGATGGTGCCGGCATAAAGGATACCCTTTTCCTGGAAACCGTATTCGAGGGCCACGGCATTGAAATTGACACTGCCCCCGGTGTAGGTTCCCGTCAGCATGCCCGCGATGAGGCGGGCATCTTCCCCGACCAGTTTTTGTGGGGCGATGATCGTCCATGCGATCAATATGCCAAGTACGGTCGCCAGCGAGCCGATCAGGAAGAGGACAATCATGGGTGCGCCTGCTTTTTTGATCGAGCTGAGGTTCACCCCGAGCATCAGATAAAAGATGGAAAGGGGGGCCAAATAGGCAAAGATGCCTTCGTAAAGGGGAATGGTGTTCGAAGCCGAGGGAATCAACTTCATATTCGCAAGTGCCGCGGTAAAAAGGATCACCAATAGGGCTGCGCTCAATTGTCTGCCGATCTTGGTCTTGGCGGCATAGATGGAGAGCACCACCATCAAACAGAGCACCGTGCCGACGTAAAGCGGATTTTCAACAAAGGCCATGCCTTAAAGCTAATCTTTTTTTATGATCGGCATTGCAGCCGTTCAGGTTATTCTTTTGTGCCTGTCCATGGGGCGGTAAACGCGCGGTTCGGGCAATAACTGATACCCGATACGGTTCCGTTGACCAGATAGCCCGAATGATAATAATCGTTGCTCTGGTCATGGGTAGTGAAGGCAAAATACAAACGGTCCCAATTGGGATTGATGTATCCATTTTCAATGGGGCTGCCGTAGAAGGTGCCCTCAAACGTATTGTCCTCGATGCTGGTCACCACAAATGTCTGATAGTAACCTGCTGCATCGGGGGCGGGCCGAAGATCGATCGTCCATTCTCCAGGGAAGGCGGCAAATAAAGCGTTCGCGGCCACTACCTCTTCCTGGGCGGCTCCAAGAAGGGGCAAAGTGATAACGAAGCAATATAGAATGGCAGAGAGGGTTTTCATGGACCTATGGATTTTATTCGATGGCAAAGATCACGTTGACGCTGCCTTGGATCTCTATTTTTTCAAAGCTGATGTCGATAGGGTCGTATCGCTGGGCCTCGTCCATGGCCATGCCGCGCACCAAAATTCCGGCCGTTTTGCCCTGCAGGTAACGGTTCGTACTGAGGTCGGAGAGATAGAGCGCTTTGCCCAATGCCTGGCCAAGGGGCCGTAACATGGCCTCTGCCTGAAGTTTCGCCTTGGCGACGGCCTGCCCTACCAATGCCGTTTGCAGCGTTTCCATTTTTGAATACTCGGTTTTGGTGAGCTGCACATTGGCAATGTCGATCGCCTCGAGGCCCACGATCACCTTGCCTGCGGTCTGGGCGTCATAGACCAGCAGCGTATAGGCCTTGCTCTTGAGCACATCGGTTTTTTTGAGGAAGTAATTTTTGAAATTGGTGGCCACATCGGCCAGCGTCAACTGTTTTTTGGTGTCGATGCCCAGGGACTTGAATTTTGCCGCCATTTTGTTCTCGAGTTCCTCTACCGAGGTCTTGCCCTTGGTGTCGGCCTCGGTGATGAGGATCGACAGATAGATGCGGTCGGGCACCACCAGGGTATCCACTACGGCATTGGTCTCCAAATAGGGCTGGTCGAGGTAATTTTTGTTCTGGGCCAAGGCGGGAAGGCTGCATAAGATGCCCACTGCTACAACAAGTATTTTTTTCATTTGCTTTGTTATTGGATTGAGGTGATTTTTACCCTTAAAGATAAGCAAAGGGTGTGCCAGTTTGAAACATTTTGTTGTGCAAGCGAACGTCTAGGTTATGATTCCGTTGTTTTTTAATTTCCATGTCAAGTGTTTTTATGAACTGATTCTTGGCCATAATTTGTGCTTCTTCTTCTTATAGAGTCTCAATAATCATGGTCGGATGGTTCTAAAGAACGTGATCATACTTTCTGGGCATTTTTTGATAAGTCAGCTCGCGGGTATCTTTTATGCATCATAGGGTTATAATGATGTTGACCACATAATCCAAGGGGTTGCAAGAAGGAAGATTACCGTATTCAAAACCGTGATCACCGCGCCTTGTTTATAGATGTCTTCCGTCGGTAAAAAGCCACTTCCCGCAAACAATACATTTGAACTGGAAGCTTGGGGGGTGATAACGGCGAAATAATTGGTTGCGAAAGAAAGCATAAAGGCCATTAGTGCTGCGGGGACCTCAGCATTGACGGCAACTTGCAAAAAAACAGCATATAAGGCCAGCAATTGAGCAGTTTGACTGACAAAAAGATAATGGATCACCACATACAATACGGTCAACAGGATATATACCGTAACCCAGTTATAGCCACTGATGATGGTTGCTATCTGAGCCCCCAAGGTTTTCATGAAACCCATGTCGTTCAGCGCCGTGCTCATCATATATAAAATGGCGAACCATACATAGGTTTCGAGGGCATCTCCGGCCCCTTGACGGATATCATCAAGCGTGTACACATTGGCCAATATCAGTACCGACAATCCGAGAAAGGCGACAATGGCCAAGTCGATGTTCAAAACCGGGGATAAGGCCCAAAGAAGGATCATCCCAAAAAAGGTAATGCCCATTATCCATTCATGCTTGCCCATGGGTCCCATTTCCTGAAGTGCTTGCTTTGCCATTTTTGGAGCTTCGGGCGTGTACTTGTTTTCCGGAGGAAAAAGTTTGTACAGTACAAAGGGGATGGCGATCAGGGCGATGATACAGGGCACCGAAGCCACCAAGAGCCAATTCCCAAAACTGATGTTCACTCCAAATTGGGCTGCAATTCCGGCGCCTACGGGGTTAGCGGCCATTCCTGTAAACCATAGTGCCGAACTTATCGTGTGTCCGGAAATGGCGGTCATCATAAGATAACTTCCCGTTTTCTTTCTGCTTTCCGGAGTGGGCAGGGATCCGGTGTCCAAGGACAACGCGTGTACGATGGGATAAAGAATTCCCGATCTTGCGGTATTGCTCGGAATGGCAGGTCCAAGGAGGGTATCCGTAGCTACAATGCAATAGCCCAAATTTAAGGTCGACTTCCCAAATCGGCGAATCAGTAAAAAGGCGATTCGCCTTCCCAATCCTGATTTAATGACCCCTTTTGCGACCAAAAAAGCCGCTAAAATGAGGAGCATAAAACTCTGGGAGAAGCCCGAAAAGGCTTGTTCAGGGGTAAGAACCCTAAATAAGACCACCGAAACCAATGCGAGGACGGATGCGGTAAAAATGGACAGGGCATCGATCAATACGCCTAAGATGGCCGCAATAAAAATGGCGAACAAATGCCATGCATCCGGTGACAGGTCCCAAGGAATGGGAAGGTACCAGATGGTTATACCGAATGCCAAGGTAAAAATCCTTTTTATCCAAAGTAATTTTTGCCGGTTATGCGAAGGTTCTTTCACTTCAGTTGCGCTCATTTGGTTGCGGTTGATGTCATAATCAATGATTGGCCTTGTTGTTTTCTACCCACTATTCCCATCTCGGCATTAAATATTTCTCTTTGTTCAGGGGTCGGTCAAAGTGCATTCGATCATGGCTTTTCGGGCTTCGCAACCTTGCGGATTGCGACTCCGTTGAAGCTTCCGCGGCATGTGGGCGGTAAAGGAGGCTACAGGTTGGCGTATGTTGATTTGGGTAAAGTTAGGAATCAATGCACAGTACACGAGGTTTTGTGACATTTTATTTATTGTTCTTTCACAACAAAGTCATTGATCAGGTTCATGATGATATCATCATCGTCTAGAATTGCAGTGAGCAATGTCTCATGAGTTCTATTCGGCACTTCTTTTGTAAATACATGAAGATTACCGGCAGCCGTCATTGCTGTGGCAAAGCGTTCGTTCTGTTCTTTTCTCCAGGGTTCGTCACCATCGGCATAGATCAGTAAAATATTGTCTCGATTCGGCAATATATGGGGTTTTACAGAAGCTTGTAGCCAATTTTGTGGTTCCTTTCCCCAGATTTTCCCGTAAATGTCATCTTTTTCGATGCGGTCTTTGGCGGTCTCCTCTACGTAAAGAAATGGACTTATCAGTACGGCACCGGCCAACTTGGAATCTATTGTTCCATGAACCAGTAAATGGGAAGGATCAATTGCCAGGAGCGCAGCGAGGTATGCTCCGGCGGAGTGGCCACCAACGTAGACCTTTTGTGGATTGCCACCATATCGTGCAATGTTCTTGATTACCCATGCCGTGGCTGCAGCTGCATCATTTACATGGGTTGGATGTTGGAATTCCGGTGACAATCTGTAGTTCACACTTACCAAGCCGATTCCAGATGTAGCAACCTTTTCACCTATATCCCCGCCCCAGCTTTTATCTCCCATCAATAGCGCTCCCCCATGAAAATACACGATCACGGGCACATTATTTTTGCCTTGCGGCATATAGATATCCATTAGATCCTTGCCATGATCATACACGGAATCCTTTATATAATCAACATCCTTTGTAACCATAACTTGTGCCTCCGCAAAGGTTGGGGCTAGTAATGATATCAGTATAAAACAGGAAAATATTATATTCATATTTTTATTGATTCTTGTTGATGTTCCACAACGGTTAGTATATGAAAAGTGGCGGTTTCGAAGCACTAACTTTCGGTTAAGCACCAAGTTTACAAGAGCCAAAAGCCTTAATTTTAACACATTTCGCCTATTTTTTATATACATTGTTAGCGGTTACGTTGTTTTTCATTTTATTGTATTTAATTGTCAAGTTCATAACAGGTCAATACAATTCCGCAGTCGAACTGTTTAGAGATTTTTAGTTTACATTTTTTGATTATTCTCTAATACTTTAAAAATTGTCATTCCGTTTCCTATTGCTGTTGGATTAATAAAAAATGAAATTCATCAATTAGTTCAGCGTTAATAATTTGCTGTTACAAAAGTTCCACCATAAACATTATGTCATTACCTCTTTGTTCTTGAGGTTAATTACCTCTTCTCAACAAGTTCTACCTTTTGCTAAAACTGGTATTGTCCTATTCTGACTTGTTAAGTCTTTTGGTGAAAATGACCTTTGCTTGAATTGTTTATTTTGACAAGAAAAAACAAATGACTTCTCCCTCTGGTTTATAACAATGTGGATGAAATCTTGTCAACTTTGCAACCGATGAATATACAGTCGACAGGTTCTGCTAATTTCTTTATATATTTTTTAAGGTCATCGTTCCAAGTTTAAAATCTTTTCATTCCATTTTGCCATTTAGTCCTGCAATGAAACCGTACAATTTCTCAATTGCTAAATTGGATATTTGCTAATTTTTTTCAGTTTATTAGTATGTTTTTCTAATTGTTTTGAAAGAATTTTATCATTGGTTTAGTCGGTTGGTCATAATGAGGCACGTTTCGGGGGTTATGGCGGGGTGTTTTTGCACTAAACTTCATGCGGGACTTTCACCTTGTCAAATGTACGAAGCAAAACCGCTTTCGCAAACCTTGTTGTGTGCGTTAAATGCCTGTTAATTCGTTCAATCTTCACCTAAAAATCTTTAATTGGCACTGTTCGAACGATCTATGACTCAACACTTTTAGCTTTACCAATAACATCATCTACTTTTCCTGTTGTCGTAGCAAGGTTTGTCCGTAAACTCTGATGGGGTTGTAAATCAGTAGCGTGCTGTTTCTGATCATGCGGAAGCCGTGTACTGTGCCCTGCGAATTTCGAACGCCAAATGCCGTTTGGCTCTGCAAGAAAATAGTCACTTCACCTTCGAATACGTAGAAAGACTCAACATCGTTATCATGTTTGTGCAAGGAAATACCATGTATTGAGTGCTCTTCACGTGCAAACTCCGTCCTAGTATGTAGCCAGAAAATTTTGTCCAGTAATTGCTTTACAGGCTATCGTCCTATTCTATGTTTATTACTTTAAATTGAATTTTAGAATCTGTTCTATTAATTGCACACAACTTGTTATATCCAAACAAAATATGCTGTTATCCTTCCAAAGGGTTGGGGATAACAGCATAAGTGATGTTGTATCAAAAAGCGTTAAAGGGTTCGCAAATATTCCGCTACCGCCCGGGTCTCTTCCTCCGAGAGGTTTTGGTTCAACATGATCGCGTTGTTGTATTCCTTGAGCAAGGCGATGGCTATGGGATCTTCCTTGACCATCACATCGGGATTTTTGATCATGTTCATCACCCAGGCCGGGCTTCTGCGTTCGTACACTCCTTTGAGCGCCGGGCCGATCATGCGCTGCTCGGCCATATGGCAAGCGGTACAAATGGCCTTGAACTTGGCCTCGCCGGCAGCGGCCATTTCGGCGTTCACCTCCGCAGGGAAGGTGATGTCCTTGTACGGGCCTACGCCATCGTTGTCGAGGTCTACCGGTACGCTGACTTCCACCACCTCGGGCTTGGCCTCGGTCTTGGTGCGGTTCATTTCAAAGCCTTCCTTCTTTTCTTCTTTTTTTTCGCCACAGCTGGCAATCAGGGCCGCAACGGCCAATATGCTCCAAATTTTTTTCATGTCGTAAGGTTTTATGCCACTAATATAATGAATAGCCACGTTCAATACATTCCCTGCAGGAATTTTATTGCCCTTTGTTCGGTATAATAATGGGCGCCCCAGTCGAAGAAGCCCACATGCCCCCCATAGGCGGGCACCTCAAGGTATAGGTTCGGGTTGGCCACTGCCTCAGCAACGGGGTAACATTCAGGGCCCAGAAAAGAATCGTTCCTCGCATTGATCACCAAGGCCGGGATTCTGATGTTCGATAAGAATTGCAGGCTGCTGCATTGTGCATAATAGTCCATCGCATCGGCAAACCCGTGGGCGCGGCTGGTATAAACGTCGTCAAAGTCTTTCAAGGTCACCACCCTTTCGATATCGGCATCGGATATTTTTTCTGGAAATAGCTTCTGCTTTTCGACCAGCTTTGCCAGCAGATGGGTTTTGAAGCGTTTGGCATAAAGCACATTTTTGGGCATCAACAACTGTTGCAGGGAACTGTAAAGGCTGCAGGGCACCGAGACGGCCACTGCGGCCTTGATTTCCTTGGGCAGGTCACGGCCCTCGCCCAAATATTTGAGTGTTAGGTTCCCGCCCAGGCTAAAGCCTTTGAGGTAGAGCTCGCCATATTCTTTGGTTTGGAGGATATGACGCACCACTGCTTCCAAATCTTCGGTGGCCCCTGAATGGTACGAACGGTAAAGGCGGTTGGCCTCCCCGCTGCAGCCCCTGAAATTTACCGCACAGGCGTCGAAGCCTTCCGCATTAAAGGCCTTCGCACTTCCGGTGATATAGGCGCGTTGGGCATTGCCTTCGAGTCCGTGGAGGAGGATCACCACCTTTTCGGTCGGCGCGTCGGCAAAGCTCCAATCGAGGTCGAGAAAGTCGCCATCGGGCAGCTCGAGGCGTTCGCGCTGTTGGTGGAGTCCGTTCACCCGGCGTACCAGCCCCGAATAAATGGTGGCGAGGTGGCCGTTCTTGAAGACCAGTGGCGGATTGTATGTCGAATCGATTTTAGGCATTCCTGGATTGGGGGACAATTAACAATTAGCAATTAACTATGAGCAATTTACAATGAACGGTTTGCATTGGTGATTGTTCATTTTAAGTTGAACGGGGCTCCTTTACCATTTGAATTTGCGATGTAGGGCGACATGCAAAATTAAAATAATATATGGTCTTTGGCCTTCACTTTTTCGGGCAGGTCCTTTTCATCGAGCATGTCTTTGAGGTCAATCTCGATGGTACGGCAGAGCGCGGTCATGGGTACATCGTTGATACGGCCCTCAAAGGGATCCTCGCTGTTGCTGCCCACCTTTTCCATGGTGGTGAAGATCCAGGAGATGAGCACCGAAAAGAAGATCATCAAAAAAATATACCACCATTGGATGGCCTCGGTAAGTTCGGTAAGCTCCCCGGCAAAGACGTTGAGCAGCCCAAAAGGGATCAGGATCACGAAGATCCAGGTGAACAGGGTGCTGAAATAGGCATATTGGCGAGGGAAGGGGGTGTTCTTGATACGTTCGCACATGCCCTGTAAATTGTAAAGTTCCTCGAGGTTGTGGTGGAAGATCTGCTTGTCGAACTCGGTGATCTTGCCCGCTTCGAGCAGTTGTTTCAAATGCAGCCCCTGGTTCTTGATCAGTTGTGTGGCCACGTTCTTGCGGTTTTGCAGTTCGGCATCCTCTTCCTCGGTCAGGAACGAATCGAGACCGGCACAGACGGGATTACGATCGGCATGCCGGTCGTAGAGGCTTTGCACCGATCGGTCTTCCTTCATCGAAAAAACACTGGGCTGTCTTAACTGTACGCGCAGTGCATTGATCCAGGCAAGCTGGCGGTAGATCAGGATACGGTGGGTCTCATGGTCGTCGTTCACCAAACAGAGTACGTTGGCGGCCCAAGTGCGCGACTGGTTTACAATACCGCCCCAGATCTTGCGGCCCTCCCAAAAACGGTCATAACTCTGGCTGTTCTTGAAACCGATGTAAAAGGCCACGGCGATACCGATGACGCTCAGCGGCTGGAAGGGGATGTCGATATGCGTCCATCCCAAAAAGTAATAGCAATAAAAAATAAGGGACGCCCATAGGGTATAGAAGATCACGTTCTTCCATGCGAACCTCAGGATGATGCCCCAGCTGATGTTTCTTTTGACGTACATGGGATTTCAATTAACAATAAACAATAAACAATGAACAATGGGCTGTTCGGTTGCACAAATAACAAAAAGTTTATTTAGGGTAGGTTTCCAAAACCTTGGCCTGTGCCTCGATGGCCGATTTGAACTCGGCCTTCAGATGGGCCAGCAGTTTCGCTACCGGCAGTACGTCTTCGATCGTGGCCACGCCCTGCCCTGCCGACCAGATGGTCTTCCAGGCCTTGGCCTCGGTATCGAGTTCTTTGCCAAAATCGATTTTGGTGTCTTTTTTCAGGTCGGCCTCGGTGATGCCGGCCGCCTTTAAACTGGCTCCCAGGAAGTTGGCGTGGACCCCCGAGATGGCCGCGGTGTATACCACGTCACTGGCCCCGGCATCGATGATCATTTTGCGATAGGCTTCCGGTGCCTTGCTCTCCGTGGTATTGATGAAGCGTGTGCCCATATAGGCCAGGTCGGCACCCATTTGAAGGGCAGAGGCGATGTCGCGCCCGGTACTGATGCAGCCCGATAGGATGATCGTCTTATGGAAAAATTCTTTCACCTCGGCCACCAAGGTCATCGGGTTCACCGTGCCCGCATGGCCGCCCGCTCCCGCTGCGACCAGGATGAGTCCGTCAACGCCAGCGCCGGCCGCTTTTTGGGCATGTCGTTTTTTGATCACATCGTGGAATACGAGTCCGCCATAGCTGTGGATCGCATCGACCACCATGGAAACCGCACCCAATGAAGTGATGATGATCGGCACTTTATGTTTGATACAGAGCTTCAGGTCGGCCTCCAACCGGGGATTGGTTTGGTGTACGATGAGGTTCACCCCGAAAGGGGCCGGTTTTTTGCCGGTCTCTTTTTCAAAGGTCTCCAAGGTGGTTTTGATCTCGATGAGCCATTCTTCGAAGCCTTCGCTTGTGCGTTGGTTAAGGGCCGGAAACGTTCCCACGATGCCATTTTTACAGCATTCGATGACCAGTTGTGGTCCGGAGATCAAGAACATTGGGGCGGCGATCACGGGAAGGGAAAGGGCTTGAATAAAGGCTGGTTTTTCGGACATTGATTTTTTTTTGAGGTTAAATTTAACAATAAATTTGATTGGACTCTAACAGCCGACCCCTAGTTCAGTTGGGGCTTGGGCTTTTTACTGGCCAAATATACCCCTAGAAGCACCAAGCTGGCTGCCAGGATCTTGACGGTAGTGAGCGTATCCCGGCCCAAGGCGAGGGCGAACAATATGCCGATCAAAGGCTGGATGTACACAAAGGCGCTCAGGGTGGAGGCCTTTAATTGTGTAAGGGCAAAGATGTTGAAGAGGTAGGTGAGAAAGGTGGTTCCTACCACCACAAAACCGATACCCCAAAACGCCTCCGAAGGCAGTTCGCCCCATTGGATTTCGGTAAACTGGGTGTAACCGAATGGAAGGCAGATGACGACCCCGATGGTAAAGAGCCATTTCATAAAGGTAAAGGGATGGTATTTGGCGATCAAGGTTTTGGCCCCGATAAGATAGGAACCGTAAAAGACCGAGTTCAACATGATGAAGAAATTGCCGAGCGGAATGTTGGGGGCATCTTGCCGTATTTCAGATCCAAAAAAGATCAGCCCCAAGGCGCCCATGAGCCCTATGGCGATGCCGAGGACTTTGCGAAACATGATCTTTTCCTGGATCAGTACCGCAGAGAGGATCAAAACGATGATCGGGGTAGTGGTCACCAACACCGAACTGTTGATCGGGGTCGAGAGCGATAGCCCTTTGAAAAACACCAGCATGTTCACCCCCATGCCCAAAAGCGCACATACAAAAAGCCTCAAATAATCTTTTTTTTCGATATGCTCTTTGGGCCCGAAGATCGACATGATCCAAAAGAGGATGGCCGCCCCGGTCACCCGTAATATGATAAACCCGAACGGCTGTACGTAATGGGGCATCACCCCTTTCGCAATGGTATGGTTGAGGCCATAGATGGCCGTGGCCCCGATGGCCGCGAATATAGCAAGGCTGCGCCGGTTCAAGGATGCAGGGCTTGTTGGGCGGCCTCGACCACTTTTTGGGCATTGCCTATAAAGATTTGCTCATCGACCAAGATTACCGGGCGTTTGAGAAAAGTATAATGTTCCAAAATCAGCGCTTTGTAATCGGCTTCCGTGAGCTGTTTTTCATGCAGTCCCTTTTGCCGGTAAAGCTGTGCCCTTTTGCTGAACAGTGCCCCATAGCTGCCTGCCAACCGCTTCATTTCATCTACTTGAGCCTCGGTCATGGGCTGGGTCTTGATTTCTTGTAAAGCGACCCCCTTCAAGGGCTCCAGGGTCTTTAGGATGCGTTGGCAGGTACTGCAACTGCCCAAATGGTAAATTTTTTTCATGTCTTGCCGTTTTCTTCCCCAAGCCGGCCATATGGCGATGCACAACGATTGGAGATATAAATTGTACCCTGCAAAGAAACCCATTTCCGTTCAATTGTACTATTTTTAGACTGCGAAGCCAGAGTACGGAGAACACGTAAACAACCAACTATGGAAAACCTATTTGACATTACTTTGCAGAATAGAATGAACCTCGCGTATTTAATGGACCACACCCCTAGGGCGCAGTTGCTGCAGATTCCGGAGGGCCACCGCAATAACATTTGGTGGAACATTGCCCATGTGGTGGTCTCCCAACAGGGACTGGTCTATAACCTCAGCAAACTTCCATTGTCGGTGTCCGAGGAACTTGTCGGAAAATATCGCAAGGGAACCGTACCCGATGGGACGGCCACCGAAGCGGAAATCAAAACGATACGTGATATTTTATTGTCAACCATTGAGCAGACCCGGGAAGACTACCGTAGCGGGAGGTTCAAGGAATATGTCGAATACACCACCAGTGCCCGGGTGACCCTTCGAAACGTCGAGGATGCCATCGCCTTCAACCTCTTCCATGAGGGCCTGCATATGGCGGTCATTCTGGCAATTCAGAAAAAAGTGAACGTATAGGGCTATTGCAGTTGGGCCGACAGAAATGGGCCTACCTCTTGATAGGGGAGGGTCAACACGATGGGGCCATCGGCATAAGATCCCACTTCATAGGGGTTGTATAGCAGTTGGAGTCCGTCTTTGGTAAAGCCGATATTTTCTGGAAGGTAGAAGGTATCCTGTTCGAACATGAGTCCGGTTTGGTTGATCGGCTGGCCGAAGGGAATATTTTCCTGCTCCCGGAACTTGCGTTCCGCGAATTTTTGGAAGCTGTCCCCATCCTTGAAGAGTTGCCGGTTTTCCAATTCGGCGCCCTTTTTTTTATCGAAATTCAGAAAACGCTGTGCGGTATAACCATGGGCACCTCCGGTGAAGAGGTATGAAGTGAGCTGAATGGTCAAATGGTTGGTGTCCTCATAAAGCACTTCGCCATTGATCCTTGCCTCCCATTGGGTAGCTTCTTCAGCGAACAAGCCTTTGAGGTCGAGATACCCCTCTTTAAAAGAATCGATGGCCTCGGGAATAGAGGTTACGGATGCCTCGCCTTCATCAAAAAGCAGCAGCGAAATGACTTCCTCCGTGAGGGCGGTATTGATGGTCTTGGCCAACTTGGACTGATCTAGGGCATGGGGCAGGTCGATCAGCACATCGGGACAATCGGTACAAGGAGTTTCCTCGAAAACCACCGTATCGAACGTAAGTTTGACTTCCTTTTGACAACCGAGCAATAGCAATATGAGTAATAAATGGCGTATCGGGGACTTCATAAACTTCGGTTTGCGGTAAAAATGGTCAAGCATTGGATGCCATCAAAGATAACGATACATTTGTAGGAACAAATAGCAGTCATGGACGAAAAAAAGTTAAAATTCAATAGCAAAACCATTCATGGGGGCCAACAGCCCGACAAGGCATACGGTGCGGTCATGCCCCCGATTTACCAGACCTCCACCTATGCCCAGAGCACCCCGGGCGGGCACCAGGGCTATGAATATTCGAGAAGTGCCAACCCTACCCGTACCGCCCTTGAACAGAGCTTGGCGAGTATCGAGAGCGGCACTTATGGGCTTGCTTTTGCCAGCGGTCTCGCTGCGATCGATGCCGTTGTTAAACTGTTGAAGCCAGGGGATGAGGTGATTTCCACCAACGACCTGTATGGCGGCAGCTATCGATTGTTCAAAAAGATTTTTGAAAAATTCGGCATTGCCTTTCACTTCATCGGCATGCAAAATGCCGATAAAATTGCCGAATATGTCAATAAAAAGACCAAATTGATCTGGGTGGAGACGCCGACCAACCCGATGATGAACGTGATCGATATCAAGGCAGTATCCAAACTGGCCAAAAAACACGGCATTTTGCTTGCGGTCGACAATACCTTCGCAACCCCGTACCTGCAACGCCCCTTGGAAATGGGTGCCGATATCGTAATGCACTCAGCCACCAAATATCTGGGAGGCCACAGCGACGTGGTGGTGGGTGCCCTTGTGGTGAACGACAAGACCTTGGCCGAACAGCTTTATTTTATACAGAATGCCAGTGGGGCGGTCTGTGGCCCGATGGACAGTTTTTTGGTGCTCCGCGGTATCAAAACACTGCACGTGCGCATGCAGCGCCATTGCGAGAACGGGAGGGCCGTGGCACAATATTTGGCAAAGCACCCCAAGATCGAGAAGGTATATTGGCCCGGTTTTGAGGACCATCCCAATCATCAGATCGCAAAAAGCCAAATGGCCGATTTTGGGGGCATGATTTCTTTTGTGCCAAAAGGGAGCGACTTCAAGGCCGCGATCAAGATCGTGGAGCGTTTGCAGTTGTTTACTTTGGCCGAATCTTTGGGCGGGGTCGAAAGTTTGGCCGGCCACCCGGCCAGCATGACGCACGCCAGCATCCCGAAAGAAGAGCGGGAAAAGAGTGGGGTCGTCGATTCGCTGATCCGTTTGAGCGTGGGTATCGAGGATGCCGATGACCTGATTGCCGATTTGGAACAGGCCATTGGCTAGATAATTATCAAATAGTAAAAAAAAGAGGGTAAAAATTGTTAGAATAATATATTTTTGCCGTTAAATTAATATTTTAATAAAAAACAACTTATTCCGAAGCATTTTATGGAAGCAAAAATCAAAGTATTTATGGACGAGGTGCGGGTCAGAAATGGCCACGAACCCGAATTTATCCAGGCTGTACAGGAAGTCGCCGAAACGGTTATCCCGTATATCGTGAAACACAAAATATATAGCGGTAAGAACATCCTTTTAAGAATGGTAGAGCCGGAAAGGCTTATTTCGTTCAGGATTTCATGGGTCGATGACAAAGGCGAAATCCATGTAAATCGGGGCTATCGGATCCAAATGAATTCTGCCATTGGGCCCTATAAAGGTGGATTGCGTTTCCATCCTTCCGTGAATGCTAGTATTTTGAAGTTCCTTGCTTTTGAACAGGTATTCAAGAATAGCCTGACCACCCTGCCCATGGGCGGTGGGAAAGGCGGGTCCGATTTTGACCCCAAAGGTAAATCGGATGATGAAGTGATGCGTTTTTGCCATGCTTTCATGACCGAACTATGCCGTCATATAGGTCCCAATACCGACGTGCCTGCGGGCGATATCGGCGTAGGTGCCAGAGAAATCGGGTTTTTGTTCGGCATGTACAAAAAGATCAGGAACGAATTTACCGGAGTGCTTACAGGAAAGGGACTTTCCTGGGGTGGATCAAAAATCCGTCCCGAGGCCACGGGCTATGGTACCGTGTATTTTGCACAGAGCATGCTGAAGACCAAAAAAGAAGACATCAAGGGCAAGATCGTGGTTATCTCGGGTTCTGGGAACGTAGCGCAATACGCCGCCGAGAAAGTGTTGCATTTGGGCGGTAAGGTGGTGACCCTTTCCGATTCGGGAGGCTATATCTATGATAAGGATGGTATCGATGAAAAGAAACTGGCCTTTGTCATGGACTTAAAAAACAACAAGCGCGGCCGTATTTCGGACTATACCAAAAAATATCCCTCGGCCAAGTTCGTCAAGGGCAAGACGCCGTGGGAAGTCAATTGTGATGTGGCGCTGCCATGTGCCACCCAGAACGAGCTTGACGGCAAAAGTGCCGCCACGCTGATCAAAAACGGATGCATCTGTGTGGCCGAAGGCGCAAACATGCCCTCTACCCCCGAAGCGATCCACGCCTTCCATGAAGCGAAATTGTTGTTTGCACCGGGCAAGGCCTCCAATGCAGGTGGTGTGGCCACTTCCGGTCTCGAAATGTCACAGAACTCGCTGCGCATCAGCTGGACCCGCGAGGAAGTCGATGAGCGTTTGAAAGGCATCATGGAAGACATCCACGATTCGTGTATCGAATATGGGAAGGAAAAGGACGGGTATTGCAACTACGTGAAAGGCGCCAATATTGCCGGCTTCGTAAAAGTGGCCGATGCCATGCTCGCGCAAGGGGTGATTTGATAAAGACTCCCCTGTATCAGGAATAATGACGGGAATTAGGTTTGATTTTCAAACCTTCTTCCCGTTTTTTTTTGGCCGCCTGCTTTGCTTGGTTCGATGGGGGCAATACCCCTATCTTTACGCCAAAACCAAACCCAACCGATGCAGGTCACCACTAAGGCCATAGTGCTTTCCGCTTTGAAATATGGCGATACCAGTTTGATCGTTAGGGCCTTCACGGCCAGTGATGGCCTGAAATCATATTTGCTCAAGGGTGTTCTGGCTGCGAAAAAAGGGAAATTGAAAGCGGCCTATTTCCAGCCTTTTACCCAGTTGGAAGTAGTGGCCATGCACCGCAATAAGGGCACTTTGGAGCAGCTACGGGAAGCCAAGGTTTGCTACCCTTACCATAGTCTTTATACCGATATGGCCAAGAATGCGATGACCCTTTTTTTGGCCGAAATGGTGGGCAACAGCATTCAGGAAGAAGAGCGCAACCAAGGCTTGTTCGATTTTTTGGAAGCGGCACTGCAATGGATGGATACCCATGACGATATCGCCAACTTCCATATCTTTTTTTTGTTGGAACTCACCAAGTATTTGGGATTCTATCCCGACACCAATTCCGTGGCGGCCGACTATTTTGACCTAACGGAAGGAGCCTTTGTCGAAACCCCGACCCTGAACCCCCTTTTGGTCGGAGAGGATTTAAAACTTTTTAAAACGTTTTTGGGCATAAATTTTGATGCGATAGGAAGCGTAGGCATGTCGAAGAAGAGCCGACAAGCACTTTTGAAAACCTTGATCTTGTATTTCGAACTACATTTGCAGGGTTTTCGAAAACCAAAATCCCTCACGATTTTAAATGAAGTTTTTAGTTGATATGCAGCGGATACTATGGGTCTTCTTTCTTCTTTTCACGTTGGGCTTCCATGCCCAGGAAATTACCGTTTTGGATGCGGACGACCAAGCGGGCATTCCCAATGTGGCCTTGTTCAACGAAGACCGGTCCAAGACCGTAATCACCGATTTTGATGGCCACTGCGACATTTCCGACTTCGATCGCAACGAGAAAATCTATTTGCGGCATTTGAATTATCAACTTCGCAGAAGCAACAAGGCACAAATTTTGAGACAGGGGGGCAAGGTTTCGCTCGAACTTCGGCCGCAACAGCTCGAAGAAGTGGTGCTGTCGGTGTCGAAATGGGAGCAACAAAAAAAAGACATCCCCCAGAAAATCGCCAAAATCAGTGCACTGCAGATCGCCTTTTCCAATCCGCAAACTTCGGCCGATCTCTTGCAGAACAGCGGTAAAGTATTTGTGCAGAAGAGCCAACTCGGCGGGGGAAGCCCCATGATCAGGGGGTTCTCTACCAATAGGCTTTTAATGTCGGTAGATGGGGTTCGCATGAACAATGCCATTTTCAGGGGAGGAAACTTACAGAACGTCATCTCCATCGATCCTTTCACGGTTCAATCGACCGAGATTATTTTTGGACCGGGAACGGTGATCTATGGCAGCGATGCCATGGGCGGGGTCATGAATTTTTACACCAAAAATGCGGAATTTTCAGCGGGCGACACTACCCAGGTCAGCGGGAATGCTTCATACCGTTTTGCTTCGGCCAATCAGGAAAACACCGGGCATGTCGACCTTAATTTTGGACGTAAACGTTGGGCCTTTTTAACGCATGTCTCCTACAACAATTTTGGAGATCTTAAAATGGGCCGGCACGGACCAGACTCCTATCTGAGAAACAATTACGTGGCCACGGTCTCAGGGGAAGACTTGCTGGTGGCAAACCCGGAGCCCGGGAGGCAACTGCCCACAGGTTACGATCAGATCAACCTGATGCAGAAGATTTCCTACAAACCCAGCAGCAATTGGTATTTCAAATTCAATACCCATTATTCGGAGACCTCCGATTATTCGCGTTACGATCGCTTGATAAGGCCAAGGGGTGACGGTCTTCGATCTGCAGAATGGCAATATGGGCCACAAAAATGGTTCTTGGGCAATTTTCAGATCGACAAAAAAGGCAAAGGACTTTTTTACGATGGAATGAAAATTACCACCGCATACCAACATTTTGAAGAGAGCAGAACCGATCGTAATTTCGGAGAACCGATCCGCTTCAAGACAATGGAAAAGGTCGATGCACTCTCTGGCAACATCGATTTCGAAAACAAGAAAATGGGCAACCTCAGGTTGTACTATGGTACCGAGTACGTTTTCAATAGGGTACATTCTACGGGTAGCCAAGAAAATATCGGCAGCAATACCATATCGGCAGCGGCCTCCCGTTATCCGAATGGTTCTCTCTGGCAAACCCTTGCCGGTTATGTCAGTGGAGAATATCAGGCCAAGCCGAATTTCAGCCTGCTCTCCGGGCTTCGTTACAGCCATGTTTGGATCGATGCCGATTTCGACAAGACCTTTTACCCCTTTCCCTTCGACAATGCCGACCTCAACAATGGCGCATTGACCGGTAGCCTGGGCTTCAGTTGGCTCCCAAAGGCCGATCTTCAGGTGACGCTGAACGGTTCAACCGGATTCCGATCTCCCAATATCGATGATGTGGGCAAAATTTTCGACTCAGAACCCGGGGCGGTCGTGGTGCCCAATCCCGATCTGGAACCGGAATATGCCTACAACGTTGAGCTGGGGCTCCAAAAGAATTTTCAGGACAGGGTAGTTTTCAAAGGATCGACCTTTTATACGTATCTGGTAGATGCCCTGGTGCGGAGGGATTATCAATTCAATGGTGCCTCGGAGATAGAATACAATGGGGAGTTGAGCAGGGTACAGGCCATTCAGAACGCTGCCAAGGCCTATGTGTACGGTTTTGAATTCGGGATAGATGCGTTTCTGACCGATCGGCTGACGCTCGCGGGCAATTTGACACTTACAAATGGGATAGAAGAAGAAGATGATGGCACCGATTCTCCGGGCCGCCATGTGGCGCCGACCTTTGGTGATTTGCACCTGCTCTGGAACAACCAGAAGATCAAGACCGATCTTTTCCTGAACTTCAATGGGGAAATCGCCTACGAGAATCTTGCCCCTTCGGAACGGAGCAAGGAGTATATCTATGCGGTCGATGCGAACGGCAACCCTTATTCCCCATCATGGTATACCCTTAATTTTCGCTCGCAGTACCAAATTACAAATGCCTTTAAGGCGACCGCAATGCTCGAAAACATTACCGACCAAAGGTACCGTTCCTATTCCTCCGGCATCGTTGCCCCCGGCATCAATCTGGTGTTGGGATTGGGGGTGCGATTTTAAGCGGGAATTCTTGATGGTGATGGATAGTGCCGTTCTGCGGGCCATTTTTTCCACTTAAAGCCCGCAATTCGACTTTTCGACCGATTTCAATCGGTACATGTCCTGTAAATTCGGCCAAAAATCATTAATTTTGCAGCCTTTATTTGTAGTACCTAGAGCAATTCGTATGAAATTCGCTGAATACAAAGGATTGGATCTTCCGAAAGTCGCAGGGGAAATACTGGATTATTGGAACCACCATCAAATTTTTGAGAAAAGCGTTTCCAGCAGGGAAGGCAAACCGCCCTATGTATTTTATGAAGGGCCTCCCTCCGCGAACGGCATGCCGGGTATCCATCATGTGATGGCAAGGACCATAAAGGACATCTTCCCACGATATAAGACCATGAAAGGTTACCAGGTGAAGCGCAAGGCCGGCTGGGATACCCATGGCCTGCCCATAGAACTTGGCGTTGAAAAGGAACTGGGAATCACCAAGGAAGACATCGGCAACAAAATTTCGGTGGAGGATTACAATGCCGCATGCAAGGAAGCAGTGATGCGCTATACCGACGTTTGGAACAGGATGACCCTGCAGATCGGCTACTGGGTGGATATGGACGATCCCTACATCACTTACAAATCAAAGTACATGGAGTCGGTCTGGTGGCTGTTGAAACAGATTTACGACAAAGGCCTTATTTATAAGGGCTACACCATTCAGCCCTATTCGCCCAAGGCGGGCACGGGATTGAGTTCCCACGAGCTCAACCAGCCGGGTACCTATCAAGAAGTAACCGATACCACGGTAGTGGCCCAGTTCAAGGCCAAAAAGGAAACGCTCCCCAGTTTTTTAAAGCCTTTTGAAAACGATCTCTTTTTTTTGGCATGGACCACAACGCCCTGGACATTGCCCTCCAACACCGCTTTGACAGTGGGCCCCAAAATCGACTATGTGGTGGTGAGAACCTTCAACCAATACACCTTTGAGCCCTGCCACCTGATTTTGGCCAAAAACTTGGTCGGCGCCCAATTTGGGGGCCGGTTCTTTGCTGCGGAACAGGATGTTGATTTTTCAAACTTCAAGGCAGAAGACAAAAAAATCCCCTATCGCCAAGTGGCCAGTTGTAAGGGCAAGGACCTGATCGGCATCCGCTATGAGCAATTGCTCAAATATGCTTTGCCCTACCAACATCCCGAAAATGCGTTTCGGGTGATCGGCGGCGATTTTGTGACCACTGAAGACGGAACTGGAATCGTGCATACCGCGCCCACCTTTGGGGCAGATGATGCCCAGGTGGCCAAATTGGCCCAACCTGAAGTGCCCCCGATGTTGGTGTTGGACGAGAACGATAATCCGGTGCCCTTGGTAGACCTTCAGGGAAAATTTCGTCCTGAGATGGACGAATTGGGGGGTAAATATGTCAAAAACGAATACTATGACGACGGTACCGCCCCGGATAAATCGGTAGACGTTGAATTAGCCATTAAGCTCAAAGAAGAGAACAAGGCTTTTAAGGTAGAAAAATACCTGCATACCTATCCCAACTGCTGGAGAACCGACAAGCCGATCTTATATTATCCTCTCGATTCCTGGTTCATCAAGATCACCGATGTGAAAGACCGGATGTTCGAACTCAATCAACAGATCAACTGGAAACCAAAATCAACGGGTGAAGGGCGCTTCGGCAATTGGTTGGCGAATGCCAACGACTGGAACCTATCAAGATCACGGTATTGGGGCATACCCCTGCCCATTTGGCGCACGGAGGATGGTCAGGAAGAGATGATCATTGGGTCTGTGGCCGAACTGAAGGCGGAAATGGCCAAGGCGGTGAAAGCGGGCCTTATGCCCCATGATATTTTTGGGGATTTTGTGGTGGGAGACCTGTCGGAAGAGAATTACGATACCATAGACCTCCATAAGAATATTGTCGATCAGATCGTTTTGGTTTCCCCATCGGGCAAGGCCATGAAGCGCGAAAGCGACCTGATCGATGTGTGGTTCGATAGTGGGGCCATGCCCTATGCCCAATGGCACTATCCTTTCGAAAACAAGGATTTTATAGACAAGAACATCACCTTCCCAGCCGATTTTATCGCCGAAGGGGTTGATCAAACCCGGGGATGGTTCTACACCCTTCACGCGATCGCCACCATGGTCTTCGATTCCATTGCCTATAAGAACGTGGTTTCGAACGGCCTGGTTCTTGACAAGGAAGGGAAAAAAATGTCGAAGCGCTTGGGCAATGCGGCCGATCCGTTCGAGACCATGGACGAGCACGGAGCGGACGCCACGCGTTGGTACATGATCAGCAATGCCAACCCATGGGACAACCTCAAGTTCGATATCGACGGTATCGTGGAGGTGAAACGCAAATTTTTCGGCACCCTCTACAACACCTATTCATTCTTTGCCCTATATGCCAACATTGATGGGTTCGATTATTCCGAAACCGAAATTCCCTTGCGGGAACGCCCCGAAATCGACCGATGGATCTTGTCTGAGCTGCACACGCTGATCAAAACGGTGGATGAGGCCTATGCCGACTATGAGCCCACCAAAGCCACCCGTGCCATTTCCGAATATGTGCAGGAAAACCTGAGCAATTGGTACGTACGTTTGTGCAGGAGGCGATTCTGGAAGGGCGACTACCAAAAAGATAAAATATCGGCCTACCAGACCTTGTACACCTGTCTGTTGACCGTGGCAAAATTATCGGCTCCCGTGGCCCCATTTTTTATGGACCGGCTTTATAAGGATTTAACGGCCGCAACCCATACCGATAACTTTGACAGTGTTCATTTGTCCGATTTTCCGAAATACGATGCCACGATAGTCGATGCTGCCCTGGAAAGCAAGATGCAAAAGGCACAACAGATTTCGTCCCTGGTTTTGTCAATCCGGCAAAAGGAAAAAATAAAGGTGAGGCAGCCTTTGCAGAAAATCATGATTCCAGTGTTGAACCAACATCAACGCCAGGAAATAGAGGCAGTGGCCGATTTGATCAAATCGGAAGTCAACGTGAAGGAAATCGAGTTGTTGGACGATGCCTCTGGCATCTTGGTCAAGCATATCAAACCAAATTTTAAAATCTTGGGGCCTGTTTATGGCAAACAGATGAAACAAATTGCGCAGGCCGTGGGGCAGTTTGGCCAAGCGGATATCCAAGAAATTGAGCAAAATGGCGAAATATCCATTGTAATTGAAAATAAAACCATTATTTTACAGTTGAAGGAGGTAGAGATTTCTTCCCAGGACATTGAAGGTTGGCTGGTAGCCAGTTCGGGAGCACTTACGGTGGCCTTGGACGTGACCATGACAGATGATTTGAAAAAGGAAGGAATCGCCAGGGAATTGGTGAACCGCATTCAAAATATGCGCAAGGATTCCGGCTTTGAGGTGACCGATAAGATAGATATTAAAATCCAAAAGGATGGGTTGGTCGAAAAAGCCGTTGAGAGCAATTTGAAGTACATCATGACCGAAACCTTAACCGCCGAGCTCGATTTGGAGGAACAAATAGAGGAAGGCATGGCGGTGGCCTTCGACGAAGTGAACACAAAATTATTCATCCAAAAACATTAAGAATATGGATCAGGATTTAAAAATTAGATACTCGGACAAGGATTTGGCTGAATTCAGGAAGCTCATCGAAGCGAAGATCGTAACGGCGAAAGTGCATTTGGAGCTTTTGAAAAGTGCCTATATGAACGACGGCAATAATGGCACCGATGACACATCGCCCACGTTTAAGGCCTTTGAGGAAGGATCCGAGACCATGAGCAAGGAAGCGAACACACAGTTGGCCATCCGTCAGGAAAAATTTATCCGCGATTTGAAGAACGCACTTTTGCGTATTGAAAATAAGACCTACGGCATTTGCAGGGTTACCGGAAAGTTGATCAACAAGGAAAGGTTGAAGTTGGTACCGCATGCCACCCTGAGCATCGAGGCCAAAAATATGCAGAAATAACCGCAGTTGCGTTCTATTAGATCTAGCAATATAACATGCCCCCAAAAATGGGGGTATTGCTATTTCAGCCCTACCGGAACCCTCGGAGCCAAGACCATGCACAGGGTAAGTATTCCCCTTTTGTTTTTGGTGGGCTTCTTGCTTTTGACCCAAAGCGCGCTGGGTCAAAAAGTCATCAAGAAATCGATCATACACCCCGGAATTTCATTTATTTCCATCGATGCGAATAATTGTTATTCGGTTTCCCTGGTCACCCGGAAAGGGGAAGAAATGTCGGTGACTGCCCAAATAGAGGGGGAATACAACCCGGACCTCCTGATCAACATCAAGGAAGAAGGTTCCACCCTATTGATCAGTGCGGGTTTTCAGCCCGATTTTGTGATTCCGAATGACAAACTGAGTGCCCATAAGGTGATTTCCATAGCCTTGCAATTGACATTACCAGAAATGAAAAGCGTTTCCTTGTTTGGCACCAGTACCAATGTATCGGTTTTTGGCGACTATAGGGATTTACGGATCAGTCTCAATGACGGGCAATGTCGAATGACCGGGGTTTCCGAATTTGTGGAAGTGACCACACAAAGTGGCGATATCGAGGTTAGGGACAAGGCCGCCGATATCGAGGCCAGCAGTAAATTCGGAAAGGTCCTCAAAAATGGTATGCCCCCCGGGACCCATCAATATATCCTGACAACCATTACGGGGAACATCACGCTGAACAAAACCGAATAATATGTCTATTTTTGCCCCGTTATTTTATCAACTATGAACTTAAAAAAATCCTTGTTTCTGATATTTTTGATCTTGGCCATCGATCAGATCAGTAAAATCTATATCAAAACCCATTTTTTTCTCGGGGAATCGATGGAGGTTTTCAATTGGTTCAAGATTTTGTTCATCGAAAATGAAGGTGCTGCCTGGGGGGCCAAGTTAAGCGACGTACTGCCCATTTCCGATAATACCGGGAAGCTTATCTTGACCATTTTCCGGCTTTTTGCCATCTTGGGAATCGGCTATTGGTTGTACGATCTCATCAAAAAAAGGGCGAATACCACCTATCTTTTGGCGGTATCATTGATTTTTGCAGGGGCTCTGGGAAACATTATCGATTCAGTGTTCTATGGTGTGCTGTTCGACCATAGCAACAACCAAGTCGCCACTTTTTTTGCCAAAGAGCCCTATGGCAGCCTATTTTACGGAAAAGTGGTGGACATGCTCTATTTCCCGATGATCGATACGAGCTGGCCCGACTGGGTCCCGTATTTTGGGGGCAATCGCTTCCGTTTTTTCGAACCGGTCTTTAACGTGGCCGATACCGCGATCAGTACCGGGGTCGGGATTTTGATCGTCTTCAACAAAAAAGCCTTTGCCCACAAAGAGGAGACTTCAACAGAAGCGGAACAACAGGCTTAGACCGATTTGAACGTATATGTTTTTTCAGGGGTGATGCAATAGTCCAGGCGCACATCATGGGTTTCGGTATCGGTAATCTTGGGTATGGCATCAAAAAGCGAGAGTCCCACTTTTAAAGTATCCTTACGGCATTCATTCAGGAAGCGATCATAAAATCCCTGTCCGTATCCCACACGATTCCCCAAGGTATCGAAGGCCAGTAGCGGCACGAAGACCACATCCAATTGCTTGGGGTCAACCGCAATACCTCCGGTCGGCTCAGGAATGCCCCATGTATTCAATTTCAATGTGGTGGAATCGGTCAAAAGGAAATGCCGCAGCCTGTTTTTTGCGGAGACCTTTGACAGCACGACGTGTTTGTCCTTGCCCTGTAAGATCGATAAAATAAAACTGGTATCTACTTCCTTTTTATCGGAGATGGGAAGAAAAAGGTGGTAAAATTCGCCCTCCCAGATGGGCACTTTGAGCGATTGGTTGGCTATGGCCAAGCTGCCGTTGAACAAATCTTCCGGAGCAAGACCTTCCCGGAGCGATATATGGTTCAATCGCAAGTCTTTCTTGAGCATTCTTTTGGATGACGACCTTAGGAGTTGGGGCTCTTAAGATAGTATAAGTAGGGTTCTTGACTTATCTGTGCACTATTCTTTTGCGCTTACAAGATAATAGATCCTGAAAAAAAGCATAAGAAGGAGATAAGAGCCAAGGGTGATGATGTAATTGTCCATGTTAATCTCGATTTTGAATTTTTAAATATAAATAAAAAAATGAATTAAAAATCCACTAAGTGTAACTTTTCATCGATGAAATGCACAATATGGCTTTTAAAGGGAACCCAAATAATGGGATTATTGGAGAATGACAAAGAAATATATTTTGTAAAAAGCTGAAAAACAGTACAATAAATTTCTTTAGAAGCCATAATGACGTTTATTTATAAAACGACAAGTTTTTTCTTACAAGGGCAACTTTAGCAACAATTTAACAAAATAGGCCCAAATAAATTCGATTAATAACATCTTTTTTTACCCAAAGGGTCGTTCACCGGACAGATTTGTTTTCAGGTTAATCATGATTGATCGATCTTGGGCACTCCGATCAAACCGATTCAGTCAAAGAGGCTTGGACAACGCTTTCATAATAGCGGGTTAAAAACGCGAAAATGCTGGGTGCTTTTCCAAAAACACAGTAATTTAACTCGATATTCCAAAAATTCACGATTCAGGAACAATGCCCCAAATACCGATTGAAATTCAACTAAGTGCACTGCCCGATAATCCCGGGGTTTATCAATTTTATGATAGCGATGAGAAAATCCTATATGTAGGCAAAGCCAAGAACCTCAAAAAAAGGGTTGCTTCCTATTTCAACAAGAACCATGAGTACGGCAAGACCCGGGTCTTGGTCAAAAAGATAAGGCATATCAAACATATTGTGGTCCCGACAGAGTCTGATGCGCTTTTGTTGGAAAACAATTTGATCAAAAAATATAGGCCAAGGTATAACGTACTTTTGAAAGATGACAAATCCTATCCCTGGATCTGCATCAAAAAGGAGCGGTTCCCTAGAATATTCCCTACCCGAAAATTGATTAAGGATGGCTCGGAATACTTCGGGCCATATACCAGCATGAAAACGGTGCGTATTTTGCTCGATCTCGTGAAGAGCGTATATCCCCTGAGAACCTGCAACTATGACCTGTCTCACGAAAAGATATCCGCAGGTAAATACAAGGCCTGTCTTGAGTACCACTTGGGTAACTGCAAAGCACCGTGCGAGGGACTTCAAAACGAAGAAGAGTATCATCGGCAAATAGAGGATATAAGGGAAATCATCAAAGGCAACTTTAAAACCTCTTTGCAATATTTCAAGCATCAGATGAAGGCCCTTGCCGAGGAGACCAGGTTCGAAGAGGCACAGCGCATCAAGGACAAGATCATGGTGCTCGAAAATTATCAGGTGAAATCGACCATAGTGAACCCCAAAATCAACAATGTCGATGTTTTTACCATCATTTCTGACGAGGCCTATGCCTATGTCAATTTCCTGCAGTTGTCGCACGGGTCGATCTTTCGTTCCCATACCTTGGAAATCAAGAAAAAATTGGATGAATCGGACGAAGATCTCTTGCAATTGTCCATTGTTGAAATCCGGCAAAGGTTTGAGTCGCAATCGAAGGAGCTCTACCTTCCTTTCCCCGTAGAGGTCGGACCCGGTGTAAAGGTCACCGTGCCGCAGTTGGGCGACAAAAAGAAAATTATGGAATTCAGCGAGCGCAACGCGAAATTCTTTAGGCAAGAGAAATTCAAGCAGATCAAGATCATCGACCCGGATAGGCACGCCAATCGAATCATGGCCCAAATGAAATCAGATTTAAGGCTGTCGTCATTGCCGATCCATATCGAGTGCTTCGACAACAGCAATATTCAGGGAAGCCAGCCCGTGGCTGCCTGTGTGGTCTTCAAGGACGGCAGAGCCTCCAAAAAAGACTATCGCCACTTCAATATCAAAACGGTGGAGGGGCCGGATGATTTCGCGTCCATGGAGGAGGTCGTATACCGAAGGTACAAACGATTATCGGATGAAGGGGAACCGCTTCCGCAGCTGATCATTATTGATGGGGGTAAGGGTCAACTGTCCTCCGCAGTGAAGAGCTTGGATCGATTAGGGCTTCGTGGGAAAATAGCGATCATAGGCATCGCCAAGCGATTGGAAGAAATATTTTTCCCTGAAGACCCCATTCCACTTTATTTGGACAAGAAATCGGAGAGCCTCAAACTGATACAGCAACTTCGGAACGAAGCACATCGCTTCGGAATCAGCTTTCACCGCAACAAAAGGAGCAAAGCGGCCATCAATTCTGAGTTGGAGGGTATTGAGGGCATTGGAGGAATAACGGCACAGGAGCTCCTGAAAGACTTTAAATCGGTGAAGCGCATCAAAGAGGCCTCCTTGGAAAGTCTTGCGAAAACCGTAGGGATGGCCAAGGCAAAAAAAATTTATGAAACATTCCATCAATAATTACGACCAATAGGCCAGATGAAGAAAACACTGATTTACTTTTTGATGTTGACCATGGCCACAGTGGCCATGGCCCAGGAAGGTACTGATATGGAAAGGCCTAAAATCGGAGTGGTCTTGAGCGGTGGCGGAGCGAAAGGGATGGCTCATATCGGGGCATTGAAGGTGCTCGAAGAAGCGGGTGTGAAAATAGACTACATCGGCGGCACCAGTATGGGTGCTTTTGTCGGGGCCCTGTACGCAGCAGGCTATACGGCCGGTCAGTTGGATTCGATCTTTCGGAATACCAATTTTGATCAACTGATCCGCGACAACTTGCCCAGAAGTGCAAAAACCTTCTATGAAAAGGAGGATTCTGACCGCTATGCCCTTACCCTTCCTTTCAAGAATTTTAGGGTATCGGTGCCCCCTGCCTATTCGGGCGGGCAGAATATCTACAACGAACTTGTAAGGGTTCTGTACCATGTGAAGGATATCCATGATTTCAATAAACTGCCCATCCCTTTTTTGTGCATTGCCACCAATGTCGAAACCGGAGAGCAGGTGTTATTGGATAAAGGGTACCTTCCTGAAGCCGTACTGGCGAGTGGCACCCTGCCCTCCCTTTTCGAACCTGCGACATTGGACGGCAAAATCCTTATCGATGGTGGCGTGGTCAACAACTATCCCTTGGACGAGATCAAAAAACTTGGAGCGGACATTATCATTGGAGTCGATGTACAGCACGGACTTTCAGACAGGGAAGGCCTGCTCTCCGCCACGGAGATACTGCTGCAGATCAACAATTTCAGAACAGCCGCCGCCATGAGCGGTAAATCGAAACGCACCGACATTTACATCAAACCCAGTTTGGATCGGTATTCGGTGATCGATTTCAATAAATATGAAGAAATCGTTCGATTGGGGGAAGTTGCCGCAAGGAACAAATGGGAAGCGCTGAAACTTCTTTCCAGCGGTGCCGATACGGTAAAGGCCACCGTAGTACAAGTGGTGCCCAAAGACAGCTTAATGATAAACCGTTTGATCATCGATGGCAATCTGGAAAACTATACCCGCGGCTATATCAAAGGAAAACTAAGGTTTAACCTGGGCGAAAAGACCACCTTTAAAAAACTCGACCAGGGCATCAGCAATTTGTCGGCAACTGGCAACTTCAAAACCATTCACCATAAATTGACCAGCAATGGTCTTGGGGAAGACCTTACCCTTGTCCTGGAAGAGAATACCAATAAGAACTTTTTACGGTTGGGCCTGCACTATGACGATCTTTACAAAAGTGCTGCCTTGGCCAACCTCACCAAGAAGCGATTGCTCATGAAAGACGATGTGGCTTCCTTCGATTTTATTTTCGGGGACAAGATCAGGTATAATCTGCAATATTATGTAGACAAGGGTACTTATTGGAGTTTCGGTTTGAACTCTAGGTACAACACTTTTGACAACCAGATCAATTTCAATCTGATCCGGGATAACTTTGAGGTTCCGGGCAGCATCAATATCAATACCATCAATATCGATGTGAACGATTTTACCAATCAATTGTACCTGCAAACGGTGTGGCGGGAAGAATTTGCGTTTACCATCGGGGCCGAACACAAATGGTTGCGCTTAAGTACCCAAACCTTTGGGGATTTATTGGATGAAAACGGACTTCCGGTCTTAAGGGCCGAGGGGGGGCGTACCCTCTTTGAAAAAAGCAACTATTACAGCACTTTCGGACAATTGGTTTTGGATACCTATGATGACCGATATTTTCCCACAAGGGGCCTTTACTTTAATGGAGATTTCCATTTTTATCTGCTCTCTTCCGACTTTAATGACAATTTCAAGGAATTCTCGATCGCGAAAGCGCGGATGGGGGGTGCCATTCCCCTATTTAAAAACCTATCCTTGAATTTGGAAACGGAAGGGGGCTTTAAACTGGGCACTTCCAATGTGACCTCCTTCGATTTTGTCCTGGGAGGTTATGGCACAGATTTGATCAATAACTTTGTTCCTTTCTTGGGATACGATTTTCTGAGCTTGCCCGGCAATAGTTACGTCAAGGCCTATGGACGTTTGGATCTGGAGTTCGCCAGAAAAAACCATCTCCTGTTCTCCGCTAATTTTGCGAATGTCGAGGACGATA
Organism: uncultured Flavobacteriaceae bacterium; assembly: GCA_963760375.1. Lineage (GTDB taxonomy): Bacteria > Bacteroidota > Bacteroidia > Flavobacteriales > Flavobacteriaceae > Pelagihabitans. The sequence continues at coordinate 144,651 of CAVXCS010000007.1, read as the reverse complement.
TCTTTAGAACGGGCGAATGGTTCACCGAGCCCAACTATTCTGGCTACGGTCTGGGCTATGGCTGGGAATCTTTTCTCGGTCCGGTTCAGGTGATGTATTCCTGGAGCCCCGAAGCCAAGAACAATCAACTATTCTTTAGCGTTGGATATTGGTTTTAAAGACTTCGTGATCGTTTTATTTTCTTTTTTACGACCTTTGTAAGGATATGCCAATCCCAAGAATCGATAATATGCCCCATCTCAGGGCCATGTGGTAAATTAAACCAGAGTCCCTTTGTTATTGGGCGTATCCTATGGATTGCCCTATATGCTATTGCATGGCTTCATTGCCCGTAGGGCATCAATATATTCAAATCGAAATGAAACACGAACATGTCAACATTAGATAAAACATCACTTCACTTGCCCATTGAAAATCCGGAAGCAGAAGATTTCCTCCCTTTGCTCGGTACCGATCATGTAGAACTTTACGTGGGCAATGCCAAACAAGCAGCCCATTACTATTTGTCCGCATGGGGATTTCAACCGCTGGCCTATGCCGGTCTGGAGACCGGTCTAAAAGACAAAGTATCCTATGTCGTACAACAGGGCAAAATACGGTTGGTGCTCACCTCGCCTTTAAAATCGGGGGGAGACATCAACAGGCATATCGATGCACATGGGGATGGCGTAAAAGCCATAGCCCTCTGGGTCGATGATGCGGCCAAAAGCCATGAAGAGACCACCAAAAGGGGGGCCGAAAGTTATTTTGAGCCCAAGATCTTGCGGGATGATCAAGGCGAGGTGGTGCTCTCGGGAATCCATACCTATGGGGAAACCGTTCATGTTTTTGTGGAACGCTCCAAATACAAAGGTATTTTTATGCCGGGCTACAGGAAATGGGATCCTTTTTACAAACCCAAGGATGTGGGCTTAAAATTTGTAGACCATATGGTGGGCAACGTGGGCTGGAACGAGATGAACAAATGGTGCGAGTTCTATGCCAAAGTGATGGGGTTTGCCCAATTGGTCTCATTTGACGATAAAGACATTTCCACCGAATATACCGCCTTGATGAGCAAGGTAATGAGCAATGGCAACGGGCGAATAAAATTTCCCATCAACGAACCCGCAGAAGGACGAAAAAAATCACAGATCGAGGAGTATATCGATTTCTATAACGGTGCAGGGGTTCAGCACATGGCCTTGGCCACAAATAACATCATTGAAACGGTAAGTGCCCTCAAAAACAGGGGAGTTGAATTCTTGACGGTGCCCGCCGTGTATTATGAGGATGTGCTCGATCGGGTGGGTGAAATCGACGAAGACCTGGCCCCCTTGCAGGAACTTGGCATTCTGATCGATAGGGACGATGAAGGCTATCTCCTGCAGATATTCACCAAACCCATCCTGGACCGCCCCACGATGTTCATCGAAATCATTCAGCGCAAAGGGGCGAAATCATTTGGAAAGGGAAATTTCAAGGCCCTTTTTGAATCGATTGAACGGGAACAGGCTTCCAGGGGCACCCTTTAAGGATAAAATCGCATTTTCCTGCGCAAATCGGGGAACCAATTACGCCGATTTAATCGGAAATTGGCGCTCCAATGATAATTCTGTGTTAAACCAAAAGTTAAAGTAAGTTAAAAGGGTTTACAACATAATGATGATGTATTAAATTTGTACTCGTAAGGGGTGGTTCCCTTGCAACTTTAAGTATTGGTTTTTCATAATTTAAAGTTTGGTTGGTTATTTAGGAAAAGCCCTGGTGTTCCATCAGGGCTTTTTTTATGGGCCTGAACGGGGACACAATAGTTTGGAATAAAATTTGTTTTATAACTGTAAGTCAAACTTGGCGTATTGACTCTTTTACTAATTTTGGCCTGAATTTTCGGTTATGGGAAAGTGGTTTGCATTGCTGTTCATCTTTGGTAGCCAGTTGTTGGCCGCCCAAAATGGGGGTGCCGTAAAAGATTCGGCCTTTAAACCGGGGGAATGGTTGAAGTTCAGGATGCATTACGGGCTCTTGAATGCCAGCTATGCCACTTTGCATGTGAAAACCGATGTGATCGACAAGGTGCCGGTATACCATGTGGTGGGAAGAGGCAGGACCACTGGATTTGCAAGTATTTTTTTTAATGTTGACGATACCTATGAGAGCTATTTCGATAAAAAGGACGGGAAGCCTTATCGCTTTATCAGGAAGATCGACGAGGGGGGATATACGAAAGATGTTGAAATAAATTTTGACCATATCAATGATAAGGCGGTACTGAATGACAAGAAGAACAAGAAAAAGTATAATTTTGAACTGAAAGACAGCATCCAAGACCTTATTTCGGCTTTCTATTATTTAAGGAACCACTATGACGTTTCCAAACTGGTGGTGGGGGAATCGGTGAAGCTCAAGATGCTCTATGACGATGACGGGGTATTCGACTTCAAGCTCAAATATTTGGGCAAAGAGGTTTTAAGGACTAAATTTGGGAAGGTCGCCTGTCATAAGTTTAGGCCCTATGTACAGTCGGGCAGGGTTTTTAAGGAACAAGAAAGCCTCTCTTTATGGGTTTCCGCAGATGATAACAGGATTCCGATCCGCATTAAGGCCGATTTGGCGGTCGGGGCCATAAAAGCCGATCTGGACGGTTACAACGGTCTGAAACACCAGTTTAAAATAATCATGGATTAGCGTATCAATGGATAACAAAGGGCATATCGAATCCCAAATCTCAAAACTTGAAGAAAAATACAAGGATTCCGGTCAAGACCTAAGTGCTTATCTCGACGGCCTGCTCTACCAGCGCTACCTTACCTATTGGGACTACATCCATTTAGACACCCTCTTGAGCCTACAGGTTCCCCGTACCTATTTCCCGGACGAGGAAATCTTTATCATGTACCACCAAATTACCGAGCTTTATTTTAAGTTGATACTGCACGAACAAAACCAGATCGTTGACGACAAATCGCAAAGCGTCGATTTTTTTCTTGAAAAGGCCCGAAGGATCAACAGCTATTACGAAGCTTTGATCTCCTCCTTCAGCATAATGATCAAGGGGATGGAACGCGAACAGTTTTTGAAATATAGAATGGCCCTTTTGCCCGCCAGCGGTTTTCAGTCAGCGCAGTACAGGATGATCGAATTATATGCCACCCCACTTCAAAATCTGGTCCATCATAGCGACAGGAACCGATTTTCCCTGGAAAATACGATAGAGGAACTTTATGAAAACATCTATTGGAAAAAAGGGGCCACCGACCTTGCAACTGGCGAAAAGACCTTGACGCTCAAACAATTCGAATATCGATATACCCCCCGATTGATACGTATCGCCAAACAACTGAAAGGGAACACCATTTATGAAAAATACCTGCAATTGCCAAAGGATAAGCAGGATAATAAAGCGTTGATCACCGCGTTAAAGACATTAGATCTGAATGCCAACGTAAATTGGCCGCTGATGCATATGGGATCGGCACATCGCTATTTGGGAAAGGGAAAAGAGGAAATCGATGCCACGGGGGGCACCAATTGGAAAGAATACCTGCCACCAAGTTTTCAAAAAGTGATTTTTTTTCCTAAACTTTACACCAAACAAGCGTTAAATAATTGGGGAAAACAGTGGGTAGACCATATCTTTAACCCTGAAAAAAGAATAAAATAACAATGAATAAATACTGGGGCATAGTAGTATTTGTGGCAATTTTCCTTGCCTGTAAGGAAGAACGACCTGTATCAAACGATTCCGAAACCGATCAGAACATCGCAATGGCGGAAAAACCGGAGCTGGTTCGATTCGGATTCAATCTCAATGATTTTAAGGTCAAAATGGATACCGTGAAGCGGGGAGACAGTTTTGGGCAACTGATGTTGGAAAACAAGGTCGAATATCCGAAAATCGCCAAAATTTCACAAGACTACAAAGACACCTTCGATGTTAGGAGAATAAGGGTTGGTAAACCCTATATGATCCTGCAATCGAAAGACACTTCCGAAACCGCCCAAGTTTTTATTTATGAGAACGATGCCATCAATTATACCGTGGTCGACTTTCGCGACAGTGCCGTTGCCTATAGAAACCGTAAAGCGGTAAAGTATGTGCTTCGTGAGGCTTCCGGTGTGATAGAAACCTCATTGTCCGAAGCCATCCTGGATCAGGGCATCGACTATAATGTCACCAACAACCTATCTGAAATTTATGCTTGGACCATCGATTTCTTTCGCTTGCAAAAAGGGGACAAGTTTAAAGTGATCTACAAGGAAAAATATATCAACGATACCGTTTATGCCGGGGCCGAACCCATAGAAGCGGCCTATTTTGAACATAACGGCAGGCCTATCTATGCCTTTGCCTATGAAAATGATTCCCTTATAGGGCTGAGGGACTATTTTGACGAAGATGCCAATAATCTAAGAAGAACCTTCTTAAGGGCCCCCGTACAGTTCAGCAAAGTGAGGATCTCCTCGCGATATAACCTTAAAAGGAGGATCCGATTTTATGGGAACAAAGTAAGGCCCCATAAAGGCACCGATTATGCGGCTCCATTGGGAACGCCCATTATTGCGACCGCTGATGGCACTGTGGTTGAATCGACCCGAAAAGGTGGGAATGGCAAGTATGTGAAAATCAGGCATAATGGTACCTACGACACCCAATACCTGCACATGAAAAAACAAAACGTGAGGAAAGGACAATTCGTACGACAGGGCGATGTCATAGGCTGGATCGGGATGACCGGTAATACCAGCGGTCCGCATGTTTGTTATCGCTTTTGGAGAAATGGAAGACAGGTAGACCCCCTGAGGGAAGAACTTCCGATGGCAGAGCCATTGGCGGAAGACCTCAGGCCCGATTATTTTGCCTTTATCGATCCCATGAGGACGCAATTGGATTGTATTGAAATACCGGAAACACCCCTGAAGCAACATGAAGAACTCCTAACCATGAACCATTAAGATGTCGCTCCAGAACACCGACCCAACGAAGACCAATTCTTGGAAGAAACTCCAAAACCATTATCAGGACACCAAAGGCATCACGTTGAAGCAGCTTTTTGGCGCAGACCACAAAAGGGCCGAAAAACTAAGTTTGGTATGGAACGATTTTTTGTTCGATTATTCCAAAAACAGGATTAACGGGGAAACGATGCCCTTGTTGATACAACTGGCGGAAGAAGCAGGCTTAAGGGATGCCATACAAAAATATTTTAAAGGGGATATCATCAACCAAACGGAAGGAAGGGCAGTATTGCACACCGCGCTGAGGGCCCAAAAATCGGACCGTATTTTGGTAGATGGCGAGAATGTGGTGCCGGAAGTCTTTGAGGTGAAGGCCAAGATCAAGGCGTTTACGGAAGCCATTGTTGGCGGGACCAAAAAAGGCTATTCGGGAAAGGCGTTCACCGATGTGGTCAATATCGGGATCGGAGGATACCGATCTAGGCCCCGCAATGGTGGTTGAGGCCCTCAAATATTACAAGAATCATTTGAAACTCCATTTTGTCAGTAATGTAGATGGGGACCACGTATATGAAGTGCTTAAGGAATTAAACCCGGAGACCACCTTGTTCGTGGTGGTTTCCAAGACATTTACCACCCAGGAAACCCTTACCAATGCACTCACCATAAAAAAATGGTTCTTGAAGCATGCGGGACAACAAGAAGTTGCCAAGCACTTTGCGGCAGTTTCTACGAATACTGAAAAAATAGCCGAATTCGGGATAACAGCCGAGAATGTATTTCCCATGTGGGATTGGGTCGGGGGTCGATTTTCGCTTTGGAGCGCTGTCGGACTTTCGATTTCCCTTGCGGTGGGATATCAACATTTCGAAGCCCTTTTAAAGGGGGCCAATGCAATGGACACCCATTTCAAAACTGCTGATTTTAAAGAAAACATGCCCGTTGTCCTCGCACTGTTGAGCATATGGTACAATAACTTTTATGGAGCCGAGACCGAAGCCATTATCCCATACACCCAATATTTGAGCCGGTTTTCGGCCTACTTGCAACAAGGCATCATGGAAAGTAATGGGAAAAGTGTTGACCGCAATGGCCGAAGGGTCGGGTATGAGACCGGGACCATCATCTGGGGCGAACCGGGCACCAATTCCCAGCATGCCTTTTTTCAGTTGATCCATCAGGGCACCAAATTGATTCCTACCGATTTTATCGGATTCAAAAAATCATTGCACGGCGATACCGATCATCATAACAAGTTGATGGCTAATTATTTTGCCCAAACGGAAGCTTTGATGAACGGAAAAAGTGTTGAAGAGGTGCGCAAAGAGCTCGAAGCCAAAAATCTGCCCGAAAAAGAACTTCAAAAGTTGCTTCCCTTCAAAGTCTTCGAAGGCAACAAACCCACCAACAGTATCCTGATCAATCAGCTTACCCCGGAAAGCACGGGTGCGCTGATCGCCCTTTATGAGCATAAAATTTTTGTTCAAGGGGTGATTTGGAATATTTACAGTTATGACCAATGGGGTGTTGAGCTCGGAAAACAACTTGCCAGTACCACCTTAAAGGATATCGAGGATTCCGAAATAAGCGATCATGACAGCTCTACGATGCGCCTATTGCAATATTTTAAAAGCTAAGTTTTACTTCTTTCATTATTTTAACAGTTTTTCGCTCACCCGCCTAGATTTCAATAGGTTACGGTTGTTGGGATTGACCGTTCAGTTGTCTGTTTTTTAACATTTTAATAACAATTGAAAGGTTATTTTTTTTCATTTTTGCGACTCCAATTAAAAAATCTTGAAAATGAAAAAATACTACTTTTTGCTTGCTGCCGTTTTTGCCTCGGCAATGGCTTTTTCACAGGGAATCACCACGGCGAACATGCAAGGCACCGTTTCTGATGAACAGGGCGAACCACTATTGGGGGCCAATATTGTGGCCGTTCATACCCCTTCGGGCACTACCTATGGAGCGATTTCCAATGAGGAGGGCCTTTTTTACCTTCCCAATATCAGGGTCGGCGGTCCTTATACCATAAGTATCACCTATGTGGGCTTCCAAGACCAAAATTTTGATGGCATCGTCCTCGGATTGGGCCAAACCTATAATTTAAAAGTGACGCTCATTGAAGGGATGCAATTGGACGAGGTAGTGGTGACCTCCATCAGCGGGGGCATCATTGATTCGGACCGTACCGGTCCGGCAGTGAACCTTTCCAGGGAAACCATCGATGCCTTGCCGACCATTAGCAGAAGCATCAACGACTTTACCAGGTTAACGCCACAGTCGAACGGAACTTCATTTTCCGGAACATCAAGCAGGTTCAACAACTATACCATTGATGGTAACATCTACAACAACAACTTCGGACTGGGCGATGGGCAGTTTGCCGGTTCCAACCCGATCTCATTGGACGCCATCGAAGAAGTACAGGTGAACCTTGCCCCTTACGACGTGCGTTTGGCAGGATTTACAGGAGCTTCGGTGAATGCGATTACCAAATCCGGGACCAATGATTTCAAAGGATCTGTCTATTACTACTATAGGAACGACCAAATGGTCGGCAACAAACTAAGGGATATAGAATTGAACCGTGGCGACTCACAGAACGACATCAAGGGAATTAGCCTTGGAGGCCCTATCCTCAAAAACAAGCTATTTTTCTTTGTCAGCTATGAGGAAGAAGAGGAAGCCGTTCCCGGTTTTACCAGGCAGGCTTCAAGACCAGGTCTGAATCCCGATGGATTAACCATTTCCAGGGTACCGGCCTCACAACTCGACTTTATCCGTCAAAGCATGAATTCGCTTTATGGCTACGAAACAGGGCCTTATGAGAACTATCCCTTTGCTTCGTCGCAAACACGCTTTAATGCCAGATTGGATTTCAACCTGAACCAAAACAACAAATTTTCATTAAGGTACAACGTATACGAAGCCGCCACCGACGTGTCCATCAATGGGAACTCAAACCGCTATCTCGCGACCCGTTACCGAAATACAAACCGATTCGGGATAGAGGCGATGACTTTTGCAAATGCAAACTATACCAATGACAGGAAAGTGGAATCCTGGGTTGGGGAATGGAACTCCAGGGTCGCTGACAACATGTCGAACCAGTTCACCGTAGGCTACACGGCTATCACAGATCCCAAAAGGGGTATTCCCGGGGGCCAGGACTTCCCATTTATCGAGGTCTTGGAACCGGACGGTGGCGGTAACCTTCTTTATTACACCGCCTTGGGGAACGAACTTTTTACAGTAGGGAACCTTTTGGAAAACAATGTTTTTAATATTACCAACAACTTTTCGATTTACTCCGGGAAACATACTTACACTTTGGGGGCCAATTTTGAATTCATGACCTTCAAAAATGCCTTTAACCCCGTATTCAATGGCTTTTATAGATTTACCAGCTATGATAGTTTCGTAGAAACGGTGATCAATCAGACCCCTGGCGCCTATCCTGATGCTTTTGCCAAAGGATTCGCTTTGGACGGGTCCAATACACCCCCTGTCGATGAAACCAAATTTGGTCAGTTCGGGGTTTATTTTCAGGATGAATATCAGCTGAACGATGACCTGAAGATCACCGGTGGCTTGAGAATCGATTTTCCTTTCTATCCTACCGATATTCCAAGAAACACCTTGCTCGATGACCTGAACAAGACCTTTACAGATCAGGATGGCAATACTTTTACCCCAGACGTGAGCCAATTCCCCAAGGTAAAACCGCTTTTTTCTCCTAGGGTAGGGGTCAACTGGGATGTAAATGGTGAGGGGATAACCCAAGTACGGGGTGGTATGGGCGTGTTTTCAGGACGTATTCCCTTTGTGTGGCTCAGCAACCAGGTCAATGGATCCGGTGTGGTTCGCGGAGGTATTGGTTATGAAGGCGACGATGTTGCCGCTGCTTTCGGTCCTAACTATGTCTTTAATCCAGACGTTACTTTTGGAAATCCTACCGATGCCGAACAAACCCTGTCGAACGAACTGAATTTGACCGATAGGGATTTCAAATTGCCGCAGGTATGGCGTACCAACATTGGTGTAGACCATAAACTTCCTTTTGGCATTACCGGAACCATGGATTTCATTTACTCCAGGGACATCTCCACGCCCATCGTGTACAACCCCGTTTTGCGCGCCCCTGATGGCAACCTCAGCGGTCCGGATCAAAGGCCTTTCTGGACGGGCGGTTATTCCAACGATGCCGATTTCCGCAACGTGTTTTATTTGACGAATGCCGATCGTAAAGCGGATTATGTTTCCCTAACCGCCCAATTGCAAAAGCAGTTCGATAACGGATTTTACGCCATGATTGCATATACGGCTTCCAGGGCAAGGGATCTTGCCGCTTCCGGAGGATCGCAAGCCGGGTCGTTGTGGACCGCAGAGGTTCAGGAAAACAGGAACGATCCAGAGTTGGGATTTGCCGCGTTCGATCAACCGAACCGTTTTATAGCCAACGTGAACTACAAAACAGACAATTCTACCATTGCGCTGTTCTGGCAAGGGGGCGAGAACGGTCGCTATAGCTATACCTATTCCGGGAATTTTGGAGACAACGCCAACCGATTGATCTATATTCCCAACGATGCCTCCGAACTGAATTTTGAAGAATTCACCTTAGGTGGTGCCACGATCACCGAACAGGACCAGATCAACCTGTTCAATAATTATATCGATCGCGACGAATATCTAAGCGCCAACAGGGGCCAGATTGCCGAAAGGAACGGGGCCAAAAACCCATGGTTGAACAGGTATGACCTGAGAATTACCCAAGACATCAATTTGACCCAGGATAAAAAGAACAGGATCCAATTGTCCCTCGACTTTTTGAATATCGGGAATATGTTGAACTCTGAATGGGGCGTGCCCCAGTTCGCCTTCCAGCAAAACCCGTTGAACTATACAGGTACCAATGCCGCAGGAGAGCCTGTGTACCGTTTGAACACCATACCGGGCACCACGGATTTCCCTTCATCGACCAATAGACCCTCAACCAGTATTGGAGATACTTGGAGGTTGCAAGTGGGCGTGAGGTATCTGTTCAACTAAATCAATCCGAAACGGATGATATAAAACCCCGCCACCAGGCGGGGCTTTTTTATGCACAAAAATCATTACATTTAAAAACTAAATTCGACACCTATGTACGCAGTTTTACAAATGGTCCACTCCTATCTGGCCTATATCGTTCTGGCCGTCCTTTTTTTGGCCGTTGCCAACGCCATAATAGGAATGATGGGCAATAAGGTATTCAACCTTCAAAAAGACTTTCGCCTAAGCCTGTTCGCCCTGATATTTGCCCATACCCAATTGTTGGTGGGGCTGGCACTTTTCTTTTATTCCGAAAATGGCTTGAAGGCCATCCAAACTTTGGGGATGGGGGGGTTAAATGCCCCTTCCCGATTATTGGCCGTAGAACACCCCTTTATCAATATTATCGCCATTATATTGATCACCATCGGATGGTCGCGCCATAAAAAATTCATGGAAGGGAATAAAAAATTCAGAAGCATCGCCATTTTTTACGGATTGGGCCTAGTGCTCATTTTAAGCCGCATCCCGTGGGGACAATGGTTGGGATAAATCGATCGAAAGGAAGCGTAAATAACCTATTAATATAAAATTCAAAATTTGAAACCGATGAAAAGCTTGATAATTGTTGTACTCGCCTTGGTTGCCATTCCCGTATTGGCTCAGGAAAAGTCATTGTTTAACGGAAACGATCTTTCGGGATGGACCATTCATGGCACCGAAAAATGGTATGTGGAAGATGGTTTATTGGTATGTGAGAGTGGCCCAGATCAGCAATATGGCTATTTGACAACTGATGATTACTATAAAAATTTTGAACTGACCCTCGATTTCAAGCAGGAGGCCGATGGCAATAGCGGGGTCTTCATCCGTTCAACGGTCGATGGCACCAAAGTTAGTGGATGGCAAGTGGAAGTGGCCCCTCCTGGGCACGATACCGGTGGTGTTTACGAATCCTACGGTAGGGGTTGGCTTATCAAGCCCGACCCTGAAAAGGATCGTGCCCTCAAAGTAGGGGAATGGAATACGATGAAAATTCGTGTCGATGGGGATACCATTACTTCTTGGCTGAACGGTACGGAAATGATTACGCTGACCGATGAAAAAATCGGAGCGGGCGAAGGTTCGATCGCCCTACAAATCCATGATGGCGGCGGCATCAAAGTAAAATGGCGAAACATTATGATCAAGGAACTCTAAAACCCATATTGACCTTTATTTTTCCTTCAGGAAATAAGCATAGACGGGGAAATGATCACTATATCCGCCGGTATAGTTTCCTCCGGCATAAGTTCGAAAGGGATAGCCCTTGTAAGGTCCTTTGGCGGTAATCAAATAAGGGGCTTTGAATACCCCTGCCTTCCAAAATCGAAGTTGCCCACCTTCGGCAAGGATGAGATTGCCGGTGAGGAAGATTTGGTCGAACAGGTTCCATTTATCCCGATAGGCCAATGACCCGATACCCTTGCGAAATAATTTTTCCATTGGGTTGAAAAGATCTTCCGCAACCAAATCATTACGGTCTCCTTTGGTCTTCAACACCATTTTTAAACTGGCATCGGTGGGATCGTCGTTCAGGTCGCCCATACCGATGATTTTGGCCCCTATTTCCATCCTTTGGATCGAATCGATGATTCGCCGGTTCAACCTCGCTGCCGCGATACGGTTGGGTTGGCTCAATGCTTCCCCTCCACTTCTTGAAGGCCAGTGGTTCACGATGATGTGAACCGGGTCATCATCCAATAGCCCACTCACTACCAACTGATCACGGGTGTAGTTTCTTTCTTCCTCCAATCCGACCAACAGCAGCCTCCTACTGGCGAATGCGGTGGGCAAAAAAGATTCGTTCCTGTAGAGGAGCGCCACGTCGATGCCGCGTTCATCCGGGGAATCGAAATGGATGATACCGTAGTTCCCTTGCTTTAACTGTGGATGGGAAATCAGATCTTCGATGACCTGTTTGTTTTCCACTTCACATAAACCTATAAGATCGGGCGAAGTACCGGTCAGGTCCCGCCCTATATTGGCAAGCACCTTCGCTATATGCCCTACTTTATCGTGGTACCGTTCCTTGGTCCATTGATCTTTGCCTTCCGGTGTTCGGTCATCGTCAAAAGTCAGCGTGTCGTTTTCTGTATCGAAAAGGTTTTCCACATTGTAAAATGCAATGGTGCGAACGGTATACTGTTTCTGGGAAAATGCATAAGAACAGCCAATCCCGATCATTAAAAAGAATATACGTTTTCCCATAGGCGACATTGCCGTGAAGTTATAATCCAATTCCGCATGTATGGTGCAGGGCCCGCTTTTATTTTTGAATCGGGATTGAACATGGGATTCTCAAGCGGAGCAACCGAAGTTACTTTTTGTAGGCTCCCATATTGATGTTCCGTCCAGCCACTTATTTCTTCAATAATGATTAAGACAAGAATGATGGAATTTTTATTGATGGCATATACGATGCTCCTGATGGGTTTTTCCCTCAAGGCGCAGCAATTGACCAAAGTGGTTGGTATGGTCATGGATCGTCAATCGAAGCGCTTCATCGAAAAAGGCCGGGTGATGCTCGAAGGTACTTCGATTATGCAAATAATTTCTGACGGGGGAACGTTTCAATTGACCACATCGATCCAGGGCCCCTCGATATTGCTCATATCCGTCCCGGATTTTAATGATATGCGCATCCCATTGCAATTGGAAGGAGGCACTTTAGATCTTGGGGTACTGTTCCTTGAGAAGGACATCACCATGGAGAAAACCGATAATTTGATCAGCCTGACGGATGCCGAACTTTTTGACGATGATGTCGCGGCTTCGTCAACGGGTATTTTGCAGGCTTCCCGGGATCTTTTTTTGAACAGGGCCGCATTCGACTTCGGACAGGCCTTTTTTAGGGTGAGGGGTTACGATGCCCAATATGGCAGGGTATCCATCAACGGAATAGCGATGAACCGGCCCATCGATGGAAGGCCCCAATGGAACCACTGGGGCGGACTCAATGACGTGACGCGGAACCAACAATTCACCAATGGCATGGAGGCCTCGGATTTTTCCTTTGGGGGGATTTTGGGAACGACCAACCTCGAAATAAGGCCATCTGCCCTGAGGCCCGGGATTAGGATATCTGCCGCGGCTTCCAACAGAACCTATTCGGGCAGATTGATGGCGACCTATAATTCCGGCATCAAAAAAAATGGTTTGGGCACACTGTTCTCGGCCTCCCGGCGTTGGGCGAAAGAGGGGTACATCAATGGAACCTTGTACGATGCCTTTTCCTTTTTAGGGGCAATTGAATTTCATCCGGATAAAAGAAACAGTATTCAGGCCTTGGGGTTGTTTGCCGTCAACAGACGGGGTCGTTCTTCGGCCATAACCGAAGAAGTTTTTGAATTGGTCGGCAATCGGTACAACCCCTATTGGGGGTACCAAAATGGCGAGATACGAAATTCTCGGGAACGTAAAATTGCGGAACCCCTTTTCTTGGTGAACCATATTTATAACTCGGGGAGGTTTAATTTGAACACCGGAATGGCGTACCAATTCGGATCGGAAGCCAGAAGTCGATTGGGTTATTACAACGCCCCAAATCCAGACCCGTCGTATTATAGATACCTGCCGAGTTTCTATCTCAATAGCCCCATAGGAGCGAATTTCTTGAGCGCCTTGGCGGCCAAGGAAGGTTTCATCGGCAATCCCCAGATGCAATGGTCGGATTTTTATCTGGCCAATAAGAACGGGACGGCCTATGTGTTTTATGAAGATGTGAACGATGGTGGTAGGTTCTCTTTGAATACCACAGGAAATTATTCGAGCGAAAACGGATTCCAAATCGATTTTGGATTGGCCCACAGCCGTTCCAAATTTGACAATTATGCCAGAATAATCGATTTATTGGGTGCCGAGGTCCATGAAGATATCGATCCATTTTCAAAAACCAGAAACGACCTGAATTCGGATGGGAACGTCTATGAGGGGTCGATTTTTAACTACCGCTATAAAATCGATGCCACACGATACGAGGCCTTCCTTCAAATGCGTTGGCACTATAAAAAGTGGACTGGTTTCGTCGCTGGGAATTATACAATACAGAATTATCAGCGGGAAGGCATTTTCCAAAATGGGCGTTTTTTGGAAAATTCCCTTGGAAAAAGTGAAGTACTGTCCTTTCCAAATTTTGGGATCAAAGGGGGATTAAGCAATCAAATTACGGGAAGGCATCGTATTGTCGCCCATGTGGCCCAGCTTTCCCAAGCCCCCGTATTACAGAACAGCTTCATCAATCCACGGGAGAACAACCAGGTGGTCCCCGAACTGAAGAGCGAGAAAATAACTTCCGTTGATCTGAACTATTTTCTAAGATTGCCGAATCTCACCGGCCGTGCCACAGGCTTCTTTACACGATTCCAGAATTTGACCGATATCAACTTCTTTTTTGTGGATTCTGGCGTGGGATCCGATTTTGTGCAGGAAGTGTTGACCGGTCTTGACAAGCTGCACCTGGGCATCGAGTTGGGTTTGGAATACCAAATATCACCAAGCGTAAAACTCTCGCTGGTAGGCGCGATTGGCAAATATCTGTATGCCAGTGATCCCAATGTCACCATCAATTTCGATACTGCCGGAGCAGTGGAGACCATTATAGATCCGGGGGGAAATATTGACCTTGGGCTGGCCGAGCTCAAAGATCATAAACTTGCGCAAGGCCCACAAAAAGCCTATTCGATTGGCTGGGAATATCGCGATCCAAAATACTGGTGGGTCGGCGGGACGGCGAATTATTTGGCGGACAACTATACTGGCATTTCGGCCATTACCAGAACGCAAAGTTTTTTATTGGATCCCGAAACCGGGGCACCTTTCCCGGATGCCACAACGACAAATGTGCGGAATCTCCTTTCTCAAAGGGCACTGGACGATTTTTATCTCCTGAATCTGGTCGGAGGTAAATCGTGGTTGAAAAAAGGAAAGTACATCAGTCTGTTCATAAGTATAAACAACCTTTTCGATACGGTTTTCAAGACCGGGGGCTATGAACAGAGCAGAAACGGAAATTTTGGGCAGTTGAGCCGGGACAATTTGAGTGGCAGCCCCTCTTTTGCCCCTAAGTATTGGTATGGTTTTGGGCGCACCTATTTTTTGAACCTCTCATTGAGTTTTTAATTGGATTTTTTTGCACATGCAACCACAACTATTTCATAAGCGGATCGTCATGACGATAATGAAGATTTCCTATAGTGGAATGCCGCTCTGCCTTCTTTTGGTGATAGGCCTCGCGAGCTGTGTGAAAGACCGACAGTTCGGCCCGCCTGAGCTTGGTTGTGATTCGAATCTTATCGCGAATGTATCCTATAGTGAGTTAAAGCAACTATACGGTAACCAAACCGTTCAAATACAGGACGACCTGGTAATTGAGGGATATGTGGTTTCTTCGGATGCAGCGGGTAATTTTTTTAACGTACTCCATTTTCAGGATAGGCCAAAAGCCCCTTCCGAGGGCCTGCAAATTGAAATCGAACTGCGCGATTCCCATTTGTGGTATCCGTTGGGCAGCAAAATATACATCAAATTAAAGGGACTCTATCTGGGAAAAAGCAAGGGCAACTTCAAACTTGGGGGTACTTTTAATTCCTTTGGAAACCTTTCGGTCGGCCGTTTGCCCTATACCGTTTTAAAAGAGCATTTGGTGTTGGCCTGTGAACAAGGTTCGGTAGTTGTGCCCCAACAGCTTGAAATCGACAGCCTCAAGGAATCGTCCTTGAATACGCTGGTGGTCTTAAAGGATGTTGAAGTGGTCGCAGCGGAATTGGGAATGCCTTTTGCCGTGGAAAAAGTGGAAACCCTTCGCCGGTTAAACGATTGCAACGATAATGAAATTGCTCTTTTGAACAGCGGATATGCCGACTTTCAAGCGCTGCCTTTGCCTGAAGGAAAGGGGACCATTAGCGGGATACTTCAAAAGGATAACAGCAACTACTATTTGGTAATTCGCGATTTGAACGATATTCGATTTACCAACGGGCGCTGTGAAGATGTTATCGATGAATTTACGTCGTCCGAGATTTTTATTTCCGAGTTGGCCGACCCTAACAACAATCCTGATGCCCGTTTTGTGGAACTCTACAATGCGGGCGACACTATATTGAATCTCAATGGTTGGCGCTTAAGGCGATACACCAATGAAAATACGGAAGTAAGCTCGACGATCGACCTGACGGACTTTGCCATCGGGCCGGGCGGTACGCTGACCATTTCGCCGAATGCGATCGGTTTTGAATCGGTTTACGGTTTTGTGCCAGATATGGCCGTGGGCACCAATACCGCTGCCGATTCCAATGGTGACGACAATCTGGAATTGGTAGATCCTTTCGGCAAGACCATCGATTTATTTGGGGTCATAGGCGAAGATGGGAGCGGTACCGAACATGAATTTGAAGATGGTAGGGCCATTCGAAAACCTGAAATACAAAAAGCGAATCCGGTGTTCAACTTTTCTGAATGGACCATTTATAATGATACCGGGGCCGAAGGCACCATCAACAGTCCACAAAATGCCCCGGAAGATTTTACTCCGGGTATCCACAACAGTCCTTGATCTATTGATAAAAATGGAACAGTCCTTTATTCCAAGGCGTAGTATTTGTTGTTCAACCATAGGATGAGCACGCCAAAGGTAACCGCCACAACGACCAGCAGGTCGTTGATAAATCCTGTGGTACTGAAGGATAGCCTGATCAGGATGGTTGAAATGATAAAGCCCGAATTACGGATTACCGCATTGAACTGGTCTGTGTGAAAGAAGGAAAACAAAAGCAAAAGTACATCTGCCAAAATAAGGATGGTGAAGAACTCATTGAAGAAAATTTGGTTGATGTCCCCAATAGAGGCGATGCTTCCAATGGTTGCCCCCATGATATCGGCCATCCAAGTACCAAAACTATAGATGGCCAGGGCCATGAAGACAGGGACCAAAAGTACGGCGAGAATTTTTTTCCTTCGGATCAAACGGACCAAGGATTCGGCTGGCTCATCAACCGTAGCACGGACCTTTTTCCGATTTTGATTCAGTTTGTTAAAGAGCAAAATCAGGCCGAACAATAGGATGGTCGTCACCAAATCGAATGTAAGTTGCAAATCATAGCTATTGTCGAACCAATTGGAATTAAGGTCAAGATTGGAAAGGTCCTTGAATATCCGTCTGATGATAACTAGGGTAATGATTTCGTATTGTTTGCTGATATATAGGGAAATTGACTTCGGGAGGTAGTAGACCAGCAGGTATACTTCATACACCAAAATAAAGGAAAATGGGGTATAGATTGCGGAAATGGGATTGTTAAAAAGCTCAGAATCGAACCTAAGAACTCCGGGCATCAAATCCTTGAACAAAATAAGCCCTAAGTGCAAGAGAAAACTGACAATGGCAATGGAGATAATTACCTTTTCACTTCGCTGTTTGGTTTTTTCGGAAAGGAAAAGCCTGTACAAACGGTCAATAACGTTAAAAGAGTCCTTCATAATATTCAAAAAATGAAAGTTGGGGTTGCAGCTGGCCACAAACCAACATAGCATGATTTTTCCGAAAAGGTACAATCAAAAGTAATAAGTTCAAAGGTCCATTTTCCGGATAATTTAACGGCATTATCCAAATTGAAATCTTTTCAGCGCCAATTTTGTTTGAATAACGTTTCGTCAATAGGCCAATTGGGCAACACTATTTTCCCTTCAACAGTTAGAAAACCGCTTCCACATAGCTGCGTACATTTTGGTATTCCTCGGTCATCTACTCCAAGATGGCCCATGATGACTTAGATACTGCCAAGGAACAAAAGACTCTTTTTACCCAACCCAGTCTAAATTGTGCCCTATGTTATGGCTTTCCGTAAAGAAATAAATTTCTTAAGTGGAATAAAAAAATCGGTTGACCACCATGATACTTCATTCGGCAGTATTCATGTCAAGGTATGGTGATTGTTTTTTTTATACTTTTAAATCCATGGAAGAGTTGGATA
This sequence comes from uncultured Flavobacteriaceae bacterium, assembly GCA_963760375.1. GTDB lineage: Bacteria > Bacteroidota > Bacteroidia > Flavobacteriales > Flavobacteriaceae > Pelagihabitans. The sequence goes on along the minus strand of CAVXCS010000007.1, from coordinate 126,664 downwards.
TTTTATTAAATGCCGTTCGCAGCGGAAAGTTGGCCGATGTTAGCGATTTGGTCGCCAAAAATCCGGCATTGGTTATGGCGACCGATCAACGTGGCTCATCGCCCTTGATCCTGGCAGCTTACTATGATCGGGAAGCGGTGGTCGATTTTTTGTTGGATAAGGGAGCCGAGGTTGATTCGGAGGATGCATCGGGGAATACGGCCTTGATGGGCGTAGGTTTCAAAGGGTACCTACCCCTGGCCAAAACTTTGATCGGGCGGGGGGCAAACGTAAACCATCGAAATGCGATGGGCGCCACTTGTTTGATCTATGCGGTCACTTTCAACAAACCTGAAATCGCCAAACTCTTGCTCGAGCATGGCGCCGATATCTCAATCAAAGACGCAAAGGGGAATTCGGCACTGGATCATGCCAGAATGCAAGGTACTCCAGGATTGATCGATTTATTGGAAAACCACAAACATTAAATAACTATGATCTAGGGGAACCCATGGATAAAAAATTAAAAACGGCATTGCTCCAGTTTCAGTTGGTATGGGAAGATCCAGTGGCTAACCGATACGCTTTTGCAAAAATTATCGACAGCATCTCGGAAGAGGTCGATTTGATCGTCTTGCCGGAAATGTTTACCACCGGTTTTAGCATGTCGCCCGCAAACATACCCGTTGATGAAGGTAAAAAGACCTTGGCTTGGATGCAGGATGTCGCGAAACAGAAGAATGCGGCCATTATGGGGAGCCTTCCTTATTTTGAAATGGGGCAATACACCAATCGACTTTTTTTTGTAAAACCCAATGGGGGTTTCGAACAGTACGACAAGCGACATACGTTTACCCTGGCCGGTGAAAACAAGGTATACGGGTCGGGCCGACAGAAAGTATTGGTCAATTTTAGGGGCTTCAAAATCTGTCCGATGATCTGTTATGACCTTCGATTTCCTGTCTGGGCGCGCAATGTGGAGCACTATGATGTTTTGGTTTATGTTGCCAATTGGCCAAAAGCCCGTATCCACGCTTGGGACATCCTTTTGGCAGCCCGAGCCATCGAGAATATGAGCTATTGTATCGGGGTTAACAGAATCGGCACGGACGGCGTGAAACTACAGTATCCCGGGCATTCGGCCATTTATGATGCCTTGGGAAAATCTTTGGTTTTTTCACAGAAAGAGGAAGTTCTTTATGGGGAGCTCAGTATGGACCATCTTCAAAATACCAGGGGCAAACTCAAATTTCTGGACGACATGGACCGATTTAATCTAATATTGTAAAAGTTTCGTTTACCTCCCAATTTGCTCTCATATCAATGACTTTTGGGTAATAGCTGACCTTTTCGGGCTGCATCTTTTGGAGGTAGTTGCCCGTATCCCATTTCTTGTTTTCGTTGGTATCGAAAATCACGCGAACCAGATATTTCCCTGGTTCTAAACTATTGAATTCGAAAACCTCCGATTCTTCGGCAATGATCTCCCTTTTGATCTTTCCCTTTTCGTCGGTCAGATGTACGATCAAAGGATAGCTGACCTTGCCCACAATGGCCATCCTTAAATTTCCGTAATCGGCCAAACTTTTGGTCGTCAGTGTATAGGACAGGGTATCGTTGGTCTCTCCGAAGAAATCGGTGATGGCACCGGGGTATAGGCCAATACTATATTTTTCATTGGGTTCGACTTCGAAATCAAAATCGATCTTATTGTCCAGACTGTCGAGGGTTAGCCCTAAAGGCACCGCAAGTGAATCTTTGTTGATGATTTCGAACTTTGTGGTATCCATTTGGGTAATCGGGGTGTTCACCGTAACATGAAATCGATCGCCAAAGCCGTAAGCACCTCGAAAATTGGGCGTAAGGATTAAGGAATCGACACCTACTTTCCTTGTTTTGACCGTGAAGGTGTCAATGATTTTTAGCTTTTCGTTGGCCACTGTGAAAATAATGGAATCTGCTTCAAAAGGGGTCAACCAAAAGTCGAGGCTGTCTTTGTCCCGCTCTTTGAGCACCATGGTGCGCACACTGTCGGGCAATGGGGTAAGGGGCTTGATTTCTATGTCCGCACCTATGCCATAATAACCGAAAATAATTTTGTTCATGGCGGCAAAACTGGGAACGGAAACCGTATAGTTTGGAATTTCCTTGAATAAATTGAGCAGGTAAATGGAATCGGTTGGTAGGGTAATGGTATCTGCAACAAATCCGATCTTATCTGTGTTCTGATCAAAAACATTGTTTTTCGCCACATCTTTGATGGCAAAAAGCGCATAGTTGCCTTCCTTGATATTCTTCAAGCTGAAAATTACGGCACTGTCGAGGGTATTGGTGATGTAATTAGGGGGTCGGCGATAAACGGTAGAGTCATTGTAGGTGCTGTCGATACCATACAACATCACACTGATAAAATCATCGGGCGTTTTGTTGAACGCATCTTTTACCGCACCTTGAAGTTGTAATGAATCGATATAGCTCCCGGTGGAAAATACATAGGTGAGAAAACTGTTCGGATTCCCTTCGTTATTGTCAACGATGCTTTGCCCAAAATTCAGGGTATAGGTAGTGTTTTCTTGCAGGGTATCTTTCAATGTTATTTCGATGACCTTGGCCGTTCCCCCCTGTGGCGTAATCTGGGGCAGGTATTTGAGGGGCGGTGAAACGATAAGTTGTTCCTGAAGTTTTTCCAACTTGATATATTCGTCAAAATACAACCGTATTTTGTTGCCTTCGAAGTTGACCGTCAGGTTTTCGGGCTCAGCCTTGAGTAGCACCGGTCCCTGCACATCTTTTGGACCCCCTGTGGGGCTGCCCCTTTTGGCGCACTGTAAAAGGGCTAAGGAGATCAATGACAGAAAGAGTCCCGCCAAAGCCCGTCTTGCTATTTTGGTGTACTTCATGACGACAAAGAAACGATTTATTTGGATAATCCTATCGCATTTCAATAGGCAGACACTGTTGGAACATGGCTCGAAGATCTCAATTTAGGGGCACTACCGCCATACTTGCCATATATATGTTAATGCCGGGAATTTGATGCAGTGTTTCGGCACACATTTCCATGGTGGCGCCGGTGGTGATCACATCGTCGACCAAGAGGATGTTCTTATTTTCAAATGGGGCTATGGACGATAGGGCAAACAGGGATTTATTTTCTTGCCATCGTCCCAAACGCCCTTTTATGGTCTGTGTTTTGTTATTGGAGGTTTTCAGCAAAAGGGCGTCCGAATATTCGGCATTGAGATGGTAGGCCAGTCGTTTGGCGAATTCGGCAACTTGGTTGTATCCCCTTTTTTTTAATTTTTTGGGATGCAGGGGTACGGGAACCACCAAATCGATTTTGTTGACCAAGCCATTATCCGTTTTTAGGACTTGGCCATACCAGTTGCCCAAAAAGGTGCCGATCTGCTCTTGATTTTTATATTTTAAGTGGTGAATCAGGTGCTGTACCTTGTTGTTTTTCCTGTAAAAAAGGAATGAACTTGCCTTTTTAACTGCAGTTCGTCCGAAAAATATACGGTCAACTGCATTTTCTACGTTAAAGGTGTACTCGGTGAATGGCAAATCGTTTCGACAAACGGTACACAGTAGTTGTTCTCCTCTATATAAATGCGCATTACATCCAAAACACACATTGGGTAAGAGAATTGAGTTGATATCGTTTAGTATATTTGATAGTTTGGAACCAAACAAACCTTGCTGTATTAATAACCTACTTAAAGCTCACCGATTTTGATGGAAGGTCAAGTTAATAAATTCAACTATAACATCATACTAGCTGCTATGGTTGCTGTAATATTGGGTATTTTAATAGCCTTTTATTATAGTTATGCGCAATCCAAGAGCCAAATCAATTATTTGGAACAGGAAAAATTGATACTGGTCAAGGATCTTACCATTATGAAAGCCGATGTCGACCGCCTCACCGCACTGAACGAGGTGAATGACATCGAATTACAAGACTCGAGATACCGAGTTCAGCAACTATTGGATTCTGTGGGCCGTCTCAATTTTACCGTGGAACGTTTAAGGGAATACAAATCTGAACTCAGGAGATTGGAAGCCAAAAACGATAGTTTGAAGCTCAAGAACAACTTTTTGAAATACAACAACATGTTGCTTTCCGACAAGTATGAGGAATCTAAAAAACAAATTGAGGAATTAAGAGGGAAAAGCTTGTCCCTTGCGGAAGCGGAAGCCCTGCAGCGCAAAAAAATCCTTGAGCTGAACAGGGAACTAAAAATAAAGAGTTACCTCAAAATTCAGAACTCCCAAGGCAACGGCTTTAGGGTGAGAAGCGGCAAACCCATACAGACCACCAAAGCATCGACCATTGAAAAACTAAGGGGTTGCGCGACCATTTCGGCGGATCCAGCTACCAGGGGAAGTGAAAAGGTAATCTATTTCCAATTCTTGAACCCGGAAATGCAGATCATCGAGGATAATGCCAACACGATCACCGTGCAAGGCAATGTCTACAGCAAACGGGTGCAATTTATCTTTGATGGGGAAGAAACACAGGTATGCGATTTCGTTACGCTCCCACAAGGGTCCTTGGTTCAGGGTACCTATACCCTGAATGTCTTCGAGGATGAACGGCTTTTGTCTTCCTCAGAATTTCAATTGAAATAATTTCTAAATTTCCCGGGATGCGCTAAGGGTAAAAATTCTATTTTTGCCGCATGGTAAATCAAGACGATATCTTTAAAAAAGTCGTGTCCCATGCCAAAGAGTATGGATACGTTTTTCAATCCAGTGAAATCTACGATGGGTTAAGTGCTGTTTATGATTATGCCCAGAACGGGGCGGAACTCAAGAAAAACATACGTGAATATTGGTGGAAGGCCATGGTGCAGCTCAACGAGAACATTGTGGGCATCGATGCCGCCATCTTTATGCATCCCACCACCTGGAAGGCATCCGGCCATGTCGATGCTTTCAACGACCCCCTGATCGATAACAAGGATTCAAAGAAAAGGTACCGGGCCGATGTACTTATCGAAGATCATATCGCCAAAATTGAAGCCAAAATTGAGAAGGAATTGGATAAGGCGAGCAAACGCTTTGGCGCTGATTTTGACCAAGCACAATTTTTGGGCACGAATCCAAGGGTAATGGGCTATCAAGAGAATATCGATACCATTGCAAAAAGATTGGCCCGTTCGTTGGAAAAGGAAGATTTGGCCGACGTGAAACGCCTTATCGAAGAACTGGAAATCGTTTGTCCGGTTTCCGGTTCAAAGAACTGGACAGAAGTAAAACAGTTCAACTTGATGTTCGGCACCAAATTGGGCGCTTCCGCCGACAGTGCCATGGATCTTTATTTGAGACCCGAGACCGCCCAGGGTATTTTCGTGAACTTTTTGAATGTACAGAAAACGGGCAGATTGAAAATCCCATTTGGAATCGCACAAACAGGAAAGGCCTTTAGAAATGAAATCGTTGCCAGACAGTTCATTTTTAGGATGCGGGAGTTCGAGCAGATGGAAATGCAATTTTTTGTGAGACCCGGCACCCAAAAAGAATGGTATGAGCAATGGAAGCAGAACCGGATGAAATGGCATTTATCGCTGGGTATCGGGGCAGAAAATTACCGTTTTCATGATCATGAGAAACTGGCACATTACGCCGATGCGGCTGCAGATATAGAATTTAGGTTCCCTTTTGGTTTCAAGGAACTCGAAGGCATCCATTCGCGCACCGACTTCGACTTGGCAGCCCACGAAAAATTCTCCGGCAAAAAGTTGCACTATTTCGATTCTGAAATTAACGAGAGCTACGTTCCCTATGTGGTGGAGACCTCCATCGGTTTAGATCGCATGTTCCTGGCCATCTTTTCACATTCCCTCAAGGAAGAGGAATTGGAGAATGGCACCACAAGAACAGTGCTACAACTTCCTGCAGTGCTGGCCCCGACCAAGGCAGCAGTCTTTCCATTGGTAAAAAAGGATGGCCTGCCGGAGGTGGCCGAAAAGATTGTGGAGGACTTAAAATGGGAATTCAATGTGGTCTATGACGAAAAAGATGCGGTCGGGCGGCGCTATCGTCGACAGGATGCCGTCGGCACCCCTTTTTGTATCACGGTCGACCACCAAACCCTGGAGGATCAAACGGTTACCCTGCGCCATCGCGATTCGATGGAACAGCAACGCGTTGCCATCGATTCCCTTAAAAACATCATTCACAAAGCGGTGGACATGAAGACCTGGCTGAAGAAGATTTGATCAAAGCACATTTTTTGACATCGATAGGCTTTTACAGCTTGTAGCCCAATCGCAAACTTCCATAAAAGTTCCTCCCATCGCCAGGGTAATAATATCTAGGTTCGGCACCGCCAAAGGCCTGGGTATTGATCAGCACCGATTGGGCGTAAACCACATCAAAAATGTTGTTGATGCCGAAATCGATGCCAAATGAAATCCGATCGGAGAGTTTCTTTCCATATCCCAATCTTGAAGTATATAAATTGAAGGGGTCGCTTGATAGCGAATTGGCGTCTGTCAGGGGTATCGCCCCTACATATTGGTAGGTGGTATTCCAATAAAAATCACTGAACATCCGAACTTGAAGCCCGGCATTAAGGCGATTTTTGGGCACCCCGGTCAAGGGGTTGCCTGAATAATTGTTGCTGCCATCCACAAAATCAATAAAACTATGGTCGCTGATGGTGTAGTTTAAAAAAGGGGAAACGCTGATGTTGGGGGATAGGTCCAAGGCGTACGACAAGCCCAATTCGAGTCCTTGGTGCTTCGTCTTGCCCGCATTTTTTCCGATGAATTGATCGTCTCCAACCCGTTGAGCCACCAGTAAATTTTTGATGTCCATTCGATATACGGCTATATTGACCGACAACTTTTTTTCATCGAAGTAGAGTTGGCCGCCCAATTCGTAGTTGGTTCCGGTTTCCTGTTTGATATCTGGATTGATGACCCCATCGGGTGTTAAGGTTTCCGCCAAACTGGGGTTCGAATAGCCCCTTCCCACATTGGCGTATAGCCTATGGTTGGTAGAAATGTTATAGCCGAGATCGATACTGGGGAGCAAGATGGCCTTGAAATCACGGTCGGCACTTCGGTTGTCAGCCCCCGTATTGAAAAGGTCACGGAAGTCGTATCGGGTCTTGTTGAGGTTAAGGCCCATTTGGGCAGAAAATGCCTCCGTAACATTGACCAAAAGGGTGCCAAATGCGTTCCACTGGCTGCGGAATTCCCTGTTCTTCGCGAAAGGGTCGCCCTGCAGACTTCCGTTGCCATTGTTGTCTTGATAGAGGTTCTCATATTCGTTCCAATTGTATTCATCCTTGTACAATTCACCACCTAAAATATAGGCCGCCTGTTTCCCGCCCAGATCAAAACTTCCGTCAAATTTGCTCCTGAAACCAAATCCATTGGTAAATTCATCCAATATCCCGAAAGGTCGGGGTTCATAGTGGTCCAGATACGTATAGAATATACTGCTGCTGTTTTTTAGGTTATCGTTGAATCGGTGTTCGTGATTCAACCCCAACAGGGTATAGTTATTGGCTTCATAGCCTTGCGCGGCCTTCCAGGTAAAGGCTGCTTGTCGCGGATTTTCCGCAAAGGCGGTCGCTCCCAAGGAACTGGGAATCTGGGCCGTATAATCGATGTGGTTCACCAAAAGGCCCAGCTTGTCATTGGGGCTGAATCGGTAAGAGGCATTTAGGAGCATCCCATCCCGTTCGAATCGATTATTTTCGCGATAGCCATCGGTTTCCAAGTGGCCATATTGAAGCCCTATTCGGAGCTTGCCATCGTATTGGTTAAAGGAAAAATTATTTTTTATCAATCCGTAAGAACCCACGGTGAAATTGTTCCAAAAAGTCGTGGTTATACCAAGGGCTTCTTTGGGCGTTAAAATGATCGCCCCGCCCAAATTGGCACCGTAGGTGGTGCCTTTCGGTCCCTTGATGACTTCGATCTGGCTCAGATTTTCCAGATCATAGGCTTCGATCGTAGAGGAGCCGGTACCATCGGTCACGGGAATGTCATTGTAATACATCCGAAGCTTGTCCGTGCCAAAAAGGGTACGGGCCCCGACCCCTCGGATGGTGATGCGATTGGTGTTCAAAGCGCCGGAGAGCACATACACCCCGGGGATTTGATTGATGGCGCCGACCATATCGACCGGACTGTAATTCTGGAATACCTTTGCCCCAATAACATCCGAAGTTATTATTCCAGGGGCATTCCTGGTCTTTAGGGCATCGAGCAGGATTACCTCGTCGAGTTGGGTGATGCTGTCGTTTTGCACGCCTTCCTGTGCAAAAATGATTGAAGAAAGGAACAAAAAAGCTAGTGGAAAATAAAGAAGTTTCATGCGGATTTTTTGAGGCCCTAAAAATAGGATTTAAAATCGGTATCCCAGCGAAATCCCCCCACGACTAACAATATCAGGTGCATATTCTGAACCAAGGAGATTTCGACCTATGCCAGAATATATTTCTAAAACAAACCCTCTTGGTGTTACGAACTTTCCACCTAACGAAATGCCCAAGGCAAAATCAGTATACCTGCCCTCACTAGGGGTTGTTAATTCAAAATCATCATAAAAATCATTTTGATTGCCTGAGTTGATCATCCCAAATCCTTCGACAAAAAAACCTTCTGTATATTGTTTTGAAAAAAAGTGCCTGTAAAAAGGGGTGATGGAAAAATTTCTGATTTCATCGAGGATTTCTTCTTCGCTCCCAATATTGAAAAGTACTCCAACCCCTAAGGAAGATTCTTCGTTCAGCAAGGTTTCGTAGGAGAAATCAAGAAAAGTGAAAGCGATCAAATTAAAGCCATTGATCTTCAGTTCATTGGAAGGTTGCGGCTTATCGCCCATATCCTGGGACCATCCCATAAAAACGGACAATAACAAGAAAACGGACACCCAGCGTTTTTTCATGGCCAAAAATGAACAGTTAGTACGAAAGATAGCTATCCTTTGGATAGCGGCATTCTTTTATGATTGATTTATTTCTTCATGCACTGGAACAGGGATTGTGCTAGAACCGAAACCCCATGGAAAAACCTGCACGGAAGATAAACAGATCTTGAAAGGCCTCTTGATTGATATTGCGGCCAAGCCCTCCGTTGATCTCCAATGTGAATTTTTCATTTCGGGTCACCCATTTCTTGCCCATCCCCAGCCCCAGGGCCATGGTGTTGAAATTGCGGTCTATGGGGTCGGCGTTGGGTTCAAGGTTTCTCCTTCCTTTGTAATACAAACCGAAGGCCTCGGCAAAAAAACCGCTCCTGGGGAGGTAACCAAAGTAAGCACGGAAGTTGGGGCCAAAACCAAAATTGCCGTTGTAGTCGTCGGCGATGTTATCGAAATATAGGGTACCGCCGATACTGGTATCTTCGCTAAAGTAATACTCATATGATCCTTCCACAGTGTTGGCGGCCAAAAATAGGCCTATATTGAATTTGACCTCATGGTCGTTCCCAAATCTTGGATAGGCCTGGGCGGTTGACCATTGGGCCATCATGCCCAAAAACAAGAACGCGATTACTTTTTTCATTTCATATATAATTACCTGGTTGGTAATAACCTACCAAAGGTTGTACCAGAATTATATTTCGTGCGATTTCAATCGTCAGGTGACGGGCTTTTCTAGTGGTTTTGGTTATTTTTGGCCAAAAGAAAAATGAAGATCGTATCTTATAATGTGAATGGCATTCGGGCCGCCATGGGCAAAGGCTTCTTGGAGTGGCTGCAGATCGTCGACCCCGATGTGGTGTGTCTTCAAGAGATCAAGGCACAGGAAGACCAATTGGAGCTTTCGCTATTTGAACAGGCCGGTTACGCCCACCATTACTGGTACAGTGCGCAAAAAAAAGGCTATAGCGGAGTTGCCATCCTGGCCAAGACACCCCCAGACCATATAGAATATGGCACAGGGATCGATTATATGGATTTTGAAGGAAGGAACATCAGGGCCGATTTCGGCGATGTTTCCATCATGAGCCTGTATCTTCCCTCGGGAACCAACCTGGATCGTCTCGACCATAAGCTTCAGTATATGGCCGATTTTCAAGATTATATAGATTCGCTGAAGGAAAAACGCCCCAACCTTATCATTTTGGGCGATTACAACATTTGCCACCAGGCCATCGATATTCATGATCCGGTGAGGAATAAAAATGTCTCCGGTTTTCTTCCGGTGGAAAGAGACTGGATCGGTGCCTTTATCGATAATGGGTTTGTAGACAGCTTTCGTTATTTCAATAAGGAGCCCCATCAATATACCTGGTGGAGCTATCGGGCGAATGCCAGAAACAATAACAAGGGTTGGCGCTTGGATTATGGGATGGTGAGCCGGCCCCTTGCAAAAAGGCTGAAGCGATCGATTATCCTTTCGGAAGCCAAGCACAGCGATCATTGCCCCATCTTGGTGGAACTGGAACAATAAACGGACCGTAAGAAATGCGGTGGGGATATAATTTGTAAATTTGCACCTTTCAATTCAAAAGTCGCCCATCGCCATGAATTATACCAAACTCCCCCATACCGACATTGAAGTAAGTAAAATTTGTTTGGGCACGATGACCTGGGGAAACCAGAATACTGAAAAGGAAGGCCATGAGCAAATGGATTACGCCCTGGACCAAGGCATCAATTTTTTCGACACTGCCGAACTTTATCCCATTCCCGCGCATCCCGACCGCTATGCCGATACCGAAAAGATCATTGGTACATGGTTCAAAAAAAGGGGCAATCGAGACGATGTAGTTTTGGCCTCCAAGATTGCCGGAAAGGCCGAGTTCAGCAAATTTATAAGAACTACCGGTTTTACAAGAGCCTCCATAATGGAAGCCGTTGATGGCAGTTTGGAACGATTGCAGACCGATTATATCGACCTCTACCAATTGCATTGGCCAGACAGAAATACCAATTATTTTGGGCAACGGGGTTACAAGCCGAGTATTTCCGATTATTGGGAAGACAACATCCATCAGATATTGGAAACGTTGAGGGACTTGATTCGGGAGGGCAAGATCAGGCATGTTGGACTTTCAAATGAAACGCCATGGGGCGTGATGCGGTATCTTGAAGAGAGCAAGGTGCACCCCGGCCTCCCGAGAATGATCACGATACAAAATCCATACAGCTTGTTGAACCGCCTCTTCGAAGTAGGCAATGCGGAGGTTTCGCACCGGGAAAAAATTGGGCTGCTCGCCTATTCCCCATTGGGTTTTGGGGTATTGAGCGGTAAATATTTGGGAGATCAATTGCCCGAAAAATCACGTATCAGTCTTTTTCCCAATTACAACCGATATAGCGGGGAAACAGCGGTTAAGGCCACCCAGCAATATCATGAACTGGCTTCGGCAAATAATCTTTCCTTGGCCCAAATGGCTTTGGCTTTTGTGAATTCTAGGCCTTTCCTCACCAGCAACATTATCGGTGCGACCAGTATGGAACAACTGAAAGAAAATATCGAGAGCATCAATATTGATTTAAGTGAGGCGGTTTTAAAGGGCATCGAACAGATCCATAACGCCATCCCGGATCCTGCGCCTTGATGGCTAGTCGAACAAGCGATCGATCACGTCCTCAATTCTCGCCACCCTTTGTACGGTTATTGCGGTATTCTTAAGCCCGATTTTGTTGTTCTTGGAGACATAAATTGTGGTAAACCCCAATTTTTCTGCCTCCATGATCCTTTGATCCACTCTTTGCACAGGCCTAATTTCCCCTGCCAATCCAATTTCAGCGGCAAAACAGATTCCCTTGTCGATGGCGATATCTTCGTTGCTCGAAAGTATCGCGGCGATCACCGCGAGATCGATGGCGGGGTCGTCTACCGAAATCCCTCCGGTAATGTTGAGAAATACATCCTTTGCGCCCAATTTGAAACCGGCGCGCTTCTCGAGTACCGCCAATAGCATGTTCAACCGTTTGGCATTATATCCCGTGGTCGATCTTTGGGGGGTGCCATAAACCGCCGAGCTCACCAGCGCTTGGATCTCGATCATCAATGGACGCATCCCTTCAATGGTTGATGCGATTGCAGTGCCGCTCAACCCTTCATCGTTTTTAGAAATCAAAATTTCCGATGGATTGTTTACCTGTCGAAGTCCCCCCCCCTGCATTTCATAGATACCCAGCTCCGCAGTGGATCCAAAGCGGTTTTTCAGGGCGCGCAATATGCGGTAGACATAATTTCGATCTCCTTCAAACTGCAATACGGTATCTACCATATGTTCCAAGATCTTAGGGCCAGCCAGGGTACCATCTTTGGTGATATGTCCGATCAAGATCACGGGCGTATTGGTTTCTTTGGCAAATTTGATCAACTCTGCCGTACATTCCCGGATTTGGGAAATGCTCCCGGCTGCCGATTCGATATAATCGGAGTGCAGGGTTTGTATGGAATCGATGACAACGATATCGGGCTCGGTGGCCTCGATCTGTTGGAAGATCTGTTGTGTTTTGGTTTCCGTGAGGATCAGGCAGGTACCACTATCCGGAAAAATGCGATCGGCCCTCATCTTGATCTGTTTTTGACTTTCTTCGCCCGAAACATAAAGGGTACGGTATGGGAGCTTAAGCGCGATCTGCAGCAATAAGGTGCTTTTGCCAACACCCGGTTCACCGCCCAAAAGCACCAACGAACCCGGTACTAGGCCTCCTCCTAACACTCGGTTGAATTCTTGGTCAAAGGTATCGATGCGCTGCTCCTTCTCCGTGCTTATTTCGTTGATCGGCAAAGGTTTCGAGACTCTTTTGGAGGTTTTCGAAGTAATATTCCATGTAGGTTTTTCCTCTTTATGGATCACCTCTTCCACCAAAGTATTCCATTCCTTACAAGCAGGGCATTGCCCTACCCATTTGGCATATTGGGTACCGCAGTTTTGACAAAAAAAAGCTGTTTTGGTTTTGGCCATTGCCCGTATTTATAATGGTCCAAAGATAAACCAAAGTTTTATAAGCTGTAGGATGGTCGAAAGGGCCGGATGGCCAAATGATCAGTTGACGGAAACCATAAAACGATCTGTCCGAACGGGTTTCAAAATCTATTACGGTCAGTTTCGCTGGAGATAAGGTTTAAGACGATTGCTAGTTACAACTGCCCGACTAATTGAGGCAATGGGCTGAACAGGGATTAAAGGAATGATGCGCCAATGATGGTTTCAAAAACCGAAGTCGGCTTTCAGGGCATCGATTTTTTCCAATGCCATATCCTTGGTCAGGAAATCGATTTCTTCCATACCGAAAGATTTTTCAAAGGTCTTGAGCGCTTTTTTGGGCTCCCCCATCTGTTCATAATACTCCCCTTCAAAATAAAAGCCTAGCATGGTATTGGGGAAAGCGCTTTTGCAGAGGTCAGAAAGCGGTTTCAAAGACTCAAAATCTTCTTTTTTTCTGATTCCGGCATAAATGGCCATCACATCGTTGAGGTCCATTGCCTTCTCAAAACCGAATAGCTCCTCAATATATTGGTATTTGTCTTCCAGATATTTAAAAACGGGCCCCTCCGCTGTAAGAATTTGATCCTTGTATTCCTTTTGGCTAATGGGTTTGAACATGCCAAAAATGTTGTCAAAGGCCCTTCCGATGCCAAAGGTGGCGACGGAGATATGGTCTGCACCTTCATAATTTTCAAAAAAGTAATGTAGCGATTCTTTGTCCAAAGCCTTGATGGCCTTATCCATTTCCAGGATACGGGCTGTGTTGTTGTTTTTCTCCCCTTCCACAATAAGTTGATAAAAAAGCTTTTTATCGATGGCCGCCAAACGTTCGGGCACGCGGGTTTCCATTTCCGGGGCAAGGGTAGGCGAAATGTTGATATAGGCATTAAAAAGCGGGGTCTCCTTGAAGAGCCAATAATTTTCGAAATTGGCCGTAATATCATAGCCAACGACCATCTTAAAAGGAGCTGTATTGTAGTTTAGATCCAAATAGGGTATAATTTCCATGCCGAGGAACTCAAAAAATTTCTGGGCTTTTTCCGCGGGCAACCCGTTGCCCTCATCGAAGGCACAATCTTCAAATCGAAGGCCGTTTTTTCCTTGTTCGATACCCACGATGATCATTTCGGGCATGCCATGGAACTTGCTGTAAAATTTTGCATTGGCGACCACTTGATCAAAAAGAAATTCGGCATCCAGCACTACCGTCAGCGGATATTTCTTTTCCTTGTCATAGTCTTCCGGAAAATAATAGCGTACGTCCCTGCGCTCCTGTAATTTAAAGGATTCGAAGATTTCTTGGGAGACCTGGGCGTTGATCGTTAGGCACAGGAACAGGCCAAATAAGGTAAAGGGATGTCGCATGGTTTGCCGATTGGTTGGTTTGGAGAATTATTTCTCCTTGTTCCATAACGGCAATAATAGGAAGGATATTGCACCGAATACCACGATCATCAGGGTCTGTGAAATCCACATGATCCAGCCAAAAGCATCTCCGGATACCGTGCTGATGCCATAAATGGCGAGCGCCTTGCTCACCGCAATAGGGTAGAGGCCGATACCGCCGTTGGTGGTAGCCATGGCAAAGGCCCCGGCTACAAAGGCGACCAGGAGTGCCCCGACGGATAGCCCCAAGGTTTCCGGCACCGTATATTTGATCACCCACAACATGCCGATGTAGCAGCCCCAGATCAATAGGGTGTGCAATACAAATGCCCATTTGTGCTTCATTTTAAAAATACTGAAAACCCCATCAAACAGGCCTTTGATCAATTTTTTCGTTTTAACGGCGATATTGTGGTTCGATTTTTTTACAAATGCCATGAAGAGGAGCAAGCCCAGTAATCCACTGCCCAACAATAGGGCTATGCCACCAAAATTGACACCCCTTTCCATAAAGAAAGCGAGGATGATATCGGTTTGCAATATAAGGGTGACCAAGACGATGAGCATTAGCATGATCACGTCAACGACCCGCTCTGTAACAATCGTTCCAAAACCTTTTCCAAAGGGCACGCCCTCATAGGTCGTAAGGGCAGTGGCCCTTAAAAACTCACCGGTGCGAGGTATGCCCAGGTTGGCAAAATAGGCCATCAAAATAATAAGAATGTTATTTCTTAATTTGGGCTTGTACCCCAAGGGCTGCAAAAGATAATTCCAGCGGATGGCTCGCGAAACATGCCCTAAAATACCCAACAGCACTGATATCCCCACCCACAACAGATCTGCCTCCTTGATATAGAAAACGATCTGTGCACGGTCTTCGGGGGAGGTGTTATAATAGGAAAACCAGACCAAAAAGATACCCAACAGGATTGGGAGCGCAGTTTTAAGAATTTTTTTTGTTCGTCCGGCCAATTTTATTGTAACAGATTGTTAACCTCATTGGGAAATACCAAAGAAGGGTTGAATTTTTTGGCTTCTTCATAACCCATCCAGGCATAGGCGATTATGATAAGGACATCGCCAACGGCTACCTTGCGCGCGGCAGCGCCGTTAAGGGTAATTTCCCCGCTGCCCCTGGCCCCAGGAATGATATAAGTCTCCAATCGTTCACCATTGTTGTTGTTGACGATCTGTACTTTTTCGCCATTGATCAGGTTGGCCGCCTCCATCAGGTCTTCATCGATGGTTATGCTCCCTATATAATTGAGGTCTGCCCCGGTAACCTTTACCCTGTGGAGCTTCGATTTTACTACTTGAATTTGCATGGTACAAATTTAATTAATTCAGGGCGATGTTATCTATGAGCCTAACGCCTTCAGCGTAAACGGCAACAAAGGCCCTGTATTTTACATTCTTTCTTTTCCTTTTGACGGGAGATAGGGTTTCAACATCGGCTATCTGAATATATTCCAGTTCCAAACGGGCATGGTTTTTAAATTGACCCTTAACCCATTCGGTCACAAAACGAGCACTTTTCGTGCCAAATTTATTCTTGGCGCCCTTAAGGGTTTTGTAAATAAAAGAAGCCTCAGTCCTTAAGGTGCTCGACAATCTTTCGTTCCTCGAACTCATCGCAAGACCGTGGGATTCCCTGACTATCGGACAACCAATGATTTCGACAGACAATCGTTTCATTTCCACCAATTTTTTAATGATCTGTAATTGCTGAAAGTCTTTTTCCCCAAAATAGGCCCTATCTGGCCCGACCATTTTGAACAAGGCTTCCACAACAGTGCCCACACCATTAAAATGACCTTCCCTAAAAGCGCCTTCCATGACCCGATCGAGGCCCTCGAAATCATAAGATTTTGAACTGATATTGCGGCCGTACACTTCCTTGATCGAAGGCGCAAAAATGAGCAGTTCTTTTGAAATGCCATGCAACAGGGCCATATCTGCGGCCAAGGTTTTTGGATACTTCTTTAGGTCTTCCTTATTGTTAAATTGTGTTGGGTTCACGAAAATACTTACGACCACCTTTTCATTTTCGTCAAGGGCTTTTTCTACCAATGCGATATGACCGCGATGTAGCGCCCCCATTGTGGGAACTAAGGCAAGTCGTCCTTGACCATCCAGGGCATCCAACCTTGATCTCAAGTCTTTTTCGGTCTCGATTAAGGGCATCGCTCTAATTTAAAAGCGAGCAAACTTACTACAAATACGGCTAATCTGCATAATTTTTGTAATTTTGCACTTTCGTTTGCACGAATAAAGAAACACAGCATTTATGAATGGCAAAAAGATATTGTTCGTATCTTCAGAATTAGTCCCGTACCTTCCAGAGAACGAAGTTTCCTTAATGTCTTATGAAACGCCGAGGATGGTCAACAGCAAAGGAGGCCAGATAAGGATTTTTATGCCGCGCTACGGAAACATCAACGAACGAAGGCATCAACTACATGAAGTGATTCGGCTGTCGGGAATGAATTTGGTCATCAACGATATGGACATGCCTTTGATCATCAAGGTAGCCTCCATTCCCAGGGAGCGGATCCAGGTATACTTTATCGATAATGATGAATATTTTAAAAGAAAATCGACCTTTACCGATGAGCAGGGGAATCTTTTTCCCGACAATGACCAACGTGCCATTTTTTTTGCAAAAGGTGTTGTTGAAACGGTGAAGAAATTAAACTGGAACCCGGATATCATCCATGTACATGGTTGGTTGGCTTCCCTTTTGCCTTTGTACCTCAGGAAGTATTATGCCGATGAACCCCTGTTCGCCGATAGCAAGATCGTCACTTCGGTTTATAAAAAATCCTTCGATGGGGAGCTCGACAAGGGCATGGTCAAAAAAATCGCTTTTGACGGTATTCCCGAAGAAAGTATCGCAAGTCTCTCCGAACCCAACTATAATAATTTGTTAAAAGTAGCCGTAGATTTTTCTGATGCGGTTATTTTAGCCTCTGAGGATATTTCAGAGGAATTGTCCACATACATTGCCAACCTTCAAGTACCGGTATTGCCCTATGTTCCCTTACAAGAATTTGAGGAAGCCTATACCAACTTTTATATCAAAGAAGTTTTAAAATAACCCAAATGATTTTGTTGAATAGATTCAAATTCCCCGCCATGGCTGGTATCTTGCTGGTTCTGGCCGTTGTTTCCTGCAGCGATGACCTGACCACCCTTGGTGCGAGCGTCATTGGCAGTGAGCCATTTTCAACCAACAAACAGGTATATGATGTTTTTGCATTCAACAAAAAAATAGAGGCGGTACAGACCAATAAACTGCCCATCTATCAAGTGGGATTGTACAATGACCCGATCTACGGCAAAACCGAAGCCCAGATCACTTCCCAATTGTTGCTCTCACAGGCCAATCCGATCTTTGGACTGTATTCGCAAAAAACGGAGGATGGAGGAGACACCGATGATATCCCTGCCACAATACAGGAAGATGAGGTAATCAAGGAGGTATATCTTTACATTCCATACCTGACCAAAACAAATGTGCAACGCGACACCGACAATGACGGGGTTGACAACGCCTTCGATATAGACCCCAATGATGCCAATAGCGATACCGATGGGGATGGTGTTTCCGACAATCAGGAAAAGTTGAACGGCACCAATCCTCTGAACCCCGATACAGACGGGGATGGTATCAACGATGATACCGATACCGATACGGCCAAGAACAAATTTCCAAAGAAAATCGATATCGATAGTATTTATGGCAATCGTGAAGCGCCATTCAGGTTAAAGGTCGAACAGTCGACCTATTACTTAAGGAACCTAGATCCCAACACCAATTTTCAACAGGCTCAGGAATATTTTTCTTCCCAGCAGTTCAGTCCGGCTTTTGTAGGGGAGGTTTTATTTGATGGAGAACTCACCATCAGCGATCTGCAGATATTGACCCCAAAGGTAGATAACCCTGAAACGGTCGACGTGGACGAGTCGGAAGATTTTGATGCCGTTAATCCCGGAATCAAGGTCCCCCTAAATGCCGAGTTTTTTCAAACGAACATTTTGGACAAGGAAGGAAGCCAAGAACTGCTCAGCCAAACCAATTTTACCGAATTTCTTAGAGGAATACATCTCACCGTTACGCCCACCGGCGAGGAGTTGCTCTTCCTTTTCGATATTGCCCAGGCCCGATTGACCATTACCTATGAATACCAAAAGGTAAACGTCAATACAACCACAAGCGACCCATCGGATGACACCATAGAAACCGCCCAAAAGGACTACGTGATGAACCTGTTGCAAATTCAAGGCCAGACGGTGAATGGCAATGCGGTGAACACTTTTAATAATGAGGCATTGCCCCAACCCATAGCGGATAATCTGGATACCCAACAAAATGCATCCAGGATTTACTTGAAAGGTGGCTCGGGAACTTACGCTGAGATAAATCTTTTTGATGCCAACAATGGTCTGGATATCATTAACCAGATCAAAGCCAACAATTGGATCATCAATGAGGCCAATCTGGTTTTTTACGTCGACAGGGAAATGCTGGATGCCAGCGGTAATATCATCGACCCCCCAAGACTCTACCTTTACGACACGGAGACGGGCGCCCCCCTGATCAATTTTACCACCGAAACGACCATTTCACAAGATCTTTTTGGAAGCTTTCTAAATTATGACGGCATCGTGCAAAAGACCGATGGCAAAGGAATTAAATATACCGTAAAGATCACCGACCATATCAACAATATGATTGTCAGGGATGCCGATAACGTAACTTTGGGACTCACACTGACCACCGATATTTCGAGGTTGTCTACGCTCAATGCCATGCTGGCCAATGATGTGGAAAAAGAGATTCCCCTTATTTCAACCCTGACCCCATTGAGCACCGTGCTATTTGGAAGCAATGTCGAATCCCAAAATGAGGATAAGAAGTTGAAATTGGAAATTTACTATACGGAGTTGGACTAGGTTCAGTTCCTGGTAGGTCCATCGACTTGAGTATGGCCTGAACATACTGTGGTATATTTGTTCCCCCTTCACATACCACTCAAAGGAATTATACGTTTTACAACCATAAAAGAATATGGGATTGATCTGTTTCCTTTAATTTTAGCGTCAAATTGACCTTTCCGAATCTTAAATTATTGTACTATGTGTGGAATTGTAGGTTATATAGGGTATAGGGATGCCTATCCCATTATCATGAAAGGGTTGCAACGTCTCGAATACCGTGGGTATGACAGTGCGGGGGTGGCCCTCTTCGATGGGGAGAGAATCAATCTTACCAAAACCAAGGGTAAAGTAGAAGACCTCAGAAATATGGCAGAAACCAAGATGTCCCTTAAGGGCAGTTTGGGAATTGGCCATACCAGGTGGGCTACACACGGAGTTCCCAATGATGTGAACTCGCACCCCCATTATTCCAATTCAGGGAATTTGGTGATTATCCATAATGGGATCATTGAAAACTACGAATCGATAAAAAAAGAATTGATCAAACGGGGCTACCATTTCGATTCCGATACCGATACCGAGGTGTTGGTGAACTTGATCGAAGAGGTGCAACGTACCGAACAGGTAAAATTGGGACAAGCCGTTCAGATTGCCTTGAACCAGGTGGTAGGGGCCTATGCCATAGCCGTTTTTGACATCGAAAAGCCCGACGAGATCGTTGTGGCAAAATTGGGCAGTCCGCTGGCCATTGGCATTGGCGATAAAGAATTTTTCATCGCTTCGGATGCTTCGCCCTTTATTGAATTCACCAACAATGCGGTATATCTGGAAGACGAGGAAATGGCCATTGTGCGTTTGGGCAAGGAGATCAAACTGAGAAAGATAAAGGATGATGCCATCGCCTATCCGAATATCCTCGAACTTCAATTGAACCTGGAAGAAATCGAGAAAGGGGGCTACGATCATTTCATGCTCAAGGAGATCTATGAGCAGCCCAGGGCGATAAAAGACACTTACCGAGGCCGGCTATTGGCTGATCAAGGCTTGATCAGAATGGCGGGCATCGATCAAAATCTGGAAAAGTTCCTGAACGCCAATAGGATCATCATTGTGGCTTGTGGCACTTCATGGCATGCCGGCCTGGTGGCCGAATATATTTTTGAAGACCTGGCCAGGATTCCGGTGGAAGTGGAGTACGCTTCGGAGTTCAGGTATAGAAATCCCGTTATTACCGACAAGGATATCCTCATTGCGATTTCCCAATCGGGCGAGACCGCCGATACCTTGGCGGCCATTAAACTCGCCAAGGAAAAAGGTGCTTTTGTCTTTGGGGTCTGTAATGTGGTGGGATCGTCAATAGCCCGCGAAACCGATGCAGGCGCCTATACCCATGCCGGGCCTGAAATTGGGGTGGCTTCCACAAAGGCCTTTACCACCCAAATTACGGTACTTACTTTGATTGCCTTGAAATTGGCCAAGGCAAAGGGCATATTTTCAGGTTCCCAATACCATGAATTCCTTTCGGAACTGGAAACCATCCCCACCAAAGTGGAGATTGCCTTGAACACCAATGCTATTGTGCGTGACATCGCAGAAGTATATAAAGATTCTCCCAATTGCCTGTATTTGGGAAGGGGATATAATTTTCCGGTAGCCTTGGAAGGCGCGCTCAAGTTAAAGGAAATCAGTTATATCCATGCCGAGGGCTATCCCGCAGCTGAAATGAAACATGGGCCCATAGCCCTGATCGACGAGCATATGCCCGTAATCGTGATCGCCACCAAAAAGGGGCATTACGAAAAAGTGGTGAGCAATATCCAGGAAATCAAATCGAGGAAAGGAAAGATCATCGCCATTGTTACGGAAGGTGATACCCAAGTGAGGGAATTGGCCGATCATGTGGTCGAGGTGCCCGAGACCATGGAATCGCTGACCCCTTTGTTGACCACCATTCCGTTACAGCTGTTGTCTTACCATATAGCCGTCATGAGGGGATGCAATGTAGATCAGCCGCGCAATTTGGCCAAATCGGTCACCGTGGAATAAGTTGTTATCACATAAAATCTAAAAGGCCGTGAAGAAATTCACGGCCTTTTTTTATTTGCGGATATCTTATTTTAACGTCTAAAACATTACAAATAATTTACTATGCATGCATAATTTTTTTCAATTTATGATTAGCGATTTAAAAAAATCAGTATCTTGGCCTACAACTAATATAACTCAGGACTACACATGAAAACAATACTTCTGTTTTCGTTGCTGCTGTTGGGAAGCATTGGCTTTGCCCAAACCACGGTCAACGGAAAAGTAATAGACCAAAATAATGAACCCGTGCCAGGTGCCAACGTTGTCATAGCGGGCAAGGCCATTGGAACGGTAACCGATTTTGACGGAAATTTTATCTTGGAGACTTCCGAGGTCCCTCCATTTCGGTTGAGGATCACCAGTATCGGTTTTACCGAGGTTTCCGTAGATGTCACCTCCAACAACCAAACCCTATCAATCACCATCAACGAGTCGGAGACCTATCTCGATGAGGTGGTCGTTTCGGCTTCCAGGACCCCGGAACGCCTTTTCGAATCCCCGGTATCCGTGGAACGTATCGGTCTAAAAGAGATTAAAAGCACCACCTCGGAGTCGTTTTATGCCGGACTTCAGAATTTAAAAGGGGTGGATATCAATACCAACAGTTTAACCTTCCAATCGATCAATACCCGTGGTTTTGCCACCTTCGCCAATACCCGCTTCATGCAGTTGGTCGATGGGATGGACAACTCCGCTCCCGGGCTCAACTTTGTGCTGGGCAATTTAGTGGGGATGTCGGAACTTGAGGTGAACAGTGTTGAAATTCTACCTGGGGCTTCTTCTGCGCTTTATGGGGCAGGCGCCTTTAACGGTATTCTGTTCATGACCAGCAAGAACCCTTTCGATTACCAAGGGATCAGTACCTATTTCAAAACGGGCCTGACCTCACAAGAGGCAGCCGGGAACAACAACTATTATGATTTTGGCATCAGGGTCGCCCATGCGTTCAGCGATAAGTTTGCGATGAAGGCCAACTTTTCCTATTTAAGTGGCGAAGATTGGCATGCGAACAATAATATTGACCTACTCAGTCCCGGAAGGACCAGGAGCGATCCGGCCTACGACGGCCTGAATGTTTATGGTGAAACAGTAGGGACCACTCTTAATTTTGATGCGGCAGCCGGCTTGCCTACGGGTACGGTGGGTTCTGCGTTTGTTACTAGGACCGGATATGACGAACGGGATTTGGTCAACTATAATGCGGAAAGTGTCAAGTTCGATGGGTCGATCCACTATAAGCCCTTTGCCAACGACTTTGAAATTGTCTACAACGGTCGGGTAGGACGCGGAAACACGATCTACCAAGGCGCCAACCGTTATGCCATTAGGGACTTCATATTACAACAGCATAAAATCGAAATCAGGAACAAAAATTTCTTTTTAAGGGGCTATACCACCATAGAAAGTTCTGGAAACTCATACGATACCAGAGCTGCCGCGGTGAATGTAAACCGTGCTTGGAAAGGCGATACCCAATGGTTCACCGATTATGCCAGAACCTTTATCGGAGCAAAACTGGGAGTCGGTACCGGAGTTCAATTGGATGATGCCACCGCCCACGCCGCGGCCAGACAAGCGGCCGATACCGGCAGGTACCTTCCCGGCACGCCAGAATTCGAAAGTGCTTTCAACAGTGTCATTGCCGATGGGGACTTCACCACAGGGGCAAAGTTTATCGACAACACCAAACTGCGCCATGTAGATGCCAATTATAACTTCAGCCATTTGTTGGACAATGTGGTCGATTTACAGATCGGGGGTTCGTATCGGGAATATATCCTGAATTCCAACGGAACGATCTTTACCGACATCGATGGCCCGATTTCCTATAACGAGTATGGTGCCTATGCCCAGGTACAGGGCAAAATTTTGGATGACCGTCTGAAATATACCTTTTCGGGCCGATTGGACAAGAATGAATTTTTTGATGCATTCGTATCCCCAAGGGGTTCTTTGATGTATACCTTGGGCGAGAAAAGGAACCATAATATCAGGGTCTCTGCCCAACAGGGGTTTAGAAACCCCACCACCCAAGATCTTTTTATCGGCTTGGATGCCGGTAGGGCCATATTGGTGGGCTCCGCGCCGGATAACTTGGATCGGGACATCAGGACCTATGACCTCAGCCCAAGTGGTGCGGCCCTCACTTCGCAACAAACGGTAACGATTGTAGGTAGGGCTGCCTATGAAAATGCCTTTTCGGTAAGTTCGGTGCAGGCAGGTGCGCCAACAGCGGCAAATACCCAGTTGGTGCAGCCAGAGGAGATCACGGCCCTGGAAGCGGGCTATCGTGCCCAACTTGGAAAAGTGGCCATCGATGTGAGCGGGTATTACAATGATTACAAAAACTTCATCTCCAATGTAAATGTGATTGTGCCCTATTATGGCACCGTCGGTGACAATGGTCTGTCTTTGCTTGCCCTCCAGAACAGCGATTTCAAAGTGTACCAAAACTACACCAACTCGGAAGCTACCATCAGTTCTTATGGGGTCACTGCGGGCGTCGATGCGAAAGTACTCGGCAATTTCGATTTTGGCGTCAACTATACCTATGCCGAACTCGATTTTGACCAGGCCGCCTTTCCCGATTTCAGGACCAATTTCAACACCCCGAAACATAAGGTGAAGGCCTCTTTTGGCAATACCGAATTGTTCAAGAATTTCGGTTTCAATGTCAATTACCGCTGGAGCGATACCTTCTTTTGGCAGGCGAGCTTTGCCGATGGGGATGTCCCTGCCTATACCGTATTGGACGCCCAGGTCAATTATGCCGTGCCCAGTATGAAATCGGTATTTAAAGTGGGCGGATCCAACATCTTGGGAAATGAATATTTTACCGCTGTGGGTACCGGACTCATCGGTTCCATTTATTATGTTTCTTGGACGATAAATCCTTAGCCAAAAACAACATTCATATAAAAAAGGGCAACCGGAAGGTTTGCCCTTTTTCTTTAAAAAAAAGCGATAAAAAACCATTTCCATTTATAACGGAAAAGTCTATCTTTGCAGCCTGAAAAACATAAGTACACCAAGTCGTTTTTCATGTTTTTTTTAATACTTAACTCATAAACTACAAAGTAATGTCGAAAGTTACAGGAAAGGTTTCCCAAATAATAGGCCCGGTGGTCGATGTTGTGTTCCAATCAGAATCCGTTTTGCCGAGGATTTATGATTCCTTGGAAATAACAAACAAAGACGGTTCCATCCTGGTTTTGGAGGTGCAGTCGCACGTCGGTGAGAACACCGTAAGGACTATTTCAATGGACTCCACCGATGGGTTGAGTAGGGGAACCGAGGTACTGGCGACAGGAAAGGCGATTCAGATGCCGATAGGGGATGACATTTATGGCCGCTTGTTCAATGTGATCGGCGATGCCATCGATGGTTTGGGGAACTTGCCCAAAGCGGGGAAACATGGTTTGCCCATTCACCGAGAAGCACCAAAATTTGAAGATCTTTCGACTTCTACCGAGGTATTGTTCACCGGAATCAAGGTCATCGATTTGATCGAGCCTTATGCCAAAGGAGGTAAAATTGGATTGTTCGGGGGTGCAGGGGTAGGCAAAACGGTGTTGATCCAGGAATTGATCAACAACATTGCCAAAGGACATGGGGGCTTATCGGTGTTTGCCGGTGTTGGAGAACGTACCCGTGAAGGAAACGATTTGTTGCGCGAGATGTTGGAATCGGGCATTATAAAATATGGTGACGCTTTTCTCCATTCCATGGAAGCAGGGGGATGGGACCTTTCCAAGGTCGATAAGAAAGTGATGAAAGAATCAAAGGCCACTTTCGTTTTTGGACAAATGAACGAGCCTCCCGGAGCACGTGCACGGGTCGCCTTGTCTGGCTTGACCATCGCCGAGTATTTCCGTGATGGCGCCGGCGAAGGGCAGGGCAAGGACGTTTTGTTCTTCGTTGATAACATTTTCCGATTTACCCAAGCGGGCTCGGAAGTATCCGCTCTTTTGGGACGTATGCCATCGGCCGTAGGGTATCAACCTACATTGGCCACCGAGATGGGCGCCATGCAGGAACGCATTACCTCGACCAAAAGAGGCTCCATTACTTCGGTACAGGCGGTGTATGTGCCTGCGGATGACTTAACGGATCCCGCGCCGGCGACCACTTTTGCGCACTTGGATGCCACCACGGTACTTTCCCGTAAGATTGCGGAATTGGGCATCTATCCTGCGGTCGACCCTTTGGATTCGACCTCCAGGATCTTGACCGCCGATATTTTGGGCAAGGAACATTACGATTGTGCCCAGAGGGTCAAGGAATTGTTGCAGCGTTATAAAGAATTACAGGATATCATCGCCATTTTGGGAATGGAAGAATTGTCGGAGGAAGATAAATTGGCCGTGGGCAGGGCACGAAGGGTTCAACGTTTCCTATCACAACCTTTCCATGTTGCGGAACAATTTACCGGAATTCCAGGGGTATTGGTAGACATCAAGGAAACCATCAAGGGATTCAATATGATCATGGAAGGGAAATTAGATCATTTGCCGGAATCGGCCTTCAACTTGAAAGGAACCATAGAGGAAGCCATTGAAGCCGGTGAGAAGATGCTGGCCGAGGCCTAGTATCATGGTCGTACCATAAGTTCACCGATTGTTCATAATGATTTACAGCTAAAAATATGTATTTAGAGATCGTATCACCGGAAGCTACCTTGTTTGCCGGAGAAGTTACTTCGGTTACCGTGCCCGGTATTAACGGGGAATTCCAGATGTTGCAAGACCATGCCCCAATCGTGTCCTTATTGCAAGCCGGAAACGTGAAGGTCGACGGTAACATATCCATTGATGAAGCCTACCAATCGAGGTTTTCAAAAGATGCCAGTGGCAAGACCATTTTGCCCATCACCAGTGGCACCATCGAAATGAAAGGCAATAAAGTAATCGTCTTGGCAGATTAACAGCATCCCATAACATTTACAAATTCAAGGGCCATCCATCATCAAAGGATGGCTCTTTTGGTTCAGCTCAAGGCGATCAAATGCCAATCCTGCCCCCCCGAGGAATAGGTTTTAAGCAGTTTGAAACCCACGGCATAATGGGCTTTCAACGACCGGGCATTCTTTACGTCTACCTCTGTGATGATGCTGGTAAATTCGGGTTGCACCCCTTTTTTCATTCGATCGTACAAATGGCGAAAGAGTCCTTGTCCCCGGTACTCCTTGTCGATACAGATTTGGCCCATGGCCAAATATTTCTCCGATTTCGGGACCACTGATCCAATCTCGTCGAACATCGGTTTTAAAACTTCTATTTCTTCGGCAAATCTGGGGTGCATGCACAAGGCATAACCCACCACCCGATCTCCGTCTTTGGCAATCACATGGGCACAAACATCATTCATCCGTTTCAGTATTTCAAAGGTATGTGATACGGTCACGAAGCCCTCTCGCTGTTTTTCGTCTTCGGTAAGCACCGGAATGAGATTTTTCTGCTGCAGCTCCAAAATCTGTTGCAGTTCCGAATCTTGCGTAGCCCTTTTATAAACGACCATCGGTTGAAGTTTGAATAAAGATAGTAAATTTGGCACATGCCAAAATTCCCCGAAAAATTAATTTTAAAACTCGTCGAACGGGAGCGTGCCGGGACCCTCCGAAGCCTGCCGATGGCTAACGGCTTGGCCGATTTTTCATCCAACGATTACCTTGGGTTCTCTAAAGAGGAGGCGATAACAGACACGGCAGTTAAATTGCTCAAGGAACATAACCTGGTATTGAACGGGGCGACCGGCTCCCGATTGCTATGCGGAAATCACCCCATTTATGGGCTACTTGAAAAAAAACTTGCCCGAATCCATCAGGTTGATGCAGCCTTGGTTTTCAATTCGGGCTATGATGCCAATGTTGGATTTTTTGCATCGGTTCCCCAGCGGGGCGACTTGGTGTTTTATGATGAATATATACATGCCAGCATAAGGGATGGCATTCAATTGGGACATGCCAAGAGCTTCAAATTCGAACACAACAATGTAAGGGACCTGTCCGCAAAGATTTTGCGTAATATGGCGGCCACACCGAACGATCGGGAAGCTGCCGTTTATGTGGTTACCGAATCGGTTTTTTCCATGGATGGGGATAGTCCCGACCTACCGCAATTTTCGGCCTATTGCAGGGCAAATGGCTATTATTTGGTGGTTGATGAGGCCCATGCCCTGGGAATCTTTGGAAATGACGGTGCAGGGATCGTACAACACTTAAATCTGCAGCAGGATGTCTTTGCGCGAATCGTGACCTTCGGGAAGGCGATGGGATGCCATGGGGCAGCTATTTTGGGATCAAGCGACCTAAAAACCTATCTTTTGAACTTTGCCAGAAGCTTTATCTATACCACGGGCCTTCCGCCACATACGGTGGCCACGATCGATGCTTCCTATGAAATGGCACAGACCGATTTAGGGAACAAAAAGCGGCAACAGCTTCATGAAAACATCGCCTATTTTAATCAAGAAATGGGAAGCTTGGGTTTAGGACCAAAATTCATACCCAGTACTTCTGCCATTCACTGCTGTATCATCCCGGGCAATGAAAAGGTGAGCGCGGTGTCAAACGGGATGCGGGAATTTGGATTTGAAGTGAAGCCCATCCTTTCTCCAACGGTTCCCATCGAACGGGAAAGGTTGCGTATATGCCTGCACGCCCATAATACCAAAGAACAAATCGCCGCCTTGCTCTACCGCTTATCGGTTTTAATCAATAATCCATGAACGAAAAGTTTTATACCATTGCAGCTTTTGAATATGCCGCGGATGTACAGATCATCAAGGGAAAATTGGAATCGGAAGGCATAAGGGTTTTTTTAAAGGATGAAAATACCTTGAATTCGGATCCATTGATCAGCAATGCGATCGGAGGGGTGAAGTTGCAGGTATTGTATGGGGATATGGAACATGCCTTGGAAATTTACAATGAAATTAGGGCATATGCCTTGGATAATAATGGAGCGCCCGTGGTATGCCCCAATTGCAAAGCCACGCGTTCTGAGGCATACTACAACCGTAAGGGAATATTCCATAAACTTTTTCCTTTTTTTGAAAAGAGAAAGTACAAATGCCTAAATTGTGGAATGATAACAAAGCCCCAATAAAATGAAGCGAATTTTTGTAACGGGAATATCAACGGGGGTAGGTAAAACGATCGCCTCCGCCATAATCACAGAGGCTTTGGAAGCCGATTATTGGAAACCCATTCAGGCAGGAGACTTGGACCATACCGATAGCGATAAAGTGGCCGAACTGTTGTCGAACAAAAAATCAAAAATTTATAAGAGCAGCTTTGAGCTCACACAAGCGATCAGTCCACATGCCGCTGCAGAGTTTGATGGGGTGACTTTGGACGCCAACAAGATTCACGAACCTCATACCGACAATCATTTGGTCATAGAGGGTGCCGGCGGACTATTGGTGCCCCTGAACGCACAGGACACCATTCTCGACATCATAATGCCCAACTACAAAGTAATTGTGGTCTCCAGGCATTATTTGGGCAGTATCAACCACTCCTTGCTTACCATCAACTGGCTGAAGATGAGGGGATATGACGTATCAGTTCTTTTTAGTGGTGATGCCAATCCGCAAACCGAGAATATCATATTGCACAAAACTGGGGTTTCTTTGATCGGCAGGATCGATGAAGAGCCCGTTTTTGATAAACCGGTCATAAAAAAGTATGCCGATACCTTCAGGAACATCCTGATGTCAATCTGATCTTTTATAAATTTCCGCCCCTTCAACCGTCGCCCATACCTGGTAGTGATTTTTTAGGTATGCACTGACATATCTATTTTCCTCGACCAGCTTATCGTCGAATACCAATCTGTTTTTTCGCGTCACCACGATGTTTGGTCGGACTACCGACATGATGAACGTGATTTCGTCCAGAGCCGTTTTTCTGGGATTGTCAAAATAGGGAAAGAGTTCTTCGCGACAGATATTGCTGGGATGGGTAGCTGCCTTGGTCGGGGGAGTGGCATCCATGAGCCAATATCCGATATGGTATTCCAGAAAGAATACATTTTTTTCTGCAGGAAATGTTTTCATCAGGTATAGGGGTACCGTAATGCCTTCCCCATTGTAAAAAGTACCCTCTTCCCATTTGTTTTTTACGATTCGATAATATTCCAAATAGCTCTCTGCCGGCACCATAAGTAATAGCAGAACAAGAATGGGTTGATAGGCTTTTTTGAGGTGGACGTCTATTTTACTGATGGATAGCCCGACCAAAACGATCAATATGGGATACAGTTGTATCAGGTAGTGGCTGTTGATCCTTCCGGCCTTGGCGAATGAGAATAGCACGCCAATGATCGCGATGGCAAGTAATTGTACCTTTCTATCTTTGAAATCGAGGTATCTTTTTCGCCAGCCCCAGAAAAAAAATAACGCAAGGGCCAAAAAGGTTGGGGCCAAATTAAGTACCGCTCCTTGGCTTGACCCGGCATATGCCAAAGATGCCTTGATGACAGAATTCCACCAGACCAAAACTTGATTTTGGTAATAAGGGAGCAGCGTCAATACCACAATAACAATGATGCCAACGCCATAGAGAATAGGTTGCCATAATTTCCTTTCAGGCCATTTGGCGTTGAAAGGGGTAAAGATTAGATATAGTCCTAGAAAAAAGGCCGCATAGGCGATGTTCAATTTGGTCATGATGGCCATGCCTATCAGGAGCCCGGTCAAAAAATACCCCCAATGGGTTTTTGTTCGAAGCATCAGGAAAAGTCCCGGCATAAACAATGCCATGCATAAATGTTCCGACATGACGCCCTGTAGGCTGCCGAACAGGCTTTGTAGCGCCACTGCGCCCAGAGCGGCCCAAAACCCCATGCTCTTGTTTCCGAATTCTGCACCGATTTTATAAGTGAAAAAAGCAGAGATGGCTACGAGCAGGGCCCCAAATAGGCGAATGGCCAAAAAGCTCTTTCCAAACACGTAAATGATGCCAGCAAAAAACAAGAAAGTTATCGGGGGCTTTAAATCCCATAATTCGGTGTATGGGAGATGCCCGTTAACCCAAGATTGTCCCATTAAGATAAAAGTACTTTCGTCCCGATCGATATAGTCCCTGAAGAAAAACGGAAATCGAATGGCAATAGAAACCACCAAAAGTGAAATGAATACCACCTTTTGTGGCATGCGGGCGATCAATGTTTTTAGATTTCCGATCGGTCTAATTCGCATGGGCGGTTATAGGATTAATTCCCATCTTTGCAAGATAGAGAAATCGCTTACTTCATAACAATACCGGTGAAAAATCTTTCAACACGAGACCAAAAATATTTGTGGCATCCGCTGACGCAGCACAAGCGGCATCCAAAAATGTTGGGGCTCGTTAAAGCCAAGGGCGCCCTTTTGTACGATGAAAATGGCAAAGAGTATATCGATGGTATCGCATCTTGGTATACGGCCATGTACGGGCATTGCAACGATTTTATCATAGAAAGGGTGTATGCCCAGATGCAAAGTCTCGATCAGGTGGTTTTCAGTGGATTTACACATGAGCCTGCCGTACAATTGTCGGAAGAGCTCATCAAAATATTGCCCTTTAACCAAAAAAAGCTCTTTTTTTCAGACAACGGTTCAACTGCTACTGAGATTGGAATAAAAATGGCTTTGCAATACCATTTCAACAAAGGCAAAAAAAGGAAGGTACTCCTGGCGTTTGAAGGGGGGTTCCATGGCGATACTTTTGGTGCCATGTCGGTCTCGGGTCTTTCGGTCTATAACGGCCCGTTTGAGGATCTGTTCTTGGCAGTTGAACGTATCCCGGTCCCGACCCAAAACAATATTGAAACTATATTAAACCAATTGGAAACCCGGTTGGGCCGAAATGATATCGCGGGTTTCATTTATGAACCCTTGGTACAGGGCGCTGCGGCCATGCAGATGCATGACAAAGAAGGCTTATGCCGTATTTTAAGGCTATTGAAGCTCCATGACGTGGTCACCGTTGCCGATGAGGTGATGACCGGTTTTGGTAAAACGGGCACTGATTTCGCGTCTGATCAAATTATGGTGAAACCAGACATCATGTGCCTTTCAAAAGCCCTTACCGCGGGACTGCTCCCCATGGCGATTACCAGTTGCGCCCAGAAGATCTATGATGCCTTTTATAGCGATGAGATCGCCAAAGGTTTTTTC
This sequence comes from uncultured Flavobacteriaceae bacterium, assembly GCA_963760375.1. Classification (GTDB taxonomy): domain Bacteria; phylum Bacteroidota; class Bacteroidia; order Flavobacteriales; family Flavobacteriaceae; genus Pelagihabitans. The sequence continues at coordinate 95,186 of CAVXCS010000007.1, read as the reverse complement.
CACGGTCATACCTATACGGCCAACCCTTTGGCTTGCACGGCCGCTTTGGCGGGCCTGGCGCTTTTGAAATCAGCTGAGATCCAAAAAAACATCAAAAGGATTTCCGATTCGCACCGCGCCTTCGACGCTCTCATCAGAAACCACCCCAAGGTGGCCCGTACACGGCAATGTGGGGTCATCTATGCCTTGGATATGAATATGGAAATGGAGCGATATGGTAATTTAAGGGACCGACTTTTCAACCATTTTATGGACAACGGCGTATTTTTGCGCCCTTTGGGAAATACCATTTATATTTTACCTCCCTATATCATTTCAGAAGCACAATTGCAGAAGATCTATGACAGTATCACAAGGATATTGGAAATAGTCTAATTAAAGGGACAAATGACGAACCGACCGATTTCGATTACCGCAATTTCCTCCATCTCCGCGATGGGATATACGTCAAGCGAGGTATGGCAGGGGTACCAGACCGACGCCCATCATCTTTCTCGCGAAAAGATCGGAACGACCTACGAATGGGTGGCTCGATTGCCCAAAACGGCAAAGGACCTGATCATCGAACTACAAAAATCGGATCCTAAATTCAAATACTTGGATGATTCGGTACTCTACGCCATATCAGTTGCCCGTAGGGCCATTGCGGGAGCGGGTTGGATAAGGGGCGACCATTTTGGAATCAATTTAGGTTCTTCAAGAGGGGCCACTGCCCTGTTTGAAAAGCACCATGAGACGTTTTTGACCCATGGCAGAACAGGCACTTTGGCTTCGCCCACGACGACCCTTGGCAATATATCATCTTGGGTGGCCCATGACCTGCAGTCCAAGGGTCCAGAGATTTCCCATTCGATCACTTGCTCCACTGCCTTGCATGCGCTGCTAAACGGTGTAGCATGGATCGGGAGCGGCATGGCCGATAAATTTTTGGTCGGGGGCAGTGAAGCCCCTTTGACGCCTTTCACACTTGCCCAAATGAAGGCTTTGAAAATCTATGCCCAAGATGATTCGGACTATCCTTGCCGCAGCTTGGATTTGGATAAAGACCGCAACACTATGGTATTGGGCGAAGGTGCGGCCTTGGCTTGTCTGGAGTTGGGCCTTCATGATACCACATTGGCCGTGATCGAGGGTTTGGGCTATGCAACGGAGCCTTTGGCACATAATGTTTCCATTTCCACGGATGCGGAATGTTTCCAACGTTCGATGAGAATGGCTTTGGGGCGGAACCAACCCGAGGATGTAGATGTAATGGTGGTGCATGCTCCGGGAACCCTTAAAGGCGATCTTGCAGAATATAGGGCGATACAGAAGGTTTTTGGAAGTCGACTTCCACCGATGACCACCAATAAATGGAAAATTGGGCATACGTTTGGCGCTTCCGGAATGTTTGGGATTGAAATGGCGATTTTGATGATGAATCATCAACATCTTATTAAAATTCCATTTTTGGAATATGGTTCGGTTCCTCAAAGAATCAAAAGGGTATTGGTGAACGCGGTTGGTTTTGGGGGCAATGCGGTGAGTATCTTGTTAAAGGCCCCTTCGGAACAATAAAGGAAAGGTTATTTGGCAATTCCAGACATTAAAGTTTATTTTTGATTTTCAATTAAGCAACTTTCATGAGTGAAATAAGACACAACTGGTCCAAAACTGAAATCTTGTCCATTTACCAAAAACCGCTCATGGAGCTGTTATATCAGGCGGCCACCGTGCATCGATTACATCACGATCCGAACACGGTACAGGTGTCGACCCTGCTTTCCATCAAAACGGGGGGATGCCCCGAAGACTGTGGTTATTGCCCACAGGCGGCGCGTTACCATACGAATATAGAGGGCAATGATTTAATGTCAGTGGGTCAGGTAAAGTCCCAAGCGCTTCGCGCCAAGGCTTCGGGCAGTTCCAGGGTCTGCATGGGTGCGGCATGGCGCAATGTAAAGGATGGCCCTGAATTCGAGCAGGTCCTGGAAATGGTCCGTACGATCAATAAATTGGATATGGAAGTGTGCTGTACGTTGGGCATGCTCACTGAAAACCAGGCGAAACGACTGGCTGAAGCTGGTCTTTATGCCTATAACCATAATTTGGATACATCGGCGGAATATTACAAGGATATCATTTCAACCCGCGCCTTCGACGACCGTTTAAAGACGATCGATAATGTGCGCAAAAGCAATGTTACCGTGTGCAGCGGGGGAATCATAGGGATGGGCGAGTCAATTGAAGACAGGGCGGGAATGCTTGTGGCCCTTGCCGCGCTCAACCCCCAACCCGAATCCGTGCCCATCAATGCCTTGGTGGCCGTTGCGGGTACCCCTATGGAGGAAATGCAGCCCATAGCCATTTGGGAAATGATCCGGATGGTAGCTACGACCCGTATCGTGATGCCTCAAACACAGGTCAGGTTGTCGGCAGGTCGTACCGACATGAGTAGGGAAGGCCAGGCCATGTGCTTCTTTGCCGGTGCCAATTCGATCTTTGCGGGCGATAAATTGTTGACCACGCCCAATCCCGACGTGAATGAAGATATGGCGATGTTCTCTACCTTGGGACTACGACCACAGAAAGCCTTTGCCAAAATAGACCAGCCCAAAACGGTGGAAGCAGCCGATTCACAATTTATACCCTTGGGAGAAAAACCAAAATGGTCAAGGCCGGGTCACCATATCGCTCGAAATGAGGAGGCAAAACGCAAAAGCAAGGCGGCGGAATAGGCCTATATTAGCTTAATTTTAAGATAATTTTTCCCAAAGGTTAATTAAATTTGAGGTTCATAAATAACCCGAATAAAATTGAATTTACGAGAAATCCCAAGGGTTAAAACCATTAATAAACAAGACTTTATCGATCATTATTTCAGGCCACAATTGCCGGTAGTGATCGAAAAGGCTACTGTAGATTGGCCCGCTTACAGCCACTGGAACCTGGAATATATGCGCCTCGTTGCGGGGGATAAAATTGTACCGCTCTACGACGATCGGCCCGTTCACCATAAAGATGGTTTTAACGAACCTCACGCAAAGATGAAAATGGCCGATTATATCGACCTGCTCAAAAAAGAGCCCACACGTTATAGAATATTCCTGTGGAACATCCTAAAGGAGGTACCCGAGTTACAGGAAGATTACGAGTATCCCGATTTAGGGCTCAGACTGCAAAAGAATTTACCGATGCTTTTTTTTGGGGGCAGTGATTCTTACACCTTCATGCACTACGATATTGACTTGGCGAACATTTTTCATTTTCATTTTGAAGGCACCAAAGAATGTATCCTATTTCCACAAACGGAAACCAAGAACCTCTATAAGGTACCCCATTCGCTGATCACCCATGAAAGCATCGATTTTGCCAATCCCGATCTTGAAAAATGGCCGCTTTTGAAGCAAGCCAATGGCTATCGAACCCTTTTGGGACATGGCGAGGTTTTGTATATGCCGGAAGGATATTGGCATTATATGAAGTACCTTACGCCGGGATTTTCGATGAGTCTGAGGGCATGGCCCAGAAACTCTGCCAATGTGGTAAAAGGGCTCTATAATATATTTGTGATGCGTAACTACGACAACTTGATGCGCAAATTGGGCGGTCAACAATGGATAGAATGGAAGAACCAGAAAGCGATGGTAGGGGCCCAAAAAGTATTGCGATAGTTATTAATTATCATTATCTTAAATATTCAATTCTAAATTACCGACCTATGAAAAACTATTGTGCCTACCTCTTATGCCTAATGGGCATCACTAGCCTTTTTTCCCAAGCTTATTCAGGGGAAGGCGATCAAAAATTTCAGGTTGGCATCAACCTGCAGGACAATGGAACAGGAATCAATGCGACCTACGATTACGGGTTGGCGGAAAATATTTCCCTGGGCATTTCCTCTACATATCTTTTGAGTGTCGACGAAAATTTGAATGCCGGGTTTACCGATCGTTTCGATGTAAAGGCCAGGGCCAATGCGCATTTGGGCGAAGTCATTGGTTTGGGGGATGAATTTGATATTTATCCGGGTTTGGACCTTAGTCTAAAGAATTTTGGGTTCCATACGGGGGTTCGGTATTTCCTATCGGATGGTTTTGGACTTTTTGGCGAAGTGGGTTTTCCCATAGCCAGATACAAATCCGAAGACAGAAGTCCCGCTGAAGAACTGCACAACCAGTTGGTGGTTAGTATTGGTGCCAGTTTCAATTTTCGATAAATGGGAGCTGATCGGAATTCCTTTCCAAGCAATGTTCATCCGAGGAGTTCTTTGATCTTGTCATAGACCAATTCACTTTCCCATCCGCGATATAAAAGATAGTCGGCCATTTTTTTTCGCCTTGCCTGTGGGTTTCCCATTTTGAGGTTTTTGAGGCATTTTTTAGAGAGCTCATCAAAAGTCCTTTTATAGTCACTATCGTCAATTTCCTTGAGGGCTATCCCTATGTTGTATTTGGAAATATCCCTTTGTTTCAATGCGTTGATAATTCGGTTCCTGCCCCATTTTTTGATGTTGAATTTCCCTCTGGCAAAACTTCTAGCGAACCTTTCTTCATTCAGATAGTCGGTTTGGATCAATTGGGTGACGATGATATCAATGGCTTCAGGTATCATGTGCATTTCCCGCAATTTTCCCACGACTTCTTTATGGCATCGGTCCTGATAGGCACAATAGCCTTCCAATTTTTTGGTGGCTTCCTGTAGGGAATAACTTTTTGAAGATGGCATGACGCAAAAGTAGTGGAAATAAAAAAAGCGACCCTTGTTTCCAAAGGTCGCTTAAGTTTTAATAAATAGTTTTGCCTTCCGTATTCTTGAAGCGATATTCAAGATAGGTATAGGCATCCCTTGGTTGAATCTTTATCCATTTTTTATATTCCAAGAACCACTTGGTACGGATTGATGGAAAACCTTTTGTTAGATAGGCGGCAATAAAAGGATGTATGTTTAGTGTCACACTGTTATCCTTTGCCGGGCCCTTCAATAACTTCTCCAAATCCGAATTGACCCTGTCGACAATCCCTATCGGGGCCTCTACTTCTCCACCTGGCTTATTGGGATCTTCCTCGGTGGTCTTTATATTCATTTCTGGCCTCACCCTTTGTCTAGTGATCTGAATGAGTCCAAATTTACTTGGGGGCAAGATCTTGTGCTTGGCCCGATCATCTTTCATCTCATCTTTGAGATGTTCGAACAGCTTTTTTCTATGGTGCTGTTTCACCATGTCGATAAAGTCGATGACAATGATGCCGCCCATATCGCGCAGGCGTAGCTGCCTGGCAATTTCTGAAGCGGCCAAAAGGTTCACTTCCAAAGCGGTGTCTTCCTGATTGTTTGCCTTGTTCGAACGATTACCACTGTTCACATCGATCACATGTAGTGCTTCGGTGTGTTCAATGATCAAATAGGCTCCCTTGCTCATGGAGGCGGTGCGCCCGAAAGATGTCTTGATCTGTCGCTCGATCCCGTATTTCTCGAAAATCGGTACTTGGGAATTATAATGCTTCACGATCGACTCTTTGCCCGGTGCGATTTCCAATACATAATCTTGTATTTGTCCGCAAAGCGTTTCATCGTCGACATATATGCCCGTGAAGGTGTCGTTGAACACATCCCTGAGTATGCTGGAGGCCCTATTGACTTCGACCAATACCTTTGATGGTGTTGGCGCTCTGTACAATCTTTTACACATTGCCGTCCATTTGTTCAGCAAGTTTTCCAAATCTTTGTCTAGTTCCGCGACTTTTTTGCCTTCGGCAACAGTACGGATGATCACGCCAAAACCTTTTGGCTTAATGCTCATGACCAATCTTTTCAAACGCTCTTTTTCCTCCTTGCTGCCTATCTTCTGTGAGACCGACACCCGGTCTGAAAAAGGCACCATGACCAGATAACGCCCTGCGAACGAAAGTTCTGAGCTAATTCTGGGTCCTTTGGTGGAAATGGGTTCCTTTACGATTTGCACCAGTAAAGACTGATTGGCCTTGATGGCATCGGTAATCACACCGTTTTTGTCAATGTCTTTTTCAAAAGGAAAGTTTTTGAGGGAGTAATCCCTAAGCTTTCCAGTACTCACATTTTTAATGAATTTTAGCATTGAGGCCAATTGTGGCCCAAGGTCATGGTAATGCAGAAAGGCATCTTTTTCATAACCAACGTTCACAAACGCGGCATTTAAACCGGTCACAGGCTTCCGTATCTTGGCCAAAAAAATATCGCCAACGGAAAAATTGTTGTTATCCTCATCTCTATGCAATTCAGTGAGCTTTCCATCTTTGAGCAAAGCAAAATCAACGGCATCAGAACTAGATCTTACGATTAATTCTCTATTCACCTGATTGTATTTATAGTTATCCCTCCACAATTATCGGAGTGGATAAATAGATTAAACAATGTTATAAACAGGCCGTGCAGACCTGCCGAAATTCTTCTCTTTTGAATCTCTATGTCAAAGAACGGATTAAAATGAAAAAGTAGTCGGAACAACTACTTTTTCTTGTGTCGGTTAGCTCTCCGTCGCTTTTTACGCTTATGGGTAGCTACCTTATGTCTTTTTCGTTTTTTACCACTCGGCATGAAGATCTGCTTTTAAATTATTGATTATTTTATTTGAACATTGCTCTTGACACCTTCAATAAAAACCTTTGCGGGTTTGAACGAGGGTATATTATGTGCCGCTATTTTGATAGTGGTGTTTTTAGAAATGTTCCTGCCTGTCTTTTCGGCCCTTCTCTTGATAATAAAACTACCAAAACCACGTAAATACACGTTGTCACCGCTTTCCAAAGAAGTTTTTACCTCTTCCATAAAGGATTCCACAGTGGCCTGGACATCTCCTTTTTCCATTCCTAGTTTATCCGCGATTTTTGCTACAATTTCCGCTTTCGTCATCTTTTATTAAATGAAATAATATAGTTTGTTTTAAGGGTTGCAAATATATAAATTAAATTGAATCTTTTGCTTTAAACCATTATTTTTAAGTCTATAAACCACTACTTTAGCGCATTACGAATAAATTCATGTTGTTTTCCCAAAAAGTTTTGCGCTGGTATGCCACAAACAAAAGACCACTTCCATGGCGTGCCACCAAAGATCCTTATAAAATATGGCTGTCTGAAATTATACTTCAGCAAACCAGAGTGGCACAGGGCACCCCCTATTATTTGAAGTTCATCGCGCATTTTCCGTCCGTGGAAGACCTGGCCAAAGCCCCTGAAGAAGAGGTCATGAAACTATGGCAGGGACTTGGGTATTATTCCAGGGCAAGAAACCTGCATGCCACCGCCAAATTGATAACGCAACAGTATCAGGGTGCCTTTCCAAACAGCTATAATGAATTGATCAAATTAAAGGGAGTCGGCGATTATACCGCCAGTGCGATCGCCTCAATTTGTTTCGATGCACCGCATGCCGTCGTTGATGGAAATGTTTATAGGGTGCTATCAAGGTACTTTGGCATTACCCTTCCCATTAATGATGCCCAGGGCAGTACCTATTTTAAACAATTGGCCCAGGAGTTGATGGATGAGGAAAATATAAGGGACTATAATCAAGCCATCATGGAATTTGGCGCCATACAATGCGTCCCAAAAAGTCCAAATTGCCCTAAATGTCCTTTGAACGATGGTTGCGTGGCATTGCAAAAAGGACTCGTTGAAAGCTTGCCGTTGAAGCTGAAAAAATCAAAGCCCAAAAATAGATATTTCAACTATGTGGTGCCCTTGGCCATAGATGCCGAAGGATATCCTTCAACGGTTATCGAAAAACGGAGGGAGAAGGGTATATGGAAGCACTTGTGGCAATTTCCGCTCATCGAATCGGATATGGAAATCGACCTCAACTGCTTAAAGAACAGGATTCCGGAACAATTGCGGTTTATCGATGCCACCGAGGTGTACCTCCACAACGAGAAGCCGTTGGTGCATAAATTAACGCACCAACATTTACACACCAAATTTTGGATTGCGCGATGTGCCGAGCTGAAGGGCCATACGGTGCTTGTAAGTGAGTTGGAGGTTTATCCCATGCCAGTTTTGTTGGCAGATTTTATTAAAACATTTAAAATTTAGTACTTTTGCATATTAGCAAATAATTATGAGCGGGACATTAAACAAAGTGATGTTGATAGGGCATCTGGGCGATGAGGTTAAAATGCATTATTTCGAAGGAGGTGGCTGCATTGGCCGTTTTCCTTTGGCCACCAACGAAACCTATACCAACAAGCAGACCGGGGAACGTGTTACCAATACCGATTGGCACAATATCGTCGTGAGGAACAAGGCAGCTGAAATCTGCGAAAAATATTTGAGCAAAGGGGATAAAGTATATGTTGAAGGCCGTCTAAAGACCCGTCAATGGCAGGGTGAAGACGGTGCAACGCGATACTCCACCGAGGTGCAGGTGCAAGATTTCACCTTTTTGACCACAAAGAAGGAAAGTTTAGGAAACAGTCAAAACAGCCCGGAAGCCGTGGTGACGGCAAAGGACACCAGCCAAAATTTGGCACCCGTGCAAGAGGCTGATCAGGAAGATGACCTGCCTTTTTAGATATATAACTAAATAGCAACTGTTGGACCCAGACCCCTTACGTATACTATTGAATTTTATTGTTTTTGATAGTGCCCTAGCGGTTAAATTTGCCCTTTTGGTGTTGTTGTTGATATGTTCCGCCCTGATTTCCGGCGCAGAGGTGGCCTTCTTTGGTCTATCTTCTACCGATGTCAATGAATTAGTGGAAAACAAGACGTCGAAAGGAACGATGATTGCCAAGCTTTTGGAACGTCCCAAAAAATTATTGGCCACTATCTTGATAGCGAACAATACCATCAATATTGGCGTGGTACTTTTATTCAGCACCATTGGCGACGTTGTTTTTGTCAACATCAATTATGTTCTGTTCGGGATACTCTCGGTCAGGTTTTTGTTGGAGGTGGTGCTTGCGACCTTCTTGATTCTGATGTTCGGCGAAATCCTGCCCAAGGTATACGCCAATAGAAATAAAAGGGCTTTCGCCCATTTTATGGTCTATCCACTAAAAGTGCTCGACCTGCTTTTTTCGCCCCTCAGTTTGCCCATGCGTTCGGGAACGATCTTCCTCCATGATAAATTGGGGAAAGAAAAATCGAATCTGAGCGTAGATCATCTGTCACAGGCCTTGGAACTGACTTCCGAAGGCGATACTTCAAAGGAAGAACACAAAATATTACAGGGCATCGTTAGTTTCGGCAATACCGATACCAAACAGGTAATGAGGCCCCGTATCGATATTTTTGCCCTGAATGAGGAAATGAAGTTTCTGGAAGTCATCGCTGAAATCAAATCGCATGGCTATTCCCGTATTCCGGTATTCTCAAAAAATATGGACAACGTGCTGGGCGTACTCTATGTAAAGGACCTCTTGCCCTATATCGATAGGAAGACCTTCAACTGGATGAGCCTTATTCGCGAACCGTATTTTGTCCCGGAAAACAAAAAATTGGATGACCTGCTGCTTGAATTTCAGGAAAAGAAGATGCACTTGGCCGTTGTCGTTGATGAATATGGGGGAACTTCGGGAATCGTGACCTTGGAAGACATCATAGAAGAAATTGTCGGCGATATTAGCGATGAGTTCGATGATGAGGATCTGGTTTTCTCAAAATTGGACGAACGCAATTTTGTCTTCGATGGGAAAACCGCGCTCAAAGACTTCTATAGGGTCGTTAAAATAGAGGAAGAGGACCTCTTCGAGGCCCAGAAGGGCGAATCGGAAACCATAGCGGGTTTCGTACTGGAAATCGCTGGGAGTTTTCCCAAAAGAGGAGATAAGATCCAATTCAACGATTACCAGTTCGTGGTTGAGAGTTTGGACAAAAAGCGCCTAAAACAGATAAAAATCACCTTACCCAATGCAAATTAGGATATCATTTGCAATGTTGCTCTCCATCATTTTGTTGTTGGGATGCAAACAGGAAGTGCTTCCGAAGCCAAAGGCATTCCTTAGATTGGAATACCCCGAAGCTAAAACGGCAACATTACAGACCGATCACTTTATGTTTCAGTACAATCAGATGGCCGAGATCAAGGAAAAGAAGGCCCAATCACTCACTTTGGACTATCGGGGAATGAAGGGGACCATTTTTGTCAATTACAAGCCGGTAGCGGGAAATCTTATAAAACTATTGGGTGATGCCCAAAAGTTCAGCTATGAGCACGTGGTCAAGGCCGATGCCATCGAACCCAAGATATTTGAAAATCCAAAAGACCGGGTCTACGGAATGTTTTATGCCGTAAGCGGTGATGCGGCATCCCAAGCCCAGTTTTATGTGACCGACAGCATCCATCATTTTGTGACGGGGTCACTCTATTTCTATGCCAAACCCAATTATGATTCGATCTATCCAGCAGCGGTTTACCTCCAGAACGATATCCTGACGATCATGGAAACCTTGCGCTGGAGGGATTGAGGGCTATTTTAAAAGGCTCCATCTAACCCTAATCGCATGAACAAAAAAGAACTTTTGGCTTGCCAGAATCGGATAGGCCCCTACATCCACAAAACGCCTGTCCTCAGTTCGCGATCGATCGACAAGATCGCCGGGGCGACCCTCTATTTTAAATGTGAGAATTTCCAAAGAATGGGAGCCTATAAAATGAGGGGGGCAACCAATGCCATTCTCCAACTTACAGATGCCCAAAGAAAGGGTGGTGTGGTAACCCACTCTTCCGGTAATTTTGCACAGGCTTTGGCCTTGGCCGCCAAAAGTTTGGGGGTCACCGCCCATATCGTTATGCCCACCTCCGCGCCCCAGGTAAAGAAGGTCGGGGTCATTGAATATGGCGCCAGGATTTATGAATGCGAGCCCACCTTAAAAGCCAGAAAGGCCATGGCCGATGCCATAGCCAAAGAAACGGGCGCTACCTTCATCCACCCTTCCAACGATGAAAAGGTAATCGTGGGGCAAGGTACGGCAGCATTGGAGCTTTTAAGGGATCATGGCGATTTGGAGGCCATTTTTTGTCCTGTCGGAGGTGGTGGCCTCATAGCGGGAAGCGCTTTGGCGGCATTTCATTTTGGTAAAAACTGCAAGGTATACGGAGCCGAGCCCTTTGAGGCCGATGATGCCTATCGGTCCATGAAAAGCGGAAAAATAGAAGATAACCTTACGGTAAATACGATTGCCGATGGTTTGCGCACCACCTTGGGCGATAAAAATTTCCCGATAATCCAGCAGCACGTTACCGACATAATTCGGGTTACGGAAGAAGAAATTATTGGAGCGATGCGCCTTATTTGGGAGCGTATGAAGATAATCGTGGAACCTTCAAGTGCTGTCGCTTTGGCCGGCCTGTTGCGGGAAAAGGATAGATTCGCAGATCAAAAAATTGGCATTATCATTTCCGGGGGCAACGTAGATCTTGGAAAATTGCCTTTCCGTGAAAATTTCAATTCGTATCCTTGAGCAAGGTTTCGGCCTTTTCGATGCTCGTCAAGATTTCTTCTTTTAAGGCTTGCACTTTCTGCTCCTCCTCATTTAACCATTGTTGTTTTTGATCATTGAGTTCCTTGCCATTTAAGATTTCATCCGAATCGAAACGATTTCCAAATTCCTGCATCCAAACCATCATCGACTTATTGGCTGCTTGTAGTTCCTCCCTTGCCTTTTTGTACTCCTGGCCGACTGCGGTGCTGTCTTCCTTTTTCTTTAATTCCTCTACCAATTTGCCCATGACGCCCATTTGGGGCATCACCTCGTCGTGAATGGCCATGACCTTTTTCATTTGAGAGGGCCCTTCAGATGTTTTTTTATCCTCCTTGCAAGAAATGATCAAGAAAAAGAGCGCGAACATTAAATACTTTTTTGGGATAACCAGCATAACGATATCGGTTTTGACGAATTCAAATTTACGTATTATGGTTGTAAATGCTAGCCCAAAAAGCTGCACTTTTGCCAAAAATTTCTCGATTGAACGATTACCAAAAAAAATGGCTCTATCTCATTCTGTTATCATTGATTTGGGGTTCCTCCTTTATCCTGATCAAACGTTCCCTGTTGGGCTTTTCTGCGCTGCAGTTGGGGGGGGTGCGCATTGTCTTTGCGGCGTTCTTTTTGTTGGTCATAGGTTTTAGAAGCTTGCGGAAGCTCCGTGCCGCGGACATTAAATGGCTGGTCATGGCGGGGTTTTTAAGTTCCTTTTTTCCGCCTTTTTTGTTCGCTTTGGCGCAAACGGAGTTGGATAGTGGTGTCACCGCAATTTTTAATTCCACCGTTCCCTTGTTGACGTCCTTGGTCGGGATTTTACTGTTCGGTATCACCATTGTCAAAAAACAAATTGTTGGGGTATTTGTTGGTCTTTTGGGAACCTTGGCCTTGATCCTGGCCGGGATGGAATTTGATTCCACGCAGAATTATTGGTATGCGATCTTCATATTGCTTTCCGCCCTGGGGTATGCCATCAACATCAACATCGTAAAAAACAGGTTGTACCATCTAAGTTCCCTAACAATTACCACGGCAAGTTTTGCGGTAGTCCTTTTACCCGCTTTAGGATTGGTCATCTATTCCGGATTTTTTCAACAGTTCCAAGGTAACGGCCCGATGCATACCGCCATTTGGTATCTCTTGGTCTTGGCACTGCTGGGTACCGCACTTGCCAATATTCTGTTCAATCGGTTAATCCATGTGTCGAGTCCGGTTTTTGCCGCTTCAGTGACCTACTTGATTCCCTTGGTTGCCATTTTATGGGGCGTATTGGACGGGGAGCGCATCAATCTCTATCAAATCGTTGGGGGCTTGATCATTTTGCTCGGGGTGTGGCTGGTCAACAAAAAGAAACGTTGACCATTTGTTTTTACGCAAGAAGTGTAATATTTTATGCTGTGATCAAAGTTTCAAAGTGAAAAAAAGCCGTCGGCACCGAAACAACTTGTTCGATAACGACGGCTTGATTTTTTTGAAACCTATTCAAAATCGGCATCACTCACACCTTCGTTCACCTTGATTTCCTTTACGATGAAATCAAAGCTTTGTGGCCCCATGGCCTGAGTGAGCAAAAAGGGAAATTTGATGCCATCCACTTCCTTATAATCGCTGTAGGTAAAAGTGGTGCTCAATTGCTGGCCTTGGGCCTCCACCATGAGGGCATCTTGGATTTTGAGCCCGGTCTCCATATCATAGAAAGAAGATTTTTCATCCGAAATTTTGAGCTTGTAGGTTTTCTTGCCATCAATGGTTTCGATACCCTCGAGGGTTATTCCTTCGGCTTTTAGATAATTCAGTTCCGGAAAAGTTGCTGATTCTTCCTGTATTTTTTGGATGTCCTCGGCCGCAAGGTCTTGGCGTTGTCCTTGCATCTCGATATACCCACTATCACCATCCAATACCTGTTTGCTCATCGAATTTCCCATGACCTTCACATCTTGCATAAATTGGTTCTTGGAAGTTTTTTTCATTTCCAGATCCAATTTCATGCCCTGCATTTCCGCTTCAGCCGATAGGGAATACGTGGTAACACTGTTCAGTTTATCGGAACCGCCAATGGCATCGATATATTGTTGGAGTATATCGTTTACCGCGATGTCTTCCAGGACGATTACCTCTTCATTGGCATCTTGGGCCATCGTGTTCATTCCCATAAGTAGGACCGTCATTGCAAAAAATATTGTTCTTTTCATTAAGAGTGATTTAAATTATTTGTTAATTTCCCTAAGGCAGTACGTTAGGGCTAAAATACCTCTTTTGAGAGGATAGATGTAACCCACTTTGTGCTTTAACAAATAATTATTGTTTAATTTTAGTTTTTAAATGTAACATAACATTTTAAACAAGCCATTTACATGAAAAGATTTTCCTTGCCCATTCGCTTTGGAATTGCAGCCAGTGGTTCTTTGATCGCCTATTTTTTGATCTTGGCATTGTTCGGTTTGCACACCAACATTTTTTTCAGCCTTTTTAATGGGGTGATTACCGGGTTTTCCATTTTTGAGGCCATCAAATATGAACGCTTGAGAGATCCAATAGGGTTTAGTTACGGACAGGGATTTAAAATAGGCTTGGTCACCGGGTTCACGGCCACATTGATCTTCACCTTGTTTTTTGCTTTGTATGCCACGGAAATCAACGCCGACTTTCTAGAGGAACTTTCCAGTGTTTGGTTTAAGGATTATAAGGATTTTGAGGCGATCGTTTTTTTCACCGTGGCCATTATGGGATTTGCGACTTCCTTGGTGCTCACCTTGGCCTTCATGCAACTCTTCAAATCTTCCAACAATCCCAAAAAGAAATAGACTAAAAACTTAAAAAACATCTTGTACATTAATGAATTAGAAGTATATTTGCACCCTCCTATTTAAAAAAAATGGGAACATTTAAACCATAATATACACGCTATGTACGCAATTGTAGAGATGGCAGGGCAGCAATTCAAAGTTGCAAAAGACCAAAAAGTGTATGTTCACCGTTTGCAAACGGAAGAAGGGAAAAAAGTCGTTTTTGACCAAGTACTTCTTTTGGATGACGGTAAGAACATTACCATTGGCGCCCCGGCTATAAACGGCGCGGCTGTTGAAGCCAAAGTCGTGAAGCACCTTAAAGGTGATAAAGTAATCGTCTTCAAGAAAAAACGAAGAAAGGGTTACCAAAAGAAAAACGGTCACCGACAGGCGTTGACAGAAATCTTGGTGGAGGGCATTATCGCCTCCGGAGCCAAAAAAGAGGTTGTGGCAAAGGTCGAGAAACCAAAAGCCGCCGTAGCTAAGGTTGAGAAGCCAAAAGCTGCACCGGTGAAGGAAGAAAAGGCCAAGGCAGCGGCAAAACCGAAAGCCGAGACGCAACCTGCAAAAGAGAAATCCGCAGCTGTCAAGAAGGCGCCGGCCAAAACAGCCAAGGCAGACGATTTGAAAAAGATTGAAGGGATTGGCCCAAAAGCCGCGGAAGCTTTGACAAACGCAGGATTGGAATCCTTTGCAAAATTGGCCAAGGCCAAACCTGAGAAAATCAAGGATATTTTGACCGAAGCCAGCTCAAGAATGGCCCATTTGGAGCCAACCACTTGGCCACAACAGGCACAGCTCGCCGCTGATGGCAAATGGGATGAATTAAAGAAACTTCAAGACAAATTGAACGGGGGCAAATAAAATTTCCCCTAGAATTAAAACCGCAATAAAATGGCACATAAAAAAGGTGTAGGTAGTTCCAAAAACGGCAGGGATTCAGAATCGAAACGCTTGGGAGTCAAGATTTTTGGAGGACAAGCCGCTATCGCCGGAAATATTATCGTAAGACAACGTGGCACCAAACATAACCCAGGAGAGAATGTTTATGCCGGAAAAGACCATACCTTGCATGCTCGTGTAGACGGAATGGTAAAATTTGAAAAGAAGGCCGGTGGAAAGTCATATGTTTCCATAGAGCCATTTGAAGCCTAATAATGGCCTAATAACATTAAAAAACCTGCACTTGTACAAGTGCAGGTTTTTTTTGTGCCGTAATGGCTACGATTTCCAGCCGATCCTTAATATCGGTAGTATTCGGGTTTGAAAGGCCCTTCAACGGTAACCCCAATATAATCAGCCTGATCTTTGTTAAGTTCGGTGAGTTCGGCGCCCAAACGCGATAAGTGCAGTTTGGCCACTTTTTCATCGAGGTGCTTGGGCAACATATACACGTCGTTTTCGTAAGCATCACTGTTTTTCCATAACTCGATCTGAGCCAGGGTCTGATTGGTGAAAGAGTTGCTCATCACAAAACTGGGATGGCCTGTGGCACAACCGAGATTCACCAAGCGCCCTTCAGCCAAAACGATGATATCTTTCCCTTCTATCGTATATTTATCTACCTGTGGCTTTATTTCATCTTTGGTTTTACCATAATTTTTGTTCAACCAGGCCATATCGATTTCATTGTCGAAATGCCCAATGTTGCAAACAATGGCCTTATCCTTCATCGCTTTAAAATGCTCTGGGCGAATAATGTCCTTGTTGCCCGTAGTCGTAATGATAATATCGGCAACACCGACCACGGTCTCCAGTTTCTTGACCTCGTAGCCATCCATACAGGCCTGAAGGGCGCATATGGGATCGATTTCCGTAACGGTGACGATAGACCCTGCTCCCTTGAACGAGAGTGCGGTTCCTTTGCCGACATCACCATAGCCCGCTACAACCACGCGCTTCCCGGCCAACATCGTATCTGTGGCACGGCGAATGGCATCAACGGCACTTTCGCGACAGCCATATTTATTATCGAACTTCGATTTGGTGACCGAATCGTTTACATTGATGGCGGGCATGGGAAGGGTTCCCTTTTTTACCCGTTCGTAAAGTCGGTGCACCCCGGTGGTCGTTTCTTCTGAAAGACCTTTGATGTTTGCCGCCATTTCGGGATAACGGTCCAAAACCATATTGGTAAGGTCACCCCCATCGTCCAATATCATATTTAATGGTTTTCGGCCTTCCCCAAAAAACAAAGTTTGTTCTATACACCAATCAAATTCCTCCTCGTTCATTCCTTTCCATGCATAGACCGATATGCCAGCAGCTGCGACTGCGGCGGCCGCATGGTCTTGGGTTGAAAATATGTTACAGGAACTCCAGGTAACCTCTGCCCCCAATGCGACCAAGGTTTCTATCAATACCGCAGTTTGGATGGTCATGTGAAGACATCCGGCAATACGGGCCCCCTTAAGTGGCTGCTCGTTCCCATATTCTTCGCGAAGCGCCATTAATCCTGGCATTTCGGCCTCGGCCAATTGAATTTCTTTTCTTCCCCAGTTCGCTAAGGAAATATCCTTTACCTTAAAAGGTACATACGGAATGGTTTTAGTGCTCATATTCTTTATTTATTTTTTACTTTCGTTTAAAGGCGGTGACGCCCGTTTTTAGCAAAGCAAAGTTACAAATTACTTAAGTAATGGGATGCCTCTTTATAAGACAATAAAGGTAAATTCTTCGATAGTCGCCCATATATGGAAAATCGAGGAGAGCGAGAGGGCACTGGCCGAGAGCGTTGCCTTGACCGGTCATTGCCGTGACCGCCTGGAAAATATGAATTCTGAAATGCACCGTAGGGGGTTTTTGAGCATCCGACATCTGATGGCCATTGTGGGGTATGAAGATAAAGACCTGTACTATGACGATTTTGGCAAACCACATTTAACCGATGGTAATTATATTTCCATTACCCATTCAAACCACTTTACGGCCATCATCACCAGCAAAGGACCAGCAGTGGGGATCGATATCGAGAAACAACGGGAAAAGATTTTACGGATAGCGCACAAGTATACGCCTTTGGAGGAGTACAGTACCATCGCCAACACGGATGCCTTGATCAGAAAATTGACCATAGTGTGGGGTTGCAAAGAATCGCTCTACAAAATCTATGCAAAACCGGGTTTAAGCTTCCTGCACCATATCGTGATCAGCGATTTTGATCTTTCCGATGGAAAAACCACGGGGGAAATAATATACAAGGGCAAAAAGTCGGTCTATGATATCGATTATTTTGAATTTGAAGGATTCACCTGTGTTTATGCCGTTGAAACTGCATAGGCCCATCTCATCAAAATCATTCTTTACAAATATTCCATAGGCTTAGAGGATTATTAAATTAACTACAATGGACATATCGGTTGAGCTTACCTTCTCGCCCCTTCAGGACGACTACGAAGACCATATCATCAAATTTATCAGAAAATTAAGGGATTCGGGATTGACCATTCTTGAAAATCCACTCAGCACACAGGTCTATGGTGAATACGACACGGTGATGACGCTGCTGCAAACGGAAATAAAATCGGCTTTTGAACTCATGGACATGGGCCTTCTTTTTATTAAAATTGTCAAATCTGACCGCAGCGGTTATGAGCCAAATTTCTGACTTCTTCCTAGATCCCTATCAGGATAAGGCCACCTATGTCATCCTGCTTGAGGCCATTGTTTTTATAAGTGGAATCTTGAGCGTGTGGTTTGCCAAAAAGGAAAGCATTTGGGTATACCCGACTGGTTTGGCCGCTACCGTGATCACCGTATACTTACTGTTCAAAGACCAGCTTTTGGGCGATATGATGATGAATTTATACTTTTCCATCATGAGTGTTTACGGCTGGTGGAACTGGGCAAGAACGCGAGACCATAAAAAAGTGGTGCAAATTTCCCGGACCGATACCAGGGAAAAATATGTGGGCTTTGGCTTGTTCGTATTAACCATGTTGGTCACCTATTTGGTCTACCAGGCGTTCGGCGTCGCCGTAAAACCTTCCAATTATGTCGATATCTTCACTTCGGGCATTTTTTTCACGGCCATGTGGTATATGGCGCTCAAAAAGCTTGAAAATTGGACCCTTTGGATCTTTGCGGATATCATCACCGTGCCTTTATATGCCTATCGGGGGCTTGGCATGCTTTCACTGCAATATCTTATCTTTACCTTCTTGGCGATCCAAGGTTATCTAGCATGGAAGAAAAGCTTAAACAGCAGCCTTCAAACCTCATAAAAGTGGTATTGTTCGGTCCGGAATCAACCGGGAAGACTACTATTTCGCAACAATTGGCCGCCCATTACCAAACGGCATGGGTGCCGGAATATGCCCGTGAATACCTTCAAAGGAAATGGGACCGCGAGGGAAAAACATGTGAACCCAAAGACCTACTGCCTATTGCAGTCGGTCAAATCCGCCTCGAGAACGAACTTTCAAAAGCGGCTTCTTCAGTGTTGATATGCGATACCGATCTATTGGAGACGAAAGTGTATTCCGAAGCTTATTACACCGGTGACTGTGATCCGCTGCTCGAAAAATTTGCCCTGGAAAACACTTATGATCTTTATTTATTGACCTATATTGATATTCCATGGGTCGGCGACGACCTAAGGGACAAGCCCCATGAGCGGGAACGGATGTTCGATTATTTCAAAGGAACTTTGGAAAAGTATCACCGTAATTTTGTTATCTTAAAGGGGAACAAAAAAGAGCGATTGGCAAAAGCCATTGCTGCCATTGATAGATTAATGGTTTCTAAGGCAAAATAAGCATATGTTATTTACAGCAGAAGACGAGAAACAACTTTTGGAAAAAGGAATTGACCGGGAAAAGGTTGAAAAACAGCTTGAAACCTTTAAGGAAGGGATTGCCTTCGTGCGCCTTGATAAGGCGGCGGTGGCCGGAGATGGCATTGCGCAGTTTTCCGCTCAGGATGCAAAGACCTTTGTAAAAAAGTTCGAAGTGGAACGACATCGATTATCATTGCTAAAGTTCGTTCCAGCCTCGGGTGCGGCATCACGGATGTTCAAGGCGCTGTTCAACTTTTTGGAAGACTACCATCCCAAAAAGGAAACATTTGAGGCTTATCTTGAACGCACAGGGAACAACGATGTCAAAATATTCATGGACGGATTGGAAATGCTTCCCTTCTATGAAAATATTCAGTCGCAAATCCGTGGAAAGGCAGGCTCAAGTGATGAAGAGAAGTTCCTATTCGTCAAGGAATTGCTTGCGGAAGACCGGCTCAATTTTGGTTTTTACCCGAAAGGACTCCTTCCTTTCCACAATTATGGGACCTTAGTATCAACCGCGTTTGAAGCGCATTTAAACGAAGCCGCATTATATGCCGAAACCAATGCAACGGCATACCTGCATTTTACCATATCCCCGCAACATGAAAAAATGTTCAGGAAAGAATATGCGTCTGTTTCCAAAAGGGTTACTAATCAAACAGGGGTCGACTTTATTGTGGACTTCTCGTTCCAAAAGCCGGCTACCGATACCATTGCAGTCGATATGGATAACAACGTATTTAGAACTACTGATGGGTCCCTGTTCTTTAGACCCGGGGGTCACGGCGCTTTGATCGAAAACCTCAACGAACAGGATGCGGATATCATTTTTATCAAGAACATCGATAATGTTGTGCCACAGCGGTTGCTCAAACACATTGCCATGAACAAAAAAATGCTGGCCGGTCTTTTGCTGGAAATCCAGGAAAAGGTTTTCGAATATGCCGAAAAATTGGAGGAAGGTCAAATCAGCGCGGAGGTGCTCGCCGAAGTGGAATCATTTTTGGTCAATGAAATGAACATTAGGTTGCCCAACAGTTTCTCGAGCTTTAGTTTATCGGAACAGATTCTGATATTACAGGATAAGTTGAACCGGCCCATCAGGATCTGTGGGATGGTCAAGAATGAAGGGGAGCCTGGTGGAGGGCCTTTTTGGGTGAAGGATGCCCATGAGAACATCTCCCTACAGATCATTGAATCGGCCCAGGTTGATATGAAAAATGAGTCACAGGGCGCGATATTCAAGAGTGCGTCGCACTTTAATCCCGTAGATCTTGTATGCGGGGTTAAAAACTACAAAGGTGAAAAGTATGATTTGCTCCAATACGTAGATGCCAAACAAGGATTGATTACCGAAAAAACACAAGAAGGCAAGCAACTCAAAGCCTTGGAACTCCCTGGCCTTTGGAATGGCGCCATGGCCTTTTGGAATACCATATTTGTTGAAGTGCCCGTTGAAACCTTCAATCCGGTAAAAACGGTCAATGATTTGTTGCGGCCATCCCATCAAATTGGGTAGCCTCGGATCGTATAAAAATTACACACTTTTTCCGTGGTTACACATGATTACCCATTGGATCTCAAAGCGTATAAATTCTAACCTATTGGCAATTAATCGATTGCAATTTATTTTCAGGAACTTACTTCTTGGCATTATTCTTTCTCTATACAAAGCAACAAAACAAATACTAATTTTTAAAAAACAAGAACGAATGAAAAAATTAATGGTAGTAGCAGTAATGTCTTTAGGAAGTTTAACTGCATTTGCACAAGAAGAGCAAGCAACGGAAGTAATGGCAGTAGCCACTGAAGTTGCCACTGAAGCCGTTGCACCGGAAGTTGCAACCGAAGCCGTAGCACCACAGGATGGTTTTGCCGAAGTAGCTATTGAAGAATTGCCAGCCGCAATTACTGAGGCATTGGCTGCCGATTATCCTGGGACTTCAATTGCCAAAGCTTTCGTGAACGAAACTTCACAGTACAAATTGGAAGTGGCCAATGAAGATGGTACTTCTGTTGAGTTGTATGCCGATGCCGATGGCAATTGGATCGAAATGTAATAAGATCCCGATCTTATTGAATTCATATCAGATTTTTTGAGCAAAAAGTCCCTGTAGTTTTCTACAGGGACTTTTTTGTTTAAACATCCCCACTTTTGGGGATGCCCCTTTCATGGGATGTCAGATCTGCAATGGCCGTGGTGCATTTTGATTTTTAAAATTGAACTTAAGCATAGTTGGTCCCCGCTTTAAACCCATTCCGTAAAATTTTGGCCATCAACGTGTATCTTTTATACACTTATTGTTTTCACTACACATTATTACACAATGGAAAGGTGCCCAATAGGGTTTAAACCGCTATAAAACAATTAGTTACATTTTATTTGGTTTTTGGTATCATATTTTCACTACAGTTAATAGAATTTAATATTAAAATCGAGAATCATGAAAAAATTATTTTTTGTATTGGCCATCGCATTTGGGGGATTGACCACTTTTGCACAGGATACAGAAGCCACAGCATCAGACGCAACTGAAGTGGTGGCTCAGGACAATTTCACTGAAATCGCTACCAGCGAAGTACCTGAGGCCGTTACCGCCGCTGTCTCCAAAAATTATCCTACAGCGACTATCGACAAAGCTTATCTCAATGAATCAAAGCAATACAAGTTGGAAGTGTCTTTACAAGATGGCACTTCAGGAACCCTGTTTGCTGACGAAAATGGAAACTGGATTGAAATGTAATAACTTGAGTTATTTGTTTTGTATCAAGTTGGTTTGGTCGGAAAGAGGTCGTAGTCATACGGCCTCTTTCTTTTTGTAGCGCAGCACGATAATAGGTTGCATCACTTTCAAAGCGCTATTTTCCTTACAATGTCATAGTCCTTATTTTTTGAATAAATTAGGGCTAGTTCGGCCATCATGTACTATTTTTACGTAGATAGCTAACAGAAGGAACACGGTATGCCAAACCTCTTGATCATTGAAGACGATGCAGCATTCTGCCAAATGCTGCAAAAGTTCTTGACCAGACACAATTTTCAAGTACAGACGAGCTTTACGGCTGCCCATGCCAAAGCCATGTTCTCGGATAATGAATTTGATGTGGTACTCACCGATTTGAGATTGCCCGATTATGATGGGATACAACTTCTCAGCGATATTAAAAGCACCAATCCAAAAACCCAAGTGATATTGATGACCGGCTATGCCGAGGTAGGCTCGGCTGTAAAAGCGATGAAAAAGGGCGCTTACGATTACATTTCAAAACCTTTTACCCCGGATGAAATTCTCATGGTCATTGAGAATGCCTTAAAGGCCAAATCAAAATCGGAAGAAGCAAAGACCACGGCCAATGCACAGAAATCCGCAGCAAAAAATGCGTCAATGCCATCGGGCCAAATCGCCGGGAATGTCATCATGGGCATTAGTGAAGCCTCAAAAAAACTGGAAGAATACATCAACTTGGTCGCACCGACCGATATGTCGGTCTTGATTACGGGAGAAAGTGGTACCGGGAAGGAGGTCACGGCACGGAGCATACATGATAAGAGCAAAAGACATGCCCACAACTTCATCGCGGTAGATTGCGGTGCCATACCAAAAGAACTTGCCACCAGCGAATTTTTTGGCCATATTAAAGGGAGTTTTACCGGTGCCGTGGAAGACAAAATGGGAAATTTTGAAGCGGCCAACGGCGGCACGCTGTTTTTGGACGAGGTCGGAAACCTTTCCTATGAAAACCAGATTCAACTCTTAAGGGCGCTTCAAGAACGCAAAATTAAAAGAGTGGGCAGCAACAAGGAAATCAGTGTTGATGTAAGGATCATCACTGCCACCAATGAAGACCTGACCGAAGCGGTTGAAAAAGGCACCTTCCGGGAAGATCTTTTTCATAGGTTGAACGAGTTTTCTGTGGAAATCCCTTCCCTGGAAGATAGGTTTGAAGATCTAAAATTGTTTGCAGAACATTTTTTGGCCAAGGCGAATCAAAATTTGAACAAAAACGTACATAGTTTTTCGAAGGGTGTTTGGGATGCCTTCAGGCAATACCACTGGCCAGGCAATTTAAGGGAGCTACAAAATGTGGTCAAAAGATCTGTTTTGCTTACCACAGATGAAGAAGTACAGATAACGGCACTTCCGCAGGAGCTGCGCCAAGGTGTTGGCCAACGGTCCATCAAATCAAAGTATTCAAAAACCGAATTCGAAAAAGACCGTATTCTCAAGGCCCTAAAAACAACAAACTTCAATAAATCTGAAGCTGCCAAACTGTTACAGGTAACCCGAAAGACACTTTATAACAAAATCAACCATTATAAGTTGGACTTATAATAGTTTGTGCTTCCATTTCAGCCATCATCGATTGTACCGCATCATTTAGGGTCTTGTATCCCGCATCCAAATCCGCGGCATCCATGGACGTTACTTTGGCGACCTCGAACTTTTCCAAAAGGGAGATGCAGGAATTCACCTTCAACTGTCTGAACATGGGCAACATACGGTGTGCTGTTTGGTTGACCAAGGTGTACTGCCGCTGTTCTATCGCCGTTTCCAGAATAACCATATTATTGATGGTTTCTGCGTGAAATGTCTGCAATACTTCTTGTATCGCTGTTTCGTTGTCTCCTAAAAACGACCTGATTAAATCTAAATCGAACAATGTCGAAATCGGCTTTTGAACCACTTTTTTATTTTCCTGATTTGGAATGATGCTGGCAATCAACCCTTGGGTTCGCATGATACCGATCAATTGGTCTTTGGTGAAAGGTTTTTGCAATACCTGGGCAAACCCCTTGTTGGTATAATGTTCATCTTCCAAATCGCGCCGACCGGTCATGGCTACTATAGGTTGGTGGGCATAATGGGCATAGTGGCCAGACTTTAATTTTTGAAGTACCTCGAAACCGTTCAGCGTGGGCATTTGAATATCGGTGAGCACCATCTGATATTCAAGGGGTTCATTTTGCGCCACTTCTAAAAAATCGCTATAGATATGTGCGGTAATCCCAAGACTTTCACACAACTCCCCAAGTAAACGCAATAGAGCAGAATCATCATCGATGATAAGGAGTTGAATATTTTGAGCTGTGAACGACTGTGGCTTTGCATTGCGTCCGGTTTCCTTAGACAATTGCAAAGGTAATTCCAAGGTAAAAGTACTGCCTTTCCCTACTGCGCTTTTTAAATGCAACCTGCCATCCAATAGTTCCGTAAGTTTTTTCGAAATGGTCAACCCAAGTCCGTAACCGCCAAATCTGCGCTCGATTTGAGCGTCGGCCTGTGTAAATTCCTTAAAGATCTGCCGCTGCTGGTCTTCCGCTATTCCAATACCGGTATCCGATACGGCTATTTGGGCCATCATCGACTTTCCTCTCAGGTTGGCTTTGGCCTTGATGGTTATGGTGCCTTCTTGGGTAAACTTAAAGGCATTTCCTATGAGATTGCTCAATATCTGACGTATCCGAAAAGGATCTCCCAATACATTTTGATGCAGTTCAGGGTCTATATCTACGACCAGTTCCAAATCTTTTTGTGTATTGATGGCCTGAAGGTTCTCGGCGGTCTCCTTTATCAATGAAGCTAATTGAAAGGATTTTTTCTCGATCTTCAGTTTGCCCGCCTCCAATTTCGAAAAATCCAAGAGATCATTGACCAAGTTCACCACATATTCCGAAGCAGACTTAAGATGCTTCAAGTACCGTTGTTGTTTGTCATTCAATGGGGTTTCATCCATTAGTTCCGCATAACCGGTAATCGTATTCAGTGGGGTCCGAAGATCGTGGCTCACGGTCGAAATCAATTGCTCTCGGCTTTTAAGCAACGATTCGGAGAATTTTTTTTCTTTTTCGAGTTGTTGGCGATAGGTTTGAACACGCCAATAATCTCTATTGATGAGGAAGGTGAATAGGGCGGCGACCAAAAAGCCAAGCAAAATGGTAATCGCGGCCAGTCTCACACTTTTTCGCAAAGCATCTTGCCTACCCAGGCTCTGGTTGTATGAATTGACGACCATTTCCTGTTCAAAGGCGCTGATGATCGATCGCAGTTGTTGGGAAAGAATAAGGTCGTTGGAAGTGATTTCTTGTTCTTTTTGCGCCAAAAAACGTTGCGTTTTGGCATCATTTCTTTTGGCTTCGACCAACAAGATTTTTGAAGCGCTAAGAATGGAATCGATTTTATCCGAATCCGGGATTTCGGTGCCATCCGCTGGAATGTTTTTGTTCAGGTAGGCGACCCAATCCTCCAAAACCTTTCTCTTATAAGGGGTCAACTTTTCGGGATTCGGTTCGAAGTTATAAATGGTCAATTTGCCAATGGATGATTCCATTTTGCGGAATTCCTTCAAGGCATTGTCGATAGAGTTGTTCGCCTCGTTTTTCACCTTTAGTTTACGCAAGGCATTGCTATTGGCCACTTTTTGCCTGAGGAACAATTGCAGGCTGTCTAGAAGTCCTATATGGTGATCGGTCGTCGATAGCTGTTTTAGCGTATCGATTTTCATGATGATGGTATCGATTTTTGCGGAGTAGGCCTCGAAATTCTTTTGTGTTTTGGTTTGTAAGGCCAGTTTGGACAAGCTTTCCGCTTCATATAATTCCGTGAACAAAGAGCCGGTTTTTAGAAGTTTGGCATCTGTTTCTTCCATCTGATTATCGTAAAGGAAAACACGGATTTCCTTAAATATGAAGTAGCCCGATACCAAAACTATCGTGGTAAGGGCCAAATAGCTGAAGATGATTTTTAACGTGAATTTATTTTTCGAATTCCCTTTCATGGTTGACCGACTGCGACCGCTGTTCTAAAGATACGTCCTGAATGGGGAAAATGTTCATATCCAAAGGAAAATATTAATCCAGGTTTAGTTTAATAATCAAAATAGCAGCACTATATTTGTACCATCTCAAAGGGGTGCTTAAGCCCGATGCTTGTTCATGTAATTCCCATAAGCAAGTACGAAGGCTGGCTGAGATCATACCCAAAGAACCTGGGCGGGTAATGCCGCCAAGGGAAAAAGCGCAGGTCGCCAACAGGCAGACCGTCGTTTCCTAAGGAAATAAAATCCGAGTTTAACAGAGAATAATAGCCCCTTTTATTCGTAACAATTCCATGGTACGAATGAAATCTATTTTTCCATTTATTGCAATACTGGGACTTGGCGGTTGCCTTTTTGCCCAAGAACAACCTACCGATTCGATAGAGGGCACAAAGGTAGTGCTCGATGAGGTTTTTGTTTCAGCGATACGGGTCAACAATCAGTCGCCCGTCACTTTTTCCAACCTTGACAAAAACAGTTTCTCGCCCAGAAACTTGGGGCAGGATATTCCCATTTTGATGAATTACCTTCCTTCCGTGGTCACCACTTCCGATGCAGGGGCAGGGGTAGGCTACACGGGCATAAGGGTTCGCGGCAGTGATGCCACCAGGGTAAACGTCACCATTAATGGTATCCCTTACAACGATTCCGAATCTCATGGCACCTTTTGGGTTAACTTGCCCGATTTCGCCTCATCAACCGAAAGTCTCCAATTGCAAAGGGGAGTGGGGACCTCTACCAATGGAGCCGGGGCCTTCGGCGCCAGTTTAAATATTTTGACTGATGCCCTGTCGCAGGAGGCCTATGCACAGTTATCCTCTTCAGTGGGGAGTTTCAATACCCTGCGCAACAACATCAAATTCAGTACCGGATTGCTTAAAGAGCGCATCGAACTTGCAGGTCGCCTGTCTCGAATTACCTCGGATGGATATATCGATCGGGCCTCTTCCGACCTGGATTCCTACTTTTTGCAAGGAGCTTATAAAAATGACAATACCCTCATCAAGGCCCTGTTGTTCGGCGGGCAAGAAATCACTTACCAGTCATGGTTCGGCATCGATGCCGAAACCCTGCAACGCGATCGCACCTTCAATCCGGCCGGGCAGTATACCGATGCCGACGGCAACCTTCGATTTTACGACAATGAAGTCGACAACTACAAACAAGACCATGCACAGTTGCTGTGGAACCAGAACTGGGCCCCCTCTTGGAGCACCAATATGGCCTTACACTTTACCCATGGCCGAGGTTACTTTGAACAATTCAGGGAGGATGATGCTTTTTCCATATATGGTATTGAACCACTGCTGGTGAACGGCACGGAAGTCAATAGCACCGACCTGGTCAGGAGACGTTGGCTGGACAATGATTTTTACGGGGCCGTTTTTTCAAGTACCTATCAAACCGACAAAGTCAATCTGATTTTTGGGGGCGGTTGGAACCAGTATGAAGGAAAGCACTTTGGGGAAGTGATATGGGCACGTTTTGCAGGAGAGACCAATATTCGAGATCGTTATTACGATGACCGCTCAAAAAAATCGGACCTCAATCTCTATGCGAAAGCCAACTACAACTTGAACCGGGAAATTCGCCTCTTTGGGGACTTACAGTACCGAACTTTGCAATATAAGGCCAATGGCAATGATACCGGATTGGTCGATGACCGCTTTAACTTCTTTAACCCAAAGGTTGGACTGACCCTTGATCTCGATCCCGAAAATAATTTCTACCTGAGCTATGCCGTGGCCAATAGGGAACCGAACCGAAACGACTACGAATCCGGCAATCCGGAACCGGAAAACCTCCAAGACGTTGAGCTGGGTTGGCGACATCTTGCTCCGACCGTTCAGTTCAGTGCGAATCTCTATTACATGAGGTACAAAAACCAATTGGTGCTCACAGGGGAGTTGAACGACGTCGGAGCCCCGCTAAGGGCCAATGTTGGCGATAGTTACCGAATGGGCATCGAATTCGATGCCGATGTAAAATTGACAGAACGGATACAATGGCGGCCCAATATAGCCTTGAGCAGTAATAGGAACCTCGATTTTGTTTTTCAACGTGATGGGAGCTTGCGGTCGTTAGGAAATACGCGAATCGCGTACTCGCCATCAATCGTTGCGGGGAATCAACTCCTCTATTCGATGGATTCAGGGCTTCAATTGATTTTGCTGGGCAAGTATGTGGGAAAGCAATACATGGGTAATATCGATTCGGATTTATCGGTACTAAATGCATATTCGCAGGTAGATCTGAATGTTCAATATGTTTGGAAGCCAGACTCCCTGGTCGAAAGCATCACCTTTTCCGGCTTGGTGAACAACATTTTCGATCAGGACATCGTCTCCAATGGGTACTTTTTTACCTTTGACGATGATTTTTCAAATCCAGGAACCACTACAACAGTTGAGGGTACCGGTTATTATCCTCAAGCGGGCATTCACTTTTTGTTGGGGGCTACCTTAAGGTTTTAGTGCTCGAGATACGAATAGGAGGTTTCGACCGCTATCGGATTGCCTCCGCATCCGATTTTCAAGTCATTTAAAATTCAATTTCTTTAAGAGCCTACCCAGCTTAAAATTGCATTATCTTTAAAAAGGTTTTACCCTGCAAAAAATAATGAAGCATATTCCCGCTTTTGGCAGTAAACTGCGCACAAATATTGTTGCCGTGCCCGAAATCATCGGGCAGTGTTCGGGCATCCGGGTTTTTGGTCAACTGCTGAAGAGTTTTCTCTTCAGCACCGATGTAGCCATTATCAGAAACACCAATGCCAGTGCCATTATTGCGGTGTACCCTTTTACCCCGCAGCCCGTCATCTCTAATGCTTTGATTCTTGCGGCCGACAAGCCTATTTTTTGTGGTGTAGGGGGTGGCATTACCACGGGGGAAAGATCGGTAGAGCTTGCGATTCATGCCGAATTCCAGGGGGCTTTGGGGGTTGTACTCAATAAACCCACGCCGAACGACCTGATTCATAGGCTCAAGGAAAAAATCGATATACCGGTGACGATCACAATAGTTTCCGGGAAGGACGATATCAAAGGCAGAATACAGGCGGGAATTGATATTTTTAATGTTTCCGGGGCCGAAAAAACCAGCGACATCATCAAGCGCATTCGTGATCTCGATGGTGAAGTCGCCATTATCGCCACCGGAGGCAAGACCGATGAAACCATCCTGGCGGCCATTGAAGCTGGGGCAAATGCAATATCCTATACCCCGCCTTCGACAGGGGAATTGTTCAAGGGTATCATGAACAAATACAGGAATGAGTAAAATGTTTTGTCACCGCCTTTTGGTACAGGATTCTTAATGCGAGGTCCGGATGGAACATCAATAAAGGAAAGACATAACAAGGCCCAACAATTATTATGGAATTGGAACCATTCTTTAAAACTTTGCCGATCCGATGGGGCATTATAGGTTGTGGCAATGTTACCGAGGTCAAAAGCGGACCTGCTTTTCAGCAAACCGATGGTTTTGAACTGAGGGCCGTCATGCGAAGGGACCATAAAAAGGCAAAGGATTATGCCCATCGCCATGGCATTCCAAAAATATATAAGGAAGCGGAAGACCTGATCTTAGACGATGAAATCGATGCGGTATATGTTGCCACCCCGCCCGACACCCATAAATATTACGGACTTATGGTAGCGGCAGCAGGAAAGCCCTGTTGCATTGAAAAACCGATGGCGCCCAGTTATAAGGATAGCCTGGAGATTTACACTGCCTTTTTGGAGCGGGAAGTCCCCCTATTTATTGCGTATTACCGAAGATCGCTCCCTAGGTTCGATCAGATCAAGCGGTGGTTACTGGCCGATGAAATCGGCCAAATAATACGGGTTCGCTGGCATTTGGCCAAACCCCCTTCGATGCTCGATAGGAGCGGGACGCACAATTGGCGGACCGACAGGGCGGTGGCTCCCGGGGGGTATTTCGACGATTTGGCCAGTCATGGCCTTGATCTGTTCGTGTATTTCATGGGCGATATTGAGGAAGCCACAGGTTCGGCTACCAATGAGTTGGGACTATACAGCGCCATGGACTCGATCTCGGGATCTTGGTTGCACAAAAATGGGATCATAGGGGAAGGCAGTTGGAACTTCGGGAGCGCAAACTACGAAGATAGCGCTGAGATCATCGGTAGTGAGGGCAAGATCAATTTTTCAATATTTGATGACCGTCCCCTGGTGTTGGAGAATGCAAAGGGGAAACAAACCAAAGCCATAGCCCACCCCAAACATATTCAAAAATACCATGTGGCCAATATCAGGGATCATCTGATGGGAAATCTAACACACCCCTCTTTGGGCAAATCGGGCCTGCATACGAGCTGGGTGATGGATGGTATCCTGGGGATATTGTAATGAAAGGGGGCAAGATCTTATCTCGCCAAATTTCTTAATTGGAAACCACGACCACTCCTCCATTAAAAGAGGCACGATATTCGAGCATATCATAATAACGGTATCCGTCCTGAGGCTTATTTTGAAGTTGGCCAGTGAACAAGGTGTACTCATATTCTTCACAACGGCAAACCGCTATCTGGCCATCCAAAAGCATCGTGGAACAATCATTGGGCGCATGGTTGGGGCAACTGGCCTCAAAGGCCCTATACTGGTCGAAGCCGACATTGATCACGAATACCCCACGGGTACCAACCCCGCTGCTGCCAATATAGACCACATTGCCAATATTGGTCAACGGACTGTATAAAGGCAGGTTCAAATTTAAATCGAAGCGAAAACCGATTTCCTGTAAATAGGGGTTACGGTTGGTTCGATCGTTGCTACATGCCAGGAGCAATACCAATAAAATCAAGCTCCAAGTTCGCTTCATAGGAAATGGTTACAATAATAATCAACAACAAAATTGAACAAAAAATATGTATCTTTGCGTTAAATCCTCTCTAAAAAACGTTGCAGGACGTCGTCAAAGTAGGGGATTTTCTTATTCATGAAATCCTGTTGGAAAATATTCCATATCTTTCTAAATCGAGGATTGTACCGTTCCCGCTGTATGCGGGATATTTTTATAATACTGACCATCGGTACCAGTATTGGCTTAAAATCAAATATTATGAGTAACGTATCTTACTATACCGCGGAAGGACTTAAAAAATTGAAGGACGAGCTCAACCATCTCAGGGATGTTGAACGCCCAAAGGCATCCCAAGCGATTGCCGATGCCAGGGATAAGGGCGATCTTTCGGAAAATGCCGAATATGATGCCGCCAAGGAGGCCCAGGGCCTCTTGGAACTGAAAATTGCTAAAATGGAAGAAACCTTATCGCATGCAAGGTTGATCGACGAATCGCAGTTGGATACATCCAAGGTATTGGTCCTTTCCACGGTCAAATTGAAAAACTTGAACAATGGCATGGAAATGAAATATACCTTGGTCGCCGAAAGTGAGGCCGATCTAAAAAAAGGAAAAATATCGGTAAGTTCCCCCATAGGAAAGGGTTTATTGGGAAAGACCGTAGGAGAAACCGCTGAAATTGTGGTTCCCAATGGCACCTTGAAGTTTAAGGTGGTCGAAATCAGCAGGGCCTAGCAGGGTATTTCTTTCGTATTTCGCAAAGTAGGATTTTTGTCATCCACCAAAACCAATATCATGGCAAGTATTTTCACTAAAATCATCAAAGGAGAGATACCCAGCTATAAAATAGCGGAGACCGAAAAGTATTTTGCCTTTTTGGATATCAACCCGAACGCAAAAGGCCATACACTTTGTGTCCCTAAAAGGGAAGTAGACAAGATTACCGATCTCGATAGGGAAACTTACTTGGGATTAATGGATTTTGCTATAAAGATAGGGCGTGCCCTTGAGGCAACGGTGCGATGCAAACGGGTCGGGATGACCGTCATAGGGCTTGAAGTGCCCCATGTACATGTACATCTGATACCGTTAAACGAAATGAAGGAAGCCACTTTTCAACACAAGGTGCGGCTTTCTCCAGCCGAATTCGAGACCCTTGCCGATAAAATCAGGGCCGAACTGAAAAAGAACCCACTTTGATATTAAAACCCAATAATCCCGTTGGGCGGCAACGAAGCAGCACCCTCAGCTGTAGGCCACCATATCAAATCAAAAGCTAGGGAATCCTTGGATCATAAAATAGGCCAAAGTCCCGGCCGAGGCCAATAACAGCAACACCAAAATATAAAATAGGGGCTTGAACTCCAAGGCGGCCTGCATAGGCGTCACCGTCTTTTGATAATAATCAAAACTGCGTTCGATGTCATCGGTCCATTTAACGGGGTAGATTATGGAACCGCATTTGGAACACTTCATTTCATGGGCAACCTCCTTTGTGACACGGTGTATCAGCTTTCCGTAGGTATGCTTTTGAGAAAATGTGAGCTTGAGCGATTTATTGAAGCATTCCGGGCAGTTGTTCTGTAGTGCCGCTTCTTTGATGATTTCCATTTTTACCTTTGCCATGGCCTGCCTATTGCGATTAAAGTTGTTTCTTGTTTGAATGGATCAGTAATGAGATCTGCATGATCGTGCCCTGTTTGCTCGAAGACAACACTTTTACCTTTCCTTTATGGTATTCCTCCACAATACGTTTGACCAAGGAAAGGCCCAATCCCCAACCCCGCTTCTTCGAAGTGACCCCCGGATTGAATATCGTATTGTAATTCCTCTTTGGGATACCATGTCCACTATCTGAAACGAGGATGTTCACCAAGTGGTGGTCTCTTACGATTTCGACGCTGATACTGCCCTTGCCGCGCATCGCATCGATACCATTTTTGACCAAGTTCTCAATGGTCCATTGAAAGAGCGATGGGTTGAGAAGTACCATGGCTTGATCTATCTGGGTATGAAAGGTGAAGTGCACCAATTTTGAACTTCGCAACTTCAGGTAATCAAAGGCATTTTTAGTCTCCTGTACAATATCGCGTGCTTCCAATTTGGGCAAGGATCCGATTTTTGAAAACCGCTCCGTAATCGTTTCGAGGCGCGAAATGTCCTTTTCAATTTCCTTGGTGATTTCCGGATTGATATTTTCAGCTTTCAACAACTCGTTCCATCCCAAAAGGGAAGAGAGGGGCGTGCCTATCTGGTGGGCCGTTTCCTTGGCCATGCCCGCCCATAATTTATTCTGTTCCGAAGCTTTATTGGTCTTGAAAAAGAAGAAAATGACAGCCCCAAAGAGAAAAATGATCAATAAGAGGGCCAAAGGATAGTATTTAAGCTTGTTGAGCACTTCCGAATTTCCGTAGTAAAGGGTGGCGAGATATTCTCCTTTGTCTTCCATCGTGATGGGCTGGTTTTCACTTTCAAACATTTTCAACCTTTTGTTGAGGTATACCTTGTCTTTGGCCAATTCTTTGGGAATATTGTTCGTTTTCATGGATCCATCACGATTCACCAAGATCATCGGCGTGGAAGTATTGTTCTGGAAGACCCTTAAAGGAAGGTTGCCTGGATCGGCATCGGCCGGAAGGGATAAGAATTCGGTTTGTGCAGTGGCCCAGATTTCCATTTTAAGGCGTTCCTCTTCCTTGAATTTCTTAAAAAAGCTATTGGTATTCCAAAGGATGAGGCTCACGATAACAAATGATGCTATCAACAAAATAAAGTTGGAAGTCTTGTGCTTAGGATTAAAATTCATCCATTGGTTGTCTTATATCAAAGATAACGCAAAAAGGCCTAAAATCGTTTGTGTTGGATTTCTGCACGATTTATTGCCTGTCAAATTTCATACCTTTGCGCAGTGATGAAAGAAATGATTTCCGTCGTATCTTCAGACTTGTCAAGCGCAAAGATGCACGCCTACCTTTTGGGGGCTGTGGGGCCCAGGCCGATCGCTTTTGCCAGCACGTTGGATCTGCATGGCAAGCCTAATTTATCGCCTTTCAGTTTTTTCAATGTGTTCAGCAGCAACCCGCCCATATTGATATTTTCCCCGTCCCGCAGGGTGCGCGACAATACCACCAAGCATACCTTGGAGAATGCTCGGCAGACCATGGAAGTAGTGATCAATATCGTGAATTTCGATATGGTGCAACAGATGTCCTTGGCCAGTACGGAATATCCGAAAGGGGAAAACGAGTTTAAAAAGGCCGGGCTCACCATGGTCAAATCAGACCTCGTTAAGCCTTTTAGGGTGGCTGAGTCCCCTGTGCAGTTCGAATGCAAGGTAACCAAGATTGAAGCACTTGGGACACAAGGAGGCGCAGGGAACCTCATATTTTCGGAAGTCCTGAAAATGCATATTTCGCCAACTGTGCTCGATGATAACGGCAATATCGACCCCTACAAGATCGACCAGGTTGCACGGATGGGGGGCAATTGGTACACCAGGGCGAACATGGGACTTTTTGAAGTGCCCAAACCCTTGTCTTCCTTGGGCATAGGGGTAGATGCCATTCCCGAACCCATAAGATCGAGCCAGGTACTCACCGGCAATGACCTGGGGATGCTGGGCAATGTGGAAAAAATTCCTTCCCAAAAGGAAGTGGCCGATTTTATAGCCTCGCATATCGAGGCCAGATCGGTTTTGAGCGGGGGGGATGCAATTGAAATACATCGGATGGCGCAAGAATACATTCAAAAAAACGACCTGTCCACTGCTTGGAAACTGTTGCTGGCCCATATACATTTTCCAACACATCCTTAAATTGGGACTCGCTTCGAGATTTCACTTTGAGAAGAGGGCACAATCTCGATCGATACTTCAAAACCTTGATGGCTTTAACGCCATCCACAAGCTGTTCCATCTCATATAAGTGCTTGATAACTTGCTAGGGTTTTGTTAGGAGGATATTCCTATTAACCTTATTTTTAAAAACTTTAAATGTTGAATACCTAAAAATCTTAGGAAATGGAAATACAAGGAAAAATCAAAGTATTGGGGGAAACCAAAACCGTTGGTAGCGGGGGTTTCAGGAAGCGGGAAGTGGTAGTGACCACCGAAGAACAATATCCACAGCATATTCTGGTCGAGTTCACTCAAGACAAGACCGACCTATTGAATAATTTTCAAGTGGGCCAAGCTGTAAAGATCAGCATCAATTTGCGCGGCAGGGAATGGACGAGTCCACAGGGCGAGGTCAAATATTTCAATTCGATTCAAGGATGGCGCATAGAAAACCTTCAGTCGGAAGGAGGCCAATCAAATATGCCGCCGGTACCTCCAATGGAGGCCTTTGAGCCAGCCGACAACATCAATGAGGAAGATCACGACGATTTGCCATTTTAAGCTACTTTTTTTCATTAGCGGACCATGGCGGATAAGTGGTTTTTCATCTGTCCGGGAAAGTATTGTTCGTTGTTTTAAAAGTTAGGGTCTTGAACAATTACAGCCGAAAACATCCCCTTTTTTTCCTAACAGACCGGCTTGAATTTCCCCATGTTGAAAGTGCCAATTCAGAGGGTCTTTTGGCAGTGGGCGGTGACCTGTCGCCCAATAGGCTGATACTGGCCTATCGGAGTGGAATCTTCCCTTGGTTCAACCAGGATTCACTGATCCTTTGGTGGAGCCCCAATCCGAGAATGGTATTGTTCCCCAAAAAGATCAAGGTCTCAAAAAGCATGCGAAAGGTCATTCGCGATAACAATTTTGTCCTCACAAAAAACACATGTTTCGAAAAAGTACTCGAAGGATGCGCCAAGGTGCCAAGGGAAGGACAGGAAGGGACCTGGATCACGCCCGAGATGCAGAAGGCCTATCGCGGTTTGCACAAGCTGGGTTTCGCGCATTCCTATGAAGTTTGGCAAAATGGTCTGCTGGTAGGGGGTTTATACGGGGTGGATCTCGGGCATATCTTTTGCGGGGAAAGTATGTTCAGTACGGTGCCGAACGCTTCCAAATTCGCATTTATCAGCTTGGCCACTGAGCTTGAAAAAAAGGACTACCGATTGATCGATTGTCAATTGTATACGCCCCATCTGGCCAGTATGGGCGCCGAAGAAATCCCCAGATCCGAATTTATAGGGATGTTAAAGGCTGAAAACCAAGGAGCTCAGTAAAAAAAGAATGGTCTCGGTATCCTTGAAATAATCTTCCGCCCTATATTCCACCCCAACTTGCCATTTGGCTTCCGGGCTGATCTGCCAACCGATAAAACTTGTCAATCGCTGGTCAATGGAAGGGGCCCTGCCCTTGGAAGATGTATGGAGCGCTTCCGTAGAAGCTACCAAATAAGCTTCCCCAACATCCAATTTCTCACCATTCAGGGGGAGATCAATGGCAAATCTGTATCGAAACCTATGCCGGGTCAAGGAGGGGGAGATACGTTGTTCGGCCCGGAAACGATGACCAAAACGCATGATCCCTTTTTGTGCCGATACGTTGTATTGTTGCACAAGGCGGAGTTCATTCTCGCTTTCCGGTTCAAAAACTTCCCTGAATCTATATTGAATGCCCAATGCCAGACTTTGGTTGAGGTTTAATTTCCAATTGGAGAAATGGACCAAATCGATTTGCCTGGTCTTTAATTGAACTTCATTGTCCCTATATCCATAGTTGCGTATTTGAAGGGAATGGAAATGGGAATACCCCTCCTTCACCTTGTAACTTAAGGAAAGTTCGGGTTGAAGGTATACGGTTATATCATTTTGGGCAAAAAGGATATTAAAACCGCCAAGGCAAATTGTAACGAGAAAGAATTTAATAGAGCACGTGGTCATAATTGGGCGGCAACGATTTGCGAATATTTTTGAATATGCCGTTGGCATCAAAAAGAATTTCAAACTGTTCGTGGGCTTTTTCCCTTTTTCCGGAAACGATCAATTCGTAATTGACCGATGGCAACAAGAGATTTTGAAAGGCATTTTTGAGCGTCGTCTCGGTCGATTCTCCCGAAGTGGCCAAGTATTGTTGCTGTATTTTGCGCACCTTCGCTTTTTTAAAGTTGCTTGCGATATAGTCTTGAATGTTCTGCCAACTCTCGCTAGGCAGATCAATCGGTTTTATTTCTATTTCGATATCCTCAAGTTGCCCATCTTTGTCAAATTCAATACTGTAATTCAGCCGTTGCTTTTTGAATTTGGCCTCAAAACTGATTTTTGCACTGTCTATCTCTTTGTAGAAACGGATTCTTTTAGCCCCCTCCAGCTTTGAGGAAAGAAATTGCAATGCCACTTCCGGAAACTGTTTTTTTAAAATACGGAACTCCCGCTCCCTTTTGTTTTGGGCCAAAGCCTCCGAAAAACACATCAGTGCAAACAGCAAAACAAAGCTATACTTCCCCATATCTAAAACAGTGTATTTCATGATCGTTCACCATCCCGGTCGCCTGCATATGAGCATATACCACGGTACTGCCGACAAATTTAAAACCGCGCTTCTTCAGGTCTTTGCTCAGCATGTCGGACACGGCGGTCGTTGCGGGGGCCAATTTGTAATTTTCCAAGGAATTCTTGATGGGACGGTCATTTACAAAATCCCAGATATAACGGCTAAAACTACCAAATTCGTCTTGTACCTTCATAAATTCCCTTGCATTGGAAATGGTCGCCTTGATCTTTAACCTATTCCTGATTATTCCGGAGTTTTGTAAAAGGGCATCTACCTTGGCTTGGTCATAACGGGCAATTTTTCGGTAATCAAAGCGATCGAAAGCTTTTCTGAAGTTTTCCCGTTTCCTTAATATCGTGATCCAACTCAGGCCGGCCTGAAAGGTTTCCAATATTAAAAATTCAAACAAGGTGGCATCATCTTTTACAGGTACGCCCCACTCCAAATCGTGATAGGCCTCATAAAGGGCATCCCCCTTGCACCAACCGCATCTGTGTTTTTCCATATGCCCATGTTTGGGACATAAAGTTAGGACTATTATTTAAAATGATTGTATGGTATAAAGATACAGGGGCATCCCCAAAGTGATATTGAATGGGAAGGTAATGGCCAAGGCCATTGGCAGATAAAGACTGGGATTTGCCTTCGGGGCCGCCAGGCGCATAGCGGCCGGAACCGCGATATAGGAGGCACTTGCCGCTAAGATGGCAAATAGGAAGCGATTGCCCACGCTATGCGTAAAGCTGCCGCTCAAAATGGCCACGGTGCAACCGTTGATTACGGGAACTATGAGGGCGAAGAGGAAGGCGAACCATCCTTTTTTAAGGAATGAAGATAGTTTCTTGCCACTTGTAATGCCCATGTCGAGCAGAAAAACCGCCAAAAATCCTTTAAAGATATCGGTTGTGAACGGTTTGATGCCCTCAGCCTGTTGTTCGCTGGCCAATAAACCCACCATAAGGCTTCCCAATATCAAGAGTACGCTGCCATTGGTCACCGAATGACGAATCACTTTGCCCATTGGGATTTTTGAACCTCGGTCATCATTGAAAATCGAAATCAGGAGCACGCCAACGATGATCGAAGGCGCCTCCATCAAGGCCATTACCGCGACCATGTGACCGCCAAAATCAATTTTTTCAAGTTCCAAAAAGGATATGGCGGTCACGAAGGTGACCGCACTTACCGATCCATATGCTGCTGCAATGGCTCCCGAATTGGATACACTGAACTTTCTACGGAGTATGAAGTAGGAATACAGCGGAACGATCAAGGCAAGGAATATCCCGAACAAAAGCGACCAGATGATTTCCATGGTCAACGGACTGTGCGATAATTCCTGCCCCCCTTTGAAGCCGATTGAAAGCAAAAGGTACAAGGAAATGAATTTGGATGAATTGGGGGGTATTTCAAGGTCGCTTTTCAGTTGTACCGCCAAAATGCCCAAAAAGAAAAATAGCAGTGCCGGGTTGGTGAGGTTGTCAACCAACAGATGTATATCCATATCAGAATTTGAGTTGGGGATTGCCCCGTTTGCTTAGCACCGACCTTTACAATGAATCGTTCTCGAGTATGGTGATTTCAATGGCTCCGCTGATTCTTAGGTCACAGCCTTCGTTCCTGGCATGGATTACCAATTCCTTGACCCTATTTTTTGCTTCTTTCAATTCTTTAACCCGTTTTTCGGAGTTTATTGTCGTTTCCCCAAACCTTTCCTGGAGACTTAATATTTGAAGGTTATGAAATTTTATTTTGTCCCCGATCAAGGTGAACAAAACGTCAGCGGCATCAGCTGGTGTAAAAGTACCTTCCACCAGTTTTACATCTAATTTGGTTTGTGTCTTCATTTTTAATGTAGTTTATGGATTTATTTAATTGTTTCTAATGCTTTGTAAAAAGAGGTATTGCATAGGCAAACCCCGATGGTTTTGAATTCATTTTTTTTCCAGACTTCGAATGAGGATGATGAAAGACAGTATGGAAGTGGAAACCAACAGGCGATCTACAAAAATATTCTCGTGGGCGATTGAGTAGGCTATGCAAACTGTTATGGCCGTAAGGGTAAGCCCGAGGGCCAGTCGTGTTGTGGTGGGATTCATATTTCTCATTTTTAGGGTTTTTTTATTGACCTTGTCCCAACGAAAAAGCTGGCTGGCCCTCGAAGGCATACAAGTTTTCAGTTTTGATCACTTCGATGCCATTCTTATGTGCCTCCGACAAAATTCCAAGCAGGTGTTCTTGTGATATGCTTCCGTTTTTCGCACTGAATCGACAGCGCCAATGGTCCGTGCAAAAGGTCTCTTCGAAACCATTGGGCCATACTTTGATGCCCCTGTTGGTGATCATGGTGAGTTCGAGGGCCTCACTTTTCAATGTTTGGAGATGTACTGCCAATTCCTCTGCCCGATGGCCCCGCCAATGGGCGAACAGGTCGATACCCAGAAGTTCTTTTTTTGCGGCCGGTTTCCGGGTGTATTTCGGAAGTTTTAACGGACTATCTTGCAGGTAGGTGACTTTTCTAAGGA
The DNA here is from genome assembly GCA_963760375.1 of uncultured Flavobacteriaceae bacterium. Taxonomy (GTDB): domain Bacteria; phylum Bacteroidota; class Bacteroidia; order Flavobacteriales; family Flavobacteriaceae; genus Pelagihabitans. The sequence goes on along the minus strand of CAVXCS010000007.1, from coordinate 55,575 downwards.
TGTTGGGCTCCATGCCCAAGTTATCGATAACGGCTTGGGCAAACTCTTGTGTCCCGACCTTTTTATTGCTGATGCCCTGTTTGAAAACATCATAGGTATGGATGCCTTCTTCCATGGTCCTTAACCAAGCATTCTGTACTTTCTCGGCCACTTGGGATTGCCCAAGATGGTTCAGCATCATGATGGCACCTTGCAGTAATCCGGAAGGGTTTGCAAGGTTTTGTCCCGCGCGCCGTGGTGCCGACCCATGTATGGCTTCGAACATGGCACATTCCTCCCCGATGTTGGCAGATCCTGCCAAGCCCACCGATCCCGTTATCTGGGCGGCAACATCGGAAAGGATATCACCGTATAGGTTGGGCATGACGATCACGTCGAAGACCTCTGGGGTATCAGCCATTTTTGCCGCCCCGATATCGATGATCCAATGTTCGTTTGCGATGTCGGGATATTCCAATGCGATTTCGTTGAAAACAGTATGAAAAAGACCGTCGGTCTGCTTCATGATGTTGTCTTTTGTAAAACAAGTGACCTTTTTTCGATTGTGCTTTTTGGCATATTCAAAAGCATATCTCACGATTTTTTCACAGCCCGGTCTGCTGATCAATTTTAAACACTGTACCACTTCATCGGTCTGTTGGTGCTCGATGCCCGCATATAGGTCTTCCTCATTTTCCCTGATGATGACCAAGTCCATCTCGGGATGCTTGGTGCTCACAAAGGGATGCATGCTTTTGCAGGGCCTCACGTTGGCATACAGGCCCAAGAATTTTCTTGTGGTGACGTTCAGGCTTTTGTAACCACCACCTTGCGGCGTTGTTATCGGCGCTTTTAAGAATACTTTGTTCTTTCGAATCGAATCCCAGCTCGAAGCTGAAATACCTGCAGTGTTTCCGGCCAGGTATACCTTTTCCCCGACTTCGATTTCCTCAATATTTAACTGGGCTCCGGCGGCCATGATGACCTTCAGTGTGGCCTCCATGATTTCTGGACCTATACCATCCCCCTTGGCAATCGTAATGGTGTTCATGTGTTTTTTTTAAATTCGAGGCAAAGATCAAATGTTTTGTTCATTTATTTTTATATATATTTATTATGGTTTACATAAAATAAATTAATGCATTATACTTTACATCAACTACAGATCTTTCTTAAGATCGCCCAAAAACAGAGCATTACAAAGGCCGCTGAGGAGCTGTTTTTGACCCAGCCCGCGGTATCGATACAGCTCAAAAATTTTCAAGATCAGTTTCCCATTCCTTTGACCGAAGTGGTGGGGCGGCAATTATTCGTCACCGATTTCGGCAAGGAAATCGCGATTGCGGCGGAGAAGATTTTGAATGAAGTATATGCGATCAATTACAAAACACTGTCCTATCAAGGGGAACTTGCCGGAAGGCTCACCCTCTCCGTAGTTTCCACGGGGAAATATGTGATGCCTTTTTTTTTAACCGATTTTATAGGTAACCATAAAGGCGTGGAGCTGGTGATGGATGTCACGAACAAATCGAAAGTGGTCAAAAGCCTGGAAAGGAATGAAGTTGATTTTGCCTTGGTGTCGGTATTGCCCAAAAAACTTAAAATCAATAGTGTGGCATTGATGGAAAACAAATTGTTTTTGGTCGGAGGTAAAAAAGCTCCGAAAGGAGAAGTGCAAAAAAAGGCTTTGGGCAAAATAACTTTAATTTATAGGGAGCAAGGGTCCGCTACCCGACTTGCCATGGAAAAGTTTGTATCGAAATTGAGGATACCGATTAAGAAGAAGATAGAACTGACCTCGAATGAGGCTGTAAAGCAGGCAGTGATAGCCGGACTTGGTTATTCCATCACGCCCTTGATAGGAATCAAGAACGAGCTAAAGAATGGGGATCTTCAAATCATACCGATGCCCGGTCTTCCCATAAGCACGACCTGGAACCTGATCTGGTTGCGAACCAAAAAATTATCCCCCGCAGCGAAAGCATTCCTTGAGTACCTGACCGAAGAGAAACAAGCTATCATAAAATCTCATTTTGACTGGATCGCCAATTATTGATTGGTGCGGATTTGAACTAAACCTTGGCAGTTTTTGCCCTTAAGGTTGTAATTTGTTCATCATCCATATAAACGATGGGAACCGCATAGAGCATCGGCATCTGGTCTGGATACTTTTTAAGCAGTATCTTGTTGATGGTATTGAACAACAGTGCCTTTGTCTTGCCCATTACCATTACTTTTTCAACGCTTTCGAGTATTCCGGTGTTTGAATTTTTTTGGTAGACCGTCTTTTCGAAAAGCATGGCATGGAGCAATAGTTTTCTATCGGTCAATTCCTCTACTATTTCATGGGCCTGTTCGTTGTTCTTTGCAAGAATGTGGATTAATATCATATCGATCTAAATTAAGGGGGTAAGGCCATCGGCTTTTTTCAAAGACATAACGAAATCGATCAGCTTGGTATCGGAATATGGTCCGTATGCACTGCTTAGATAACCTTTTAGGCCATCGTTGCACCGAATCAAAAACAAGATGGATGCATCGCCGGGGTCACTCATGCCCTCATGTCTGCAGTGCTCCACCAATTGGCAGTCTTCTGCCGAATAGGCTTCATTTGATTCCCTGCAAACGAGTTGGCCGTCTCGATATAAAAAGGAGGCTCTATATCCCGCAGCCTTGGCCGCGTTGATATCCTCTATCAATGTTCTATGTATGGATAATAACATGGAATACGTTTTTTTCGGAGAATAATCACCTCTTTCAATGAACGGCTTTTACCATAGCATTGATGGGCGCTTGGCGCCAAGCTAGGTATTTTAGGTTACCGATTGGCCAGTTCTTGCTTCCGTTACGGTTGCGCAGGCGTTAGTTCCCCAGCCGCCAATGCCAAATCCAAATCGGCCTTGACGGAAGGCAGATAGCCGAAAAATCGCCGTCCGTTCACGAGTTTTAAAACAACTTCGATATTCCCGTCAGGAATACCATTGACTTCGGTTACCAATACTTTCTGACCATAAAGGCTTTTCATATTGGCAATGCCTCCCTGTTTGATAATGATGTTCCTTCGTGGAAATTGTATGTGCGTAAAATCGAATCCTTCGGGCTTTTGGATGACCATAAGGTCACCGACGGAGACCGAATTTCGAACCTCTTGGGCACTGAGTGAAATCCCCGTCAATAAAAACATCAAACACAATACTACTTTTTTCATATCTGATTATTTAAGGTTAAACAATGAATTCCTTCAATAAAATGGTCAATCCGATGCCTTGCGCCAACTTTGCTTATCCATAAAATCGATATGGTGGGAAGGAATGAATTTGGCTCTCAAAGTAGGAAACAGATCAAAAAAATTCAGGCCATCTTCCCTTCTCAAAACCAAATAAGTGATGCCATCGAGGCCAATATCCCTACTTTCGATAATAAGCTTGCTCCCAAAAAAATTGAAATAATCGTTCATTCCATCCCAATCATTCAGACCACCCATAATGGCTACGACTTGATTCACGGGAAGGTTTATTTCATAGTTCGTCATAGGAGAACCGGTTTCCATCTTTTGAAAACCCTCAATAACAAAAGCACCGGCTTGTTGGCCTTGCATCGGCAAGACACCTATGATAAAAAGCAAAAAGAAGGTTAATTTTCCCATAATCGTAATGATTGACCCTTTGACTTACTAAAATAGCAATAATTTCAATTTCAGAAGTAGTACCTTCGTTAAAAATTAGTTAAACTATCATATATCAATAGTAAAACTATTATTTTAGCGTTTTCAAAATAAATTATCATGGATCATTTATTGCAAACGGTAAAAATCGATATCAACGATAAGATATATGTGAAGGATCCCCAATCCTCAGATTTGGGCAAAAGGATTATCGAACAGGGCATCAACATGATTTTTGAGATGGGCTTCGATAAATTCACCTTTAAAAAATTGGGGGAAAAGATCAGTTCCAACGAAAGTTCGATATACCGTTATTTTGAAAGTAAGCATAAGCTCCTGCTCTATTTGGCTTCCTGGTATTGGGGATGGCTGGAATATAAACTCGTTTTCGCGACCAACAGTATCTCGAATGCCGAAGAGAAATTGAAACGAGCGCTTGAAATCATTACTAGTGCCACTGAAGAGGATCGGTCCGTTTCACATGTAAACGAAGTTTTGCTCAACAAAATAGTTATCAATGAATACTCCAAGTCGTACTTGACGAAAGAAGTGGATGCGGAAAATAAGGAGGGTTACTTTGTCATCTATAAAAGGTTGGTAAGGCGTATCAGCGACATGATCGTTGGTGTAGACCCCAATTATCCCTATCCTTCAAGTTTGGCAAGTACCATTGTGGAAGGCGCACTTCACCAATATTTTTTAAAGGAACATTTTTCTTCCATGACCGACTGTAATGACGCCATCAGTCCGACTCAATTTTTGACCGACCTAGTTTTCAATGCCTTAAACCTAAAAACCAATGGCTAAATCAATGCTAACCCCTTGGCAACGCTTGATCGGCTTGCTTAAATTAGACCGAAAAGACGTTCTTCAAGTGTTTTACTACGCCATTTTTGCCGGTTTGGTAAACCTTTCGCTTCCACTTGGCATTCAGGCCATCATCAACTTGATTCAAGGGGCACAGGTAAGTACTTCATGGGTTATTCTGGTCATCTTGGTGACCTTGGCAGTGGCCTTCGGCGGTATTCTGCAACTGATGCAAATGAGGATCATAGAGAATATGCAACAAAAGATATTCACAAGGGCTTCCTTTGAATTCGCCTATCGCTTCCCAAAGATAAAAATGAGCGAACTGCGAAATTATTATCCCCCGGAATTGGCCAACAGATTTTTTGATACGCTTACCGTTCAAAAGGGATTGGCGAAAATTTTGGTCGATTTTCCAGCCGCTTTCCTCCAAATCATATTCGGGCTTATCCTGTTGTCGTTCTATCATCCCTTTTTCATTATCTATGGAATGCTCCTGCTTGTACTGATCTATGTGGTTTTCAAGTTTACCGCACGGCGTGGTTTGGAAACCAGTTTGGACGAATCCAAGAATAAATATAAGGTCGCGCATTGGATCCAAGAAGTGGCACGATCGATCATAGGGTTCAAATTATCGGGCAAAACCAGTCATGCCATTGACAAGAACGATACTTTGGTGGCTGGCTATTTGGTCGCCAGGGAGAGCCACTTCCGCATCCTGGTCATTCAGTTTATTCAAATGGTCGGGTTTAAGGTCTTGGTCACCGCGGGACTTTTGTTGATCGGGGGCCTTTTGGTCTTGAACCAGGAAATGAACATTGGACAGTTTGTGGCTGCGGAACTGATCATCCTTTTGGTGATTGCTTCGGTTGAAAAATTGATTTTGGGCCTCGAATCGATTTATGATGTGCTCACTTCCCTCGAAAAATTGGGCCAAGTGGTAGATAAAGAATTGGAGCCCCAGGAAGGGGAGCGCCCCTTTAAATCGGGTGAGGGGTTTACCTTGGAATTGGACCATGTGAATTATCATGTGCCTGATGGGAGCAAGAAAATATTGGACGATATTTCCTTGACCATAACGCCCAGCTGTAAAATATTGATCCAAGGATCAAGCGGGTCCGGGAAGTCTACTTTATTAAGGCTTATCGCTGGAATTATTGAACCCACTTCAGGAAATATTTATGTCAACAATGTGTCATTGAAGGGATTGCATATAAATGACTACCGCTCTTATTTGGGACAGTCATTGTCTGAAGAATCCCCTTTCGAAGGCACCTTGGAAGACAATATTACTTTCGGGGATTCTTCCGTATCAAGTGAAGATATTTATTGGGCACTCGAAAAAACGGGCCTTACGCAATTTGTGAAAGAACAGCCCAAGGGCATCAAAACGGTCATTTATCCGGAAGGAAAACAAATTCCCTACACGGTTTCCAAAAAAATAGTTTTGGCTAGAAGTATCATACGTCGACCCAAACTGCTGATCTTGAAAGACCCCCTCAACCAATTTGATGAACGGGAGGCCAATGAAATCATGCGTTTCCTGACCGATCCCATCAATGGTTGGGCACTTCTTGTGGTGAGTCAAAACCCCAAATGGATGGAAGGCTGCAGTAGGATCATTACCATTGAAAATGGGAAAATCATCAACGAAAATTAAAAGATTATGTTGAACATCTCGAACAATAAGCTCAATAAAACGGTCGACCTTACTGGGTACAAGTCAGGAAAAATCGTTTTTCATAAAAAACACTACAAGCATTTCAACCAATTTTTGTTGGGCTTTACCATTGTGGGCTTTATCGTGCTTTTTTTACCATGGACACAAAATGTTTCCGGGGAGGGTTACCTCACCACTTTAACCCCGGACCAACGTCCCCAGACCGTACAGTCGCCTATTCCGGGGCGTATCGAGAAATGGTTCGTACGTGAGGGAGACTATGTAAAAAAGGGAGATACCATTCTGTTCATATCCGAGATCAAAAACGAATACTTCGACCCTCGTTTGGTGGAGCGTACCGGGAAACAGATCAAGGCCAAATCTGCTGCGGTTTCTTCCTATGAGAACAAGGTTGGGGCACTCAACACCCAGATTTCCGCCATCGGGATGGAAAGGGGAATGAAGCTTGAACAGGCAAAAAACAAGCTGTTACAGGCGATTCTCAAGGTACAAAGTGATAGTATTGATCTGGAGGCGGCAAAAACGAACATTACCATAGCCGAACGCCAATATGATCGGGTGGTACAACTAGAAAATGAAGGCTTGAAAGCAGTGACCGATGTAGAGGAAAAGCGGCTGAAGTTACAGGAAACCCAGGCCAAATTGATCTCACAACAAAACAAGCTTTTGGCCGCCAAGAACGAAGTGATCAACGCGGAAGTCGAAATCAACCGAACCCAAGCGGAATATACCGATAAGATTTCCAAGGCGCAGAGCGACATGTTCACCGCACAGTCGAACCAATACGATTCGGAAGCACAGGTGACCAAGCTGGAGAACGAGTTCACCAACTATTCGATGCGCAATGATATGTACTACATAAGGGCACCGCAAAACGGTTTTATCAACAAAGCCATACAAGGCGGTATCGGTGAGACTTTTAAAGAAGGGGATCAATTGGTAGGCATCATGCCCTCAGATTACGATCTTGCGGTAGAGACTTTTGTTGAGCCATTAGATCTGCCATTGATGCATTTGGGGGAGCAAGTGCGCATTCAGTTCGATGGTTGGCCCGCGATCGTTTTCAGCGGATGGCCCAATGTTTCCTATGGCACTTATGGGGGCAAGGTGGTCGCCATTGAAACTTTTATCAGTGCCAATGGCAAGTATAGGGTGCTTCTGGCCCCCGACCCCAGTGATCATCCGTGGCCGAAAGACATCCGAGTGGGCTCTGGCGCATATACCATCGCCCTTTTGGAGGATGTGCCCATTTGGTTCGAGTTATGGCGACAGCTGAATGGCTTCCCCCCGAACTATTATCAACCGATCAACGACATGGCAAAGGCCCAAAAAAAATGAGAAAGAAGGTCTATTTCCTTTTTATATTCATGGCCCTTGCCGTGCGCGCCCAACAAGGCGATACCCTGGTGCTCAACTTTGGGGAGTATCTGGGCTATGTGAAGAAATACCATCCGATCGCCAAACAGGCCCAGTTGACCATTGGTGTCGGGCAGGCCAATTTGATGCGTTCCCGTGGAGGATTCGACCCCAAAATAGAGGTCGATTACGACCGCAAGGAGTTTAAGGGTTCCGACTACTACGACCGTTTGAATGCGACTTTCAAAATCCCTACCTGGTTCGGGTTGGAATTGAAAGGTAATTTTGAACAGAATGATGGCGATTTTTTAAATCCTGCCGAATCGGTACCGACCGATGGGCTTTACAGTGCCGGTGTCTCCATGGCCGTAGGGCAAGGATTGTGGATCAACGAACGTATGGCCACTCTGAAGCAAGCGAAATATTTTAGGGAGCAGACCAGGGCGGATCGCGACCTTTTGGTGAACCAAATTCTGTTCGAAGCCTCCTTGGCCTATTTCGATTGGTTAAGGGCCTATCTTGACAGTCAGGTATTCAACAACTTCTTGGTGAACGCCCAAATCCGTTTCGAGGGCATAAAAAAGAGTGCGCTGGCCGGAGACATCGCTGCCATTGACACCGTAGAGGCCAAAATTGCGGTACAGGACCGCGCGCTGAATTTGGAACAGGCCAAGGTTCGGTTCATGAACAAATCGTTGGAACTTTCCAATTTTTTGTGGCTCAACGATAATGTGCCCATAGAGTTACAGCCCAATGTACTGCCAGACCTGTACTTGGAGGATGATATAGACAGCACCCTCGAAATCATGGGAAAGCCGCTCGACAGTTTTACCTTGGAGAACCATCCAAAATTAAAGTCATTGGGCTTTAAAGTAGATGGGCTATTGGTTGAAAAACGTCTGAAAGCGAATAAATTGCTGCCTAAAATTGACCTTGAGTATAACTTTTTAACGGAAACCCCAGATCTGATCAATTCTTTTGAAACATTGAATTATAAGGGCGGCATCAATTTTCAGTTGCCGCTTTTCCTCAGAAAGGAAAGGGGCGACCTAAAGCTGGCCAAATTTAAGTTACAGGACGCCCAATACGAATTGGATAATGCCGAAGTGGCCATAAGAAACAAGGTTTTGGCGATTTATAGGGAATTGGAGTCCTTTGAAACACAAAATGTATTGATCGATGATATTGTGATCAATTACAATGCATTGCTTACGGCCGAAGAGCGAAAGTTCAGTTTTGGGGAGAGTTCGCTATTTTTGATCAATTCCAGGGAGGGTAAACTGATCGAGGCCGAATTGAAACAAAACGAGGTGCAGAACAAATTTTTTACCACCAAGGCAAAACTGTTCAATAGTTTGGCGGTAAATCCCGAGAATCTATAGCAAATTTGCAGAAGCGGGCATTTTTGGATTATGTCTTTTTTGGAAGACCGGTTACCGTTTGACGAACGAATCTTTTAAGTTTATGGGGAAGCATTCCAAATTTGATTTTAAAACCTTGGGCCATGCCCGATCATATTTTAAAAGATCTCGTAGGCTTAGGGTAATCGTGAATTCTTTGCTCAGGGATATCCTATTTATAGCCTTGGGCATACTTTCGGCAGCATTCGGTCTGGAAAGCTTTTTATTGCCCAACCGTTTTATCGATGGAGGTGCTACCGGCATTTCTTTGCTTTTTGCCGAAGTCACCGATTTGCCGCTTTCATTGTTGATAGTGGTTGTGAACCTGCCTTTTCTTTTTCTGGGATTTAAATTAATAGGCAAGCACTTCGCCATTAAGGCTGGAGTGGCCATATTGGGGCTTGCTATCTTACTTGCAGTAGTACATTTTCCTGAAGTGACCCAAGATAAATTATTGGTGTCGGTTTTTGGGGGATTTTTTCTTGGCGCTGGCATAGGGCTCTCGATAAGGGGTGGCGGAGTGCTCGACGGGACGGAGATTCTGGCAATCTTTCTGAGCAGAAAAATTGGCGCTACTATTGGTGATGTCATCGTATTGATCAATTTCGTGATATTCATGGCTGCCGCCTATCTTTTATCCATCGAAACCGCGCTGTATTCAATGCTCACCTACCTATCCGCTTCCAAAACGCTGGATTTTGTGGTTGAAGGGATTGAGGAGTATACCGGGGTTACCATTATTTCCAACCATAGTGAGCCCATTCGGGCCATGATCGTGGAACGAATGGGTCGTGGTGTGACCATATACCCTGCGAAAGGTGGATTTGGTAAAAACGGGACTTTTAATAGCTACGATGTACTGTTTACCGTAATCACCAGATTGGAAATTAGGAAGCTGAACATAGAAATATCAAAAATTGACCCCAGGGCCTTCGTGGTCATGAACAAAATCAACGATACCCGAGGCGGTATGATCAAAAAAAGATCATTGTAAGCAACCATTTATAACCAACGACCGATTCCGGGAAATCGGAAAACACCTTGCCGTTGGTGCACAAAATGGCCTAACCCAACCCAAGTATCGATTTAAGAATTGTATTGCGCGATGGGTATTTGGGATGGATTGCCTGCTATTTGACCGATGGCGCAAGGCCTCCAAATCAGGTATGATAAGGATAGGGGAGAGGATATACTTCAGGACCTGTTATCGGGTCTTCCTCTGGAATAGGTAGGTAATGGTACCTTTTTGAAGCATCTTGGAGGAGGAGTTGAATTTCGCTTTCAAAGCATAGGTTATCGCATTGTCTACCAAGCAGCCGTTGGCAGTACTGGAACTCCTATGGTTGAAATCGGCGGCAATGACGTTGCCCAAATTGTCTACTTCGATATTGACCACTACCTTTCCCCCTTCTATGCAGGTATAGATAGGTGGCGGAAGTTTGTAATTGTTCCTGTTGATGAGGGAAAAGGATACCGAGGTGCGCCTTTCGGCCAGGTTATTGGTGAATTCTTCTTTATCGGCCTCCTTTTCACCCAGCTTTTGTTTTGCTTCCTCCCTTTTTTTGGTCAATTCCTTGATCTTGGCCGCGTATTCCGAGTCAATCAAATCTGAATTTTCATCATTTTCTGAAGCTGCTTCCCGCTCTGCCATGAGCTCTTCCAGCGTTTTTATGGGCTCTGGGTTGCCAAGGCTGGGTTTGGCCGTTTCATTGAACGCCATATGGCTCTTGATGGGATCTGCCTCGGCAGGGGTTTCCTCTTGTTTTTCCTCTTCTTTGAGCAATTCTTCCAAATCTGCTTCGTCCAAGATCATTTCCACCACGTATTCATCCCTTTCCTCTTCTTTGCCCAAGTGGATACTGTATAAGAGCAGCACCACAATCGACATAGAAAAGAGGGTGATCAGAAAAGATAACTGTTTGCGATTCAGATTCATAGAGCTATAACCGCAATTTTATAAAATTATTTCAATTTCCTGTTCAAGGGAAACCGAATTGCGGACATTTTTATGGAATATTGTTGTTTTGCAGCAAAATATCGGCAAAAGCATTGGGGTCCATGGCTATATTTACGTTGTAATCCCCTATTTTGGTTCTTCTCAAGGCCGAAAGATGACCGCCGCTGCGTACTGCGATGCCAAAATCATGGGCCAGCGATCGGATATAGGTACCTTTGCCACAGCTAATCCTAAATTTTATGTCAGGCAAGTTGACTTGGGTAATCTCAAAGGCCGTTATGCTTACCTTTCTTTTTTTTATCGTTATCTCCTGTCCCGCACGAGCATACTCATATAGGCGTTTGCCATCTTTTTTTAAGGCCGAGTAAATCGGTGGCCGTTGCTCAATTTCCCCCACAAAAGAGGAAGCGGCAACGTCGATCAATTCCTTTGTGATATGGTTTATGGGATAGGTGGCATCCACTTCGGTTTCAAGGTCATAGGAGGGCGTGGTCGCACCGAGGGTAATGGTCCCTGTGTATTCCTTTTCCGCTCCCTGAAGCTGTTCTATTATTTTGGTGAACTTGCCGGTACATATCAGCAGAAGGCCCGTAGCCAAAGGGTCTAAGGTCCCCGCATGGCCTATTTTAATTTTTTTGAGCGAGAATTTTCTCTTGATGGCCCATTTAATTTTGTTGACTGCCTGAAACGATGTCCAGCCCAAGGGCTTGTCGATCAGAAGCACTTGTCCCTCCAAAAATTCATCTTTTGTCATCAGATCACGGTTAGTGGGCGAACAAAATAGTGGATGAGCAATATGGCCAGCCCGACGATGATTCGATAATAACCGAACATTTTGAAACCATGTTTGCTCAAATAACCTATAAATGTCTTGATTGCCAACAATGCCACCACAAAACCTACAACGTTGCCTATGATCAATAGATTGATCTGCTCCGAAGTCAGTGAAAAACCGGCATTGTAGTAATCATAACCTTTCTTTAGCGTAGCGCCCAACATGGTCGGTACCGCAAGAAAAAAAGAAAATTCAGCAGCAGCGGTACGGGATAGTTTTTGGGTCATTCCCCCCACAATACTGGCGCCGCTCCTTGAAACACCGGGAATCATTGCCAAACACTGGAACATTCCAATTTTAAACGCGGTGGCATAGGAGATGGCCGTTTGGTTTCCATCACCGAACCAGTCATCCACCTTTAATAGTACAATGCCCCCCAGCAACAATGAAACGGCCACTGTTAAGGGACTTCCCAATAAAGAATCTATCACATCGTTCAAAAGTAGGCCAAAGAAGACCGCGGGGATAAAGGCCACAATAAGTTTTAGATAAAAATCGACCGTCTGGAAGAAACGCTTAAAATAAAGCACGACCACCGATAAAATGGTGCCCAATTGAATGACAATGGTGAACAGTTTGGTGAATTCTTCTTGGGCAATCCCAAAAAACGAAGAGGCTATGATCATATGCCCTGTGGAGGAAATGGGCAGGTACTCTGTTATCCCTTCAATAATGGCGAGTACAATGGCTTTAAAAATATCCAAAACCTATTTCTTCTTGTGCGGATTCAACAAAATCGCATAAACTTCGATGCCAAGGCCAATGAGCACTAGCGTGGGCGCAAGTCGAATACGCCTGAAATTGAAGACTTCCTCATTAAAAACGTTGGGATCGTCACTGCCCCCGCCGCTCATCAGAATAAATCCCAAAGCAACAAATCCCATTCCCAAGAACATAAAGAGATAATTCTTTTTTTGGAATATGAATTCTTGTTGTGCACGCCTTTCGGTTTGTTGCTCTGATTTTTTGCCCATGGGGTAAAGTTAATAATATAATTCGTCGGTTCTTAGATTTAGAAAGCGTTGTGTCGCAAAAAAGGTACTGATCAGGGAAATCACGATGCCTAAAGCAAAAACACCGGAAAATAACAATACCAAAACCAATGGATCTCCAAATAGGTCCAATTCCGGGAAGGTGGAATCGATATAATAAAGGAATCCCGCCAGGGCCACCAATGCGATAAGCCCTCCCAACATGCCCAATTTAATATTTGTCCAAATAAACGGTCTTCGAATAAAGGCCTTGGTCGCCCCGACCATTTGCATGGTCTTGATGATAAACCGCTTGGCATAGATGCTCAATCGAATGCTGCTGTTGATCAATAACACCGCAATAAAAGTAAAGACACCACTTGCCACCAAAATCCAAAAACTTATTTTCTTCACGTTATCGTTGAGCAGGCCAACCAACGGTTTGTCATAACTAACTTCCTCGATATAATCCTTGGACGCAAGTTCCGCGGCAATTTCCTCAATCTGTTCGGGCGAAACAAAATCTGCCCTAAGCTTTACATCGATAGAATTTTTTAAGGGGTTATAACCCAGAAAGTCCATAAAATTCTCCCCTATTTCCTCACTGTGCTTTTTAGCGGCCTCCTCCTTGGAAACATAAGTGGCCGATTTAACATATTCGGCCATGGCAAGGCTTTTTTGAAGCTGATTTACCTCGACTTCCTTGGCGCTTTCCTTTAAGAAGATGGAAATAGCGATCTGTTCCTTAAAATGATCCGCCATTTTCTTTGTATTGAGTACCAGAAGACCCAATACGCCCAATAAAAAAAGCACCAATCCAATACTCAATACCACTGAAAAATAGGACGAAACCAATTTTCGTTTTTGATAGTTCTCAAAAGAGTTTCCCATAACGGCATTTGAAGGTGTAAAAATAGGAAAGTAATCTTAATAACCGTTTCCCTATATTTTCAATTTTTTATCGAATCGGTGTTCTATGCCATTATGCTTTCCCTTTTAATGGATTAAACTTATTTTTGCCCGATATTAACGGAAAACCGGAACATGAGATACAATTTCAATGAAATTGAGGCCAAATGGCAAAAGTACTGGGCCAAAAATCAAACCTTCAGGGCTGAAAACAACCCTTCGAGGCCAAAGTTTTATGTGCTCGATATGTTTCCCTATCCCTCCGGAGCGGGGCTTCATGTAGGCCATCCACTGGGTTATATCGCAAGTGACATTTATGCCCGTTACAAAAGACACCAAGGTTTTAATGTACTTCACCCCATGGGTTTTGATTCGTTCGGCTTGCCCGCGGAACAATATGCGATACAAACGGGACAACATCCCGCACTTACCACTGAAGCCAATATCAGCAGATACCGGGAACAACTCGACAAAATCGGATTTTCCTTCGACTGGAGCCGGGAAGTGCGTACTTCTGACCCCAAATATTATAAGTGGACCCAATGGGTCTTTATCCAACTCTTCAATTCCTGGTACAATAGCGACAGTGATAAGGCCGAAGACATCCAAACCTTGGTTTCCATATTCGAGAAAAATGGCAATGCCAAGGTCAACGCGGTCTGTGATGAGGAAGTTCCCCGATTTTCTGCCCAAGACTGGAAAGCGATGTCTGACCAGCAGCGCCAAGGCATTTTATTGAAGTATCGGCTGACCTATCTGGCCGAAAGTGAGGTCAATTGGTGTCCCGCATTGGGGACCGTTCTGGCCAATGACGAGATCGTGAACGGGGTTTCTGAACGCGGGGGCCATCCGGTCATCCGTAAAAAGATGACCCAATGGAGCATGCGCATCACGGCCTATGCCCAACGGCTGCTCGACGGGCTCGATACCATAGACTGGCCGCAACCGTTAAAGGATTCACAGACCAATTGGATCGGCAGGTCGGAAGGGGCATCCGTAGTGTTCAAGACCATCCCTTCCGATGCCAATGAAATCAGCCATCCCATCGAAGTGTTCACTACCCGGCCCGACACTATTTTTGGAGCGAGCTTTATGACCTTGGCCCCAGAGCATGAACTGGTCGCTAAAATCACAAGCCACGAACAAAAAGCAGCGGTAGAGGCCTATGTCGAGGCAAGTGCGATGCGATCGGAACGTGACCGAATGGCCGATGTCAAGAGTATCACCGGGGCCTTTACCGGGGCCTATGCCGCACATCCCTTTACCAAGGCCCCCGTCCCTATATGGATCGGCGACTATGTTTTGGCAGGTTATGGTACCGGAGCCGTGATGTCAGTACCTTGTGGAGATCAGCGCGACTATGATTTTGCCAAACATTTCGGGATTCCCATTCCCAATATTTTTCAAGGGGCAGACATTACGGAAGAAGCCTTTGTCGATAAAGCGCATACCGTGATCGCCAATTCAGATTTTTTGAATGGGTTAACCTATGAAAAAGCTGTGAAAAAAGTCATTGCAGCGCTCGAAAATTTGGGACAGGGGAAGGGGAAGGTGAATTTTCGCCTGCGCGATGCCGTCTTCAGCCGTCAACGTTATTGGGGCGAGCCGTTTCCCGTGTATTATGTCGAGGGCATGCCGAAAATGGTTCCCGATGAACATTTGCCGATCAGACTTCCTGAAGTGGTAAAATACTTGCCTACCGAAACCGGTGAACCACCCTTGGGCAACGCAACGGAATGGGCCTGGGATACCCAAGGTTCAAAGGTGGTCGGCAATGAAAAGGTCGATCATAAAACCGTTTTTCCACTTGAGTTGAATACCATGCCGGGTTGGGCCGGAAGTTCCCAGTATTTTAACCGCTACATGGATCCCCACAATGAAACGGAAATATTTTCCAAAGAAGCCATTGACTACTGGCAAGAAGTGGATCTATACATCGGGGGCAGTGAGCACGCCACCGGGCACTTACTATATTCGAGGTTTTGGCAGAAATTCATGTTCGACAAGGGCTTGGTGCCCCAGGAAGAATTTGCCAAAAAATTGATCAACCAGGGCATGGTCACCGGAATGAGTGCGTTTATTTATAGGGATGAGGAATCGGGCAAGGTGATTTCAAAAGGATTGGTCGGCGACAAGCAGGTGACTCCCATCCATGTTGACATCTCCTTGATCAATAGTGCAGATGAATTGGACGTCAATGCCTTTAAAAAGTGGCAACCCGACTATGGAAACACGGAGTTCGTCTTGGAAAAGGGGAAATATATTGTTGGGCGGGAGATTGAAAAGATGTCGAAATCGAAATACAATGTGGTGAGCCCCGACAGCATTTGTGAGCAATACGGTGCGGATAGCCTCAGGCTCTATGAAATGTTTTTGGGACCCTTGGAACAATCCAAGCCATGGAATACGGCGGGCATCACCGGAGTACACGGCTTCTTGAAGAAACTTTGGCGCCTGTATTTTAATGAGCAGGGGTTGCAGGTCATCAAATCCGAGCCTTCCAAGGAAAGTTTAAAGACTTTGCACAAAACCATCAAAAAAGTGGCCGAAGACATTGAACACTTTTCGTTCAATACCACGGTATCTTCTTTTATGATCTGCGTCAATGAACTGACCGCGCAAAATTGCAACAGCAGGGCCATACTCGAGCCCCTTGTTGTTTTGGTGTCTCCATACGCTCCCCATATCGCGGAAGAGCTTTGGGCACAATTGGGGCATAATACCTCCATCTCAACGGTACCATTTCCAGTGTTTGAGCCCAAATATTTGGTAGAGCGCAGTAAAGAATACCCCATTTCGTTCAATGGTAAAATGAGGTTCACCTTGGAGTTGCCTTCCGATATGTCCAAGGAAGACATCGAAGCCGCGGTACTGGCCCACGAAAAAACAAAAAAACAATTGGAGGGCCGTAATCCCAAAAAAGTGATTGTCGTACCTGGGAAAATTGTAAATATTGTAGGCTAGTCGATTTTGCCCTTTTAAAGAATTTATTAAGGGCCAGACATTCTTTTTTTTTGACATGACGGTCGATTCAAGGAGCTGTGAAAAGAGCACGTACGAAGATCTATTATAATTCTTCGAATGGTAGCTCATTATTGCACGGCCAATAAGCGGGGGCCTTATCCACTATGCCGCCACCATGGTAATGGCGATAGTAATCCTGCCCTCAAGGCTATGGTTGCTCCATTTGGAATGGGAAGTCGTTTTGGCATGGCCCGTACATTTTGTCATGAAATATTCTCCCCCTGAACTTCCTAATGCGAATTAGGAAGATTGGCGGGGTTTTTGCTTTATGTAGCAATGATATCGGGATTCAGTATTATCTTTGATATCATCAATGTAAAATTAATTTGAAAAATTATGATGGGATATTATATACTGATCGGTGCCATTGCCCTGGTCAGTTGGTTGGTAAGCAGCCAGTTAAAGAAGAAGTTCAAGTTCTATTCGAAGGTGCATTTACGAAATGGGATGAGCGGAGCCGAAATCGCCGAAAAAATGCTGGCCGATCACGGTATTCGCGACGTGAAGGTGGTTTCCACTCCGGGGATGCTGAGCGACCACTACAACCCAAAAAATAAGACCGTTAACCTTAGCGAAGGGGTCTATAGCCAACGCAACGCATCCGCTGCTGCCGTGGCGGCCCATGAATGTGGGCACGCCGTTCAGCACGCCCAAGCGTACGAATGGCTTGCCTTGCGGTCTAGATTGGTGCCCGTGGTGAGCGTCACTTCCGGGTTGAGCATGTGGGTGGTCTTTGGCGGACTTATGCTTGGTGCTGCTGCCGGTATGGGACTAGGTTATTATGTCGCCGTTGCAGGATTGGCCATGATGGGCCTCGCCACATTGTTCAGTTTTATCACCTTGCCCGTTGAATACGATGCCAGTAACCGTGCATTGGCATGGTTAAAAGCAAAGAACATGGTGACTCAGGAAGAATATAAAGGTTCCGAGGACGCGCTCAAGTGGGCGGCCCGTACCTATCTGGTGGCTGCCATAGGTTCCTTGGCTACCTTGGTATACTGGGGAATGCAGGTGCTTGGCGGAAGGGATTGATTTAAATGATATTTTGAGAAGCCCGTCCGGATTTTTTCTGGATGGGCTTTTTCATTTTGAAAAGGAATCTTTCGAAAATCGCGTTGATTTAATACATTTTAGATGGTAATCTGCCGATCGATCTGCTGGGCCAGGGAAATAAAGGTCTCTGTTCGGGAAACCCCCTCAATTTGCTGGATTTCCTTATTGAGCACCTGCATCAGATGTTCATTGTCCCTACAGAGGACCTTGATCAGAATCGACCAGTTGCCCGTGGTGTAATGGCATTCCAATACTTCAGGAATCTTCTCGAGTTGTTTGACCGCTGCAGGGTTGCTCATGGCCTTGTCCAAATAGATGCCTATGTAGGCCATTGTGGTATAACCCATAGCTTTAGGATTGATCAAAAATTTTGAACCCGCAAGCAGTCCGGATGATTCCAATTTTCGTAGCCTTTGATGAATGGCCGCCCCGGAAATGCCAATGTTTCGCGCAATTTCCAGAACCGGTTTTCGCGCATCCTGCATCAAGTACCTTAGGATTTTCTTGTCAATGCCATCGATTTTTATTTTTTCATTACCAGATTTCATACTTGTGCTTTTGATCTATACGTAAAAATAACATATTGCTTAAATATATTAACCGACAAGGGTATAAATTGCCATGTTTTGGCGTTTGTTTTTACGGCCGAGCCAACGAAATAATATCCGGGATACCTCCCTTTGTGATGGGATGCCAGTGCTGATGAAGCCTTGGCTATGAACAACCAATTTGGGACGCTTTGGGTAGGACAAGGCCTTAACTTGCCACGGAGTCGGGATTATACCCCAAGTAGGGCACCTCATATTCCTTAAAAAGGATGCCCAGTTTTTGCAATTCTTGTAGAATGGGTTCGTACACTTCTTTTCTGATCGGAATTTGAACCCCTGGGGTTGTAATCTTTTGGTTCAAAATGAGCAAGGTGGCAATGGCAACGGGTAGGCCTACGGTTTTGGCCATGGCGGTATGCGATTTGTTTTCCCCAATGACCACCATGTTCGCATCGATCTGCTTTTTTTTACCCTCGATTTCGAAGCCGAACTTGTGGTACATTACGATCATATCCTTATCACTCTCGGCCAGTGTCCAGCTATCTTCCAGAATCGCCTGTAGTATCTGGGCCGGGGTGGCGTGCTTGAGGGTAACGGTCTTGTTTCGGTTGAAAAGATCCAGTTCCACCAGTTTGTCCCACATGATATCATCTTGATCGATCTTCAAATAATGTCTCATCTTGAGTTCCACCGTATCGGTTGGCGAATAGGGAAGAAAAAGATTTACGAATTCCCTATAAGACATCCCATCCGAATTGTCGATGGTATAGCTATCATCTGTCATACCCAGTTGAACGAACATGTTCCAAGCCTTGGAAAAACCAACCCGGCGCATGGTGCCCCGATATAGGGTAAGTGCATTTTGTAGTCCATAGGCCTCCCGATAATTAAGCGAATCCCTATTCGCATATCCTTCGAACCGGCCATAGCCTTCTATGTCAAAAAACTCGGTACGCCTAAAGAGTTTATGGTAGGGAATGTATTTATAGGTTCCTTCCTGAATAAATTTGGCCGCGCCTCCTTGTCCGGCGACCACGACATTTCTTGGGTTCCAGGTAAATTTATAATTCCATAGGTTATTGTCGCTTTCAGGGGCCACCAAGCCCCCGGTAAATGATTCGAAAAGCAACATTTTGCCACCTTTGGCCCTGATACGGTCAATGATCTGCATTGCGCTCATATGGTCAATTCCGGGATCAAGTCCGATTTCGTTCATAAAAACAAGGCCCTTTTCCTTTGCGGAAGTGTCGAGCGCCTTGATTTCCTCACTGATATAGGAAGCGGTGACCAAATGCTTGTTTTGGGCCAAGCAATCTTCCGCGACCTTGATGTGGAATCGGGCAGGTAGCATTGAAACCACAATATCACTGTCTGAGATGGCCTGTTTTCGCTCGATATCATTAAAAATATCGAGTTGGATCACCTTGCAGGCCGTATGTTTTCTGATTTTCTCGGGAATGCCCTCCGGATGAAGGTCGCCAATGGTCAAATGAAGTTTTTCGGGGGCTGATTTTTCCAAAAAATAATCCAAAAGATAGGAGGTTGACTTCCCGGCACCTACCACAAGTATATTTCGCAACATATGCATTGACTATTTTTACGTTGGATATAACGCAGGACGAAGGTATCAAATTGTTACATTTATCAAAAAAGTAAGCTATTAAGTTATGAACAGAACAATATTTTTAACGGGGATTATTTTTGGCGGATTGGCGGTAGTTTTAGGCGCATTCGGGGCCCATGGTTTGGAGCATTTGGTAGATACCCGGGCAATGCACGCTTACGAGACGGGGGTGAAATACCAAATGTACCATGCCTTATTATTGCTGGTGCTCGGGACTAGCTCGCAATTGCCTGTGGCTAGCAAAAAATGGATCTTTTATTGCTTGGCCATCGGTATCGTACTGTTCTCTTTTTCCCTTTATCTTCTGGCGACCAAAGGATTGACCGGGTTCGATTTCTCCCCCATCGGCTTGATCACCCCAGTGGGGGGAACTTTCTTGATTGCCGGCTGGGCCCTGTTGGGCTACCGTTGTTTAAGGCAATTCAACTAATAAATTCGCAAAAATGATAGGGCAAATATAATTTTATGATAATTTTGTACCCATAAAAGTCAATTTGAATGAATATTTCGAAAAAAAGTTCCAATACAATATCACTTACGGCATATGGCATAAACCACGACCGAATAGGTTACCAACTGTCTCCGGCCGAACTGCACGAGATCACTTTGGATAAGCATATGGGCCGCGAAGCCTCTTCAGGTGCTCTTGCGGTGCATACGGGAGAATTTACGGGAAGGTCTCCGCAAGATAGGTTTATTGTAAAGGATGCGATCACTGCCGATGATGTTTGGTGGGGGAACATCAATATTCCATTTGAACCAGCGGCCTTCGATGCATTGTACGGGAAGGTCATATCATACCTGAACGAACAGGAATTGTACGTGCGCGATTGTTACGCCTGTGCAGATGCGAATTATCGGATGGATATCCGCGTAATCACCGAATACCCATGGTCGAACCTCTTTGCCTATAATATGTTCATCCGCCCCACTGCGGAAGAGTTGAAGCATTTTGATCCGGAATGGACGGTCATCAGCGCTCCTGGTTTTAAAGCCGACCCTCAAGTTGATGGAACACGGCAGCACAATTTTGCCATTTTGAATTTCACCAAAAAAATAGTTTTGATCGGCGGCTCGGGATATACGGGCGAAATAAAGAAAGGCATCTTTTCCGCGCTGAATTTTATACTGCCGGTTCAAAAGAAGACCCTGCCCATGCATTGCTCTGCCAATACGGGAAAAGATGGTGATACCGCGATATTCTTTGGCCTATCGGGCACGGGAAAGACCACCCTGTCAACGGATGCCTCCCGTAAACTGATCGGTGACGATGAACATGGGTGGAACAACGAAAATGCAGTCTTTAATTTTGAAGGCGGATGTTATGCGAAGGTCATCAACCTTTCGGAAGAAAACGAACCGGAAATCTACAAGGCAATCAAAAAAGGGGCCTTGTTGGAGAACGTGGTCATGGACGATGATGGAATCATCGATTTCGCCGATACTTCAATTACACAGAATACCAGGGTAAGTTATCCCATTTACCATATCGACAACGTTCAAAGGCCCTCCATAGGTAAAAACCCGAAGCATATCTTTTTTCTAACGGCGGATGCTTTTG
Source organism: uncultured Flavobacteriaceae bacterium (assembly GCA_963760375.1). GTDB lineage: Bacteria > Bacteroidota > Bacteroidia > Flavobacteriales > Flavobacteriaceae > Pelagihabitans. The sequence goes on along the minus strand of CAVXCS010000007.1, from coordinate 34,206 downwards.
GGGTTCTGCCCCCCATTTCAAAACTTACGCCAAGTCAGGCCGCTTACCATTTTATCTCGGGCTATACCGCGAAGGTGGCCGGGACGGAAGCAGGCGTGGTGGAGCCCCTACCATCATTTTCAGCATGCTTCGGGGCGCCTTTTATGCCTTTGCACCCTGCCCGATATGCCGAAATGTTGAGCAAAAAAATGAAAGATAGCGGGGTAAGCGTTTGGTTGGTCAATACCGGTTGGACCGGTGGTCCCTATGGTGTGGGCACCAGGATGAAGCTCAAATATACCCGGGCCATGATCAATGCGGTCATCAACGGGGATCTGGGGCTTTACTCCTATGACAAATACCATATCCATTCCGTTTTCGGGGTTGCGCAACCCAGGGAATGTCCGGGCGTCCCGACCAGTGTGCTCAGCCCGCGTACCACCTGGAACAACGATCAGGCCTATTATACGACAGCATTTAAACTTACGAACGCCTTTCGGGAAAATTTCAAAAAATACGAAGCCTTCGCAAGCGAAGAAATTAGAAGGGGAGGCCCACAGCGCTATGCCTTTTGATTTTTAGGCGTTATTTTTTGTTGACCGTGGTGATATATTTTTGAAGGGCCATGGTCATTGATGGGGTTTCCGGTGTAGGGGCATGAATATCGATCCGCAATCCCGCAACGGTAGCAGCCTCTACGGTAGAGTCTCCAAAGACGGCGATACGCGTTTCATTTTGCTTGAAATCGGGAAAATTCTTCAATAGCGATTCTATTCCTGAAGGACTGAAAAAGACCAGAATATCGTAGTATACATCCCGAAGATCCGACAGGTCGCTAATGACCGTCTTATAGAAAATTCCCCTGGTCCATGTAATGCCTACTTTGTTCAAGGTTTCCGGTACAATGGGTTTTAAAACATCCGAAGAAGGCAGGAGATACTTTTCGTCCTTGTACTTCTTGAATAGCCCGGCCAATTCGGAAAAATCCATTTTGCCCACATAGATTTTGCGCTTTCTATACACCACGTATTTCTGAAGATAAAAGGCCACTGCCTCCGATTGGCAAAAATACTTCATGGTATCGGGTACCTTAAAACGCATCTCTTCGGCCATTCTGAAATAATGGTCTACGGCGTTCCTGCTGGTAAGAATTACCGCACTATAGTTTTTAAGATCAATTTTCTGTTGTCGAACCTCTTTGGCATCTACCCCCTCAACATGGATAAAGGGTCTAAAGTCTACCTTAACCTTTTCCTTATCAATCAATCTTGCGTAAGGGGAGTTCTCCATTTTCGGTTCTGGCTGCGATACCAAAATCGTCTTTACTTTCATAGTTTTCAGCGGTTTAGGTAACTTCCAATTAGCACTAATGGTGCAATTTCAAGTGCGCAAAGGTACAAAATAAAATAGAAAAAGTTACCGGCTATAAAATTTTGATGATTCTTCAATAATGTCGACCAACCGATGATGTTGATCAATAGAATTAAGAAAATGGCTACATATACCACAATTTTGGAATCGATAAAAACATAGCTGAGCACCGCATTGGCCATGAACATGACCAACGCACTATAATTGATATAGGACAATTTTTTAAAAATAATTTCCAAGATGGTCTTTTCGGAGTCAAAAATAAAGGCGCTCACCAACTGAAGGCCTATTTTCAGCAGTAGAAAAACCACAATTCCCCCCAAAATACCCAGGAATACCAACGGGTCATCATTTTTAGGAATGCCAAAGAAAAGTTTCCCGATCATGTATAGGAAAAGGGAAGAATTGATCAATTGGAATAAGGTAAGGAACACCTGGAACCAATTCATCAGCTTGTCTTTCTTGTTATAAAGGAAGATGTATTTATTGTTGAACGGCAAGATTATAAAATTCATGTACCTGCCATAGAACAAACCCTTGGCAGACACGATGAAAATGAGGCTCGCAAAGATCAAAAAGGTAATCCAGTCAGGGGTTTGGGCAGTTCTTAGTACAGCTTCCATCAGTCTAATTTAATGCTATTGCCATTAAGGCCAAAAAGCAGGCCATTTTCCGAAATCCCAATTCTAAAATACGAGGGACGCTCCATTTCAGGTTTTGGCAGTAAGAACGTAAAACGGGTCGTATCATTTGATTTGAGGACAGGCTTATTGTGCAAAACTAATTTTGGCTTGATGGGGATGATATCTTGGATACGCTTGTTCGGGTTCATATAGGCTACGGCAAATTTCAATTTGCTGATATCGACATCGGTATCGTAAGGATTGATCACCCTCAGTGCATAGGTTTCCCCAGATTGGAGCGAATAGGATATTTGATCCAAATCACACTTCAATTTGCGGAACGATTCAAAATCGTCGATATATCTTCCGTAAAAAACTTCACCATCCAGCATCGTAAAAGCCACAGATTCTTGTGGAAGAAACGGCGATACATAAAACACCTTTTGGTGCTGCACCTTTGCTTCACTGTCATCTATCGAATATTGGTTTTGACGGTAATTGATATTGTTTAGCGAATAGGAAGGACTGCCGGAATAAAAGGTATACATTGGCGCCAACCTATAACTGTTTTCAAAGATTACGGGCATGTCGCCCACCTTGGATTTCAACTCTTGTACCCATTTCTTGTTGCCATGGCTTTCATAATGGATGGGAAACAAAGGCTCGAAAACCAAACCCAATCTGAGATATAACAGCACTGCAATGTTTAGGATACCCATCCTTAAGATCCATTTTCTTGTATTTTCATGGCCGAGCATATCATTGAACACCAATAAGACCAGCGGAATGGAAATGACGATGATCCATTGGGTCTGTACCCTTCGGTTGAAGCTGGAAATAAAGAAGAATATCAATACGCCGTAGGTAAGGTAAAGGAGTGCCTTGATAAACTTATCCTGCGATTTGGTCCTGAAAAGCGATTGGTAGATCCATGGAAAAGTCAGGCCAAAAATAGCGATCATGTTGAGAAAAAAGCCCAAAGTATATTTCTTGAATTGGTAGGCATCGTTGGGCCTTTCGAACAAATGGTATTTTACGGAAATAAAATCATTGTCATATAGCCACCAAAAATGGGGCAGGTAGGCCGAGATTGCCACCCACACCGAAAACCAGGCATATTTGTTGGTCAACAATCCGGGATTGGAAAGCAGTACAAAAAGGATGACCAGCACCGCATGGTATTTACTGTACATCAGAGCGGCCATGGCCAGGCCCATACATAGCGCCTTCAGCATAGTGGGCCTATCCAAAAATTTCTTGTAGACCAGAAGAAAAAGTGCGGTAAAAAACAACAGGGGGGTATCGGGCAAAGTAAAAAAACCGTAAGCGTTCAACAGCGTCATCGAAAAAACGAGCACAAAAAAATGGGGTATAAAATCATTCTTTTTTGCCCGATCGGTCAATAGCCATAAAATGACGATCGTGCCTGCCGACATAAAACAACTGATCAACCTCACGCCCAGTTCCCCGTCAAAAAGCAGACCGCCCAAATAAATCATCCAGGCGACCATGGGCGGATGGTCGAAATAACCAAAAGACAGGGATTTTGAATAGTACCAATAATAAGCCTCATCAAAGATGAGTTCAGTAAATTGCGCCTGTATAAGGTTGAGTATTAAAATGGCCCCCAAGAAATAGAGGAAAAGTCTGGGAAATTTTGGAGGTATCAATTTTGGTTCATTCAAGCCCCAAAATTACGAATTATCATCTTTGGGCAAGATTTAAAAAATGCATAAATAGCCGAATACCGCTTTATCCCAGTATGATAAAACACTATTTTTGTCCAAATGCTTAAAATTCAATGTCCGACAGCCTAGTCATTATTCCCACTTTTAATGAGATTGAGAACATTGAGGCGATCATCCGGGCCGTGATGGCTTTGCCAAAGGAATTTGATATACTTGTCGTTGATGACAATTCCCCTGATGGCACTGCGGCCAAAGTGGAATCTTTGTATGCCGATTTTCCCAATCGACTTTTTTTGGAGGTTAGGAAAGAGAAGGCGGGACTTGGGACGGCCTATATCCATGGCTTTAAGTGGGCCATTGCCAAAAAGTACGATTTCATATTTGAGATGGATGCCGATTTTTCCCATAGCCCTTCCGACCTGCCCAGGTTGTACAGAGCTTGTGTGAATGGCGCGGATGTAGTGGTGGGATCACGGTACAAAAAAGGGGTTAACGTGGTCAACTGGCCTTTGTACAGGGTTTTATTGTCTTACGGGGCGTCTTTCTACGTGAAAATGATTACGGGGATGCGGGTACATGATCCCACGGCCGGGTTCGTGTGCTATAAAAGACATGTTTTGGAAAGCATTCAGCTCGATTCGGTTCGCTTTATCGGCTATGCTTTTCAGATAGAGATGAAATTCCGTGCCTATCTCCTGAATTATAAGATCGAGGAGGTATCGATCGTGTTTAGAGATCGGGTCTTGGGAAAATCAAAAATGAGCGGCTCCATTATCAAAGAGGCGGTTTGGGGCGTTTTGGTCATGAAAATACGAAGTATATTTCGCAAAAAAAGATTTTGATATGGGTAGGCAATTGATCAAGAATGCCTTAATGGTGAATGAAAACACCATCATGGAAGGCGACCTGTTGTTACAGGACGACAGAATACTTAAAATAGACCGGCATATCAGTGACCCCTCGGCCAAGGTACTGGATGTTGAAGGGAAATACGTCTTACCAGGTCTAATAGATGATCAGGTGCATTTTCGGGAGCCGGGACTGACCCATAAGGGCGATATCGCCTCTGAAAGCAGGGCTGCCGTGGCCGGAGGAATTACTTCCTTTATGGAACAGCCCAATACCGACCCACAGACCACTACAATTGAGCGGCTCGAAGAGAAATTTGCTTTGGCCAGTAAAAAGGCCTTTGCCAACTATTCCTTTTTGTTCGGCGGGGCAAATGACAATTTGGAAGAACTCAAACGACTCGACAAACATGCCTGTTCGGGGGTAAAACTTTTTTTGGGTTCTTCGACGGGGAATATGTTGGTCGATGACGAGGCGGTATTGGAACAGATTTTTCTGAATACCGAACTGGTGATTTCGACCCATTGCGAGGATGAAGGGACCATAAGGCGTAACCTTGAAACCTATCGTGCACGATTCGGCGACGATATTCCGATCGGTTACCACCCCAAAATCCGGAGCGAGGAAGCATGCTATCTTTCTTCTTCCAAGGCTGTTCAACTGGCCAAAAGAACCGGAGCACGCCTTCATGTCTTTCATTTGTCGACCGGCAAGGAAACGCATCTTTTCCAAAATGATATTCCCCTAGAACAGAAGAAGATCACCGCTGAGGTATGTATACACCACTTGTGGTTTTCAGATGCCGATTATGCAAATAAGGGAAGCTTGATCAAATGGAATCCTGCCGTGAAAACAGCTTCCGATAGGGATCAGTTATGGGAAGCCCTATTGGATGATCGATTGGATGTCATCGCCACAGACCATGCGCCACATACCTTGGCCGAAAAAAACCAGATCTATACCCAATGTCCGTCTGGGGGTCCTTTGGTACAACATGCATTGCCAGCCCTCCTGGAAAAGTATCGAGAGGGAAAAATTTCCCTTGAAAAAATCGTACAGAAAATGTGCCACAACCCGGCCATCTTGTTTCAAATCGATAAACGGGGTTACCTTCGGGAAGGCTATTATGCCGATATGGTGGTGGTGGATACCAATAGTCCATGGAAAGTCGACAAAAGCAACATCGCCTACAAATGCCAATGGTCGCCATTTGAAGGCACCTCCTTTTCTTCCAGAATTACCCATACCTTCGTCAATGGTCACCTGGCTTACGACAATGGCCAATTCTCGAAGCAGCGGAATGCCAAAAGACTTACCTTTGATCGCAGTTAAAATGAAAAACACCATTGGAGCCTTATTCTTTTGTCTTGCCATAATTTCCTGTGGCGAAAAGGTATTGGAAGCCCCTGAAAACCTTATACCTAAAGATAAGATGGTCGACATCCTGGCCGATCTGGCCATCATAACCGCAGCCAAAACCACCAACATTTCAATTTTGACAAAAAACAAGGTCGAGCCGACCCCATATCTTTTAAAGAAGTATAAGATCGATAGTATGCAGTTGGTGGAAAGCGATCGATACTATGCCTCCCTTCCCGATGAATATGAAGAAATCTATTCCCGGGTAGAGGAAAAATTAGATCGGCAGGCCAAAGTGATGGATGCGGCAAAAAGGGCTAGGGACAGTTTACGCATGTTGGAAATTGAAGATGGCAGTCCCAATCTGAAACCAAAAGACAGGAAGTTCAAGGATTCTCTTCCTTGAACCGCGAACAGCAAAATGCAACAGTGGCCTCCACGGGTTCGAACTCGAAGGCAATTTCCCTTATTATTTTGGCATTGGAATAAAAAGCCCTGCGTTTTAACGAGCGAATGCCTTCTTTGGTCAGTTTTCTAGTTTTGCCGGCAAGGACATGCGCTAGCCAATCAACAGCGCGCAACCCTTCCAATTGCCAGGCACGCAAGGGTCTTGAAGGTGGTTTTAGGCCAAGGTTTTTTGTGATGAGCGTCAATATTTTCTGGTAAGTAAGATTTTCGGAGATCAGGAGATAGCGTTCGTTTTTTATTTCAGATTCCATCAGCTTTATCATGGCCTTCACCACATCGTTTACGGTAACAAACCCACTTCCTCCGGGCGGATAGTGCCTATAGCCTTTATTGGCGATCCCAAATAGGTTTCCACTGCCACCGTTCCAAAATCCGGGCCCCAGAATAATCCCGGGATTGATGACGACTACTGAAAGTCCTTCAACAGATCCGCGCCATACTTCGAGTTCGGCCGCATATTTTGATCGCCCGTAGTCATTGGCATATTGATCTTGGTACGCATTCTCCTCATTGGCCTGCTCTTCGGAATGGCCAATGCCTAGGGTGGCAATGCTGCTTACATAACAGAGTTTCTTGACCTTTCGGGCCAAACACAGGTTCACGATATTGGCCGTTCCTTCTGCATTGACCTTCATCATTCGATCTTGGTCTTGGGGGGCGAAAGAAATTAAGGCGGCCGCATGGTATACTTGCCCAACATCCTCAAAGGCCGCCTCCATGGCCGGGATATCGCTGATATCGGCCTCCATCCATTCCAAGGACCGGAAAAGTTCGTCGGCGTTTTCGCGATAATACGCAAAGACTTTTGCAACGGCCCGCAAATCGCTTCCAGGCCTGTGTATGGCCCGTACCCTCATCCCTTTTTCCAATAAATGCAGCAACAAATGGGATCCTACCAAACCCGTACCGCCAGTGACCAGAACCATGGGATAAAGTTAGCGATTTAGACTGGATTAAATTGAAACCGGCATACGGGTAAAACCCAAGTGGAGTTCTTTATATTTGCAGCTCAAACACAAACAAATTAGCATGGTCTTTAATTTTGTGGAAGAATTGAAATGGCGCGGAATGTTGCATGATGTGATGCCTGGCACCGAGGAACATTTGCTGGGTGGGATGCAATCGGCCTATGTGGGCATCGACCCCACCGCGGATTCATTGCACATCGGGCATTTGGTGAGCGTGATGATGTTGCGGCATTTTCAACTGGCAGGGCATAAGCCCTTCGCGCTTTTGGGCGGGGCCACCGGAATGATCGGTGATCCGTCGGGCAAGTCGGAAGAACGAAATTTATTGGACGAAGCAACACTTTCGCATAACCAGCAAGCCCTTAAGGAACAATTGTCGCGTTTTCTGGACTTTTCGGGCAAGGATGAAAATGCCGCAGTGCTGGTGAACAACTACGATTGGATGAAGCAATTTTCATTCCTCGATTTCATACGTGATGTGGGCAAGCATATCACCGTCAATTACATGATGGCCAAGGAATCGGTCAAAAAACGCCTTTCTTCCGAAGCCAAGGAAGGCATGTCGTTCACGGAATTTACGTATCAATTGGTGCAGGGCTATGATTTTTTATACCTCTACCAAAACCACAATTGCACCTTGCAGATGGGCGGTAGCGACCAATGGGGCAATATCACCACGGGTACCGAGCTGATCCGCAGGATTGGGGGCGGAAAGGGCTATGCGTTGACCTGCCCTTTGATCACAAAAACCGATGGCACAAAATTTGGCAAGACGGAAGGCGGTAATGTTTGGTTGGATGCCAATAGAACCTCTCCCTATAAGTTCTATCAATATTGGTTGAATACTTCGGATGACGATGCTCAGAAATACATCAAAATATTCACATTTCTTTCGAGGCAACAAATTGAAAAGTTGGTCGAGGAACATCTGCAGGCGCCCCACTTCAGGATGCTTCAGAAAAGGCTTGCAGAGGAACTTACCAAGATGGTACATTCCCGAGCCGAACTCGACAATGCGGTCCGCGCGAGCGAGATCCTATTCGGAAAATCTACTTCGGAAGATTTAAGGACCTTGAACGAAAAAACATTTCTGGAGGTGTTTGAAGGTGTACCCCAGGCTGAAATCAAAAGGGAAGAAATCAAAAATGGACTTGATATGATCGGCGCCCTTGCCGACAAAACCGGTTTTTTGACTTCGAACAGCGAGGCCAGAAGGGAATTGAAACAGAATGCCATTTCCGTGAACAGGGAGAAGGTCAAGGACGACTATCTGATTACCGCCGCCGATTTGATCAATGGAAAATTCGTGCTTTTACAACGGGGAAAGAAGAACTATTATCTTTTGGTGGTGAATTGACCGGGGCTTACCTAGAGCACCATTAAATTACAGCCGCGAATGTCGGAATGATCGAAACGGCCAATGATTTCAAAGCTACCGTCTTCGTAAGTTTTTCCCAGGTCTTGGGTGGCGATAAAGGAGCAGGAATTGACGTTGGCCAAATCGATGACGTTGATGCCCCCGGTTCGCCCCCGGTCCAAAATATTCAAGGGATCTTCGGTATCACGGATCAATACCTTCATCCATGGCGGAGGATTGAAAATACCATTTCCCTTGGAATAGGCCTGCGACAACAACTCGGTCATCCCATATTCGGAATGTATACGATCTACCCCAAAACCTTTTTTGAGTAGGTCATGCAATTCTTCACGGATGAGCTCCCTTCGTCTCCCTTTCATGCCCCCGGTTTCCATTACCGTTGTGTTGTGCAATTTGAAACGGTGTTTTTCCACAAGATCCAACAACGCAAACGATACCCCGATCAAGAGCACCTTGGTGCCTTGTGCATCCAAGCGTTCCAATTGTAAGGACAAGCCGTCCAAATCATTTAAATAAAACCCGCTTTCGGGATGCCGGCTTTGGTCGATAAGGTCTGCCACCATATAAATCAAGGAAGAACCTTCCCGCTCCAGATAGGACGGGAGCAGGGCCAAAATGCAATAATCGGTTATGGGCCCATAGGACTGAACAAAAGCCTTGAGGTAGCTTTTTCGATAGGTTTCCAAATCTGTCAGGTAATGTTTGCTTGTGCGCTCTCCTGTGGTACCACTGCTGGTAAAGACCATTTCGGGAAAATTTGAATTGGAAACGATTTTCTTTGATTTAAAAAATGTAATGGGCAAAAAAGGGATCTCGGATGATTTGGTGACGGTGGAAGGCAGCACACTTAAATGATCACAGAATTCACGATAAACGAAATTATGCCCGTACTGAAGTCTAAAGACCGCCAATGCAGCCTTTTCAAATGCTGTTTTTGAATCGATTGCAAATATTTCGTGGGCAGCGATCATCTGGCAAAAATAGCCAAATTAGCCATGATTATCTTGCACCGACGGTACTGTTTATTGCATTAAAACACTGAGGATATACGAAAGGGGACCAAAGATCGAAGTACTGTCAATGGAGTTCTTGAATTATTTAACGACCAATTTCCTGGTGGTTGTTTTTTTGCCTTCCATCACCTGCAAAACATATACCCCGGGAACCAGATCGGAAATATAAAGGGTGCTGCCATTGATGACATCGCGTAAAACCACTTCCCCGAAAACATCGTAAACCACAATTTCCTTGGTGGCGTTCTGCGCTGTGGTAATATAAACCACATTTTCAAAGGCCGGGTTGGGATACAATTTGAATCCTGGAATTTCTTCGTTAAGGAACTTGTCGGGACCAGCTGAATCTTGGGCAGATAAACCAATGGCACAGAATAGAAGCAATGCAGTGTAGAGTATCTTCATATGGTTAAGTTTATCGCTTTGAACGACTGCTTATAGTTTGACTTATGAATCAATCTTCCTAAGGAAGTATCAATCATAAGGCACATTGCAATGGTATCGATTTGGGATCAATACTATAAAGATAAAAAAAGGAGGTACCCAGACGGTAAAAATGTTGTGAAATTCGACAAATTGTAGGCGTAGAAAAACGACCATGCCGTTCAACGGATTTTTAGGTATTTTGTCGATAGGAAAAATATGACTTTCGTGGGATGCGAGACAACTACTTCACGATCAATTTCCGGGTGGCCACTTTGTCTTTTTCAATAACACGAAGTACATAGACGCCTGCGTCGAGGGATGTGAGATTGAGTTCGGACCCTAGAATGGTGGTCTGCAGCACCTGGGTGCCCAGCACATCAAATATGAGGATTTTCTTAGGGGCATTGGCCGTTGAGGTGATGTACACCTTGCCTTGGGTCACCGGGTTGGGATACAATAAAAAGCCGGGGATATCACCATTCGCAGCAGGTTGCTGTGCGTAATTGATAGTGAGGAACAGAAGACAAATTAGTAGGTAAAAGTGCTTCATTGAATGAGATATGGTTCAAAGATAATAAAAAGCTTGCTTGAACGTTGCCAAATCACCTCAATGGACCAAAAATTCGGCCAAAATGCAAAAAACCCCGTTTAGTTCGGGGTTTTTCTTAAAAATGTTTGCTTTGATCAGTTTCCGGTGGCCCAATCAAAAATAGATATATCAACCGTTGCGGCCGTATCATAGGAAAGTAATGGATCGGAATCCGCTCCATCGATCTGAACATTTGCGGGCGCCCCTGCATTTGGGAAATCGAGGGAAGTCACATAACCGGTCAACGAAAGGCCGGTAATGGTCGCACCAGATTCTTTCTTGAACTGCAAGGCGGTGCCTCCCGTGTTGGAAACCGCCGTGAAATTGACGAATTTAGGATCGTTGTTCACGCCATCACCTTCTGCGGCAGTGGAGAATCCGGTTATGGTGTGCAATACGTAGGTATTGGTCAAGGTGCCGTTCCAACCTTCGGTCCAATCCACAGCATCATCCTCATTGTTCTCGAGGTAGAAATTGGAGGCACTTACGGTTCCACCGAAGAATTCCACGCCATCGTCCGTTCCGTTCAAAATGGCCACATTGTCTATGCTGGTTCCCGAACCTATCGCATAGAGGGTAAGACCATTATATTGCGATTCCGCATTGATCTGTGCCCCTGCATAATTGATGATCAGGTAGCTGATCGACCCGGAATTGTCGGCATCATTGGAGCCCCCGTAGGTAAAACCCCCTACTTCGGCAATGGCATCGACGCCTTCGGTTGTCGTCGCATCTCCCAGAATCACCAACCCGCCCCAGTCACCCGGACTTTGATTGGTCGAAGTCATGATCACCGGATCTGCCGCAGTACCCTGAATATCGATTTGCGCACCTTTTTTAACCACGATATAGGTATTTGTTTCCAAACCGTTATCAGCGTTCGCGATGATCAAGGTTCCTGCAGGAATCGTCAATTTTGCCCCTGTTTCAACGCTCAAGCTACTATTGAGCAAATAGATGATACTGGCATCCAAAGTGGTATTCGTTGTGATGGTGCCTTCCAGAGCCACGGTTTCAACGTTGGTTTCGGTATTCACCCAGGCAAAGGTCGCGATATCCACGGTTGCATCCCCAACATAGGTAAGTGTGGGGTCGGCATCGGCGCCATCGATCTGTACATTGCTAAAGGCACCGCCGTTGGGAAAATCCAAGGAAGTCACGTAGCCGGCCAATGAAAGACCGGTGATCGTTGCACCCGATTCTTTCTTGAATTGAAGCGCTATCCCGCCGGTGGAAGAAATCGCTGTAAAGTTGACAAAAGTAGGATCGTTGTTCACCCCGTCCCCTTCAATTGCGGTCGAGAACCCATCGATGGTATGGATTACCAAGGTGTTGGTGATCGTACCGCTCCAACCTTCTGTCCAATCTACGGCATCGTCCTCGTTGTTCTCCAAATAAAAATTCGAGACACTGACCGTTCCACCGAAGAATTCCACTCCGTCATCGGTACCGTTGAGGATGGCGATATTATCAATGGTAGTCCCCGAACCAACCGAGTACAACGTTAAGCCGTTGTACTGCGATTCAGAATTGATCTGGGCACCTGCATAATTGATGATCAAGTAGCTGATCGACCCGGAATTGTCGGCATCGTCAGATCCTCCATATAAAATGCCCCCAACTTCGGCAATGGCATCCACACCTTCCGTAGTGGTCGCATTTCCTGCAATGACCAATCCTCCCCAATCTCCTGGGGACTCGCCGGATGAGGTCATGATTACCGGATTGGCCGCTGTTCCTTGCACTTCGATCTGGCCGCCTTTTTGAACCACGATGTATTTATCGGAGCCTACATCTGACACGATAACGGTTCCGGCAGGAATGGTAAGGGTTACCCCGGTTTCAATACTGTAAGTCCCCGTAATCTTGTATTCCTTGGTAGGGTCCAAGGTGCGGTCTTCAGTCTGAGAACCTGTTAAATTCACCTCTTCGGCCACGGCACAGGCCGAGCAGGATCCACCACAATCGATGCCTGTCTCCGTGCCGTTCTGGATACCGTCCGAACAAGTGGCTTGGGCGGGTGGGTCGCCGCCGCCATTGTCGTCACCGCTACAGCTTACCAAAATTATTGAGAATGCCATCGCTAAAATCAATAACAAATTAGAGTTTTTCAATTTCATAATTAAGTTTGTTTTCTTGTATGGATTATTAAAAACTATAATTGATGCCCAAACTGAGATTTGCTCCGCTGGTGTAGGATCTTACCGTTTGGTCGGTTTCAATACCTGTCGTACTGGGCTTGACCAATTGGGTTCTCTTTATTTCCGGGTTCAAAAGGTTTCTGCCTATAAAGCGAAGCCTCCAATGTTCCCCAAACTCCTTGGATAGTACTGCATCCAACACAACAAAACCTTTTTCAATGATGGCATCATTATAGAACGTTTCGCTCTGACTCTGTATTTCCGGTGCACCTAGCGCAAATATTTTATCAGAAGCATAATTTGCTGTCAAAGATCCAGAAAATGGATTTTCCGTAGGTGTGGAAAAGTTTAAGCTTGCGTTAACAATCCAATCCGATGCCCCCTCCAAACCGGTTTTTGTTAAGTTTTTGTAACGAAAGGTCCTTATGAAATTTCCGTCGGCATCCCTAACCTCTTTCAGGTCCTGCGAATGCCACATTCTTGTGGCGTTGAAATTGAGGTCGAGATTGATCCCGGTAGGGGTCTCGCCTTCCTCATCGGCTTTGATCAAATCGACCTTGGTTTCCAGTTCAAATCCGTAGACCTCCGCCTTATCGCCAGAGTTGAAATAGGAGAACACCCCGGCGGAGCCGCGATCCTGTACTTTATTGATCGGATCTTGTATGTCTTTGTAAAAGCCCGCCAGGGAAACCACTTGGCCCGTTGAAGGGAAGTATTCCCATTTCAGGTCATAGTTCAGGTCTTTCGAAGCTTCCAAGTCCGGATTGCCACGGGTTATTTGTCCGGTTTGGGAAACATATTCAAAAGGAGATATTTCCTTGAATTCCGGAAGGGTTATTGTTTTGCTGAGCGCCAATCTCAGGGCGTTTTTGTCGTTTAGGTCATATTTAAGGTTAAGGCTCGGATACAGGTTGCTATAATCTTTCACGCTCTCCCCGATACGTCCGGGGATGTTGCCCACATCATAATTTACGCTGATATTATCGTTTTGAAAACGCATACCGGCATTGATGTTCCATTTCGACAAGCCCACATTGAAATCTGCAAAGGCCGCTTTCGATTCGAGTTTGCCTTTGTAAAGATCGGGAAGAAGTTCATTGAGTTCCAAAACCCCACTATCCAGATTCGCACGGTTAAAGATCCCGCCTAAATTATCTATGGAAGGCGGATTGATGGCGTTGGTCGCCCTTTCTTCCACCCCTACGAATTGAGACCTGAAATCGCGTTGTTTGTTACGGTAATTTGCGCCAAGCTCGATTTTGAAGGACTTTCCGAAATCATCCTCTTCAATGATCTGCATACATCCTTCAGGTAACCGTTGAATTCATTATCGGTGATTTCCTGTCTTGATTTCCGCTGTTGAAAGCCGCCGGTTCTGCCGAGCTGCACGAAACTGGAATTGGGATCAAAGTTTACTTCGTTCCTGATCCTGTTGGGCTCATCTGCCTTTACCAGATTATAGCCCCCGGCCCATTCCAATGTATTTTGCTCGCCCAATCGGTGACTGCCCAATAATTGGGTAACCAATAATTTTGTTTGTTTGATATTCTGATCACGGATAAACTGGAAAAGTCCTTCTGCGGGATCAGTTTCTTCGAAAATGGTGGCTTCCCCATTTCTACCGCCCTCAAATACCTGATCCGAAAGCTTGTTGACGAAGAAAGTACTGGATTTTAATTTGTTTTTGCCGTTGATCAGGTAGGTAAGGTCTAAAAGTCCGCTCGTGGTAACATTCTTGCTGTACAGGGTGGCATCGGTGATGGTATCGTCGATGAAATTCGATCGAAACTGACGGAACAAACCTTCTCCATATTCATAGGTCTGGGCCTGAGAGGCCGATAAAAATGCAGAGAATTTTTCTTTGATCCTTTTGCCTGCGCTGATCGTATAGGTGTAATTTACGGGGTTGTCTTCTTGCCTTGTATTCCATCCTTGAACGGTGATGAGATCACGGGTCGTTGCATTTTGGTCGTAAAAACCAAAATCGACGTTTCTTTGGTTAGGGGAAACCTTAAAGTTGTCGAAAACACCGCTTTGTGCAACATTGGTGTTGACACCGGCCTGGGCGCTGACTTCCAGTTCCTCACTGCCCTGCAGTTCCCTGGCCGTAACATTGATGGTGCCCGATGATTGGTCGGCCGATGATTGAGCCGCAAAGGTCTTGCTGACACTGACGTTCTGAATGACACGTGTCGGAAAAAGCCCCAAATCTATATTTTTCTTCTCGACATCGTCGGAAGGAACGGGCAATCCGTTCAAGGTGGTCGACAGATATCGGTCACCCAGTCCACGAACAAATACGTCGCCTGAAGCCTCACTGCTCGATACGCCCGAAATTTTCGTGGTTGCCGTGGCTGCATCGGAGACGCCGATTTGGGCCAATTGCTGGGCACCGATACTCTCCTTGATGGATACTGCCTTTTTTTGATCTAGCAACAGTGCCACCTGGGAATCTTTTCTTGCCGTGGTAACCACCACTACTTCATCAAGCGAAACCCCTTCAGAGGCACTCATGGGGATATTAACGGTGGTAACCTTTCCTGCAACGACCTCAATATTGGGCATTTCCACCGTTTCGTAACCTAAATAACTATATATTAGGGTATAAGAACCTGGACCAAGATTGGATATTTCATAAAGGCCATCGAAATCGGAAGTGGTGCCGGTCGTGGTTCCTTTTATCAAGACATTGGCAAAGGCCAACGGCTCGTCACCAACTTCTTTATCAATTAATTTTCCCGCGATGCTTCCCTTTTCCTGGGCACATACTAAAATGCTGAAAATGAACGCGAACAATGTAAGAACGATTCTCAAAGTATGGGTTTTAAAATTTGCTGCAAAGAACGCCAGAGGTTGTAAAAGCCGTGTTACCTATATGTTAAACATTTATTTCTACAGGGTTACCTTAAGGTTATCACATTAAATGAAGGTTAAGCGGTTAATGTGTAAGAGTATTATCTTTACTTTTGAAAAGGAACCAAAGTTTGAAACCCATGAAAAAAAGTGACATTAAGATTCTTTTGGTCGATGATGAGCCCGATATTCTCGAGATTGTGAGTTATAACCTTTCCGCGGAGGGATATCAGGTATTCACTGCAAAAAATGGTTTGGAAGGTGTGGAAAAAGCCAAAAAGAAAGAACCTCATTTGATCATTTTAGATGTGATGATGCCCGAGATGGATGGTATAGAAGCCTGTGAAACCATACGCAACACCCCAGGTTTGGAGCATACCATCATCACCTTTCTTACCGCAAGGGGCGAAGACTATTCCCAGGTAGCGGGTTTTGAAGCCGGAGCAGACGATTATATCACCAAACCCATTAAACCTAAGGTCTTGGTGAGCAAAGTAAAGTCGTTGTTAAGGCGACTGAAAGAGGAGCAGCAAAAGCAGGAGGAGGATATTGTAAAGATCGGCAATTTGGTAATCAATAGAGAGGAATACAAGGTGGTCAACTATGGCGAAGAAATTATTTTGCCCAGAAAAGAGTTCGAGTTGCTTGCCCTGCTCAGTTCAAAACCCAACAAGGTGTTCAAACGCGAGGTGATCTTGGATAGGGTTTGGGGCACGGAAGTAGTGGTCGGTGGCCGCACCATCGACGTCCATATACGGAAACTGCGAGAAAAAATTGGGGACGATCACTTTAAGACCGTGAAGGGCGTGGGCTATAAGTACGTGCTCTGATGGCGATCAAGCTAAAAAAATCATATCGATTCGCCTTTCGCTCGGCCTTGTTGATAACATTGTGTTCCGTTGTGGTTTTGGGAAGCCTTCTATATGCTTTAAAGTCTTTGGACTGGGTCGTAGTGCTGCTCTTCTCCCTGTTTTTTTTTCTGATTTCCTTTGTCATACTGCAGTACAGGATCCAAAAATTCATCTACCGACGGATCAAGAAAATATATGATGACGTGGCCCTCTTGGAATCTTCTTCCCTTTCCACGGACCCCATCACTACCGATATGAAGACCCTGACCGCAGAAATTGAAAAGTTCGCCAAGGATAAGAAAATCGAAATCGACACTTTAAAGATCAGGGAGGAATATCGAAAAGATTTTTTGGGCAATGTCTCGCACGAACTGAAAACCCCTCTTTTTACGGTACAAGGCTATATTGAAACACTTCTCGACGGTGCCATCAACGATAAAAGCGTGCGCAAGAAATACCTTCAACGTGCCAACAAGGCCGTGGAGCGGTTGATCTATATCGTAAAGGACCTCGACTTGATCACAAAGTTGGAAGCCGGAGAATTGCAGGTCGAGCGCTCTGCCTTCGATATCGTAGAGCTCATCGGCAATGTTTTTGAACTCTTGGAGATGAAGTCGGCCAAAAAAGAGATTGCGCTCACCTTTGATACGGACTATCCAGAACCCATCTATGTATATGCCGATCGGGAGAAGATACAACAAGTACTTACCAATTTATTGGTCAATTCCATCAAATACGGCCAACAAAACGGGACCACCGAAGTGAGTGTCGAAAACCTGATCAAAAACAAGGTCATCGTAAGGGTTACCGACAACGGAGAAGGTATTCCCAAACAGCATATACCCCGACTTTTTGAACGCTTTTACCGCATCGACAAAAGCGGTAGCCGAAGTGAAGGCGGTTCGGGCCTCGGACTCTCCATTGTTAAGCATATCATTGAAGCGCACGGCGAAAAAATATATGTGGAAAGTGTCGAGAAAGTGGGCTCAGAGTTTTCATTCACCCTCGAGAAGGCCAAAAATCCACAACCTCAGTCAGAACCGCAGGTCTGATCTGCAGACCAGCACCATAAGCTGAGAAGATTTACTTAGTTTTGTCCTTAAATTCTGATACGGGGTTCTGTGGGAAGCAAAAACAAACTTAAACGATTTAAGGAAAACGAATCGTTCGAAAATGTGATCCAACCCAAAAGGGAAGACATCGCATCGGGCCAATTTAGGCTGAAAGGAAACTGGGCCTCGCATTTTGGCAATGAAAATCCCATTGTCCTCGAACTGGGTTGCGGCAAGGGGGAATACACCGTGGGCATGGCCAAGCTGAACCAAGATAAAAACTTTATCGGGATCGATATCAAAGGGGCCCGATTTTGGCGCGGTGCCAAAACGGCCTTGGAACAAAAACTCCAAAACGCGGCCTTTTTACGGACACAGATCGAATTGGTGGATATGGTTTTTGGGCCAAATGAAGTGGATGAAATCTGGATCACCTTTCCGGACCCACAGATCAAGTACAAGCGCACCAAGCATCGTATGACCAATAAAAGTTTCATCGAAAAGTATCGAAAGATACTCCGCCCAAAAGGTTTGGTGCACCTCAAGACCGATAGTGAGTTCATGCACGGCTATACCTTGGGGCTGCTGCAGGGTATGGATCTCGAAATCGTTTATGCCAATCACGACATTTATCGAAACGAAGGGGCGCCACAAGAAGTTTTGAATATTCAGACCTTCTATGAGCAGCAATACCTCGAAAAAGGCAAACCCATTACCTACCTACAATTCAGGCTAAACTAACGACATGGAACATCTGCTCATTCTGTTCTTTGCCACTTTTTCGGCCGCCTCGATGGCCACCGTTCCACCGGGCCTGCTTAACCTCAATGCGGCCAAGGTAGGAGTGGAAAAGGGAAAATTCAATGGCATCGTTTTCAGCATGGGCGTATCGACCATGATCATGGTACAGGCCTATTTGGGGGTATTGATCTCGAAATTTTTATACAGGAACCCTGAAGTGATCGATTGGTTGCTCAAGGCAGCCTTGGTGGTTTTTGCATTTTTTGCCATTTATTTTTTCTTGGTCGCCAGGAAAAATAAAAAAGGTCCCGCAAAAAAAGTGGTGATCAGCAAAAGAAACAGCTATTTCAAAGGCTTGGCGTTGGCATCGGTCAATTTGTTGACCATTCCCTATTATAGTGGCTTGAATGCCATGTGGAACGCCTCCGGATGGATCCAGTTCAAGTTGGCCGACATTTTGATCTTCATACTGGCCGCAGGCTTGGGCACCTTTTCTGTTTTATACTTCTATGTATTCTATTTTAATAAATTGGAAGCCAAGAGCAACAGGTTCTCAAAGAATAGCAACTACATTTTGAGCGCCTTGATGCTCTTGCTTTTGGTTATTACCATGATCCGTATATTCTATACTTGATGGCTGCGGATAATCAAAATTTTTTCGAAAAAGTATATGTTGTCGTAAAACAGATTCCCTATGGCAGGGTAACTTCCTACGGGGCCATCGCAAAATACCTTGGGGCCGCCCGTAGTGCGAGAATGGTAGGTTGGGCGATGAATGCCAGCCATACGATGGAAGAGATACCGGCGCACCGGGTGGTCAACAAAGTAGGCCTGCTAACGGGCAAGTTCCATTTCGACGGCAGTAATCTGATGCAACAACTATTGGAAAATGAGGGCGTCAAGGTAAAGGACCACAAGATCGTTGATTTCGAAAAACACTTTTGGGATCCTTGGAAAGAACTTTCCACTGAATGAGGGCATTGGATAATGCTATGGTGCCATGCTACTTTTCAATCCAAACCCTTTAACATTTCGGGGCTTATAGGTATCTTTGTTGTTTAGAATGAATATATATAAAGTGGGTGAACTATGATGAAGCTTAACAAGCAGGACATTTTCAAGGCATTGGAGCATATCACCGTCCCGGGCGAAGGGCAGAATATGGTGGAGAGCGGAGCGGTGAAGAACGTGCAGGTATTTGGGGACGAGGTCGAAATCGATATAACGATCAACAACCCAAGTCTGCAGGCCCGGAAAAAGACTGAGGTGGAGATTTTAAAGATCATCCACAAGGAAGTCTATGCCAAAGCAAAAATAAAGATCAATTTATCCGTGGATGCCCCGTCCAAACCCAAAGTAAATGAAATCAAGGGGAAACCCATTCCCGGAATCCAGAACATCATCGCCGTGGCCTCAGGCAAGGGAGGGGTCGGAAAATCGACCGTAACGGCCAATTTGGCGGTTACCCTTTCAAAAATGGGGTTTAAGGTAGGCTTGTTGGATGCCGATATTTACGGCCCATCGATGCCGATCATGTTCGATGTGGCCATGCAAAAGCCAATGGCCGTCAATATCGATGGGAAATCGAAAATGAAGCCTATAGAGAATTATGGGGTCAAGCTTTTGTCCATAGGGTTTTTTACCCAACCCAACCAAGCTGTGATCTGGCGGGGACCTATGGCCGCCAAGGCCTTGAACCAAATGATTTTTGATGCACATTGGGGCGATTTGGATTTTATGTTGATCGATCTGCCCCCAGGCACGGGCGATATACATTTGAGCATTATGCAAGCTTTGCCTGTGACCGGGGCCGTTATCGTGAGTACCCCGCAGGAAGTTGCCCTTGCTGACGCAAGAAAAGGTGTCGCCATGTTCCAACAGGAAGCGATCAACGTGCCTGTTCTTGGCATCGTGGAGAATATGGCCTATTTTACGCCTGCCGAACTTCCCAACAATAAATACTATATTTTTGGAAAGGAAGGGGCAAGACATCTGGCGGAGGATTTGAACGTGCCGTTTTTGGGGGAAATCCCATTGGTACAAAGTATCCGCGAAGCTGGCGACGTGGGAAGGCCGGCAGCGATGCAAACCGCAACGGCAGTTGAAATAGCCTTTGAAACAATGACAAGGAATGTGGTACAGGAAGTCGTTGGGAGAAACAAGAGCCTCCCGCCCACGGAAGCCATAAAGATCACTACCATGGCCGGCTGTGCTGCCGTAAAAAAGAAATGATATGACATCGGAAGAGCTAAAAATGAATGTTGAAAAGGCCCTTGAAGAAATACGCCCTTTTTTACAAAGTGACGGAGGGGATATTTCCTTGGTCTCGATAGACAATGAGAGTTCCGTTAAAATAAAACTGGAAGGGGCCTGTGTCGGATGTAGCGTGAATCAAATGACCTTAAAGAGCGGGGTTGAGATGACCATTAAAAAATATGCACCACAGATCGAAGAGGTCATTAATGTGGGTTCCTAATGCCGATTTTGTAAATGATTAAGACCGACATTCTTATTATAGGTGCCGGGCCGACAGGCCTTTTTGCCGTTTTTGAAGCAGGATTATTGCAATTAAAATGTCATCTGATAGATGCGCTTGCACAGCCAGGGGGCCAGTGTTCCGAAATATATCCCAAGAAACCCATTTATGATATTCCAGGATTTCCGGAGGTACTTGCCGGGGATTTGGTGAACAATCTCCTTGAGCAGATCAAACCTTTCCAACCCGGATTTACGCTGGGCGAACGGGCAGAACGCATCGAGAAATTGAAAGATGGGTCGTTTATAGTGACCACCAACAAGGGTACAAGGCACCATGCCCCAATTGTAGCCATTGCCGGCGGATTGGGCAGTTTTGAACCAAGGAAACCCCTTTTGGCCAACCTTGCGAAGTATGAAGACCATGGGGTGGCCTATATGATCAAGGATCCCGAACATTATCGCAATAAACGGGTGGTCATCTCTGGAGGCGGCGATTCTGCCTTGGATTGGAGCATTTTTTTGACCGATGTGGCCTCCGAGGTCACACTGGTACACAGGCGAAATGAATTCAGGGGCGCGCTTGATTCTGTGGAAAAGGTACAGGTGTTGAAAAACAAGGGCAAGATCAATCTGGTTACCCCGGCCGAAGTGGTATCGCTGCATGGTGGAGACCATTTAAATGCGGTGACCATCTCTAAAATTGGCCAAGAAGAGGATCAGGTTCTCGAGACTGATTATTTTATCCCCTTGTTCGGACTTTCCCCAAAACTAGGTCCCATCGCCGATTGGGGCTTGGAAATCGAAAAAAATGCGATCAAGGTTGATAATACCTTGGACTACCAAACCAATATTCCCGGCATTTATGCCATAGGCGATGTGAATTACTTATCCCGGAAAATTAAAATTGATCCTATGCGGATTCCATGAGGCGACCCTGATGTGCCAAAGTGCCTATCAACGTATATTTCCCGATAAAAAATATGTGATGAAATATACGACGGTCGGTGGGGTCCAAGGTTTTGATGGAAGTGTTAAGGAGGCCCCGAAAGCGGTAATCAAGGCGATTGAATAAAGTATTGTGAACGATATCAAAATTATCATTACCGACCGTGAAGGCATTCGCCATGAAGTGGATGCCCCGACGGATATGAACATGAACCTGATGGAAGTCGTGCGCTCCTACGAACTGGCCCCTGAAGGCACCATTGGCATATGTGGCGGTATGGCCATGTGTGCCTCTTGCCAATGTTATGTAATGTCTGACCACCCGCTCCCCGAAAAATCGGATGAGGAAGAGGCCATGTTGGCAGAAGCATTTTATGTGGAAGACAATAGCCGATTGGGCTGCCAAATACGCATCACCGAAGACCTCAATGGCCTGGAGGTGGCCTTGGCCCCGGAAAGTTGATTCCGGAGTATGCGGGAACGGTCAAGGGGCCTTCGACCTTATCGCCGCCCAACCGCTCTTTTATCGATGCAATGCCTTCGCCATGGATTAAATCCTGGCCTGATAAGTGAACAGGTTATAGTACCTTCCTTCTGATCGGCAATCAATTCGTCATGGGTGCCCTGCTCAGCAATACGACCATTTTCAATCACCAAAATTTGATTGGCCTTGCGGATCGTGCTCAATCGGTGGGCGATGACAAAAGTGGTACGCCCTTGGGTCAGGGCAGCCAAACTTTTTTGTATCAAGGCCTCACTTTCGGTATCGAGATTTGAAGTGGCCTCATCCAGGATCAATATCTTGGGATCGGCCAAAACCGCACTTGCAATGGCAATGCGCTGTCTTTGTCCGCCGGAAAGTTTCACGCCCCGTTCGCCGATCAGGGTATCAAGGCCTTCGTCAAACCGGTCGGTAAATTCATCGACATAGGCCGCTTTGACCGCTTGTCTTAATTCGGTCTTCCGTGGCATTCGGCCTCGGGAACATGATGTTTTCCCTAATCGTGCCCTCAAATAGAAATTCATCCTGCAGCACCACTCCCAAATATTTCCGGTAGCTGTTCAGGTTCACTTTGGCAAGGTCTTTCCCATCGATGGATATCTGACCCGACTGCGGGGTCAGAAAGGTGGCCGCCAAACCGGCAATGGTCGATTTTCCCGAGCCGGAGCTTCCCACAAGGGCCACGACATCGCCCGATTTGACCTCAAAACTAATGTTGTGGAGCACCTCCTTGTCGGTCTTCATAGGCGAAGGAAACATCATTGAAAACAATATCTCCTTTGATCTTTTCCAAATTGATCGTCCTTTCCGCCTCGTCCAGTTCAGGGGTCATGTTCATCAATTCTTCGGTTCGGTCCAATCCGGCAAGGGCTTCGGTGAGCTGGCTGCCGATATTGCTCATCTGTACGATGGGAGCAATCATCAGGCCCAATAAAAATGTAAAGGACAAAAACTCCCCGATGGTCAATTGACCGGTCATGATCTTATAGCCGCCGATACCCATGATGCCTGTTGTGGCGACCCCCAAAAGAAAGGTAGACGAACTGGTCATAAAGGCGGTAGCGGTAAGACTCTTCTTCACGTTTTGGAACAATTTTTCCACTCCTGATTCAAAGACTTTATGCTCCTGTATCTCCGCATTGAAACCTTTGATCACACGGATTCCCCCCAAAGTTTCGGTAAGCCTTCCTGTAACCTCTGCGTTGATCTTGCCCCGATTTCGAAAAATGGGGCGTATTATTTTGAAGGCCTTCAGGGCGACCAAGGCAAAGATGGCCAAGGGCACCAAGGTAAAGAAGGTCATCGACGGACTGATATTCAACAGCAGTATCAAGGAAACCACCGCGGTAATGCTCCCGCCGACGAGTTGCACCAGGCCGGTACCGATCAAATTTCTGACCCCTTCCACATCGGTCATGAT
The DNA here is from genome assembly GCA_963760375.1 of uncultured Flavobacteriaceae bacterium. Classification (GTDB taxonomy): domain Bacteria; phylum Bacteroidota; class Bacteroidia; order Flavobacteriales; family Flavobacteriaceae; genus Pelagihabitans. The sequence continues at coordinate 10,512 of CAVXCS010000007.1, read as the reverse complement.
ACGCGATACCAAGGCCCCCGATTTCGCATTGTCAAAAAACCGAATGGGCAGCGACAATACTTTTTTCTGTACCTGGGCCCTCAATTCCGAAATCAGGTATTGTGCCTGTACACTTAAGATCTTCGTCAACAAAAACGAGGTGATGGATTGCACCAGGATAGATAGTGCCACCACCAAAACCAATATTTTCAGCATTTCCACATTTTTATTGGGAATCACGTCGTCCATAAAATACTTTAAGGATATGGGTCCTACAAAACTGGCAGCGTTGCTGATGACGATCAATATCAATCCAATAAACACAAGGTTGCGTCTTGGCCAAATAATGGTCTTAAAAGCGGTAAGGATGCTAACTTTTTTATCTGCCATGTTCTCGTTTTAGGAAAGCGCAAAGTTACTCTAAAATCAACGATACTTTTATGTGCGTCCGCAGCACTGCATTTTTCGATCAAAAATTAGCATTTCGAACACAGGACCTTTATTTTCACCAAAGAAAACCAACACCAAAAATGGAAACAAAAGATAGCAATGGCAACCTATTGGAAGACGGAGATTCGGTACATCTGACCAAGGACCTTAAAGTTAAGGGCATGTCGAAAACATTGAAGCGTGGGGAAGCCATTCGTAACATTAGGCTCACCGGAAACCCGCAGGAAGTGGAATGCCGCTTCGGGAAGGCTCAGGTGGTATTGAAAACCCAATTCTTGAAAAAGGCTTAAATTCTTAAAGATCGAAATAGGGCCCTTTTGTCGTTTCCGGGGAGGGCTTGGACGCACTGAAAGTTTTAAGATTTATAAAATTTGTTTTTATGAGAAATGTTGTCTTACTGTTGTTGCTGATAGCTGCTTCCTGTATGCCCCAAAACAAGACGGAACCCGAGGTGGCCCGTTGGCAATCGCTAGCCGAAAATGTAACCATCATCCGCGATGATTTCGGGGTGCCCCATATTTATGGGAAGTCCGACGCAGATGCGGTATTTGGGCTGTTGTATGCCCAATGCGAGGATGACTTCAACAGGGTGGAACAAAATTATATTTGGGCGACCGGTCGTCTTGCGGAAGTGGAGGGCGAAAAAGCCCTTTATAGCGATTTACGGGCAAAATTGTTCATGACCGAGGACGAAGCGAAGGAAAATTATGCCAAAAGCCCCGATTGGTTGAAAGCACTCTGCGATGCTTTCGCAGACGGGATCAACTATTACTTGTACACCCATCCGGAAGTAAAGCCCAAACTCCTCACCCATTTTGAACCATGGATGCCGATGTACTTCAGTGAAGGGTCTATCGGGGGTGATATTGAACGTATTTCAACGGAAAAGATACAGGCATTTTACGAAAGCGGAATGGAAATCCCGGTAGCTGCCAAACTCCAGAACAAAGAAAAAGAACAACCGGTCGAACCCCAGGGATCCAACGGTATAGCGATTTCTGGCAAGTTGACCCAATCGGGGAAGGCCATGCTGTTGATCAACCCGCATACTTCATTTTATTTCAGGGGCGAAGTGCATGCCGTGAGCGAAGAAGGATTAAATGCCTATGGCGCCGTAACCTGGGGCCAGTTCTTTATCTATCAGGGATTCAATGAAAAAACGGGATGGATGCACACCTCTACCTACACCGATGTTTTGGATGAATACAAGGAGACGATTATCAATTTGGAGGGAAAACTGCACTACCAATTTGGTGAAGAACTTCGCCCTTTGGAGACTAAGGAAATTGCTATAAAATATAAGGTTGGCGACTCGATGCAAGAAAAGGTGTTCCCTGTCTATCGTACCCATCATGGGCCAATCACCCATATGGAGGAGGGCCAATGGACCGCGACCGCAATGATGTGGGAACCGGTTACGGCACTTGAACAGTCCTATATACGCACCAAACAGAACGGATATGAAGGTTTTAGGAAGATGATGGACCTCAGGACGAACTCCAGCAACAATACCGTATATGCCGATGCCGGTGGGAATATCGCCTATTTCCATGGTAATTTTATTCCCAAACGCGATGCCAGTTTTGATTTTTCCAAACCTGTGGATGGCAGTAATCCCAAGACCGATTGGCAAGGCCTTCATTCGGTCGATGAAAACATACTACTGCTCAATCCTGAAAATGGTTGGATCCAGAACTGCAACTCAACCCCTTATACCGCTGCGTTGGAGTTCAGTCCCAAAAAGGAAAATTATCCCGATTATATGTCTGTTGACCGCGAAAATTTTAGGGGTATCCATGCGATAGCATTGCTCAGGAATAAAAATGGCTTTACCCTCGACAGTTTGATCGCATTGGCTTATGACCCCTACTTGCCCGCCTTTAATGCTTTGATTCCCGGATTGGTGGAGGCCTACGATAGCTCGATGCCCAAAGATCCAAAATTGAAGGACCCCATCGATGTGTTGCGCAAATGGGATTATAGCACGTCAAAAGAGTCGGTGGCGATGACCTTGGCCCATTATTACGGCACCCTCTATGGTCAATTGGGCAGTAACGAGGATGATTTGGATGATATGGAGTTGATGGTTTACTTCGGAACCAAGTCCCCAAAAGCAGAGCGATTGCTCATTTTTACCAAGGTCATTACGCGATTGAACGACGATTTCGGCAACTGGAACTTGCCTTGGGGCGAGGTGAACCGATACCAAAGGTTGAACGGCGATGTCATTCAGGCCTTTGATGACGATCGTCCGAGCATACCCATCGGATTTGCTTCGGGCCGTTGGGGTGCCCTTGCCGCTTATGGGGCACGGTACGACAACAATACCAAAAAAATCTATGGTACCCGTGGAAACAGCTTCGTAGCGGTGGTAGAGTTCGGGGACAAAGTGCGCGCAAAGAGCATCCTGGCAGGAGGGCAAAGCGGTGATCCCGAATCCCCGCATTTCGATGATCAGGCCCAGCGTTATGCCAATGTTGAATTCAAAGAGGTCGCCTATTATAAGGAGGACGTCTTAAAACGGGCAAAAGAGACCTATCGGCCCGGTAAGCGAAAATAGCCCACAAAAATGAACCTGGATTAGCCTGGCAAACAGAAATTTGTTATTTGGGAATTTGTTGGCTGAGGCAATGAAGGGTGCCGAAGCCCCATATGAAGTCGATGGCACTGATTCCGATCACCGACCTTTCAGGAAAACAACCGGCCAGAATATTCAAGGCATTTCTATCCTGAACGTCGTTAAAGGTGGGCACCAAAACCGTTTGGTCCAAGATCAGGAAATTGGCATAACTCGCCGGTAATCGAACCCCATCGAACATGATTTTTTTAGGCATGGGCAGGGTAACGATCTTCAGAGGACTTCCATCTTCCAACACGGCATGTCGTAGCCGTTTTAGATTGTCTTGAAGGGGCGCATGGTTCTTATCTTTTGGGTCATCTTCCATAACGGTGACCACGGTATCGGGAGCTACGAAACGACAAAGGTCATCGATATGGCCATGGGTATCATCGCCAACGATGCCGTCGCCCAACCAAATGGTGTTGGTAATGCCAAGGTACTCCTTGAAAACGCTTTCATAGTCTTTCTTGGTGAAGCCTGGATTTCTGACCTGAATACTTTGATGGAGCAGACATTCCTCAGAAGTGATCAAAGTTCCTTTTCCATTGACTTCCAAAGCCCCGCCTTCCAGGACGACCTTTTTGCCCTTATGAACGACCTGGGTGATTGGAAGTTTCAAATGCTTTGCCACCTTTTCCGGAACATAACGGTCCAATCTCCAGTTGGGGTACTTGGCCCATCCGTTGAAATTAAAGTTTAAGGCCTCCCTTTTGCCGCCATTTTTTACGATGATAGGTCCGGAGTCGCGCATCCAGCTTCGGTTGGTCTTCTGCAGGAGATAAGAAACATGGCCCACTTTGACCGAGGCGGTAACCAACATCTCGTGCACCCTTTTCTTTAGGGTAGCATCGGCCACGATCAAAAACACTTTTTCCGTTTCCGCAACCTTCTTGATGAACTCGACAAAGGCCCACTGTATGGCCTGATATTTTCCAGGCCAATCGTTGCCATTTTGGGGAAAGCACAATAAAATACCCTCTTGGGCCTCCCATTCTGCGGGAAATCTTCTCGTTGCCATAAATTTTTTATAAAGCCCTTTTGGTAATTTCATGGAAGGCGTCGATTCTCCTGTCCCTGAAAAACGGCCAGTTTTGCCTTACATTCTCTTGATGATCAAGGTCTACCTCCGCGATCAGTATTTCTTCTTTGTCATGGGAGGCCATCGCAAGGATTTCCCCCTGCGGACCGCAAATGAACGATTTGCCCCAAAACTCGATGCCGTCGGTACCGGGCAGGTACTTTTCGAGTCCGATGCGGTTGGCGGCGGCCACAAAAATACCATTGGCCACGGCATGGCCCCGCATCACGTTCATCCAGGCCCCGTATTGGTTTTCCCCGTATTTCAATTTCTCGGAGGGGTGCCAGCCTATGGCCGTGGGGTAAAAAAGGATCTCGGCACCTTTCATGGCGGTAAGCCTGGCGGCTTCCGGATACCATTGGTCCCAGCAGATCAAGGTGCCCAAATTACCTTTTTTGGTTTTTACCGATTGAAACCCCAGATCACCTGGCGTGAAATAGAATTTTTCATAAAAGTGCGGGTCGTCGGGGATGTGCATCTTTCGGTACAATCCGGCCTGGGTACCATCCGAATCGATTATGTAGGCACTATTGTGATAGATGCCCGACATTCTTTTTTCGAAAAACGGTACTATAATGGCAATGTTCAATTCCTTGGCAAGGGCACTGAAAGCCGTGAACGAAATATCCCCGAGCGGTTCGGCGAATTTGAAATTGTCCACATCTTCGCTTTGGCAGAAATAATGGCTGCTATAAAGTTCGGGCAGGCAAACGACCTCTGCGCCTTTGGCAGCGGCCTTTTTGATCCAGGAAAGGCATTTGGCCCTGTTTTCCGTGGAAGTATTGTTGAGATGGAGTTGCAGTACGGCAACCTTGTAGTTTTTCTTACCCATGGGATGAACATTAAATGCAGCGCCAAAGATATCAAAATATAAACTTCATGCTTCCATTGCTCAGGGTAATGACATGGATATTATCGCAAATTCATTATTGATTTGGCCTAAAAAAATAAGATGTTATAGTCAGAAAAGTGATGTGAAGCTGGCCGATCAATCTTTTGTGATGATCAAAGTAGCCTTCGAGCCGGCAGACAGCAGCCATTTATTCGAGTAAATCAACTGCCCCTGGTCATCGTAGACATCGACTTGGGCGGTATTCGGGGACGAAGACCCTTCGTTCAAAGCTTCAAAATCGAGCCGGTTAAAACCTTTTTCAAGGTCAACATTGATGCCTTTGAAGCTTCCGGTCAACAATATATTGGGGTCCATTACCCTATCATTGTGGTAAATCTTTACCCGGTCACCGTCAACGTATTCATGGTCCCTGCATACAATGCCTACAAAGCTGCCATTGCTTTTGATATCGCCGAGATACATATTGCCAAAAAAGGAGGAAGAACCTTCCTTGTTGTTCTCACGGGGACCCACCTTGGGATCGATTTTCATCCCGGTGCCTGCCTGTACCAGTTCTTTATCGGGAAGCATTTTTACGGGCTTGCGACCGCTAGGCTGCGCCAAATCGATTTCCGGATTGTTGTCCAGTACCGAGGGGATTCGCAGCGAAGTGCCTTTGCTTTCCTTCCCATTATCATCGAGTTTGTTGGCCACCTCCACCTGTAGAGGTTTTTGGGTAGGAATATCGGTCTGCGACCGACCCACAAGAGGCAGCGCAGCCAAAAATATCAATGTTAACAGGATTCGCATGTTGTAAAACAATAGCTTAACAGCGGTAAAAATAACAAATACCCTGCCATGGGTACTTAAATGGAAGTTAAAATCGTTTAAGCGTAGCAGTCCTTATTGAATAAAGGCCGTCTAGGACCAGGCCTTTCGGAGAAACCCGATAAAGTTCAAGTGAAGGATTCCTTTGATATCTTCTTGTGAATAACCCCTTTTGGCCAAGAGCGACGGCAACTTCTGAAGGTCGGCAATGGTATCGATGTCGGCAGGACATTGTTCGGTTCCAAAGCCACCGTCAAGGTCGGTGCCTATCCCAACATGCGTGGCATTTCCGGCCAATTGACAGATGTGGTCGATATTATCGGCCATTTTATCCAAAGTGAGCCCCATACCCTGGGGCGTAGATTTGCCGCGTACCCAATTCGGTACCATCATCCAGGCATCAAGTGCCATGCCGATGACCGCTTTTCTTTCAATCAACGCCTTGATCTGGGCATCGGAAAATTGCCGGTTGTGATCAACCAATGCCCGACAATTGTTATGACTCGCCCATACGGGCCCATGATAAACCGATAGGGTTTCCCAAAAGCTTTGGTCGCATAAATGGGTGGCATCGAGGATGAGGTTCAACCGTTCCATTTCCTTTAAGAGCTCCTTTCCCTTTGCGCCTATACCACCAATGGAATTGGTGCCATGGGCATAGGTGCCCGGGCCATAATGTGCCGGACCAATGGCTCTTAGTCCTGATTGGTAGGCTTTTTCAAGATAGCCCATATCAATGATGCTATCGGCTCCTTCCAAGGTTAAGATATACCCGATGGGATGCCCCGCTGTATTTTTTTCCCAACTGTTCAAATGGGCGTCGAGTTCCGTTTTGTTTTTTATCTGAACCAATTCTCCCTTGTCCTCCATGGCCCTGTACCAAGCCAATTGACCCTGGGTGTGTGCCCATGCTTGATGGGGTGACCTCCAGCCTGGGAGCGAATTTGTCGGTTTTACAAAGCGTGCGATTTGGGTGGCCATACAAAGTCCGATATTGCCTTTCCGCATCTCTTCAAAGGAAACGGTGTTGTTGCCGCGGTCTGCCTTGTCGGTCATCCCTTTTTCACTATGGCGTATGTCGGCCACCGACCAGCTTAGATCACGGTTCCAGTCCATGGCATTCATGGATAGGTCTAGATGCGCATCGAATATAAACATGATTATATGGTGATTTTTTGGTTACGGGCGGCCACTTTCCAGGTGCCGGTCACGGTACCATCCACTACCGTGAGCAGTTCTTCATATTTGGCAACGGTGGGGCAAATGTGCATGGGAATGGCATAAAATTCATCACCCACCTCGAATGTGTCGATGGTATCATATGCAACCACCAAATGTTCTTCACTTTGGCTTATTTGACGGCTGTGTTCGAGGCCGAAGATATATACCCTCGGGAAATCCATTTCCGGGGCGATCGATTTGTGACCCAAATCAAAACAAAGTAGGCCTGGCGCGGGTTTGCTGATGATTCTGGTGAGCAGTACCGCGGCGATCTCAAAACGCATGTCCGCAAAAAGTGGTCCGTATCGTGCATCCCATAACAGGGTCGTTCCCGGACCGAGTTCCACATTCTTGCGCAAGGCATGTACCGGAAAGGTGGGACTGCCGCCCGCTAAAATGGTTTTGACCTCGATGCCCCTTGATTCCAACTGCTGTTTGAGTCTCAATACGGGTTCAAAAGCGGCATCACAGACTTTTTTTCGCTCTCCAAAATCTGAATTTCGAATATGTCCGTCGTAAATATGAAGGCCCATTGGTGCTACATTGGATTGGGTCGCCATTAAAGAATACAATGCTTCGGCTTTTTGGTCCGGTTCGATTCCGGTTCGGTCCATGCCGGTATTCAGATCCATCCAAAGGCCGATATTGGATTGGCATTCCTTGGCTTTCCCATTGAGTTCCCTTAAAGTTCCGATATTATCGACCAGGGTAGTAAATTCGGTGTTCGGAAAGCTTTTCATCAAGCTAAAGAACCGATCGACGTTATGGCCTACGGGTTGCATGGCCAGTAAAACGTCCTTGGCCCCGCATTGTCCCAAAAGTTCGGCTTCCGCAATGGTGGCACATTTGAACTTTGTGATGCCATAATGCATTTGTAGCATTACGATTTCCCTTGTTTTATGGGTTTTGATATGGGGTCTTAATCGGGAAACGTCTCCCGCTATTGCCACCATTCTTTGAATGTTCCTTTCAATGCGGTCGGGAAAGACCAACAGGGCAGGGGAACTTATTTTCTTGGGGTCCGTTAATTCGTACCAATTCACTTTCTCCATGGTTTATTTATTGATGCAGTTCGAACATCGCCTCGATCTCGACCGCCACCTGTCCGGGCAGCATCATGCCCACGGCGCTACGCACCCCGACGCCATGGTCTTTGCCAAAAATATCGGCCATCAATTCACTAAAGCCATTGATGACCAAAGGTTGGTTCCCGAAATCGGGGGTACAGTTCACCATACCCAAGGTTTTTACAAGGCGTTTGATACGGTTCAGGTCGCCAAAATGCGTGGTGATGGTAGCCAGCATGGTCAGGGCCACTTGTCGTGCTGCCCGCTTGCCATCTTCCAGGCTTAGATCATCGCCTACCCTTCCAGTGAAAAGGCTGCCATCGTTCATCATCGGTCCTTGGCCAGAAACATATAAAAAATGGTCTACGACAAGAATGGGTTTGTACAAGCCAGCTGGTGGTGGGGCCGGTGGCAGCATCAGTCCCAAGGATTTAATTCTTTCTGAAGGATTTTCCATATCATTGTTATTTTATCGTCCAAATAAATTTTAAAGGCCCTTTAGAGGTTTGCTTTCCGATCGGTAATGGGCATCAGATAAAAGTATCCAAAACCAACACGCCAAGCAAGCCCATGACCCCTACGGTTGTTTCCATCACGGTCCAGGTCTTTATAGTATCCTTGACCGATAGGTTGAAGTATTCTTTAAAAAGCCAAAAACCGCCATCGTTGACGTGGGAGAGCATCAAACTGCCAGAACCTATGGCCAAGACCATCAATTCAGCACTGACCCCCGAATCCCCAATCAACGGAAGTGCGATACCCGCAGCCGTCAACCCGGCGACCGTTGCCGATCCCACACAAACCCGAATGACCGTTGCGATCAGCCAGGCCAATACCAAGGGCGAAATAGTGGAGCCTTTCAACATATCCCCAATGTAACCGCTCACCCCGCTATCGATCAATACTTCCTTTAATCCCCCGGCGCCACCAATGATCAACAATACCATGGTAATACCGGCCACCGATTGGGTCACCGAATTCATGACCGCGGTCATCGTTTTACCCCTGGCAATACCCAGGGTATATATGGCAACCAATACCGAAATGAGCATGGCAAGTGCAGGGTTTCCAATGATAGCGGTTACCTGCTTTATGGCATGTTCTTCGGGGACCAACAGGTTGATGACCGATGCGAAGCCGATCAATATTACCGGCAACAAGGCGGTAATGATACTGATTGCCGTCCCGGGCATTTCTTCTTCCGATAGCACCCGAGGGTTCAGAAATTCCTTCAGAGGGGTGGCCACCACATTTTTAATGGTCCGGGAAAATAACGGCCCCGCAACAATGATGGCAGGGATGGCGATGATGATTCCGTAAAGCAGGGTCTTGCCAATATCGGCCTTGAAAAGCACCGCGATTCCCGTTGGGGCGGGATGTGGGGGCAAGTAACCGTGGGTCACGGACAAAGAGGCCAACATGGGCAGGCCAACATAAAGTAAAGGGAGTCCGGTTGCTGCCGCTACCGTAAATACAAGGGGAATCAAAATCACGAATCCAACGGTGTAGAACATTGGGATTCCGACAATAAAACCTGTCAGCACCACTGCCCATTGAATATTTTTTTTCCCGAAACGCTCGACCAACTTGGTGGTAATGCGTTGTGCCGCCCCGCTATCGGCCACCAGCTTTCCCAACATGGCGCCCAGGCCCAAAATCATGATCAGTTCGCCCAAGGTATTCCCTATTCCTCTTTGTATGGAATCTACCACTCTGAGCAAATCCATACCTTCGGCAAGTCCCACCAACAAAGAAACGATGATAAAAGCGATGAAGGCGTTTAATTTAAACCGGGCGATGAGTAGGAACAGCAAAAGAATTCCTGCAATAACAATAAATAGAGGCATAGGTTGGTCTTAGCAACCCAATTTACACAAGATTTTTTCATGAACACGATTTGGATCAAGAATTTTGGTTGGCCAAAAGGTGCAAAGTATAATTCATGATATGGGGGCAGGATCGTTTTGCGGACGGTATTTTTGATACCAGTGTCTGTATTTGTTATCTTGTGATGAACAATTTTCATCATATGGAAAAAAGAGCCTTTATAAAACGCCTTGGTCAGTCAGCCATGCTCGCCCCGTTTATTCCTTACACCCTCGGGGCACAACCGGAAAATACCACCGAAGGTTACGATTTCGATTCCGAAGCGGATTTTTGGGAACGTATCAGGCGCGATTACACCCTAAAGCCAGATTATATCAATTTAGAGAATGGGTATTACAATTTCATTCCCAATCCTACTTTGAACCGTTACATGGAACATATCAAGTTCGTCAACATTGAAGCTTCATATTATATGCGAACGGTGCAATGGGACAATAAAAAAAGAATCGCCGCCAGATTGGCGAAACTGGTGGGCTGTGCCCCCGATGAATTGATCATCACCAGGAATACCACGGAATCGCTGGATATGATCATCGGGGGCTATCCATGG
>CAVXCS010000006.1:0-189763 GCA_963760375.1 uncultured Flavobacteriaceae bacterium | reverse complement strand
AAGCGGGGGATGAGGCCATCATGGCGGAGCAAGATTATGGTTCCATGCTCGATCACTTCGAACAGGTAGCCTTGCGCTATGGGGTGGTGAACAAGGTGGTGTCGGTACCCAACCATCCGTCTTCAGACGAAGAAATCGTGTCGCTTTATGAATCCCAGATAGGCCCGAGAACCAAACTGATCATGGTTTGCCATATGATCAACATTACCGGGCAGATTTTGCCCGTTCGCAAGATCTGTGATATGGCCCATCGCCATGGGGTGGCCGTAATGGTAGACGGCGCACATTGTATCGGACATATTGCGGTGGACATAGCCGCACTTCAATGCGACTATTATGGATCAAGCCTTCACAAGTGGTTAAGCACTCCCTTGGGGGTTGGCATGCTCTATGTTTCCAAGGCCAACATTCCCAAAATTTGGCCGTTGTTGGCCGATCACGTGAAAGAACCTGGCAACGTGCTGCGATTGAACCATACGGGTACCCATCCCGTACATTCAGACCTGGCCATCGACGACGCGATCGATTATCTTGAATTGTTGGGAATGGAGCGCAAGGAACAAAGACTTCGCCAACTACAGCGGTACTGGAGCGACCGTTTGCGGGATGTAAAACATGTGGTCATCAACACCCCTAAGGAACAACATCGAAGTTGTGGCATTGCCAATGTGGGGATAACGCACCTAAAGCCGGCGGAATTGGCCCAAGCTTTGCTGGATGAATTTCAAGTGTTCACCGTGGCGATCGACTATGCCAATGTTCAAGGCTGTAGAATTACCCCTAACGTGTATACGACCACCAGGGAATTGGATCATTTTGTCGAGGCCATCAAGACCCTTGCCGCAAGAAAAGAGTAGCACACCGACTATTGATTTCTCGAGTCTGCAAAACCTGACAAAAGTCATACTTTTTAAAAGATAACCAGCTTAATTTCAAGGATATAAAAGCAGGTATCATGAGGAATAAAAAGAATCCAAAAGCAGATCTGAACCGAGATAGCGGGCTATTCTTTGTCATTGGCCTTACCATTGTGCTTTTCACCACCTGGATGGTCTTGGAACACAAGACCTATGACAAGGAAGAGCAGTTGGTTCAAATCAGGAATGTCTCCGATGATCTCAACGAGGATGTGCCCATCACCGAGAAGTTGAATACCCCGCCACCGCCACCGCCTCCTTCTGCCCCGGAAATCATCGAGGTCATTGAGGATGCGGCCGAAATCGAGGAGACCATCATAGAAAGTACCGAAATCAACCAAGAAACGGTAATCGAAGCCCCAATGGAAGTGGATGATGTGGCCGTTGAAGAAGTGGAGGAAGATATTACGGTACCTTTTGCAATAATCGAAAATGTACCCGTTTTTCCCGGTTGTGAAAACATACAGGGAAATGATGAACGCAAGGCATGTTTCCAGGAGAAAGTGCAAAAACATGTGCTCAAAGAATTCAACTATCCCCAAATCGCCGTAGAACTGGGCATAGAAGGAAAGGTTTATGTGCAATTTGTGATCGATGCACAAGGCAAGATCACCGATATAAGGACCAGGGGCCCCGATAGAGGATTGGAAAAGGAAGCGGCAAGGATCATCGCGACCCTACCGCAGATGAAACCCGGGATGCAGCGGGGCAGGCCGGTAAGGGTTCCTTATAGTATTCCGGTCAATTTCAAACTGCTTTGATGCACGATTCAGCGAGCTGCCTTCTGATAGCGATCTAAAAGTTCCGGTCCCTCCAAAACCGATCGGATGACCTGCAAGGTGCCGTCATCCCTGGTCTCGATCTGCCATTTGATCAGCGTTATATGTCCCTCTTCTATTTCAATGCCCGTAATACTTCTGGGATGTACACAACTGCCATCATTGAATAAGGGGATGTCTCCCGGTTCGGGAAACCGGGGACGATGGGTATGGCCAATGATGGTGACCATCAATTTGTGTGCAAGTATCCATCTTTTGATGCGGCGTTCTACCTTAATGAGTTCCTTATAGTTTTTGGCCGGACTGGTTGGATCGGCAATACCCCATACCTGAAGCGGCTTCCATAGGACCCTGACCAAAAATCGGCCCAATCTCCAAAAAGTATAGTTCCACCAATCGGCTTGATGCCCATGGGTGAGAAATAGCTCTTGTTGGGTTTCGGTATGCTTCAAGATCAGTGCTTCATGGTAAACGATATCTCCAAAGAGCACTTTGTCACATCCCTCAATCTTATCAAAATAGGTAAACAAATGCCTTTTGACGTAGTCAGGGTCTTTGTATACCATATCGTGGTTGCCCCATAGCATATGTAACCTGTTCTCCAAATGGAAGTCGCGCATCAATTTATACACATTTTTGTGTGCCTCGAAGATGGGCTCAAAAGAAAGGTGCTCCCAGAGTTCATCACCATCGCCCAGTTCACAGTAATGGAAACCATTGTGAAAATAATGCCGCAGGGCATGAAAGTAGATATTTCGATTGTTTGCAAAATCATCCGCGAAACTGTTGTCGCCCCTATGACAGTCGCTAAAAATGATAAATTTCGAGCGGTCATCAAAGGGAACGATCTTTGCATTTTGGTACGCTCGGTTCAGCCTAAAATTGGAAGACATGTTTCAATTTTTTGTAAATATCCCAAAAAATGTTCAACCACTTCAGCATGTCGTTAACATAAATAGACCTTCAAATTTTGTAATTTTAATAGGATTTAGGCGTCTATTATAGTTATATCATGGAAAACAACTACAAAGACACACCGCTGATACCGCTCCTGAGTTTCAACAAACTTTTGGAACAGTACGATGCCATGGCCAAGGGCCCCGATCCTTTTTTGGCCCAAAAGGCCCAACATATACTTCAAGTGCAGGCCCCCTATCCCGAATTGCGCGAGGGCTTTACCGATGTCTCCCTATTGGAAAAATATGAGGACATCATCCGCATTATTTTGGAAGACACCTTTTCGGACGTCTTGACCCATAACGAGATCAAAACGGCCTCCTTACCTTTCGGCGACACGGTGTTCAATTCTTCAAAACGCTTCAAGAAAATATTGCAGGATGCAGGGGGCGAAGGGTATAAGCCAGAATTGCGCCTGCTTCCAGATCATCTTTTTTACATCGTGGCCAGTACGATTATTTTGGGGAGCCATTATGGCTACAAAGTGGATTTCAAACGACCAATGTTCTATGATATTCCCGATGCAAGAGGGGTCATGAGGCATTACCGCATCATGTACAATGCAGATTTTATAGATATCATCGCTACCAAGAAGTCAAAGAAATTGACCGCCGAGGAGGTGGAGGAGCTTTTGGATAATTATGATAATCTTGCACTTTGGAAAGAAAAAATCCCTCCACAGAGTTTTATCTGTAAGGGGTTTGTCATTTCAAACATGTTCGATGTCACGGCCGATCATTCTATTTCAGAGATCAAATCGAACCTCATTGCCAATGATAAAAGAGGCAGTGACAATTTTATGCAGGATCTAGAGGGCGCTTTTAAATCGTTCTTTAACGTTGCCGATCTAAGCGTGGGTTTTGTAACCTATAATGCCAGGTACAACCAATTTGAACGGGTCTATGGAAACGGAATCGAGAGTATCATTCTCAAAGACGATGAAGCGACTTCTTGTGATAAGGCACTTTGCCCATCTTCCTATAAGGCCTTGTTGGAAGACAACCACTATTTCGCGATATCGGATGTCGATAAATATTTCGACAAGTCGGGAGGATCTGCTCCCTATAAGAACTTAAAGGATTCGGGATTTAAAAGTGCCATTTTTGCGCCGATTGCGGATGATGGCCTATTGCTGGGTGTCCTTGAGCTGGTTTCGCCAAACAAGAACGTGCTGAACAGTGTGAATGCCAATATGTTGGATGATATCATGCCTTTCATCGTAACGGCGGTACTGCGATCTAAGGCGGAAGAGGAAAACTTGATCGATGCGGTCATCCAGAACGAGTGCACTTCCGTTCACGGCTCCGTATATTGGAGATTCAAGGAAGAGGCCAAACAGTTTATCAAAGAAAGCCTTAAAGGTGGGCAGCCTTCATTTAAGGAAGTGGTATTTAAGGATGTGAACCCACTTTATGGACAAATCGATATAAAAGATTCGTCTCAGGCGAGGAATATAGGCATTCAACGCGATTTGATGATTCAGCTTGCCGAAATTGGCAACGTGCTGGAAGCGGCCATCCGTATCACGGGTCTGCCCATTTATGAGGAACTGGTATTTAGGATCAATAATCATATCGACGAAATCAAAGAGGTACTTCATACCAACAGCGAGCAGGCCATCCACGACTTCGTGACAGGGGAAATCAATCCTGTGTTGAATCATTTAAAGCAAATTGATCCCGACCTGAAAATCCTGATTTTGGAATATGAGTCGAAAATTGACCCAGCTACGCATTCCTATTATGACCATCGTAAAAACTACGATGAAAGTGTGATGGCCATCAACAAAAAGCTGGCCGCCCTCATGGACCAAAAACAAGAGCAGGCCCAAGCCATGTTCCCGCATTATTTCGAACGCTTCAAAACCGATGGCATAGAGCACAACATATACATTGGTAAGAGTATCGTGGAGGCAAAAGAATATAGTCCGTTGTACCTAAACAATTTAAGGCTTTGGCAGCTTCAGGTGATGTGCGAAATGGAAAATGCGCATTACGACCTAAAAGCAAAATTAACCGTACCCTTGGACGTGGCCTCATTGATCTTAGTGTACAATACTTCCTTATCGATAAGGTTTAGAATGGATGAAAAACGCTTTGACGTAGACGGCACCTACAACGCCCGTTATGAGATCATCAAAAAACGCATCGACAAATCCAATATAAAGGGTACCGAAGAAAGATTGACCCAGACTGGAAAAATGGTCATCGTGTACTCCCAAAAAGCCGATGAAATTGAATATTTGCGATATATCAAGTTCCTGAAATCAAAGGGCTTTTTTACGGGAAACGTAGAAATCGTAGAATTGGAAGGACTCCAAGGTGTTTCGGGCCTCAAAGCAATTCGGGCGGAGATACTCTATAAAAAAGGCAAGGAAACGGAAAAAACATTTACCTACAGCGACCTTATGGAGGAACTTAAAGGCTAATTTGCTATCCCGTCCTTTCGGGTCCAAAATAGTGGAATGCTATGGCAAAGGCAATCACCGAGATAATGATGCCCACCATAAAAATAGTATAGGTCGATCGCAAGATCTTATACTTTCTGTTCAAGACCAGGCCCAAAAAATAAAGGTCTTTGGTCAGGCTGTTATATATATACTCCTTGTCCTTGACCAGCTCTTGAATCGCCCATTCATATTCGTCCAATTTCATTTTGTGAAAATTTCCAAAAAACAATAAATTCACTTTTTTGTTTTTCACGTCTTCCTTGGTGAATTGCCCACTGGTAACATTGGGCCTTGTCGCCAGCACTGCCAAAATGATGGAGGCGACGCTAAAAATCAAAAAGATAACCGTGGGATAGATCAAGTAAGCATTGGACGGATTGTCAAGTTTCGGGATAAGATTCGATAATACCACCGAAATGATGATCGCGTTCACCGACAACAAAATATTGGCTTTGGTATCGGCAATGTCGCTCAATGTGAGATGGTTTCTAAGGGTCACACGAAATAAGGTCTGGATGCCCCGATCAGGACTTTCGTTCTTATACTTTGCCTTTAGGTCTTCCTTCTTGGCAATGGCTTTCTCTGCCTTACGTTCCTTTTTAAGCCGTTTCAAATTCTTTTTTTTGCCTTGTTGCCAATGCTGTTGCGCATATTCGGTATGGAAAACATGTTCTGTTTCAAGCATTTTAATGTTTTCATTGCGCCATTCGGGTTGATCGTATCGGGCTATTCCCAAAAGGGCAAGTTCTTTTCTCAACAGCTCGCTGGTTTCCAAAAAAGTACCGCTTCCAAAGTGTGAGGCATCGGCATCCCTCAGGATCTGTTCGCTCAAATTCTCCGGTTTATGGTACCGCTTGGTAGCCATGATCAGGCCGGTCACCATTTTTATGCTTTTTTCATCATAGTCCTGCGCTTTCAAAAATGAAGCGGTCAACCCACAGCTCATTTCTTCATGGTCGGCGTAGGTTTTGGTATAGCCCAGATCATGTAGCCAAGCCGCCAAGAGGAGCCACTCTTTCTCCTTTTCCGTAAGGGAACTTGCATTAAGTAATTGTTTAGTATTTTTAACGACTCTATGGGTATGCTGAAGATTGTGGTACAGGTATTTGGCATCCAAGGCATTTGACAGCAATGCTACGGCATAATCCTCGGCTTTTTTGACAATGTCTGACATAAACTTGCATTTATGAATGCAAATTACAATTTTTTGGACTTACCAAACCCGAAGCGGATCTTTCTCCTGATTTTGGTTGGATCGGTCCTTTTGTCAAGTTGCGCCACTTATAAGACAAAGTATGCCGAGGTTTCGGGACCAGCAAAACCGGCTAGCGGGAAAACGGTTTCACATACCTTCTATCTCATAGGGGATGCAGGGCTTTCTCCCATGGATAAACTCAATCCTGCATTGCTTTCCTTTAAAGAAACCCTTCGAAACGCGGACAAAAATAGCACTGCCGTGTTTTTGGGGGATAATATCTATCCCGCGGGCCTGCCCGATAAAAAAGATTCCAGCATGGCCTATCAACGTGCGAAGAACCATATCGATGCCCAATTAAGTACCTTGGACGAATTTAAGGGCCGACCTTTGTTCATACCTGGAAACCATGATTGGTATAACGAAGGGCTCAAAGGCTTGAAGCGCGAAGAAGATTATATCAAGAAAAAAATAAAGAGCAAAAACCCATTTCTTCCAGAAAATGGTTGTCCCATCGAAATCGTCGACATCGATGACCAAACGGTACTCATCGCCATAGATACCGAATGGTACTTCACCAATTGGGACAAACATCCTACCATAAACGATGGCTGTAGCATCAAAAGTCGGGCTAAGTTTTGGGAAGCGGTCGAAAGCGAGATCAAAAAAAACAGCGAGAAGACCACCCTCATCGCCATGCACCACCCTATGTTCACCTATGGTCCCCATGGAGGTCAGTTTACCATGGCGCAGCAACTCTTTCCCGCAGGGGGCAGTATTCCAATGCCAGTTTTGGGGACAGTGATCAACTTGATTCGAAAAACCTCAGGCGCTTCCACTGAAGATATCAGGAACAAAAGGTATACGGAATTCAAAAATCGAATGGTGACCTTGGCGCAATTTTCCAAGAAAGTCATTTTTGCCTCTGGCCATGAGCATACGCTGCAGTACATCGTTGAGAATGAAACCCCTCAAATTGTAAGTGGTTCCGGGGCCAAGGAAGGTGCCACCCGTTTATTGGGGGGCAGCCGGTTCTCTACGGGCAGTATGGGATTTGCCGTATTGGCGGTGTATACCGATGGTTCTTCCGCGGTTTCTTTTCATGGAATTTCCAAAACGGGAAACAAGGATCTACTTTACCATTCCGAGGTATTGCCAGCGGACCGTGGCCTGTCGATGAAAAATTATCCGACCACTTTTCCGCCCACCATTAAAGCCGCAATCTATACCGATCGGGAAATAGATAAAAGCGCAGTTTTCAAGACCCTATGGGGCGAACGCTATCGGAAATACTACGGTATACAAGTGAATGCCCCTACGGTACGATTGGACACCTTGTTCGGCGGACTAACCCCTATTCGTATGGGTGGGGGCCACCAGTCCAAATCACTTCGACTCAAACATAAGAACGGTAAGGAATATGTAATGCGGGCACTGAGAAAACAATCGGAACGCTATCTACAGGCCATGGTTTTTCCGGATAAATATGTCATCGACGAACTAGAGGATACTTTTTTGGAGGAATTTATGCAAGATTTTTATACGGGATCCCACCCCTACGCTCCGTTTACCATAGGCCCGCTTTCCGATGCCATTGACCTCTATCATACGAACCCTGTGCTCTATTATGTGCCAAAGCAGCCCGCCCTGGAAGAATTTAACGAGACTTTTGGGGACGAGCTATATATGATCGAAGAACATGCCGGAGACGGTCATGGCGATCTGCAAAGTTTTGGCTTTGCGGATGAATTGGTGAGCACCGATGAAATGCTGGAATACCTGAGAGACGACGAGAAGTATGGGGTCGACACCGAAATGTTTATCCGTGCCAGACTTTTCGACATGGTCTTGGGCGATTGGGACCGACATGTCGATCAATGGCGCTGGGCAAAATTCAAAGACAAACAAAACGACAAGATCATCTATCGGCCCATACCAAGGGACAGGGACCAGGCCTACTCCATAATGGGCGACGGGCTATTTATGGGCCTGGCAACGCGCATCATTCCTGCGCTCCGGTTGATGGAAGGATTCAAGGATGAAATCAGAAGCGTCAAAGGGTTCAATTCATCTCCCAAGACCTATGTACTCGATATGGCATTGTTCTCACAAACCACTGAGCAACAATGGCTGAATCAAGCCGACTATATCAGGGAACATTTATCCGAAACGGTCATCGATTCTGCCTTTGGGGCATTTCCCAAAGAGGTGAACGACCAAACGGTGATGGGCATCAAAAGAAAGTTGTTATCTAGGGCCCAAAATTTGGAACAAACCGCAAAATCTTATTTTGGCATTTTGAACAAATATGCCGTTGTTAGCGGAACCGACAAGGATGATTGGTTCGAAATCGACTACTTGAACAAGTCCGAAGTTCTGGTAAAAGGCTATCGCACCATTAATGGAAAAAAGGAAAAAAAGTTTTTTGAAAAAAGATTTAATGCAGCGGTAACCAAAGAAATATGGGTATACGGACTGGATGATGTTGATCGCTTTGAGGTTCATGGCGGCAGCAAGAGTGCCATCAAAGTACGACTCATCGGGGGCCAGAACAATGACATTTATGAAATAGGGGAAGGTGCCAAAACTTTGGTCTATGATTATAAATCCAAAAAAAACACCTTTAAGGATATTTCGAGGGCAAGGGTCAGGCGTACTGACGACTATGCCCTGAACACCTATCGGCCCCTGGAATTGCGGAACAGCAACAACCAGTTGATACCCACACTCGGTTTCAATCCGGATGACGGCTTCAAAATTGGGGTGAACAATGTGTATACCCATAACGGTTTTATACAGGATCCGTTTACCCAGCAACATACTGTCAATGCAGCGTTTTATTTTGCAACCAGTGGTTTTGAAGTAGGATACGTTGGAGAGTTTGCCAATGTGATCGGAAACGCAAATGTAGCGCTGGCCACCAAATTTACGAGCCCCAATTTTGCGGTCAATTTTTTCGGCTTCGGCAATGAGACCGAAAATTTGGACGACTTCCTTGATCTGGATTACAACCGGGTTAAGCTGAGGACCAGCTATTTTTCACCCTCCCTGGTTTGGCGAGGCGACATGGGCTCAAAATTGCAGATCGGGATCAATTATGAGACCATAGAGGTGGAGGAGACCGAAAATAGATTCGTGAATACTTTTTATCAGGAAAACGGAGAGGATACCAAGAACACTTTTGCAGGGTCGACCGCATTATATTCCTTTGAAAATTATGACAAACCGGCTTTTCCTACCCTGGGTTTGGCCACTTCCCTGGAGGTAGGGTACCGGAAGAATCTCGATGAAGCTTCAACCGATTTCGGATATATCGTTCCTTCCCTGGCCATCAACCATCGACTGGATTCGAACGGAAAACTGGTATTGGCCGCCAAGTGGAAGGCCCATTTTATATTGGGGGACGGATATGAATTTTATCAAGCGGCGAGCATTGGGGGCATAGATGGTCTGCGGGGATACAGGAACCAAAGGTTTAGCGGTAAGAAGGCCTACTATCAAAATACGGACCTGCGGTATAATATCGGCAAATTCAATAATGGGATACTGCCTTCGGCAATAGGTTTGTTTGCCGGTTTCGACTATGGCAGGGTTTGGCTTCCCAATGAGGATTCCGACCAATGGCATACTTCATATGGGGGCGGACTTTTTGTAAATGCGGCCGATCTGGCCTCCCTTAGGTTGGCCCTGTTCAATAGCGATGACGGCATACGGTTCACCTTTGGTCTTGGGTTTGGTTTTTGACCGGTTGGCAATAAGCTATCTTAATTGATATCGATACAGATTTCTTCCCGTACCGGCCCGCTCTTCATCGGACAACAGTAATATCGAATCATTCAAAAAACTGATTGCCTCGAGTTGGGTATTGACCTTGAGGTTTATGCTTTTCAAACTGCCTTTTGAAAAATTGTCCCCTATAAAATCAGTAAATACCCAAAGTTTGCCATTGCCCAAAAGCACTACTTTTTTGGCATCCGGGGAGATGGTGGCACCAGTGACCCTGCAGTTTCTTTCTTTACCACAGGTTTTGAATTCACCTATGAATTCGGCAATATAGCGGCCTTTTTGGGCCGGTACCTTAAAAATCCTTGAAGTCGCGTTAAAGGGCACGGTTTGGTTCTTTGTGATGAGGTAAAGGTGTTCCTTGAGATAAAACATGGCTTCCGTATCAAATCGGGTCGACTCGTTTGGAGCCATACCAGGGATTTCGGCAGGATATTGGAAAATGATTTTTTCCGAATCGATCTTATCCCCGGGTTCGATTTCAGGATCTGGAACCATGTAAATGACCATATTTACCCGTTTCCCGTTATTATTTCCCAAATCGCCAATGAAAAGATTGTTATTGTCGTCTTTGGCAAGATCTTCCCAATCGATGTTTTTGGCATCCTTAACCTCCAAATCCTTTGTTATTTTTCCCTCGAAGTTGACGCGATAGAGTTTGTTGCGGTTTCCACTATCTTCAATGAACCAAACGGTCGAATCTTTGAGGTAGGCCATCCCGGAATTTTCATCAAGGCTTTTGGGAAGCTTGGCCATAAAGCTAAGCTGGCCATAATTGGAACAATCGACAACCAAGGCAAGCAATAAGATAATTATCGGGTATTTCCACATTTACTCCGTTTTCGTGGCCAAGTCCTTATTTTTGGTCATCTTGAGCTTGTCTACTACATATTGGCCCAGATCACGACCTTGCTTCACGCCAACCTCAACCGCGGCCCGATAGTGAATGCCTCCATACATACGGCTGATGGCAGCTTCATCGGCCGCTTGCCGGAACGAATTGAAATGCCTTACCGGGATACCGTAAGGAAGTTCGGTGTCGTCGTCAAAGGTGAAGTCCTCGCCGAAAATATCGGTCAAGGCCGTGGAAGCGGCACCTGACACTACGCTATGACCGCTGGTATATTCGGGAAATGGCGGGGTCTGAAGCACGGGTTTCCAATCTTCATCGATATGTTGGTTGATCAAGGTTTCAGGCCTGATCAAATTGCTACGGTACTTTTCGTCCCAACAGCTGATAAAGGCATCTGCAATGGCCATTGACGTTTTGGTGTAGACATAGACCGTTTTGTCGAAATCACTATTTGTTTTTCGCGAAGCGATTTTGGCGATACCGATCCAATGGGCACCAGGGGTAATTTTTTTGGTCGCAAACATCAGGTGTCCCCGAGTAACGGAGACGTATGGATTGCAATCCCAAAATTGCGCGATCTTTATTTCTTCGGAATCATCTCCTTCGACTTCAATTTTTTTACTGATATCGTATACTTCCTTGAGCTCTTTATAAAATGGCGATCCTTCTTTCATCGAATAGGCCGGGGGCGGTACGGGCTTGAACTGCTGGGCAGAATCGATGACGAAGGGCCGGATCTCGCTCCAATGGGGCTCTATGCCATCCATATAGGCGGGCGGCGTGGGCTGCCATCTTGTTTCATCATCGGTATCCACGGTGAATTTGGGCATGGTACGCGTTTGTGCATAATTGTCCTTGGCCATCCATTCGGCGATATGGTCGGCCACTTGGAGGCCATAGTCCCTAGATCTATGGAACATTTCAGGATTTTGCCCTTCCCATTTGGTGTAGAGACTATCCCTGAGCATTTCCATTTTCTTCTCGGAAAAGATGAGCCTTTTGCTCAGTTCCATATGGGCTACGAGTGCGGCCAATTGGTAATTGATATTTTCACCGGGCGGTTTGGGTATGGCCGTTAAATCGGTGGCCTGCCCCGCCAAAGAAAGGTATTGCCCGTCTTGCTGCGCTATGATTTCGTAGGCCGCAATATTGGGGTAGGCAAAAATCCGGCTGGCCACAGGGGGTGAAAAAATATCATGTATCATTATTTCGGTGACCTTGTCTACCGAGGCGTGCAATTCTTCGGGGGTCACTACAATGGTTTCGTTTTTCTGTTCCTTGGCGCAGGAAATCAATAGAATGATCGCCAATGGAATTCCCAATTTCTTCTTCATCATACTTAAATAGATCGTGCCTATCCCGAGGAATCTTTCCAATTTATGGATGGCACGGGTTTAGTGTTGCAAAATTACGTTATTTTTCATGGTTGTCAATGCCTACGGATGAAAAGGAAGTGTAAAACAACGGTCAGCACCTATGTGCATCGATTATACCGATGCCGTGGAGAAACGCCCGTTCCACTAGATTGTTTCCCGATTTTCGAAATTTTAGCAAATAAACCAATATATTAGGGGAGACTAATCAAACCAAACGATCCAATGCTTGGAATCCTTTCTTTCGTGGGCTTTACACTTCTTGTAGCCGTCATCTCCTATTACGCAACCCGAAAAACCGATGAGAACTCGTCAGATGGCTATTTTTTGGGCGGCCGGAGTTTAACAGCCGGGGTCATTGCAGGATCTTTATTGTTGACCAATCTCTCAACGGAACAGATTGTCGGGCTCAATGGAAGCGCCTATACCGATGGCTTATCGGTGATGGCTTGGGAGACCTTGGCCGCGATTGCCATGGTGGTTACAGCGGTATTTTTGCTGCCTCGATACCTTAAGGGCGGGTTAACGACCATACCCCAATTTTTGGCAAAAAGGTTTGACGTGACCACAAAAACGATCACCTCTGGCCTCTTTCTGACGGGTTATGTAGTAGTGCTTTTGCCGGTCATACTTTACTCGGGATCCGTTGCGATTAGTGGTATGTTCAACGTTCCCGAACTTTTGGGCGTTTCCAATTCCACTGCTTTGGTCATTTGTATCTGGGGAATAGGGATCATCGGTTCGATTTACGCCATCTTTGGTGGATTAAAAGCAGTGGCGGTTTCAGACAGTATCAATGCCATTGGGCTTATCACCGGTGGTATCCTGATTCCAGTTTTCGGACTGATGGCCATAGGGGATGGCAGCATTTTTGGTGGATTGGAAACCTTGATTTCCGCTAATCCTGAAAGATTCGATTCCACTGGAAATGCCGGACAGGAAGTTCCATTTTCCACCATTTTCACCGGGATGATGTTGGTGCAGCTTTTCTATTGGGGAACGAACCAACAGATCATCCAAAGGGCCTTGGGGGCCAAAAACTTGGCGGAGGGTCAAAAAGGGTTATTGTTGGCTTCCTGTTTAAAGATATTGGGACCGCTAATTCTGGTGTTGCCCGGAATGATCGCTTATCACTATTTTGATGGCGGCTTGGCCTCCAGTGATCTCGCATACCCTGAATTGGTCCGTGCCGTGTTGCCAAAACCGCTGGTAGGGTTTTTTGCCGCGGTGCTATTCGGTGCCATTTTGAGTTCTTTCAATAGTGTTCTCAATAGCTCGGTTACCTTGTTCGGGATAGATATTTACAAGCAGCACATCAACAAGGAAGCATCGGAGCGCACCGTGGTGAAATACGGGAAAATCTTCGGTACCTGTTTGGCACTGGCGGCCATGTTCATTGCGCCTTTGATCGCCAATGCCGGAAGCTTGTTCAATTATCTGCAGGAAATCAACGGTATATACAGCATTCCGATTTTTACCATTATTGTAGTAGGTTATATGACCAAAAGAGTGCCTGCCATAGCGGCCAAAATAGGCATTGTGTTGGGTTCTGCATTATATATCATCAGTCAGTTTTTGATGAAGCCCTATTTTGAAGCGGCCGCACTTGAAGACGCCAATCTATCTGGCATTGTCGATCCCGCCGCATTGAAATTATTGGAAGCGGAAGCCTATCCGCATTACTTGCACGTCATGGCCATTTTATTCTTATCCAACATCGCTATTATGCTGATCATCGGAAAGATATGGCCCAGAAAAGTAGCCTTCGAACTCGAATATACCAAACAGGTTTCCATCGAGCCTTTCAAATATGTGAAACAAGTAGGCTTGGTCGTGGTATTCACCGTCGTGGGGATTTATATCTATTTTGCCCGTTAACAATTATTGAAAAGCCCCCTCAAGATCGATCATGAGGGGGCTTTTTAAATGACAGGTGATATTACTTGACCCCGATTGCGATCAATCCTGAATTTTTCAGATATATTGGTTGATGATGTTTTCGAACAACTCCTGTTTTCCACTTTGCAATTTCAGTTCGCCATTTTCCTTGGCTATTTCATAAAGATCTTTAAACTTGAGTTTACCGTTTTCAAAATCCTTTCCCTTTCCTGAGTCAAAAGAACTATATCGCTTTTTTCTAAGCGCATCATAGGGAGATGAAGAAATGATTTTGTCAGCAACCAAAAGGGCCCTGGCAAAGGTGTCGGCCCCTCCGATATGCGCGTGGAACACATCATCCATATCGGTGGAATTCCTTCGGATCTTGGCATCAAAATTAACGCCCCCCCCTTTTAATCCGCCTGCCTTTAAAAATACCAACATGGCCTCGGTCACTTCGGTGATGTTGTTCGGGAACTGGTCGGTATCCCAACCGTTCTGATAGTCTCCCCTGTTCGCATCGACACTGCCCAGCATACCATGGGCGGCTGCGATGGCAAGTTCGTGTTCCATGGTATGGCTCGCCAAGGTAGCATGGTTTACCTCGATATTCAATTTAAAGTCGTCCTGTAATCCGTATTGGTGCAAAAAGCCAATTACCGTGGCACAATCGAAATCGTACTGGTGCTTCATCGGCTCCATCGGCTTGGGTTCAATAAAAAAGTTGCCTTTGAACCCCTGGCTTCTGGCATAATCCCTGGCCATACCCAAAAACCTGCCCATATGGTCGAGCTCCCTTTTCATGTCGGTGTTCAACAAGGACATATAGCCTTCGCGTCCGCCCCAGAAAACATAGTTTTCACCATCCAGGGCAATGGTGGCATCAAGTGCCAGTTTTATTTGTGCACCCGCCCTCGCCAACACGTTAAAATCGGGATTGGTAGCGGCGCCGTTCATATAACGGGGATTGGAGAAGCAATTTGCGGTACCCCATAACAGCTTAACGCCCGATTCGGCCTTTTTGCCTTTGATATAGTCTACAATACCGTGGAGGCGTTTTTCCGATTCCGCCAAAGTGGCCCCTTCTTGAACGAGGTCAAAATCATGGAAACAGAAATAATCGAATCCCATCTTCGTGATGAATTCGAATGCCGCATCGGCTTTTGCCTTGGCGGCTTCCATGGCATCTTTGGGCTGGTCCCAAGGAAAATTTTGGGTCCCTGGTCCGAATGGGTCTGCCCCTTGGCCACAGAAAGTATGCCAATAGGCTATGGCAAATTTGAAATGTTCGCGCATTGATTTGCCCGCGACCATCTGTTCCGGGTTATAGTATTTAAAGGCCAATGGATTGTCGGATTGCTTTCCTTCATATTTGATTTCCCCGATTCCCTTGAAATATTCCTTGTTACCTAAAGTTGCCATCTCGTTGTTATTTATGTTTGATTAATACTTGCAATTCTTGCTTCCACCTAAGATATGCTTTTTCATAAGCGGTTTTATTGGTTACGGGTTTAAAGCCCTTCACAAAGTCGTGTTCCATAATCTGTTTTCCAAAGCTTTCGAAATCGCCCTTATATAGTTCGCAGGCCCTAGCGGCACCTATGGCCCCGGTCGTATCATAGATTTCGATTTCCTGCCCGATAAGGGTGGCAACCGTAATGGAAAAGATCGGCGCCCGGAACAGGTTGTCGTTCCCGGCTCGGATCACGGTCGCTTTGATCGCATCCGATTTCATGATTTCCATACCATACACAAAAGAAAAGGCAATCCCTTCGAGTGCAGCTCGGCATAAATGCGCCTTGGTATGGTTGTTTAAGTTGATATTCGACATTTGGGTACCCAAGGTCTTGTTGTTGAGCATACGTTCTGCGCCATTGCCGAACGGATGGATGCTTACCCCATCGGAACCGATGGCCACCGATTCGGCGAGTTGGTTCATTTCTTCATAGGAGGCAACGTTCAAATTGTTCAACAACCAACGATACTGGATTCCGGCCCCGTTGATGCACAATAGTTTTCCGATTCTGGGTTTTTGATTTTGGTAATTCACATGGGCAAAATTGTTTACCCTCGAACTCTCCTTTACAGAAAGGCTGTCGGTAATTGCGTAGACCACCCCTGAAGTGCCTCCCGTCGCGGCCACCTCCCCGGGGTTGAACACATTTAGGGAAAGGGCATTGTTCGGCTGGTCGCCGGCGCGATATCGTATGGGGGTGCCCACCGCCAGGCCACTTTCCAAGGCGCCCTTGGCACTCACACTTCCCTGCAATGAAAAAGTATCTACGATGGGGGGCACCATTTTTTGATCGATGCCATAATAATCCAATAACCAATTGGCCAACGAATTGCTTTTGAAATCCCAAAAAATACCTTCCGATAATCCTGATTTTGTGGTGCAGATGGAGTTGCCCAATCGATATGCGATATAATCGCCGGGCAACATGAACTTATCAATTTTTTTATAGACTTCGGGTTCGTTCTCCTTGACCCATTTTAATTTGGAGGCGGTGAAGTTCGCGGGGGAATTCAGCAATTGTCCCGCGCAGGCATCATGGCCCAGCGCATCGAACGCTTTTTGACCGATTTCCACGGCACGGCTATCGCACCAAATAATGGAATTCCGAAGTGGAACGCCTTGCTTATCGACCACCACCAAACCGTGCATCTGGTATGAAATACCGATACCCGTGATGGTTTTGGGGTCGATTTGGTTCGCTTTGATGAGCTTTTTTGTGGCCGTGCAGACATGTTGCCACCAATCATCGGGATGTTGTTCGGCCCAGCCATTTTTAAGGGCGATCATCCCCATTTCCACCTTAGGTTCGGAAACCACCGCTATGCCCTTGCCCGAAGTCGTTTCCACGAGGGCCGCCTTTATTGATGAACTTCCAATATCATAGCCTATTGTATACATGATTACTCAAAAACATTGGAAGTGAAGATATTATTTTTCGACGTAGAGGCCAACAAAACTTCTGAAAAGTATTGATTCTGCGACAATAAATGGCTCTTGACCTGAAACCTGGTCCATGCCTATTGAAATGATGGATGCAGATTGGCCAATCTCGCATTTAAACACGCTCTTGGATTTATCTAATTCACTCCGAAAGTCCATTTTTCAATACGCGGAGGAGATACGACTTGTCGTTGTTGGCCAGCACCAAAAAGAGGTCTTTTCCAAGCCAAACGATCTTTCTTGAATTCAAGCCCTTAGGCAAGGGCAGGCGGGAATCATTTCGAAGTGCCATATTGCCTTCATAAGTGAGAATGCCTCCCGAATTGGCATCGCTTTGGCCAAGTTCGTTCGTATAGTCGAGATAATTGCCCACATAAAAAATCAAAGCCCCTTTCCCTTGCCCGATGACTTCAAAATCGGCAATCGAACTCATCTGGGCTTCCCTTGGAAGGGGCACGGCCTTAAAGCCGCCTTCTTGATTGAAGAAAGCGATGGACCGAAGTTCGGTTATTTTCTTGATTTCAAGGATTTCCGATTCCTTTTTACCGGTGAGTTCTTCAATGTTGGTGACTTTTGAATAGTCATTATAATTTAAGAATTTCTTTTTTAAGTAGGGAAGTTGTTCGGCCAGTCTGTCCTTTGGGGCAAAAGGCACATCACTTCCGAAAAAATCATAAAATATAATGGGATCGGGCTGCCCGTTGGCATCGAAATCGTCCAAAAAGAGTTTGACCGGCTTATCGGAGCTTGCTTTCCATTTAAAATTTAGGCCCGCATTGCCCGCAAGGATATCGTTATAACCGTTTTGGTCTAGATCTACCACGGTTATGGTATTCCACATCCCTTGGGTATTTTGAAGCCCCATGCCCACGGTCGCATCCTCAAATGTTGAATCGCCTTTGTTGATCAAAATGGTAACGGGCATCCAGTCCCCAACGATTACGAGGTCCAAAAGTCCATCGTTGTTCATGTCTGCCCACTGGCTGTCGGTCACCATGCCCAGCCTGCTCTGCTGAACCACGGCATATTCCCCTTTGCCATTGTTTTTCAGGATATAGCTATACGGTGACAATCCATAGCCCCCGGGCATGGATCGATTCCCTATGAAAAGATCGGCAAAACCGTCCCCATCAAAATCGCCAGCGGAAACGCTGCCCCCATTGGTTTTGATCAAGGAGGCCTTCAGTCTGCTAAAATGAGCGTTGCCATCATTGAGATAGATACGGTCTTCCAGGTTGGCATCCCCTTCAGCTGCATTATTGCCGCCACTCATCACATAAAGGTCCAGGTCCCCATCGTTTTCAATATCAAAAGCTACCGCATCAACATCTTCATAGAGAATGTCTTTATTGAATTCGCTGTTTTTATCCTCCACATAGCTGCCATCTTTTTGTTGGAGAAAAAGTGCCGGGGACTGATATTTTGCACCACCGATATAGAGGTCATCAAGTCCATCTCCATTAAAATCCGCCTTCGCCAAAGCAGGCCCCTCTGCCGACAATTTTTCGGGCATGAGGATTTCGCGTTCATAGTCGAGGTAACTGTTTTCCATATGGGTGAAGGGAAAAGTTTCGAATGGCTTTATGCCTATGTGATCTTGCCGTACGATTGACTTCAGGTCCTGTCTTCTGGGGATGGTATGTTGTTGGTTAATGTCGAGGCCTATTTCGGTCTGTATTTTTCCATCCAACCATTGAACCGAAACGGAATCTATTTTTTGTGCCTTCCCCAGGCCGAAGTGCAATCTGTGCGTAGAAGACGATTGAAACCCCCTGACTACGGAGAGTTCCTTGAGGTAGGATTTTCCTTGGGCATAGACCGATACTTTGGCGCCGGCAGGATTTTGGAATGCTCCCTCTCCTTTGAGGGCAATGGTGATAAAATGGTTTTCTGGCATGGGGGCGCTCTTGTTCTCCAACAAAAAGGCGTTTTGATTGATGTTGTTCACTACCAGGTCAAGATCGCCATCGTTATCCAAGTCGCCGTAGGCAGCACCGTTGGAGTAGGAGGGGGTCAGTCCTGATTCTGCCGAAAAACGTTCAAATTCAAGATTTCCTTTGTTGCGAAATACGACATTGGGGATTCGTAGGGTTGGCATTTCCTCGATTAGTTTTTGTTCAATTTCGTTTTGCTTGGTTTGATCGTATTTGGCAAAATCGATATTGCTCAGGTAATTGATATAATTGAGATCGTTGGGGCGTTTAAAGATGCCATTGGTCACAAAAATATCACTCAAGCCATCGTTGTCGTAATCCTGTATCAGTGCAGACCAGCTCCAATCGGTGGCATAGGTATTGCTCATCAAAGCAACTTCAGAAAAGAACGAATTGTCTCGATTCAGCTGAAAAGTATTTCTGGCATATTGGTCTCCAAAGCCAAAATTCTTTTTGATCAGGCTCACTTTATCCGAATCTTCCCCCGCTGATTTTAGAAAAATGCCATGATCGAAAGGCATCATGTCCAGGGAAAAGATATCGAGCAGCTGATCGTTGTTGAGGTCGGCAATATCGACCCCCATGGTAAACCTGCTGGTATGGTTCAAATACTCAAGGCTCGATTCCTTAAAGGTCTTATCGCCTTGATTGATATAGAGGTAGTCGTTTTCATGAAAATCATTGCCAATATATATATCGATGAACCCATCATTGTTGATATCGGAAGCGGTTATCGCAAGGCCATAACCAAGGGCACTGCTGTATATTCCGCTTTGGGAAGTGACATCCGTAAATTTTGTTTCCCCTTGGTTCAACAGGTTCTCATAGAACCGATCGCCCGCCAGGGAATCGGAAAGCTGTCTCAAGTTGATATTGCCATAACTTCTTTGGGAGTGAAACGAATGGTTCATCAGATAAACATCCAGGTCCCCGTCGTTATCATAATCGAAAAAGGAAGCTTGGGTCGAGAGCCCTGAGAAATCAAGGCCATACAGGGATGCCGATTCTTCAAAAACGTTGTCCCCCTTGTTGATATAAAGCTGGTTGTGGGCCCTGAGATTTTTGTATTGGCCCACTTTGGACACATAGATATCCAACAAACCGTCGTTATTCACATCTTCCATGGTCACGCCCGTTGACCAGGTCGAATCGATCTTTATACCGGCCGCTTTTGTAATATCCCTGAATTTCATCCCCCCAAGATTGAGATAGAGCTTATCCGGGGTTTGGTTGGCGGTGAGATAAAGATCTTCCAGACCGTCGTTATTGATATCCCCGATCGCTACGCCCCCGCCATTGTAATAGTAGAGGTATTCTATGATATTGAGATCGTCTTTATAAGTAAGGTCATTCGAAAACTGAATGCCACTGCTATCGGCTGGCACCGAATGAAAGTAGATGGGCGCCTTGACCATCGGGGCATCTTTTTTTTCGCTGCACCCCAATGCCAATGAAAGGCAAGCTATTACGAGCGTATTCTTCATCTTTTAATAATTAAATAAGACCAAGGAATCATTGTTTCTGGCCACGATGAGACGGTGATGGTCCAAAACGATATCACGAACCTCTCCCTTGATCTTAAATCCGTCCCCATCCGGATACTCTTTGAACGCCACGTTTCCCTGGTTCTCGAGATACACGCCATAACTGGCATCATACCGCCCGACCTCTGGCTTCACACTGTACTGGTTGCCCCCCAAGACAAGGTCCAAATCGCCATCATCATCAAAATCACCCACAGCAATCGCATAAATGGTCGAAAACTGGGCCTCAATGGGCAAGTGCTTCACCGCGAAACCTCCAGCTCCATCATTGATCAAAATTACGGAGGCCAGGGTATTGACCTCCAATTTTTGACTTCCCGCCAATTCTTCCGCGGTAAAAATATCTGGGATACCGGCTTCCTTAAAGGAATGATAGTCTGGAAATCGCTTGGTCAAGCCTTTCATCTGTTCGGTTAGATTGTGCCGGAGCGCAAAAGGGTAATCTTTGCCGTCATCGGCACGAAAGGCAAGAATGGGATCGGTAAAACCATTGTTGTCAAAGTCTTTGGAGTATAATGTAATCGGTTTTTCCTTGCTGGCCTTGAACCTACTGTTGAGTCCGTGATTGCCCAAAATAAAATCAATGTCGCCATCATTGTCCAAATCACCTTTTTGGATGGTGTTCCACCAGCCTTTGAGACTCGCGAGTTTGTTGTCTTTTTTACGGGCGAACCTACCATTTTCGTTCAGCAACATTTCAACGCCCATAAACTCACCCACCACGATCAGGTCTTCATCGCCATCTTGGTCCAAATCTTGGAAAAGGGCATCGGTAACCATGCCAATATCCTTTAATTCCGGTGCGATTCGCCCTGTGGCATTCGTAAAATTGCCCTTGCCATCGTTTTCAAGCAGGAACCCTGAACAGGGCACCCCATATTTCAGGGGTACGATCCTTTCTCCAACGAAGAGGTCGAGGTCGCCGTCCCCGTCAACATCGGAAGCCGCAACGGTAGCGGTGCTGTGAACCGTTGTCTGTTCCGGAAGTTTCTGGTTTGATAGGCTAAAATTTCCCTTGCCATCGTTAAAATAAAGCCTGTCATAGAAACTGCTGGCGTATTGTGAGAATTCCACGCCCCCACTGCAAACGTATAGGTCGAGATCGCCGTCATTGTCGGCATCAAAAAATAGGCTTGCCGCATCTTCCGAATCGCTGTTCATCTCAAAGCTCTTTGTTTCTTTTGGCCTATAGCCAGTTCCGTTGCCCATAAGAAGAACGGGCGCGATCCCTTTTGGGCCGCCTATGAAAAGGTCTGAATGGCCATCTTGATCGACATCGCCAATGCTCAACCTGGGCCCTTCGGTACTGCACATTTGATTGAGCAGTCGATCTCTGTCAAAATCTATAAAGCGGTTTTCCTGATGTGTATAGGCAAGGGCGATATCCGCCCTTTGGAAGCGTGTTTTTTTGTTCGTGATACTGTCCTTTTTTAGGAAGGCGGCATCCTTTTCAGCCAAGGTCAGGGTCTGATCCACCTTAACATCCTTCAATTCGGTGACCTTCCCTGAAGGCCAGGTCACTTTCAATGAAATGGGGGTATCTTCTTGGAATCCAAAATTGGGACGCACGTCCATGCTCGACTGAAAACCCCTGACCGGCTGGTTTTCCAAGGACATAAAATGGGGCCCAATCTCGATTTTTGACCCTACGGCGTTGCTGTTCTTTTGGTCTCCTTTCAAGACCAGTTTTATGTAGTGTCCGAGGCCTCGATCGATGGTGGTATTCCGATACACAAAAGCAGGCATATCGAGGTTGTTCACCACAAGATCCAAGTCGCCGTCGTTATCCAAATCTCCATATGCCGCACCATTCGAAAAGCTTTCCATTTCCAGCCCCGAGGCCTCGTAGGGTTCAAAATCCAATGCTCCCAAATTTTTGAATGCTTGGTTTTTGATTTTGTTGGAAGGAATGATTTCGATCAGTTTTGCATAATCGACCGTATTATTTGTGACGATCGATTTCATAATCTCTTCATTGGAAATAAACTGAAGATAATCTTGATCGGTAAGGTCACGATAAATACCATTGGCAATAAAAAGATCTTTAAAGCCGTCATTATCCATATCGAATATCAGGGCGCCCCAGCTCCAATCGGAAGCTTCCACGCCGCTCAACCTCCCGATTTCGCTGAACGAGTTGTCGGTATTGTTCAGTTGAAAGGTGTTGCGCGTAAATTGATGGTAATACCCACTGTTCAGTTTCAATTGGTATTTGTTCCAGTCTTCGAAGGTGGTCACGGTTTTTAACCTTTGATAATCGGACGGGAGCATATCGGTCACAAAAATATCGTTATATCCGTCGTTGTTGATATCGGCCATATCGGCGCCCATGGAAGCCGCGCTAATGGCGGTCATTTGATCTTCGAGCTGTTCCGAGAATGTACCGTTTCGGTTATTGATGTAGAGATAATCGCGTTCGAAGAAATCATTGGAAACATAGATGTCTTCCCAACCATCGTTATTGACATCCCCTACGGTCACGCCCAATCCAAATCCCACGACGCTACCATAAATTCCTGCCTTTTCGCTCACATCGATAAATTTTCCCTCAACATTCTCCATAAGTTTGTCCCCGCCCAGCACATCCCTTTTCCCACGTTCGTTCCGCCTGATATCAAAACTGCCGATCGCCTGGTAGGAGTTGTTCAGGATATAAACGTCCAGATCGCCATCCTTATCATAATCGAAGAAGGAGGCATGGGTGGAGAATCCCTTGTCATCGAGGTTATAGTCTGCGGCCATCTCCTTGAAGGTTTGATCGCCATTGTTGATGAAAAGTTCGTTTTGTTTGTTTTCCCCATTAAGATCGCCCGAATTACAGACATAAATGTCGAGAAAACCGTCGCTATTGATATCAACCATGGTTACGCCCGTCGACCAGGGTCTCGAGCCACCGACTTGCGCTTTCTCCGTGATGTCCTGAAATTTGAAATCTCCCAGGTTCAGGTACAGCCGATTTTTTTCAAGATTGGATGTGAAGTAGATGTCGGGCAAACCATCATTGTTGATGTCGCCTATCGCAACACCTCCCCCATTGTAATAATTTCGGTATTTATAAACATTGAACTCATTGTTGTAGGAGAGGTTGTTCGAAAAATTGATGCCGGTTTGTGTGCTATCAAGTGATTCAAATACCTTTTGCACAACCGGGGGCTTTGGCTTTTGGGTGCAACATGAGATGCTGATCAGCAGCAGTAAAACTGCTATTCTTCCCGATATTCCATAAAATCGCTTCATCTTATTGTTTGCTTAGTATATAACGCAAGTCATCAATTTGGGCCTTGACAACACGGTTGTCATCCAATGGTTTGATCGTGATTCGTCTGATACCATCGACCTTGACAAATATTTCCCCCTCATCATTTTTGAGTTCCACCTTGATGAAATCGTTCCCTGGATACCATTCCATAAATCGCGATTTCACTTCCGGGATCAATCGATCCGATTGGAGGGATTTGTTCCATAACGACCATGACTCGTAATAAAATTGAAAATTCATTCCGGTCATGGTTTTATCTTCATTAAAAATGCCATAGAACAGCATGGTAATGGCATCGCCTTTGCCGTTTTCCTTTTTTACGGGCAATTCATACATGACAAAGCCATCGGGTCCGTTGGTGACAATTTTCTCCCGGTTCAATTTCCAGCATTTATCAAAGAATTCCTTTTGGGTCTGCCCCAATTTCATGCCCAGCATCAAGGAATCATTGACGATGCCCTTGGCCATTTCCGCTTTTACAAGCTGGTCGTACTTAGATCGGGAACAACCGATAAACACGATCATCAGGCTTAACAAAAAGAGCCTAAAAAGGAACTTCAAATTCATGGAAACTTGTTTTTTCATTGTTGATGGATGCAATTAGTATCTTTTTGCCCTTGTATTCAAGCCATGTCAGGTCACGGATCTGTCCTTTGATATGCAGCGGCACAACTTTCGCATGGTCTTTTTCCGGGGCGAAAGGTCCCATGATCGCCCAGCCCATGGAAGCGTCGTAACGCCCGAATTGGGGCTTGACCAAATATTGGTTGCCACCAAAAAAGAGGTCCGTTTTGCCATCCCCGTCGATGTCCGTGGCGTTGATCGCGTATACAGGGGCATATTGGATTTCGTTGGGAAGGGCATAGGCATTGAAATTCCCTTTCCCGTTCAAAAAAATGGTGCTCTCGGTAGTTTCCAAATTCACGGTCATCGTGCGATCTAGATCGATTTGCGGAAAAATGGACTGCATATCGGCGGTGGCGTAATCTCTATAGAACAACAGGGTTTTTTTCAAATTTGGGATTTGCGAAATCAACTCATCCTTATCAACGATGGGGTAGTATTTACCATCCACCTCCTTACAGATTATTTGTTCCTGAAAACCATTGCCATCAAAATCACCCACAAACATTTTCATATGGGGTTCATAAAAATTGTTGCGCCCAATATTGCCCGCTACGATATCGATATCGCCATCTGAGTCTACGTCGGATACCGCCAAGGAAGTCCATAGGCCATCTGTGCCTGCCAAGCCGTAAGCCTGGCTTTTGTCTTCGAATGTCCCGTTTTGGTTCAGCAATAGTTTAACGCCCATCCATTCTCCAACAATAATGAGATCTTGTTGCCCATCCTTGTTGATATCGGCCCAGCTTGCATCGGTGATCATCCCAATATTGTTGAGTGCGGGCATTTCTTTTGCCTTAAAGCGACCGGTGCCGTCGTTGACCATCAGAAAGCCCGAGCCCGGCAAACCATAAAGATTGGTTTTATATCGTTCTCCCACGAAAAGGTCTTGATCGCCATCTTGATCGAAATCGGCCACTTTCACCACGGATGAACTGATAGGGGTCGGAAAGGATAGGGCATCATCCACTTTTTGGAATATGCCGGAATCATTCCGATAATAGGCATCTGTCAGTGCAATGGAATAGGGGGAATAGGCCTTGCCCCCATGGCAAACATAAAGGTCGAGGTCCCCATCGTTGTCGCCATCAAAAAATAGGGCATCCACATCTTCCGATTCCGAGGCATCCTCAAATGGGGCCGTAATTTTCTGGAAGCCTGTCGGGGTTGAAAGAAAGAGGCTGCCAGCTTGTTTTTTGGCGCCCCCTACGAAGAAATCCGGGGTGCCGTCTCTATTGATATCGGCTGTAGCGAACGCAGGTCCCTCATTGCTGTACATTTGGGGTAGCAGCCGTTCGTTATTAAAATCGATATAACTATCCTCCCGATGTTCAAATTCGAAGATAGGCTCGATTTCCTTGGTGATTCCGTACACTTTTGTTTTTTCGATGCCTCCGACCGAATTTTGTGGGTCATCAATCCCTGGATGTTCTACTGTATAGGTTCTGTTGGTGGCCAAGTCCGTCAAGAGCGTTGCGGCCCCATCGGGCCATTGCACCCTTATCGTATCGATGGTTTTAGCAGATCCCACCCCAAAATGGATTCCGGAAGGAACACTGCTTTGGAAACCTCTTGACACATAGTTTTCACCATAACCGTTCCGATTTCCCATGAAGGCTATCGAAGCCTTGGCTCCGATGGCATCTCTATTGCCATCGCTCTGTTTTAGCTTTAGCATTAAACTTCTATGATTTAGGGTGTCGCTCGTGTTTTCGTAAACAAAGGAAGGCATGTTCACGTTGTTCACCACAAGGTCCAGATCCCCGTCGTTATCGAGATCTCCATAGGCGCTGCCGTTGCTGAAGCTCGGCACTGACAAGCCCCATTGATCAGTGGCTTTTTCGAAATTGAAATCGCCTAAATTGTGAAAGGCGGCATTGGGAACGGCTTGGGAGGGCATGGCATCGATCAACTTGGTGATGACGTTTTGTTCCTTATTGTTGATCCTGTTTTTCACGGTTTCCTCATTGGCTTCATAAGCGAGATAATCCCTGTCCAAAAGGTCTTTATAAATGCCGTTGCTTATAAAAATGTCCCTTAGTCCATCATTGTCCATATCGAACAACAGGGCGCCCCAGCTCCATTCCGTGGCCGACACTTGGGCCTGTCTGCCCAATTCTAAAAATCCCGCTTCCCCAAGATTTCGCTGTAAGGTATTTCTTGAGAATTGATCGAAATACCCTTTTTGTTTGGCCAATTGGTGTTTGTCCCATGATTCAAAAACGGTTTTTGTTTTTTGCCGGTCGGGGGTGGCCGGTAACATCTCGGTAACCATCAAGTCGGTGAGCTGGTCGTTGTCGAGGTCGGCCAGATCGGCCCCCATCGATCCCATGGAAATCGATCCAAAATAGGTTTCCATCGCTTCTGTAAATTGGCCGTTGGTATCGTTTAGATACAGATAGTCTTTTTCAAAAAAGTCATTCGAGACATAGATATCCGTCCAATTGTCATTATTGAAATCCCCTAAGGTGATGCCCAGTCCGAATCCTATTTTGCTGCTATAGATTCCGGCTTCTTGGGTGATGTCGGTATATCTTCCTTCATCGTTCCTTAAGAACTTATTGCCATTGCCACTGATATCGGGGAAGGTTCTTTGGTCTTTGATCAGTTCAAAGCCAATAATCGATTTGAGCGAGTTGTTCAGGATGTATACATCCAGATCGCCATCCTTATCATAATCAAAAAAGGCGGCCTGCACCGATAACCCTTCCACATCCAAGCCATAGGCTCTGGAGGATTCGGTAAAGGTAAGGTCTCCGTTGTTGATGAAAAGCTCGTTATGCCTGTTCGACCCTTCCGGTTTGCCGGCCTTGCAAACGTAAAGATCGAGCCAGCCATCACCGTTCACATCCGCGAAGGTAGCACCGGTAGACCATACCTTGGGGCAGGCCACCTTTGCGTTGGCGGTGATATCTTCGAATTGCCAGTTGCCTTTATTGAGGAACAGTTTGTTATCTACCATATTTCCGGTAAAGTAGATATCCTCCAAACCATCATTGTTGATGTCCCCAATCGCGACCCCGCCACCATTATAAAAATTGCGATAGAGATAGGGATTGAAGCCTTCGTCATAAGAGAGCGAATTTTCGAAAAAGATACCGCATGTGGTATCCTTAAGGACAAAAAGCGGTTGGGATGCTGCGGGCTGTTCGGTACTACAGGAAACAAATATTAGCAAGCTTAAAGCGACAAATTGTTTCATTGGGAATATTCAATCAAAAAAAAGGGTTGCTCTAAAAGAACAACCCTCGAAATTAAGAAATCTTTAGTACTAGTACCCAGGGTTCTGTGTTAAAGTACCGCCAGAGGCATCGATTTGAGCCTGTGGTATCGGGAACAGATTCCTGAAAGAATCGCTGTTGGTCTTAAACTGCCATGTGTCCTGGAATTTACCGAAACGGATCATATCGGTTCTACGGCTCGATTCTTGGAACATTTCCCTTCCCCTTTCATCGTAGAAACCATCTGCATCGATGGAAGCCAAGGGAGCCACACCGGCCCTGGTCCTTAAGGCATTCACATCGGGCAATGACAAGCTCCAATCGCTAGCGGCTCGCGAACGTGCCTCTGCGCGCAACAGGTGGACATCACCCAAGCGTACGATAGGATAATCATTGTCCATATCCGCTCTTTGGAACAATTTAAAGCTGAACTTGTACATTCTCACCCCACCTTGTCGAAGGCTATTGGGTTCCAATTCATTGATGGCCGGGGTATAATTTACTTGTAAATCATCATCATCCGCAGCAAAATCCAATAATGGAAGTCCTGTAAAATCGGTCTGTGGCCCTACCAAAAAGTTGGCTTTCTTCCTAAGGTCGCCATCTTCATAGCTGTTATAGAAATCTTCGAGCACCGCGAATCCGTTCCATGGGGCGGCATCCAATCCAAAGGTCAACTGGCTGGGGCCGTGAAGCGTCATTTGGGCAAAGTTCATACCTCCGCCACTGGTCTCATCGTATTCTATGGCGAATATGATTTCGGGATTGTTCTCGTTCTGAGGCGCGAATACCGCAGCATAACCTTCCAGGGTCTCAGGATCGGTTTCGACGTCGGGTCTTTTTGCCAGGTTGGGAACGCTGCACCCAGTGGAACAAAGTTGATAGGGCGAATTGTCGATGATATACGTGGCGGCCCAATCTGCTTCCAGATATCTGGGCGTACCGGTATATACTTCCGCATTCAAGTACAGTTTTGCCAAGATGCCCAAAGCGGCATACTGGTTGATCCTGTAATTCGAAATATCGGTGTTCAACGGACTGGCTGAAAGATCCATAACTGCTGTAACCGCAGGTATTCCCAGGGCGGCCAACAATTCACTTTCCACAAAATTATAGACAGTTTGTCTATCGGACTGGGGCGCATCCGCTCCTGCGGTGGTAATGATTTTTACCCTTCCGTAAATATCCAATAACCTCCAGTAGAAGTAAGCCCTCAAAGCCCTTACCTGAGCGGTTTCATTGGCGGTCAAAGTACCTGCAAGGGTGGTGTTGCACTCTCCGATTCCTGCATAGGCATTGGTCCAGGTATCATTGATACGGTTAATGGAAGAATCCCAGGTATGGCGGTGCAAATTGATCCAGATGCCACCATCGAACCAGTCACCTCCTTTTTGGCCGACCATCATTTCATCGCTGGTTAGGGACTGCAACGGAAAATAGCCACCGTTCGTGGCAGAGCCGGCCCTTAGTCTTCCAAATGGCGCCAAAAGTACGCCACCACCACTACCACCGCCGGTAGAAATACCGTCATTGGAGAATTCCGTGGTAAGGGTGTCTTCCAACGTATCGTCTAGATTCGTGCACGAAAACCCGATGAGTAACGTGCTGAGGAGAGTTAGTTTAAAAATGCGTTTCATAGTTTTTTTTTTAAAAGTTAACATTTAAGCCCAACGAAAAAGTCCTGGCTTGGAAATAAGTATTACGTCTATCGATACCGGGAGCCAGAACATTGGCGCTTCCAGCCCGCAAGTTGCTCACCAGATCATCGGGAACGTCTTGTAAAGCGGGATCGGGCTGGGTGCCCGAGTAACCGGTTATGGTGAACAGGTTCTGCGCGCTCAAACTCAATCGGATATCTTTGATGTAGTCGTTGTCGATATCAAAGTTATATCCTACGGAGATGTTGTCCAACCTCACAAAATCGGCTTTCTCAACATAGTAAGAACTGAACTGTGCGGTTTTGATGTCGGGCCTCGCAAATTTGGTATTCACAAAGTTATAGGAAGCCTGGGAACCGATGATGGGCTCGTAGAAGGCCCGGAACGAATTCACCAAGCTATGGCCGAACACCCCTCTAAAGAAAGCGTTCACGTCCCATTTACCAAACGTCAATTGGTTGGTCCATCCCAATTCGAAATCGGGGATACCCTTACCCAGCACCTTAAAGTCGGCATTGTCGTCAAGGGCACTACCTTGACCGGTAATCAATTGGCCGTCTCCATTGATATCCACCAAGATCGGCGTGCCAACATCATTGACCTGGCCTGAAAAAACAGGTCCCCAAATCTGGCCTACTTCCTCTCCTTCCTTCACCAAGATCACATTGGTGTCGTTTTGTCCTGGAGAACCCAAGTTGGCAATCACCTGATCGCCCTGGGCGTTTTCCTTCAAGATGGTCTTGTAGGTGGAGAAAATCAGTCCAGTGTTGTAGGAAAGGTTTTCCTTTTTAATGACATCATAGTTGATGGTGAATTCCACACCATTGGTGCTCAATTTTCCTGCATTTTCAAAACGCTGTCCGATTCCATTGAACAAGGCGGCATCCACGTTGGCCAGGAAGATAAAGTCTACAATGTTCCTATTATAGATATCAAGCGTGGCAGACAAACGGTCCATGGCATATTCGATACCGAAGTTTATCTCACGTTTTTCCTCCCATTTTAGATCGGGATTTGCGGCACGGGTTCCATTGGATGTTCCGGAACCACTGAATCCGTCGGCCCCATTGACCACGTTAAATACGGTTTCGTAAAGGCCGACACCAGGAGGTATGGCCCCAGTGACCCCGTAACCAAGACGTGCTTTCAACAAATCCACATTATCCAATTGCAGGTATTTGTTGATATCGGCACCCACGGCAATGGCCGGGAAAAGACCCCATTGTTGGTCTGGACCAAAACGGCTCGACCCTTCCCTTCTGATGGAGGCGTTCAAGTATATGGCATCATCGAAGGTGGCGTTCAAGCGGCCAAAGAAAGCGATGATCTTGTCGCCGTCCCTTCTGCTGCTGTTCGCCGTAATACGGCCCGCCTCCAAAAGGTCTTGGGCAACTCCGATATTGTTGCTGAAATCGAAGTTAACTCCCGGAGGGAAATCACCCAATCCGAAGAAGTAGTCGTTATAATCATTTTCCTGATAAGAATAGCCCCCGGCGACGGTCAGTGCAACCCGATCAAATACCGTATTGGTGTACGTACCGTAGGCCTCGAACAATTGGAAACTTTCGTCCCTGGAAAGGAAATTCGCCCTACCTCTGGCAGTCGGGCTTACGGCATTCCCTCCGAACAAAGTGGTGGTGGGATAATAAATCCTGGTATCCGATTTAATGTTCTGCCCGGCATAGTTTACGTTGGCCGAAAAATTGTCTGTGAACCGATAGTTCAGGTTTAAGCTGTAATTCAAGGTATTCGATTCTTCCTTGTTCTTGCTCTGATTGGCAATGGATGCCGGGTTGAAGCTATCAAAGAGCCCCAAGGTCTCGAAATACCCGCCATATTGGGCGGAGGCAAAGGGGAAGGGTGCGTCGTCCCCAAAGACAGGAGCCGTTGGGTTGTAGGTTACTGCGTACCGCAGGGCTTCATAAAAGCCTCTTTCCCTTTCACGCTGGGTAAGGGCAGTATTGAAATCAATTTTCAATTTATCGTTCATCAGTCTCGTCGAAAAATTGGTACGCGCATTGAACTGGGTGTTACCTGAATTGATCAGGATCCCCTCATTTTCCCTGAAGTTTGCCGATACGCGATAGGTCACATCTTCGGTTCCCCCGACGGCCGCTACGTTGTGCACCTGTGAAATCCCGTTTTGGGTTACTTCCTCGACCCAATCGGTCGAACTACCCAAATCGTTACCTCCTGCTGCCAAGAATTCTTCACGGTTCATGATATTTACTTGGTTGGCGATGGTTGAGACGGCAAACTGACCGTTGTAGGTCAACTGCATGGGTTGCCCGGATTTTCCTGATTTGGTGGTGACAAGGATAACACCGCTCGAGCCCCGTGTACCGTAAATTGCGGCAGCGGAACCATCTTTCAAGACGGTGATGTTCGCTATGTCGTTAGGGTCTACGTTGTTTAAACTACCCCCAAGCACGCCATCGATGACCACAAGAGGTTCGGTGTTTCCACCGATCGTTGAAATACCCCTTAGTCGAATGGTAGGAGCACCATTGGGGTCGCCCCCTCTGTTGTAAACGCTCAGGCCGGCAACTTTACCTTCCAGTAATTGGGTGGGTGCGGTGATGATACCTTGGTTGAAATCCTCGGCATTTACACTGGTAACCGCAGTGGTAATTTCCTTTTTTTGTTGGGAGCCGTAACCTGTTACGACTACTTCTTCCAACGCCTGGGCATCTTCCTCCAAGGTTACATTGATGGTGGTTTGCCCACCAACGGCAATTTCACTGGTCTTAAAACCAATGTAGCTGAATACCAAGGTGGCATCGCCGTCTGCGTTGATGGTATAGTTACCATCGAAATCGGTCTGTGTGCCCGTAGTCGTTCCTTTGACTACAACACTGGCACCCGGTAACGGTCCGTTCGCATCGGAAACCATCCCGGTCACTTCCTGTGCATGGGATATCCCAAAGCACAGAAATGCCCCGAGTACCATCACGCTTTTGAATAGAGTAATCTTCATAAAAGTTAGTTTAAGTTGAGTTAATTTGATTAAAAGGTAATAAAATAGATAGTCAAGGTGCCTAAAATATGTAAAAAAGATGTTAAAATACCGATTAGGACAATTTGGGAAGTTCCGCAAACGGTTTCGTGTTAATAACTTTTCTTGATTCCGGTTTTGATAAATAGCCTAACCTTATTCTTCGCAATTTACAAAAGATAGGTGTTTTAAATGACTATATCTCAATTTGGAGTAAATATAAGGCTTTTTCGGATTTCCAAAAAAAAACTTAAGGATTCGCTTTTACAGCCAAATTCCAACGATAATTAACGAGGGTCAAACTTTATAATGGTTAAATTTACGAACGGACGAAATTTAAATTTTCGATGCAGTGAAACAAAAAATTACGCTTAAGGACATTGCGCGGGAATTGGACGTTTCAATATCTACCGTTTCCAAGGCGCTCAAGAACAGTCCGGAAATTGGACAGGACACCAAAGATAAGATCCAGGCCTTCGCCAAACTGTACCACTACAAACCGAACAATATTGCGGTTAGTCTTAAAAACAAGCGTACCAAGAATATTGGCGTTATCATTCCGGATATTTTGCACTATTTTTTCACCACGGTCTTCAGGGGCATTGAAAAATATGCGAACCGGCGGGGCTACAATGTGATCGTATGTATATCGGACGAGTCTTTTGATAAGGAAGTGATCAACATGGAAATGTTGGCCAATGGGAGCATCGATGGTTTTATTATGTCGCTTTCGGCGGAAACCCAACAGAAGTACGATTTTGCCCATTTGAAGGAAGTAACCGACCAGGGCATTCCTTTGGTGCTCTTTGATAGGGTCACTGAGGATATCGCTTGTGACAAAGTGATCATCAATGATTTTGAGATTGCCTACCAAGCCGTTGGGAAGTTCATCAAGAACGGCCGAAAAAAAATCGCTTTGGTCACCACGGAAAGTTATTTCAACGTCAGCAGAAAAAGGGCGGAAGGGTACCGAAAAGCACTCACCGACGGTGGCCTGCGGGTAGATGAACGATTGATACTGCGTTTGCCGTACTCCGATGTGAATGTCACGGAAATCGGTACTTTTTTGCAGGAAAATGAGATGGATGCCATCCTATGTGTCAATGAGCTTTTCGCCATTCACTGCATGCGTTTGGCAAAAAAAAGGAGAATTAAAATACCTGCCGACCTTGAAGTGATAGGATTTACCGATGGTATACTTTCGCGCTACGGCGATCCGACCTTGACCACTGTCGACCAGCACGGTGATCGGATGGGAGAAATGGCTGCCCAGTTATTGATCGACCGGATAGAAGAGGATGGGGGAGATGAGGAAGTTGAATTCCGTACCGAAGTGATACAGGCCACCTTGATCGAAAGGGAGTCAACGGTAAATGATTGAACTCCGCATGGCAAAATGCTATGAAATACGTAAGAATCAAAGTATCTTGTTCCCGAAACCCTATTTTAGACCCCAATTCGATTTTGAATATACCCAGACCAGGATTATTTTTGAATATGGGAGGGCTTTAAATCAGCGCTATTGGTGTCATTGTTTTTTAAAAGAAAACGCACATTTTTATTAAAACAAACCAGTTATCCAATGAAAAAACCCGGATTCATTTTTGATCTCGATGGTGTGATCGTCGATACTGCAAAGTATCATTTTATGGCATGGAAAAAACTCGCCGATGAGTTGGGCATCCATTTTACGGAAGAGGATAACGAAAATTTTAAGGGGGTCAGCCGTAAACGATGTCTGGAAATTTTGCTGGAAATGGGGGGCAGGAGCGTTTCCCAGGAACAGTTCAATGGGTGGCTGGCAGAA
Organism: uncultured Flavobacteriaceae bacterium; assembly: GCA_963760375.1. Taxonomy (GTDB): domain Bacteria; phylum Bacteroidota; class Bacteroidia; order Flavobacteriales; family Flavobacteriaceae; genus Pelagihabitans. The sequence goes on along the minus strand of CAVXCS010000006.1, from coordinate 155,581 downwards.
AAAAACGAAGATTATCTCTCCTATATCGCCGGCATGGACGAAACCGAAATTTTACCGGACGTCACCAAAGTGCTCGACTATCTCAAGACCAAGGGCATTCCCATGGCTTTGGGCTCGGCGAGTAAAAATGCGGTGCCAATTTTGGAAAAGGTGAAGCTTTTGACTTATTTTGATGCCATTGTTGATGGCAATGCGGTAAGCAAAGCAAAGCCCGACCCCGAGGTATTTATGATCGCTGCGGATAAATTGGGGGTAAATCCCAAAAATTGCGTGGTTTTTGAAGATGCTTTGGCGGGCATTGAGGCGGCCAATACGGCACAAATGACCAGTGTCGGTATTGGAGATCTCACCGTGCTTACCGGAGCCGATTACAATTTTGTGGATTTTACGGAAATCAATTTTGGGTTTTTAGACGATTTGATCGCGAAGACAAACCTTGTGACATAGGGGGTAAAAAGCAATTGATTTGAAGCCCATGACGCAACATATGTTATATTCGAAAAACTCCCATAACAACTAGATACGAACCTTTAAATAAGCAACCTATGAACCAAGATTATATTAAACCCAGTGAATGGTCGATCATTGAAGAGGGTTTCGATAAAGAGCAGGTGAAATCCTCGGAAAGTCTATTTAGTATAGGCAACGGTGCCATGGGGCAGAGGGCCAATTTTGAAGAGCAGTATTCCGGCAAGACCTTTCAGGGCAGTTACATTGCAGGAGTTTACTATCCAGATAAGACGAGGGTAGGTTGGTGGAAAAATGGCTATCCTGAATATTTTGCCAAAGTATTGAATGCCCCCAATTGGATAGGGATCAATATTATAATCAACGGTGAGCCCTTCGATTTGAACAGTTGTAAAAAAGTGGCCCATTTTCGCCGTGAGTTGAACATGAAGGAAGGATGGTATAAGCGAACCTTCGTTGCTACCATGCCCAACGGTATTCAATTGGATATCAAGGTAACCCGTTTTTTGAGCTTGGAACTCGATGAGGTCGGTGCCATCAAATACGAGCTAACGCCGGTTGATGCGGATATCTCGATTGCGTTCATGCCCTATTTGGATAGTGGCATCAAAAACCATGATACCAACTGGGACGATAAATTTTGGAACACCACCAATGTCATGGCCGCTGGCAATCAGGCTTTTATCGAGGCCCATACCATGAAAACAAATTTTGCTACCTGTACTTTTATGCAGGCACAGTTGGTACAAAAAGGGAAAGTGCTTGATGCACCTCCCAAAGTTCATGAAAAGGAGCAATGGGTCGGACTTGAATATACCCATAAGTTAAAAAAAGGGGAATCCATAGCGCTCCACAAATTTGGGGGCTATACCGTGTCGCGCAACCACAAAGCTGCCGAATTGATCGCTGCGGCCAAAAATGCCCTTAAGAAAGCGGTTGATTTGGGCTTTGATGCCCTGCTCGAAAAACAAAAAGCGGCCTGGGCCAAAATATGGGAGATGAGCGATATCACCATTGAAGGCGATGTAAAGGCCCAGCAGGGAATAAGATTTAATATTTTCCATCTGAACCAGACCTATTTGGGCAGGGACAGCAGGTTGAACATTGGGCCAAAAGGTTTTACAGGCGAAAAATATGGCGGTAGTACCTATTGGGATACCGAAGCCTATTGCATCCCCTTCTACATGGCCACCAAAGATCAAAAAGTGGCCAGAAACTTGTTGAAGTACCGATACAACCACCTGGAGAAGGCGATTGAAAACGCCAAGAAACTTGGATTTTCGAATGGTGCGGCCCTATATCCCATGGTGACCATGAACGGGGAAGAATGCCATAACGAATGGGAAATCACTTTTGAGGAAATACATCGGAACGGTGCCATTGCCTTTGCCATTTTTAACTATTATCGGTTTACCGGCGACTACTCCTATATTCCCGATATGGGGCTTGAGGTGCTGATCGGCATTGCCAGGTTCTGGCAGCAGCGCGCCACTTTCTCGACCTTGAAAAATCAATATGTTATTCTTGGGGTCACAGGTCCCAATGAGTACGAGAACAACGTAAACAACAACTGGTATACCAATTATTTTGCCAAATGGTGCATCGACTATACCTTGGAACAGCTGCAAAAAGTGAAGGATGGCTATCCCGCCGATTATAGCAGGATCATAGGCATCACCAAACTGACCGAAACGGAGACCGAAAAATGGAAAGCGGTGGCCGACAATATGTATTTTCCCCGTTCCGAACAACACGATATCTTCCTGCAACAAGACGGGTTTTTGGACAAGGAATTGATCACCGTGGCCAATCTCGATAAAAAAAGCCGCCCCATCAATCAAAAATGGAGCTGGGACCGAATCCTCAGGTCTCCCTACATTAAACAGGCCGACGTTTTGCAAGGTTTTTACTTTTTTGAAGACCATTTCACGCTCGACGAACTGCAAAGGCATTTTGATTTTTACGAACCTTTCACCGTACATGAATCATCGCTGTCGCCTTGTGTCCATAGTATCCAAGCCGCCAAATTGGATAGGATGCACCAGGCCTATACCTTTTATTTGCGGACTTCAAGATTGGATCTGGACGATTATAACAAAGAAGTGGAGGAGGGCCTCCACATCACCTCCATGGCCGGTACTTGGATGAGTATCGTTGAAGGGTTTGGCGGGATGCGCATTGTTGAGGACAAACTATCGTTTGCACCCCGAATTCCAGAAGAATGGAAGTCCTACTCCTTTAAAGTCAATTTCAGGAACCGTATCTTAAAGGTAACGGTAGACCACGAAGGCAATACATTTGAACTGGAGGGCAAACACGAAATGTCGATCAGGGTGAATGGCAAGAGACTTGTGTTGAACCCCAGTCAGGAATCACTAAAATAAGAGATGTGTAAAATTGGCGTCCGCACCGGTTTGGCCATATTCTTGTCGTTATTGGGATGTAAAACGGAAATGAACGAAATGGGCCAAAAACAGCAGGGCAAAACAAAGGAGGTGGTTTACCAGGTTTTTACGCGCCTTTTTGGAAATACCAATACCAACAACAAACCTTGGGGCACGATAGGGGAGAACGGAGTGGGCAAATTCTCCGACTTTACGGAAGAGGCCCTGGACGAGATCAAAGACCTTGGCGTTACCCATATCTGGTATACCGGGGTGCCCCATCACGACCTGATTACCGATTATAGCAAATATGGCATCACAAACGATGACCCCGATATCGTCAAAGGGCGGGCCGGATCTCCATATGCGGTCAAGGATTACTACAACGTAAATCCCGATCTGGCCGATGACCCAAACAATCGTTTGGAGGAGTTTAGGGCCTTGGTCGCGCGTTCCCATAAGTCGGGATTAAAGGTGTTGATCGATATCGTGCCAAACCATGTGGCCCGGAACTATGAGGGGAAATCTACCCCCTCGGGCAAAGCCCCTTTTGGGGCAACCGATGATAACAAGGTTGCCTATGCGCGAAACAACAACTTTTATTACATCCCAAATGAATCCTTTCGGGTGCCGAATTGGCAAAATGGTTATCTCCCTTTGGGCGGTACGGAACATCCATTGTCGGATGGAAAATTTGAGGAAAATCCGGCTAAGTGGACGGGCAATGGCTCGCGTTTGGCACAACCCGATGCCAACGACTGGTATGAGACCGTAAAGATCAATTACGGGGTGAGACCCGATGGCAGCTATGATTTTGAACGACTTCCTCAGGACTTTCAAACCAAAGATCATACCGCCCATTTTCAATTTTGGAAAGGGAAGGATGTTCCCGATTCTTGGATAAAATTCAGGGATATTGCTTTGTTTTGGATTGATTTTGGGGTCGATGGATTTCGATTTGATATGGCCGAAATGGTTCCTGTCGAATTTTGGAGTTATATGAACTCCCATATCAAGAACAAGAACCCCGATGCCTTTCTGCTTGCCGAAGTGTACAATCCGGAACAGTACAGGTCGTACATACAAATGGGCAAGATGGATTACCTCTACGATAAGGTGGAACTTTACGATTCTTTGAAGCATATAATGCAGGGGCATGGATGGACCGACCATATCCCGAAGGTACAAGAGGGCTTGCAGGATATAGAGCACCATATGCTGCACTTTCTCGAAAACCATGACGAGCAACGAATCGCCAGTCCTGAATTCGCAGGCGATGCCAATAGAGGTAAACCTGCAATGGTGGTCTCGGCCACCATCAGTACCTCCCCTACCATGATTTATTTTGGTCAGGAAGTGGGCGAGCCGGGTGCCGAAGATGCCGGATTCGGAAAACCTTCAAGGACTTCCATTTTTGATTATGTCGGGGTACCCCATCATCAGCGATGGGTCAACGACAAAAAATTTGATGGCGGGCAATTGGGCGAAGCGGAAAAGTCACTCCGCGATTTTTATAAGCGATTGCTCAACTTCACCATCAACAGTGAGGCATTGATGGGCGAATACCAGGATATCCATTATTATAACAGGGACCATACGGAATATTATAATTATAGGGTGCTCTCGTTCGTTCGCTGGTCCGATGCTGAAAAATTGATCGTCGTTTCCAATTTCGATGCCAAGGATACCTTTGGGTTCGATCTTCAAGTACCCGAAGACATCATCAAGAAATGGCGCCTGGATCATGGTAATTACGAAATGATCGATATGCTCTATGGCAGCAAATCGATGCTAAAGGTTGAAAACGGAATTGGAAAATTCAGCGTTCGCCTAGATCCCTTGGAATCATTCATTTTTAAAATCAAGCCATAGAAAAGCCCTTGGGAAATTCCAAGGGCTTTTTTTGTATCAGCCGAAAAGGATCAACTTTTCTTCACGACGGTGGCCTTGTAGACGATGGCGATAACGGCGCCAATAATTCCGTAGAAAACAATTTCGATGGCTGCCTCGGCGAGATATCCGGTCAAATCCATCATTTCCGTGGTCCCGTAATTGAGCAAACCCATGCCCAAACCCGTGAATATGCCGACCCATACGCCAAATTGAAAACCTTCCTTGGCACTGTGGATGCCCCTGGCCCATTTGCCATAAATCGAGCTTAGGGCAAAGACACCGATTAAATTTCCCAATGCGATAAACAGCATATCGGGTGTTTCTTTCATTACGTTTTGCAACGCATGCGCTTCAAAAAAATCTGCAGTGGCAAAGCCCCAAATGGCGTAGCCCAGCAGAAACATCACTGCGAAACCGGCCAAAGTGGCCAGCAAATTCTGTTTTGTGAACATAGATTTTGTTTTAATTGGTTGTTGTCTGATAAAGTTAAACAAAAATGTGTTAACAATATCATCCCCCAATTTAATATCTGGTTGATTAATAGTAGGTTATACACTTAAACCTATTGGAACCGCACCCATAATAATCCTCCAACAATTTTTCGTTTGTTCAAGCCACGCGTATATTTGCAGACGAAGCTTAACTATAATTTAGAGGCAATGAGATATTTTGGAGTAGTACTTTCGTTATTTTTATGTTTTGGTTGTAAACATATGGACAAAATCCAGGTTATTGGACATCGAGGTGCCATGGGCCATGAAACGGAAAACACCCTCGCTTCGGTTCAAAAGGCCCTTGACCTTGGTGTCGACGGCATAGAAATAGATGTATTCAAGATATCAAGTGGGGAAATAGTGGTGTTCCATGATGATACCGTAGAACGACTCACGAATGGTGGGGGCAAGGTGGAAGATTACAATATCTTCGATCTTAGAAAACTGATTTTGGACGGGGGTCACCGCATCCCAATGCTGCAAGATGTTCTGAAGTTGATCGATAATAAAGTACGGTTGAATATTGAGCTAAAGGGCGCCGACACTGCCGACAGGGTGAATTTTATCATGCAATATTATATCAAGGATAGGGGCTGGTCGCCGGATAATTTTCTGATTTCCAGCTTTAAATGGGATGAACTGCGCGAAATGAGGCGAATCAATCCAAATGTGGCCATCGCCATCCTTACCGAAGAAGATCCCTTGAAGGCGCTTCCCGTTGCCAAGGAATTGAAGGCAGAGGCGATCAATCCCAATTTTAGGACCTTGACCAAAGAGATCGCGGATAAAATCCATGATAAAGGGTATAAAATCTATACCTGGACGGTGAACGAACCCAGCGACATCGCTTCTGTCAAGGCGCTATCTGTAGATGGCATTATTACAAACTATCCAGAACGCGTACGTTGAATTACGATGTCATCATCATCGGTGGGGGCGCGGCCGGGTTCTATGCGGCGATCCATATCGCCGAGGCCAATCCCCATCTAAAGATCGCCATTCTCGAGAGGGGCAAATCGGTTCTGGAAAAAGTAAGGGTTTCGGGCGGGGGGAGATGCAACGTCACCCATGCCGAGTTCGATCCGGGGGAATTGATCCATAACTATCCCAGGGGCGCCAAGGAACTGTTGGGTCCTTTTCATACCTATTGTAGTGGAGACACCGTCGCTTTTTTTGAGAAAAGGGGCATCCCATTAAAAATTGAGCCAGACGGCAGAATGTTCCCTACGAGCAACTCTTCGCAGACCATCATCGATCTATTTATCAAGGAAACGGAACGTTTGGGCATTCAGGTGCTGCGCCATAGTTCGGTGGTGGATTTACGTTCGATTTCCGAAAGCGAACATGGATGGCAGGTAAAGACGATTAAAACAACTTATTTGGCTAAAAAGGTGCTGGTAGCTACCGGTAGCAATCCTAAAATATGGAGCTTATTGGAACAATTGGGCCATACCATAGAACCTCCGGTACCTTCCTTGTTTACCTTCAACATAAAGGATGAAAGAATCGCGGGAATTCCCGGTGTCAGCACCCATGCACAGGTAGAGATTTTGGCCAAACGGGTGTTCAACCCAAAAATCACGATCCAGTTAAAGAGCCAGAAGGCCGATCAAATCTTAATGTCGGCCCAAGGACCGGTTTTGGTCACCCATTGGGGACTCAGCGGGCCGGCCATTTTGAAATTATCGGCATGGGGTGCCAAACTTTTGAACGAATTCAACTATTCCTTCAAAATAAGGGTCAATTGGTTGCCCGAATTCAATAAGGGGTCGGTATTGCCCTATCTCTTGGAAATCAAGGATATTGAGTCAAAAAAAACCGTATTGCGTACCAAGGCCATCGCCGTTCCCAGAAGATTATGGACCAATCTGGTCAGGGCCGCGGGCATTGACGGAGAAACCAAATGGGCCTCGGTGACCAAGGTACAATTACAACAACTTGCCGATCAACTGACACAATGTGAGTTTCAGGTAGAGGGCAGAAGTGCTTTCAAGGAAGAATTCGTTACCGCGGGGGGTATCGATCTTAAAGAAATCAACTTTAAGACCTACGAAAGCAAACTGCTTCCCAATCTTTTTTTTGCAGGTGAAGTCATCAACGTGGATGCCATTACAGGGGGGTTCAATTTTCAGAATGCATGGACCAGTGCCTATATCGCGGCACAGACGATAGCGATCGATTGAGCAACCTTGCCATCGCCTAATGGGGTTTGCCATTGTTTTTCAATAGCGGAGGGGAAGCCCTACAGATTTAGTATTTTCGAAACATGACAACCTATATCGCCCTACTGCGGGGCATCAACGTAAGTGGCCGAAAAAAAATCAAGATGGAAGCGCTTCGTACGATGATGCGCGAACTGGGATTTGAAGTGGTCACGACCTATATCCAAAGCGGTAATGTCGTGTTCAGGACCGGGGTATCGGATACCCAAGTCTTATCTGCATCGATAGCGCAACAAATTGAAGATACCTTTGGCCATGAGGTGCCTGTTTTAGTATTGTCCATCGAAGAATTTACCCGAATTTTTGATCGGAATCCCTTTCGTTATCCCGATACGGACGACCAAAACCGGCTGTACTACGTTATGCTGCTCAGTGTACCCTTACAGGACGGTATTGCAGCCCTCAACGGTGAAAAGTTCGAAGGAGAGCGTTTTTCGATTTCAACCGATTGTGTTTATTTATTCTGCCAAAACGGTTATGGAAATGCCAAGCTCAACAATAATCTGGTGGAAAGAAAATTGAAGGTATTGGCAACGACAAGGAACCATAAGACCATGATCAAACTGATTGAAATTGCCAATACGATTTCTTAGCGTGGCACCGTGCAGCGGATGATAGTGCAATTTTGTCGAACAAATTCAGTTCAGTTCCCAAATCTTGTAGTTCAAAACGGTGGCAAAGCAAACCCATAACAAATAGGGCACCAACAATAGGGCAGCCAGGTTGCTGACCACCCGGAACCATTTGATGGTCAAAAGCAATAAAATCAATAGGGTAAGGATAACGATCAGGGCCCAGAAGGGCTGTTTAAAACCGAAAAACACAATGCTCCAGGCGGCATTCAACAGCAATTGAAAACCGAAGTGGTACAATGCCGTTTTTACCCAAATATGGTAAAAACCTTTGGCCCAAACAATCCCTGCGGCAACCCCCATCATGATATACAATAGGGTCCAGACCGGAGCGAAGATCCAATTTGGCGGATTGAAGGCCGGCTTGTTCAAACCTACGTACCAATCGTTGACCGAACTCTGCGTCGCAAAGCTCGAAAGGAAGCCGATGACCAAACAAACGGTGACCGCTATGACGATATAGCCGAGTTTCTTTTTCAATTCAGAAGGTATATTCACACCTAAAATAGTGAATTAATCCGTTGGCCGGCGCTGCCAAGTTCCCTAACCCCTATCTTTGCAAAAAAAATTCTTTCGATGATCGAAAAATCGTTTGTACCCCCCACCTATGAAACCATTGTGCCGGAAGGGATTGCAAAATGGAAAGCGCCGAGCAATATCGCCTTGGTAAAATATTGGGGCAAGTATGCCGAACAAATGCCCGCCAACCCCTCATTGAGCTTTACCCTGGGGGCCTGCGCGACCACCACTTCCATCGCCTATCGAAAGTTGACCAAACCATCAGGTTCCTTTCAATATGAATTCTTTTTTGAGGGCCGACCCAAGGAGGCGTTCAAACCCAAGATCGATGCCTTTTTCAAACGAATCGCCCTTTATGTGCCCTTCCTGAAGGAGTATCGGTTCAAGATCGAATCTTCCAATTCATTTCCCCATAGCAGCGGTATCGCTTCATCGGCCAGTGGCATGGCGGCTTTGGCCCTTTGCCTGATGGACATTGAAAAGCAATTGTATCCTGGGATGGATGATGCCTATTTTTACAGAAAAGCTTCATTTTTGGCACGGTTGGGCTCGGGCAGCGCCTGTAGGAGTATTGAAGGTGATTTGGTGCTTTGGGGCGAACATGGAGGGTTCAAGGAAAGTTCAAATCTGTATGGAATCAAATATCCCGGCCCGGTGCACAAGTGCTTCGATAACTTTTATGATACGATTCTTTTGGTGGATAAGGGACAAAAAGCGATCAGCAGCAGTGTCGGCCACAATTTGATGAACGGCCATCCCTTTGCCGATCAACGCTTCGACCAAGCGCATCAAAACCTGACGAAATTAAAGGGCGTGTTAAAATCAGGAAACCTCGATCAATTTATCGAAATTGTCGAAAGTGAGGCTTTGACCCTTCATGCCATGATGTTGACCAGCGTGCCATATTTTGTTTTAATGAAACCCAATACCCTTGAAATCATCAATAAAATATGGGCTTTTCGGAAGGCCAGCAAAACACATATCTGCTTCACACTGGATGCAGGGGCCAATGTTCATGTGCTTTATCCCGAGTTCGAAAAGGAGGAGGTCTTTGGATTCATCAAAAATGAACTTGTTGCATATTGCGAAAACGGACAGTATATTTGCGACCAAATTGGTTTTGGTGCGAAAAAGATGTAACTTTTAATCCTAGTTATAGCGCCAAAAGCGTTTTAAATCGTTCCAAATCGATAAGATCAAATGAAAGGACCCTTATTCTATTCAAAAATCCTGCTCTTCGGAGAATACGGAATCATTAAAGATTCAAAGGGGCTGTCGATCCCCTATAATTTTTTTAAAGGGGCTTTGAAAACCGATGGCAGTAAGTCGGAAGTCGCCCTAAAATCGAATAAAAACCTAAATGCATTTGCCCAGTATTTGGAACAATTGGTCATCGACAATCCAAGGTTGGTTTCTTTCGACCTCAAGGCACTCCGCCAAGACATCGAATCGGGGATGTATTTCGATAGTTCCATTCCCCAAGGTTATGGTGTCGGAAGCAGTGGGGCCCTGGTTGCGGCTATTTATGATAAATATGCCATCCATAAAATCACCGTTCTTGAAAATCTTACCAGGGAAAAATTGCTGAAGCTAAAGCGGATTTTTGGCAAGATGGAATCTTTTTTCCATGGGAAATCGTCAGGATTGGATCCTTTGAACAGTTATTTGAGCCTGCCCATCTTGATCAATTCGCGGGATAATATAGAATCTGCAAGTATTCCTTCGCAGAATACCGACGGCAAAGGCGCCGTTTTTTTGCTCGACAGCGGAGAGACGGGGGAAACCGCACCAATGGTGCAGATTTTCATGGAAAAGATGAAACACGAAGGCTTCCGAAATATGCTCAAAAACCAGTTCATCAAACATACCGATGCCTGTGTGGAAGATTTTATCAATGGCAATGTCAAATCACTTTTTGGCAATTTAAAACAGCTTTCCCATGTGGTGCTCGATAATTTCAAGCCCATGATTCCTGCCAAGTTCCACCAATTATGGCAGCAGGGCATCGATAGCAATGAGTATTATCTCAAGCTATGCGGATCGGGGGGCGGAGGCTACATTTTGGGCTTCACCGAAGACATCGAGAAAGCGAAACATACATTGAAAGGCTACAAATTGGAAGTGGTATACAACTTCTAGACACTTCAACATGTTCAGTAGAAAAAACAAACTCTTAGCTCTAAAGTTATTGAGTCTGTTTTCGGTCGTGCGCGGTTATAACATACTGATGATCGCTCTGGCGCAATACTTGGCTTCCGTTTATATTTTGGGCCATGACCTACCGCTTCGAAAAGTGATTTTCGATCTTAATCTATTCCTTATCGTTTTGGCATCGGCATTGGTGATCGCAGCCGGTTATATTATCAATAATTTTTATGATGCCGAAAAAGACCTGATCAATAAACCCAGAAAGAGCATGCTCGATCGTCTGGTCAGCCAACGGTTTAAGTTAAGCACCTATTTCCTGCTTAATTTTATGTCGGTTTTTGCGGCGAGCTATGTATCCTTTAGGGCCGTGCTTTTCTTTTCGGCCTATGTTTTCTTTATTTGGTTCTATTCCCATAAATTAAAAAAGGTCCCGTTCTTGGGTAATCTTGTATCTGCCGTGTTGGCGATTTCACCTTTCTTTGCCGTTTTTGTTTACTACAAAAACTTTGAACCGGTCATTTTTGTGCATGCACTGTTTTTGTTTCTATTGATTCTGGTCCGTGAAATGGTCAAGGACCTGGAAAATATTTCGGGCGACCTGGCACAGAACTATAGGACCATACCGATTATTTATGGGGAGCGGGTTTCCAAATTTCTGATCGTGTGTCTTTTGTTGTTGACACTCTTGCCCTCTTGGTTATTGATTTCAAAATTCGATGTGGGTCAAATGAACTATTACTTCATGGGATGCATGGTTTTATTACCGGTATTCTTGGTTTTGCTGTTAAAATCAAGGTCGAAAGTTCACTATGTCTGGTTGCACAACATCCTTAAATTGACGATCATCGTAGGGGTTTTCAGTATCTTGTTGATCGATGTGGACCTTGTGTTAAACCGAATTTTATGATGGAGAACCAATTGAAAGTGGCCATGGCCCAGATCGCACCGGTTTGGCTTGATAAAAAAGCCACATTGCAAAAGATCGAAGCCTACGTTTTGGAGGCCGCGCAAAAGAAATCGGAGCTTGTGGTCTTTGGTGAGGCCTTACTGCCCGGGTATCCTTTTTGGCTGGCCCTGACCAATGGAGCGGCGTGGGATACAAAAGTGAACAAGGATCTGCATGCCCATTATGCCAGAAATGCCATCCAAATCGAAGCGGGGGAATTGGACGGCATCTGTAAATTGGCTAAAGAGCGTCGGCTTTCCGTTTATTTGGGCATCATTGAACGTGCCGCCGACCGGGGTGGCCATAGCCTTTATTGTTCCCTGGTCTATATCGACGGCAGTGGTGTAATACGATCGGTACATAGAAAATTGCAGCCTACCTATGATGAACGACTGACTTGGGCACCGGGGGATGGCCATGGACTACAGGTGCATCGATTGAAACAGTTTACCGTAGGGGGACTCAATTGCTGGGAAAACTGGATGCCTTTGCCGAGGGCCGCGCTATACGGACTGGGAGAAAACCTGCATATAGCGGTTTGGCCCGGAAGTGAGCACAATACCAAGGACATCACCCGTTTCATCGCAAGGGAATCGAGGAGCTATGTGGTCTCGGTCTCCGCATTGATGAAAAAGGAAGACTTCCCCCAGAACACCCCTCATCTCGAAAAGATCTTGGCCCAGGCCCCCGATGTTTTGGCCAACGGGGGGTCATGTATCGCCGGTCCCGATGGGGAATGGCTGGTTGCGCCCGTTCTTCATGAAGAAGGCTTGATCTATCACGATCTGGATTTTGACCGGGTATATGGGGAACGTCAGAATTTCGATGTCGCGGGCCATTATTCCAGGCCTGATGTCACCCAACTGATGGTCGATCGGTCGCGGCAATCCACGGTGGGGTTCAAAGATTGAGTCGGGCATCGCTTTCCCTTCGTGTCCATATGGTCAGGGTCTCAACATTGTCCCGATACCAATAAACACCTACATTTACGGGTACATCCCGATCGCTTTGTTACCTTTGCAAAAAAAGTATATGGCTAGGTCAGATTTCAATAAAGACGAAAGGGCATCGGGAAGGGAAGGCGGAAACTTTAGAAAAAAGAGTTATGCCAGGGGCAACGCCCCCGTGCGGAGAAGTGCCGCACCGGTGCGCAAACAGCCCAGAGATCCCGATTTGATTCGCCTGAACCGTTATGTGGCCAATTCCGGGGTATGTTCCAGGAGGGAAGCGGATATTTATATCTCTGCCGGAAATGTGACAGTGAACGGAAAACCCATTACCGAAATGGGCTATAAGGTAAAATTGACCGATGAGGTCAAGTTCGACGGTCGGCTACTGAATCCCACAAAGAAGGAGTATGTCCTGCTCAATAAGCCCAAAGACTTTGTCACCATCGGCAGGGACGCGCATGGCAACCGAACCGCCATTGGATTGATTTCAAAAGCCTCGAAATCTGAACTGAAGCCCATAGGAAAATTAGACAAGAGCAGCACCGGGCTGATCTTGTTCACCAATGATAACGATCTGGCCATCCGTTTGAACAGTCCGAAGAACGGCCTAAGGAAGATATACCATATCGAGCTCAACAAACCCCTTAGCAGCGCAGACCTCAAGAAAATCAAGGATGGCGTTGCCGTGGATGAAAAATCGGTAAAAGTACAAGAGATCAGTTATGTCGAAAATGCCCCGAAGAACCAGGTCGGGATTGAAATCAATAGCACGCGTAACAATATTGCGCGCCGTATTTTCGAAACGCTTGAATATGAAGTGGTGAAACTCGATCTGGTCGTTTTCGCAGGTTTAACCAAAAAAGACCTTCCCCGCGGCCACTGGCGCTATCTGACCGAACAGGAGGTAGTGAATTTGGGAATGCTCAAATAGGCTATGTCGCCATTGCTTTCCGCATCTTTTCCCTGATCTCCTGTAAACAGAGATTGCCCAAACTGCCCTCATGGGTATGCGAAATGTTGCGCTTTGGCTCAAAGGTACCCGCCTCGATTTCCATCCCCATTTTTTTATAGGCATCACGAAAAGGCATCCCGCCCAAGACCAACTCATTCAAGGTATCCACACTGAACAGATAATCGTACTTGGAATCATCGAGAATATCGGGATTGACTTTTATTTGCTTTAAGCTAAAGGCCATGATTTCAAGGCAGGCCTTCATTTCCTCGAAGGCCGGGACAATGAGCTCCTTCGTCAATTGTAGGTCGCGATGGTAACCACTGGGAAGGTTGTTGGTGATCAGGCCAAGTTGATTGGGCAGGCCCTGCATCAGATTGCATTTCGCGCGAACCAATTCAAAAACATCGGGATTTTTTTTGTGCGGCATGATGCTGCTGCCGGTGGTGAGGGTATCCGGGAAGGACACAAAATTGAAGTTTTGGCTGAGGTAGAGACATAGGTCCATCGCCAATTTGGCGAGGGTAGCCGCTAGAGATGCTAGCCCGAATGCCACCGCTTTTTCCGTTTTTCCACGACCCATCTGTGCCGCCACAACGTTGTATTTCATGGTTTTAAAACCAAGTTCCTTTGTGGTGTAACCCCGGTCGATCGGAAAGGAGCTTCCGTATCCGGCAGCGCTGCCCAAAGGATTCTGGTCGGCTACTTTATAGGCGGCCTCCAAAAAATAAAGATCGTCCACCAAACTTTCGGCATAAGCGGAAAACCAAAGTCCGAATGAAGAGGGCATCGCTATTTGCAGGTGGGTATAGCCCGGCAGCAGGCTGTCTTTATGTTTTTCCGCCAACTGCATCAGCACCTCAAATAGGGAGTGGGTCAGGCCTTTTATTTCCTCCAACTCCGATTTGAGGTATAAATGCATGGCCACCAGTACCTGGTCGTTTCTGGAGCGTGCCGTATGAATTTTTTTTCCGGTATCGCCCAACTTTTCGGTCAGGATAAATTCGATTTTGGAGTGCATGTCTTCAAAGGAGTCCTCGATCGCAAAAGATCCGTTTTCGATAGAAACCGCAATGGCATCCAATTCCTCTGAAAGCTGCCGAACTTCGATGGGGGTAAGCAGTCCTATCTTCCCCAACATCTTGGCATGGGCCATGGAGGCCATCACATCGAATTTTGCCAAATGCAGGTCCCATTCCCTGTCATTGCCAACCGTGAAACGGTCTATTTTCTTATCGGTACCAATCCCTTTGTCCCAGAGTTTCATAGTGTGCGTTTTATGGCTGTTCGTTGCAGTAAATCCAGCATATTAAGTTAAAAATCGTTCCAACATTTGAATATATATATCGATGCCCTCTTCGATTTCCTTGACATAAATGAATTCGTCGGCGGAATGCGAACGGGTACTGTCTCCGGGCCCCATCTTCATCGATTGACAGCTCAGAACCGCCTGATCGGATAGGGTGGGGGAACCGTAGGTCGTCCTTCCCATTGCCATTCCTGAAAGCACCAAGGGATGGTTCTTGTCGATTGCGGAAGAATTGAGCCTAAGGGAACGCGGTTTTAGTAGGCAGGGGGCTTCCGTCATCAAGATGTCGGCAATCTCCTTGTTGCTGTATTTGTCGTTGACCCTAACGTCAATCACAAGATCTACCTGTGCAGGCACCACATTATGCTGGGTTCCGGCATTGATCTGGGTGACGGTAAGTTTCACTTCCCCGAGCACTTCGGACACCTTTTCGAACGAAAAGTCCTTGAACCATTCCAAAATCTTTATCGTATTGTAAATACTGTTGTCATTGTTAGGATGTGCCGCATGCGAGGGGGTTCCCTTTACAATGCCGTCAAAAATCACCAGGCCTTTTTCGGCAATGGCCAATTGCATCAATGTGGGTTCGCCCACGATGGCCAAGTCGATGTGCGGAAGAATGGGCAACATGCTGTTGAGTCCTTTTGCACCGGAATTTTCTTCTTCCGCCGAAGCGACAAGCACCAAGTTATGGTTCAAGTTCTGCATGCCATAAAAATGGGTGAAAGTGGCAATCAATGAAACCAATGCCCCTCCGGCATCATTGCTTCCGAGCCCATAGAGCTTGCCCTCTTCAACACTTGGCTCAAATGGATCTCTGGTATAGGCCGAATTCGGTTTTACGGTATCGTGATGCGAATTTAACAGTAAAGTAGGCTTGGCGGCATCAAAATATTTGTTGAAGGCATATACGTTGTTGTTTTCCCGTTTGAAGGGGATATCAAATGCGTTGAACCACCCCTCGATGACCGCTGCGGTGGATTCCTCCTCCTGTGAAAACGATGGGGTTGCGATCAATTGCTTCAACAAATCCAAAGCCTTTTCCTTAAGCATTATTCCATCCATCGTTATAGTGTTATAGTAGTAAATAATTGAGCATCCGGACCGACCATCGAAAGGTCGCCGATACAGACCCTTGCCACATCATGTTGCAAAGCATGAAAACAGTTTTCCAACTTGGGCAGCATACCATCCGCTATCTTCCTTTTTTCCAGGAGCGATCGATAGGTTTTTGAATCGATCCGTGCTATGACCGATTCGCTGTCGGAAACATCGCCCAGCACTCCCTTTTTCTCAAAGCAGTAATATAAGGTGGTTTCAAACGTCTTGCCCATGCCTATCGCAATTTCCGCGGCAATGGTATCTGCATTGGTATTCAGGAGCTGTCCCGAACCATCATGTGTCATGGCGCAAAAAACGGGTGTCAAGCCATTGTTCAACAACATCCCGATGGTCGTCGCACCGATGCCATCCACGTCCCCTGCGAAGCCATAATCGATCTCTTTCACCTTTCTTTTATGTGCCTGTATCGTATTGCCATCCGCGCCGCTTAGGCCAATGGCATTGCAGGCTTTGGCCTGAAGTTGGGCAACGATGTTTTTGTTGGTCAGACCGGCATAAACCATGGTGATCACCTCCAAGTTGGCGGCATCGGTGACGCGTCTTCCGCCGATCATTTTGGTCGCTATCCCCAATTTTTGGGCCAAATCGGTCGCCAATTTGCCCCCGCCGTGCACCAAGATTTTATGTCCCGGCATTTGCGCGAAGAACATCAGGAACTTCGACAATTGCTGGGGATCCTCAATCACATTTCCCCCTATTTTTACTACTGCTAATTTTGGTTTCATTCTAAATTTTCAATCTTCAAATGTCGGCTTTTTTAAGCGTTCATGATACCCCCATCGATGGTCACGGCGGTTCCGGTGATCCAGGAGGCATCTTCCGAAACCAGGAAAAGCGCCAGCTTCGCAACATCGTTAGGCGTACCCAGACGCTTCATCAGGGTTGCTCTGGCGGCGTTTTCCACCGCGGTTCCGGGATGTTCGAAGGCCTTTGCCGAGTCCCACAAAAGCGGTGTATCGACCGGTCCGGGGCAAATCGCGTTGATGCGGATATCAGGGGCATACTCCACGGCCATCTGTTTCATCAATGCCAAGGCTGCCGCCTTGGAGGCACAGTATGCCGGATGTTCCGGAAAACTCTTATAAGCGGCAATTGAGGCATTGATCAAAATCGTACTCCCGGCTTGTTTCAAAAGTTCGGGAATTGCGTATTTCGATAGATAAAACAAGGCGCTCAGATTTGTATTTAGGGTATGCTGCCATGTTGCAATCGGAAGCTTTGTCACTTTTCCCAATCCTAAGGTTCCCGCGTTCAACGAAAGAATATCGATTTTTCCAAATTGCGCCATCGCCACTTCCACTAATTTTTTGTTGTTGGGCGGCTTGCTGATGTCGCCAGCCACAAATATGGCATGCTTCAGTTGATTGGCAAGTTTTTCACCTCGCTGAATGTCCCGGCCGGAAAGGACCAGCAGCGCACCTTCTTCCGAAAAACGCTCCGCGATCGCCTTTCCCATGCCACTGGTCGCTCCGGTAACGATACAGACTTTGTCTTTTAACTTATGGGACATAGGTTATTCTGGTTCAATTCGATTGCCCAAAAGGCCATTTACAAATTTTCAAGTATCTTTTTCAGCACGAGTTGTGCGGCAAAGGTTCTGTTATTGGCCTGTTCGATCACCAATGATTGGTCACTATCCAAAACCGCATCTTCGACCACCACATTTCTTCGAACGGGCAGGCAGTGCATGAAACGTGCCTTCCCCAGTTTTTCCCGGGTCATCATCCAATTCGGGTCTTGGGAAACCACTTTTCCATAATCATGGTAATTGCTCCAATTTTTCACATATACAAAGTCGGCCTCCGCCAGTGCTTTGTTTTGGTCATATTCTATCGGGCTGTTTTTGACGATTTCAGGGTTCAGTTCATAGCCTTTGGGATGGGTTATTACAAATTCCGCATCCTGCATTTGCATCATCTCAATGAAGGAATTTGCCACTGCATGGGGCAGTGCCCTGGGGTGTGGTGCCCATGACAATACCACTTTGGGCCGTTTTGATTTTCGCTTTTCGGCCAAAGTAATGGCATCGGCCAAGGCCTGTAAGGGATGGCCTACCGAACTTTCCATATTGACAATGGGAACACTTGCATATTTTTTGAATCCGTTCAAGACCAACTCCGCCTCGTCTTTTTGTTTGTCCTTCAATTCGGCAAAGGCCCTGATCGCCAGGATATCGCAGTATTGGGAAACCACTTGTGCCGCTTCCTTGATATGTTCGGAACTACCTTTGTCCATAATCGCCCCTTCCCCATATTCGAGGGCCCAACCTTCACTTCCGAAGTTCATGACCATGACCTCCAGGCCCAAATTGAGAGCCGCCTTTTGGGTGCTCAGACGGGTACGGAGACTGCTGTTGAAAAAGAGCAGGCACAAGGTTCTGTCTTTTCCCAAACCGGCATGTTTTTTCGGGTTTCCCTTCAGTTCCCTGGCCTCATCGACCCATTTTGGAAGAGAATCGATATCTTTTATGGAAAGGTAATGTTTCATGGAAGTTCTTTTTTCAAGGCCTCAAAAAATAAATCCAAATGCGCCTTCGTGATGTTCAGGGCCGGGAGGATGCGAAGAACGTTTTTGTCCTTAGCGCCGCCGGTAAAGATATGCTGGTTGTAAATCATTCTTTTTCGCAATTCCGCGACCTCGAAACCAAATTCCAGACCGAGCATCAATCCACGGCCCTTTACCCTTTTTACTTCGGGAAATTCAGCGGCTTTTGCCACAAAATAGTCGCCCAATCGGGCCGCATTGCCGATCAATCCTTCCTCTTCGATAACCTCGAGTACCGCCAATACTGCCGTACAGGCCAAATGGTTGCCGCCAAAGGTGGTGCCCAGCAATCCATAGGAAGCCTTGATGTGGTCATGGATAAGTATGCCGCCAACGGGGAAGCCGTTGCCCATTCCCTTGGCAATGCTGATAATGTCTGGTTGGATGCCATGGTGTTGGAATCCAAAAAATTTACCGCTCCTGCCAAATCCCGACTGCACTTCATCGGCGATCAAAACGACACCGTTTGCCTTGCAGGATTTTGCGATGTTCCGATAAAATTCGCTTGTAGGCTCGTCCAAGCCGCCCACGCCCTGTATGGCTTCCAATATTACCGCACAGACATCGCCCTTCACGATTTCCTTTTCAAAGGCGGTAATATCGTTGAAGGGCAAAAAGGTGACCTTTTGCTGTTTGTTGATAGGCGCATTTATTTTTGAATCATCGGTAGCGGCCACGGCTGCAGAGGTTCGTCCGTGAAAACTGTTGTGGAAGGCGATGACCCTCGATTTCCCGGTTTCAAAGGAGGCCATTTTGAGGGCATTTTCATTGGCCTCGGCCCCGGAATTACAGAGAAACAGATCATAATCGGTGCAGCCCGACAGTTCGCCCAATTTGTTCGCCAATTCTACTTGTAGCGGATTTTGGACCGCATTGCTGTAAAATCCGATCCGATCCAATTGATCTTTGAGCCTGCGTACGTAATGCGGATGGGAATGCCCGATGGAAATCACCGCATGGCCTCCATAAAAATCCAAATATTTTGTACCCTTCTCATCGAAAACCTCTATGCCTTTTGCTGACACAGGGGTTACATTGTATAAGGGATAAACGTCGAATGGTTTCATTTCTTGATCTTTGTTTTCGGTAAGCATACTTTTCAATGGGCGTTCGAATCCCGTGGATTAAAATTTCATCTTCAATACCATCAGCTCTTTTTGATTTGGTTGATCTTGTCATAGGAGGCTACGATACCGCGGATCAAGGAAGAACTCAAGCCTTGGTGTTCCATTTCGTTGAGGCCTTCTATGGTACATCCTTTTGGGGTGGTCACCCGATCGATTTCCTTTTCGGGGTGGCTGTCGGACTGTATCAGGAGGTTGGCCGCCCCGCTACAGGTGTACATGGCCAACTCTTGGGCATCCTTGGCATCGAAGCCGAGTTGTATGGCGCCCTGGGTGGTAGCACGGATCAAACGCATCCAAAACGCGATGCCACTGGCACAAATCACGGTTGCCGCCTGCATTTGATCCTCAGGGATTTCCATGGTATGTCCCATCCGATTAAAGATGGCCTTCGAGAGTTCAATTCGTTTTTTGCCCAATTCATTGCTGCAAATACAGGTCATCGACTTGCCCACGGAAATGGCCGTGTTGGGCATGCTGCGGATGATATAATGATCGGCCCCGATCGTTTCTTCGATCCTTGCGATACTATAGCCGGTAATGGTCGAAATGATCACATGCTTGTCGTTCAGCAGATCCTTGACTTCCTCCAAAATTTTTTTGAAATGGCCCGGCTGCACCGCAAAAATGAGGATATCCGATTTTCCCACCGCTTCCCTGTTATCTGAGGTAACGGTAACATTTCCATATTTCTCATACGGTTTAAGGCTCTCTATATTTTTTCTTGTCAAATACATGGAAGTGGCTCCATTCGTATTCAAAATACCCTTTGCAATCGATAGTCCCAGGTTGCCTGTTCCAATTATGGCTATTTTCATTTTCTCAGTTATGTTTCGTTCCTGCCAAAGGCAGTTTTGGTTTAGTTGTTCTGTTCACGGCTGAGCCTCCCCTTAATTATTGTTTGATTGCATCAAAAGACACTTGGCTTCAACAAGAGTCCCTCGGTTTCGTCCAAACCGAACATGAGGTTCATATTTTGTACTGCCTGACCCGAGGCTCCCTTTACCAGATTGTCGATCACGGAGGTGATCAAGAGGAGCTCGCCGTGCCGGTGCAGGTGCAAATGGCAATGATTCGAATTCACCACCTGTTTCAAGCTGATCTCTTCTTCTGAAACATGGGTAAAGGCGGCCTCTTGGTAATATGCATGGTAAAGCGCCTTGGCTTCAGACAGCGTACCGTCGAATGCCGTATAGGCGGTGGCAAAAATCCCCCTGGTAAAATTGCCCCTATTGGGCAAAAAATAGAGCGCTTCCCTTTGTTTTTGCAAAGTATCCAGGCTTTCGTTGATCTCGCCCAAATGTTGGTGTGTAAAGGGTTTATACCAACTGATGTTGTTGTTTCGCCAGCTAAAGTGTGCAGTATCGGCAAGTCCCACCCCGGCACCAGTGCTGCCCGTCACAGCATTTACATGTACTGCCCGGGCCAGAAGTCCCGCTTTGGCCAGGGGAAGCAGTGCCAATTGAATGGCCGTTGCGAAACAACCCGGATTGGCGATATATTGGGCCGATTTAATCTGTGATCTGTTCAATTCCGGAAGTCCGTAAATAAACCGCTTATTTTCGAATTCCGAATCTTTCCGCAATCTAAAATCGTTGCTCAGGTCAATGATTTTCGTGTTTCCGGAGAACTTCTGTTTTTGAAGGAAGGCCTTGGAATTGCCATGACCCAAACAGAGAAATACCACGTCGACCTCAGGGTTGACGGTATCGGTAAATTCCAAATCTGTCAATCCCAATAGATCGGGATGGGCTTTGTTCAGCTTTTTGCCGGCCTTGGTGGTGCTCAATACAAAATCGATGGCGGTGTCTGGATGGTTCAGTAATATCCTGATCAGCTCCCCTCCCGTATAACCCGAGCCTCCAATAATACCAGCCTTAATCATCTTTTTCGTTGACATGGTTATAAATTTTTCCTGGATTCGACAGGATTTTGATAAAGCCTTTCGCCTCGTCGGCCGTCCACCCTTTGTTCATTTCGCCATAACTGCCAAAAGCGGCATTCATCAAGTCGTGCTTCGAGCTGATGCCATGGAGTTCAAATCGGTAAGGGTACAGGCCTATGAATACGTCCCCTGAAACGTTCTTTTGTGTGTCGGTGAGGAAGGTTTCGATATTGCGCATCACTTCATCCAAATAATTGCCTTCATGCAACAACATGCCATAGAAATTGCCCAGCTGTTCTTTTTGAAATTGCTGCCATTTGCTCAAGGTATGTTTTTCCAAGAGGTGGTGCGCCTTGATCAAAATCAGTGCCGACGCCGCTTCAAAGCCGACCCTGCCTTTGATGCCGATGATGGTATCGCCCACATGGATGTCACGCCCAATCGCGAATCGGGCCGCCATATGTTCCAGTTTAACGATATTGTTCACCGGCTTGTCTTTTACATCATCCACCGCGACAATTTCACCTTTGTGAAAACTAAGTTTCACTTCTTTGGGCGTTTGTTCCCTTAGTTGGCTTGGATAAGCCTCGGAAGGCAAGGATTTTTGGGAGGTCAAGGTTTCGGACCCCCCTACCGATGTCCCCCAAAGCCCCTTGTTAATAGAGTACTTCGCCTTTTCCCATGAATAGGCGACCCCATTTTGTTTTAGGTATTCTATTTCAGTTTCCCGTGACAATCTGTTGTCCCGAATCGGTGTGATGATTGTGATTTCGGGTGCCAAGATCTGAAAGATCATATCGAAGCGCACCTGATCGTTGCCGGCTCCGGTGCTGCCATGGGCAATATACTTGGCCCCTATTTTTTTGGCATGTCGGACGATTTCCAAGGCCTGTACGATTCTTTCCGCACTTACGCTCAACGGATAGGTATTGTTGCGCAATACGTTGCCATAGATAAGGTACTTGACCACTTTGTCGTAAAAGAACTGAACGGCATCGATCGAAGTATAGGAAGCGGCCCCCAATTGAAGTGCTTTTTCCTTGATGTCATCGATTTCTTCTTTGGAAAACCCACCTGTGTTCACGCTGACCGCATGCACTTCAAAGCCTTTTTCTTTTGAGAGATATTTGGCGCAGTATGAGGTGTCCAAGCCGCCGCTGTATGCTAAAACCAATTTCTTCATTTGTCTTTCTTTTTAAGGAACAGCGTTTCCTTTATGCTTTTTAAACGTTTGAACGCTTTTGTGTTGAATTTATCTTCGGTAACCGCTTTGGCTTCGAGGGAAGGGTCATAGAGCATTCCGGTACAGAGACACATTTTTCGTTCGGTCCTGGTCAGGATGTCAAAATTTTTGCAGGTCTGACAGCCTTTCCAAAACTCGGGGTCGTCTGTCAATTCTGAAAAAGTGGTGGGTTTGTACCCCAGCTCATAATTGATTTTCATGACGGCGAGCCCCGTGGTAATGCCAAATATCTTGGCCTTTGGGAACTTTTTTCGGGAAAGCTCGAATATGGCCTTCTTGATTTGCTTGGCCAATCCTCTTTCCCGATAATCGGGATGTACGATAAGGCCCGAATTTGCGACATACTTCTCGTGGCCCCAGACCTCTATATAACAGAAACCGGCGAAGGTATCCCCATCCAAGGCGATCACCGCATTGCCGTTCTGTAATTTTTTATGGACGTACTCCGGAGTACGCTTGGCAATACCGGTACCCCTTACCTTGGCCGATTCTTCGATGGTGTCGCAAATGATCTGCGCATATTTGAAATGCGACTCGTCAGCAATAACAATCTTCATTGAATGTTACTTTAGTGAAATTATTAATGATGTGATTTTCTTGGAAGGGAAATGGACGCACCTATTTCCATAATTGGATCGCACCCTTACGGGCGACGATAAATCGGAGTAAAAGAAATATTAAGGCCATTGGCCCAAAAAAATATGTTGGTATGTGCGTTGTTTGTCATTACGGCATAAAAGTACAAATTAAACTGAAAAATGCTCAATCGGGCTCTAATTTTTATTAAATAGCAATTTTTTGCCTTTTAGCTTAACGATTTCATAAACAATAAAGCCGAACACCACAATATATTCAATGGCAATCAAACCCATATGTTCCTTAAAGGGCGTTTGTGAATAGGCGAAATAGCTCAAAATCACCACGGCAGACCAGACCATGGCAAAACGAAATTCGGTAAAAAGCGACAGGACCAATAAAAAAATAAGGTACCAGGGATGAATGGTGGTCGACATAAAATAATAAAGGGTCAGCAGCCAGAGCATGGAGGTGAATAAAGTGGACAATTTTTTATTGTTGGGCAGAAATGTGAACAGGGCCACAAGTACCAAAGTGACTATCGGGGTAATACGGCCATAAGATTTGATCAGCTCCCATGGTTTGGCTTCGAATTGAAGGGCAAAATGTTTGATGCCGTTATAGATGCCGGCATTGAATTCGAAATTTGTAAACCAAAGCCCTAGGGTATTGGTATAATTCGCCACAAATTCAGGGGCGTAAAATGGGAGCCATAGGGCAAGGGTGGTTACGCCTACGGCCAAATAAAATGGCATACTCCGCCTGGTTCCCAAATATTTCAGGAACAATGGCAAAAACAAGAGCGGTACCAGTTTAACGGAAATCGAAAGGGCATAGACCGCTCCGCCCAAGATCAATTTGTTCACCGATAACAAATACATGGCCCACACAAAAAAGAAGAGCATTACCCCCTCGAAATGCAGGTTGCCGGTAAGTTCAATGATCACCAATGGATTAAGGAAGTACCAATAGATCATATGGGGCGATCTGTTGAGCGTTCTCAGCAATTTCCTGCCGAAATAGAAAATACCCAGATCGGCCGCAATGATCAAAAACCGCATCGCCACGACCGAACCGATGATGCTCTTCCCGCCCAGTATCCCGGCAAGGAGAAAAAAAAGCTGATTTAACGGGGGGTAATTGCTATAATGGTTGGCGCTCAAACTCCCCATACCTTGGTACAGCTCATGGGCATTTGCGATGATATGGTCTTTCTGGTCGATCAGGGCACTGGGCAAGTCCAAATAGGGATTCATGAACTGACCTACCAACTCCCCATCCCATATGAAGCGAAAATAGTCTTGTGATAGGTTGGGTTCCGCGGTAAAAAAAACAATCCTGAACAACAGGCCGGCCACCAATAAAAATTTAAGGTTCCATTTTTCAAATTGGATCAGTTTGAAGCACAGAAAAAAAAGGGCGGCGAAAAGCGTTAGCAGTTTAACAAAATCGCTTCTAAGCAGTTGGTGGGCAAAGACACCATAAAAAAATAAACTCAGGGCCACCAGTATGATAGGAACCTTGTGCAGTTTCCAATATGTGGTCAGGTGATTGGACATTTTTTGGCCTCGTGCTTACAACCCGGCTAATTTAGGGTATTTGGGGGAGATGAAGGCAAGAAATCCTTTCCTTAAAGAAAATGGGAGCCAACTCCGAATTTTCGACGGATGTAGTCGACCGGGACAATAGCTTATAATGGCCATTGCCTTCCAAAACTTTGGAATATTGGGATCAGGCCCTTGCGGTAAGCGATTTGAAGAAGACGAACCCAAATCCCAAGAACAGCATGAAATGAAATGGGAACAGACCAAAATCGTTCAAAGGAATGGCGCTGTACATGCCAAAGAGGAAATACACCATCAGGGCCGCTTCCAAAATCATATTGGGCGACAATTTTTTGGTGAGGTATTTATTGCCCTTCCAGCTATCGGTAATGCTGTTCAAATTGAATTTTGGCGTTCTGACGAACTCACTTCTTTTTCCCATGTGCCCTTCCAGGACTGCGATTGAGTTGTGCAGTGAAAAGCCCAGTGCCACGGAGAAAAAGGTAAAGAACAACTTGATATAATCGACAAATTTATCAAAACTGCTGCCCTGAATGCTTTTATAGGTAAACCAGTAGCAAATGAAAAGGATCACCGTACTGACAATAAATAGGCTGATAATGTCGAACACCCAAGCCAAATGCCCGAACATGTTCTTGATGTAAAGGATGGGTATGCTCAAAAGGGCCACCGTGAACACACATAGGAACATACTGCTGTTCAATAGGTGCATCACGCCATGGAACTTGGTCTTGAAAGAAATGTTTTTCGCACTGATCACGTTCCAAACCGTTTTGCGGAAATTTTCCGCCCCTCCTTTGTTCCAGCGAAATTGTTGCGATCGCGCGGCACTCATCACCACGGGAAGCTCCGCAGGGGTCTCCACATCTTCCAAATACTTGAATTTCCAATTTTTTAGTTGTGCCCTGTAGCTTAGGTCCAAATCTTCGGTAAGGGTATCGCCTTCCCAGTTTCCGGCATCGATAATGCACTCTTTGCGCCAAATCCCGGCAGTGCCGTTAAAATTGATGAAATGGCCTTTGGCATTTCTTCCCACCTGTTCCAATGTAAAATGGGCGTCGAGGGCAAATGCCTGTATCCTGGTCAGTACGGAATATTCTCGATTGATATGTCCCCATCGGGTCTGTACCACCCCTATTTCCTCGTCTTTGAAATAGATCACCGTTTTCTTCAACCAATCGGGAGCGGGCAAAAAGTCGGCATCGAAAATGGCGATGAAATCACCTTTGGCAATCTTAAGGCCTTCCTTTAAAGCACCGGCCTTATATCCCTGTCGGTTTTCGCGACGGATGTGTTGTATGTCGAGACCGGCTTCCTGAAGTGCTTTTATCCTATCGGCGGTGTCATTTACAGAGTCGTCCGTTGAATCGTCCAACACCTGTATTTCCAGTTTGCTCTTGGGATATTCTATTTTGGCAATGTTTTCCAATAATCTTTCCATCACATACTCTTCGTTGTAAACAGGAAGTTGAATGGTGACAAAGGGAATCTCTCGAGGGTCTAAAAGATTGAATTTAGGGGCAATCTGGATTTGCCGTTTATAGCCCAGATAATTCACTAACAGGTTCAACTGCGCAAGGCTGTAAAAGAAGATCAATAATAACGCTATTCCGTAAACAGCGATGATGATATAAGCGATTGTTAATCCCATTTTATTTGAAACTGTATTTAAAAATCCAACCTAGAATTTTAATGCCTGCAAATATACTACCTTTTACCGTACCAGACACTTTTGAGTGGCCAATTCTTTTTTTATAACGCACTGGTACTTCGGTGTATGACAAATTATTTTTGAGGGCCTTCAATTGCATTTCCACTGTCCATCCGTAGGTTTTGTCCTCCATTTCCAACCTCAGGAGCTGATCATATTTTATAGCCCTGAAGGGCCCTAGATCGCTAAACTTCGCACCAAACAACAACCACATCAATCGGGTCGCCAGCCAATTCCCGAAAACCTGCTGGGGGGTCATACTGCCCGTTTCCCTCAGTCGTTTGGTACGTGCCCCGATTACCAAATCATAACCATTTGTTAATATGGGCGCCACCACTTGGGGGAGTTCTTCCGGGTAATCGGAATAATCTCCATCCATAAATACGATGATATCGGGTGCTTTGGACTGTTTGGCAAGGTAGTCCATACCACAAAGGCAGGCATATCCATAACCCTTTCGCAGCTCGGTCAGTACGGTAGCCCCTGCTTTTGCAGCATTTTCTGCGGTTTTATCGGAAGAATTGTTGTTGATAACTATTATCTCCGAAACCATGTCGGGAATGTCATTGACCACCAAAGCGATCGAATCTTCCTCATTGTAGGCAGGAATAATGACTTTGATATCGGTCATTTAGGGCATGGATTCTTTAATTGTCATCATCTGGGCAAAAGTAACTTAAACAGTCGGTACAAGGTTTGTTTTACGATTGTTTTCCGTTCACCAATTGCATCAGATCCACATCGTTGCCCAATAAGATTTGATGGCCATCGATTCGGCCCTTCAGGGGCCCGTTTTCCAATTTCAGTACGCCACGGGGGCAAACCGCCGAGCAAATACCGCAACCTACACAACTCGACCTCACAATGTTTTCACCTTTTTGGGCATAAGCCCGCACATCGATTCCCATTTCACAATAGGTCGAACAATTGCCGCAAGAAATGCATTGCCCGCCGTTGGTGGTGATCCTGAACCTGGAGAACAATCTTTGCTGGAAACCCAATATGGCCGCCATGGGACATCCGAAACGGCACCATACACGGTTGCCCAGCAAAGGATAAAAACCTGTGCCGATCACCCCTGAAAAAATACTGCCGATCAAAAAGCCATAGCTTTTTCGAAGGGTTTCGGATTTGAAAAGGAATATTTGGCCTTCACTGCTATACAAATGGATACCGATCAAGACCAGTATGACCACAAAATACCCGATGGCACCATAAAGCGCGTCCTTTTGAAGCTGCTTCCTCTTGAACAAGATCACCCATCCAAAGACCACGGTTAAGATCGATGCCACCCCAAAGAGAAAGCTGCTCTTGGTCAACCAGTATTTTCCGGTATCGTTTCCGAGGTACGAATAGATGACCGCCGTGGTCATCAAGGTCACAAAGACTACAACACTGTGCACCACCCATCTCTCGACCTTCCAAGCCGATAATTTCTTATCGCTCAATTGCCTGAAGGGATCCCCAGCGGTCTCCGCCAATCCACCACAACCGCACACCCACGAGCAATACCAGCGTTTTCCGTATTTATAGGTGAGTATGGGCGAAATCACAAAGATGGAAAGAATGCCAAAAAAAAGCATCGCCATGCCCAAATCCCCGGAAGCGATGAAAGATTTGATCCTGTACTGTTCAAAATTGTAATAGTTCAGTGGCCACATGTTCTTGAGGTCGTAATAGGGCAAGCTGCCATTGAGCCTTGCCATGATTTCCGGGATGAGAAAGGCAAACGCGGTTTGAAAGAACATGACGCTGCCCGTTCGAATCACCTCATAGCGGTTATGTCTATATTTCCAGATGAACTTAATGCCAAAGGCCAGAATGGCTACAGTATACAAGGTCCCATAAACAAACCATTGACTGGCCGGGTTGCCACTCAGCAAACGGCTCAATGGATCGAACAACGCGATTACGCCTTGGTTTCCACCGTCCTTGACCAAACCGAGGTACTCCGGAAAAAAATAGAGCACGATGTAAAATCCGGTGAGCGCGATGCCCGATAGCCAACCGAAAAGCCCGGCATTCGAAATCGACTTGAACCAAACCCCATCATTTTTAATGCCTTTAAGCTTTTGCCCATAGGCTGCCTTGGCAAACCAAAAAACACCGCCAAAAATTGATGCGAGGGAAATGGAAAGCCATAAAACCTTATTGGGGAAGTCGACATTGAGGGCCGCCAAAAGCAAGATTCCCAACCCAGACATGCCCAAGAGGGTGGCCAATTTTTTTCCATTGCCGAGAGACGTGGTGGGCGCTCCGGTCAAGGACATATTGTGATCAATTGTACTCATCGTTGCCTTGGTTTAGGTTGATTTTCAAATGGGCTGCACCCTGGTTATCTTAACATGGAACCCCTTTTTTTAGGTTCAACTGCCATTGAAAATACGTTGCCAATTTTCCTTTTTTATCTTTAACTCGGTGTTGAACTGTCTATTATAGGCCGCCAGAATATCGGACTCATAGCGGTCATAGAACTCTGGATCGAAATTGGCATCTTTCAAATGTTCCATAACATGATCTAAGCCCTTGCCTTGATCCAGCCAACGGTCGAAGATCTCGTGCCGCATGCGAATGCCGAAAGTATTGATGCCTAAAAACTTATTGTTGGTCTTATCAAAGGCGATGGTAATACAAATCTTTTCTTTGGGATGGCGCCAGTGAAAGTGCAGTTCATTTTCTTTTTTGGATTCTGAAGGGAACACCCACCCATAGGTTTGGTACTCAATGTCCAAGAATTTGGCGGAATTGAACCAATGCCCGGGATTGTATGGCATTTTATTGCCACAAAGGGTTTGTGCCAAAGCTTCGCCCATCATCCGCCCCGTATACCAAACCGCTTCGATGGGTCGCCGTAGACCAATGGGTTCGTGTTGTTCCGCGCAGTCTCCAATGGCATATACGTCCCTGAGGTTCGTTTCCAGAAAACGGTTTACCAGCACCCCTTTGCCAAGTGCTATTCCTGAATCCTGCAAGAATTCAACATTGGGGGTTACCCCCGCCGTGAGTCCGACCAGATCGCAGGCAATGGTTTCCCCTTTATCGGTGCGTACCGCCTTTACCCTGCCATGGTCATCCGGTATTATTTCTGCCAAATTGGTGTCCAATCTAAGATCGATATGATGTTCCAAAATATGTTCGTTGATCATTTGCGATTCCCCATCGGGCAAAACCCCATTCCAAAAACTGCTTTCCCGAACCAGAAAGCTCACCGGTATATTCCGACTTCGAAGCATTTCGGCCAATTCTATTCCGATTAAGTCCGCCCCCAACGATAACGGCCCGTTTGCAAATTTTGGCATTGGGCGCGTCCGCTTCCAGTTGGTCCAGATCCTGTTTTGAATAAAGGCCTTGGACCCCTAAAAGATCTTGTCCGGGCCATCCGAACTTATTCGATTTGGAACCTGTTGCTATCACCAACTTATCATAGGTCAATGTCCTGGATTCGTCGAGCGTTAATTTTTTCTCATCGGTGTTCACTTGGGTGACATAACCCCTTACCAGGCCGATGCGGTTTTTTTTCCAGAACCAGTGCTCATAGGGCTGAATGTGATCGAATTTCATATGGCCCATATAAACGTACATCAGAGCAGTGCGTGAAAAAAAGTAATCGGTTTCGGCAGAGACAACGGTGATTTTTTTATCTGAAAGCTTACGGATATGTCGTGCAGCGGTGATTCCTGAGATGCCATTACCGATGATGACAATATGTTCCATGTGGTATTATTGGTGATTGCAGTTTCTGTCGAAGCTAAAGATAAGAACTTAACTTTTCAGGGCAATTTAATTTTGGGTTATGTTTGGGGCCGTGGAGGTTTGGGTTCCCGTGTACATGATTAAAACCACAATGCCCGACCTTATGGACTTGAGGTATGTCGCCATTCCGGGATGTAAGCATTTCAGAAGGCGCACGACATATCACATTATTCGGTATTCCAATGAAGTTTGACCCAAAAATAGTGTTGCTGGTTTTGTTGTCTATCCTTACATCGGTGGTAAAGGGACAGGAACAACAGGATTTTTTCACAAAGGCCGATGTCTTTTTCGACACTTATATTAAGGCGGGGAAGGTAGATTATCGTTCGCTAAAACGCCACCCGCAAGAATTGGAGGGTCTGTTGCTGTTGGCAAAGAAGGTGTCGATTTCAAAAAACAACGCCAATGTATTCCAGGCTTTTTGGATCAACACCTATAACTTGTTGGTGATCAAAGGCGTGGTGGACCATTATCCGCTGAACTCGCCTCTCGATGTTGATGGTTTTTTCGATAAGATCGCTTATGAGGTCGGAGGAATGAACATCACCCTAAATGAACTGGAACATCAATTGCTGAGGGAAAATTTTCCCGATGAGCCCCGATTTCATTTTGTCTTGGTCTGTGCAGGGTTGGGCTGTCCGCCCATTACCGATAAGGCCTATCTGCCCACTTCCTTGGAAGCGCAATTGGAGGCCCAGACCAGTAAGGCGATGAACGACCCCAACTTCATACGCAACACCGATGATCGGGTAATGGTTTCCCAAATTTTCGAATGGTATGCAGCCGACTTTTCCCGAAACGGGAATGGATTGATCGACTTCATCAATCGATACAGAGACCCGGATTTGTCCGCCGACGCCAAGATCGGTTTCTATCCATACGATTGGAAGTTGAACGACATTAAGCGCTGAGGCCCTTGGGCAATTCAATGATTCTCGTGGTCTAATTTTTTTCGGGCTCGTTTAAATAGATTATTTTTAGACTGTTAAGAGACATCCATGAGAACCGTAAAATTGTCACTCCTTTGTTTATTGCAGCTTTCCTGTATGGGCCAGGTCGTCGAGAAGATCAATGGCGTTAGTTTCGTCGCCTCTCGGGAAGCCGCTTTGCAAGAACATGTTGATGAGGTGGCCAAGGTGAATGCCAACCATGCCGCGATCATGCCTTTCGGCTTTATCAGGGAAGTCGATTCCCCTGAAATTATTTTCGATACCGAACGACAATGGTACGGGGAAACCAAAAAAGGGGCCAAGCAGTATGTAGAATTGTTGCACGGCAATGGTGTAAAAGTGATGTTGAAACCTCAGATTTGGATTTGGCGCGGCTCCTTCACCGGGCACTTATCGATGAAGTCGGAGGAAGAATGGAAGGCATTGGAGGCTTCCTACGATAAATTCATCCTGAACTACGCGAAGCTGGCACAGGAAACAAATACCGATATATTCTGCATAGGCACGGAATTGGAACAGTTCGTAAAGAACCGGCCCGACTATTGGAAAGCACTCATCAAGAAGGTACGTAAAGAATATAAGGGAAAATTGACCTATGCCGCAAACTGGGATGAATTCCAGCGGACGACTTTTTGGGATGACCTCGATTATATCGGGATCGACGCCTATTTTCCTTTATCCGATGAGAAATCACCCTCCGTGGAACAGCTCCGAACCGGGTGGCAAAGATGGAAACCTTCCATAGCTGCTCTGGCCAAAGAAAAAAACAAGCCCGTGCTATTTACCGAGTTTGGATACCGTAGCATGGACTATACCGCCAAGAAACCTTGGTTGGTGGATCGGGATATCGATAACGTGAACCTGGAAGCCCAGGTGAACGCTACCAAAGCGATCATGGAGGAATTTTGGACCGAAGAATGGTTCGCCGGAGGTTATGTTTGGAAATGGTTTATTGAGCACCAAAAGGCTGGGGGTGCCAATGACAATCAGTTCACGCCCCAAAACAAACCCGCCGAAGCGGTGATCGGGCAATATTATAAACGCAACCGATAAAGTTGGAAGGCTTCTTGTTATTGCGAAAGGGTCAGAGGCATCGACCTTAACCGCTTCCCTGTCAACCTAAAAACCGCATTTGCAATGGCCGCACCTATGGGCCCTAAAGGAGGTTCCCCTACACCGCCCGGCTTCTCCGCATTTTGCAGGATCACCACATCGATTTCTTTGGGCGCATGCTTCATCAGTGCCATTTTATAGGGGCCATAAATGATCGGCTGTAATTGACCGTCCTGAACATACATCTGTTCGAATAGGGCTGCGCTCATCCCCATCATGATGCATCCCTCACATTGCGCCCTGATCTGATCAGGATTGATCGCCAATCCGGGATCGATGGCACAGGTTACCTTATGTACCTTTATTTCCCCTTCCTCAATGGAGACTTCGACCACCTGTGCCACCGGGGTATTGACATCGGTGGAAGCCGCAAATCCCATTGCCCTGCCATTGACCACTTCGTCTTTCCAGTTCGCTTGTTTTGCCGCCGCCTTGATGACCTCTTTTAAACGGTGCCCCCGTTCATCATCCTGGATTTGGCCGAGACGGAACTGTACGGGGTCTTTGCCGGCCTTCAACGCCAATTCGTCCATGAAACTTTCAATGGCGAAGGTGTTCGCCAAAAGGCCCAGACTGCGCCACCAGCTCGTGGCAAAAGGCAGTTTTACACGCCAGGAAATGGCCCGGTAATGGGGTATTTTTCCATATTGGATCATGCCCCCGCGCCAGGCGCCCACATCGGATCCCGTAATCATGCCGGCAATGGCAGGCAATAAGGGCGATCCCAGCATCACATCCCCGCTTGAAACATTGTGCTCAAAGGCCTTTATCTGACCATCCTCGCCCAATTTTGCCTTTAATACGTGATGGGTAGGCGGCCTGAAGGTATCGTTCTGGAACTCTTCCTGTCGGTTGAAAAAACACTTGACCGGTTTTCCAACAGCTTTTGACATTACCGCTGCCTGAACGGCGTTCGGGGTATGCAACCTTCTCCCGAATCCCCCGCCAAGAAAGGTGGGGATCAGGTTGACCTGTTCTTTCTTGAAGCCCAGTCGATCGGCAACTTCTTTCCTTGTTAAATCGATGACCTGTGTAGACATCATGAGGGTGGCTTTTTGATCTTCCACAAAGGCAACCGTGCCGTTCGGTTCCATCTGGGCATGGGCGCCAATCGGACTGGTATATTCGGCATAGATCAAACCTGCATCGCCCTTTAGCATTTCTTCCGCATCGCCATTCTTTTGAATGATATGGGGGGTGCCCTGTCCCACTTTAATCATGTTTGCAATGTCTTCCGATTGCCATATTTTATCAACCT
Organism: uncultured Flavobacteriaceae bacterium; assembly: GCA_963760375.1. GTDB lineage: Bacteria > Bacteroidota > Bacteroidia > Flavobacteriales > Flavobacteriaceae > Pelagihabitans. The sequence goes on along the minus strand of CAVXCS010000006.1, from coordinate 121,820 downwards.
CCCAGGATACTTTGACCGCTTTTTTGGCGTTTTCGGCTTCCGTTCTTGAAGTGGCGATGACCCCGACAAAGTCCTTTTCCAATACCACCTTCACCACACCGGGCATCTTTTCCGCTTCAGCGATATCGGCACCTTTGAATTTGGCCCCTATTTGCGTTGGCCTTACCACCGATCCATAGAGCATTCCTGGCATACTGGCATCCATTCCAAATATCGGAACTCCCAGTACTTTATCTTTTAAATCGACCCTAGGCAGTGGTTTTCCAATGAACTTATAGTCCTTGATCGATTTTAACGGGGGTGTTTTCGGCACTTCCCATTCGGGGACGCCCTGCACTGCCTCTCCGTAGGTCATCGTTTTTCCATTTGCCGAAACGATGCCTGCTGCGGTGGTCAGCAAAGCGGGGTCGGCCCCCATTTTTTTGGCCGCTTCCAATTTGATCATTTCCCGCATGGTCGCCGCGAGTTCCCGGAGCGGTTCCCAGAGACTTGATATGGAGGTGCTGCCCCCTGTACCGAAACTGTCGATATTTCCGGATGCGGTAGCAGCATGGACCACGGTCATCATCCCAAAATCAACATCCAGTTCGTCAGCGGCAATTTGGGCCAGGCCCGTAAAGGTACCTTGGCCCATTTCAACTTTGGGACAATGAAATAACACGGTATTGTCGGCACGTACTTCGAACCATATGGTTGGGTCATCGGTATTTCCCAGATAGGGCGATTCCGCGGTATTCACCATCTCCGCTATTTTTCTTCTTATCGGGTTACGGGCCAAATAGGTCGTGCCCAAGACCACCGCTGTACCGCCCAATGCAGTGCGCACAATAAATCTTCGCCGCGAAATACCTTTGTTTTCCTTGTTCATCTTAAGTGGAAGGTTTTTCTAAAGTGGTTTCGATATTGTTCTGAATTTCGCTGGCCCGGTGGATCGCCTTGCGCATTCGATAATAGGTGCCACAGCGGCACACATTGGTTATGTTGTCGTCGATATCCTTGTCGGTTGGATTTGGATTTCGAAGCAGGAGCGCTGCGGTGGCCATCATAAATCCGGGTTGGCAATAGCCACATTGGGGAACGATTTCTTCTATCCACGCCTGTTGTACCGGGTGTATCCGTGCTTCCGAACCAAGTCCTTCCACGGTAACGATCTTTTTGCCTTCGGCGAATTTTACAGGATAGCTACAGGATCTCAGGGCTTCCCCTTCCATCAACAGGGTACAGGCACCACAGGCCGCCTGCCCACAACCAAATTTCGAGCCTTTGAGATCGAGAACATCCCGAACGACCCAAAGCAGTGGGGTGTCGCCATCGACGTCCACCGTCTTAGGTTGGCCATTGATCACAAAATTAATTTTCATTGCAATGTGTTTTTTGGTGATTGTTCATCGGGTAGTAAAGTGGTCTTGTAAATATAGGCCCTTCTTTTGGAATACCGTTTTAATCCATAGGGAGGGAATCGGTTTTTTTCAGAGACCATCCGCGACATGCCTTTTGAACTAAATTTTGTATTACGCTTTCGCATTTCCCATGGGTTGGTTAATTTTGTTTATGGATGGTGCCCATTTCCATCGTGCTTACCCTATGAATTATAAACGACCCATGGTGTTCAATAACTCTAAATTTTGGCTATGTTTTGCAATTTTAACGTTGATGGCGCTGCCGGCCATGGTTGCCCAAGATGCCCTGCAAACCGTGGTGGCCAAGGATGGGGACGGGATTTTTTCGGTACTCCGAAAAGAAGGGATCGATGTCGTAAAATACTATGAAGCCTTCATTCAACTGAATAAAGACAGACTCAAGGACGGCAGCCGTTTGGTAATAGGGACGGAATACCTGCTTCCGGAAGCTCCCGACTCCTTTAAGAATATGGGTTCTTTCATCGCATTGCCATCCGGTGACGAAACGCCGATCTTTGGGGCGGAGCTTGAAACCCTTAAAAAGAAAGACAGTTTGCTGCAAAACACCGTCTACTATTTGGTTTCCAATCAAATGGTCCAAGTCCCGACGAATGCGGAAAAAGGGGCAGGCGGCACCGAGGATGAAGTCGCCAAACTTGTTGCGCGAAAGCTACTGCAAAGTGGGGCCAGGGTTTATGTCTTCCGGGAAAGTTTGGGCAATTCCCTGGAATTGAACGAATTGGTCAGCATCGTCAACAAAAGGTATTTGATGCACAATGGCAAGTATCAAAGACTGTTGATCATCAAATCGCAGGAAGCACCCGAACTTGCAGAATTGGAAGCTACCATCTATCATGAAGAAGGCAGCAAGGATGGGCAAAGATTGTCGGAAAGTATGATTAAGACCATTGGGAAAAAGAATGTCGCCATAAAGTCGGCAGCGGCATATTCATCGGTTTTTACGGACACCCAAAATATTTTGTTCGCCAAGAATATGTTGCCAAGCCTGATCTATATTGAATTTGGCAAAAAGCTAAGCAATAATCCCACATTGAAAGTCACCTCTAATAAGAAAAATCTGGCTGACTTGATTGCCAACGGTATCTTTACTGATTATTCCAAACTTGATTTCCAGGATAATGAATAAAAAACAAGACGGGACTGCGGATCAACGCGAAAACTGCTTCTCAATGATGCACGGGAAGGGAAGGTATTCTGGTTTGTTCTTTTTGTTGCTCGCTTTTTGGATGACCAATTGGGCCAATGCCCAAAACAGCTTGATACGGGTGAAGGCGGAGAAAGGAGACGGTATCCTATCCTTATTGAGAAAGCAAGGGGTCAACCCTTATGAAACCTACAATGAGTTTATCGCCCTCAATGCGGATAATTTACGAGACAGTATCCATTTATACGAAGGACGCGACTACAAAATTCCATTGATAAAGGAAGATAGCCTTTTGCCGGCCGATTCGGTTCCTACTATGTCCGATGTCGGTCATAAGAAGAATACATTATCATTTCCCATCTTCGGAGAGCTGCATGCCTTGGTTACCATGAAAAGCGAACGTCTTAAGGGGAATGTTTATTATCTCATTTCCGGCCATGGCGGTCCGGATCCTGGCGCGATGGCGAATTATGCCGGAAAGGCGATATCAGAAGATGAATACGCCTATGATGTCACCCTTCGGTTGGCCAAGGAACTCCTGTCACATGGGGCTACCGTATATGTGATCATCAGGGACGGGAACGATGGCATCCGTGACGAACGTATCCTCGAAATGGATCAGGACGAGGTCGCCTATCCGAACGAGCCCATCCCATTGAACCAAGTGGCGCGCCTTAAACAACGGGTCGATATTGTCAATGAACTTTACGCGGAAAACAAAGGGAAATACCAACGATTGATCGTTACACATGTCGATAGCCGTAGCAAGGGCCAAAACATCGACGTTTTCTTTTACCACCATGAGAAGAGCAAAAATGGAAAGAAATTGGCCGAAAGCATCCACAAGACTTTTGAAATGAACTACAAAAAGTACCAGCCGAATCGCAATTATTCCGGCACTTTTGAAGACAGGACTTCCTTGTATCTGGTCAAAAAGACCCACCCTGCAATGACCTTCATCGAAATTGGCAACATCACGAACACCAAGGACCAAAGGCGCATTCTCGATCCCGATAACCGTCAGGCCCTTGCCAAGTGGATTTCCGAAGGGGTTTTGCTCGATTTTGAGGAAAAATAAAACGCGGCCTTCTTCGGATTTAAATTAAAATCTTGCGACGGTAGTAATCGTAGAGTTGCTGAGGTCCGGCGCCCAGATAATTTTTAAGATGTATCATCCCGAAATAATATTGCAGGCGAACCTCACCCCGCTTTTCGTATCTTCTCGCGGAGGTTTTCACATGCCTAGGTAGGATCTTGAAGGCCGTCATCCTATACAAACGACCGATGAACTCATTGTCCTCGAATATGAGATAATCTTCATTATATCCCCCCGATTTATTAAAAAGGGACTTTGTGATAAACAGCGATTGATCGCCTCCCCTGCATAGTCGAACATTGACCCTGGTGAACCATGCGAAGAATCCCAAAAAGCGACTCTGGCTATCGAATTTCATCTGAAAGCATCCTACAAGATGGCCAACGCCAACGGCCTCAAGTATACTTTGGTCGAAGTCCTTGGGGGGAACGGTGTCTGCATGTAAAAAATAATGGATTTCCCCTTTCGCCTCTTGGGCACCTTTGTTCAACTGTTTGGCGCGGCCTTTTTCCGATGGGATGACCCGTACCCCGAACGCCAAAGCAATTTCTGCCGTACGGTCTTCGCTGCCGCCATCGACCACAATGATCTCTTCGATATATCGAGCACTGCTGTTTTCCTTGATTCGGGTTAGTGTATCTGCGATGATGGCCGATTCATTGAGCACGGGAATGATTACCGAAATCTTCATTTTAAAGGTTGATTTTATAAAATTGGAGTTGCAAAATTGTATTGGCGCTCCATGAGGCAGCCTGTTTATAATTCCCTTAGCAAGGCCTTGAATAAACGTATCATATCCGGTTCCGCGGCATTGGCCACTGCGATGATTTCATCGATACCGACCGCTTGAAGGTTATCTGGGTCGCACTCATCGGTCAAAACCGAGACCGCTACGACCGGAAGTCGTAAATGATTCGCCACGATCACTTCCGGTACCGTACTCATGCCCACCGCATCGGCCCCCACAATCTTCAACATTCTATATTCTGCCCTTGTTTCAAGCTGTGGCCCGATGACCGCAGCATAGACGCCCCGATGCAAAACAATACCCTCCCGTTTGGAGATGGCGCCCAAACGTTGGCCCATTTCCTTGTCGTAAGGATCTGCCATATCCAGAAAACGTTCACCGAACTCCGACACATTTTTGAATGCCAATGGGGAACCGCCTTGCAAATTGATATGATCGGTGATCAACATGATCTCCCCTTTTTTAAAATCGAGGTTTACCGCACCTGCTGCATTGGAAATGAACAATTTTTGAATCCCCAGGGCATGCATTACCCTGATGGGATAGGTTACATCCACAAAATCATAACCTTCGTATAAATGGAACCTGCCTTCCATCACCACTACATTTTTGCCTTCAAGGCTGCCAAACACCAACTTCCCCGAATGAAATTCCATTGTGGCCAACGGAAAGTATGGAATATGGTTGTAGTGTGCCTCTATACGATCTTCAATGCTTTTTGCCAATTTGCCCAATCCGGTACCGAGTACGATCCCAATTTCGGCTTGCTCGAAACCTTTGTTTTTAAGATAGGCCACGGATTCATCGATTTGTTTTTTAGTCATTCTCCATATGTTTTATAAAAGGGCTGAAAATTTTTTGGCCTTTGATATCCTCGAAGGTGTCAATATCATTTTTGGCACTTAAGAGATAGACCTTTTCAGATTTTAAATCGTTCAAGGTCGCCTCCAATACGTTCGCCGTGCCCCATTCTTTGTTCCTGAAAAGTCTGGGAGCCCATTTTTTCAGTCCCAATAGATAATAACCCCCGTCAAGGGCAGGCCCGATCACAAAATCGTTGTCGTCCAAGGCTGAATATGCCTGTTCGATATCCTGCTGGGTTAAGTCGTAATTGTCGCTTCCGATGATGCAAATTTTCTCAAAACCCCCTTCCAGGCCTTCCAAGAAAGCATTGGCCATTCGGATTCCCAAATCGGTTCCCTGCTGTAGTTTTTTGGCATAAATGGTATCGTCCCAAACATCGTTCTCCCATATGTTTTCAGAGTAATACACGTGCTTTGCCATAGGGAGATGCTCCGTAATTTTAGCGGTATGCTGCAATAAAAATTGATAGATTTCCAAGGCGGCGACGTCCCCTATGGTTGCCGCAAGCCGGGTCTTGCATTTGCCCAATTCAGGATTTCTTGTGAAAATCAGCAAAAGATCTTTTGATCCAACCAGGGTAAAATGGATGGTTTTAGTGTCTGTTTCGCTGCGGTTGTTTAAGATGATGCCCAAGTTATTTTGAATAAAGGATTAGGGGATTTTGATTTATTGATCGATTTGACAAATAACCGAGGCGAAACGGGTGGCATAGCCTTTTTGAACTGAGTGGGCTTCTAACGAACATGATTTAGTATGGGTGTAACTGCAAATTTCTGTTTTATTGATGGTTTGTCGTCGATAGGTCTTTGACATCATAAACCCGTTCCCCCTTGATCAGCAATTTTCCCCAATGTTTATTAAAGGCGTGTACCTTGTTGGTTTCCTCTTCCTTTTTATCATAAACCGGAAAGCCTTTGTTGACCCATTCGAAGATTCCGCCATAAAGGTTTTTCACATCGCTATAGCCCAAAGCCATTAGCTTTTCTCCGAGGTCTTCCGAACGCACCCCAATACTGCAATACACCACAATAGGGGTTTTTTTGTCTGGAATCCTGGTCATTACAGAATCTTTGTCGAATTCCTTATCCCCGGTCCAATACGCTTCCTTGAGATGACTTACCCGATACTCGTCGATAGCCCTCGTATCAATGAGCACATAGTGGTTTTTCCGTTGGGCGAGCGTATCGGCATGGATATAGGGTACCGTGCCCTTGTTCCATTTTTTAAGCGCATTGTCAATGCTTTTCTGGGCCAATAGGGCCGGGGCACTGGCAAGCACGAGCAGAACAATATTCAAAAAAACTTTCATAAAAACTGTAATCAATCACAAAGATAGTATTTTAGGGGCGCTCTATATGAAGCTGGTCTGAGACTATTTAAAAAGATTCTGATATGAATGAAAAGAAAATGTCATTTTTCATTTTGCTCTTGACAATCGTTTTCACCTCTTGTAAAAATAACGAACCGAAGCAAGATCCTATGGTTGCCAACACAACCGACAAGGAATATTATAAGGAAGCCTTCCGTCCCCAATTTCATTTTTCACCTGAGCGGATGTGGATGAACGACCCCAATGGGTTGGTCTATAACCAGGGCATCTATCATATGTTCTATCAGTTCTTTCCCGAGGATATCGTTTGGGGGCCCATGCATTGGGGCCACGCCACGAGTACCGACCTCATCCATTGGGAACATCGGCCCATAGCACTATATCCGGATGAGCACGGACTTATTTTTTCAGGCAGCGCTGTTCTGGATGCCAAGAACAGTTCTGGTTTTGGCACCCTTGAAAACCCGCCTTTGGTGGCCATTTTCACATATCACGACATGGAAGCTGAAAAAGCGGGCAAAACCGATTATGAAACCCAGGGCATTGCCTATAGTTTGGACAACGGAAAGTCTTGGACGAAATACAAAGCCAATCCCGTCATCCAAAATCCAGGTGTAAAGGATTTTAGGGACCCAAAGGTAATTTGGCACCAGGAAAGCCAAAGTTGGGTGCTAACCTTGGTAGCGGGCGATCACGCTGAGTTTTATAGCTCCAAAAATCTTATCGATTGGCAAAAGCAGGGTGAATTTGGAAAAGGTATCGGGGCACATGGAGGGGTTTGGGAATGTCCCGATCTTTTGTCGTTCACGGTTGATGGCACCGGTGAAACCAAATGGGTCTTGTTGATCAGCATCAACCCTGGTGCACCCAATGGCGGAAGCGGCACCCAGTATTTTGTGGGGAATTTTGATGGGAAGACCTTCACCGCCCAACAGAAAGGGGAAGGATGGATCGATTGGGGTACCGACAATTACGCTGGAGTTACTTTTAGCAATGTTCCGAATGAAAATCCCATTTTTATCGGGTGGATGAGCAACTGGGCCTATGCAACGGCAACACCAACAGAGAATTGGCGCAGCGCCATGACCTTGCCCAGGACACTTTCCCTTAAAGAAGGTAGGGGAACGTTATGAGCTCTTCAACTATCCGGTGGAGGGTCTCGATACAATTATCGAATCGGGAGAACCAAAGGAAATCGCAGTGCAGGGCAATCAAACGGAAAGCCTGCCGCTCAATGGTGGCAATCAGTCGGAAATCAGGTTTAATACTTCATCCACAGACTTTGTAATGCACTTAAAAAACGGGGCTGGAGAACGCCTCACCCTTAGCATGGATGGCGCGCGGAATCTATTCTTATTGGATCGCAAGTCGGCCGGAAAAACCGATTTTAAAGATAGCTTCGCAGAAAAAATACAACAAATGCCGGTAGCCAATCTGCCTGCCGACGGTTACGAAGTGAGGTTGTTGCTCGATTGGTCTTCATTGGAAGTATTTATCAATAAAGGCGAATATGTGATGACGGTTCAATTATTTCCCAATATGCCCTTCGATCGGTTCGAGGTGGAAAATGCAAGGCCGGAAACCATGGTATTGAAAGACTTCCAAATGGGCCGTATAAAAAGTATCTGGTGATTACGGTAACTGCTGCAGAATTTCTATTTCTTTTCTGCGTTGGTCATTTCCCGTGCCATGGCTTCGAGATCGATGCCCATGTTTTCCTTGTTTACCCGTAAAATCGTTTCCTTCCAAGGAGCGGGCAGTTTTTTATAACCTTCTTTTGCCCCCATGATCATCCCAGCCACGGCCCCGACAGTATCATTGTCACGACCATAGTTTGCGATGAACATCATGGTTTTATCAAAATCGCCTTGTCCGAATTCGAGCGCAGTGACCAAAATTTGCCATATTTCTCCAGCATGGAATGGGATGGCCATTTCATTGTCCTCTAAAAACTGGTATACCATTTCTTGTCTGATCCAGTCTTCCTGATTCCCTGGGAATCCTTTGGGCATGCGATAAGTCAACTCCTCCATGGTCAGCAGCGAATCGGGAAGGACCATGTCTTGGACTGCCAATACTTTTTTGATGGAAGCGTCAGCGACCGAATAGGGAATGCGCCTTACCAACCTGCTGTCTTGATAACCATAGGGGTCTACAAATGTAGCCGTACTGAGGATGGAGTCGATATTTTGGGTCCTCAAGGCCATTTGTGTCATGGCGGATACCAAGGCCGATATGTCCTTGGCGTAACCTATATCAAAAATGGCATGATTATAGGCCAAATCATAGGCACCCTCCGCTGTTTTGGAAATAAGGCCGAACATCGGGGTATAAAGCTGGCCCGCACAAGACATTTCGCCACCATAAAATCGATTCAAGGCCTGTTGGTAGGCTTCATTGTTTTTTTGCTGGGCTAGTGCCACCCTGGCCCATTCTTTGATCCAGTCTATTTTTTCAATATTGTTGTCCAGGGCATCAGGATCGGTCAATAGGTCTTTGTCCGACAGGCTTTTGGTGACCGATTGATAATAGTCGGCAATGAATTTGGCGAAATTTTCCCCGTTCAGTTTTCCTTTGTTTTCGCTGAGGTATTTTACCGTCAGGTATTTCCAACGGGTATCGTCTGTAGTGGCCCCCGCCAAGAGGTTATTTGACCAAGTGCCTTCTGGTGACCGTTCCCTTACGGCAGGGGTCAGTCCGGTGATATAGCCGTATTTGAGTTGAATGTCTTTGCGGTACCACATTTCGGTCGACGCCCCCATGGCATCACCGATGGCCGATCCTACCAAGGCGCCCAGAACCTTGTCGTAATACACTTCCTCGGAAAGCTGAAGCGAATCGGCGCCATAAGCCACTTTTTGTGGTGTTGGAATAACCACTTTGGGCGTTTTGTCAACACAGGATAGTACTAGGCTCGAGGTCAGGATTACAAAAAAAACAATTTTGGTGCTCATTGTAAGATCAATTTATAGGCGGTTCTCAAAAGATAGTCTTTTTCCTCCAGGCTTCGTTCCAGTGGCAACTGGGCAAGGCCCAGCAAACGGCGCATGATTTCTATGCCCGCAACTTGGGCCAATAATCTTTCATCGATGCTTCCCCCATACAAACGTGCCAGTGTTTCGAGATGTGTCTTATCGGCCGTGGCCATAATAAGGTGGGCCGCCATGACGCCAAGATCGAATTCTTTGAAGCCAACGAATCCGAATTCGGGATCGATCACATAGATACGGTCCCCTGCCGTCATCCAACTGCCGGGATAGTAGTCGCCATGTAAAAGGATTTCTCCCCGGGAAAGATATCTTTCGCCGACAGATCTCACCACTGATTTCAATACGGGGTCGGATTTGTATCGAAGCGACAATTGCTGCAAGCCAATTTGGACATCATCCAGTGGGAATCCGTTTTTCTCCAAAAAAGGGAGCACAAAAATATGTTGGTGGTTCAATTGCCGCATGCGATGATTGTCGGGAAAGTTTTTGGGGGCCTTGGTCCGATGGATCATGGCCAGGATCGACACCAGGGTTTCAACCTGCTCCGCATTTATTTCCCTGAGCCTATAAACGGAGGTCATGTCTTCGCATTGGCCAAGATCTTCGAGCATCAAAAGGTGGTTTTGGGCATCGTAACCCAATATCCGGGGGATATGGGCAGTAATGGCTCCACTTTTGAGGGCCTGGTAAAATTGATGTTCCACAGCGATTCGATCGATCGGGGCCTCCACTTGCTTGAATTTCTCGACATAGGGCCTCGATTGTTTAAGGATGAAGGTGCGCTGGTTGGTCTTGGCCCTGACAATCACGTTCATGTTGCCCTCTCCAGGTTTTTCCAGCGAAAGTAATTGCTCCCCGGGATATAACCAGTCGTTGGACTTTAAGTATGGCTCCAAATCATCCAGTGGCACATCGGCATCTATATGCTTCAAAACAATGGCATTTTAGTTTAAAGATCCAGTAATCTTCGGTGATAGTTGATTTGGCCCAAATGATAGGTCAAATGTGTTGCCAGATGTATCAAAAAAAAGCCTGTGGTCATTTTTTCCTTGAATACCATCAGCGGAAATTCGTTGTTCATGTCTTCTTCCTTGAGTTTCTCCAAAGTTTTGTCCAAAATGGCCGCGGTTTCCTTGATGCGACGTAGCAATTCCGTTTTGGAAACATTTTTTTCCGAAAATTCAAGTTCCCTTTGTCTGATATAACCTGAGCCTCCCAAAGTCGCCCCTATATAAGCGTTTAGGTTGCCGACCAGATGTAAACAGAGGTTGCCCGCACAATTGGTAATTCCCTTATCGACGACCCAAAGATTCGATTCGTTGCGATAAGCGTCGATTTCGGTGGCCAATTGGGCCAGATCTCTTTGAAAAAAAGTATTGAGCGTTTTTAAAACCATATCTGTGCGATGCTATATTTTATGATGATAAAGTTAATCAACTTAGAAGAGTAGTAGTGAAAACAAAAAATCCTTACCGTGAAGTAAGGATTTTTTGTGGTGCCTCCAGGAATCGAACCAGGGACACATGGATTTTCAGTCCATTGCTCTACCAACTGAGCTAAGGCACCTTTTGCAATAGGGCTGCAAATATAATTTCAAATTTGCGATATGCAAACAAAAAAGCAAAAAAAGCCCCTTGGGTTATCGATCAATTTATGATCTTTGCAATATGAACCTGATCATCGACGCTGGCAACACCTTGGTAAAAATAGCGGTTTTCGATAGGGATAAAATGATATACCGTAGGGAAACCGATGCATCCGATGCCATATTGGCTGCCAAGCAAACCTGCGATAACTTTCCAAAAATAAGCTGGGCCATCGTTTCTTCGGTAAACAATTTGGATCCGAAAATCATCATAGTGTTATCGGTGTTCTGTAAGGTACACCAGCTAAGCCACCGTTCGAAGGTACCCTTCAAGAACTCCTATGCAACGCCCAACACCTTGGGGGTTGACCGAATGGCTTTGGCAACGGCCGCATTTTATCACAATCCAAAAGGCAATACGTTGGTGATCGATGCGGGCACCTGCATCACCTATGATTTGGTCAACGACTATGGGGAATATTTGGGAGGCGGTATTTCACCGGGACTAGGGATGCGCTATAGGGCATTGAACCAACAAACCGCCAACCTCCCTTTATTGTCGCCGAAAGAGCTTTTTGATTTTATCGGGAATGCCACTGAGTCGAGCATCCACACCGGTGTCATCAATGGCCTGTGCCACGAGCTGGACGGATTTATATCCCAATATCGATCGCGTTTTCTACATTTAACAGTTATTTTAACAGGTGGGGATGCCCAATTTTTGTCAAAACGATTAAAAAATAGCATATTTGCGGATTCCAATTTTCTCCTACTAGGGTTGAATTATTTATTGGAATACAACAAGCAATAAATGGTAAAAAAATTTGTAGTTGCTGTACTGTTTTTTACAGCCATGGGGCTGTATGCTCAAAACGGCACGGTATCGCCCTATTCCTATTTTGGTATTGGAGAGTTACGTGCCGCCAGCACGGTAGAAAACCAAATGATGGGGGCCATCGGGGTTTATGGAGACAGCATCCATCTCAATTTGACCAACCCAGCTGCCTATAGCAAATTGGGACTTCAAGTAGGTGAAAATTTTGGCATTACCACCTATACTGCCGGGATTTCCCAAAATCGCATCCGATTGAAAAGCTTTACCGAGGAACAAAACACATCGGTCACCAATTTGGACTATCTCGCTTTGGGCTTTAGTCTTGGCAAGGGTTTCGGGGTAGGAGCGGGCATCATTCCATTCTCTTCCGTGGGTTATAACCTGCTTTCCCAAAGTGAAAACAACAGTGGGGCACAGGTGAATAATTTGTTCACTGGCGAAGGGGGCCTGAACCGGGCATACTTCTCTGCCGGGTACGAACTTTTTACAGCCCTGAGCATAGGGGTGACGGCGAACTTCAATTTCGGGACATTGGAAAGTCAACGCGTACAAAGTGTTGAAAACGTGCAATTTGGAACAAAGGACCAAAGAACATCCAAGGTGAACGGAATGGATTTCAATTATGCCCTCTATTATACGCCTTTGATCAAAGACAAATATACCTTATTTGCCAGTGCAAGGGTAAATACCCAGGCCAACCTGGCTTCTGAAAATTCCAGGGAATTGGGCTCTTTTTTGATATCCGAGGAACAAAATATCGAGACCATCGAGGTAGATCTGGAGGCCCAGGGTCTAAAGAATACGGATATCAAGATACCTACAACGACGACCTTGGGGCTCGGCTTCGGCGAAGATAGAAAATGGTTTTTGGGCGCGGAATATAGTTTCCAAAAATTGAGCACTTATTCGAATGACTTCCTTGCGGTTGACAATTTGGTCTATCAGGATGCCGGTTCCTACGCTTTGGGCGGTTTTTTTATCCCAGACCACACTTCCTTCGACGGCTACTTTAAGCGGGTGACCTATAGGGCGGGAATTCGTTATGATAAAACAGGGATGCTTGTGAATAATACAGAAATTAATAATTTTGGCATAACATTTGGAGTTGGACTACCACTTGGCCGAAGTTTTTCCAATCTCAACCTTGGTTTTGAACTGGGAAGAAGGGGAACTACCTCCGCCGACCTTATTGAGGAAAGTTACCTAAAGATTAATTTAGGTTTGTCTTTTAACGATCTTTGGTTTCAGAAAAGGAAGATAAATTAATAAAATTTAGTACATTAACCACTTTAAAATACTGAACAAATGAAAAAGAAATGCTACTTCACGGCAATATTGTTCCTAGGATTGCTGGGCGTCAGCTTTGGCCAGGCCCAAAATCCTGAGTGCAATACCAATCTTTCCATTTATGTGGAACATGCAAAGGTTAAGAATTATGATGCGGCCTATACGCCCTGGAAAATGGTCTATGACAACTGTCCCGATATCAACTGGGCGAATTTTGCCTACGGTGAAAGGATATTGAAGGACAAGATCGACAAAAGTTCCGGAGCGGAAAAGGATGGCTATATCAAGGATCTTTTGGCATTGTTCGACAACAGTCTACAATATTTTCCGAATAAGGCCAAATTGGCCGATGTGGTCAAGGACAAAGTATTGTTGCAATACGACAATAAAATGATATCCGATGACCAGATTTATGGTCAACTTCACGAAGCCTTTACCAAGGATAAATCCAACTTCAAGGATCCCAAGGCCCTATACCTTTATTTTTCCAGTTTGGTAGATTTGCACAGCGACGGAAAAAAGGAACTTCAAGAGGTTTTCGATGCCTACGATGACGTGACGGAGAAGATTGAGGAAGAAAACAAAAAGCTCACCGACCAGATCACTGCATTGCTTCCTAAGGAAGAGAACAATACATTGACTTCAAAAGAGAAAAAGCAACTTAGCGCGGCCACGACCAATTCCGAATCTTTTGGAAAGATCGCAGGCAGTATCGATTCCAAATTAGGGGCCCTTGCCAATTGCGAGAACCTGATACCATTGTACGAGAAAGGTTTCGATGCCAAGAAAGGCGATATTACTTGGGTCAAAAGGGCAGTGGGAAGAATGTTCAACAAAGAATGTACCGACGACCCCATGTTCAAAAAATTATTCGAGGCACAATTGGCACTTGATCCCTCCGCCGATGCATACGTTTATGGCGGTACCCTGAAACAAAAATCGGGTGACACCAATGGTGCAGTGGCGGATTTTAACAAGGCATTGCAACTGGAAACCGATTCTTACAAGCGTTCGAACATCGCCTACAAGGTGGCCACTATTTATAGAAGGGGAAGTAAATCAACCGCCAGAAATTATGCACAAAAGGCCATCGACGCGAATCCTGCCAATGGTAGGGCCTATTTGTTGATTGCCAGTCTTTATGCGGAAAGTGCCAATGAATGTGGCAATACCCCATTTGAAAAACGAGCCATATATTGGAAAGCGGCTGATATGGCCCGAAAAGCGGGACGTGTCGATCCATCCGTGAGTTCCAACGCCAACCAGTCGGCTGCCAGTTATTCGGAACGGGCTCCGACCAAGGAAATGATCTTTACTGAAGGAATGGCCGGGAAAACGGTGAGTTTTAGTTGTTGGGTAGGGGGCAGCGTTACCGTTCCCAACCTATAGAATGTCAACCCTAGGTAAATATGACTTTATTAGCATTGCGGCCGTCACGGTCGCAATGCTTTTTTTATCCTGCAACGACGATTATAAAAGGGTGGGGGAAGAGGCTATCCCTAAAATTTATCCGCAGGGCATAGCCGAAAATTTTGTGCTCACCTATACTGAGACCACTGAAAGTTTGGAAGCGGAAGACAGTGAACCTTCAAAAGTCATCGCCGTGCTGACCAGCCCGCTAAGCAACAATTTCGATAATTTGGTCTTTCCCCATAAGACCTTCCCAAATGGTTTGCAAGTGGACCTCTTTGATGAGAAGGGCAATAAAAATACGATAAGTGCCGACTATGGAATTATTTATTCCGCGACCAATTTGATAGATTTACAGGGGAATGTGGTCGTGGAAACATTTGATGGCAAAAAATTGGAAGCCCCACAACTATATTATGACCAGGACAGCGAATGGATATTTACCCAGGCTAAATTCAAGTTTACCAATCCTGAGGATGGTACCATCATGGACGGCGAAGGCATGGATTTCAGCAAAGATCTCGGTTTTTTCAATGCCCATAAGACCTATGGCCTGATGACCATTAAAGAAGAAAGCAATGATTAAGATTTTAAAGTATACCGAATATGTTTATTTGATCGTGGCGCTTTTCTCCATGTATCGTATTTTTACCGACTGGAATACCGACAGGCAAAATGCCTATCTGTTCGTTTTCTTTGCAGTGGTTTCCGTCGGGATGTTTCTTTTTAGGAGGAACTATCGCAAGAAATTTGAACAGCGTAAACGAGATAACCCGTCGTAATTGTGGAGACTTCAATCCTGATCATCATACTGTGCCTTTTGTTTTCGGCTTTTTTTTCCGGAATGGAAATTGCCTTTATATCGGCCAATAAAATACATATTGAAATAGAGAAAAAACAGTCGGGTTTTCTGGCCAAGGTGCTCACCCGATTAACCGAAAAGCCCTCCAAGTTTATTGCCACCATGCTCATAGGCAATAACATTGCCCTGGTGATCTATGGTTTTTTTATGGGGGAATTGTTGTTGAACTGGTTTCAAGGCATGGAACCCTACGGAAGCGATTTCATGCGTATCCTTTTCACCGATTTCAGCTTGTTGACGCAAACGATCATTTCCACCCTGATCATTTTGTTCACCGCCGAGTTCCTGCCCAAAGTGATGTTTCAGATCTATTCCAATTCCCTGCTCAAATTGCTCGCGGTTCCTGCCTATCTGTTCTATTTTCTTTTTTCCTTTATTTCCGATTTCATCATCAAGGTTTCTGACCTTATTTTGAAGTTCTTTTTTAAGACCGAGGGCGATGAGGTGCAATTGGCGTTCAGCAAAATTGAACTGGGCGATTATATCAACGAACAAATGGAAACGGTAGAAAAGGAAGACGACATCGACTCTGAAATCCAAATTTTCCAAAATGCCCTCGAATTTTCTGAGGTGAAGGCCAGGGAAGTCATGGTGCCCAGAACCGAAATTACAGCCGTTGAACTTCATGATAGCCCCAAGAACCTTACTAAACTATTTTCAGATACCGGGTATTCCAAAATATTGATTTTCAAAGACACGATCGATAACATTATCGGCTACGTCCATTCTTATGAACTGTTCAAAAAACCAAAAACGATAAAAAGTATTTTGCTGCCTGTTGAATTTGTGCCCGAAACCATGTTGATACAGGATATTTTGAACGTTCTTACGAAAAAGCGCAAAAGTATCGCAGTGGTCTTGGATGAGTATGGCGGCACTTCGGGTATCATGACTGTGGAGGATATCATCGAGGAATTGTTTGGTGAAATCGAAGATGAACACGACACCACGGATTTGATCGAGGAACAGGTCAACGAACATATGTACAAACTTTCGGCCCGCCTGGAAGTCGATTACTTGAACGAAACTTACAAATGGGCACTTCCGGAAAGTGATGAATATGAAACCTTGGGCGGTTTGATCGTGAACGAAATGGGAGAAATTCCCGACCAGCATTCTGAAATCAATATTGGCAATTTCAAATTCACCATTCTTGAAGTATCGAACACAAAAATCGATTTGGTTTCGTTGGAAATCGTAGAAAATGTATAAAAATCAGCTTTTAACCCGTTTTTACGGCCCTTTTTACCTTCCTCCCAATATCGCTTCATTACTTTTTATTAATTGAAAAGAAAATGGTAATTTCGCCAACTGATTTTAAACATCCCATTTCATGGCCATATTAGAAAATATTAGAAAACGCACCACCGTTTTAATTTTGATCATTGGCTTGGCCCTGTTCGCTTTCGTGATTTCAGGGGTATTTACAAGCGACAACCTAGGAGGGGGCAAGGTAGGCTCAACCATTGGCGAGGTCAACGGAGAAGAGATAACCATCGATCAGTTCCGTCAACAGGTGGACTTGGCACAGCGCAATTCGCCTCCGAACACAACCACTATGCAGATCGTAAACCAGGTGTGGGACCAACAGGTGCGGAGCAGTATTTTGGAGCAACAATTTGAGGGGCTCGGTATTGCCATAGAACAAGATCAAATCATAAACTTCCTGAAAACATCGGGCTATGCCCAAAATCCGGAATTCCAAAATGCGAACGGTGTTTTTGATGAAACCGTTTTCAGAAATGCCGTGGCGACCTGGAAAGCTACCGACCCACTTCGATACGACAGTTGGCTACAAACCGAAAAGGCCATTATTGAATTGGCCAAGGAACAGACCTATTTCAATCTGATCAAAGCAGGGGTCGGCGCTACGCTCAAGGAAGGAGAGCTTGATTATCGTTTGGCCAATGTGAAGATGGACCTTCAATATGTGCGCGTGCCATATTCATCAATACCCGATAGCACCATCATTATTACCAAAAGCGAGATCGCAAACTATGTAAAACAGCACCCAGACGATTTTAAGCAAGATGAAGCAAGGGACATCCAATTTGTATATTTTGAAGAAAAACCATCGGATGGCGACGTCAAGGCCATAGAAGACGAAATCACCAAATTATTGGACGATACCGTTGAATACAATGCCCAGACCGATAGAAACGATACGATCAAGGGTTTTAGGCATACCACGGATCTGACGGCCTTTTTAGACCGTCATTCGGATCTTAAATTCGACACCATCTTCAAGGCGAAGAATACCCTTCCCCCTTTATTTGCCGATACGTTGATGTCCTTAAATGTGGGCGAACTTATTGGTCCATATCGGGATGGGGAATATTTCAAAGTGTCCAGAATGGTCAAGCGTAAAGCCAACGGTTCGGTCAAAGCCAGCCACATTCTAATTGCCTATGAAGGAGCGCAGCGCGCCAACCCCGAGGTCACACGAACCAAAGAGGAGGCCGAAAAAAGGGCGAATGAACTGTTGTTGGAAGCCAAAAAGCAGGATGTGGTATTCTCTGAACTGGCAAGGGACAATTCAGACGGGCCATCGGCACCCAACGGGGGCGACCTGGGTTATTTTCAAGAGGGGGTCATGGTACCCAAGTTCAACGATTTTGCTTTTGGAAATCCCGTAGGCAATATCGGTTTGGTCGAAACCGATTTCGGTTTCCATATCATCAAGGTTGACGACAAGCAGGACATTGTTCAAATCGCTACCCTGGCAAGGGAAGTAGAGCCTTCCGAAGAAACCATCAATACACTTTTTACCGATGCCACCAATTTTGAGTTGGAATCGATAGCATCGGACAAGGCCTTTTCCGATTTTGCCAGAGAAAAACAATACACCGTGAGACCAGTGAACAAAATCATGGCCATGGATGAAAACCTACCCGGACTTGATGCGCAGCGTAGTATTGTACAATGGGCTTTCAATCCGGAAACAAAAGCAGGCGAAATAAGACGTTTCAATATCAATAACGGCTATGCGGTCATTCAGTTGACCGGCAAATATGATAAAGGGTTGATGAGCGTTGAGGATGCCTCCCCAACCGTATTGCCAAAAATCAGAAAAGAACGAAAGGCGGCACAGATCATCGGGGCCAACAAAGGAAAATCGATCGAAGATTTGGCCAAAGACAACAATACCTCGGTTGCCAACGCCTCCGCCCTCACGGTAAAGTCGCCGACCATTGCGGGAGCCGGGAGCGAACCTCTGATCGTTGGAACCGCATTTGCCATGTCGGAAGGGGAAACTTCTGATTTGATCGAAGGAAATACAGGGGTGTTCATGTTCACGCTTGTCAAAAAAGAAGAGCCTGTGAAACTCGACAATTATAGCACCTATGCCACTACCCTGAAAAATGCAAATTCGGCCAAGGTAAACGCCGTGGTGATGGAAGCATTGAAAGGAAACGCAGAAATCCAGGACAATAGGAAAACATTTTACTAAAATAGGGCGCCAATTGGGCAGCCTATTTTTGAAGCATCATTTTGGAAAAGGGTATGATCACATCATTCCCTTTTTGTTTGAAGTAACCGGGCGTACCCAAATTGCCGGAAGCCAAAATAAAATCACCGCCCCAAGCGCCCAAGCTCTTGATCGATCCCTCAAAATCTGAAAATTTGGCTTCCTTCACCATAGGAAGCCCCAACGCCCGGGAAATCAATTTTTCGTGTTCGAGCACCAAGGCATCATAAGTTGAAAGGGTACTGGCTTTTACGATGTGTTTTGAAAGGGATGAAATGTCGGCAATCAGTTTATTTTTATCAAATGTACGACCACGGTACCTGGCAATCCCTTCCCTGCTATCCTGTTTTTTGTTGAGGTAAACGAAAAAAAGCTCTTTTTTGAACGGTGGGTCGAACATTACCGCTTGTATTTCTGGGATCCCCTTATTCAAACGATACAATAGGGGTGTATCGTTTTGTGCACAGGCAATGTCGTAGCCACTGCCCGAAAATGCATTCCACAGGAGCTCATAGGCATCGACCTGTGCCCATTGGGCAATATTGTTGATCAAGGTAGAAGAGGAGCCCAGTCCCCATTCTTTTGGAAAATCCAATTTGGTCTCTATGGCAAATCCCCCATCATACCTCAAAAACAACGGATTCAGCCTTTTGGCCTCGGCCAAAAGGTTTGCCAGTGTTTTTGCCGTTGGGTCATTGCGCCACTGCTTTTCTTCGGAAAGGGGAAGATCGAGGTCAAAGGTCCATTCGAACCATGTTTTTCCAAAATGGTCGATGCTCTTCCATGTCAATTTCCGGGTGCCGTTTTCGGTGACCTTTAGGGTTTGGCCATAAACAGTGGGTATTGCAAGCGCAAGGGCGCCGTCCAATACCGCATATTCCCCGGTGATCAAAAGTTTACCGTTGCTATGGAATTGGCGGGCCATTTATGGGTTTCTTAATTGCTCGAAGGCCTCCACAACGGCATTGTGCGTTGCGGTATGCTTCTTAAAATGTTGGATCATCGCTTTTTTCTCCGATTCCGTAGCGCCCAATTGATTGAGAATGTTCAACAGATGCATTTTCATATGGCCTTCTTGGATTCCGGTTGTAACCAAGGAGCTGACCGCGGCAAAGTTCTGGGCTAGTCCGGCGACCGCAACGATCTGCATCAATTCCGGTGCCGAGGGATTCCCTAAAATTTCCAAAGCCAATTTTACCAAGGGGTGCAAGTTGGTCAATCCGCCAACAGTGCCCAATGCAAGCGGAATTTCAATTGAAAAAGTAAATATTCCGTCCGTGATTTCTGCATGGGTAAGACTGGTATAGCGCCCTTCCTTGCAGGCATAGGCATGTATGCCCGCTTCAACGGCCCTGAAGTCGTTTCCGGTGGCCAGAACCACGGCATCTATTCCGTTCATGATCCCTTTGTTGTGGGTCACTGCCCGATGTGGCTCGATCCGTGCAATGTTGACCGCCCTGACAATCTTGTTCGCGATTTCTTCAGCTGGGGTGTTGCCATCTATGGTCAAATCGTGCACGGGGCAACTTACCGTGGCCCGCACCAGGCAGTTGGGTACATAGTTGGAGAGAATGCTCATCACCACCTCCAGATTTTTCCCTTCTTCCCCCAAACCTTCGTACTGCTGTGCTTCCTCTTTCAGGGTTCTGGCAAACTGCTCCAAACAGGAATTGATGAAATTTGCCCCCATGGCATCCTTGGTTTCAAAGGTGCAGTGCAGCTGATAATAGTGGGGGAGATCGACGGTCTTATCACGTAGTTCAATATGGGTAATGCCACCGCCCCTGGCTTTCATTTTCTTGGTGATCGGGGCGGCATCCGAAATTAAAATTGGCTTGATGTGATCGAAAAATGTGCGCAATTTTCGATGATCGCCGGTATACATAAAATGTACCTGCCCAATTTTTTCCGTACCCAATACGTTGGCTTTGAACCCGCCATGGGCCAGCCAAAACTTTGCTGCCCTGCTTGCTGCTGCAACCACGGAACTCTCCTCAATGGCCATCGGAATGGCATATAGCTTTCCGTTGATCATAAAATTCGGGGCAATCCCAAATGGCAGGTAATAGTTGGTTATCGTATTCTCAATAAATTCGTCGTGCAACTGTTGGAGGATGCTGTCGGTATTCCAGTAACGTTTTATGATCGTTTTGCTGGCATGCGCATTGTGCGTAAAATTTTCGGTGATCCAATCGATTTTTTCCTGTTTGGACAATTTCGAAAATCCTTCAATGGGTTCGGTCATGGCGAAATGATTTCGGAGGCTAAATATAATGATTATGGGAATAAGGCGCGGCCTCGAATGGGCGCTCCAGGAGACCTTGATTTTCCCGTTAAAGTTTAATTATTCGTAAAATTATCACTAAACTTGAAAGATTTAACCGAATATAACTTTTAATGAAAAGAATTTACCTTTTGTTGCTGTTATCATTGGGACTTGCTTTTGGAGCCATAGCCCAGAATAAGAAGATTACGGTGGCAGAGATTTATCAAGGGGCATTTGGCACTGAAACCCTGGATGCCCTTCGTTCCATGTCCAATGGAAAGCAATACACCTTACGCAATGCAAATCGAACTAACGGTATCACCACGATCGACCGTTACGATTACGAATCCCAATTGCAGACGGGTACCCTATTCTCTTCAAAGGACTACCCCGAACTTTCGGGATTCAGCGAATACGAATTCAGCGATGACGAATCGAAAATAGTATTGACCACCGCACTCGAGCCAATCTATAGAAGGTCTACCTTGGGCATTTGTTATGTATATGATATCGGAACCGAAACCTTGCTGAAAGTGTCCGACATAAAGATACAGGAACCCAAAATATCGCCGAAGGGAGATAAGCTTGCCTATGTTTCCAATAATAATATTTACATGTTCGATCTCAACTCCGGGCAGACGGTACAAATCACCACCGATGGCGAAAAGAACAAGATCATCAATGGGGTTACCGATTGGGTTTACGAGGAAGAGTTTTCGTTTGTTCGGGCATTTGAATGGAATTCAGATGGCACAAAAATCGCGTTTCTGCGCTTCGATGAGACTTTGGTCCCGGAGTTCAGCATGGATTTTTATGGGAAGGAACTTTATCCCAAGCCAATCGTTTTCAAATATCCGAAGGCCGGGGAAGCCAACTCCGTGGTGACCCTGCATTTGTTCGATACGGCATCGGGCAAAATTTCAGATGTGGATCTGGGGGAAGCCTATTACATCCCGAGGATCAAATGGATGAACGACCCCGATCGATTGAGCGTGCAGACCATCAACAGGCACCAAAACGACCTGAAACTACTGGCCGTCAATGCCACGGACAATGCCGTCTCTTTATTGTTGGTAGAAAAGGATGCCGCCTATGTCGACGTTCATGATAACCTCACCTTTTTGGAGGATGACCGCTTTATTTGGACAAGTGAAGGTGACGGCTTCAACCATATCTACCTTTATGGAAGCGATGGAAAACTGCAAAACCAAATCACGAAGGGACCCTGGGAGGTGACCGCCTATTATGGTTACGATAAGAGAAAAGACCGCGTATTTTACCAATCTACCGAGAATGGCTCCATCAATAGGGGAATCTATAGCATCACGAGCAAAGGCAAAAACAAAAAAGCACTGGCCGATGCGGCGGGAACAAATTCGGCCGACTTCAGTGCCGATCACACCTATTTCATCAATACCTATTCCAGCACCACGGTTCCCCCGGTATATACTTTGAACGGGGCAACATCCGGCAAGCAATTGATGGTGATCAAGGATAACGCAAACCTTGCTGCCCAATTGGAGGGATACGCAACGAGTGCCATCGAATTCTCTACCATCAACATCAATGGCAATGCCCTGAATATGTACATGATCAAGCCGAAAGATTTTGATGCCACTAAAAAGTACCCGCTCTTGATGTACCAATATAGCGGCCCCGGATCTCAGAACGTGGCGAACCGATGGCTGGGCACGAGGGATTACTGGCACCAGATGCTGGCACAGGAGGGTTATGTTATTGCCTGTGTCGATGGAAGGGGAACCGGGTTCAAAGGGAGCGATTTTAAGAAAGTGACCTATATGAACCTGGTAAAGTATGAGACCGAAGATCAGATTGCCGTGGCCAAAAGCCTCAGCGAACTGCCCTATATCGATCCGTCGCGTACCGGTATTTGGGGATGGAGCTTTGGGGGCCATATGGCCAGCAATTGCATCTTAAAGGGCAACGACACTTTTGAAATGGCCATTGCCGTAGCGCCCGTTACCAGTTGGCGCTTTTACGATACGATCTATACCGAGCGCTACATGAGAACGCCGGAGGAAAACCCAGGAGGATACGACGACAATTCGCCCTTCAACTATCCCGAACTTTTAAAAGGTAGATTTTTGTTGGTACATGGATCGGGCGACGACAACGTACATGTGCAGAACAGCATGCGCATGATCGAAGCCTTGGTACAGGCCAACAAACCATTCGATTGGGCGATATATCCCGATAAAAACCACGGGATTTACGGGGGCAATACGAGCATTCACCTCTTTAATAAAATGACCGATTTCATCAAACGAAATTTATAATCTAACCCACAAAATCATGGTAATTACCGAGAAACCAGCACATAAGAAAGAGCTTTTTGGACATCCAGTTGGATTGTATGTCCTTTTTTTCACTGAGATGTGGGAACGTTTTTCCTACTATGGGATGCGGGCCTTGTTGGTGCTTTATTTGGTCACTAAAACAACCGATACCAATCCGGGCTTAGGTTGGACAAATGGCGAAGCATTGGCCCTTTATGGCTGGTATACGATGTTGGTTTATGTGGCCTCCATTCCGGGCGGAATTATCGCAGACAGAATTCTGGGTCAAAAGAAGTCGGTAATTGTTGGGGCCATTCTATTGGTCATTGGCCATAGCGTTTTGGCCGTGGAACAGATGTGGGCTTTTTATACCGGGCTTGGATTTATTATATCGGGAGTGGGCATGCTAAAGCCCAATGTTTCCACAATGGTCGGGGGTCTTTACAAAAAAGGGGATATCAGAAGGGACAAGGGGTTCACCATTTTTTATATCGGCATCAATGTAGGTGCTTTCCTGTCAAGTTTGATCGTCGGATATGTGGGGGAAGTGTTTGGATGGCATTACGGATTTGGTTTGGCCGGTATTTGTATGTTATTGGGACTTTTACAGTTTGTTTTGGGTCAAAAATATCTCAAAGGTGTTGGGGATTATTTGGGCAAGTCGGAAATTTTGGAAGACAGGGAAGCCCTTAAAAGACCATTGACCAAAATTGAAAGAGATCGGGTGATCGTATTGATTATTTCATTCTTAATGGTGATTGTATTCTTTGGTGCGTTCGAGCAGGCCGGGGGGTTGATGAACATCTATGCAAAGGATTATACCAACCGAATGTTATTGGGCTGGGAAGTACCTGCCTCATGGTTCCAGTCGCTCAATGCATTTTTTATTATTACGTTGGGAACCTTTGTGGCGGGCTATTGGGCAAAACGAAAATTAAAAGGGAAGCAGGCTTCTTCCCTTTTTAAAATGATTATGGGCCTTATGATCATGGGAACCGGATTTTTGTTCATGACGGCTGCCGCGGCAGAATACCAAATTTCTGGCGACTCTGCCATGTATTGGCTGGTATTGGCTTATTTGTTCCATACGGTGGGTGAGTTAAGCCTTTCGCCGGTTTCTCTTTCATTCGTGACCAAGTTGGCCCCGGCAAAATATGCCTCCTTGATGATGGGATTATATTTTTCAACGACCGGATTAGGGAACAAAGTGGCTGGTCTGTTGGGCGAATCGGCTTCCCAACTGGGTGAATATACTGTATTTACTGGGATAGCGATATTCTGCGTTCTCTTCGGTCTTCTAATATTGATATTCTTTAAAAAACTGCAGGCTTTGACACATGGCGCTGAAGATGATGAAAGGATCATGACAAGTGATGATACTAACTTGTAACGCCAATGTTGAAATCTAATCAATAGTAAATTCGTAAGCGCCTTGTTCCCCCGTATAATGGAAAGGGATTCCCATTTTCCTGCTGGTTGCTTGCCATCTTTTTACCACGGCGCGATAATTGCTGCCATCGGCCAAGATGGTCTTGGGTCGCAATGATTCGATGGTGCGCTCCAAGTTCAGCTTGGGGGATTCCCTTAGCAATACGTAATCCGGGCCCAGCTCATCCGTTGGGTAGACTCCTGACCCATCGATGATCAACAACGACCTGTTTTTCAAATTATAACTGTTCCGAAGGGTTTGGTAAGCGATGGAAGTGATTCGTTCCGCCACCCGGTAATCGGTCACGATCCTTTCGGTACGTGTCGTGTCTTTACCAAATACCGACAGATTGTGCCCTGATCGGTATAGGAGCAAGGTATTTTTGGTCTGATGCGCCAGGATCAATTCTTCTTGCCTACTCGTGTGAAAGGCGGTGAAATAGAGCCACGATTGAAATCCCAAAATAGCGATGAATAATACCACCGCTCGCTTATAGTGTGCCCTGATCGCAAAAAACACCAAAGCGAAGAGCACTGCATAGGCAAGTATCAATTGTACGGCATCAAAAGGGATGTTTCTGAAGATGAAGACTTCCTGGGCAGCTACCCAATCAACAATGGCATTCAATAGCGCAATTAATTTGTTGTATACGCTTACCACAAAAAGGGGCAATACATCTATCAGCGCCAATGCGATGACCAAAATACCCATGCCCAATACCATTCCCATAAAGGGAACTACCAGCAGGTTCGACACAAAAAAGAGCCCTGGAAATTGGTGGAAATAATACAAGCTTATGGGCAACACTCCTAACTGGGCCGCGATACTAACAGACAACAATTGCCAAATTTTCTGCACCAAATATTTTTTGGGCGACCAAAATTTTTGGAGTAAGGGATAGATCCATACAATCGCAAATACGGCTGCATAGCTCATTTGAAAGCCCACTTGAAAGAGCAGGTTTGGGTCGAATGCCAGCAGTATGAAGAACATACTCAAGGCCAAAATATTGAAGGTATTGCTCGGCCTGTTCAGATAAAGGGCATAGGCCACAAAGCTGAACATGGTCACCGCCCTTACAACGGAAGCCGACATGCCGGCCAAAAAAGCGTAGGCCCAGAGCAAAAGAACAATGAGCCCGAGTTTAAGGGTTTTCCCATGGCGCAAGCGTTCCAAAGGGCGAAAAAGAAATTGCAGCAGCAACAACAGAATACCGATATGCAATCCTGAAACGGCAAGTATGTGCACTGCCCCGGCATTTTTATAGTTATTGTAGGTGTCCTCGGAAATATCGTTTCTTTGACCCAGCAACAAGGCCTGAATAATGCCGAGTTCTTCCGATCCAAAATGTGCCGATTTTAATTTTAAAATAATTTTGTCCCTTAGGGCGGCTGTTCTTCCGCGAAGGGTAGGTGAGGGATGTGCCACCAAAACATATTCCTCCTTATTCAACCTTATTTGATGGGAAATACCTTGTTGCGACATGTATTTTTTGTAATCGAACTGAGAAGGATTGAGGGGTGCATTGATGCTGGCTATCGCTTGATAACATAAGAATTCGTCGTCGACCTTTAACTGCCCTACCGTGCTGTCGATCGAAATGTTCACAAGAAGGCTTCCAGTGGTCTTATGACCGTCCAGGGCAATTGGATGGGCCATATAGCGATCGGAAAAGGAAGTCGATTTCAAAACTTGATCGATCTTCAACTTCCATAAATGTTGCCCATGGAAGGCTCTATGCGAATAATGTTGTGGTTGGTTTTCCGGTTTTGAAAGGGAAATCGTAAAAATGCCTATGCCCAAGGTGGCGAGGCCTGCCAGAACCCCGAATGCTTTTGAATGCGGTTCGTATTTACCATAAAACACAAAACCTAGTAAAACCAGGATCGGGAGCACCAACAAAAACGCCGGAAAAATTTTTAGATCCAAAACATTTCCCAATACGATGCCAACGACCAGTACCAGGGTAAGTTTAATGGGGATAAATCTAAAGAACTGCATAAAAAGGTTGATTAGAGAACCCTAGTGGCCTTTACAAAGGCATAATTCCAAAAGCCTTCCCGCAGCGAAGATACAATGACCCCCCTGGAAGTGGAAGCATGGATAAATTTGATTTCATCGTCTTCAACGGCCACCACCACTCCAACATGGTTGATTTTCTTGCCGCGTTTACTGGTCTTAAAGAAGAGCAGGTCGCCCCTGGTCACGTCCTTTATTTTGACACGCTCCCCGGTTTCTGCCATTTCATATGAAATTCGTGGCAGCGGCACATTGTTTTCCCCAAAGGCCACATAGACCAACCCGGAGCAATCCATCCCGTTTTTGGTCGTGCCACCATATTTATAGCGTACCCCTGAAAATGTCAAAGCGGTATTGATGATTTCATCGGCCTTTGACGTGATGGTGCTCGCCACATTTTCTTTCAGCACTTCCTTATGATCCCCGGTCACCTCTTTTGAGCCTTCAACGGTGACTTTTCTTGTCTTGGAATAGGTGGTTTTCTTCTTTACCACGCCGCATGCCGTGATCAATAAAAAGAAAAAAGCAAAGAAGGTCTTTCGCATATTCCGTGGCATGACTGAAGGAACCATCAGTATGGTTTGGTTCAAAATTAACCAAATATATTCAATGTGTTATCGAAGCGCCTCGACAATGAATTTATAGACCCTGGATGATCAGGTCAGCGGTTTTTTCACTTGCCCCGGGTCCTCCCAACATTTTTTCGAGTTCGTTATAAGCCTCCAGTTGCTGGGCGCGACCTTGGCCTGCCAATATTTTGGAAAGTTCGGTCTTTAGGTTTTTGGTGTTCAAATCGTCTTGGATGAGTTCTTTCACCACTTCTTTTCCCATGATCAGGTTGACCAAAGAGATATAATCGAGGGTGATGATGCGTTTGGCAATTTGATAGGATATCCAATTGGCCCTGTAACAAACCACTTGCGGCACTTTAAAAAGAGCGGTTTCCAAGGTAGCGGTACCACTTGTTACCAGGGCGGCACTGGAAAGGGCCAGCAGGTCGTAGGTCTGGTTCGTCACAAAACCCACATTGGGCCTGCCCAAAAAGGGCGCATAAAATGAAGGGGTAAGGCTGGGTGCCCCTGCGATCACAAACTGGTATTCCTTAAAATCATCGACCACCGAGAGCATCAATAGCAGCATTTTCATTACTTCCTGCTCGCGGCTGCCGGGCAAGAGGGCAATGATGGGTTTTGTGGCATCGAGTTGGTATTGAAGCCTAAATTGGCCTTCGTTCACGGCTGGCCTGTTCTGCATGGCATCGAATAAAGGATGTCCCACAAAATGCACTCCAAAGTGGTGTTTTTCCTCGTAATAGGCCTTTTCAAAGGGGAGGATCACATACATCGCGTCAATGCTATTCTTTATTTTTTGGATACGTTGTTCCCTGGAAGCCCAAATTTGCGGGGAGACGTAATAATTGGTCTTGAATCCCCTCGCCTTGGCCCATTGGGCGATTCGAAGGTTAAATCCCGAATAATCGATAAAAATGATGACATCGGGATCAAAGGTTGCGATATCGGTCTTGCAAAACCTGATATTCTTAAAAATGCTGTTCAGGTTGAAGAGGACTTCCGCAAAGCCCATAAAGGCCATTTCTTTATAATGTTTTACCAAAGTACCCCCAGCAGCTTGCATCATATCACCCCCCCAACATCGAACATTGGCCTGGTCATCTTTTGCCAAAAGTGCCTTGATAAGGTTCGATCCATGTAGATCGCCTGAGGCTTCCCCCGCTATGATATAGTACTTCATCGATTCAAATTCCGCCAAGCCAATATCTGGCGGTACATTTTAAGTTTTAACAATCATTTTCGCGAAACAGCCCAATTGCCTGGTTGCACAAAACCTACAGATGGGTCTGAAGCCATATTTTAAAACAGTTTATAGAACAATATCACCAAGGCGGTCAATACGGTCGCCATCAACACCCCCCGGGCCCTATAATCTCTCTTCAGCTTTAAAAAACCGAAAAAGGCAGCCAGGTTCAACAACGCGCCCAAAGCCAAAAGGCTGCCCACATGGCCTTGCTCAACGGCGGCCCTGAAAGTGTCAACAATGCCCAATTCCGAAAAAAGCAGTATGTAGAGCAGTGTTCCCACTGTATTGGCGATAAGCCCGACCACGAATCCTATGGCGATTTCCCTTTTATTCATTTAAATTCCAAGTATTGATTTGTTGTATGGTATGGTGTGCGGTTAGGTCGAACTGGGTGGGTACCACCGAGATATAGCCATTCGCCAAAGCCCATTCATCGGTATCCTCCCCTTTGTCGAGGAGTTCAAATTCCCCGGTCAGCCAATAATAATGCTTTCCCATCGGATTGATCCTTTTGTCGAATTTTTCCTTCCAATTGGCCCTGGCCTGCCTGCATATCTTAATCCCCTGAATTTGTGATCTGCCCAATTTCGGAATATTTACGTTTAGCACTACCCCTTCCGGAATCCCATGCTTCAGGGCTTCAGTCACAATTCGCTGTACGAAGTGTTTGGTCGCCTCAAAGTCGGCTTCCCAGCCATAATCGCAAAGCGAGAACCCGATGGCCGGAATGCCTTCGATACCGGCTTCTATGGCCGCACTCATCGTACCGGAATATATTACGTTTATCGAAGAATTTGAGCCATGGTTGATACCGCTGACACAAATATCCGGCTTGCGTTCAAGCAGTTCTTGAAGCCCAAGTTTTACACAATCGGCAGGGGTGCCGCTGCAGCTGTATTCATCTTTGGCCCCATCTTCGGAACCCACTGTTACTTTTTTGGAAAAGAGCGTACTGTCGAGGGTAATCGCATGACCCATGCCTGATTGTGGGCTATCTGGAGCTACCACAACGACCTCTCCGATCTCGCTCATAAAACGTATCAGGGCACGAAGTCCGGGTGCGGTAATCCCATCATCGTTGGTCACCAAGATCAAAGGTTTTAGCATACCACATAATTTACCGCCCAAAAATACGTTTTTAAAAAGGATAAGACCTTTTCACAGTTTAACAAAAAAATAATAAAAGCACTTCAACGTGGCATGGTTTTTTCAGTATCTTAGAGAATTAGTAGTAAATACAATGTTCGGGAAAGCCATATAAATGGCCTTCCCGATTAAAAAAAGAATAAATGAAAAGGAACCTTGCCTACGCATTAATTGTAATGCTAATTGCCGTTGCTTCGTGCAGTTTTACCAACAATTCGAATAAAAATTTTGACAATGACGATAAGGACAAACTCTTGTTGGACCTTATTACCTATGTGCTCGAAAAAGGACATTATGAGCCCAAGGTAATCAATGATGATTTTTCAGTGAGTGTTTTCGAGGATTTCATCGATGTGATCGATCCCACAAAACGTTATTTTCTCCAGTCAGACATCGATGAATTTGAACAGTACAAGTTCCAAATCGACGATCAGATAAAGAATACGGACATCACCTTTTTCAATGTGGTCTACGCCCGTTTATTGGAGCGTATGGAAGATGCCAAAAAAATTTACAAAGAAGTTTTGGAATCCCCATTCGACTATACCGTCAATGAATCCATCGATATCGATTATGAAAAAATGCCTTTTGCCGATTCAAGGAAAGAGTTGAAGGAACGGTGGAGGAAGCAGCTCAAATATGCCACATTGGGGACATACGATGCCAAGATGATGATTGGGCAGCGCATTTCTAAAATCGATAAATCAAATCTGGGCGAAGATGGTGAGGAAGTGCAGGATGATACCGTCGACGTCGACGCCAAGCCAATGACCCCCGCCGAAGCGGAAAAGTCGGCCAGGGAATCTACCGACAAAACCTTGGATGAATTTTTTGATTTTGTTAATGATCTGCAGCGCAAAGATTGGTTCGTCCAATACATCAATACCATCGTGGATGAGTTTGATCCACACACCTTTTATTTCGCACCGGACGATAAAGAAAAGTTCGACATGAGCATGTCCGGTAAATTCGAAGGTATCGGTGCGCGTTTGCAGAAAAAGCCCGAAGGAGCGAAAATTGTTGAAATTATTTCAGGAGGTCCCGTTTGGAGAGACCAACGTTTGGAAGTGGGCGACGAAATCATCAAGGTGGGCCAAAAAGGAGAACCCCCTGTTGACATCGTGGGCATGAGATTGGATGACGCCATCAAATTGATCAAAGGACCAGAAGGCACCGTGGTCGACCTTACCGTTAGGAAAGTCGATGGCTCCTTACAGGTTGTTTCCTTGACCAGGGACGTTGTGGAACTGGAAGAATCGTTTGCAAAATCGGCGAATATCATCAAACAGAACCAAAAATTCGGGTTGATCAACCTTCCAAAATTTTATGTCGATTTCGATGATTATAGCGAGCGGAATGCAGCCACTGATGTGGCCAAGGAAGTGGAACGATTAAAAGCGGAAGGCGCGGAAGGACTCATCATTGACCTTCGCGATAACGGAGGCGGTTCATTAAAAACCGTGGTCGAAATGGCAGGGCTTTTCATAAAGGATGGTCCGATTGTCCAAGTGCAATCCTCCGGTAAAAAGAAAGAGATCTATGACGATAAGGATGAGCGCATCCAATGGGACGGCCCCTTGGTGATTTTGGTGAATGAGCTGTCCGCTTCCGCCTCGGAAATTTTGGCGGCTGCCATGCAAGATTACAAACGCGCCGTGGTTATTGGCAGCAAACAAACTTTTGGAAAAGGAACCGTTCAAAATGTGATTCCCTTGGACAATATCGTGCGAAGCAACGAACATGGCGATCTAGGGGCCATAAAGTTGACCACACAAAAATTTTATAGGATCAATGGGGGCTCAACCCAATTGGAAGGCGTAAAAAGCGATGTGGTGGTTCCTGACAAATACAGTTATATAGATCTCGGGGAACGCGACCAATCGAACCCTTTGAAGTGGGATAAGATTTCCCAGGCCGATTATCAAATTTGGGATGGTTATATCGACTATGATCAAACCGTGGCCAATAGCAGCAAACGGATGGCGGACAATCCGCAGATCGGATTGATCGAAGAGAACGCGAAGTGGTTGAAAGCCGAGCAGGATGAGACCGAGATTTCCCTTAACTATAAGGTTTACAAAGCGGAAGAAGAAAAGGACAAAGAAAAATCGGACTATTTCAAGACCCTCTCGGATTATGATTCAAAACTGACCTTCACTTCTCCGAAGTATGAAGAAGAATTGTTCACCAAAGATTCCGTATTGAGGGAAAAAAGAGACCGATGGCATAAAAATCTGGCCAAAGACGTATATGTTGAAGAGGCGGTGAACGTATTGCAAGACCTTAAGATCAATAATATCAAGCAAGGAAAACTCGCTGTAAAAGGCTAGTATTCGAAACGCTCATAAAAAAGGCCACTGTGAATTTCAGTGGCCTTTTTTATTTTTTATATCGGACCATGTCCAAGTTTATCCGCGTGCATCTTTCTCAATTTGGAGATTTTGGGCGTTATAACGGCCGTGCAATAGCCCTGTGAGGTATTGTTGCGGTAATAATTCTGATGATGGTCTTCAGCTTCATAGAAAGTGCCCAGAGGACTCAGTTCGGTGACTATGGGGTGATCGAAGTATTGGGCCATTTCACCAAGAACCCTTTCCGCAACATGCTTTTGATCTTCATTGTGATAATAAACTACCGAACGGTATTGGGTGCCCACATCCGCCCCCTGCCTGTTCAAAGTGGTGGGGTCGTGGCTGGTCATAAAAACACCCAGTAGGTCGTGATATGCAAGCAGCTTAGGGTCAAACGTTACCTGTACCACTTCCGCATGGCCGGTGAGTCCAGAGCACACTTCCCTATAGGTGGGTTTTCCAGGCGCCCTTCCACCGGTATACCCGGATACTACTTTAACCACACCCTTCAGTTCTTGGAGTACGGCTTCCACGCACCAAAAACATCCGCCACCTAAGGTGGCCATTTCAAATTGCCGATCTTTCATTGAATTATTTTTCTTTTTGTAATTGCATGGAGGCCGAATTGATGCAGTACCGCAAACCGCCTGGTTCCGGTCCATCTGGAAAAACGTGGCCGAGGTGGCTGTCACAGCTGTTGCACATCACTTCCACGCGCACCATGCCGAAGCTACTGTCCTTTTCATACTTCACGGCATTTTCACGTATGGGTTGGGTAAAACTTGGCCAACCTGTTCCCGACTCGAACTTGATGGTTGAGTCGAACAAAGGGGACCCACAACACACACAGTTGTATTTACCTGCATCGTGAATACTGCACAATGCTCCGGTATGTGGGGCTTCGGTGCCTTTTTTACGAGTCACGCGATATTGCTCGGCAGTCAATAGTTCACGCCATTCCAAGTCGGTTTTTTCCACCCTTCGGTCGGGTTCCGGATTACCTTTAACACAAAAGTTGATGACGTCTTTCCAAGTTAGCATCTTTTTTTTAAGTTCCATTTACGATGTACTGTTTAGAATTCGCTATTTAAAAAATTTCTTTGTTCGGTCGGAATTTTGATGGAGAACATACAGGCGATAAACAACAAAGATCGTCAATAATTAATTAATTTTGGGGCTATGCCGCAATTGAACTCCAGAAGGAAGAATAAGCAGATATACCTTGTTTTAATGCTCTGCTGTTTATTGGGTTTTTGGCTCTTTGAACACCTGTATACGCCAGACCCCTATGGTGCGGAACCCGGAGAAAGTTCAACTGAAATCCCAAATTATCTGATGCCGAGCTCCACTTCAGGGGCGTTGGTTGGGCACCAGCATTATATGTTGTCGTATAGCGAAGCATTCGAACAGGCCGAATGGGTGGCCTATGTTTTGAAAAGGGAACAACTGACCGGCCAAAATCGAAAGCGACCTTACTTTTTGGAAGACCCCAAAGTGAAGACCAAGTCGGCCGATTGGCGCAATTATAAGGGTTCGGGCTACGATCGCGGCCATTTGTGCCCGGCAGGGGACCGCAGGTTTTCTGAACAGGCCTATAACGAAACATTTTATACCAGCAATATAGCACCTCAGGACAGAGCGTTCAACGCCGGTGTTTGGAACCGTCTGGAAATGCAGGTTCGAACTTGGGCACGAAGCTACGGGGATGTTTATATCGTCACGGGAGGTGTACTGCAAAGCGGACTTGAAACCATCGGAACGGAAGACGTCGCGGTACCGCGCTATTTTTATAAAATCGTGGCTCGGGGGGATGCCGAATCGATGAAAATGATCGCCTTCCTGATGTTGGGTAGGGAAAGCAATGCCCCGCTGGAGTCGTTCACGGTAGCCATCGATCAGCTTGAAGCAATGACCAATATCGATTTTTTTCAGGCGTTGCCGGACCCAATGGAAGCAAAATGGGAAAAAGAGATACAGCTTGAGGACTGGAAATTTTGAACGCCATGGCTATCGCGCAGAAAATTAAGACATACCCATCTTTTCGAATTCCGAAAATTCATCTTAGCCTTAGATAAGACCACAAAAAATAAGCTGCTTCAAATACCTTCCCTTAGCCTGTTCGAATCAAGTTTCAAGAAAATGAACAGCATCACACTGAAAAAAAGAAGTCCGGAACCCCCATAGCTGAAAAAAGGTAGCGGAATTCCAATAGTGGGCAAGATGCCTATCACCATCCCAATGTTGATAAAATAATGGATCAATAAAATCGATATCACTCCATAGCCGTACATTCTGCTAAAAGCGTTCTTCTGTCTTTCTGCCAGATAGACCAAACGCAACAGTAAAAAGGAAAACAGCAACACCACCGATGCGGTACCAAGAAATCCCCATTCTTCGCCAACGGTACTGAAAATGTAATCGGTGTGCTGTTCTGGCACAAAATCACCTTTCGTTCGGGTGCCTTCCAAAAATCCCTTTCCAAAAAAACCGCCTGATTCTATGGCTTTCTCAGACTGATACGTATTGTAACCGATGGTCTTGCGGATCTGTTCCAATTTTTGCGGATCTTTTTCCAAACGCAACCACAAACTGAACCTATCGCGATGCCGTTGCTCGAAGAGATTGTTGAACACAAAGTTCACCGATAACGAAAATAAAATTGTTACCACGGCAGCGCCGACCAAGGGCAATAAGGGAATTTTGAAAGATTTCTTCTTGAGCAGAAAAAATAGGGTGATTACCATCGCAATAAAAATCGTCACCCATGTAGTGCCAAACATTAAAGTGGTCACAAAAACCAATACGAGCAAAAAAGCGAGCAGGAGATAAAACAGGGGCAGACCTTCCCTAAAAAGCACAAAAACCAAGGCAAAGAATACCAGGGCACTCCCCGGATCGGGTTGGGGAATGACAAGCAATACAGGGATCAAGATGATCAGAAAGGCGAACAATTGGTCTTTTTTGTGTTTGATATCGGTTTGAATATCACTGAGGTATTTGGCAAGGGCCAGAGCGGTTGCCAATTTGGCAAATTCGGAGGGTTGAAGATTGAAAAATCCAAGATCGTACCAGGAAGTGGCCCCCGCTATGGTTTTGCCAAAGACGAAAAGACCGAGCAGGGAAATCATGGAAATAAGGTAGAACAGACTTGAAAAACGTTCAAAAAAATTGGCTTCCAAAGCCAAGATAATAATGATCGCAACAATGCTTGTGCCTATAAAAAGGAGTTGCTTTCCATATAAGGCGTCAAAATTAAAGATGGAAGGATTGGCATCGGAAAATGTTGTGGAATAAATATTTATCCAACCGATGGCCACCAACAGGGCATAAAATAAAATAGATAGCCAATCGATACGTTTTAGGACGCTGCTACCAGACACGTTCGTTTATTTTGAATTCTTCCCCGCTATAAGGTTTGGCATATTCCAGATCCAACGTTTTTTCCAGCATTCTTTTTTCCAGATCTTTTCGGCTTATCTCGCCCTTCAGGTATTTTTCAATCATCAAAGAAGCGATGTGCCCAGCGTATCTAGAGCCAAAATAGCCGTTCTCGATATAAACCGCAATGGCGATCTTGGGGTTGTCAACCGGGGCAAAGGCCACAAAAACCGAGTGGTCGGTCAATTGGGTGCGTACGCCATTTATCTTGGTGAAGTTCTCAACCGTACCGGTTTTACCGGCTATATCAATGCCAGGTATCTGAACGCCTCTGGCCGTGCCCATTTTGTAAACATCTGCCATACCTTGTACCACGGGGTCAAAATGTTTCCTGTCAATGGTGGTATATTTGGGCACTACGAACTCGGGATTGGTGATGTCCTTGCCTTCCACTTTTTTAAGGATGTGGGGGGTATAGTAGAATCCGCGATTGGCAATGGCCGCGGTCATATTCGCCAATTGCACGGGAGTAACGGAAACCTCTCCCTGTCCGATGGAGTTGGAGATGATATAGGAGGAGCTCCATCTGTTGTCGCCATACCATTTATCGTAATATTCCTTGCTGGGAATCCTGCCCCTCTTTCCTTCCGGCAGATCATAATGCAAGAAATCGCCCAGGCCAAAACTCTTCACGTGCTTTTCCCAAACATCCATAGCCTCATCGGTAGTCTCAAACTTATCGTAGATTTTCCTGAAAGTCCCTGCAAAATAGGCATTGCAGGATTTGTAGATTCCGGTATGCAGATTTCGGGTACCGCCCCCACAGTGGCATCCTCTCTTTCTCCCGCCGACGTAAAATCCGTGGTAACAGGTAAAGGTGGTTTCCGGGGTGATTACCCCTTCCTGAAGCGCAACAAGGGCATTGATGGTCTTAAATGGCGAGCCGGGAGAACCTTCCGCCAAAATTGATCGATCGAACAGGGGTTTGGAGATGGAGTCGTAATGCAATTTGCTGTAATTGGCAGAGCGATCTCTACCGACCAAAAGTTTGGGGTCGAAGGTAGGCCCTGATACCATCGCAAGAATTTCTCCCGTGCCAGGTTCGATGGCCACGACGCCCCCCCACTTGCCGTGCATGAGCCGTTCTCCGTATTCCTGCAAGTCCTTATCAAGGGTGACGTTGATTTCCTTACCCTGTTCCGGCAAGGTATCCCAAGTGCCGCTTTTGTAGGGCCCTATGTCTCTGTTGAAGCGATCTTTTTGAATATATTGTACCCCTTTTCTTCCCCTCAGGATATCTTCGTACTGCTTTTCTATTCCGGTACGGCCTGTGAGCTCGCCTTGGACATAATACGGATTACGTACCAGATCTCGTTCATTGACTTCACTGATATAACCGAGAATGTTGGCGCCGCTGTTCGTATCATAATAGCGCAAGGAGCGTTTCTGAATATAAAAACCTTGGTAATGCCTCATCTTTTCCTGCAATTTGGCATAGTCTTCCTTGGAAAGTTGCGGTACCAGCACAGACGGAAGCCTTGGAGAATAGGTGCGTGCTTTTTTGAGTTCTTTTAAAAATTTTTCCTTGTCGATGCCCAACAGGGCACAAAATTCCAAAGTATCCAAGGCCCGTACCTCCCGTGGAATGACCATGACATCGTACGCCGGGTCATTGGCCACCAATAGTTTGCCGTTGCGGTCGTAAATATAACCGCGTTCGGGATAGTCATAAACCGCTTTTATGGCAGGGTCTTCCAAGACCTGATTGGTGGAAGAACTGAAAATTTGCAAATAGCTCAGCCTACCGAGGAAGGTAAACCCGATGATAATAATGATCGATGAAAGTAAAATCTTTTTCATTCCTTGCCGACGCTAAATAATGAATTGAACAGTAAACAAAGTAGCATGGATGCGGCACCAATGACCACAACTTTTTTTAGTATCATCAAAATATTGGCCAAACTAAAAATTTCGAGCGTAAAAAATACCAAATGGTGCACTACTATTAATAACGCCAAAAAAGTAAATTGTTGTGCCATGGTGCTGTTGCTCAGCTTAAAACTTTGAAATTCTATATTTACCCCAAAAACAAACCGCATTATAGTGGGCCTCAGATAGGCCAGGGTTACCGTCGATGCGGCATGCAGGGCCATGGTGTCCGAAAAGAAATCGATGCACAAGCCCAATAAAAAACTTACCCCAATGAACGATGCGCGGCCCCCGCTGATCGGATACCAGTATAAAAAAAGAATATACACCATGGGATTGATGAATCCAAAAAAATTAAGTTGATTGAAAACCAGCACTTGCACTAAAACGAGAAGTACAAATCGAACGGTATTTATAAAGTAACTATTGTTCATTCAAGTTTTTGGATTGCAGTTCCTGTAATTCCTTGCGGTGTACATTGTTCACAATATATACATGACGAATATTGGTCATGTCATTAAAAAGCTTCACATCGATTTGATAAAAACTGTTCGCGGTATCCAGGTCGAATTTTTGTATCGTTCCTATAGGAATGTTCTCGGGAAAAATACTGCTCATGGCCCCAGTTACGATAGTGTCTCCAATGTTCAAAGATACCATGCGGGGAATATCGATCAACTGAACCACGTCGTAGCGTTTGGTATCCCAGACCAAGGAGCCAAAGTGGTCCGTATTTTTTATTTTGGCATTGATGTTCGAATTTTCGTTCAATATACTCTGTACCGTTGCATAGTTGGCCGAGGTATTTTCAATGATGCCCAGAATGCCTTTGGAAGTGATCACGCCCATGTCGGGTTTTATACTGTCTTCCCTGCCACGATTGATGGTGATATAATTGCGCGATTCCGCGAAGCTGTTTTTGATCACCCGGCCTGTTGTGACCGTATAGAGCATTTGTGTGGAATCCAGGCTTATGGTATCCTCGGGGGCTATGTTGAAAAGCATCTTTCGCAAGCGCTGGTTTTCGACGATCAATTTTTCGTTTTCCTCTCTCAGATCGAAATAGGCCGAAATACTTTGTTTGGTTTCATAAATATTTCCCGTGATCCAGTTCGCAGAATTAAAAAACCGAGACTGGTGATAGGAATGGGATTGTATGGTAAAAGCCAATGAAAGGAGCAACAAAAACAGATAGAGTAGAAAATTCTTATGCCGTATTACAAAATTGATGATTTGTTGCATTCACTCTTTAATTTTCTTGAAGCCCGTGCAAGTATCCCATTTTGGCAAGGTCGATTTTCAACAAGGCGCCATCCGAAGGATGGACATCTATTTAATTAAAATGCTCTTGTACCGTTCAAGATTTTTTAACGCGATTCCGGTGCCCCGAACTACAGCTCTTAGCGGGTCTTCGGCAATGTATACGGGCAAATCGGTCTTTTGTGACAGCCTCCTGTCCAGGCCTCGCAACATCGATCCTCCACCTGCCATGTATATCCCCGTATTGTAAATGTCTGCCGCCAATTCCGGGGGTGTTTGGGACAGGGTCTCCATCACTGCGTCCTCGACCCTAAGAATCGATTTGTCCAATGCCTTGGCAATCTCCCTATAGGAAATTTGCACCTGCTTGGGCTTGCCGGTCAATAAATCACGGCCTTGGACCGATTTGTCATCCGGAGGGTTTTGAAGATCTTCAGTGGCCGACCCGATTTCTATTTTAATATTTTCCGCAGTACTCTCCCCAATATAGAGGTTGTGCTGGGTGCGCATATAATAAATGATGTCATTGGTAAAAACGTCCCCTGCAATTTTAACCGATTTGTCACAGACGATGCCTCCCAATGCGATGACTGCAATTTCAGTGGTGCCCCCACCGATATCGACGATCATGTTTCCCTTGGGCTGCATGATGTCCAATCCAATCCCTATGGCGGCCGCCATAGGTTCATGGATGAGGTATACTTCCTTGCCATTCACCCTTTCTGCCGACTCCCTTACCGCACGCATTTCCACTTCGGTAATGCCCGATGGAATGCAGATCACCATGCGCAGTGCCGGTGGAAACCATTTTTTCTTTAAAGCGGGGATGTTCTTGATGAACATGTTGATCATTTTTTCCGAAGCATCGAAATCGGCGATGACCCCATCTTTCAAAGGCCGAATGGTCTTGATATTTTCATGGGTCTTTCCTTGCATCATGTTCGCCTCCTTGCCAACGGCTATAATTTTGCCGGAAACCCGGTCCCTTGCAACGATCGATGGGCTATCGACCACTACTTTGTCGTTATGAATGATAAGGGTATTTGCGGTGCCCAGGTCGATGGCAATTTCTTCGGTCAGGAAATCAAAAAATCCCATTAGCTATTTCGTTAGGTTTCGATTAAAGGTAAATAATATCGTCAAAAGTAATGAATTTAATGCTTAAAATGACGGGTGCCCGTCATTACCATGGCCATGCCATTTTTGTCGCAAAAATCGACGCTCAACTGGTCTTTTATCGAACCGCCGGGCTGAATGACGCAGCTTATACCATTATTATGGGCGATTTCCACGCAATCCGGAAAAGGGAAGAAGGCATCACTGGCCATCACGGCACCCTGAAGGTCAAAATGGAAAGATTTCGCTTTGTGAATGGCTTGGTTCAGCGCATCGACACGGGAAGTCTGCCCTGTACCGCTGGCGCACAACTGTTTGTTCTTCGCCAGTACAATGGTATTGCTCTTGGTATGCTTGCAGAGTTTGGAAGCAAAGATCAAATCGTCCAGTTCATTCTGGGTCGGTTTTTTCTTGGTGACCAATTCCAGGTCTTTCACCGAATCGGTCTTCTTGTCTTTTTCCTGCACCAAAACTCCGTTCAGGCATGTCCTGACCAGGGTATCGGGCAGTGATACTTCATGCTGAACCAAGATGATCCTATTTTTCTTGCCCATAAGAATCTGTAGGGCATCGGCCGCATAACTGGGCGCAATGACGACTTCACAGAAGAGCTCATGGATTTCCGAAGCGGTGGCCTTATCGATTTCCACATTGCTGATCAGAATACCGCCAAAAGCGGAAACCGGGTCCCCTGCCAAGGCGTCAACATAGGCTTGGTGCAATGTTTTCCGGGTAGATAGCCCACAGGCATTGTTGTGTTTCAAAATCGCAAAGGTCGGATCGTCATTTTTAAACTCGTTCATCAAGTTGACCGCGGCATCCACGTCCAATAAGTTGTTATAGGAAAGCGCTTTTCCGTGCAATTTGGTAAACATCGCCTCAAAATCACCGAAGAAATACCCTTTTTGATGTGGATTTTCGCCGTAGCGGAGCACCTGGCCCTTGGGTTCACTGATTTTTAAAACGGCTTCACCATGGTCTTTGTTGAAATAATTGAAAATGGCGGTATCATAATGCGACGAGATGTTGAATGCCTTTGCGGCAAAACGCTTTCGGTCTGCCAAACCGGTTCTTCCCTTGCTCCCGGTTATCAATGCAAGGAATTCTTCATAATCTTCCCTTGCAGACACGCATACAACATCCTTGAAGTTCTTGGCGGCGGCCCGTATCAACGAAATGCCCCCTATATCTATTTTTTCTATGATTTCCTGTTCGGACGCACCACTCGCCACCGTTTTTTCAAAAGGGTAAAGGTCTACGATCACGATATCGATCTGGGGAATTTCAAATTCTTCCAACTGGGCCAAATCCCCAGCGTCGTCCTGCCGGTTCAAAATACCTCCGAATACCTTTGGATGCAATGTTTTTACACGACCGCCCAAAATGGAGGGATAGCTGGTTACCTCTTCCACCGGCACTACTTCGATGCCCAGATCCCTGATGAATTTTTCGGTACCCCCCGTG
This sequence comes from uncultured Flavobacteriaceae bacterium, assembly GCA_963760375.1. GTDB lineage: Bacteria > Bacteroidota > Bacteroidia > Flavobacteriales > Flavobacteriaceae > Pelagihabitans. The sequence goes on along the minus strand of CAVXCS010000006.1, from coordinate 80,306 downwards.
GAATAGATGGTTACGCCAAGTTCCTGGAATTTTCTGACAATGGGTTCCAACCCGTCTTTATGGAATACGGAAATAAGGGCCGAAGAGGCTTTTTTCAAGGTGTTCATTATGGTGTGCTTAGGATTATGAAGTCAAGGACACAAAAGTAATTTTTTTGACTTGAATAAGCACCGAGGTTATCAACAAAACCAATAAAGTTTTAAAGAATTTTGGCCACTTCCGAGTTTACAAATTCCAAAAATCTTTCGTCCTCCCCGCTAAAGGGATCAGGGGTATTCGAATCAATGTCGATTTGCCCCACATTTTCACCATTGACGAACAATGGAACAACGATTTCTGCCTTCACCGTGATGCTACAGGCGATATAATTGTCCTGCGCCTTGACATCGGGTACGACAAAGTTCTGGTTCGACACCGCGACTTGCCCACAAATGCCCTTGCCAAAGGGAATAATGGTGTGGTCGGTGGGTTCCCCGACATAGGGCCCCAATTTCAACTCTTCTCTGTCTCCGTTCCTAAAATAGAAACCGACCCAATCATAATGGGGAACGTTGCTGTTCAACAGTTGGCACAATTGGAGCAGACGGGCTTCTACCGTTCCTTGGCCCGTTAAGATGGCTATTACCTGAGGTCGCAGTGGTTCGAACATGTTCTTTTCGGATTTGTTGGGGCAAAAGTCGATTTTTGGATCAATCGGGGCAATACCGAAGGGCATAAATATTCGTTAATATGGTGTCCAAAAAGACGCATCGATCGAAGAATTCTTATTTTTGTTGCGATGAAAAGCGTTCCACATCGCGTTCTTGCCTCCCTAATGGCCCTGTTGCTATTGGCTTCCACCACGTCGTGGACTGTTGACAAGCATTACTGCATGGGCCATCTTCAGGATGTTGCCCTATTTTCCAATGCGGAAAGTTGCGGTATGGCAATGGAGGTATCCGAAGGTCTTTCGATTTCGGAAAATACCGATACTTGTTGCAATGATGTCGTAGTCGTGATCAACGGGCAAAACGATTTGAAACAGGTCACCAATGATATTGGCGTCGATCATCAGTCCTTTTGGTTCGATAACACCCCTACTTCCGGTACGCTTATTCCCACGGTGGGGCTGCGATTGGCTACTCAAAAGCATTACCCCCCACCTCTATTGGTCAGGAACATTCAACTTCTCGACCAGGTCTTCCTGATTTGATTTATTCGGTCTATTCCCAAGGCAGCCCTTCTATCCGTAATTGACACCCGGCATTGGAGAGGATGCAGAGGCAAACGGTGCGGTTGCCCCAATTATTATTGGAATTTAGAACCATTTAAATCAAATCCATATCATGAGAATTTTATTTTTAGCGTTGATGCTCACCATTGGTGGCATTGAAGGGATACAGGCACAAGGTCCGCCGATTACCGCTGACAATCCAATTATGTTGGGCGGCGGAAGTTTTACGGTAAAAACCTTGACCGAAATCAGGAAAACAGAGCGGGGTAGGTTCAGCTATGTACCCATAATGTTACAATATTTGCCCTCCGCTAGCACCTTGGTAGCGGTTCAGCTGCCTTATATCAATTATAACCTGAACGATCTTGGATCGGGCAGTGCCTTGGCCGATATCAAGATCATCGGAAAATACCAGTTTATAAGAAAAGATGCCATGGGCAAGACCTTTCGTGTGGTCGCCAAAACAATACAGACCCTGCCCACAGGTGAGGAATTGGACGCCATGGACCTCAGTATGGGAAAATATGCCGGTTACTATGGCTTTGTTGCGGGCTATGAAACCCTGAAATACGGTATATCCAATGAGTTGGGCTACAATTCGATGCCCGATGGTACCATGGACGAGTTTCGATATAAACTGGGTTTTGGACTGCCCCTATTGAAACCGCAATATCCCAATGAGCAGATCAACCTGTATTTCGAATACACCAATTCTTGGCTACCGGAGCGCAGCGGATACCAGCTCCTATATGCGCAGGGGGTCCAATATGCCAGCAAGAACATCACGCTGGATTTGGCGGTACAGGCCCCTTTGGTCAACGATGTGCCTGCCGCACAAAAATTGAAATATAGTCTATTTTTGGGCAGTCGTTTTACATTTTGACCGCCCTGTATTTACATATTGACAGAACGAATATTAATATAAAAAAGTAAAATCATGAAAAAAGCAATAATTGCAACAGTGGTCATCGCAATGATGACGGTGATGGGCGCAAATGCCCAAAAAACAATGGATAAGTTTATGGTACAGGTCGATGGTTTGGGCTGTCCGTTCTGTGCCTATGGGCTAGAGAAAAAGTTTAAGGAATTCAAAGGCATCAAAGAGGTGAAGATCGATATCGAGACCGGCGATTTCAGTTTTAGCTACCCCTCCGAAAAGGCCCTTAGCTTGGAGTCTGTGGAAAAACAGGTGGAAAAGGCCGGGTATACGCCGATCACCGCAAAGATAGAGCGGGCTGACGGAAAGGTCGAAGAATCTTCCGGAAGCCAAGCCACGGTTTCGAACGACAAGTTGACCACGAAGAATTTGAAGGTTGCCGGTAATTGTGGCATGTGCGAGGCACGAATCACCAAAGCGGCCAAGGCCCTTCCCGGTGTGGCCGAGGCGTCATGGGACAAGGACACTAAAATGATGTCAGTTGCATTTGATGGGGCGAAGACCTCCTTAAAGGATATCGAACAGGCCGTAGCAAAAGCGGGCCACGATACCAAAAACATCAAGGCAAGTGATGAAACCTATGAGTCCTTGCCCCCTTGCTGTCATTACGATAGAATCGATGAATCGTCTAAATAATATGTTGGAAGTTTTAACGAACCAATGGTTTAAATAAAATCAAATGAAACAGATAATGACAGCCCTGGCGACGGTACTCGCCCTAAGTGCCTGTAAGCCCAAGCCAGAACTTCCGAAGGAATGGGCGCTGGTACAATCGACAACTTTGGAAGGGGTGAACCCCATCGGAATTGCCCAAGTTGACGGACAATTGTGGCTCTCCGATGGAGATCACAACCGATTGGTGAGGCTCAACGACCTGGGCCAGATCACGGCCACGATCGATTCCTTGGATCGGCCCATGCATATTGATGCCTTCGAAGGAGTGCTTTTCGTGCCCCAATATGGGTCCGACAATATTGCCACTTTTTCGAATGGCAATCAAGGGGTCATGGCCTTGAAAGACAGCTTGGATGCGCCCGCCGGGATAGCCGTGATGGACAAGGAAAGAGCGATTGCGGATTTTTACAATAACCGCATTTTGTATTTCAACGGTGGCGAATGGATTTCCTTTGGAAAAGAAGGCAAGGGCAACGGGGAGTTTTATTATCCAACCGATGTGCAGATCACCGCTGAGAACATCTGGGTAGCGGATGCTTATAACAATAGGGTTCAGGTATTCGATAAACGAGGCAATTTCATTAAAATGATGGGACAAGATCAAAAAATGAACGCGGCCACGGGAATCTATATTTCGGAAAGCGAGGTCTTTGTCACCGATTTTGAGAATAACAGGGTGCTGGTGATGGATTTGGACGGTCAGCTGAAACAGGTATTGAAGGAATCTGTTCAGAAGCCCACCGATATCCTGATCATGAACGGGACACTGTACGTGATCAATTATCCGACAGGTACGCTGAACAGTTATCAAATGAAAGAGGTGAAGACCGAGATAAAACCTTAACCTTGGTTGGTCCAATGCTTGGTGTGATGCAACACCCTTTGGTTTGACTTTATGAAAAACCAGGGCCAGCCAGTGTATACTAAAAATGTATGCCGAGCGTTATATCAAAGAAGCCAACATGTTTTGCTTTGTGGGCATGGCGGCCGGAGTGAAAAATTCTCTAGAAAAACTGTTGAAAACTAAGGGGATAACAAATCTCCAAAACAATAGAACACAATAAAAAAAACTTAATTTTAATTGAAATTTTAATTATTTCAATCATGGCAACAGCAAAAAAAGCCGCACCAGCCAAAAAAGCAGCTCCTAAGGCAGCAGCTAAGAAGGCTCCCGCGAAAAAGAAGTAATTCTTTGATAGGTTTATCAGATAAACCTTGAAGTCGGAAAAAACGAAACCACCTTGTAAAAGGTGGTTTTTTTATTCGATTTACATGGGAAAGATTGCAAGTTGTTATGCAAGGTGGTTGAAGCAAAGTGACCCAATAAAAAACCGCCCTCAGTATGGGGGCGGTTCAACAATATTGATAGGCTCCTGCCTCTCGGCATTACATCATGCCGGGCATACCACCGCCATGTCCATGGCCTCCGCCTGCTGGCGCTTCTTCCTTAATATCGGTCAAGGCGCATTCCGTGGTCAAGATCATCCCGGCAACAGAAGCGGCATTTTCCAATGCGACCCTGGTTACTTTTTTGGGATCGATGATGCCCGCTTTCATCATGTCTACGTAAGTTTCGGATTTGGCATCATAACCATAGTCCCCTTTCCCGTCCATAATTTTGGCAATAACCACCGATCCTTCTCCACCTGCATTCTCCACAATGGTGCGCAAAGGTGATTCTATGGCCTTGGCTACGATCTGGATACCGGTTTCCTCATCGGCGTTTTCGGCTTTGATCTTGGCAAGGCTAGCTTTGGCACGAACCAAGGCAACGCCCCCACCGGCAACAATGCCTTCTTCAACCGCCGCACGGGTGGCGTGCAATGCATCGTCAACACGGTCTTTCTTTTCTTTCATTTCCACTTCCGAAGCGGCACCCACATAAAGTACGGCGACCCCACCTGCCAATTTGGCCAAACGCTCCTGCAATTTTTCCTTGTCATAGTCTGAAGTGGTGGTCTCGATCTGGGATTTGATCTGGTTCACACGGCTCTTGATGTCTTTGGCTACTCCGCCTCCGTTCACAATGGTAGTGTTGTCCTTGTCGATGGTGATTTTTTCGCAGGTACCCAACATATCAATGGTGGTATTTTCCATGGAAAATCCTCTTTCCTCGGCAATAACGGTTCCTTTGGTTAGGATGGCGATGTCTTCCAACATGGCTTTTCTCCTGTCACCAAAACCTGGCGCTTTTACCGCTGCAATCTTCAAAGAGCCCCTGAGTTTGTTTACCACCAAGGTGGCCAAGGCCTCTCCATCAACATCTTCAGCGATGATCAATAAGGGCTTGCCCGATTGAGCCACTGGCTCCAATACAGGAAGCAGGTCTTTCATGGAAGATATCTTTTTATCGTATAACAAGATGTACGGATTCTCCAAGCTCACGGTCATTTTTTCTGAATCGGTCACAAAATAGGGGGATAGGTAACCCCTGTCGAATTGCATCCCTTCAACGATATCCACATAGGTATCGGTCCCTTTTGCTTCTTCAACCGTGATGACCCCTTCCTTGCCTACTTTTCCGAACGCTTGTGCGATCAACTCGCCAATGGTCTCATCGTTATTTGATGAAATCGATGCGACCTGCTTTATTTTTTCGGAAGAATCGCCAACTTTTTTGGCTTGCTTTCCAAGGTCGGCCACAATGGCTTCAACCGCTTTGTCTATTCCCCTTTTTAGATCCATGGGGTTGGCTCCGGCCGCAACGTTTTTCAAACCTTCTTTTACGATGGCCTGTGCCAAAACCGTGGCCGTGGTAGTACCATCACCAGCCAGATCGTTGGTTTTGGAAGCTACTTCCTTTACCATTTGGGCGCCCATATTTTCCAAGGGGTCTGCCAATTCAATTTCCTTTGCAACTGTAACACCATCTTTGGTCACTTGGGGTGCCCCGAATGATTTGCTGATGATTACGTTCCTGCCCTTGGGCCCCAAGGTTACCTTTACTGCATTCGCCAAAGCATCTACGCCCCTTTTAAGGCCATCGCGTGCATCGATATCGAACTTTATTTCTTTTGCCATTCTAATTTGATTTTAAAATTAATGTTCAAATTCCGTTTAGTGCGCTATGGGTAAAACCGCCAATTATGGTCGAACGTTTAGCTTCGGAATTCGGAATTTTTTTATTGAATATTGTTCGGTTTAGATAATTGCCAAAACGTCGCTCTCGCGCATCATTAGATAGTCTACGCCCTCCAGTTTAAGTTCGGTCCCCGCATATTTGCCGTACAAGACCTTGTCTCCGACCTTCACGGTGATTTTTTCATCTTTGGTCCCAGGGCCAACGGCAACCACTTTGCCTTGTTGGGGTTTCTCTTTTGCGGTGTCAGGAATGTAGATGCCCGACGCCGTTTTGGTCTCAGCGGCCATTGGCTCGATAAGTACTCTGTCTGCCAATGGTTTAATGTTGACTTTAGCCATATTATTAAAGTTTTATTAATTGATTTTTATAGTTCGGTGTTGACAAGACAGAAATTATGCCACAACATAAAAACTGACACAATGTAAAATCAAAAATGCCAGCTTGTCATTTGTGCTGGCATTTTAGCGGATATATTTTTCAACCTAGAGTGAATCGGTCTGATTGGCACCATTGTTCAAGGGTGCGGGTACTTCTTCGGGCAGGCTTTCCGGAACGGTAGTTTCAATCCCATCCCCATCGAGCAATTTAGAATCTGCGTTTCCGAATTTTCCGGGGAGGGCAATATTGGAGGCCAATATCAACAATACGAGTGCGCCTGCCAATGTCCATGTGCTTTTGTCCAAAAAATCCCCTGTCTTTTTCACGCCGCCCACAATTTGGCTTCCACCGCCGCCAAAGGAGGAAGAAAGTCCGCCACCTTTTGGATTTTGAACCATGATGACCAACACCAGTAAGAAACAAACAACAATGATCAGGATTAAAAATATGGTAAAGGTGCTCATTTATTCAGAAGTATTTTCTTGTTTAATTTTTTCCACCGCTTTAATTCGGTCTGCAAAGAAACCACTTTTTTCCGGATATTTCAAACTTAATATGCGATAGGCCTGTATGGCTTTTTTGTACTTTCTTTGCTCGAGATAAACCCTTGCCAAAGTCTCTGTCATCAATTCTTTTCCATCGAATCTGGTCGATTCCCCAAGGTCGATTTTTACCGGCGTGTCATGGGGCACAATCTTGGGGTTGCTGGCGATGAACTTATCGATGAGGTCGATTTTTTTCGACTTCATTTTTTTGGGATCGGCACTGCCCTCTTTGGTTCCTTTGTCAATGCCCGTCCCCGGCTGTCCTGGGCGCTCTATTTTCCTTACCGAGGTCAGTTTTAGCCATTCTTCGAAAGAGTGTTTTTCAGTTTTGGTGAATGACAGGGGTTGGCCCAATTCGAGGGCCTGATTTTTGGTCGCCGCCGCTTTATCCAAAACTTTGGCACCCTCAGGTTCTTTGGACGTGAACAACTCGGGATGCAATATGGAATCGGCATCGGCAATGGTTTGCGGTAAAGGTTTGTCGATAGACTCCTCGATCAGTTGAGCGGGCTTTTCCGGGGTGGGTGCCTCAGTTTCTTCCATGGCCCGAACCGCTTCCAAAGGTTCGGATTTACCTGAAATGGCATCGGCGATCCTGTCTTGTGAAAATGCCGCTGAAGTGATGTAATCGAACAAAACCCCTCTGTCTGTGGTATAAGCGGCCGTAACCTTCAGGGCGTTGTTGTACTTAAAACTGTTCAGATTTTTTAGGCCCTTAAGGTGCAATGCCCTAGCGGTCTGAAAATAAGGATATTCCACCAAAACCTCCTCTAGCTGCCTGGTTTGGGCGGCCGTGATCACTTGATCGGGATGTTGCAGCAGAAATGTGAAATCCTTGACGTTCATAGAATGGCCTTGCAAATTGTTTTCGGCATAATTAAGCAAAAATACGGGAATGCACTTGATTGCTTTCCTAAAATCGTGATTCCAGATCTACCAGTCGGCCAAAGAGGCATTGAAAATATCCTGGGTGATGCGCTCGAAGATTACTTCATGGGCTTCGCTCTTTACGGCAGAGAGTTGTTGGTTGGCCGGATAGTCGTAGAAAAACGAAAAGCGCTGATCGAAATCTGCATCCTCCTTGGTCTTGTTGAAAAAACGCACTTTCACGGCGATGGTCAGCCTGTTCTGGGCCGCCGTCTGCTGTGCCGTGGCCGTCATGGGCGAGATGCGGTATTCAACGATTTCCCCTTCATAGAGCAGATCGCCGCCAGAATTGACCAGGTCCAGGCTCGATTGGTTTAAAATCCTGTCCTGAAGCGCAAGGGTCAAATCCCGGTCCATCCCGGGTTCAAAAGTTGAGCCTGGACTTTGGGTGGCATAGTTCTGAAAATAGTTGACCTGGAAGCTTTTTGCGGTACCCACATTGCCCCCTGTAAAATTGTATACACCACAATTGCCAAGGGTCACCAAAAGAAACAATACAAAAAAAATGTGCGCCAGCTTTTTTAAAAATACCATGAGATACAATTTCCTTTTTTGCCCATGTTCCCACCGATCAAATGAACGGTAGCAAAAGGCAACGACCTTAAAGGTCGTACTGTTTTATCTTTCTATATAGCGTTCGTTCCGATATGCCCAATTCGGCTGCGGCCGCCTTGCGCTTACCGCGGTTTCGCTCCAATGACTTTTTGATGAGTTCCACTTCCTTCTCCTGTAAAGATAAGGTTTCCTCCACTTCAATTTCTTCCGCAAAATGATACTTATCATCTTGGTTCGTGTTGTAATTGGGTTTATGGGCCGGCCTTTCCACTTTGGGTTCAGGTAACTGCATCAATTCCATTGAAGTGTTTTCACGAAATTCATCTTCGCCATTTTCCTCCCCGTAAATCTTTCTGATCAACTTCTCGTTTTCTTCCTGAACTTTTTCCGAATCGTTGTTTTTTAACAGTTCCAAGGTCAACTTTTTCAGGTCGTTCAAGTCGCTTTTCATGTCGAACAAAACCTTGTAAAGGATTTCCCTCTCGTTGCTAAAATCACCCTCCTTCTTTTCCTTTGAAATTACGGCGGGCAGATTGGAATCGGAAGCATTGGGCAGGTAGCTGTTGAGGGTAGGCACGGAAATATTCCGACTTTCTTCCAAAACTGAAATTTGTTCGGCAATATTCCTCAACTGTCTGATGTTCCCAGGCCAACGGTATTTAAGGAGCAGTTGTACCGCATCGTCTTCCAGTCGAATGGTCGGCATCTTGTATTTCTGCCCAAAATCGGAAGCAAATTTTCGAAACAGCAAATGGATATCCTCTTTCCGCTCCCTCAGGGGGGGGATATTGATTTCTACCGTGCTTAGCCTGTAATAAAGGTCTTCGCGGAATTTTTCTTTCTTGATCGCCTCGAACATGCTGATATTGGTAGCGGCCACGATGCGCACATCGGTTTTTTGGGTCTGTGAGGAGCCCACCTTTAAAAATTCACCGTTCTCCAAAACCCTTAACAGCCGCACCTGGGTGGTCAAGGGGAGCTCCCCCACCTCGTCGAGAAAAATCGTGCCCCCATCGGCAACCTCAAAATAGCCGCTCCTGGTGGCGGTGGCTCCCGTAAAGGAACCTTTTTCATGACCGAACAACTCACTGTCGATCGTGCCCTCCGGTATGGCGCCACAGTTTACTGCGATATATTTTGCGTGCTTTCGATGGGAGAGTGCATGAATGATTTTGGGAATGGCTTCCTTGCCCACGCCACTTTCCCCGGTCACCAGCACCGAAATATCGGTGGGGGCAACCTGAATTGCCTTTTCAATGGCACGGTTGAGTTTTACATCGTTTCCGATGATTTCAAATCGTTGTTTTATGGCCTGGATCGATTCCATGGAATGCTTGGGTTAAAAAAGCCAAAGGTCATCGGCTTTCCTTTCAAATTAATTGTTATGTGAATGCCCCACTGCCTTTCCAATCAAGGTGGCAGAGGTGCAATCGTTGATTTTCACGTTTACAAAATCACCGATTTTATAATGTTCTTTTGGAAAGACCACCACGGTATTCTGTGAATTACGGCCCATCCATTGGGTATCCGATTTTTTGGAAGTGCCTTCTATCAAAACCTCTTCCACCTGATGCAAATGTTGTTGGGTGCGGTACAGGCCATGTTTACGTTGCAGGTCAATGATTTCGAGCAGCCTGCGCTTTTTGATCGCCTCCGGCACATCATCCTTCAGTTTTCGGGCGGCGAGGGTTCCTGGTCTCTCGGAATAGGCAAACATAAACCCGAAGTCGTATTTCACATATTCCATAAGGGAGAGGGTGTCTTGATGGTCTTGTTCGGTTTCGGTCGGAAAACCGGTAATCATATCCTGGGATATGGCACAATCGGGAATGATTTTTCTGATGTTGTCGATCAATGCAAAGTACTCTTCCCTGGTATGCAGGCGGTTCATCGCTTTCAAGATGCGATCGCTGCCGCTTTGAACGGGCAGGTGAAGGTAATTGCAGATATTCGGATATTTGGCCATGGTATGGATGACTTCCAAGGTCATGTCCTGCGGATTTGAAGTGGAAAACCGAATGCGCATTTTGGGTTGGGCCAAGGCTGTGAGCTCCAACAGTTTTGCAAAATTGACCGAGGTCGCTTGCTGCATGTCGGAGGCCTTTTCAAAATCTTTTTTCAAACCTCCCCCATACCAAAGGTAGCTGTCCACATTTTGACCTAAAAGGGTTACTTCCCTAAACCCTTGGTCCCAAAGATCATTCACCTCCTTCAAGATCGATTGCGGATCTCGACTGCGTTCCCGACCCCTTGTAAAGGGCACCACACAAAAGGTGCACATATTGTCGCAGCCCCGGGTAATCGAAACGAAGGCAGTGACCCCATTGGTGTTCAAGCGCACCGGGGCAACGTCACCATAGGTTTCATCCTTGGAAAGGATCACGTTGACGGCATTGCGGCCCCCATCGACTTCCTGAATCAAATTGGGAAGGTCTTTGTAGGCATCTGGCCCAACGACCATGTCAACTATTTTTTCTTCCTCCAACAATTGGCTCTTTAACCGTTCCGCCATACAGCCCAAAACCCCCACCTTCATGTGCGGCCGTTGTTTTTTCACTGCATTGAACTTTTCCAGACGTTTGCGGACGGTGAGTTCGGCCTTTTCCCTGATGGAACAGGTATTGACCAAGACCAGGTCGGCCTCTTCCAAAATATCAGTTGTGTTAAAGCCTTCATTGGCCAAAATGGAAGCAACGATCTCACTGTCGGAAAAATTCATCTGACACCCATAACTCTCAATATAAAGTTTCCTTTGGTTGCCATCTCTTTCCTTCATATGTAAAGGAGAACCTTGTGCCGACTCCGTAATTATTTTTTCCATGCGCAATGTGTTCCCGGCCTATTGGGGTGGGCAAAGATAACACTAATTACAATTTTATGACAAATTGACAGTTATAAATTTAACCAAAAAAATGGCGCAACTTTTAGGGGTAACCATCATCTGATGGGAACAACCCCATAAATCAAACGTTATGAAAAAAGAAATGATTGCAGTGCTCTTGGCTGTCGTTCTAGGCTTTGTTTCCTGCGAGAAAAACGACGATGTCAAATATGCGGAATACCTTGTGGCAAGGCCGCTCACGATGCTCAAATCGGAATTCAGGAACAGTGTGGACGTCGTCGCCCCTATGCCTGTCCTGGAATCCGGGAAGATCTATGCCTATAAGGACTATATTTTTATCAACGATAAAAACACCGGGGTGCACGTGGTCGACAATTCCAACCCCGCTGCACCACGAAAGATTGCCTTTATCAAAATTCCGGCGAACGTGGATATTTCGGTAAAGGACGACTTCCTCTTTGCCGACAGCCTTAGCGATCTGGTCGTCATCGATATTTCCGACATCAATAATATAAGACAGGTGAACCGCTTGGAGAACGTGCTTTATGGTGATGTGATTTGGCCCATGGAGGTTGATATTTTTGAGGATACCCAGATCGATTACAACAATGAGATATTGATCGGTTGGGAAACCGTCACCGAAAGACGCCCCATTGCCGAGTATGAGAACCGGTTCAATAATGGAGGCATTTTTTTTGAAGCCATGGCCGATGCCAGCGCCAATTCCACTACCGGACAAGGCGGGTCGATGGCGCGGTTTAAGATCGTGGCCGATTACCTCTATGCCGTCGACCGGCATAATATCAACATCTTCGATATCACCGATCTGGAAAACCCAAAAGACATGGAGGACGTTTTCGCCGGATTTGATATTGAGACGATTTTCAACCAAGGCCAATACTTGTTTTTGGGAAGTATGAGCGGCATGTTCATTTATGATATCACCACTCCCGCTACCCCGACCTTTGTTTCCGAATTTCAACACGGTACCGCCTGCGATCCCGTGGTGGTCGATGGCGACTATGCCTATGTTACCTTGAGGGGAGGCAATTTTTGCGGCGCCACCGAAAGCGGTTTGTTTATCGTGGATATTTCGGATATCAGCAATCCGACCCTCAAAATTAGTTATCCGATGGACGGGCCATACGGACTCGGGATTAAAGCGGAGAAGCTTTTTGTATGTGACGGGGATTCAGGATTAAAAGTCTTTGATAAGACCGATGTGGAGCATTTGGTGCCTTTGAACCAGTTTGAAGACATCAATACTTTTGATGTGATCCCACTGGAAAACACACTGCTGATGGTAGGAAAGGAAGCGCTATACCAATATGAATATTTAGAGAACGGGATAGAATTGATCAGTACCCTTCATTTGGATTAATACCGTCGAAATTGAATAAAAACGCCCCGAGAAATCGGGGCGTTTTTTTGTAGATAAAGGGTAGATATAGGATGGTACAGGTATCAAATTAAAAAATTCAACTACTTTTGTGCCAATAAAATCAATACATGGCCAAAAATTTAGTTATTGTAGAATCACCTGCGAAGGCAAAGACGATCGAGAAATTTTTAGGGAAAGACTATAAGGTTGAATCTAGTTTTGGTCACATCGCCGACCTGCCTTCCAAGGAGTTGGGCGTGGATGTCGATAATGATTTTATGCCGAAGTATATCGTGGATAAAGACAAGCAGGCCCTGGTTAAGAAATTGAAGGATTTGTCGAAGAAGGCCAGTACAATATGGCTCGCAAGTGATGAAGACCGGGAGGGGGAGGCCATTTCGTGGCATTTGGCGGAAACCTTGGAACTCGATAAGTCGAAGACCAAACGTATTGTATTCAACTCCATTACCAAGTCGGCCATTCAAAAGGCCATAGAAAATCCGCGAGAAATCAATTATAACCTGGTCAATGCCCAGCAGGCAAGAAGGGTTTTAGATCGGTTGGTGGGCTACGAACTATCGCCCGTGCTATGGAAGAAGATCAAACCCGGACTATCTGCCGGCCGGGTACAATCGGTTGCAGTACGTCTGATCGTTGAACGCGAAAGGGAAATCGAAGGGTTCACGCCCGAAGCCTCCTTTAAGGTTTCAGCGGCCTTCAAGACCGGAGATGGAAGCGAGTTTATCGCGAAATTGAACAAAGCATTCTCTACCAAAGGCGAAGCGGAAGCTTTTTTGAAAAAGAATCTTGGCGCGAGCTTCAAGGTAGGAGAGCTGGATAAAAAGCCTGCCAAAAAATCACCCTCGGCACCCTTTACGACCTCTACCTTACAACAAGAGGCATCCCGAAAATTGTATTTTTCAGTTGGCAGGACCATGCAAGTGGCGCAACGCCTTTACGAGGCCGGTTTGATCACCTATATGAGGACCGACAGCGTAAACCTCTCGGGAGAAGCGATCGCCGCAGCTAAAGAAGCCATTATCGAAAATTATGGCAAGGCTTATAGCAAAGTGCGGAATTTTAAGGGAAAATCGAAAGGTGCCCAGGAAGCACATGAGGCCATCCGGCCTACGAACATTTCATTGCAGAACCCTTCTTTGGAACGCGATCAGTCGAAATTGTACGATTTGATCTGGAAAAGGGCCATCGCATCGCAAATGGCAGATGCGGAATTGGAACGCACCTTGGTGAAGATAAAAGCGGACAAGCACCAGGAAGAGTTTGTTGCCAATGGGGAGGTCATCAAATTCGATGGCTTTCTTAAGGTTTATATGGAAGGCGTTGACGATGAGGACTTGGCAGAAGAACAGGAGGGCATGCTTCCTGCAATGCGGGTTGGAGACGCCTTGACCAATAAATATATCACCGCTACCGAAAGATTTTCAAGGGCCCCCTACCGCTTCACGGAGGCTTCTTTGGTCAAGAAACTCGAAGAATTGGGAATCGGTAGACCATCCACTTACGCCCCTACCATCTCTACCATCCAAAATCGGGGGTATTCGGAAAAGGGTTCCGTGGAAGGAACGGAAAGAAAATATGTGCAATTGACCCTTGCGAACAATGCCGTAAAGGAAAAGGAACTGACCGAAATGGTGGGCTCGGATAAAGGCAAATTGGTACCCACCGATATTGGCATGATCGTCAATGATTTTTTGGTGGAAAATTTCGCAAATATCCTTGATTATAATTTTACGGCCAGGGTTGAAGAAGAATTCGATGAGATAGCCGAAGGCACCGCAGACTGGCAAAAGGTGATGAAGGAATTCTACAAGGATTTCCATCCCAATGTGGTCGATGTCGAGGAAAATGCAGATCGCGCCAGCGGCGAAAGGGTTTTGGGGCAAGATCCCAAAACGGGCCGCCAGGTATCGGTTCGTTTGGGCCGCTTCGGGCCGATGGTCCAGATTGGGACGGCAGAAGAGGAAGACAAGCCTTTGTTCGCCAGCCTATTGCCCGAACAATCCTTGAACACCATAACCTATGAAGAGGCGATGGAATTGTTTACCCTTCCCAGAAAATTAGGGGTTTACAAGGGTGAGGAAGTTGAGGCGAACGTGGGCAGGTTCGGCCCCTATGTGCGCTATGGCAAAAAATTTGTTTCCCTTGATAAAGGGGAGAGTGCTTTTGATGTTGATATGGATCGGGCCGTGGAACTCATCGAGATCAAGGAAAAGGCCGATGCCCCTATTGCCGAATTTGAGGGAAAAGAGGTCACAAAGGGAAAAGGTCGATTTGGGCCCTTCATAAAATGGGACGGGATGTTCATCAATGTTGGCAAAAAATATGATTTCGACCAATTGTCGCAAGCCGATATCATAGAGCTTATCCAAGACAAGAAACAGAAAGAGGCCGATAGGGTCGTTCAGGATTGGCCCAAAGAAGGCATCCGAATAGAAAAGGCCCGCTGGGGCAGGCACAACCTTCTTAAGGGAAAAATCAAGGTTGAGCTGGCAAAATCGGTCGATGTTTCAAAAGTAACCTTGGAAGAAGCAAAGGCATTGATCGAAAAGAAAGCCCCGAAAAAGAAGGCCGGGTCGAAGTCGAAGGCAAAAAAATAACCCCTACATACAAGCTGTAATCCATGGCATTCGATTTTTTGGTCCCCGTTGAGGACAAGGTGTTGGCCCATTGCGAACTGCTGCCGCCACAAGCGTTGGGCAGAAACATCTACATGCATACCGCCCGGAAGGGCTTGCCGGTACTTGCCAATGCCTCAGTTGCCCTTTTGGGGGTGAGGGAATCCAGGAACGCCTTCGAGAAAAAACCCGAAATGCTCGATGTTTCGGCGATCCGCATGCAATTTTACAAGTTGATGTTGGGCAACTGGAACACCAACATCATAGATATGGGCGATATCGAAGAAGGGGAATCCGTTGAGGATACCTACTTTGTGGTCAAGGAAATCGTCGCCGGTTTGTTGGAAGAAAAGGTGATCCCGATCATCATAGGGGCTACACAAGACATCACCTATCCCGTTTACAGGGCTTTTGATGGCATCCACGACATGATCAATATCGTGTCCATCGATAGCCGTTTCGATTTTGGAATGGATGATGAGCTGATTTCTTCCCACTCTTACATGAGTAAAATAATCACCGAGAAGCCCAATAACCTGTTCAACTTTTCAAACCTTGGGTTCCAGAGCTATTACAACGCACAGGAAGAGAAAGATCTTATGGAGCGGCTTTTCTTCGACGCCTATCGTCTGGGCGAAGTGGCCAATGATCTTTCATTGGCAGAACCGGTACTTCGAAACGCCCATATGGTGAGCCTCGATGCCCGTGCGATCAAAGCGAGCGAGGTTGGCCCTTCCCACAACTTCTCACCCAACGGTTTTGACGGCAGGGAAATATGCGCCATTGCCCGTTATGCCGGCATTAGCGAAAAGGTGGTCGCATTTGGCCTCTATGAAATGGAAAATACGGTTCAGTCCAGTCAATTGATGGCCCAGATCATCTGGTATTTCATGGAAGGGCTCAATTATAGGCTGCTGGAGCGACCAAGTTCCGAAAACCCCGATTTCACCAAGTATACCGTGCCTACCGAAACCGCACTGCTGGTCTTCTACAAAAGCCACCTCACCGAAAGATGGTGGGTTGAGGTGCCCTCAATATTGTCTTCACATAATAAACCCAATTCACCTGCGTTATTACCCTGCACCGAAAAGGACTATTTGGACGCTTGCGACCAGAACATTCCGGAGCGGTGGTTCAAAGCCTTTAAGAAAGGATTTAATTGACCAATTTTTTTTTAAGGATAATTGCTTTGGATACAATAATTTGCTCAAATCGTAGTTTTAGAGTGTAGAATAAAATTATTGTCTTTTGCAGTTAATAACCAGAATCGAAATTTAACCTAAAGTATGAAGAAGCTATTGTTATCATCTATAGCATTTGTTTTTTTGCTCAGTAGTTGTGGGTCTAAAACAAAGGGAGAGCTAGTTGGGGCCCAAGGCAAAAAGTGGTATCCGGAAAAACCATATGGAATGGAACTCATCCCTAGGGGAGCTTTCATCATGGGTAAAGCTGAGGAAGATCAGGCACAAGTGCTCAATGCCCCTACCAAAACAGTTACCGTGCGATCATTTTATATGGACGACACGGAAATCACCAATAGTGAATACCGACAATTCGTGGAGTGGGTCAGGGATTCCGTTGCGAGAACCCGATTGGCCGAATTGGCCGACGAGCTTGGCTTAGGTCCTGACGATGGCGGCATCGGGGATTATGCCTTTAAGGATGCCGATACGACCAAGGCTTCGGCCTATGACAAATACATGATGGACAATTACGCCGGAATGGGCGAAAACTTTAACGAGGGAAGGGCCTTGAATATCGATGAAGAATTGATATGGGACACCTCCGAATATCCGGATGAATATTATACGGAAGTAATGGACTCCCTCTACATTCCCGAAGCGGAATCGTACAATGGCCAGCGCATCATCGATGTCACCAAGTTAAAATACAAATATAGCTGGATGGACATAGAAGCGGCAGCTCGTTCCAAAACAGGCCGTAGAAGGGACTTCGTCCGTCAGGAGGAATTGGAGATCTATCCCGATACCACCGTTTGGATCCGCGATTTCGAATATTCCTACAACGAGCCCATGCACAATGACTATTTCTGGCACGATGCCTACAGCGAGTATCCTGTGGTGGGCATCAATTGGAAACAGGCAAAGGCCTTCTGTAACTGGAGGACCAAATTCAAGAACGATGATCAAAAACAACGTGGCAAACAATTTGTAAACCAGTTCCGTTTGCCTACCGAGGCGGAATGGGAATATGCCGCAAGGGGAGGTATCGAAGGCGGTACCTATCCATGGGGCGGACCATATGTGATCAGTGATACCGGTTGCTTTATGGCCAACTTTAAACCCCAGCGTGGCGATTACGCCGCAGATTCGGCCCTTTATACCGTGGAGGCCAAATCATATGAACCCAATGATTTCAATCTGTACAACATGGCAGGAAACGTTTCGGAGTGGACGAATTCAAGCTATGACCCAAGTGCCTACGATTACGTTTCTACCATGAACCCGAACGGCGGGGACGGCAACAACAAAAGAAAGGTCATTCGTGGCGGTTCTTGGAAGGATGTGGCTTACTTCCTACAGGTAAGCACCAGGGATTATGAATATGCCGATTCGGCCAGAAGTTATGTGGGTTTCAGAACCGTACAGGATTATATGGGCGAGGAAGATTCGACCAAGGGTGGCAGAGGACTTTAAACCATTTATTTTTAAAATAGAGATCTAAATATCATTATCAAACGTTAAACCAAATACTTATTATTAATATTCAAATTCAAATTAAAACTTAAATTATGGCACAGTCAAAATCAACAAAAAAACTATTTAACATGGCCTATGGCCTCGGAGCATCGGTGGTAATTATTGGTGCATTGTTCAAGATCCTTCACTGGGAGTTCGGACCCCTAACTGGTGGATTACTTCTGGCGGTAGGTCTTATTACCGAAGCGCTTATTTTTGCTATCAGTGCGTTCGAACCAGTAGACGATGAGTACGATTGGTCTTTGGTATATCCAGAATTGGCTGGAGGCATGAACATCGGAAAGGATGGCGAAAGAGAAGCCATCAAAGATGCTGAGACTTCCTTGTCCAAAAAATTGGATGACCTATTGAAAGAAGCTGGCGTGGATGCCAACCTTATGGAGAGTTTAGGTTCCAGCATTAAGAATTTTGAAGGAGCCGCCAAAGGTATCGCCCCTACCATCGATGCCATGGAGTCTACCAAAAAATATTCTGATGAAATGGTTCAGGCAGCAGCCCAAATGGAGTCGTTGAACAGCTTGTACAAAGTACAGTTGGAAAGCGCTAGCCGACAAGCTTCCGTGAACGAAGAAGTAGTTCAAAACGCAAGTGCACTTAAAGACCAAATGGAATCGTTGGCTACCAACCTATCGTCATTGAATGGCGTATATGGAGGCATGCTTTCTGCTATGAGCAGAAACTAATTAGTAAAAACCCAAATCAAATAACAAACTAAAAAACTAATTAGAAAATATGGCATCAGGAAAAGCAACACCACGGCAAAAGATGATCAATCTTATGTATTTGATCTTCATCGCAATGCTGGCGTTAAATATGAGCAAGGAAGTACTAGCAGCATTCGGTATTATGAACGAAAAGCTCGAGACTTCCAATATAAAGACCACAGAGAGCAACTTGGCTTTCTTGAACGGTCTAGAGACCAAAGCATCTGAGAATGCCGAGAAATTCGGTCCCCTATATCAGGATGCACAAAAGATCAAGGAATTGTCACAGAAATATTATGACTATCTGGAAGGTCTTAAGAAAGGATTGATGGAGGATGTCGAAGATCCAAAAGACTACCAGATAATGGACAAATCCGACTATTTGGACGGTATGTTCTTCCAAGGAGATAACCTTACCCCTGAAGGAAAGGATTTCTTAAAAAGGATCAACGACTACCGCACACAGGTAATGAATATTCTACCTGCTAACATGATCGAAGTTAAAGCCGGCGTAGAGTCGCGTTTTCAAACCGGTGATGCACAAGGCAAAGTTGAGAATCGCAGTGGTGATAAAGTCGACTGGCTTAACTACCATTACGAAGGATTTCCCTTGGTAGCTTCATTGACCAAGTTGACCGCCTTACAGGCCGATATTAAATCGACCGAAGAGGATGCTCTAAAATCGATGCTGCAAGGTCAATTGCAAGGCGAGGTGGCCATGACCAACTATACCACCTTATTGGAACAGGAAAAATCGGCCTTTTATTCCGGCGAGAAATTTTCCGGATCCATTGTCTTGGGACGTAAGGATGCAACCACAAGGCCCAACGAAGTGAATCTTACTTTGGACGGCAGGAAGTTGAACGAAGGTGCCGATTATGAGATCAAGGATGGCCAAGTGAAGCTTTTGGTCGGGGCAGGTGCTCCAGGTGACCACAAGATCCAAGGCAACTTGGTTTTCATGCAGGATGGGGAACGTACGGAAGTGCCCGTATCTTCAACATTTGCCACCATTTCCAAGCCTAATGCAGCCCTTATTGCAGCCGATAAGATGAACGTGGTATATCGCGGGGTGGCCAACCCCATGTCGATTTCAATCCCAGGTATACCCAACAACAAGGTAACCGCTGCGGCTCCTGGATTAAAACCGGTAAGCGGAAGTCAGTACGTTATGAATCCAGGTTCAGGTAGAACAGTTACCATTACCGCTTCAGGTAAATTGCCTGACGGCCAGACCGTATCCTCTAAATCAGAGTTCAGGATCAAGGACATTCCAAGACCTGAAGGTTCAGTGAGCAAGCAGACCGGCAGCCTTAAAATGCCAAGGTCCAATATGGAGATTGCCACCATTGGTGCCGTCTTGGAAGACTTCGATTTTGATTTGAACCTTGCAGTAAGCGGATTCAAGTTCAAAGTGCCAGGTCAACCTACCGTAGCCGTAAATGGCAACAAATTGGATGCCAGGGCCATATCAGCCTTAAAAAGGGCAAGCAGGGGTGATGCCGTTCAGATCTTTGATATCGAAGGGTATATTACCAATAACAAGAGCTATAAATTGAAGAAGGTTTCTCCCGTAATCGTGGAGATCACCAACTAGTAACGCTTATAAATTTTAACAGATGAATTGGAAGAATGTTTTGTTGATCGGAGCGGTGACCCTATTGCCGGTTTCCTTAATGGCCCAAGCGAACATCTTGAACGCGAAGAAGCCACAAGAGATCGGTATACGGACCGAAGCCCAAAAGGCTTTGGACAACGATGCTCCTCTTGAGTACGGATATGTAGACGACAGGGACATCCTTTGGTCCAAGACCATTTGGGAAGTGATCGACCTTGATGAAAGGGTGAACTTTCCACTGTACTATCCTACCGATACCATTGATATCGGTGCCGACAGAAGGTCGTTGTACGATGTTTTGCTAAAGAACATCAAAAATGGCAAACTGGAGGATGTGTATGTAGACTCCTA
The DNA here is from genome assembly GCA_963760375.1 of uncultured Flavobacteriaceae bacterium. Classification (GTDB taxonomy): domain Bacteria; phylum Bacteroidota; class Bacteroidia; order Flavobacteriales; family Flavobacteriaceae; genus Pelagihabitans. The sequence continues at coordinate 59,742 of CAVXCS010000006.1, read as the reverse complement.
CTTCACTGAAAAACGTGTTTTCGGTGATTTGGCCGCTACCCTTAAGAAAAGGGATACGACAGACTATGGTTACGAACAGATCAATGCCGGGGAAGAACTTTCCGCCGAATATGTGATCGAAAGGGAACTTACCGCTGCCGATATCGAGGAGTACCGGATCAAAGGGATCTGGTATTTCGATAAGCGTCAAGGGGAGTTGAAATATCGCTTGCTGGGCATAGCCCCGGTTGCGCCCGACGTTAACTTCATCGACGATGAATCGATGGACCCCCAAGATTCCAAAGTTGAATTGTTTTGGGTATGGTATCCATCGGCAAGGCAAATACTGCACGAAGCGAAGGTTTTCAACCAACGCAATTCGGCACAGCCAATCTCCTTCGATATGCTGCTGAACTCAAGAAGATTCAACGGCATCATCTACAGGGAAGACAATGTTCATGGCGATCGTGAGGTCACCGATTATATTGCCGATAATGCCTTGTTCCAATTGCTGGAGGCCAACAGAATCAAAGAGGTCATCAGGGATAGGGAACAGGATATGTGGGCCTATTGATCAAAAAGAGAATTCCAATTCAACAACATAAAAAGTCCCGATGTGAACATCGGGACTTTTTTTTGCGCCAAATCCAATCAAAGTCGCGCTTTTGCTACCTTTGACCCATGGTAGATTATTTGGTAGTCGGACTGGGATTGGCCGGAATTTCTTTCTGTGAAACATTGGAAAGGAACAAGAAGTCTTTTCAAGTCTTCAACGATGGTTCACAGGCTTCTTCGGCAGTTGCGGGGGGGCTTTATAATCCCGTAATGTTGAAGCGCTTTACCTTGGTATGGAACGCTGATGAACAACTCCAAAAGGCCATCCCGTTTTATGAGGGCTTGGAACGGAAGTTGGGGACCAAGTTGAATCACCCGCTTCCCATTTTTAGGAGGTTTTCCTCCGCGGAAGAACAGAACCTATGGTTCGAGGCCGCCGACAAGGGCGTACTGAAGCCTTTTTTGTCGCCCAAGGTCCATCCCAAGCATCACAATCCCTATATCGATGCCCCGTTTGGTTATGGGGAAGTGCTGCAGACAGGTAGGGTTGATACACAGACCATGCTTACCACCTATAAAGACTACCTGCGGGAAAAAGGTAGGCTGACCCTTGAAACCTTTGATCATAAACGCTTACAGATCGCGAAAGACTATGTTACCTATAAGTCGGTCAAGGCGAGACATCTTGTCTTTACGGAAGGATATGGATTGAGCGGGAACCCATATTTTGGATATTTGCCGCTAACGGGCACCAAAGGGGAATACCTGATCATTGAGGCGCCCGAATTAAAGGAAAGGAATGCGATCAAAGCTGCCATATTCATCATTCCGATGGGGAACGACCGGTATAGGGTCGGGGCCACCTATAAATGGAAGGACAAGAGCAATAGCCCTACGGAGGCATCCAAAGCGGAGCTCTTGGAACAGCTTACCCAAGTGGTGAGATGCAAATACCAAGTAGTTGGTCAGGAGGCCGGTATTCGCCCAACGGTGACCGATAGGAGGCCTTTGGTGGGAAGGCACCCCCTTCTTGACAATCTTTATGTGTTGAACGGATTCGGTTCCAGGGGCGTAATGATCGCTCCAGCGGCTGCCGAGCAATTGTTCGGGTTGATCGAAAATGACCTATCGTTACCCCCGGAAATGGACATTGCCCGGTTTAAGAAGAAATATTTTCCGGTTGGGCCTTCCCCTTTGTCGGGTCGTAATGGATAAAAAAATTGATCCAAATATTGCGTGAGATTCTAATGATGACCGGCATAAAAACGATCATGGTCGCCACAATTGCAATAAAGGTGTGTACCAAGGTGGCCTTGAAAGCTAAAAAAGAGATCACAAAAGCGGCCACCGCAAATGCGATGCCCAGCCCATAACTTACATACATCGCCCCATAAAAAAACGAAGGCTCGATCTTATATTTCGTTCCACAATGGGAGCAGCGCTCCTTCATTTTGAATAAAAATCCAATTTTATAGGGGTTTTTGGCTTCGTACATGCTTTCTTGGTGGCATTTTGGGCAACTTCCTGTTAAAATGCTGTAGAGTTTGTTTCCTTTTTTTAACATTTGCAGAACTTTTTGCAAAAGTAGGATTTTGCAGGCTTTTTCAACGTAACATTCATCACATTAAATGCTTAATATACATAACCTTTCCGTTTCATTTGGAGGTGAATTCCTGTTCGAGGAAATATCTTTCCGCCTCAATGCGGGAGACCGTGTCGGCCTAATTGGTAAAAATGGGGCGGGAAAATCCACGCTTTTAAAGTTGTTGTCCAAAGATATGGCCCTGGATACGGGTACCATAGCCACCGAAAAAAACATAAAGATCGGTTTTCTCAGACAGGATATTGATTTTGAACAGGGAAGAACGGTCTTGGAAGAGGCTTACCAAGCCTTTGTGGAAATTAAGGAATTGGAAACCAGGTTGGACGAGATCAACCACCAATTGGCAGAACGCACCGATTATGAAAGTGAAGGCTATCATCAATTGATGGTCGATTTAAACGATGTTTCGCACCACTACGAAATTTTGGGCGGTTACAATTATCAAGGGGAGACCGAAAAGATTTTACTCGGGTTGGGTTTTAAACGTAAAGACTTCGATCAAAAGACCGATACATTTTCGGGAGGTTGGCGCATGCGTATCGAATTGGCCAAACTGTTGCTACAGAGCAACGACGTGCTGTTGCTCGATGAGCCTACCAACCACTTGGATATCGAATCGATCATTTGGCTGGAAGGGTTCCTGAACGGCTATCCTGGGGCGGTAATGATCGTATCGCACGATAAGATGTTTTTGGATAACGTGACCAACAGGACGATTGAAATTTCGCTGGGGCGGATCTATGACTATAACAAGCCCTACTCCAAGTTCTTGAAGCTCAGGGGCGAAATCAAGGAACAACAGCTCAATGCCCAGAAGAATCAAGAAAAGGAAATACAACAGGCCGAGCGTTTGATCGAAAAATTCAGGGCAAAGAGCACCAAGGCTTCCATGGCGCAGTCCCTGATCAAGAAACTTGACAAAATGGAGCGGATCGAGGTCGATGAAGATGACAACGCGGTGATGAACCTGCGTTTTCCGATTTCCATCACACCCGGCAAGGTAGTGGCCGAAATCGAGCATCTTTCTAAAAGTTATGGGTCACATGAAGTACTACGGCACATCAATCTTTTGTTGGAGCGAGACAGCAAGACCGCTTTCGTGGGCCAAAACGGGCAGGGGAAGTCAACCTTGGCCAAAATTTTGGTCGGCGAGCTTAAGCACGAGGGCCATGTGAAATTGGGCCATAACGTGCAAATCGGTTACTTTGCCCAGAACCAGGCCGAGTATCTGGATGGTAGCAAAACCATTCTGGATACCATGATCGACGCGGCCAATGAAAAGAACCGGGCAAAGGTCAGGGATATTCTGGGGTCGTTCCTTTTTCGAGGGGATGAGGTCGAAAAATATGTAAAAGTATTGTCCGGAGGGGAACGAAACCGCCTGGCATTGGCCAAGATGCTGCTGCAGCCCTTCAATGTGCTGGTGATGGACGAACCTACCAACCACCTCGACATCAAATCAAAAAATGTGTTGAAACAGGCGCTCCAAAATTTTGAGGGCACCTTGATCTTGGTCTCGCATGACCGCGACTTCCTTCAAGGACTCACCAATAAGGTATATGAGTTTAAGGACAAAAAGATAAAGGAATATCTTGGCGATATCGATTTCTATCTGGAGCAGCGCAAGGTCGAGAACTTCAGGGCCATAGAAAAGCAACAGCAGAAGAAGAAGGAAAAAGAAACGGAAAAGAGCACCTCCATTGATTTTGACGGGCAAAAGAAGCTAAAATCCCTTAAAAACAAACTCAGTTCGGTCGAAGCCAAAATTTCTAGCTTGGAAAAGGAAATCGCCGAGAATGACCAAGATCTTATGTTGGATTACGAAGCGACCATCAAAAGGAACAATTTCTTTGATACCTACCACAGCAAGAAAAAGGAACTGGATAACCTGATGCGTAAATGGGAGAAGATTTCTTCCGAACTCGAAACCGCTTCCAGTTAATCCCTCACAAAAAGTAAGTTATTTCTTTCACCACAGAATTACGCGTGTTCACCACAAAAACGGGCATTTCATCGAGAATTTTTGCATTTAATCTAGAATAAAACGTTATTTGTAGGGTAATTCTTTCTAATATGGGAAATTACGATCAACAATGCGGTTTGTGCCAAAATCAGTTCGATATGAAAAAATACATGATTGCCTTTCTGCTAGTTTTTATGGTTGTGAACACGGCGATCGCCGACATCCCACAATCCGAGAAAAACGCTCTTGTAGATCTCTATAATGCCACCAATGGTGAAGGATGGCAGAACAAATGGGATATCAATTCCGAAGTTGGTCAATGGTACGGCGTGAAATTGGTCAATGACCATGTTGTTGAAATCAATCTTTTTCATAATAATCTGCAAGGCGCGATTCCCGCAAGTATCGGGGATCTTACAAGTCTGAACGTGCTTAATCTGGCATTTAACGGAATTACCGGCGAATTGCCCGCAACCATCGTCAAGCTTGAAAAGCTGAAGGTCTTGAAACTGGAAATGAACCGAATTAAGGGGCAACTGCCCATCGATATGGGCAATATGGCCCAATTGATCGAGCTCAGTGCGTTCAATAATTTTCTTACGGGAAGCATCCCCGAAAGCCTTGGAAATATCAAGAGTTTAAAAATATTGAATTTATCGAGCAACAATCTTAAGGGTGAAATACCGGAAGCCTTGGGCAATTTAAAGAGCCTGGTGGTCTTGGGGCTGTTCGAAAACGGTTTGGAAGGCAGTATTCCCAATGCATTGGGCAATCTTTCCATGCTGAAGGAACTGGTACTGGCAAACAACCAACTGGGCGGCGAAATCCCAAAGGAATTTGGGCAATTGGCCAGTTTGGAGGTCTTACAAATACAGAACAACAAATTCAATTCTTTCAAAAACTTGGAATATATGAACACCGAGGGCCTCTTGGTGTTCGATTTCGATAAGGATAAGGAAAGGAGCGATTTTAAGAATATCGACTTCGATAAAACACGTATGGCCGAAACGCTGTTTGAAGACGATCCGGAACACGATAAGTAATTCTTGATCTTGGTTAGTGAAAGAGGGTTGCCGGTAGGCAACCCTCTTTTTTTTGTGAAGTCCTGGCCCTGGCAGGCCCTGCCTTGATCTTATCGCTTAATAATTGACAGATCAAGAGGATTGGATTTCACATTTGGATAAAAAACCATATTTTTAAGCGAAATACAAATATCGATCAATGAAGTTGCATCCGCTGTCTCCTATTTTACGGGCCATCGCCTTAAGTTTGACTTTTATTTTTAGCACAACCGGAATGTCGCAAGTGCAGGAATCCCTTGTCACGCCCCTGTCTGGAAATGAAGCGGACAGCACTAAAACCCTGACCGGAAATGCTTATGTACAGCAAATTCCGGCCACCGATGTCTCCTTTGAAATGATCTTGGTTCCCGAAGGTAGTTTTGTCATCGGAAGTCCGGAAACCGAAGAAGGCAGGAAACAGGATGAGGGCCCACAGACCGAGGTTGCCCTGGATTCATTTTATATGGGCAAATATGAACTTACCTGGGATGTTTTTGAACTATTCTTCAAACAAAACCAAGAACTTTTCGTGAAATTGGAAAACGACAAAGTTATGAAGATCGATGCGATCACCCGTCCGAGCCCTCCCTATGAAGATCCCTCCTATGGCATGGGAAAACAGGGGTTTCCGGCGGTGAGCATGTCGGCCTATTCGGCCTTGGTTTTTTGTAAATGGCTGAGTACGGTAACCGGTAGGTTCTACAGATTGCCCACGGAAGCCGAATGGGAATATGCCGCCAGGGCGGGCAGCAGTACGGCCTATGGTTTTGGCGATGCGGTAGCCGATTTGGACGATTACGCGGTTTATTACGGAAATTCCGGGAACCACTATGCCAAAGCGGGAAGCAAGAAGCCCAATTCTTGGGGACTTTACGATATGCACGGGAATGTGGCGGAATGGACCTTGGACGAGTACAAGGAAGACAGTTATGCGAGTTTGGAAAGCACAAACCCTTGGGTGAAGCCAACCGTGATACACCCAAGATCGTATAGGGGCGGTTCGTGGGACGATGATGCGGATAAGCTTCGGTCGGCTGCGCGGTCTGCCTCCAGCGTGAAACAGCAAAAACGTGATCCACAGATTCCCAAGAGTTTTTGGTGGTTTACGGATTCCAACTACGTGGGCTTCCGCCTGGTAAGTCCTGTAAATCAACCTAGTCTGGAAGAGCAGAGGAAATTCTGGCAGATCGTGCTCGATGAATAAGCTAAGCTAGCAAAAATAGGGGTTAACATAAATGATAAGAGCGAATGAGAATTTTGATTTTCCTAATGTTGATTTGCCAAACCGAAGTGGTTTCGGCACAGAACACTTATAAATTAAATGATAAAAGTGCGATGACCATTTCGGGTTCGTCCACGGTCCATGACTGGACGGTGACCGCGAACCAAATGGAAGGCGCTTTGGAAATGAATGCAAATGCAATCAGCAAAATTGGCTTGACCGTTCCGGTCGATGGCATTAAAAGTGAGCGTGGCGCCACTATGGACAAAAAGATGTACGCAGCCCTTAAAAAAGACGAATACCCATCGGTGCATTTTCAGTTGCAGGAAATAAAGGGCACAACGATTTTAACGGGAATGCTCAATATCGCCGGAACTGAAAAAAGTGTTCAGATTGTAGCTGAAATTAACCCAACATCCGATGCCATATCGATTAAGGGTGAAAAAAAATTAGTGCTCCAAGACTTCGGAATGGAACCGCCAACGGCCATGTTCGGGCAAATCGTGGTAGGGGATGAAGTGACCGTACAGTTCGATTTGGTTTTTACAAAGTCCTAACATTAGCAATCATCGATCTCTTATTGTGAGTGGCCGAAGAGGCATCTTTGCCGATTTCTACTTGCTTTGCGATTGGGCTTGCCAATAGATTCGGCGGTTTGCCCCACCAAAAAGAGATATGGCGCCAAAACAAACCTATTGGTCATTGCCATCCGACTTAAGGTCGTTAATTGGGCATCCAGGACGGCTTCATTTGACGAAAATTGTTAACTTTAAAGACCTGTCGCATTGCGCCGGGTGCTATTGTGATGAAACAGAAAATAGGTTTGCTTCTTATTTTAGCGGGGCTTGTTGCTTTGCTGTTTGCATTTAAGAAAGGGGTTTTCAATCCTTCCTCCGATGCTTATGCCGACATGAAATTGCCCGAGGTCGTCGATTATAATTTTCACATCAAACCAATACTTTCCGACAACTGCTATAAATGCCATGGCCCCGATGCCAACAAGCGCAAGGCGGGTCTCCGTTTGGATTTGGAAGCCTCAGCCTTGGGCGAGCTGCCGGAGAACCCCGAGAAATATGCGCTGGTAGCCGGGAATCCCAACAAAAGTCATTTGTATTTGCACGTGGTTTCCGATGACCCCGATGAATTGATGCCACCGCCCGACTCCAAACTGTCGCTGAACAGTTATGAAAAAAAATTGATTAAAAAATGGATTGAGCAAGGTGCCAAATTCGATAAACATTGGGCCTTCAATCCTCCCCTAAAACCGACCCCGCCCAATGTCGATACCATGGGATGGGCGCAAAATGAAATTGACGGGTTTATTCTTCAGAAACTGGTCGACAATCAGCTTTTGCCTTCTGATCGGGCCCCGATGGAAACGCTGATCCGAAGAATAAGTCTGGACCTTACCGGCTTGCCCCCCGATCAAGAGCAGGTACGTCAATTATTGGAAGCGTCATCGGAAACGATCATAGCCAAAACCATTGATACGTTTTTGGTTTCACCTGCCTATGGCGAACGAATGACCCAGTCTTGGCTCGATGTGGCACGTTATGCAGATTCCCATGGGTATCAAGACGATAGTTATCGTACCATGTGGCCCTGGCGCGATTGGGTGATCCATGCTTTCAATGAAAATATGCCCTACGATGATTTTCTCCTCTGGCAACTGGCGGGCGATCTTTTGCCCAATGCCACCAAAGAACAGATTTTGGCGACGGGTTTCAATCGCAACCATCCGATCACACAGGAAGGGGGGGTGATACAGGAGGAGTATCGTGTCAATTATGTCTTGGACCGTACGAATACCCTAGGGAAAGGCATTTTGGGCATAACGCTGGAATGTGCGCGCTGCCATGACCACAAATACGATGCGATTTCGCAAAAAGATTATTTTGGGATGTATTCCTTTTTCAATCAAGTCGACGAGAAAGGCCTGCAAATGGATGCGGTTCAGGCCGCAGATCAGAAATTTTATGCGGATCCACCCTTTATCACGATTACCGATAAGGAAACGGAAGGCCTGCTTTCCTTCATCAATAAGGAGAAAGGTGCCAAGATCAACGTCATGGTGATGAACGATTCGGCGCCAAAAACCACTTTTGTGCTCAATAGGGGCAATTACGATGAACCTACCGATTCGGTGGCCGCACATACTCCGGCAGCCATTTTTCCATTCGACGAAAGCCTGCCGAAAAACCGATTGGGACTTGCCCGATGGGTGACCGATAAGAACAATCCCTTGACCGCAAGGGTATTTGTGAACCGTGTTTGGGCGATGCTTTTTGGTAAGGGACTGGTGGAAACGGCCGAAGATTTCGGGGTGCAGGGCAACCTTCCTACCCATCCTGAATTGTTGGATTGGTTGGCTGCCGACTTTATGGATCATGATTGGGACATCAAATATTTGATAAAAAACATCATGCTTTCTGCTACCTACCAGCAGCGTTCCGAATTGAGACCTGATTTAAAAAAGGCCGATCCCGAAAACAAACTCTTGGCGAGGGCACCTCGTTTTAGGATGAGCGGGGAGATGATCAGGGATTATATGCTCGCCACCAGCGGACTGCTGAATACCGAGATCGGTGGCCCAAGTGTTAAGCCCTACCAACCTCCCGGACTATGGGAAGAAACCAATGCCGGAGGCAATCGTGGTATTTTAACCAGCTATGTGCCCGATTCCGGCGCCAAGCTCTATCGCCGCTCGCTCTACACTTTCTGGAAGCGTACCCTCCCGCCGGCAAGCATGACGATCTTTGATGCACCTACCCGTGATTTTTGCGAGGTACGGCGGCAAAAGACCAATACGCCGCTGCAGGCCTTGGCCTTGCAAAACGATGTACAGGTTTTGGAAGCGGCCCGGGTTTTGGCCCAACGTACCTTGGCCAACCAACCGGATGGGACTAAAGTGGTTCAGGAAATATTCCGTGATATCTTGGTGCGCGATCCAAAGGAGGAAGAAATATCGGTATTGGAAGCGTATTACCAAGACGCCCTGGAAACCTACGAAAAAGACGGCGAAGATGCCAAAAAGTTGGCCGCTATTGGGGAATATGAACAATTATCGGTAGATCCTTCGAAAACTGCGGCATTGATGCTCACGGCACAGGTAATCTATAATTTGGATGAAACCATTACAAAAGAATAAATAGAATGGCTAAGGAGAAAAAGAATACTGAAAGCCCGTTAAAGGTCAACCGAAGGCACTTTTTTTCACAGTTGAGCGTGGGCATTGGGTCTTTGGCCCTGGGATCCTCATTGATCCCCGACCTCTTTAAGAATGAATCGGCATCATTGGCGTCTTTGCCTTTGGGACTGCCCCATTTTGCTCCAAAGGCCAAGCGGATCATCTATCTTTTTCAGGCGGGCGCCCCATCTCAATTGGAAACCTTCGACCACAAGCCCACCCTGCGCAAACGCATGGGAGAGGATCTGCCCGAATCGATAAGAAATGGGCAGCGCCTTACGGGGATGACTTCCGAACAAAAAACCTTTCCCTTGATGCCACCTGCGGTGGAATTTCACCAACATGGCAAAAGTGGGGCCTGGATCAGCGATTTTTTCCCCCATATTGCCAAAATTGCGGACGATATCTGTATCATAAAAAGTATGCATACCGAAGCGATCAATCATGATCCCGCAATTACTTTCTTTCAGACAGGGAGCCAAATTTCTGGCAGGCCCAGTATGGGGTCTTGGATGAGTTACGGCCTCGGAAGCGAAAACAAAAACCTGCCTTCATTCGTCGTGCTTACCTCAAGGGGCAAGGGCAACAGCCAGGGCCTCTATTCCAAATTATGGTCCAGCGGGTTCCTCGATTCGAAGCACCAGGGCGTATTGCTGAGGTCCGGAAAGGATCCGGTACTCTACCTCAATGACCCTGATGGTATTTCACGTTCCGACAAGAGGCATTTACTCGATCAGGTATCGTCGCTCAACAAATTGCACCATGTCGACACAGGGGATGACGAGATCGAATCGCGGATCGCCCAATATGAAATGGCCTATCGGATGCAGATGTCGGTTCCTGACGTCATGGATATTTCCAAAGAACCGGAATCGATCATCAAACTGTACGGAGAGGACTGCCAGGTACCCGGCACCTATGCCGCCAATGCGCTGCAGGCAAGAAGGCTTGCGGAAAACGGTGTGCGTTTCATCCAATTGTACCATCAGGGATGGGACCAACACGGTAATCTGCACAATGAAATGGCCGGTCAGGCCAAGGATGTCGATCAGGCTTCGGCAGCCTTGATCATGGACCTGAAACAGCGGGGCATGTTGGAAGATACTTTGGTGATTTGGGGCGGGGAATTTGGAAGAACCAATTATTGTCAGGGTAAATTCGATCCCAAGAATTACGGCCGGGACCACCATCCAAGGGCCTTTAGTATTTTTATGGCGGGCGGCGGTGTTAAAAAGGGCATCACTTACGGCGAGACCGATGAATTCGGGTATAATATTGTTGAAAATCCGGTACATATCAATGATTTTCATGCCACCTTGATGTATGCCATGGGTCTGGATCACGAACAGTTGACCTACAAATACCAAGGCCGAAGGTTTCGTTTGACCGACGTGGCCGGAAATGTGATCAATGACCTTATTGCATAAAATATGGCCCACGATGCTAAAAACCGGTGGTTCGATTATCTAGTTTTAGGCCTCTCGGTATTTCTGATATTCTGTCTGGTTTTTGAATCCTACGTTGAACTGCCCCGGCTGGTGGCCTGGTTGGGCCGTTGGCACCCCATTGTGCTTCATTTCCCCATAGTGTTGTTGCTCATCGCCCTTTTTATGGGGCTAACGGGTCGACCGGTTCCTAGAAGTCTGTTGATGCTGGCAGTGCTCTCGGCATTGCTGACCGCGATTTCGGGATTTTTTTTGGGAACGGAATCGGGCACCAAAGGGGAGCTTTTGACATGGCACCAGTGGCTGGGCGCAAGTGTTGCCCTGCTGTCTGTTTTATGGTACCTTTTGGATGTGGCCGGGCTAGGCCTGAAGTTGTATACCAAGGTCCTACAAATTGTTTTGGTTGTACTCATCGGGTTTACAGGACATTATGGTGGCATGGTGACCCATGGGGAAGACTTTTTGGCGCTTCCATTGGACAAAAAACGGAAGGCAATTCCCGAAAATCCCTTGATTTTCGCCGATGTCGTTTACCCCATACTTGACCAAAACTGCGTGTCCTGTCACAATCCAAACAAAAAAAAGGGATCCTTGTTAATGACGGGTTGGGCCGCACTCCTGAAGGGGGGCGAAAGCGGTAAGACTATATTGCCTGGGGATGCTGACAACAGCGAACTGATTCGACGCTTGCATTTGCCATTGGATGATGAAGATCACATGCCTCCCGATGGTAAGAAGCCCTTGGGCACCGAAGAAGTGAAAATTTTGGAACGCTGGATCGCCCTAGGGGCTTCCGATACCTTGCGTCTCGATCAATTGCCCGCTTCGGAATCCTTGGTCAGCTTGGTAAAAACCCTGATGGAACCCAGCCCTGAAGAAAAATGGGCCAATCTTCCAAAAGTGGCCGATACCACCATACAAAAATTGACTTCTGATTATGTGACCATTGAACGGGTTAGCAGTAATTCGGAAGCGCTTCGAATCGATGTTTTTCTTTCCCCTACCTATGACGCCAAGGTCGTTATAGATTTGAAACGTCTTGCAGCCAATGTTGTGGAGCTTGATTTGAGTGGCTTGCCCATAGGGGTTGGGGAAATGGCATTTGTGGCATCTTGCTCCAATCTGGAATGGCTCGAGTTGGACCGTACGCCGATCACCGACGCTGAAATCGAAATGATCAAAAATTTGAAGCAGTTGCGGTTGCTCAAAATTTACGGTACCGGGATTGGTGACCAAAGCACTGCGGTTTTAAAAGAACTCAAGAACCTAAAAAGGGTTTATCTTTGGGAAACTGGGTTTTCTGAGGCGGCCTTGACCGATCTAAAAATGAAAATGCCCAATGTACTGATCGATAATGGAATCGACGGGGAAACAAAGGCCTTTTTTGTCGCTTCGGACACCATTGCTAAAACAGAAGTAAAATGAAATTTAATTTAAAGGGAAAAACAGCGATCGTAACGGGAGGTGGAAGCGGTATCGGTCGTGCCATCTGTGTCGCGCTGGCAGCACAGGGCGCAACGGTACATATTTTGGAATTGCAGGAGGAAGCCGCACTAGAGGTCGTCTCAGAAATCAATGGCAAAGGAGGGAATGCGGTGGCCCATGCCTGCAATGTGGCCAAGCAAACGGAAGTAATCCAAACCGCAAAAAAAATCGCTAAAAGTGATCCGATCCATATCTTGATCAATAATGCGGGCATCGCCCATATCGGGGATGTGGAACATACTACGGAGGCCGATTTTGATAGGATCTATAATGTTAATGTGAAAGGGGTCTATAATTGCATCCATTCGGTAATTCCCTTTATGAAGGAAAAAGGCGGGGTTATATTGAACATGGCTTCCGTTGCCGCTACCGTTGGAATCAACGACCGTTTTGCCTATGCCTCGTCGAAAGGGGCGGTCCTGACCATGACCTATTCCGTAGCGAAGGATTATTTGGAATACGGTATCCGGTGCAACAGCATTTCTCCCGGTAGGGTACATACCCCATTTGTGGATGGGTATTTAAAAGCCAATTTTCCCGGAAAGGAGCAAGAAATGTTTGAAAAACTCTCAAAAACACAACCCATTGGGAGAATGGGCGAACCCTCTGAAATTGCCGATTTGGCCCTCTATCTGTGTTCCGATGAAGCCTCGTTCATCACAGGTACCGATTTTCCGATCGATGGGGGGTTCATTCGATTGAACGGCAATTAAATATTGTCTGTGATCGGTTTTTGAGAAAAGTGCTAACCAAAACTAAAATTGAACATATGAAACTAATACGATTCGGAGCCTTGGGAAAGGAAAAGCCCGGGGTACAGTTGGAAAATGGAAAAAGGCTCGATATTTCAGGCTTTGGCCAAGATTATGATGAACACTTTTTTGGGGGCGACGGTCTCCAAAAACTTAAGAAATGGTTGGAAAAGCATGCTGGTTCCTGTCCCGTTGTAGCGGGTTCGGTGCGTCTGGGCGCTCCGTTCTGCAGACCTTCCAAGTTGGTATGTATCGGTCTGAACTATGCCAAGCATGCTCAGGAGTCGGGAATGGAAATCCCCAAAGAGCCCGTATTGTTCTTCAAGGCCACGACGGCCATTGTTGGGCCCAATGATGAGGTGGTCATTCCAAAAGGAAGCGAGAAAACCGATTGGGAGGTCGAATTGGCGGTGGTCATCGGTAAAAAGGCATCCCATGTTTCCAAAGCCGATGCCATGGCCCATATTGCCGGTTTCGTGCTGCACAACGATTATAGCGAAAGGGCCTTTCAGCTCGAACGCAGTGGCCAATGGGTAAAGGGTAAAAGTTGTGATACCTTCGCGCCCCTCGGTCCTTTTATGGCCACCCGGGATGAGATCAAAGATCCGCATGATTTAAATTTGTGGCTTAAGGTCAATGGAGAGCTATTGCAGAACAGCAATACTTCTGATTTTGTTTTTGATATTCCTACGTCAATCAGTTATATCAGTCAGTTTATGACCCTTTTGCCCGGTGACGTCATTTCTACGGGAACACCCTTCGGGGTCGGACTCGGTTTGAAACCGCCACGCTATCTCAAACCAGGGGACGTGGTGGAATTGGGCATTGATGGCTTGGGGAGCTCAAAACAGGTGGCAAGGGCTTTCAAGTGATGAAAGACGAGTTTGTGCGGGGTTTTGTCAAGACGCATACAAATTTAGGTTGAGGTAATCATTCCTGAATTTCCCTTCGGGATCCATCTTTTTGGCATAGGCCAAGAATTCAGGATATTTTTCATACTGCGATTGAATGCGCTCAGGGGCCATCGAAAATAACTTGCCCCAGTGCGGTCTTGGACCGAAGGGTTCAAGTTCGGTTTCGATCATCGAGATCAATTGGCCCACTTCCTTGGGGTTCTGTTTCCATGTAAAGTGTATGGCAACACAGTCTTGCTGGTAACAGGGACTCATCCAAAAGTTATCTTTGGCTATGGTGCGTATTTCGGTGATCATGAGCTGAGGGAATATTTGATCCTTCTTTTTCTCCAGGGCCAGGATGGCATCGAGTGCATTTTCCCTTGGGACAAAAAATTCCGATTGGAGCTCTTCACCGCTACTGGGTGTAAATCCCATCTTAAAATGTGGCAGGCGATCGTACCAGGGGCCGGGAACGCCCATTTGATCCGTACAATTTTCCGAGGCAAGCTGGGTGATGGGGTGAAGGTTTTTTGTGGCTGCCTTTGCGCCATAAAAGTCGAGGCCCAGATTCACAATAGGCTCATCCATCCGCCTTTTGATCCACACTTGACTGATTTTTTGGTCTTGCCAATCGGTAAAGAGGCTTACGCTGTAACCGCAGGATAATATGGCATCAAAATGATCTTCTAGCGATTGCAAGGGCAATTCCTGGAATACATCCTGGCGAACGTCGTATGTTTTTTGAATGTCGAGGGTAATTTTGGTGAGTATGCCCAAGGCACCCAAATTCACAACGGTAGCATAAAAAAGGTCAGGATTTCCTGCACGGCTCAAGGTAACGATTTCCCCATCGGCAGTGACCATTTCGATGGCCGATACCCCAGTGGCCAGATTGCCATTGGTGACACCAGACCCATGGGTAGCGGTGGCGCATGCCCCGGCGACCGAAATGTGGGGGAGGGAGGCCAGATTGTGCAATGCATATCCCCGTTCATGAAGTTCAGGGGCGAAATCCCCATACTTGGTGCCCGCACCGATGGTCACGGTCTGGGCTTCCAAATCAAACTCCAAGGGCTGTACCAGTTTTTTGGTAGAAATCTGATTTAAAGGGGTGTCGGCAATGTTGTTAAAACAATGACAGGAACCCAGGGCTTTTTGTTGGCCCAATTTTTTCATCAGGGCTTGCACTTCCGAAGCAGAAGTGGGCTCATATAAATTTTTGGCCTTGTAGGCATAATTTCCAGCCCAATTGGTGCGCACTGTCTCAGCCACCATTTCCTTTTTGTCTTCCTTGCAGGAAGTGAGAGGAAACAAGGAGGTGCCCGCCGTAAAAGCCGCGGTGGTTTTGATAAAATCTTTCCTTTTCATGGTTTGATTTTATTTAGATTATTTCAAATCTAACTCAGTTTCTCCTTGAAAAAATCGATGGTGCGTTCCCAGGCCAAAGTTGCGGCGGGTTCATCGTATCGGGGGGTGGTATTGTTATGGAAGCCGTGGTTCACATCGGGATAGAAATAAGCCACAAATTCTTTGTTATTCGCTTTAAGTGCGGCCTCGTAAGACGGCCAGCCTTCGTTGACCCTAGTATCCAGTCCGGCATATTGCAGCATCAAAGGGGCTTGTATCATGGCGGCCTCTTCCGCACTGGGTTGGCCACCATAGAAGGGGACCGCCGCGTTAAGCGTTGGAACCTTTACGGCCATCATATTGGCGATCCATCCTCCAAAGCAAAAGCCCACAACGCCTACCTTACCGTTGCAATCTTTGTGGTTTTTGACATAGTTATAGGCGGCGATAAAATCTTCCAGCATTTCCATTCGGTCGCGTTTTCTTTGCATCTCCCTGCCCTCATCATCATTACCGGGATAGCCTCCAAGGGGTGTCAAAGCATCGGGTGCCAAGGAAATAAACCCTTCCACGGCCGCTCTTCGCCCAACATCCTCGATATAAGGGTTCAGTCCACGGTTCTCATGAACCACTACGATACCGGGTAATTTGGAGTTCGCATCGGTGGGCATCGATAACAATCCCCTGATGCTCCCGCCGCCTTTTGGGGAATCGTAGGTGATGTAATCCGATTTCAGCCTTGGATCATCGGGCTTGACCAAGAGGGTATCCACATAGTTGGGCATGATAAAGCTGAGGAGTGAAGGCAAAGTGAGGCCCCCTACTGCAAAGAGCGATAATTTTTCAAGGAAAGATTTTCGATCGATTTTGTTATGGGCATAATCGTCATAGAGGTCGAATACTTCTTGGCTGATGTCTTCTTTTTTGAGTTCTTTCATGGTATTGTTCAAAGATTAAATTAGATATCGCGCCAAATCGGATGAATATAATGGAAATGGGCAATAAGGCGTTAACAGGTGCTTTCGTTAAAGTTAAGAAATTTGGTGCTGGAATTCTAGTTGGAAAACCGATTATTCAGAGCGATTGGTAGCGGGTTGAATTAGAAGTGACCGTAGTTTTCTTTTCAAATCTGAATGAAAATGGCAAATCCATTACCGAAGTAATGGATTTGCTGCTTTAAGTGATCGCGACAGGATTCGAACCTGTGACCGTCTGCTTAGAAGGCAGATGCTCTATCCAGCTGAGCTACGCGACCTTGATTGTTATAATTTTCTTCTTTCTACTCTTGTCCCAAATTCAGAACCTGTTACCGTCCCGCCTATGGCGGGGTGCTCTATCCAGACCTTGTTCCGGATTCACTTCGGAATGGGCTACGCGACCTTGATCGTTTTAATTTTCTTCTTTCTACTCTTGTCCCAAATTCAGAACCTGTTACCGTCCCGCCTATGGCGGGGTGCTCTATCCAGACCTTGTTCCGGATTCACTTCGGAATGGGCTACGCGACCTTGATCGTTTTAATTTTCTTCTTTCTACTCTTGTCCCAAATTCAGAACCTGTTACCGTCCCGCCTATGGCGGGGTGCTCTATCCAGACCTTGTTCCGGATTCACTTCGGAATGGGCTACGCGACCTTGATTGTTATAATTTTCTTCTTTCTACTCTTGTCCCAAATTCAGAACCTGTTACCGTCCCGCCTATGGCGGGGTGCTCTATCCAGACCTTGTTCCGGATTCACTTCGGAATGGGCTACGCGACCTTTTTTATTATTTCTTACCCAACCTGTCGTCGTCCCGCCTATGCCGGGGTGCGCGACCTTTAAAAAAAAATGGACTTTTCAAATGTGCGGCGAAGTTACTAAAAAATATAAATTAAAAAGGCTCAAAACGCAGACATTTAAAGGGGAGCTTCTTTTGAAGTACTCAAAAGATTTTTCAATAATATATGATCACATCCCGAACAATTCCCTTTTCACTTTTTCAAAGTACTGGGCACTCACCGGGATTTCATTGGTGTCGATCAGAAGCTCTTTTCCCTTTAAGCCCGTCACCTTTATTTTATTTACGATAAATGAGCGATGAACCCTTATAAATCGATCGCTGGGCAATACTTTTTCCAGGGAAGCAAGGGACTGGTTGCTCATTATCCTCCGTTCCAGGGTATGGTACACCACATATTCACTATCACTTTTGATATATAGAATATCTTCATATTTTACTTTGTACAAGTCGTATCCTGATTTAATGGTAAGTGTATCTTCTGTGTCTAAGGACTCGTTTTTAGACTGTATCTTGTTCACCGCAACCAAAAAACGCTCAAAGGTGATGGGTTTTAATAGGTAATCCAATGCGTTCAGCTCATACCCGTCCAAGGCATATTCAGAATAGGCCGTCGTAAAAATCACGCGTGTTTCCGGAGGAATCATTTTAGCGAATTCGGTACCCTTGATATCGGGCATCTGAATGTCCAAAAAAAGAAGATCTACCGTTTCTTTTCGCATAATCTGAAGTGCTTCCAACGGACTTTCAAAAGACCCAACCAATGTCAGGAAGTCCAACCTATCTATATAGGATATCAGCAATGACCGGGCCAATTCCTCATCATCTACCACTAGGCATTTAATCTTTTCCATGTAGGCTTATCCTAAGTGTTACCTTAAAAATACCATTTTCGGTATTGATGGTCAATTTATGTCGGTCGGGGTATACGATCGCCAATCTTTTCTTCACATTCCCTATGCCGATGCCGCCAACCGAATCTTTGTTAAAAATTTTGTCGGGGATCGTATTTTCGACTTCAAACTCAATTTCGGAGGCACTTGCCTGTATGGCAATTCGAATATGGGTATCCTTTATTTTTTCGATTTCACTATGTTTAAGGGCATTCTCCACAAAAGGAATCAGCAGCATGGGAGCTATCTGAATGTTTTTGTCCAAAACTTTGAAATCGGTCGTGATCGGATACGATTTACTGCTTTTTAATGTAAATAATCTGATATAGTTGTCGATATAGGAAATCTCCTTTTCTAAAGATACAAGTGGTTGCTCGCATTCATATAAGACATATCGCAACATATCCGCCAGATAACTTATACTTTTTTGGGTCTTGGCTGAATCAATGGCAGATAATGCATAAATGTTATTGAGCGCGTTGAACAAAAAATGTGGATTGATCTGTGACTTAAGCAATTTAAGCTCTGTTTGCAATGATTCATTTTTATTCCGAATGGTCTCTTCTTCCTTTTTTTTGGCAACCAAAAAAGTCTCTAAAAAAGTAGCAAGAATATAAGATAACGATAACATGAGAAAGTGAATGAAAAACCGGGAGGGTCCAATTTGTGGCGGTCCCTTCGGAGCTTCAATGAGCTGTGTCGGAGGACTTCCTGGCGGTGGTCGGTGCAAAGGGTCAAATTGAAGTGAGGAAATCCAAGTGAATACGATAATGCCTATCAGGGAGGCGCCAATAAAATACAGGTACTTCCGCTTGAAAAGCAATGCAGGTGCGGCATAGTAGATGAGCACTGCCAATAATATTGCTTGAAAAATAAAGACCAGACCATTGGCTTGGATGAAGCCTAAACCACTCCCTTGAAAGATCCACAGAACGATCCAAATTCCGAACCATAAAAGGACTTGGAAATAGAATCTTTTTGACTTGTTCATGCACAAATAAAAGCAAAATAATTTCAATGCTATATTGAAATAGGGCAAAAAACGCCAATCAAACCCATCGTTCGCAGAATCAAAACCGTCATTCACTGAAAGGTAACCTGCATTCGTTGAATTCTCGGAAATGGCAACCGACTTTTAGTGACTTTTGGAGTCTAAAATACAAACATAAAAATTGAGAATATGAAAACTAAACGATTAAAATTGGCACTTATAGGACTGACATTAGTTCTCTTCGCAAGCACGAAATTATCAGCCCAAGATAGACCCGATAGAAGAGCGGATAAGGAACCGCCATCGACCGCTGAAATTTTCAAAGAGATGGATAAAGATGAGGATGGCCTGTTATCTAAAAAAGAAGTAAAAGGTCCTTTGAAGAACGACTTTACAAAAATAGACGCCAACGAAGATGGTTTCCTTTCTAAAGAGGAAGTAGAAAAGGCTCCAAAACCAAAACGTGGTCAGAGAAAACAATAGGGGACAGGAAAATTTTAAAACAATAACACAAAACCGAAAAAAATTTCAATCATGAAAAAAATCATGTTTTTACCTTTAAGTTGCGCTGTTCTATTCTTTTCTTGTAATAGCTGCAGTTCCGATTCAGATGACGGCACCACGGATGTTATCGTTGATGATGAAGTCTCCAGTGCACTTGTGGTCAATGTCGATTCTTCCTATTTTACTTCAGACAATGTGACCATTACTACGGTACCCTGTACCTTATCTGACGGTACCGAAACGGATTGCTTTCAAATCGTTACGAACAGCACACCCTCCGACCACGAAATGGGTCCATGGTGTCCCGACAACATCGCTGACGATGCAACGGCTGGAGGTATTTGGTTGGAAGGTGGAGAAGTATATGATGTGGATGGTGCGTTCATTGAAAATATGGCAACATTTTACAACGATACCAATTGGTTGATGTACGATGCCAACGGGGATATTTATGTAACCAAAACGGAGGAAGACTGTATCAATGCTGCCAACCCCAATGTAGGTGCTGAATATGAAAACTTCTGCGTAGAATGTCTCCCTCCTATATAACCGATCTGACCCAAACCTGGACAATACCGATAACCCCTGTTCTTCAAAGCAGTGCTGCCTTGTTCGCTACGGGACCTGGGGGACCTCCAGGTCAGGGCACCAGTGTTCCTTCAACCCGCGGAGTAGCATTGAACGGCATAGAGTTTTCCGCACCTGCACCAGTGGATAATATTTTGGGTGCCTATACCCTCGCTCCCTTTGACGATGCCGGTGGACATATCAATGTACACCAAGGGTATCACTATCATGCCGCTACTGGGTTCGGTACACAAATAGCGCAAGAAGATGGCCATGCCCCTTTGATCGGCTATGCTTTAGATGGTTTTGGAATTTACGAATTATTGGACACCAGTGGCAATGCCCCAACGGACTTGGATACTTTACGTGGCCACTCAGATGATACCAGAGGTTATCACTATCACGTAGATGAGGCCGGTAACAACAATTTTATAAACGGTTTAAAAGGCGCGTACGTCAATTAAAAGATAAAAAAATGAAAAAGCTACTGTTCGTAGTGTATTCGGATTGTTTTCAATGGCAAGTTTTGCCCACAATCCGGATGCTTCCACCACCATGTTGGTGGAGAAAGAAAATAACATTTGGGTTCTGCAGATCAGCGCGTCATTGACCGCTTTTCAGCAAGAAATTAGGACCCATTTTGCTGAAACTCCTTATAAAACCCCCGAGGAGTTTCAAAAAATGGTGTTGGAGCATATCAAGAATAATCTTGAGATCAGCTTCAATGATGGTGAGAATGTTACCCTCGGGAAGGGAACCGTAAGACTGGGGCATGAAACCAATGTGATCTTCGAGGTAAAAGGCATTCCTTCGGATATCAGTTCCGTAAGGGTTGAAAACAAGGTCTTCAAGGATATTCCTAGAAATCAAAGTGCCCTATTTCTATTAAAAGAAGGTTTTATAAAAGAACATTTTGTTTTGAACAATGCCAATGACCATACTTTGGCATTGCAGGTGGAGGGAAATGCGTTTGTTGAAAGATCACAACAAAAGGCCGATCTATCTTCCCCTTATATCATTTTGATTGTAATAACGGCATTGGGTTTGGGCTTTTTGGCACAAAAACTGATTCTCGGCAAAAAAAAGGCGCTTGAAATTGTCCGGTAATTTGAATTCTTTGGGCAAAAATATTTAACCTAAGAATTGAGATATTAAGGATGAACGCATTCAGAAAAATAAGAAGAAAATTATTGGCTTTGGGTAAAATAAAAAGTTACCTGGTCTATGCTCTTGGAGAAATTCTATTGATTGTCGCCGGAATCTTAATCGCATGGAAAATCAATGATTTGAACGAAACAAGAAAGAACAGGATTGTCCAAGTGAAAATATATGAGCGCTTATATGAGGAGTTGCATACCAACCTGAGTGTCTTGGATAGCGCAATTGTGCGATATAATAACAATATACTATCACTGCAAGGTTCGCTCAAACATGTAGGCCGGCAACCGAACAATTTAAATAAGGAGGCCAAAGACTTAATTGTAAAGGTAAAATTCAGGAATTCAAATTTGAGGAATGAGGCACTGGGTTCAATTAATAATTCTAACAAATTTCAATTTCTTGAAAACGATGCCTTAACCGAATTATTAGCACAGTATCCGACGGAAATAAATACCTATAAAACCCAGGAAATAAAGATTGCCAATATTGTGGATAATCGGTTGAAACCAGTTATTGAAAAACATATTTCTTTGATTGATTTGCTGCCAGAAGAGAATAAAAATTATAATCATATCAGAACCTTTGGGCAAGAATCAAATTATTCGGATCTATTGGATAGCCGGGAATTTCAGAATAGTGTAATTGATCAATTATTGCAAACTCAAATTCAATTGGGCAATGTGAGAAGGCTTCGAAATAAAACGGAAATATTGGCTATTAAATTGAAGCAGGAATTAAAAGGATAATATCGATGTCAACCAATATCTCGTTTTGCACAATGAAGAAATTTGCCTACCGAATCAATCTGGCCATTCACTTAAAAGTTGAAGCGGTTCACTGATTATGACATTTCAGTGTCTCTACTTTTTGGACATTTGACGGTAAATAGGAGTTTAAATAAATACTTAAAAAAGATATTATGAAAAAAGAGGTAGTAAAGAAAGTTATATCCCTTTCATTTATAGTCCTAATGACACTGATTGCTATTGTCGCATGCAGCAATGATAGCACTGATGATACGGTCATCGAAGATGATGCTTCCGGAGATGATGCAGTAACTGAATTGCATGCCGCCTTTGCGGCATTCAACCCGGATGCCACAACTATTTATTTAGATGGTGCCGATGTCGTAATCGAAACAACAGGCTTGCCGAACCATGAAACCGTGTATTGGGGAGAAGGCAATGCACTTTATCGCGATGAACCCGATGTTGACCTTACGCCAAGCATCATGTCGAGCAACAACAACGCCACGACAATCCGCGTGGATGCAACACCCAACCTCACGGGCAACACTGTTGACACCCAATTGAACACCATCGGTATTGCGGTTAGCGGATCTTCGATTTTCAATGATCAAGAAGGGAATGGTGCGCTAAACCAGGCAGCAGCCAGTTTGGATTGGACAGGAGCACATATTGGCCCTGGAGTATATCACTATCATTTGGAGCCAAAGGCCTTTACCGATGATGATGAAAACTTGGTAGGCATCCTATTGGACGGTGTTTTTCTTTACGGGAGAAAATGCAATTCTACGGGAACATACCCAACTGATCTAGATGCTTCCGGAGGACATACCTCCGCCACTC
This sequence comes from uncultured Flavobacteriaceae bacterium, assembly GCA_963760375.1. Classification (GTDB taxonomy): domain Bacteria; phylum Bacteroidota; class Bacteroidia; order Flavobacteriales; family Flavobacteriaceae; genus Pelagihabitans. Next base: position 36,768 of record CAVXCS010000006.1, on the reverse strand, counting down.
AATATACCGAAGGCGAAGAAGAATACCACTACCATATCATCAACGAAATATATTCCACTACCGGATCATATTTGGCATTTGCGGGGCCTTATCAAGGATATTAGACAGAAAGGATGAGACGACTTATTTTAGTTTTACTTGCATTTTCAATTTTCAATTGCAAAGAAAAGACCTCAGCGGTTAAAGATGCTACTGCTTTCGCTTATGCAGATGAAGTATTCATAGTGCCACCTATGGAAGTATCTAAAAAAGACCTGGTCTTAAATCAAAACGAGGGCAAGTGGTATCTTCACGGACAGCCATATAACGGCTATTCCGTGAAACGTTATCCCAACGGAAATATAGAGGAGCGATGGGGTTTTTACAAAGGCAAAAGGGAGGGTGTGGCGAGAAGTTGGTCGGAAAACGGAGTGCTTCGTGTGGAGTCTTATTATCATCGGAATAAGTTGGAAGGAGTTTATAAAACTTGGTGGGAAAACGGTGCGATAGCGGAAAAATCAAACTATGATAATGGCCAAAAGCAAGGTGCGGAAAAGCAATGGTACCCCACTGGGCAATTGGCCAAATCAAGACAGCTTGTTGACGGCAAGGAAGATGGGCTACAAAAGGCCTGGCTTCAAAATGGTAAGTTGTATGTGAATTATGAAGCCAAGGACGGACGCATATTCGGCATGAAAAGAGCTAATTTATGTTATCAATTAAAAGATGAAATTGTTGTTAGGGATGAAAAATTATAGTGTTTTACTCCTATGTTCCTTGGCCATTCTTATGGGTTGTAAAAAGGGAGCAAAAAAAGAAATCGCAAAAGTTGAGGAAACCAGTAGGGCGGAATACTTGCCTTATTACAAGGATGAATCTTTTACCCCGCATTGGTTAGAGCCCAAAAGTGAAGCGGAAAAGAATTTCCATAAAATCCCCGATTTCAAACTGGTGAACCAACTGGGGGACACCGTTTCACAAAAGCGCTTTGATGATAAGATTTATGTTGCGGATTTCTTTTATACCAGCTGCCCTGGCATTTGCCTGAAAATGACGGGCAATATGGCGAAGGTGCAGGAAGCCTTTAAAGACGATCCTGATGTTTTATTGCTGTCACATTCGGTGACTCCCTCAATTGATTCTGTTGAGGTATTAAAGAAATATGCGGAAAAGAATGGCATAATCGATACCAAATGGTACTTGGTTACTGGGGATAGGAATGAAATTTATAATCTTGGACGAAATCAATATTTTGCTGAGAGTGATTTAGGGATTCCCAAGGACATCAACGATTTTTTACATACGGAAAATTTCCTCCTAATTGATAAAAACAAACACATAAGGGGAATTTATAACGGACTCAATAGGGCATCGATAACTGATTTAATCGCTGATATCAATGCTCTCAAAAAAGAACCTAATTAAGGTCCACCATTATGAGTCCAACAAAGTCTCCAATAGTGTTATGGCCGCTTCCGCGATTTTGGTGCCAGACACAAATTGTCTTTTAATAAACCACATTCCGATTACTGTAGGAATTTTCAACCGTAAAACATTCCAAATTTTGCATGAACAGTGCAGTTCATCGATCTTGTGATTAGACGGTTCCTAAAGTTAATATTTAAAGTTGTTCGCGCGGTACTGATTCCATATATTTGGTTGTTAGCCTAGTGAAGCCCAATACTTAACCTAAAATTCTTTCCCTCATAGGTATTGTTTGGTATCTGGCTAATTGTTTATGGTAATTGGTCTTTTTAGCTGATCCTTAACGTAAAAATTATAATCGAAATGCAGCTAGGGAGCCCGGAACTACCTATGAGCATCAAATGAAGCAGTTAACCGAATGGAGGTATGAATAATTTTAAAAATTCCCATCTTATCATCCCCATTTCAATAGTGTTTCATTTATGCTTGATCAATGGCATATTATATTTACTCACTCCCGAAACCTATCTAAAGTGGAACCATATCCTGTATTATAATATCTCTTGGCTCGTCATCACCTTTTCATTGAATTTTTATCCTACCGAGCGCAGGGATCGCTTTATGACCAAGATATATAAGCTGATACAACTTTATTTGGTTTATGGCCTTGCCTACTTTGCCCTCTTTGGATTTACCAATACTAAGTTGGAATCCCTTTCCTATCAGTTACTGGTTTTTGGCTTGATCTGCTTAGCACTTTTGTGTTATCGGATCATATTCTTTTGGGCAAGGCGACGGTACCGCATGGGTGGCGGAAACTTTGTGAATGTTGTGGTGATAGGCCGTGACAAAAATCTGAAGAAAATACGGAAGGTATTCGATACACCAGATTTGGGCTATCGTTATCTGGGTTTTTTTGAAGACACCCCTTCGCGAAGTTCCACTTACCTAGGAAAAATTGAAGACTGTTTTTTGTACCTGCTGGAAAACAGTATCGACGAAATTTATTGTGTGGCCTCTAAAGTCAATCATCTACAATTGATTAACCTGATCAATTTCGCCGACAACAATTTGATCAAACTAAAAGTCATACTCGATAATAAGGAAATATTTTCAAGGGCCATGTCCTTGGAATCGTATGAAAATGTTCCCGTGCTCAATTTGAGGAAAGTTCCGTTGGATGCCGAATATGCCCGTATCATCAAAAGGTCTTTCGATGTCGCCGTTTCAACTTTGGTTATTGTTCTGGTCCTTTCTTGGTTGACCCCATTGTTATATATCTTGTTTCAAATAGATTCGCCAGGACCGGTGTTTTTTAAACAAAAGCGGCACGGGCTTAAAAGAAAAGAGTTTTGGTGTTATAAGTATCGGTCTATGTTCAATAATGGGGATGCCGACTTCAAGATGACCACCAAAAACGATATCAGGGTAACCCGTATTGGAAAAATCTTGCGCAGGACCAATATCGATGAGCTACCACAGTTTTTGAACGTATTCCTGGGGGAAATGAGCGTTGTGGGCCCGAGGCCCCATATGGAAGTACATACCGAAGACTATGAAATATCCGTGGACAAGTACCTGGTAAGGCATTTGGTAAAGCCAGGCATCACGGGCCTTGCACAAATCATGGGCTATAGGGGCGAAATTGTTAAAAAGTCCGATATCATCAATCGTACAAGGTTGGATATTTTTTATGTTGAAAAATGGACCTTGGGCCTTGATTTGAATATTGTTTACAAAACGGCCTTGAATGTGATTCAGGGCGAAGAACGCGCCTATTGAAACCAAAACCGAATTTCATACTTACATTCGTAATGGTTGTGGCAATGTCTCCTAATAGACTGGATTTTGTTTCTTTTTTTGCTGGATTCGAATATTTGGGGGCTCCAACTGAGAAAGTGTTCAACAGAAAACAATTTGTTTTATCCAACCTTGGTAGAAAGACCTAAACAATAATGTATTTAATATGGCTATAGATTTATTAAGGATTTTTCAAAATCTCACATTGGCGGTTTAGTTAATCCCTCGTTGCCTGGCACTTTTTTATCGTGGATAAAAAAAGGATAATTTTGGAAAAATCAGGGAACCCGTTTCTTTGAGCAACGGTAATATCTATTTTTTATTGACAGAAGGCCTAAACTTTATAACTGCAGAGCTTGCAAAGGAAGGAATAAGACCTACTGGAGAGGCACTTAATGGTTTTGACTGGGTATGGTTAGGGGATGGAACCTTGGTATTTGCCAATCAGGCTACGCTTGGGGGAGAGGTAACCTGGGAAAAATACTTACCGACTGGTTTTGACGCCAATAGCAATCCTCAATTTTCCCAGAGGCAAATATTGGCTCAAAGAAAGAATATAGCTAGTGACGAACCCCTTTACAGGGTTGGTGCCTGGTTAAGCGTCGTATTTTTAGAAAAGAACCAGTTGGTAACTTTTGATGCGAGACCTAAAGAAAACGGCATGGGCGGGGGTTTCCATTTACAAGTTGCAAAGGCTAATCGGGGGGAAGCATATAACCTTTAGTCCAACAAAATCTCCAACAGCGTAATGGCCGCCTCCGCGATTTTGGTGCCAGGCCCAAAAATGGCGACCACCCCTTTTTCAAAGAGGTAGTCATAATCCTGTTTGGGGATGACCCCCCCAACGATTACCATGATGTCTTCACGGCCATAGGACTTTAAGGCTTCGATGACCTGCGGCACCAGGGTCTTATGACCGCCGGCCAAGGAGGAAATGCCCAATATATGCACATCGTTTTCAACGGCCTGTTTGGCCACTTCCGAGGGTGTTTGGAACAAAGGGCCCAAATCCACATCAAAACCGAGGTCGGCATAGCCCGTGGCCACTACCCGTGCCCCCCGATCATGACCGTCCTGTCCCATTTTTGCGATCAATATCCTGGGCCGTCGCCCCTCTTTTTCCGCAAACCGGTCGGCCAATGCCAATGCCTTTTTAAAGGTTTCGTCGTTTTTGATTTCTTTTGAATACACGCCTGTAATCGATTGTATATTTGCCTCGTGCCGCCCAAAGGCCCCTTCCAGGGCCGAGCTGATCTCGCCCAATGTGGCCCTGGCCCTTGCGGCTTCCACCGCTAAAGCTAACAAATTTTCAGTATCCCGCCCTTGCATTTGTGTTCCCTTACCAAGGATGGCCATTTTATTCTTTGCCAGATCGGCGAGTCGTTGCAATGCCTTTTCCACGTTTTTGGCATCCCTATTCTTTTTGAGCAGATCCAACCGCTCGATCTGTTGTCTGCGCACTTCATTGTTGTCCACTTCAAGAATGTGAAGATCATCCTCCGATTCCAGAGGATATTTGTTTACCCCCAGGATCGTTTCTTCCCCATTATCGATTCGGGCCTGTTTTCTTGCTGCCGCCTCTTCGATCCGCATTTTTGGGATTCCCGCCTCGATGGCCTTGGTCATGCCGCCCAGTGCTTCCACTTCCTGGATCAATTCCCAAGCGCGATGCACCAAATCGTTGGTAAGCTGCTCCACATAATGGCTGCCCGCCCACGGGTCGACCGTTTTGATGATCTTGGTTTCCTCCATCAAAAACAATTGGGTCTCCCTCGCAATCCTGGCCGAAAAATCGGTTGGAAGGCCGATGGCTTCATCCAGGGCGTTGGTATGGAGGCTCTGTGTGCCCCCAAATATGGCAGCTGCCGCCTCAATGGTAGTGCGTGCCACATTGTTGAAGGGGTCTTGTTCGGTAAGGCTCCACCCACTGGTTTGGCAATGGGTACGCAGCGAGAGCGATTTTTTGTTCTTGGGATCGAACTGTTTCATCAATTTGGCCCAGAGCAGACGCCCCGCCCTCAATTTTGCGATTTCCTGGAAATGCCGCATGCCTATGCCCCAAAAGAATGACAATCTTGGGGCAAAACTATCGATATCCAATCCTGCTTTTAGTCCGGTACGCACATATTCCAAGCCATCGGCCAAGGTGTAAGCCAGTTCCAGTTCGGCAGTGGCCCCCGCCTCGTGCATATGGTAACCTGAAATGCTGATGCTATTGAACTTGGGCATGTATTGGCTGGCATACTCAAAAATATCGGCCACCAGCTGCATCGAAGGGGCCGGGGGATAGATATAGGTGTTGCGCACCATGAACTCTTTGAGAATGTCGTTCTGGATCGTGCCCGACAGCTCGTTGGGTCCGATTCCTTGTTCCTCGGCAGCCACGATATAGAAAGCCATAATGGGCAAGACCGCACCGTTCATGGTCATCGAAACCGATATATCGCCCAAGGGAATGCCCTCGAAGAGCCGTTTCATATCTTCCACCGAGTCTATGGCGACTCCTGCCTTGCCCACGTCGCCCACCACACGTTCATGATCGCTGTCATAACCCCTGTGGGTAGGCAGGTCAAAAGCGACCGAAAGCCCTTTTTGGCCCCCGGCCAGGTTTCTTTTGTAGAAGGCATTGCTTTCCTCGGCGGTCGAGAAACCGGCATATTGCCGAATCGTCCATGGGCGCTGTAAATACATTGTCGCATACGGCCCCCTCAAATAGGGCGGAATTCCGGCCGCGAAGCCGAGGTGTTCGAAATCCTTGGAGGGAATTTCTGCCTTGTTGTCTTTGTGAATTTCCAAATGATCAAAACGCTTCCTACTCATGTTCCAATCGGTTTTGTTCCATTTTTTCGGCCAACCTTTTGGGGATGATCGGTTCGATCAAGGTTTTTCTGTGATGGGTTTTCACGAACGGATACAACTCCAAATAATCCTTCATCACATCTTCTTGATGTCGGTATTTATTGGTCCCTACCAATACTTCCTGTCCCATATCGAAAAGAAGTTGTTCCTTTTGGGCACTTTCTTTAATTTTTCTTTGGATCGTATGTGTCTTCAATTGTCTCAAGAATCCCCCTTCGCTTTCAAGGGTCTTGAACAATAGCAATGCCTTTTCGGCCAATTGGTCGGTGAGGTTTTCGATATAGTAGTTACCAGCTGCCGGATCGTCCTTAGTATCGAAACCACTTTCAAGTTTTAACAACAGCAACTGGTTCCGTGCCAAACGATCGCCGAATTCGTTGTTCTTGTGGTAGAGGGCATCGTAAGGGAGGTTGCTTAGCGTGTCGGCCCCGCCCAATATGGCCGACATGCATTCGGTGGTGGTCCGCAGCATATTGGTATTATAGGCATAAATGGTCTTGTTGCGAAGGCTAGGGACCGCCAATATATGACAGTCGGCCGATAAGCCATATTCGTTTGCCAGGGTTCTCCAGAGGAGGCGCAAGGCCCTTAATTTGGCTATTTCAAAGAAATAATTGCCGCCCACCGCCACCTTGAAGCATACATTGCCCGGGGCACCCAAATTCAGGTACTCGTTGGCATGTGCCAGGGCATAGGCCAATTGTTGAACCATGGTAGCGCCCGCATTTTGGTAAAGCGAAACATCCACTGCGATTGAATTGCCGGCAGCAGGGGCTTTCTCATGGGAAAAGATTTCTTTTAGGAGCGCAAAATCCGTTTCCAGGTTATGGTGCCAATTGCCGGAACGTGCCAAATGGCCGATCGGGTCGATCAGCAGGTGACAATTTTTTGGGTTTTCCTTAAAAAGATCAAGTACCTTCTTTACAAACGTGGGTGACAAAAATTGAAGCTCCATATGAATGGGGACCTTTGACAAATCGATACCGGTCAACAGCTTTTCGAGATCGATGTCTTCCTTCGGAATCGTAAAGATCAAACTTTCCACCCCGTATTTTAATAATGTAACGGCGCTTAAATTCGATTTCACCGCGTCGCCCACGTAGTTGTGCTCCCCGATTTTCCAAGACTTGGGAAGGGTGATGCCTTTCCTTGCAACAGGGCCGTTGTCATCGGGATGGTAAAACGGTTTTACTTTGATGCCTTCGGGAGACTCCCAAACCAAACTTTCATTATAATCGGCCCCCTTTAATTCATATTGAATTTGCTGCTTCCAAGCCTTGGCAGAAACGGCATCAAATTCTCCAAAAAAAGTAGACTGCGACATCCCTTCAAAGTTTGGTATGAAGATACGGGTAAAATTGAAAAGGCAGCAATTTCCAAAGCATGCGATATTCAAGGTAACCCCAATTCCCATTTAAGGCTCAAATTGATCTTGATGCCATGGTTTTTGCTATATTTATTTCATCAACATCCAACCAAACATCTCATGAAAGGACTTGACACGCTCGATTGGGTAGTCATCATCGCCTATTTTCTGATCCTCCTAGGCGTGGCCTGGTGGGTCATCAGGCAAAAACAGCAAAATACCGAGGACTATTTTTTGGCCGGTAGGAATATCGGTTGGTTTATGGTGGGAGCCTCCATATTCGCCTCCAATATCGGATCCGAACACGTGGTTGGGTTGGCAGGAAATGGAGCAGGAGACAAAATGCCCTTGTTGATCTATGAGCTCCATGCCTGGATCGTTCTGATGCTCGGTTGGGTTTTTCTGCCCTTTTACGCGCGTAGCGGTGTTTTTACCATGCCCGAATTTTTGGAAAAGCGTTTTGATGCCCGATCCCGTTGGGTCCTTTCAGTGGTTTCCCTGGTGGCCTATATACTCACCAAGGTTTCCGTGACCATTTATGCCGGGGGCGTGGTGGTATCGGCCCTTTTGGGCATTCCGTTTTGGATCGGGGCAGTGGCCACAGTAGTGCTTACTGGCATTTACACGGTGCTGGGCGGTATGCGCGCGGTTGTCTATACCGAGACCATACAGGCCATCATCCTGGTCCTTGGCGCGGGGGTACTTACCTTTATGGGATTGGAAGCCGTGGGCGGTTGGGGCGAGCTCAAGACAACCATCGGGGCAGATTATTTCAATATGTGGCGGCCCAATTCCGACCCCGATTACCCTTGGCTGCCCTTGTTCATTACCAGTACCATTGTGGGTATATGGTATTGGTGCACCGATCAGGTAATCGTGCAAAGGGTGCTCACCGCCAGAAATATCAAAGAGGGGAGAAGGGGCAGTATTTTTGGTGCCATCCTAAAATTAATGCCGGTTTTTCTTTTTCTGATTCCCGGCGTGGTGGCCTTAGGCCTAAAAATGCAAGGAAAATTGCATTGGGACAATCCCGATCAGGCCTTTCCGGTGCTGATGAGCAACCTCCTTCCTTCCGGACTAAGGGGCTTGGTGGCCGCCGGACTCTTGGCGGCCTTGATGAGCTCTTTGGCCTCTGTATTCAATTCCTGCTCTACGCTGTTCACCTTGGATATTTACAAGAAATTGAAACCGAACAAACCCGAAGAGGAACTGGTAAAAACAGGACGTATCGCGACCTTTTTCGTGGTGGGACTCGGGTTGCTCTGGATACCGATCATCACGAGGCTCTCCGACGGACTCTATGAATACCTTCAGAACGTACAGGCCTATATCTCGCCCCCGATCGCTGCGGTGTTCCTCTTGGGTATTTTCTATAAAAGAATCAATGCAAACGGTGCGATTGCCACGCTGGTGGGCGGTTTTATCATCGGCTGCTCAAAACTTACGCTCGAAATATTGAAAACGAGCTTTGAGGAGGGAAGTTATCTCTACCGAATTGCGGACATCAATTGGTTGGTCTTCGGGGCTTATTTCTTTGCGGTATGTGTTGCCATAGCGGTAGTGACCAGTATGTTCTATCCGGCACCCTCGCAGGCACAGCTCATGGGACTTACTTTTGGCAGTGTTACCCCCGAACAGAAGGCGGCCAATAAGAACAGTTATAATATCTGGGATATCCTTGCCTCGGTCGCGGTGGTATTGATCGTGCTCTACATCATGATATCGTTCAGTGTGCTGTCGCTTTAAGCAATAAAAAATGAAAAACTTTTTGCAAAAATGAACCTCAAAAAGGCAATATTGATATTATCGGGAACCCTATGTTTTTGGGGAAACGCCCAAACCACCCCAAAACCGAACATTTTGGTCATCATATTCGATGATGCCGGCCTCGATATGGGCGCCTATGGCAGTACCTACGTGAATACGCCGAACTTCGATGCCATCGCGAGGGAAGGCATTCTGTTCAACCGCGCCTATACCCCCAATGCAAAATGTGCCCCTTCCCGGGCGGCCATTATTACGGGGCGCAATTCGTGGCAATTGGATGCCGCCGCCAACCATGTCATATATTTTCCATCAAAATTCAAGACCTATCAGGAAGTACTGCTCGAAAATGGCTATGCTACGGGTTACACCGGCAAGGGGTATGCCCCGGCGATTACCCTGGCCGCCGATGGCAGTCAAAGAGAAGTCTTGGGTCCCGCCTATGACGCCAAACAACTAAAACCGGCCACCCCTTCCATTTCAACCAATGACTACAGTGCCAACTTTGTGGACTTTCTGGATAAAACGCCCAAAGACCGTCCGTGGAGCTTTTGGGTCGGGACCACGGAGCCCCACAGGGGTTATGAATATGGATCTGGTGTCAAACTTGCGGGAAAGACGACCGATATGATCAAAAATTTCCCGCCCTATTGGCCCGATAACGAGGTGACCCGAAACGACCTGTTGGACTATGCCTATGAAATTGAAGATACCGATAGACACATCGGGAAGATTATGGAAACACTAAGGAATAGGGGACTGTTGGAAAATACGTTGGTCGTCGTTACCTCAGACCATGGGATGCCCTTTCCAAGGGTGAAGGGCAACCAGTACGAAAACGCGAACCATGTGCCGCTCGCCATGCTTTGGAAAGGAAAGATCAAACAGGGGGGAAGGCAGGTCGATGACTTTATCAGTTTCATAGATTTGGCACCCACTTTTTTGGAAGCTGCCGGGGTCGATTGGCATTTGTCGGGGATGCATCCGCCGGCTGGGAAAAGTTTGATGGGCATCATCACTTCCGACCGGTCGGGGCAGATCGAAAAAGGCCGTGACTACGTTTTGGTAGGGAAGGAACGGCATGATACCGGCAGACCGAACGATGTTGGATATCCCATACGCGGCATTTTTAAGGACAGCATGCTGTACCTCAAAAATTACGAAGTAGATCGTTGGCCGTCAGGGAATCCCGAAACCGGATATTTGAATACCGATGGAAGCCCGACCAAAACGGAGATCCTCAATTCAAGGCGCATTGGGAATGATAAGCACTATTGGAAAGCTAACTTCGGCAAACGCCCGGAAGAAGAGCTTTACAACATATCAAAAGACCCTTTTTGCATGACCAATTTGGCGGGAGATCTAGGGTATGCCATCCGGAAATCGCAACTTAAAATTGAAATGGAATACAAGCTTCTGGCGCAAGGAGATTTGCGTATGCTGGGCTATGGCCATCTCTATGAACAATATCCCTTTACCCGGAACCAGAATTTTTATGGGCGGTTTATGGCAGGCGAAAAAACCGAGGCAGGCTGGGTGAATGAAAGCGATTTTGAACCTTATCTCTTGGATGGGGACGGAAACCCCTTGGGTAAGGTGGAGAAAGGCCTAGAAAACGTAAAAAAAATCAAGGATTGACCTTTGTAAAGATGTGAGGCATTGCTTTAGGGGGGGGCAAAAAAACATGGGACATGAAAGATTTCTCCTGTCATGTCCCATGCGAACTACACCAACTTAAACAAACAAACAAACTCAAACTAACTAACTAACTCAAACTAACTAACTCAAACCAATCCATTATGGATTTCAATTTTTAAATACTTCCATAAGCCTTATTTTAGGGCGTTGTAGGGGTAAAACAGCGCCCATTTCATAGTCCGAAAAACGTGTCAAATATTGTTGCAAGGTGGTGCCGTATGCATCGGCCACCTGCCAATTTCCGTCGGTACGGACAAATTTTTTGACATTTCCGGCTCCTGCTAAATGCGCTGCGGCCAGCATGCCCGATTCCGTGATTTTTACCCCTTTTATAACGGTCCCCACAAAACGCTTGATATCTTTTCTCAGGAGCCATTTGTTTCGGGCCACATTGGCATCAAAAACCACTTCCTGCAGTGCTGGATGATTCAAGAATAAAATGGTGTCGTTAATGCCCAATATTTTCAGCGTTCCCTTTCCAAATTGGAATTTGCCCAAATATCCCAGGGAATTGATACAGTGATATCGCCCACTGGATTCCATGTACGCCACCGCTTCCTTGAAGGCGGTATAGGAGTTGCCAACGAATGGGGGTATTGGACCCATCAACTTTTTTGTGGTGATTTCACGATTTTGTTGGATTGGATAAATTTCCATGGCCGCACCGCAGTTCAGGAGCGATGTAGGTATTGTCCGTATCAAACTTACTGTTTGGCCCTCCTTTTCAATTAATGTGCTAAACCCATAACCCGTCATAATAAACAATATCAATAAGGCGATGCTGGGCAATCTTGCGGTATTCATAGTATCCATAATAAAATATTCAGTAATAAACCCAACAAACACAATACGATCAGTATTTTTTCGTAAGTCCTTTTCATCGTCAAATCGTCATATAGTCGCATTGGTATTTTTTTTGGATTAAAGATTGTCAGCGGTTTCCGAGATTTGATCCGAGGGCTCGGTGTCCGGGAAAATTTTTGGAAGGTCGCCGCTAAAGGCAGCACCGATAAAAAGTTCCGATTCCTTTTCTCCATATATATTCCCTGAGGGATGTTTTTTCAGTTTGGATTTGCCCCAAAGGCTCAGTTGCCGATTTTTGGTTTCTTGATTCATTCGTTTAGATAAGTGTTATGGCTAAAGTGCTTTCATATATTCTTGACCCTTGAAGTTTTCTTCTAAGGCCATTCCAAGTTTTTTTTAATTTCCGCTTGCGTCTATGGTATTTCAAACTCCATTTCTTGCTGCCTGAAGTGAACGGGCCCTTCCAATTTTCAACCCAAATTGTGGATATGATCAGGGTGAAGGCCGATATGAAAACGATCAAACTCACGACAAACAAAACTTCCTCGATGATTCCAAATGCTATTCTCATGGGTTTTGGGTTTTTTGTTTTAAGGCGACATCGTGGATTCCAACTACTTCGGAATGTTTTCTTTGATGCCTGAGCAACGAGTCATAGAATATTTGAGCAGTATGGTACTGGTCGAATGACCTTTCATTGGGCTTTTGTATGATTTCAAGACAATTCACACCTTCTACTTTTTTGATCATCATGAGACCTGCCATTGACGCTGTGGTCACATCATAATCACATGGGGCCTGTATGGTGGAAGTCATGATCCAAATCACTATATATTTTGTCATTTTATCTTGAGGTTTTAAGCTGTTCATCCAACAGAACGTTCAAAAATAACAACAGGGACAAGGGATTAAAGCGATATGCACAAATGCTCAAAATGGATCGATAAACGGAGATGTTTCATCGATGAAATACATAAAAGTAGTCTTAATCCTACAAAATGAAGCAAGGAGTAATGCGAGGCAGGCTGTATAAATTTTCGAATTTAAGATAGAAGGGAGAACAAGGTGTTGATCAATTCTTCCTTATCAAACGGTTTGGAGAGCACCGCATTCATGCCGGCCAATTTGTACATTTTTATGTGCTCTTCAAATGCAAAGGCGGTCATACCGACAATAGGTATTTTTCCTATGTTCTTAAATGGAAAATCGCGAATGATTTGGGTCAAATGGTCTCCTCGAGTATTGGGGAGGTTTATGTCCATTAAAATGATGTCGTATTCGTTTTGGATTACTTGCTCCAGTACCTGCGCACCATCGTCAAGGACATCGATATAAAAACGACCCGTGTCCATCAGGAACTTAAACAATAGGGCCAGTATCCTTTCATCGTCTTCTACCAACAGCAATTTGTATTTTCGACCTGTACCGTCTTTCTTGGAGGTCGCCCCAATCTTTTTTTTAGGCCCGGTCAATAGCTCAGTTTCCAGGGGTACGTTCGCTCCTAGATCAAAGGAGAAAACCGAACCCTCGCCTGGCACCGATTCGAGTTTTATTTCACTTCCCATCAAGCTGAGCAATCCTTTGACCAGGGCCAGTCCCAATCCGGTTCCCCCATCCGGGTCGGTTGTGTTCAGTTGTGAAAAGCTCTGGAAGATGGTACTCCTGTTCCCCTCTGGAATTCCCGGACCGGTGTCAGCAACGGCGAAGTGTAGGTTTACCGTCTTGGCGTACTTCTGGTTGAAGGAAACGGAGAGGGTCACGGCACCTGAAGCGGTATATTTGATGGCATTGTCGAGCAAGTTGGTCAGTACCTGGAAAAGTCGCAAGCGATCTCCCTCGATCAGTTCGGGCACACGCGAATCACAGTTATAATTAAAAGTGAGACCTTTGGCCTTGGCTTTGGTTTTGTAGGTAAAGGCCAGTAATTCCAATAATTTCAACAGATTGAACAAGGCGCTTTTCAACGCTAATTTTCCAGAGGCGATCATACTGATGCTCAGGGTATCTTCAAGCAATGATTTCAGATGTCCGTTGGAATCGCGCAACACCTCCAACAATTGTTTTTGTTCGTCGTTCAAGTCGGTGTCGCTCAAGATCTGTGCTATGGCCATGCTACTCATGAGGGGATTGCGCAATTCATGGCTGAAGTTTTGAATAAACATGTTCTTAAAACGTTCCCTCTCCTCGAGCTCCGCATTTTTAAGTACGATGAATTCTTCGTTGATGATTGATTCGTTCCTGGCCTGTGCCACCGCCTGGTATGTATTATAGTGTTCGGTCAGGTCCTGTATCACAAGAAGAAGCCCTTCTTTCTTCCGGACCATCTGGATATCCGTGATGTAATCTTGCTGGCTGATGTTCAGGTGCACACAATAAAAGGCGAGCTTGTGATCCTTTTCATTTTCCAGGTCGGCCAAACATTCAAAAAATGGATGTATTTCGGCCATATTATCGCCTTTGGCAATGGACAAAAAAGAAGGTTCACTTTCAAGCACCCTGCCTTCACTGTCCACCAAAACGAACTGTAGGTTCTCGATCGTAAATTGCTGTTGGTACGCCTTAAGCATCTTTGTTCAATCGGGTTGCGAGGTCTAAAAAAACATCCTCCACAGTGTCCCCGGTTTTGGCACTGGTGAGGTAATCATAGGATATATTCAATTTTTTCGATAATAGGTCAATGTCGTCCGCTTTAACCAGATCAATTTTGTTGCCCACGACCAGCAAAGGCCGTTCAGGGATTTTCCTGGCCACTATTTGAAGGTCTGTATCGAGTTGTTGAAAAGTGGAAGGGCGGCTCACGTCAAACACAAAGACCACGCCATGGGTACCCATCAGGTAGGCCTTGCGAATTTCCTCCAAGGCATCAGTGCCTTCCAGATCCCAAAGGATGAGCGAAATGTCATCTTTCGGCAGGTTCACTACTTTTTTGGTAATATGTACCCCGATGGTCACCTTATACTGGTCAGAAAACTGGTTGGTGACGAAGCGCCGTATCAGTGAGGTTTTACCCACACCAAAATGCCCTAAGATCACAACTTTTTTAGATTTTTGCATTGCCGAAACTTATGGCCAGCTCTTTTTCCAACAATTCTTTGTCTATGGTGCGGACTCCTTTATCAGGATTGTCTTTTGAATGGAAGACAAGATCTAGGTTCATGGCCATAAAATTATAGTAGAAGTCAAAAATGATATCCTGAAGTTTATTTTTCGATTTTAGCTGATAATCGCCTGAAATTACGACCGCTACATAATGGGTCACAAAGCTCTGCAGGTGTATATTATAAAGCTCGTATTGTATCAGTTCAAGCTTTTGGTTTTTCAAGTGATATGCATCTTCCACAAAGCCTTTAATGGCAGTAAGCATGCCGGAAATCATTTCCTCATCAATGGAATTTGTTACGGAATAACTGGCCTTAAGGATGCCGGTATCGCGTTCGATAAGCAATACCTGTTCAATGGTGGCATTGGACAACTCCCTTACCAAGGCCTGTTCTTCCGTAGGGCCGCCAAACCAGGATCGAATCTTGCGTTTTCCCCGTTTGATAAAACCCAGTTGGTCGTCTATTTTATCGGACAAGATCTTGATCTCTTGGGCAACATACTTTTTGACCATCTTGCCAAGAACCGGGTAAAGGGCATCGACCACATCGTCTTTGTGGTTCCTGATCTCTTTCTTAAGGGTGGCGGTGATGGTGGGCCCAAGGGTATCGGGGATACTCTTTTTAAAGGCATTGATCTTGTCGTCGACCAGAGGATTTACCTTTGAGGCGAGCTTCTTTTGGTCATTGATGATGAGTTCGAGCAGCTGTATCCTTTTGGCGATATCTTCTACCGCCCCCCTGTCATCGGGGAAAAGTATATCCTTTAAAATATCCAGCTTGGCTTGTTCATCCATTTTCGTGACCATCGTGCCTCCTATCCTTTACGTATTTTTTCGCCCAGTTCCATCAACATTTCGCCCAATTTTTTCTTGTCCAATTGGTTTTCCTGCATATCCTCTATCCTGTTTTCCATTTTGTCCTCCAATTCTGTAATCCGTATATTGATATCCGTCGACACATCTTCGATAGACATTCTCAAATCGGTGCGGACCGCTTCGATAAGGTCTTCAAGTGCTTTTTTCTTGGACAAAATATCTTTTTGGAGGAGTTCGAACTGGGATTCATAAGCCTGGATATTTTCGCCAAAAATCAAATTCTTGATCAATTCAATTTTTGAAGCGGTTTCCAGGTCTTTCTTTTTGCTTCCCTCCAGGATGGGCTGTTCTTGGTTCGCCATTGTTTATGGTTTTATTGATATCGTATTTTGGTCGAAATGCCCATTCCGCAACCGAGGCAATGGAAGACCTTGTTCTTAATATAGCAATAGAGTGATTCGTACTTGAATGCTTAGCCTCTAAATATATGAAAAAATATATGTTGCTTGGTAAAACTTGGGATTTAAGGGCCAAATGGTCGGTGAACAGGCCCAGAATTTGGGATGTTAACGTCTTGTTTTATCCAGCTTTGGCTTCCTACTGAAGGCTGCCCCAAGGGATTGGGCTTTGTCATCCCAATTAAATATGGAAAATTGATATATATCGGACATTCCGTAAAATGATGCCACTATTGGAAATAAAGCGCCTTAGAGGGCATCGAATTCCTTTCTTTTGTTCTCGAACCATTCCTTCATCATTTTTGGCGATTTCATCAGTTCCTGCATTTCGTTCATCGCTTTTAAGTGGGCGGGATCTGCTTTTTGAAACATTTCCATCCCGTGCTGTTTGCTCATTTCGGCCATTTTCTCAAAGGTATCGGCATGAAATACCTTTTCACAGGCCCCGCCCATTTGTTTGCATGTCATTGTTTTCATAATGTATCTATTTATCAAGTTGTCGCTTTCTAAGTTTCATTTCCCTTCCACTGGCATCGCTGTACTGGTCTCTACAGTTAGATCGTTATTTTTCATGTTTTACGACAGCGCCCCCAATCATCACGAACTTTACCTTTTGCAGCTCCGTGATGTCTTTAAGAGGGTCGCCTTTAACGGCAATGATATCGGCCAGTTTTCCTACCTCCACCGTTCCTATTTCATGTTCCCTCATTAAGATTTCGGCATTGGTTTTTGTCGCACATACTATGGCCTGCATGGGCGTGAACCCAACTTTTAGGTAACTCTCAAATTCAGTAGCAGAGTAGGCGGCAGGCCAGCCCACAAAATCGGTGCCCAGGCCAAATTTCACGCCTTTTCGAAAGGCCATTTGGAATTTTTTATAAATCTCGTCCTTGGATTTCCTATTCAGTTCACTGGCTTTCTGAAGGGATTCATCTTCGGTTTGTTCGTAATAATTGCGGACGGAAAAGGTTGGAATCAACCAAGTGCCATGCTGTATCATCAAATCCATGGCTTCCTCATCAATGAAGGAACCATGCTCAATGGTGCGTACCCCTGCCCTGGCAGCCATCTTGATGCCTTCGGCCGCATGGGCATGGGCCATCACCGGAACCTCGCGGCGTGATGCTTCTTCCACGGCCATTTTCAACTCTTCCTCACTGAAATGCACATTATTGGGGTTGTCCCCGGCACTCATAAAGGCACCCGTAACCAATAGTTTGATCCAGTCGCTGCCATATTTGATTTCATTGCGAACGGCTTTGCGTATCTCTTCCGGCCCATCAACGACGAGGCCGTCCGCGATTGTTTTTTGTTCGTAGGAGATAAAATTGATATCCCCGCCACCGCCTGTGATAGAGATATAATGTGCAGCACCAAAAATATGTGGTCCGATAAAGAGTCCCTGATCGATGGCATTTCTAATTTCCATGTTGGCATAACCTGTATCACCATCGCCGGCAACCCTTACCGTGGTCCAACCGGCCTGCAGCAAATCTTGAACCGCCTTTAACCCCACCAAGGCCTTTTTTGCAGAAGATCCTTTGAGATGGTTTACCTGATACTCGTTCACACTGAGGTTGGGGTGAACGTGCATGTCTATCAGGCCGGGCAGGAGGGTATAATCTCCCAAGTCTATGAATGTGGCCCCCTTTGGGATATTCCCATTGGGGGTCACCGCAATTATTTTGTTGCCTTCAATGACAATGGTGGGATTGGAAATGCTATTGCCTGTTCCGTCGATCAAGGTTTTGGCACGCAGCACGGTTTGCTGTGCCAGCAGTGGAATTTGGATCAGCAGGAGTATGGCAAAGGTGATTTTCTTGTTCATAATACTTGGCTTCAATGACATTAACGGATAATCGGCTTCTTTAAAAGTATCAATTTTTATGATAGGGAACGGGCCAAGGGCCATCACAATTGCTCAATTGTTGGCGGGTCAATGGATACGGTGGCCGATTCGCCGGCCTTAAGGGTAAGGGTAAGATACGAATAGGTATGTTGGTCGGCACCCCCAATGCTACAATCGGTTTTTTGCCCATCGAGGAACAAAAATGAATGAACACCAGGTATTTTGGCGGTCCAATGAACACTATCCCCGCTTTCGTTTTTGGCCATGGTCATAGAACGACCGAGATGCTTTACCGAAACCTTGTTGGAAAGCAGCGGCACATGCTTCAGTTCTGCCCAATCGGCCTCTTTGGCCAATCTTGGTTCCGTTGAAAAGCGGTTCGATGACGCATCCACATCGATGCCCATCAACCCCCGCGTGATATGTTCTATGACCGTAAAGGAATTTTCCGGATAGTCGCGACGCAGATTTTCAGTGCTACAGAGATCAACGATCATTCGGTCGGCGATTTCTGACTTCCCGTTTTCATAAAAGATGATGGGTAGATACGACTTCAATTCCACGATCAACCGGTCGAAGTTCTCCTCATAATCGTTGACGATCTTCATCTTTTTTCCCTCATCAGCAATGGCGTCGAAATAGATCAAATAATGAAGAAAGGCTTGCTGTTCACCGACCCAAAAATAATCGAACGACCCATCGGAATAGTATATGGAACGGTATTCCAGTTTTTCGGGATCCCACCAAAATGTATCCAAGAATTCTTGTGTCTTTAATGCTTTCTGATGATATGCTTCCGATTCGTTTAAATTGCCATTGAGTTTCAATATTTCTGAATAGGCCTTATAGGCGGCGATCATCGAAGCGGTCATATCGATACCGAGCAAGGTTTCGCCCCTGCCGCCTTCATTGTAAGTAGGGATGCCACGGTTGGTGCCGAACCTGCTATTTGCCCAATCGTTTTTGAGATGCATCATCCGATTTCTGCCCAATATTTTATCATCGGCCAGATTCCAGTGGTCGATATACGCGTTCATGCTTAGTTCATAAAAGGTGTTGAGATCGGGGTTGGTCAGGTATTCCTGGTTACCGGTCCATTGGTAAAGTCGAAGGCCACTTTGCACGATGTCGAAATTGGCGGGCAGGTTGTACCAAAAGTCCTGATCGTTTTCATAATCGACCGGGGCGGGTTTATCATATCTGTTGATTTCCCAGTAAGTGCAGTAGTCTTTTTCCACACTGATGTTCCTTGCAAATTTGAGGAACATATTGTAGTTGTGTTTTCCCAGTCCCAAGATTTCAGCGCCAATGGTCTGATGGGAAACATCTCTCATGCAGAAGGCTTCCCGATCGGGAAGTGCGGCCTCATACCAATACCCAACAGGGTCGGAGTCGTCGTGTGCATAGGACAAGGCCTTGCCTTTTGCCCAATGGAAAGCCTCGGTCAGTTTTTGGTTCGATGATCGGAATTCCAATGCTGTGGATTCCCTTTCTTCAGCTTTTTTTGGGTCGGGGCCACAGGCTTTTATGCTCAGTATCAACAAGCAAAATAACAGGTATTTGATGGTTTTGGTCATAGTGCTTTGTATGGTATCGATTTGCTGATGTCCTTTTCTACTCCTGATATGATCGGCGTCAAATAATTTTGTTACCCGTATTGTGCGAAATCGATTTTGATGCCCCCGAACCATTTTGCGGTCCAATTATATAAAACAGCTTCCACCAGCCCTACCACAAACCCAACGGCTGCGGCTATCAAGGGCATACCGATCAACGCCCCAAAGGCCAGAACGGTTCCGTAACTCAATCCCGGGGTTTCAGAAGAGCTGATCCAGCCCAAACTTACGAGGCCATCAACAAGCAATCCGCCGAATGAATAATATATCCCGGCCAATAGGCCCAGCAGTGCCGTTAGCAATGCTTGAAATTTTGCGAAAGGATATACCCTTATCTTTTTTAGTCTTTCCATGGCTTATTTGTTTAAAATGGGTTATCGGCAATGCTTAAGCGCTTCATGGCAATTTTGAATTTAGGGCTGCTTGAACCGTGTTATAATTTCCCGATTTTGTTTTTGTCGCTATACCAACGTTTTAGCCATTTTGAAATGCCCTCCAGACCGGGGTAAATGATCCGTTCCGTAATATTCGCTTGATCGAGCTTGTCCCTGATTTCCCATTTCAAGGAAGCCGGAATAATTACTTTTTTTAAGGCGTGGGGATGGTTTTTAAGCCAGTCCAATGGATTGGAATCGGGGTCGAGCATGAACGAAAATAGGGCGAATTGGTTGATGATCCGGTCGTCAATCGATGGGGGTTCAAAAAACACCATGGCATTCGAATTCCTGTTTGAAAAATCATATAGTTCCTCAATGGAATTGCCGATGATTTCTTTCAGTTCCATCGAACTAAAGGAATAATTGCCCCTACTCAGGATAGGGGTTTTAAGTTCCTCCGGCAGAATGTCCCTTAGTTCGATGTAATTGGCCATCCAAATGGCACCGTCTACATCATAAGTGCCCATATCCTCCGTTAAAAAATGTAGTGCAACGTTCGGGGAATGCGTCCAGTCGATAAGCCTTGTAGGAAGTCCGTGGTGTTGCCCCAGTGACAGCCAGTTCCAAAAGTTGTTATAATCATCGATCAAGGTGTTGATCGGGGAGTATTTTTGAAAATTCCTGACCATGGTGCCCTCTACTTTCGAGGGTATTCTGCCCAATCTTTGCAGACTGGTTTCCAAGCCAAATGCTGCGTTGGATACGCCCATATAGGCATAGGGGGTTCTAAATCTATCGATTTTTTTGTCTTTTTCCTTGAACAGGTACTCCTGTAGCTCCAGCCAGGTTTTGGGTTCAAACAATTCGAAATCTTTCATGGGTCATCGCAATTTAATCAGGCCTTATATAATAATTTTGATCCGTTGACGGTATTTCCTGGGGCCAGCCAGGCTTCATTCCAAAGTTAGTGGTCGGTGTCCATTTTAAGAATTAACGCTAAAATTGAAAACGTCGGGTCTGGCATAGTGCCCTACCGCATCGAACATACGCTTGGCTTCCAAGATGTCGTCCATGTTCAGATCGGCATATAAGATGCCTTCTTCGGCTTCCAGGGGTCCGGCCAACAACTGGCCCTTCGGATTGATGATACAACTGTTTCCGGGATTGATCCACGCCCTGCCTTTTGGGTAGAGCTGCTTAAAATCATATTCGTCGGGTATATCCTCCATTTTTAAGGCCATACAGCAGCTGATCACAAATAATCCGCCCTCTCTGGCGACGTGTTGCATGGTCTGCAACCAGTTCGGGCTCTTGTCCCATGTTGGCGCCACCAAGATCTGGGTTCCACATTCGTAAATGGCATTTCTTGCCAAAGGCATAAAGTTTTCCCAGCAGATGAGTCCGGCTATTTTTCCCGCCGAGGTGGCGTAAGATTTCAAGGTACTTCCATTGCCCTGTGCCCATATCAGTCGTTCCCCACCCGTGGGAATAAGTTTGCGGTGTTTTCCTAAAATTTCACCCTGTTCGTCAATAAATAGGAGGCTGTTGTACAGACTTGTGCCACTGGTCTCCGTATTGCGTTCGTTCATGCCCATTACGACATTGATACCGGCCTCCTTTGCCGCTTTGCAGAGTTTTTCCGTAGCTTGTTCGGGAACCGAAACGGCATTGTCAACGAGCTTTATGTAGAGTTCGTTAAGGGCAGCGCCCTTGCTGTTGGGTATGAGCCAAACCCAGTCTGGGTATCCGGATAGAAAGGCTTCCGGAAAAACGATCAATTTAGCCCCTTTTGACCCGGCTTCCCGTATCGCTTTGCAGGCCTTATCGAGCGTCTTTTCCTTATTTAAAAAAACAGGGGCGAGTTGTGCTGCTGCCACTTTTAAATTTTTGCTCATAAGAGATTGCTTTTAATGATGTATGTAGGCCATGTTCGATGATTAATCCTCGGACTTTATCTTGCCTTTATCGGCGTTTTCTTCATGGGAGGACATATTTATGCGCCTATCGCTTTAGGAATTACTCCCTGAATTTCATGGGTGAAAAATTACGGCAATGGACCGCCATTTTTGAGGTCACTTAAAGGTACGAAAAAAGGACAGTTTTTACACGAGGTGCTATTCAATGGGGTACATGTTGAGGGATGCCCCATCAAAGTATTCAATGCGATTTGGCATGGTTTCCATAACCGTAGTTTCAAGGGCATCCGAAATTCGATCGGATCGAAAACGGATCGCCACATACATCAGAAAACTTTCAGCAATATCCTCACGCTCGGGATTGTCGCGCGCATAGGTCGAGATAAAATTGTTGTCGGCTTGCTGTGCCGCAAGCCAAGCTGAGGAAGCGGCATGCATGGCGTCAAGTGAAGTATGCGATGCCTCATGTACGAGGGTTTCTTCCAGGATGCCATCATTTTCGTAAAGCACTGCCTGATCGATATGGATCAGGATATTGTTGTTCCCGCCGCCGAAGGGTTCAAGACCCTTATGTATCCACACCGTTTCCACTTCTTGTCGAAGTGCGGTGGGCAGCCTGCCAATGATCACCGCGTATTTTTCCGAGACTTCGCCAGCCAGTTCCTCGGTTTGAAATTCGGGGTTCACCTGTATTTCCAAATTCAAGCCGTCATCATAGGCCACATCGAACAGAAATGCATTGACCGTAATGAAAGCATCCACCCTTCTATCGAACATGGTTCTGGAACCCTGCCCTGCGTAGGAAAGGCTCTCAAAAGTGGTTTTGTCGTTATCGGTGATGATATTCGGATCCAAGAAAATGGTACCGTCGAAGGGTGGATCGGATGGCGTTGGTGGCGTTGTTTCCGGTGGGGGTTGATTTACGGGGGGAGGGTCGTTCATGACTTGTGGTTCGGTCGCGGGGGAATCTTTTCCACAGGAGGCCAGAACCAGTATAAGGTAAAGGATGCGAAATTTTAGGGAGACTGACATGATGAAAGGTTTTTTCATTCTTTAAATCTACTGGTTATTTCCGTATCAATGGTGTCCATCAATTTTTTAACCGTTCGATGGCTTCCTTTCGCATGGCCGATAATCGCACTTCGGGTAAATTTAGACATCATGATGGTATTTTTGGAATCTTGCGAATACGCATATTGTGCATCTGTTAACCGCATCGTATCAAAGGCAAAATAGCGGCTTGCTTCCTTCGTAAAATCAATGGCAAACGAAAGAAAAACATCATCGAAGTATTTATAGAAAGTTTCATACTGTTTTAATAATGTGAAATAATCATGATTGATATTGATGTTCCTTACCAGCGAAAGGTGACCGCTTGCTTCTATGGATTCAAAGGTCTCCGTGTGACCTCTAAAATTCGGAACATAAAAGATGGGCTGATACAGTTTGGCAATGGTATCAACAGGAAACTTGTTGTCAGTTTCAAGATTCGCGATGATCGTATCAAGCCCTTGGTTCACAGCAGTCAGATTTTCGATAAGTTCAGCGAGATTTTCTGAATCGATCTTGAGTTCCGATTGCATGAACAACAGGTACTCCTTTTCCAAACCAAGATTGTTGTTTTCCTGGTTTTTATTGTTGATTTGAAGCGCTATGAGAATACCAATAATAACCAAAAGGATTTCGCCAATGGCATAAAGCAGGTATTTGCTGAATTTGTTATCGGTAAGCAGTTGTTGTCTTATTTGCCTAAAAAATTTAATCATAATACGGTATTTTCCCCCTCTTGGGAGGGGCTAGGGGTGGGTTTTGAACTCACCTTTACCCACCCCTCGATCCCCTCCAAGGAGGGGAGGCTTATATTCGTTAGTCTAAAAATCCCAATCAACACCAACAAAATTTCACCAATAGCATAGGCGGTAGCTATCTTGTAAACATTATGTTTTTTTAGCGCTTCGAAATAATTACTTATGACAACTTAGCATTATGTCAATTCGTATACCCCGGGTTTTGTATCAGGTTGGGATTGGTGTCAATATCAGCTTGAGGGATTGGCATTACCAAATTATCGGCATTATAGGGGAGGCCATCAATAGTTTCCTGCAGGCGTTTCGCATCATGAAAGCGATGGCCTTCAAATGCAAGTTCACGTTGTCGTTCTTCCAGTATATCCTGCAATGTGATTCCTAAAATGGGCGCCGCATTGGAGCGAGCCCGTAAAGCATTGATCTCCTCTTCGGGGACTAATCCAAGATTGCTCCCTTCCCGAAAATTACTCTCGGCCCGTATCAGGTGCATCTCAGCTATCCTGATAAAGGGCACATTGGCAAACCGACTCTGCCATTTGGAGCTGACCGTGGTGCCATTGCCCGAATAGAAAAAGGTAGCCCGGTCGTCAAGACCGTTGAAAAGGTCAAAGAAAGGAGGTTCAATGGTAACATCGGCTGTTTGAGAATTTCCACCGAACTGGAGGGTTGACCAATAGGTATTAAATCTATTCTGTCCATCTTGTGAAGTTATTTGCCAGGCAAAAATATCTTCAATGCCATCTGCTTCATTATTAAATGCGGAAGCTATGTCCGGTGCCAAGACATGTCCACTATTCTGCAACACATCATGGGCTGCATCCCTTGCTGCCACATAATTCTCTTGCTGCAAATATACTCTGGCCAGTATGGCACGGGCTGCATAGCGGTCGGCACGGAAACCGTTGTCTGGAGGAAGTATGTCAAAGGCAACCTGCAAATCGGAAATAATTTGCGCATATACTTCCTCCAGGGAATTCCGACCAGGGTAGCTGATCTGGCTTACGTCTGTCACGGCATCAAAAACAATGGGCAACGCCAGCTGAGCATTGTTGTTGCCAGCTTCATATGGCAAAGCGAAATAGCGAGCCATTTCGAAGTATAACAGGCCACGAATAAATTTGGCTTCGCCTTCTAATTGTGCCTTCCGTACAGGGTCATCTATCGATTCCAGGTTTTCAAGAATTATATTACATAAGTTAATTGAGCGGTAGCTATATTCCCAAAGAATACGGACAAAATCATTGGTAGGGATAATTACCTTACGATCAAATTCAAAGAAATCCAATAAAAAACCCCTATAGGCCAGGTTCCCTTCGTTCGCTAAGAGCTCTGATGCAGTTTGAATTCTTCCAACATGTGGAATTCCTGCAAATGTATAAGCGGAAATCAGCAGTCTATCTAAGTTTTGCGGATCTTCAAGAAGTGTCTCCGGCGTCAGCGCATCGGTAGGGTCTATGTTTAGATTGTCATCACATCCTGAAATAAGAATTAAAATAAAAAGAAGTATATATGGTTTTTTCATCTCGATAGTTTTAAAAATCTACATTGAATCCCAGGGTTAGTGTGCGGGGCTGGGGTGGAGAATATGAGGTATGACCAGAAAACAGCGAATTTTCTTGAAAAGCGTCTGTAGTTGATTCAGGATCCCAACCCTTAAAATCAGTAAAGGTCAATAGATTTACGCCTGTAAAATAAATGCGGATGCGGTCTAATTTTAATTTTGCTGTAATATAAGGGGGTAACGTATATCCAAGAGTGAGGTTCCTTAGTCTGATAAAGTCGGAATCTTCTAAATAACGGGATGAATTCTGGTTGCCGTTACCACCAAATAATCTGGCCTGCGGAACATTTGTAATGTCGCCCGCTTGTTGCCATCTGTTTAATTGATCGCGGGTCTGGTTGTCAAAGAAATCGGCATTGGCTGACTGGTATATACCTCCACCATTATAAATTTGCGCTCCCCATTGGCCTTGAAAAGTGAAAGAGAAATCAAAATTTTTATAGCGAATGGTATTGGTCATGCCACCAATGATATCGGGGAAAGGATTTCCCAGTACCCGCCTGCTTGCTTGGGTAAAATCATTGGTAGTGGAACGGTCCAGACTCCCGTCGGGCAATTCCGTGTTGCGATAAAACAGCGCATCTCCATTGGTGGGGTCTACCCCGGCATATTCCTGTATATAGAAAGAGGCTACCGTTTCTCCTTCTCGCACTATTTTTTCATCTCGTACAATATCCGCGCCATTGGGAAGTGATTTTACCTCATTTTTGTTCCATGATAAGTTGAGAGATGTAGACCAACTAAAGTCTTTGGTAAGGATGTTTTTTGTGTCCAACGTAAGTTCGAAGCCCCTATTTTGGATATTCCCGGTATTCTGATTGATCAAGCCGATGCCGTTACTATAGGGTATAGGAACCTGAAAGAGCAAACCTTCCGTATTTTTGATGTAATAATCAAAACTTGTATTCACACGGTTTTTAAACAAACCCAGGTCTAAGCCAAAATTGTATTGGGCAGTATCTTCCCAACTCAATTTAGGATCTCCCAAGGTTCCAAGATAAAATCCCGGATTTTGGTTATAGGTGATCGAAACAAAATTGGTTCTACTTGCAAAATTTCCAATATTGGCATTCCCGGTCAATCCCCAACTGATGCGAGCCTTTAGGTTCGAAATGGTTTGGTTGTTTTTCAAAAATGCCTCCTTAGAAAGCAGCCAACCTGCTGAAACTGCGGGGAAAGTTCCGTACTTGGTTTCCGAACCAAAGCGGGAGGAACCATCGATCCGGATGCTTGCCTTAAGAAGGAAGCGCTCCCAAAGGGTGGCATTGGCCCTCATAAAATAGGAAACAAAACTATAGGCAGATTCTGATGTTTCGCCTCCGATGATCTCTCCGGCGGTATTCAGTTTGCGCAGTTGGTCTGAAGGGAAATCCTGACCCCCTACGAAAAGCGTTTTTATTCGATTCTCTTCATAAGACATCCCCAGCGTGGTTTGCAGATTCCAATTTTCACGACTTAGTTCATGGGTGAAGTAATTGTTGATCACGTACTTCTCGTTGACAAAATTATTGGCATCCCCATATCCATTGGTGGAGGCAGATTCTGTCATGCTTCCGTAAAACTGCTCCTCTAACTGCTGGGTATAATCATACCCAATTTCTGATCTAAAATTCAAGTTGTTTGAAAGGGACACTTGACCGTATACCTTCATAAAAGCCTTCCATAAGTTCGATTTGAAATCTCCATTAAACTGGTCCATTAAGAAGTTGTAGTAAAGCGTAGTGTTGGTATTTGGGGTAATGCCATCTTCGAGATAAGGGCTGCTAAATGGAATCTGCGCAATGGCCTCTACGGGGTTTCCAAATTGAAAGTCATTCGCAATACGCGAAAGCTGGGTTTTACTAAAGTTAGAGTTCATACCTAAAGTAAGCCAGTTATTGCTCTGATTCTCGATATTCGCACGCACACTATAGCGCTCCAAGGTATTTCCGGGAATGATACTATTGGTGCGGTTATATCCCGTTGAAAGAAAAAATGTGGTGTTTCCTTCCCCGCCGCTGGCACTAAAACCTATGTCCTGAATGTTTCCAGTGATCAGCGCGAGGTCTTGCCAGTCCGTATCCACAGCACCTTCCCGCCAGTCTGCCTCGTTTTCCGCAAATAGGTTAAAGAAAAAGGCCGCATCATCTTCCGTGAATCCTGAATTGAGGGCAGCCTCCGTATACAATTCCACATATTCATTCGTATTTAGCCAATTTCGCTTATTTGGAGCTTCGCTGAAGCCATACGAACTTCGGAATGTAAAACGGGTCTTGCCCTGACGCCCGCTTTTGGTGGTGATCAATACCACGCCATTGGAACCACGGGACCCATAGATGGCTGCTGCCGAGGCATCTTTTAAGATCTCTATGGATGCAATATCTTCTGGATTCAGGCCAATGAGCGCATTTATTGGAGATTGATTAACACTATTGTCCTGTTTTTCGATTGGAATGCCATCAATAACATAGAGTGGTTCCTGGTTGCCGTTTATGGTAGCCACCCCTCGAACCCGGATTTTGAAGCCGGATTCTGCCCTGCCACTCGTCTGGGTGATCTGCACCCCAGCTGTTTTCCCAATAAGTGCTCCCTGAATCGATGGTACGGGTATCTCTTTGATCTGATCCGCAGTAACAGTGGTGATATTATCGGTGAGCTCTTCCCGTGTTGTGGTACCATATCCTAATAAGATGACTTCATCCAGGTTTATACCTGTTTGAAGGGTGACATCGATCGTATTAATAGAACCGACCATTATCCTTTGAGACTTAAAACCGACAAATGAAAATAAAAGTGTTTCTTCCGAGGCGGCTTCAATTTGATAGAAGCCGTTAAGATCTGCCGTAGTTCCCCTATTTGTGCCTTCTACAAGAATATTTGCCCCAAAAAGAGGCTGATTGAAATTGTCGGTTACAGTACCACTAATAGTTTGATTTTGTGAGAACAGACTCAGCGATGATAGGACCATAGCAATGATCAAAGCTGATTGGATAGCTTTCTTCATAATTGGTTTGGTTATTTAGTGTAATGGCCAATTACAAACTCAATTAAAACCCAAACCAGAGGATGAGTTAACGTGAGATTAAAGCTGAGGTTCTGCGCTGACAGATTTGGTATAAGAAGATACGATTTATTTTCAACCCTTGAAAATGTGATGTTTAGCTAAATAGAATGTTCTGATTTCGGAGTTAATCCGATATTTGATTCGGAAATACCCATGAGAAGCTTGCCAAATTTCCTTGGAAAAATCGGGACACTTTTTTGTTTTAAGGAGTATAGCGATATTCTCTTTATCTTTAAGGAAATGACCGACCCCTATTTTTCCAGCCTGTTTTCCGATTTTATGAGATCCTATTTAGGTTTTAACTACCAGTATTATTCGGGAAAATATAATGAAGCAGAAAAGTTTATCGAAAGTTTTGTTTATACACATTATTTTGATCTTGCCATATCGCATGCCCAACTAAATGAGATTAAAAAAGTGCGTTCAATTTTAGACAAAGACGTATTGAAAAACTATCAAATGGCCATTGTCTTTGCCATTCTAAAGGAACGGGATTCTATGTATTACTACCTGGATAGAGAAAAAGACATCTATAATGTGTTCAAATTTAATGGTTCTGTGGAGGCAGGTCCGTATCTGCAAGAAGCTCGTTATCAAGCTTTTTTAAAGAAAAATTATTTGCCGATCAAAGGGAACAAGTAATAGCCTTTAGGTCCTGTACATGTTCCCTGCATACCTGACGCGCCGACCTTTTGGGAGGTATGGACAGTTATGCTTTGTTGGCGCCTGTTCAATATTTTATGAATTTAATCAATTCGAATGCATTTGTTCGCATTGATTTTCACTATATATAATCCATTGGAATTGATTATTTCAATGTCAATTGTTTACGCCATTGCGAATAGAGAGTCTGATTAGCGTTACCTATATTCAACAAAATACATCTCAACTTCCCCTTTATTCTTTGCTTTTATCATGCCTCTGGAAACAAAGGAAAACTCCTTCCTGTCTTTCAAATGCTCAAACGTACTTTGACTAATGTTCACCTTTCCTACCTCTCCGCTGCTTTCCATTCGGGACGCCAAATTTACAGCGTCCCCCCAGATGTCATATGCGAATTTTTTGATTCCAACAATTCCTGCCACCACGGGTCCGGTATGTATTCCAATTCGTATTTCGAAAGGTTCTTGACCTTTTGATTTACATTCTTCCTTGTACATCAACATAAAGTCTCGGATTTTCAATCCTGCTCGAACAGCGTCAACCGGATTGCTTGTATTGGTCTTAGGTAATCCCGCGGCTGCCATATATGCATCACCAATTGTTTTGATCTTTTCAATATTGTACTCACCCATTATTCGGTCAAAAGCTTTGAAACAGTGATCAAGCTTGGCAACAAGTTCCTCCGGTGTAAGCTTTTCAGCATGATGTGAGAATCCCTTAAAATCAGTAAAAAGTACAGTGACCGTATCGTAATTTTTTGCTTTTGCGGATCCATACTGTTTTAGTTCTTCAGCAGTTTCGGAGGGTAAAATGTTAAGGAGAAGTTCATCGGATCGTTTTTTTTCTTTTGTGATGGTCACATTTTGTTTGGCCAATTCATCTTTTTGGGCCACAACTTCGGCCGTACGATCAGTAACAATCTGTTCTAGTTTTTTTTGCTGTTTTTTCAGCGCTGAAATTCTCCATTGTACAAATGAATAGATTGAAAATAATGCTCCCGTAACATACAAGGCTATAGCCCACCATGTGCGCCACCATGGTGGCAGTACTTTGAAGTCAAAATGCCGCTCACTCCAAACACCATCAGGATTCACTGCTCTTATCCGAAAAGTGTAATTGCCTTCTTCTATATTACCAAAATTCGCAGAAGTTTTTTTATCCAAGATGCTCCAATCATTATTATAGCCTTCTAATAGATATTGATATTCTATTTGATTTCCCATCGCTAGATCTATAGCCACAAATTCGAAGCTAATGTCATTCTTGGAATAAGGAAGTATGAGATTTTGAGGTACCGGGTAGTACCGGCTGATGCTGTCAAATTGAATATCCTGGTATTTACGCTTCAATTGGTTTTGCTCAGGAGGCGTTAAAATCTTCCCAAAGGTTAGCGCCATTTCGTTCAATGCCGCTAGACTATCATATGGCGAAGGGTTTGGGTTCATGAGATACCAACTAACTTTTTCATTGTTAATCCCGACATTTTTAATTTGTATATCAAAATCTTTAATCTGATTAACCTCAGTATCAATATCCATTCGGATATTTTTCCCTTTTCCAACCTCCCCATATTATTCCTTCGTTGTCAACAAAATCCACGCGCTCGATGTAATCAGTATTGGAATTATAATTTCTAAAGCTGAGGCTGTCAGGTTCCACAGACTGCATTGAACTTAATTTTAAGGCCGATACACCTCTTTTTGTATTAACCCAAAGAAGATCATGTATCGAATCCTCCACTGCACCGGTCATTAACGTACTAAATTATTGTCTGAAAGTCCGTGAGCGGTCGAATACCTGGTGAAGTTTTCACCATCGAACCGAACAAGACCTTTAAGAGAACCAAACCAGATATTACCATACCGGTCTTGAACTAATGGTTCGGTTTGATACAGCTCGGATAACTTACTGGGAGAATAGTTGGTGAAATATTGGCCGTCAAACTTGTTCAAATATTCTCCGCCCATCCAGATATTGCCGGTCTTATCGGCCAATAATTGATAGCCTGTATTTTTAGATAAACCCTGGGCAGATGTATAATGTGTAAAACTATTCCCGTCAAATTTAACCACACCATCGTTCCAACTACCTAGCCAAATATTATCATTTGAATCTATTTCCCAATCCATCACCCGAATGTCAGGTAAGCCTTGCGCAGAAGTAAATTTGGTAAAGGTCTTGCCATCAAATTTGCTCAAGGTATTATTCCCTGCAAACCATAAATTATCCTCTTTATCTTGAAATATTCTACTGATGTCATTGGTTGCCAGGCCTTGGGCTGTGCCGTAGGTCATCGATTGCTTACCGTCAAACTTAGTCACTCCACTGCCAAATTTACTGAACCACAGGTTGTTCTCATTGTCCTGAAGCATAAGTCGTCCATAATTGAAGTGCCTAGGATTGCTTGGATTATAACTAAAAAGGCCCGCACTCGTTTGTGCCAATCCAGATAACTCCGCGTTGATCTTCTATGATTTCAGCTACACTAGCGTTAATGAGACTTTCGTCCGAAATATATTTTATAATATTTTCTACTCCATCTTCCAATAATTCGATACGATTTAGACCCTTGTTGGTTCCTATCCATATATTCCCCTCGCTATCTGATCTTAATGCATTGCACATCATTATTAGTTAAACCGTCATTAGTTGTATAGTGTGTAAAGTGATCACCATTATATTTATGAGTCCTTTGTCGGTTCCTATCCATATATTTCCCATATCATCAGCTTCGATAGCCTGGATATTATTACTGGGTAGACCGTCTTTTGTGGTGTAGTTGGTAAATTCCATAGTAGCATCTGGATCAAATTTGGTAAGCCCGAAATTGTCGCTACCTATCCAAATATTACCATTAAGGTCTTCCTCCAGAAGGGTTACAAAATTATCCTTTAGGCCGTTTTCCGTAGTATATCTGGTCACTTTTTCCGTTCCTGAATCTTTGTCAACCTCATATTTCAATAAGCCATTCTGCGTAGCAAACCACATTCGATCATTCTTGTCTATCATCATGTCCCTCGCCTAATTAAATAACTCATCATCAATTGAGTAGTAATTTGTAAAGCGTATACCATCGTATTTTGTAACCCATCCTTCCCCAACATAAGACCAAATATTTCCTGTCTTGTCTGCTGCTAGCCAATAAGGCCATGGATTCTGCATTCCATTTGCGGTGGTGTAATGAATAAAATTACTTCCATCGAATTTGGTCAATCCTTCGTGGTAAACACCGATCCAAAGGTTGCCATTTCTATCTTCGATGATCTTAGAGGTGTTCTTAGATGAAAGACCATCCTCCTCTGTATATTGAGTAAAGAATGCATCACCAGGCACTTTGGATTTTGGGTGTATGGTAGTTTTTGGTTTTCCTGCCTGGACTATCTTAGGTGCATTAGCGGGAGTTATTTTGGTTACTATCGGCGGGCTAATACTGTCTTGAATTACAATTCCATCCACTTTTGTGACAGAGACATTTGGTCTGTATTTCTGTTCTTCTTGTGGTTGACTGCAGCTAGCGATGATTAGGAGCCAACATAGGATTGGTACGGCATTTAGTGGAGGATTTAGCGGAAATGGGGTGAATATGCGGTGATGTAAGCTCAACGATTGAAATATAATAGCAATTGAACCAACTAATTGATATTTCTCTTTAAGGCGTTGTTTTAAATTTGCAGTATTTCCCATTTATATGACTTTATTTCCACCTAACGGTCTCGGCTATGAGTAATTGCGACCTGCCGCCGACGCGCGTATCGAGAGGAAGGCAAAGCAATTTAACTTTGCAACCAAAAACCAACCTGAAAATCCACGAGGATTTTCAGAGATTGGGAAGAACAGTGCCATTGCTTATAGCTCATTGTTGTGCTTTCGTTATTTCTTCTCCAGTCGCTCGATTTCTTTATTCAAATCCTTCGACAACGCTATTAATTTTGCTTTTGTTTCTTCGATAGGTTTATATATCATCCAACCAAGATGATTCTTCTGAGTCCGGATAAAATATAAGGTATTCCTGATCTGTTTGTAAGCTTTCATAATCTAGGGGAATCATTTCTCCTTGGCTATATGTCAAATCTTTATAATCACCTCCCCAATAATCTTTAAATCGAGTGTTAAATATGTTTTCACTTGCATTAAAAAGGAAATCTCTATAAACTATTTCAAAGTTGACTATCCATTCATCATCATCTTCATATAATTGAGTAATTCTTTTTCTGATATCCGTATTAGAGATGAGATCTACACCAAGCGATTTTAAGGATTCAAAAACGTTATTATCTAAATCTGAATCTCCGTAAAATCTTGTTGATAAATAGAAATGTTGATTTAGCGAATCATTATAGGGGATTTTATTTTCGAGATGGTAGATAATGATATCAATAGACTTTGATGCAGCTTCGTAGAATTTCAGACTTTCATCAAACTGAGATATATCATTTTGAAATTGAGTTTCGAAAGACTTTAAAATCTGTATTTCCTTTTTTCCTTTAAGCCTATTTTGATTCCAATTATTAATTTGTAACGCTATCAATATTCCAATGACGACAAGAATGATTTCTCCGATTGCATAGAGCAGATATTTACTGAATTTGTTTTCGGTTAGCAGTTCCTGTCTAATTCGTCTAAAAAACTTAATCATAGTTTTTATTTAATCTTTTAGTAAGTCCGCAAGCGCGTGTCCGTCTCTGGCGGAGTTATCTCAACCAAATGTCCCCGGGACATTTGATCACGCCAAGGCGTGATTAAGTTTCGATAATATCATCGGTTATTGGTTGGTCATAGTTTCTATTCCGAAGCACTAAAATCAACATAGCTTCGGCGACGTTGAATAGCGTAGGGATAATGAAGCACAACGTCGCATATACATTGTTACGCAACATTTTTTATTTTTCGCTTGTTGAAACCAATTTGTCCTCAGCATATATTTCCGTTCTCATTAAATTTCCCGATTCATTAAAGAAAGTCCAAATTCCGTGTTTCTTTGCATTTAACCAGCTCGACTTGGACTTTAACCGCCCGTTGTTGTAGAAGTATTTTTGGATTCCAATTGGAATATCCATATTGTAAAACTCCTCTTGACGTAATACTCCATTTTCGTGGTAGTATTCCCAAAGGCCGTGTCCTTTGCCTGCAAGCCAATAGGCATTAAATTTTAATTGTCCGTTCTCATACCATTCTTGCCATAATCCATCAGGTAAACCATCTTTCATTTTAGTCCACGATTTAGGCTTGCCATTAGGATGATTTTCGATTAAAACACCTGTTAATGGCTTTTCTTGAAAGGTAGTTATCTCCATTCCCTTCTTGGTTATTTTTTGAGTCTTGGAAATATCAACTACGTTTTGCCCAAAGGTGGAAATTGACCAAAAAACTACAATTGATAAAAGAACTATTGATTTCATATCAATTGTTTTAATTTTTAAAGATGTTTTCCAAATTAAGATATTCGGTTTCAACGAAGAAGATGTTCCATTCACCGTACTCATAATTTCCTAAATTTTCTGCTCTGCTGAAAAAGAAATATTTGCCGTCTCTTGAAAATCTTGGACTGCCTTCCTCATCTTTGTGTTAACCAATTTTCCTATTGATTTGGCCTTGCTCCATCCATTTTCCGTTTTACGTGATACAAAAACATCCTCTCCACCTTCTCCTCCTGGAGCTTCATAAGAATTGAAAACCAGATATTTTCCATTTGGTGAAATCACAGCAGAATAAATCCAAAATTTTTCATCGTCCCAAATTCCGTCTATCGCTTTTGGTTCAGAAAAATCTTTTCCGTCAAATTTTGTTTCATAAAGTTTTATACTTTTTGTTCCACGCATCATCGATGTGAAATAAAAAGTTTTGTTATCATTTGTGAAAAAGAAATTATTGTTTGAAGAGGGCCATTTTTCATTTTCTAATTGAACCGCATTAATTGGTTCGGGTAATGGTCTTGGTTCGCTCCAACCATTATCTGTTCTTTCCATCATCCAGATGTTCATATCGAAGGTTCCTTTATTCGGTTTTTCAGGTATTGGACGTTCTGAACCAAAAAATAAATATTTTCCGTCAGGTGTTATGGAAGCGGTTTCATCCCGGTCAATGGAGAAGTTGGCAAGTATAGGCGCTGTCCATTTTCCATTTTTGAAGTTACTTACGTAAATTTTTTGCTTTTTTTCAGGTGCTCTCCTTGAGAAGTACACTGTTTGTCCGTCCGCTGAAAATGTGAGTTCAAATTCACTATTTTTATTTGTGGAAATTACTCCTTTTGCAAAAGGAATAGGACTTGAAACTACTTCTTTCGAGTACTCAACTCTTGGAATTTCAGTTTCAGTTTTACAGCTGAAAAGCCAAAATATTGAAATTATTAAGATGCTATTTATTCTTCTCACATATGTTTGTTTTAATGTTGCCTATCGCACTTGTGTTTGATTTGGAAAGGCTTAAGCCGTTTTGCGCCAATGGAATCGGCCGCTGCGTAGAACCGCAAACTCGTCGACGCGCTTCGGCTGGAAGGCTAAACTGGCTATGTCAAATCAGTTTCAGGATATCCTGAAGTTTAAATGTAGAAAAAAATGTCAAGCTATGGATTCCGAATGCTTAATTATACAAGCTGTTGCCAAAAGTTTTATGAATCAAACTTTGACTCTTTTTCGGCCATTTATAAGCCTGGTAAATAATAATAATCAGAATAATAAACTCAACAAACTGAAAAAGCGCATAAAACTTATGCCAATCTGAATTAATAGTATCAACAATAAAAGGACTGACATTGAAGACCAAAGAACTGGGATCACCATGTTAAGTATCCTATTGATTTTTGGTTTTAAGAAGATAGACAGGAATATCATGGATGAAGGTACTATTGTAATCACTGAAAATAACAACAACAATTCTGGAGTTAGAGGGCCAAGAGGTGTTTCAAGGTTTTTGACCATTTCTTGAGTTGAAGACGTCAATCCATCAAAATAATCTGCATATACATACAGAAATATTAATGCAGTCCATAACGAAGCTAGTTTAACTCTAATATCAATTTTTGCGTTCTCAAACATAAATTTAAAATATTAGATGAAATCAGGATTGATCTTATATATACATAGACGCAAAAAGTTTAAGAATGGTTATCTCGCAACAATATTCTCAAATTGTTGGTAACGGTCTTAGGTATGATTCCTGCCTGCCGGCCCACCTTCCGAAGTCTAGTACGGAGGACGGACAGGCAGGTTCTAGCCGTTGTTAGGGTATGTTATTGATTTTTGAAAATCGAGTGGTCCTAAAGATTCATTGAACTTACTCTGTTAATTGCTTTTCAGATTTTTTTTTGATTGCCTGACGTATAAAACCACCCAAAGTTATAAAGGATATCACAAGAAGAAAACTGTAATTCTTTAATGGATTACCGGGCCATAAATCGATTAAAGTAACAAATAGGGCGACTGCATTTACGATAAGCAGTGTCCAAAGCAAAAGTCTAACTATACGATCCATTTTCTTTTTTTTAATATACCCAACGGTCTAGGCTATGCCCAGTTGCTTTAAAAGCCCAGGCCAAACCAGAATGATTTATAAGAACCTAAGATAGCAAATTAGAACAAGCGATGAAAAGCAATGGGGTATAGGCGTTGTTGGGTGTAGTTTTTATTCCCAAAATCGCACTTTCAGATCCATTCGGCCATGGAGTATTCGGGTTATTTCTACTAAGGCAGAATCAATTCTCCTGTAGAAAATAATATGTCGATTTGTTCTCGACCCAAGAAGATTATGAGTGATTCCCTCATAGTTTTTTCCTAAATCTGGGTTTTCGGCTATTTCGCGACAAGTATCCAGTAATAATTGGTAGTATTTATCAGCTTGTTGTTCGGACCACTGTTCAAAGGTATAATT